>JBKPOC010000062.1:0-179656 GCA_046732935.1 Acidobacteriota bacterium | reverse complement strand
GTACTGGATCACTCCGGTAACTTTAACTGGCTGCCCCGATAGCTTCGTTGGGGAGAATTTTGCTGAACGCGCGGCGCTCACCGCTGCCTGGATCAACAAAGGATGCCCCGATACTGCATTCGCGGAAACGACGTTGCCGTTTTCGTCAATGAGCACCTGTACCACCACGGTGCCTGAAGCGTGGGCCGCTTTGGCGATTGCTGGATATCCGGGCTTGGGCAAGCTGATGGCTTTGCCGTTAAGAACGCCTCCCGAAATTGGAGCGCGTGGGGTTGGCTTTGGCTCCGGTGGCGGCGGTTCGTCGGCGATTGCGACCTTCGTCGGCGCCGTAACGACGGTGCCGGCGCCAGGGCCGGACGGCATCGCAACGGCAGCATTCGAGTCTGAGTTTCCAACGACGGTGGTCACGCCACGTCGCACCGGCGGAACGTCGCTGGCTTTGGCCGAAACTTCTTTCGGGACCAACTCCGTGCGCGTAACGTCGGCGATCAGCTCTTTACGAACGTCGACGTTCTGCTCGACCTTGACCGGTTTCGCTTCCTGTTTCTGTTCCGGTTCTTTCTGTTGCTGTGGCACGGGCACCGGCGCGACGAGCGTGGTCAGCTCGAGTTCCATTTCTCCGAGCTTAGCGTCATACCAGTAAATGCCCGCGACGAAGAAGGTCAGGAGTAGCACTCCGTAAACGATCGTTGTTCCGGCAATGAATGAGCCCTTTCGCGAGATGTCGTCTTTGTGCGAACTGGACTCAACAAGATTATCGAACATTGATATTTATCCTCCGATTCCGGCGCCAAATGGATCAGGGGTTACGAACTAGTGAACTTCGCAAATGTCGATTTAAAGCCGCTTGAGTTCCGTCACTGATGAAGGGGAAACAGCAGCTCCTGCGATATTGAGCACACCGAATAGAATTTGGAAAGCCGCTGTGCGAGAAAACTCGCCGGCCCGCTCAACACACCGCCGCCGCACCCAACCTTCTGATTTCACACAACGCGGGGTCGACACTTGAGACTATTTAATTGGCCAGCAACGGTCGCAGTCTATTCCTCATGCCGTTTCAAAGTCAAGCGCAAACCCACGGCCCAAGCTCGATCTGTGTTTGTCTTTGTTTGCGACCACCCCAGTCTCACGCACCGGCGCTGGTAGATCGTTTGTTCGCACGAGGCGAAATGGCCGGACTCCGCACACCACCCTTCACGGGCTGGCTGAAACTCAGTGTCGCTTGTCGATTCGCTGCTTCGAGCCGCTGTTCCCACCAAACCATGATCGGGCTGGCGATTGCGATTGACGAATAGGTGCCGAAAATCACGCCGATGAACAGCGCAACCGAGAACCCGCGCAGGACGTCGCCGCCAAAAACGACCAGCGCCAGCACCGACAAAAACACCAGACCGCTGGTGATGACCGTTCGAGAAAGCGTTTGGTTGATGGCGTCGTTCGTGACTTTGTACAGCGAATCACGGCGATGCAGCTTGCGGTTCTCGCGGATGCGGTCGAAGACCACGATCGTGTCGTTCACGGAGAACCCGACCAGCGTCAGAAGCGCGGCGATAACGTTCAAACTGATCTCAATCTGGAAGATCGAGAAAAAGCCCAGCGTCACAAGCACGTCGTGAAACACCGCGATGACGGCGGCCGCGCCGTAGGTCCATTCAAAACGGAACGCGATGTAGATGAGGATGCCGACGAGCGCGGCGAGTGTCACCGCGATCGCTTTATTTCGAAGCTGGGCGCCGGCAATCGCGCCGACGGCGTCAGTGCCGATAATCTTGTAAGCCGCATTTGGATCAGCTTCGAGTTCGGTTTTTGCGTCTGCTTCCGCGCCGAATGTATTGAGTACCTCGCGCACTTGGGCTCGGCCGTCCTTCCCTTCCTCGAGTGGGACCTTAATAAGGACGGTATCCGGCCGGTCGGTAACTGGTTGGACGACAGCATCGCGAATGCCTTTGGCGACAAGCGCCGATCTAATTGCCTCGTCTGACTGTTTTTGCTTGAACCTGGCGGTGACGACCGTGCCGCCTTTGAAGTCGACGCCGAGATTGAACGCCTGGCCGCCAGTGGCCTGACGAATGATTGCGGACCCGAGTCCCGCCAACATCAGCACGACCGAAACACCTATGAACCAACGCCGGTTACCCAGCCAATCAACATTTATATTGTGCAGGATTTGAAACATGATGAATCCTAGATACTCAGCGTCTCCACTTTCTTCTTGCGGCTCAGCTCCCAGATGAAGATGGTCCTTGACACATAAACGGCCGAGAACAGGTTGACCAGCAACCCGATGACGAGCGTGACCGCGAACCCGCGAATCGGTCCGGTACCAAACACGAACAGAAACAGCGACGAGATAATGGTGGTGACGTGAGTGTCGATAATGGTGATGAATGCGCGTCCAAATCCCTGGTCTACGGCTGACGGAACCGTTTTACCTGACAGTAATTCTTCACGGATGCGCTCGAATATCAGCACGTTGGAGTCGACGGCCATGCCGATGGTCAGAATGATGCCGGCAATGCCCGGCAGCGTCAGCGTGGCGCCGAACATGATCAGGCCGGCGAGCATCAGGATCATGTTCAGTATCAACGCGACGACGGCATTGACGCCGGAGCCGCGATAGTAGATGAGCATGAACACGACGACCATCGCGAGGCCGACCACCGAAGCAGTAACACCAGCGTTAATCGAGTCCTGGCCGAGGCTCGGGCCGACGGTGCGCTCTTCGATGTACTCGATGGGCGCCGGCAACGCGCCGGAGCGCAGCGTCAGAGCAAGATCTTCCGCGGCCTGCTGTGTAAACCGGCCAGTGATCTGTCCGGAATCGTAAATGGGAGACTTAATAAAGGCGATGGATTTCACCTCGCCATTCAATACGACTCCCATGTAATCGTTGACGTGCGCGCTCGTCCAGTTGCCGAACTTTTCAGCGCCCGCCTTCTTGAGCGAGAAGTTGATCTCGAAATCCTTGGCGCCTTGCGACTGAACGGCGTTAGCAGTTCTCAACTCGCTCCCGTCAACCACGGCGGGGGTTTCTACGACAACCCACTGTTTGGGCTTCTGCTCATTAGCGTTGGCGTCAGTTCGCGAGTCGTTGCGCTCCTGATAAGGCAGGATTCTGCGGTTCGGAGGAACGGTGCCGTTAAGCGAAGCGAGCGCGTCTGCTTCGGTCATGTAGGTCGTTTGCGGCGCGGGGTTTGGCGGACCGACCACGTGAACCAGTTCCAGACGCGATTCGCCCTGGAGAATGGCTTTCACGCGCTCCGGATCCTGCACGCCGGGCATTTGCAGCAGTATCTGGTGTGCACTCTGCGCGCCGTGTGTTTGCAGCGTCGGCTCGGCAATACCGAGTGCATTAATACGGCTGTCGATGATGTTCAGCGCCTGTGTGGTGGCGTTGTCGGCGAGAACACGTTGCGCCGTCGTCGTCATCGTCCAGATCATTTGCCCACCGGATGCGGAGTACGACCAGGTTGACGTGTCGCCAAGCTCGATCTTCTTCTCGATCGCTTCCTTGATCTGGCTGGCTTTCGAAGGATCCGCCGGTTCCAGCACGACGCGATGGTTGCCGCCGCTGTTTTCGGCCCTGCCGTCTTTTATGTCGAATCCTGCGTCTTTCGCGGCCTGTTGCGCAGCGTTAAAGCCATCATCCGTCAAACGCTTCAGATAATCCTCAGTCTTAACTCGCATGACCAGATGCGATCCGCCTTGTAAGTCGAGACCGAGATGGATGTTTGACCGCAACGTCGACTTGATGCCTGACCAGGTGAAGTCCTTGAGCGTCGGCCGGCGGCGAGGACCGATAACGAGGTACAAGCCCACCAGTGTCACTGCGAGAATGATGATGGTGCGGTAAAGGAGGTTCTTTTTCTTCATTTTAAAACTCGTGTCTTAACCGGCTTACTTCGCGTCCTCGTCGACGCCCGCTACGGAGGAACGGGCGATCTCGAGAATCGACTTGTCGCTGCGAATCAGAAAACTCGTGTCGCGCACGGTCGTGATCACGCCGATGACGCCGCCGGTGGTAACCACTTTGTCGCCAATCTTGAGACTGGCTATGGTCTCCTGGAGTTGCCGCTGCCGCTTCTGTTGAGGCCTTATTAGTAGCACGTAGAAAACGGCGATGATTAGAACGATAGGCAGCATCTGTGCTAATCCGCCTAGACCGCTCTGAAACAGGATCAGGAAAGTGTGCATTTATTTTTAGTTGGTCAGCAACAAACGAGCGGCAAGGTCGCGAATCATGATTCACCATTCGCGCTTAGCCCCTCGGTAAACTCTCGACGAAATTTAGGGAAATCGCCAGACCGGATAGATTGCCTTACGCCTCGCATGGTGTCAAGGAAGAAGGCCAGATTGTGATGGGTCAACAGGATACTGGCCAGCATTTCTCCGCTCAGATAAAGGTGTCGCAGGTAGGCGCGTGAATGACGGCGGCAAACTGAGCAGCGACAAGACTCGTCGAGTGGCCGCGTGTCTTTCGTCCACTGGGCATTCTTGATGTTCAACTTGCCGCGCGAGGTAAACGCCTGGCCGGTGCGGCCGTTGCGAGTCGGCAGGACACAGTCGAACATGTCGACTCCGCGAGCGACCGCCTCCACCAGATCTTCAGGCGTGCCGACGCCCATCAGGTATCGCGGACGACCGGCGGGCATTCGTGGCGCGATATCGTCGATGACGTCGAACATCACCTGCTTATCTTCGCCGACGCTCAGTCCGCCGATGGCGTAACCGTCGAAACCGATCTCGACGGTCTGTTCAAGGCTTCGTCGCCGTAAATCGAGGTGGCCCGCGCCCTGAACGATACCGAACAGCGCCTGCTCGCCGCTCAAACCTTCCGTTTCGACGCGGCCCGTGTCCGCGCCGGTCTCTTGCAGTTGATCGAACGCCGTCCGCGACCGCCGCGCCCAACGCGCAGTTAATTCCATGCTGCGTTCGGTCTCGTCGTGACTGGCGTCGCCGGGCGCGCACTCGTCAAACACCATCACGATGTCTGAACCGAGCGCCGCCTGAACTTCCATCGACACTTCGGGTGACAAAAACCGCAGCGATCCATCGACGTGCGAGCGAAACTCCGTTCCTTCCTCGCTGATCTTGCGCAACGCGCCGAGGCTCCAGACCTGAAAACCGCCGGAGTCGGTCAAAAGCGCTCGGTCCCAACCGATGAACCGGTGCAGTCCACCGGCAGCTTTGATCACGTCTGTTCCCGGTCGCAGCCACAGATGATAGGTGTTGCCGAGGATGATCCCGGCGTCGAGGTCCGGCGATTCGAGCTCTTCGAAACGGATTCCTTTGACAGTGCCGGCCGTGCCGATGGGCATGAACACCGGCGTTTCGATCGCGCCGCGACGAGTCGTCAACACGCCCGCGCGTGCGTTGCCGTCCTGGGCATCGACCTCAAAACGCAGCGCGGGATTAGCGCTTTGGCTTTTGTTTGTGCTTTTCAACGATTCTTAAAGGAGTCGCGAAGAAATCAAACTCTTCGCGCAGTCGATTCAGCAGGTAACGTTCGTAGGAAAAATGAAGGCCCGGCTTTCCGCCCGACGTGAAGAGCACGAAAGTCGGCGGCCTGATTCCGACCTGCGTCAAATACTGGACTTTCAAACGCGAGTACCCGCTCTTGCCCGGCGACGGCGCTGCGCCGCCACGCGGCTGCGCCACCGCTTTTTCGAAGAAATCGTTCAATTGCGACGTCGGAATTCGCCGGTTGCGCGCCTCGTCAGCTTTCAAGACCAGCGGCAGGATGCGATCGACTCGTTGTCCCGTCAGCGCGGAGATCGTAATCACTGGCGCCCAGTCGAGAAACTTCATGCGGTCGCGCAAGCTGCGTTCGAACTCGATAGCGGTGTTTGTCTCTTTGTCTTTGACTGCGTCCCACTTGTTGACGGCGATGATGATCGAACAACCGGCGTCCAGCGCGTATCCCGCGATGTTGGCGTCGAGCGCCGTGACGCCTTCTTCGGCATCGACCATCACGATCGCGACGTCGGCGCGCTCCAGACTCTTGCGCGCCATGATGACCGACAGCTTCTCCGCCATCTCGTCAGTCTTGCCTTTGCGGCGTATTCCGGCCGTGTCGATAAGGCGAAAGTTTCGTTCCGGCGTTTGCAACAGCGTATCGATGGCGTCGCGCGTCGTGCCGGCAACCGGCGAGACGATCACGCGATCCTCGCCGAGTATTCGATTCAACAACGACGATTTTCCGACGTTCGGCCGTCCGACTATCGCGAGCCGCAGTTCGCGGGCGCCTTCTGTTTCCTCTTCGACCGCTTCGTGTTCCAGTGAATCGACAACGCGGTCGAGTAACTCGCCGACGCCGATTCCCTGCTCCGCTGAGATCGGAAACACGTCGTCAAAACCGAAACGATAAAACTCCGTGCTCTCGCTTTCCAGTTTCGCAGAGTCAGTCTTGTTCGCCGCGATCAGCACGCGTTTACCGGTGCCGCGCAGCAGCGCCGCGAGTTCTTCGTCGAGCTGCGTGATGCCGGCGCGTGCGTCAACTACCCAGATCAGCAACTCCGACTCGTCGATTGCCATTCCCGCCTGCTTCAGTATGTTTGCCGGAATCACCGCGTCGTCGTCAGGCACGATGCCGCCGGTGTCAATCAGCGCAAACTTCTTTCCCGCCCATTCAACCTGGCCGTAAATCCGATCGCGCGTGATTCCCGGTTCGTCGCCCACGATCGCGCGGCGCTCGCCGACGAGGCGGTTGAATAACGTCGATTTGCCGACGTTTGGACGGCCAATGATGGCAACCTGTCTGCTCCTTGATTCCATTGACGTTCGATAGCTTACAAGGCGTTCAAAGTCGTGTCATCTCCGGTCATTCCATGATATAAGCCTTGAGTCTTTGACCACGCTTTGAAGGGGATTCAGTATGCGACAGTTTTTCGCAATCTTGTTCATCACCCTGGGACTAAGCGTCAACCTCGCTGCCCAGGAACATAGCAGGCCTCCCAGCTCAACGCCGTCCACTCCCGCGCGCCCCAGCACTCCAGCCGAGAACGGCGGCTGGGTCAGGTTCACGCACGACGACGGCCGGTTCTCAGTTCTAATGCCGGCGGCGCCGGAAGAGAAAACCGAAACCACGCCGAGCGACCATGGCCCGTACACTACTCACTTGTTCGTCGTGAAGGACACTCAAAACGTTTACCTGATCGGCTGGGTCGACTACGATCCGAGCTTCAACTTCAACAGACAAAGCGAGATGGACGCCAATCGCGATAACTTCGTCAACGGCATCAAGGCAACGCTGACCAGCAGCCGCAGCCTGACTCTCGATGGTTATCAGGCGCTCGAGTTCACCGCTGAAACCAGCGACCGAATTTTCAGGTCGCGCGTTTACATGGTCGGCCGCCGTCCTTATCAGATCGTTATCGGCGTGCCGAAGGACAACGACGATCCGGCCGCCGTCAACCGGTTCTTCAACTCATTCAAAGTTAAGCCGTACTAAGATTCGCGTCTCATCTCTCGTCCTGAATGAAACGTAGAAACTTTCTCCAGACCACTGCCGCGGCGCTGGCGGTCGCAATCGCCAAACCGGCCTCGTCTTTTACGCCGCCGCCAGCGTTCGAGCTTGAAGAGCTCACGATTCGCGAACTCCAACAGGGACTGCAATCCGGAAAGTACACTTCGCGCTCCCTCGTCGGGAAGTACATCGACCGCGTCAACGAGATCGATAAGGAGGGCCCAAAGCTCAACTCCGTCATCGAGCTCAATCCCGATTGCGAACCGATCGCCGCCGCCCTCGATCGCGAACGGAAGGAACGCGGTCCACGCGGTCCGTTGCACGGTATTCCGATCCTGATCAAGGACAACATCGACACGTACGACAAGATGATGACCACGGCGGGCTCGCTTGCATTGATCGGCGCGAAGCCGTCTCAGGACGCGTTTGTTGCGAAAAAACTTCGCGAGGCCGGCGCAGTCATCCTCGGCAAAACGAACCTGAGCGAATGGGCCAACTTTCGTTCGAGTAAATCGTCGAGTGGCTGGAGTGGGCGCGGGGGTCAAACCAAAAACCCGTACGCGCTGGATCGAAATCCGTGCGGCTCGAGCTCCGGCTCTGGAGCCGCGGCCTCGGCGAACCTTTGCGCCGCGGCCATCGGCACCGAGACTGACGGATCGATCGTCTGTCCTTCATCCGCAAACTCGCTCGTCGGTATCAAGCCAACTGTCGGCCTCGTCAGTCGCGCCGGAATCATTCCAATCTCCCACAGCCAGGATACGGCTGGTCCGATGGCGCGAACCGTCACTGACGCCGCGATCATTCTCGGTCTCTTGACCGGCGAAGACGCGCGCGACAAAGCGACTAGCGAAAGCCGCGGCAAGTCGTACACCGACTACACACGTTTTCTCGACAACAAAGATGGTTTGAAAGGGATGCGGCTCGGCGTAGCGCGTAAGCATTTCGGGTTCAACGAAGGCGTCGACCGCCTGATGAAGGACCTCCTGTCGGAGATCAAAACGCTTGGTGCAGTGCTCGTAGATCCGGCTGACATTCCCACGAGCGGCAAGTTCGACGATTCCGAGTTTGAAGTTTTGCTATTCGAGTTCAAAGCAGATCTGAATGCATACCTCGCCGGACTCGGAACGTCGACGAACATGCATGCACTCAAAGATCTAATCGCCTTCAATGAAAGCCAGAAGAACCGCGAGATGCCGTACTTCGGCCAGGACATCTTCGAAAAAGCTCAGGCCAAGGGACCGCTGACGGATCGTAAGTATCTTCAGGCCCTCGCCAAGAACCATCGGCTAACGCGAACAGAAGGCATCGACTTCATCATGAAGAAGCACCGCCTCGACGCCATGATCGCGCCGACGGGCGGTCCAGCCTGGCCCACTGATTGGATAAACGGCGATCACTTCACTGGCGGTTATTCATCGGCGTCCGCCGTCGCTGGCTATCCACACGTCACGGTTCCGGCGGGTTACGTTCATGGTCTACCGGTGGGCATCTCGTTCTTCGGCGGCGCCTACAGCGAACCGACGCTGATCAAGATCGCGTACGCGTTTGAACAAGCCACGAAGGCGCGCCGCCAACCGAAGTTTCTTCCCCGCGCGGACTTCACTCCATCCGATTAAGGAGCTAATCATGGCGCGCACCGCTACTCAGTCAAAAAATAAATCTATCTACTCCGTCCATCCCGGCGTGGTCATGACCCAGAAATGGATCGGCGAGCTCAAACTGAAGACCGGCCGCTCGCTCGAGGAATGGATCAAGCACATCAAGAAAGAAGGTCCGGCGGAGGAAAAAGCCCGGCGTGATTGGCTTAGAGACAAGTACGGTCTGGGCACGAACGTCGCCATGTCGCTCGCCGAACGATCCGTCGGCAAGGCAGAAGAGCTAGGCGATCCTGACCTTTATCTGAAAAAAGCGGAAACCGACGTCGACAACATGTTTTCAGGCGGCAAAGCTGCGTTGCGTCCGATCTATGACGCGCTCTTGAAGCTCGGACTGAAGACAGGGAAAGACGCGAAGGCGTGTCCGTGTCAAACGATCGTGCCGCTTTATCGCAACCACGTGTTCGCGCAGATCAAGCCGACCACTCAAACGCGCATCGATATGGGATTCGCTTTAGGTGATATGAAACCGAAAGGCCGCTTGATCGATACGGGCGGCTTCGCGAAGAAGGATCGCATCACTCACCGCATTCCGATCACTTCGCTTGACGACATTGACGACGAGGTCAAACACTGGCTCAAAGTCGCTTACGATCGCGACGCCTAAACAAAATTCAAAATGCCATCCTCACCGGCACTAACACTCGGCCAACTCGGCGAAGCTTACGCCGCCGCTTATCTCGAACAACTCGGTTACCGCCTGGTCGCGGCAAACTTCACGTTGCCTGTCGGACGCAACCTGCGCGGCGTTGTCGTTAACGGCGAGATCGACATTGTCGCTTACGAAGGTGAGACGCTCTGCTTCATCGAAGTGAAGACACGTGCGTCCGATTGGTTCGCGCCTCCGCAGGTGAACGTCGACTTGCGCAAACGGCGGCAAGTCGCGCGCGCGGCGCGGGCCTACCGCCGTCTGATCGAGTTGCAGGATCAACCGTATCGCTACGACGTCGTGACCGTCGTGTTGCCGCCGGATTCGACTCCGCAGCTCGAATTGATCCGCAACTACTGGACCTTCTGAGCCGACGACGTCGTCGTGTCTTTGTTTCGCGGCGCCGCGTTCTTCACGTATTTATCAAACCAACTGATCATTTCGTACAGCACGTGTTCGATGCTCTCGCGGCCGGCGTAACCGTGCGCCTCGTGCGGCAACATCACCAGCCGTACCGTCGCGCCCTGCCCTTTCAACGCCTGATACATGCGTTCCGATTGAATCGGGAACGTGCCGCTGTTGTCGTCGGCCTCGCCGTGGATCATCAACAGCGGCTCATTGATTTTCGTCGCATACATGAAAGGCGAGACTTTCAAGTACAAGTCGGGCGCTTCCCACAGCGTGCGTCGCTCGTTTTGAAAACCGAACGGCGTCAACGTGCGGTTGTAAGCGCCGCTGCGAGCGATGCCCGCGCGGAACAGATCCGTGTGGGCCAACAGGTTCGCCGTCATGAACGCGCCGTAGCTGTGACCGCCAACTCCGACGCGATCGGGATCCGTCACGCCAAGCTCAGTCGCTTTGTCGATCGCCGCTTTCGCGCTCATCGTGATCTGTTCGACGTAAGTATTGTTGACCGTTTCCGGACTGCCGACGATGGGCATCGTGGCGTTGTCGAGCACGGCGTAACCTTCGAGCAGGAAGAACAGGTGCGACGGTCCGCTGATGGAAGTTGTGCGCTGCGTTGAACCGGTCACCTGTGCGGCAGTGTCGGCGTCGTTGAACTCGACCGGATAGGCCCAGACGACCGTGGGCAGCCGTGTTCCTTGTTTGTAACCCGGCGGCAGGTAGAGCGTGAACGAGCACTGCACGCCGTCAGCGCGCTTGTAAGTGATCAACTGCTTCGTGATGCCGCGCAACTGGGGCATCGGATCCGGAAAGTTCGTCAGCGCCTTTGCCGTGGTCGCGGCTGAGCTTCGAACGAAATAATTCGGCGGCTCAGTTGGCGATTCGCGTCGCGTGATGAACTGCTTCGCCTCGTCGTCAAGTAGAGCGACGAACGTTTCGTACTTATCGGCGTCGCTGCGGAAGATTCGTTCCGTCTTGAGTGTTTGCAGGTTGAGTCGATCGAGGAATGGACGATCGCCTTCGGGAGACGAGCCTGTGCCGGTTAGATAGATGTAGTCGCCGTTTTGCAGAATTGCGCGTTGGCCCGAGACGACGCGTGTCACTGGTATGCCGGGATCGTTGTAGCGGTCCTGCTGGTTCCTGCCCCACAGAAGCTTTGGCGGCACGTCAGGTTTATCGGTGTAGAAGATGAACGTTCGCTGCCAGCGTCGATCGCGATCGAAATCGGTGAAATAAAACAGTCCGCCTTTGTCGCCGAAGCCGCCGGCGATGAAACGCTGCTCAGTTTTGAACAGCTCGACTGGTTGCGTCGTGAACGGCGCTTTCAGCATCAGGACGCTGTCGCGATGGGCCACCTTCTTACGTGGATCGCCGCCGTCGAGTGCCTCGGCCCAGACGAGCGTCGCCGGTTGACCCGGAATCCAGCGAATTGAACGCGGGCCGGTGGTCACGCCGTTGATCGGCACTTGATCCGCGAGTGGCAGACTCGCGACTTTATAAACGAGTTTGCCTTTCGTGTCCCACACTTCAACGTCGCGCGGAAACGCTGAGTCGGGGAACAGGTACGAGAACGGCCGATGCAGGCGCGTGACGAGAACGTGTTGCCCGTCGGGTGCTGCGTCGACGCCAAGGAAGATCGCGGGTTGTCCGAGGGGAGTGGCGTGGCCGCTGGTCGCGTCGATGAGGGCCAACTGCGAGGTCCCGTAGTACTCGTAGAGGTTCTCGTCGTGTGGGCTTTTGAGTAAATCTTCATATGTCCTGATTGGTCCAGGACGCCCGGAGCTTTCCTGCGTGTTGGGCTCCGTTGGGACAGCAGGTGCCACGGGCGCGGCGCCGCGGTTTGCCGGGACGAGTTGGACCAGGAGCGTGCGATTGTCAGGCATCCAGGCGAGCGGATCGCCGACGGCTGAATTGACTGTGATCGTTTTCAGGTTGTGGATTTTTCCGGTGGCCGTGTCGCCGACCCAGAGTTCGACTCGGTTCGCCGTCGTGTTCAGGAAAGCGAAGTGCTTGCCGTCTTCGCTCCACTCGATGTTGCTGATCTTCGCGCCCGGCGGTGTTTCGATCTTTATTTCCGAGCCGTCGGTGATGCGTTTGAGTGATAGGCCGACGGAGTATGGGAAGCGGAACGGCGAGTTTGACGCCGGGTTGATGCGACGGCCGGCGATGCGCAGCACTGGTTGCGCGAGGTCCGCGAGCGGTGGGTTGCGCAGGCCGGTGGTTAGCAGCATGTTGTCGCGCGTCGGGCTGATGGAGGCGGTCGGCGTGACGGGCGCGTTCAGGATGTCGAGGATCTCTTTTGGCGGCTTTTTGTAGCCTTGCTGGGCGACGGCGGCGGTGGTCAGGCACAGCAGGACAAAGGTCGAGATTGCGACGCAGAATCTTTGGGTTTTCATTGGGGTTCCTCCCGGATGTGTGAGGGAAGTTATTACTCTTGAAATCCGTTGTCAACGAATCCGTGGAAATGTGTGTTCAGGGGGTCGCTTGACAAGCGAGGGCGAATCATTAGAATCGACCGTGCTCAAAGCGGGAGTAGCTCAGTGGTAGAGCATCGCCTTGCCAAGGCGAGGGTCGCGAGTTCAAGTCTCGTCTCCCGCTCCAGAATTGAAGACAGAGGCGGCGGGATGGAGGGTGAAAGCCTTCGCGCTTTCGAGTAAACTTACTTCATCTCTCCGCCTTTTGTTGTTTGACCTACCTAGCGGCGGCGTAGCCAAGTGGTAAGGCAGAGGTCTGCAAAACCTTTATTCATCGGTTCGATTCCGATCGCCGCCTCCAACGCCTACTTGTTTTTACAGATGAGGACGAGAACCTACGATTGGACCACTGCCTATTAAGCTCAAGTTTCGGTCGACCATTTGAACGAATCTAGCAGCAGATTAATTTCTTTATCGAAGCTCTCTGTATGTAAGAAAACGAATACAACTGTTTTGTTGCCGAAACGACGATAATAAAAATCCAGGTTCTTACCCAGCATGAAATCAGACCAGGAAGGGGCGTCCAAAATATCCAGCGTTCGTTTCTCCCACTTCCCATGATTACCTGAAATTACATCAGCGCCTTCAAAGAGTTTGGAAGCTTCATCACGTCCTTGTTTCTCAACTCTGGCGGTGACTTCTCCAGGCGTCAAATCAGTTATATAGACTCTGTCTTGCAAGTCGTTCCACAGATAATTTCCCCAACCCCTATCCCCGACGTGTGCCGCACAATTCTCAAACGGAAGAACGGAATTGAGAACCTGCGCCTCTTCCACGTCACCGCCGTCATTCCAATATAATTCGTTCAAATCCTGATAGCTCAAATGAAGGTTCTTCGCCGGCGTGGGAACCGGATTTGGTATGAGCCAACTTTCAGGTATCTCAAATGTTGCGTTATAAGGCTTGATTCGGACGGTTGTGCCTTCAAGGACCGAATAAGGGTTGCTGCTTTCGGCACAATGAGTTGCTCTGTAAGGATTCGAAGTCTTTATTTTATCCCAGGCGAAAAAGTAAATGCTTGCTGTGCCAATAGAAAAAGTGAGGATAGCAACGAACAAACGCATCATGTATTTTTTCATGTAGGTTCTCCCAGCTATCCCTTAGACACCGAAAACGAGAACCCGTTCCCTGAGCGTGCGTGTTGGTTCGAGAGAGTTCGGGCGGTGTCGGCGGCTTCATCAAGCAGCCACTTATCAGTTTTGATTCATCTCGGCAGTCGCAGCTCGAGGAATAGGGGATTCCGATCGGATCAAAACTCTACCGCAGGATGCGCTCGACCTTGCCAGTCGGCACGTTCCATAAGACCACTGAAGCATTCCCGGTCGCGCTCGCAAGCAACAGTCCATCCGGTGAAAACGAGAGTGAGGTGACCGTCAAATCATGATTTTTCAGCGTGCGCGTTACCCTGGCATTGGCGACGTCCCAAAGGATCGCAGTGCGATCGTCGCCACCGCTGGCGATGGTCTTACCGTCAGGTGAAAACGCGAGCGCATTTATAACGTCCTCATGTTTTCTCAGTTCAACCTGCAACGGGCCCGTTGTAACATTCCAAAATCCGATGGCGTAATCAGCGCGTGCAATCGCCAACAATTGCCCTGACGGATCAATCGCAAGGGCCGTGATCTCCTGGCCCGTTTCAAAAGCCTGTTTAAGTTGTCCTGAACTTAGATCCCAAATCTGGATCGCGCCCTCATCGTCCGCCGTGATCAGACTCCGCCCATCACGAGAGAGAGCAATTGCTGAAACGCGATCAGGCATCCGTAAGCGAACGACAGCGTGAACGCCGCTGACCATATTTACCAGCCGCACTTCCGTCGCAGTCGCCTCAGCTATAAAGTCTCCATTCGCCGCCATCGCGATTGCCTGCACCGAAGGTGGTCGTGTAATCGGATTGCGCACGCCGCCGGTACGCCAGTCCCACGATCTGATTCCCTCACCTGGTAACTGTGCTGACACCGTCATACCGTCGCTTGAAAATCCAACTGCCTGCGCGCGGCTCGCCGACAGCAAAAAACGACTGCGACGCGTTTTTTCAAGTTCGTCGTCTTCACTGGGCTCAAACGTGTATAAGACTCTCCACGTCTTTACGTCTCTGAATTCCACTTCAGCGCCAGACTGTAAGATGACGGCGTACCGATCGGGCAGATGTACTATTGACGACACGGCCTGGCCCTCGTGAACATCATATTTGCCTACACAGTTCTGTCGAAGATCCCAAAACTTTACGGTACCCATAGCAACTGCGGCATCATATCGGAGACTACCAATCAGTAATCCGCCATTGTCAGAAATAAACCTCAAGCTCGACACCGAATCGTTCTCGCTGCGCAATCTATTCACTTCCTTCCCGGTTGAGATTTCCCGGAGAGTAACATCACTCTCGACAGGCGATCCGGGTTTCACCGAGGCGATCGCGATCAATCGGCCGTCGGGAGAAAATGCAATTACCTTCGCGATTCCGTGGAGCTTTCTGACGGTTTGAAGCTTTTTGCCACTCTCGGCATTCCAGACGTGAACGTCATCACCTGACACCGCCGCAAGCAGCTTACCGTCTGTTGATAATGCGGGGTGGACCATTCGACCGATATACGTGACTTGATCGTAGTAACTCTTTGCGCCAGCCTCCACCTTTACTCTTCGTTCCCCCGACTGCGCATCGAGCAACCGGAGATAGACGTCCTGAACATTGACCCAATGTCGATTGTTGCTCCGCCGATCAGGATCTCCGGGCTGGTCAACTATGACGTAATGACCTCGCCCATAATGCTCAACCAGTGCCACCAGGTTACTAGTCGGCGCCCAGTCCGCCTCGAGCCTCCAGATGTTTTCCTGTCCGAGCGGGAACCGCTTCACGAACTCACCGGACTGCGTGTCCCACCACTTGAGTTCAGCACCGACTATTTCAGTTTGCTTGTTTACTGAGACTTGAATTTTTGAGTCGCGATACACAGAGCTGATTGTGATCAATGACTTTCCGTCATTCGAAAAACTGATCGACCATATTGGTCCATCGAAGCCCGTGATCGTCCGTTGGAGCTGACCGTTTCGCGTATTCCAGAGCTCAACGCGAGCATAACGTTTTTCGCCGCCGCCACTGCTGCGAGCGATCGCCAGTGTCTTTCCGTCGGCTGAGACGGCGATCGTCACATCCGGCGCGGCAGACCTCGTTGTTGCCGGATATACGGGTCGCGAATATGCAGTTGCTGCGAGAAGAAGTAAGCAGACGGTTAGACGAACAAACATCACGACGACGACTATACTACGGGGCGTTTTCTTTGTGCAGACAAGCAATTAGAATGGGGCGCTGTTTTCGGACGCGCAGAAGTAACTGGTTTGAGCAGACTGATTGGGCAAAGTCGACGTGGGCTAGCCTTGTTACAGATCTGGCTGAGTTGATTGAGCGCCTA
This sequence comes from Acidobacteriota bacterium, assembly GCA_046732935.1. Lineage (GTDB taxonomy): Bacteria > Acidobacteriota > Blastocatellia > Pyrinomonadales > Pyrinomonadaceae > PSRF01. Next base: position 163,601 of record JBKPOC010000062.1, on the reverse strand, counting down.
TAACCAATACGTTTGAGTAACCGCGTGGCATGCCGCGTTCAATTCCAGATTTCACATCATTACCCGTTTGCCGTGACGAGTCGCAACCCCTTCGAGGAAAGCTGAATGAAAAGAGCCATCACTTGTTTGTTACTCTTCGTCTTCTTGACTCCTTCGAACGCGCTGTCGCAGTCCGTAACGCCTGGCTACCACGTACCACTGGAACGCAATGACGGCTGGAAGACAGCGGCCGCCGACTCACTGCACGTCGACTCTCATCGACTCGCTATGCTCACGCAGTCTATTCGCGCCTGGCCTGAACTCGGCGTGCACGCAATTCTGATCGAGCGCGATGGCCGACTCATTTACGAAGAATACTTCGACGGTTTCGATGAACGGTGGGGAGTGCCGCTCGGTAAAATATCTATGACGGCGTGTTGAGCTCCGGGTATTCCGGGAACCACTCGACGATCGGCTGGTCCAACGACGGAATTGCACCTTCACTATGTGCAATTCCGACGAGTGCGCTGACGAGTGGGTTGGAAATCTTGCCGGCATGCCGGCTGCCGCATCCGGGTTGCGTTTGCGTGCGCGCGATCTCGCCAAATTTGGGTCGTTATATCTGCATGCCGGCAAATGGAATGGAAAGCAGATCATTCCAGCCAGCTGGACGGAGCTTTCCACGCGTCGCCAGTTTCGCTTTCGGCCCAGGACTGGCCCTGACGCCGGCGGCCAGTTTGGTTATGGATACTTCTGGTGGTACTCGTGTTACCCCTCAGCTAATGGGTTGATTGAAGCGCGCACAGCCGTAGGCAACGGGCAGCAGCGCATATTTGTGCTTCCGGGACTCGATATGGTGGTAACGATCTTGGCGGGTCGTTATAACGATTTCACGACTGGCGCAACACTCGGCTCGACAATTCTGCGTGAACACGTGCTTCCAGCAATAAAAGGTGGAATACGGTCAGGCTGTCCTGGTTCATAGCCCACTGCCTACTGAGGAACTCCAGCGAGGGTTGGACCAGGCGATAACTTCCAGAGGGGCTATATTACGGTGTGACAGGAACACATTCGACTAATGCCCGCATTCTTTGCGTCAGTAACCTTTGTGCTATCGCTGCTCTCAATCAGCGTGTCCCACTACGACGTTAGAATTCGACCTCTTCGAGCAGGTTGATCACGTGCGGCTCGCCGTCCTGAACGATGCTCAACTTGTCGGTAACACCGGGATGTTCGTCGAAGAGTGCTTCGAGACTGTTCACTTCGTGTGACCAGTCGTCCCTTACTTTCGTGTTCGGGTTCTTTTCTTTTTTCTTCTTCTGCTTGTTCTGTTCTTTTTCCCAGTCCTGTTTGCGGCCCGCATCGAGTTCCTTGACCGGGTACGTGAGATGGATCGTGTAGTCGTCGTCGCCGCGGGCCTTGAGTAGCATCTCCAGCGACTCGCGTTCCGGGTTACCATGCTCCCCGTTGCCCGAGAATACATAGTGATCGGCGATGATGCGCTCAAAGAAGTTCTGCGCGAGGTTGTTCGAGCTTCCGTGGTGCGGCACCTTCAAGACATCTACTTTAATCTTGTCACCGGGCGCGAGCAGGCCGACCAGTTCGAGCCCCTCGAGTATTTTGTCGCCCCGTGCGTCGCCCGTTAGAAGTATGCGCTTGTCGTCTGCCTCCGCGAGCACGACGATACTCGAAAGGTTAGGCACCGATTTATCTACGTAGGCGGAAAGCACATCCTCCGGTGACTTGCCGGCTTTCGCCAAACTCTCCAGCCACTCCTGGTGCTTCTTGTGCAGCGCCTCCAGCTCGGGCAGCATAGGCCCAGCCACTGTTAACTTCAGATTGGCGTCCATGTCGATGGCCTGGGTATTCTCCTTGGCGACTATAAGACCGCCCTTGAAGTCTACGTTCAGCTCTGCGTGCAGAGCGTTGATAACATCGCTTCGAAGCTGGGCGCCCTGCTGAACGCTCGCGAGCACCTTGAGACTCGAAACGATCACCTCTTCGTCCTCGTCAACGTCGAGTGTCATATCGTTCGGCGGATCGCCGTTCATGGAAGCCGCGCCGAACTGGTGTGTGAAAGAAGCCGTCACCTCCGGCGGCAGGCCGGCGCCGATGACGTTCTCGAAGCTGTTGTGCCAAAAGCTAATGATTTGTGCGAATTGGGGATTGTCTTGAATTAAGTCCCTCGTAAGGTCAAGAATTCCCTGAATGTGATCGTCGTCGACGTGACTGACCATGAGCAAGTCGACGACGAGCGGCGCGTTATTGTCGAGACCGCGCGCTTGCTTTATCTGTTCGAGCCGCGGCTTTAGATGCGGTTTGTACACGGCCTTAGGCCCGCCATCTATTAACGCGATGCGCGGATTATCCTTGGAACCATAGTGCAGCAAAAGGCAGTCGCCCTTGCGCGCGCGAACAACATCCAGGCTGAACAGCATGTTTGTCTCCTTCTTTATATCGATTGAAATGCACGCAGGACATCGAGCATTCCTTTCCCCTGGAAATTGCGCTCGCGCCCGAGATCAGTCGCACTCTCGCACAGGATGCGCTTGATGCGATCGGGCTGTCCGATAAGCTCTTGATAACGCGCCATGAGCATCGCTGCGGCGCCACTCACGTGCGGCGCCGCCATGCTGGTGCCGTCGAGGTCCCCCCAGTTTCCACCCACGGCATGGTTGTCGGGCACAGGCGCGCGTATTTTTTCCCCCGGCGCAACTAAGTCTGGCTTGGCCCGTCCGTCGCCAGTGGGACCGCGGCTGGAGAAGAAGCTGACGCCGTAGGTGTGCGGCCAAAAGCGATGTGTGGAACCGACGGTGAGCACGCGATCGGCATTCCCCGGATCTGTGATGCTAAAGGCGGCGTAGCTGTCGTAAAAGCCATCCTTAGTCTCGAAACTCTTGTAGCCATGATTGCCCGCGGCCGTGACGACGACGACCCCGCTGGAAACGAGTTGCTCGCACTCGTCACAAATAGGCGTGCGGCCGCACGCGAAGTTACGCACGTCGTGCGGAATCGACAGACTGAGGTTGGCGCCCTGAATCGTGAGAAACATGTCGCGGTCGTTCAGGTATCGTATGAACTGAAGTGCAGCGATGATTGCGAATTCGGCGTCCTTGATGTCTGCCCCGAGCACACGAAAGTCGTAGAGGTTAATGTCGGGGCACATGCCGTCTGCGAAGTCAGTGTTCGATCTCACCCGCTCAACGGCTTTCGCGATGAGTTTCTGCAAATCTTCGTCGGATGCGTCCGCCGGTGCGCTGGCTCTGGCTCTCCGTTCGGCGTCTTCGACGGCGACTTTCAGTGCTGCCTCCTTGCTCGCGCCGATAATGCCGGCCACGTGTGTGCCGTGGTTTGCGTTTGGAGGCGTATCCGGTTTGATCTCGACGTACTTCGCCACCAACTCCCAATGAACCGGGCCGCGCGTGCGTGCGTCCTCCGCCAGCCGCTCGAGATCTCTGTGGGCCTCTTCGAGTCTTTCCTGATCCACCGCTGGATCGCCAGTCCGTAGCGGCCGCTTAAGGTTATCGTTGTCGGCAAGCAGCGCGTCGATGTTGCTCTGCCTGATACCTTTTCTTGAATTGCTGAGCGATACAATCTTACGGTAGTGCTTGAAATCGAAACTTTGCTTGACGCGGCTCTCTCCAGTCTTGTTGCACAGGGCGGGATGATTACCGTCAATCCCGGAATCAATCACGGCCCAACTAATGGCGCTGCAGTTCACTTTGAAAAGAGTGGTGGCGGCATCGGCTTTTACCGCGGCGACTGACTTGGAGATCGCGGGCATTGCGTCGCGATTGCGGGAGACCTGGTACACGAGCGGTTTATCGGTCTTGTCTTTCTTTGTTGCTTCGTCACTCACCATGTCAGCCGCGAGGGCTGCGAGAAGTTGCAGCATTAGGTCGACATTCGTCTTCGCTTCAGTAAGGACAAAGCTGATCAATTCATCCGACGACGCGTTTCTCGCCGGCTTATTCGGAGGGTCGTACGAACCAGCCCAAAGAATGAACGCCGTGAGCGAGAGAAAACGATCGATCGTAGGCAGATCCCAAAGCGCGCTCTTGCCGGTCTTTTGGTGCCATTGCTCAGCCTGCTTTATGATCTTCTCCAGCGAACTCCTCAAATCACCGGAGTAGTTCAAAACTTTACCCACGGCTGCCAAGGTGGTTGGCGGCGTCACGCCCGTTTGCGACGCTTGCTGCGTCGTCTTTGCGAAGTCGGCCTTCCTGTTTGTCCACCAATTGGTCTTGGGGGCGATGTAACGTATGAGTTCCGTGAACGTGAGTCGGGCCGCAATGAGACCTTGTAGAAAGGCGATGTTTGCCTCATCCGTGATGGTTTCGTCGTCCGGGTCGGGATGTAGATCCTGATCGATTATGGCGGCCACGACGCCCGCGTGCTGACCGCGGAAGGGCGCGATGAGCAGATCTAATCTGCCATCGGGCTCCTTGCCGAACTCTACCCACACGTCGCCGAGAATAGGCGAATCCTGTAGCTGTCGCCGATCATCCTGAGGACCTAGAAGAATAAATTCGATGAGAGGACTCGGGATCTGAATAGCCAAGTTTTTGCAGCTCCGTTAAAGGTTATCGTTTCAAGATCATGTTAAGAAGCGAGGCAACCGGCTTATATCATATAGAGAAATCGGAAAGGAATACTGGAATCGACAACTTCGATTTACTTCACCATCGATCGCCCGAACATTGACGGCAAAAGCCTGTCGCGATAGCCTACGCTCGATCTTCGGAATTGCTCCTCTCATGATCGTCGTTTGCCATCTCACGGAGGCACACCGAAATGTCCGAACCACTTACCAATGAACCACCGCAGCAGCGTTGGCATCCGTTCACTCGAACGGCTTTTCGATTCGCCTTCGTATACCTCCTCATTTACAACCTGCCCTTTCCGCTAAACGCATTTCCCTACGTCGACAAGGTAGCCGAGTTTTACAACTTCTTTTGGACGTGGATCGTCGTCCACGTCGCACGAACTGCTTTCCACACGGAGATCGCTACCGTATTCAACGGCAGTGGAGATCGAGCCTTCGACTACCTTTTGGTAGCGTGTCTGCTTCTCATCTCACTCGTCATCGCCGTTATCTGGACCATCTTCGATCGCAAGCGACTCAGCTATCCAACGCTCTACCGGTGGTTGAACATTTACGTACGTTTCGCGCTCGGGACGACGATGATTGGCTATGGCGCATTCAAGGTGATCAGCAGTCAGTTTCCACCGCCGACGCTCGACCGATTGATGCAATCGTACGGCGACTCCTCGCCGATGGGATTGCTGTGGACGTTCATGGGCTCGTCCGAACCCTACACGATGTTTGTTGGGTTTGCGGAGATGGTTGCCGGCGTTTTGTTGTTCCCGCGTAAGACGTCAACACTCGGTGCGCTGATGTCGATTGGCGTTTTAAGCAACGTCGTCGCACTCAACTTCAGTTACGACGTTCCGGTAAAACTTTACTCAATGCATCTACTCGCCATGGCCGTTTTTCTGGCATTACCGGACGCACGTCGCCTCGCGAACTTCTTCCTGTTGAACCGGCCGGTTGAGCGCGTCCCGGTCCAACCTTTGTTCCGTCGCAAACTCTGGCAGCGCGGCGCGTTGGTGTTCGCGAGTCTCTTCCTGATCGCTGTCCTGGGTACGTCTCTGTATCAATCGTACGCTCAGCGCCGTAACTTCATCGCGCGACGTTCGCCACTCTATGGAGTCTGGGAAGTTGACGAATTTAAGCTGAACCAAGCATCGCAAACGGCGTCAGCTCCTGGTTGGCGGCGCATGGTTTTCGATTCACCTTCTCGAGTAGCCGTACAAACAGCGACGGGTGTAAATGAACGTCTTAGCGTGCAGTTAGACCCGGAGAAGCGAACACTCACTTTGAGCAAGAGGGACGATCCGGGCTGGAACTCCGTTCTTAATTACGAACAAGTGAGTCCTGACGTTGTCACTCTTGCCGGCGCACTCAATGGATCAGAACTGACTGCACGTTTGCACCGATCTGACAACCATAAGTTTCTGCTGACCGATCGGGGTTTCCATTGGATAAACGAAGTTCCCTTTAATAGATAGAGGTCAATATGAAACGTCTAATCCTCGTTCTTATCGCATTCGGCTGGTTCACAGTGTCTGACGACGCGCGAGCTTGTACGTGCAGCGAATATGACGTTCCCGTGTGTGCCGCTTACTGGAGAGCCGACGCAGTGTTTGCCGGACAACTCGTAGACATCACAGACGTAAAAAAGAAGTCGGATACGTACAAATAGATTTGCATGCTACGGCGGAAGTTTCGGGCAGTGTGTTGACTGCTTCAGGACGCTCCGTTGGTCCAGGCTTTGTTTATTTAGTCAACACTTCGAACCCTGACGAAAGCGACTTTAAGAAGATTGAAGAAAACGGATCGTTCAAATTCGAAGGTGTTGCTGTGGGCCAGTACTATCTGGTACTCAGTCCTCGCAGCGAAGCTCCAGGCGAGAATGACGCGCCTTATCCGCGAACTTATTACCGAATGTAGGAGAGGCCGAGGCGGCGACGAAGATCGTTGTCACCGAGGGTGCAAAACTCAAGAATCTCACACTGCGCGTTGGACCGCGCTGGAACGAGAGACCGGTGACGGGAAAGTGGTTTGGCAGGATGGCAGTCCAGCTAAGAATGCTCACGTTTCTCTATATAACGGCGGCAAATACATTCGTTTGATCAAAGTCGATGAAAAAGGAAGATTCAACTTCCACGCTTACGGCGATTTCGCCTACGAGATTGACGCCGAGGTGTGGGGCCCACGAGGAAAATCGGAACGCGTTTCTATCAATAAGGAGAAGTCAACGGACATGAAGTTGGTTCTGAAACGTGCTGACTGAGGCTCCACATCGGGTTTGTCATGGCACTGCCGTCATACCCAACTCAGCGATGTACTTGGCTGCGATAGATCTCACCATCGGATCCGGATCGGCCGCAGCTTTCTTTAGTGCGTCAATTGAGGGGCCATCCTTCGGGTGATTCAGCCAGTCGTAGACGTACATGCTGGCTTGCAGAGCGCGCGCTCGTGTCGCGGGATCGGGGTCGTCGATGTATGCGGCCGGAGTACTACCGTAGAGCGCGTACTCAGTCGCGGCCATGCCATTCCCGCAAAAACCGCGATCGTTGTTGTGAAGGTTGAAGGATGGAGTTTCCGTCACCTCAGCATCGCTGTGTATGTAGCGAACGAGTTGCCCCCGCGAATACTCAATCATCAACGTGTCATAACCGAAGATGGCCGCGAGAGATAAGACCAGGACGGCGACCGGACCATAACGAAGGTGCGTGAGAATTCTTGGAGTGCGCTGCGGGAATCGCCTGTGATTTCGCATCTCAAGCAATGCCCACAGCATCATCCAAAGCAGGGCCGTAATGATTTTGATTTCAAAGGCGAGACCCGCGTACCAGTACCATTGTTCCTGACAGTAATCACTCGCACAATCCCAATACGGTGATAGTCGATAGAACGGATACACCGGACTCGGCACGTAAACAACAAAAACAACAGCCGACAGTGCTGCACAACACAGCCTTAGGAGAAAGAGCATGACGACCTCCTGTCGCGTAGCTGAACCAATCAATCGCTACGTTAGACATGTCGTCGAGGTTTTTTGTTCCTGCTGACTCACAACGAGAACAGTCTCTTACTCCTCACGCATTCGTACCCTGAAGCGCTTCATTCTTCGCGACGAGGCGGTTAAGCGTGTCGGGCACAAGGCGTTCGGCAAATCCGGCGATGAACGACCAGATCATCAGCAGCGCAAAGGCGACGCCGTCTCGTGGACCAGTCTGTCTGAGGAAGTCGTTGATCTTTAACACCTGGTTATCGTCGGGCTTCCGATTGACCAAGGTGGTTTGAGTTGGTGTGTCTTTCGTTGCTGGTGCCTCGGGAGTCGGCTGTTGCTTTGCATCCCCCGATGGATTGGTTTCGTCCTTTTTGACAGGTTCCACTGGCGCCGGATTCGTCTTCTTTTCGTCATGCGCAGTCTGCGTTGCCGCCGACAGGTCCACGGTCTTAATGTCCGGAAAGACAGACCCCTTCAAGATCCCTCCGGCAAATAAAATGAAAAGCAACGATGCGAAGATCCCGCCATACAGCGGCGACAGCGAGAGCCCGCGCCAACCGTTAGTGAGCGCTGCAAGATTGAAAAGCGCATCCCCTTCACTTGGCGCACTCTGAATTCGTTGCAGCATGCTTACGCAGCCGCCGACGATCCCCGCGAACGCGACCGAACCAACCACTGGCCCAAACGCTCCCAACAGCTCGCCAAAAGCGCGTAGCGTGAGGTGCTCGTTCTGAGCGACCGCTTTAACCAGCAGACCTACACTGACGCTGACGACCATGAGGGCAACTATGGTCCCAAGTGTCCATTTGGTCATTCGTACGGCGCGCGTGGTCAGCTCTTCACGGTAGCATTCGCGCTCCGGTAACATCGCGTAGTAAAGATAGAACTTGCTCAGTAAGTACCGGATGTCGGCGCGCAAAACCCGCTGAATGATCTCGGCCGATTGCGGCATCGGAGTCACCGGCGGTCCGGCCGGCGGTTGATCCGGCGGGGCGCCGGGAAGAGGAGGCGGCGGCGGAGCGAGTGCCAGACCGTTATTCGGCTGATCCGGCAAGGGCGCATGGTTATTGGGCGCGACCAGGATCGTGGTTAGATCCGGCGGTTTCGAAGCCAGGTACTCGTCAAACTCCTTTTGTCCGGCGATGCTGCGATACTTGGCACGCGCGTCAAAAGCCTTCCGAATAAGGTTCTCGAGCGGCCGCTGGTCGACCAGGGCGAGATCGAAAGTGTAGATGTCGCTCCAGGTCAGTTCGCTGTTAATTCGCTTCTGATGAAGTAATTCGAAGAGTGGTACGTTCGCCTCGGGGATTGCGGGTTTGAGAGTCAGGTATTCGCTGAACAAATGATCGAAGAAGAGCAGGGCGTAATTCGGAACACGCCTCTGGAAATACTCAGGTTGATCCGGTGGCGGTGGTGGCAGCGGTGGCCCGCTCGTTGTGAGCGCGAGGTTGTCGTTGGCAATGGTGGTTTGCATTTGCATTTCTTGACCTCCATAGCAGCGTGAATAGCGGCTTATATTATTAATGTCAGAATCGGTGAAATCGTTTCAGCGCTTGAACAGCCACGGTTTATATTCCCCTTATGAACCAGCTATCCGATTGGCGCCCGCCGGCGCACTGGACGCGCATCACGACAATCGACATGCATACTGGTGGTGAACCGCTGCGCGTCATTGTCGATGGCCTGCCGGCGACTGAAGGTCAGAACGTGCTCGAGAAACGGCGGTACTTTCGCGAGCACTACGACCACTTGCGCCGCGGTCTGATGTGGGAGCCGCGCGGCCACGCGGACATGTATGGCGCGGTGATCACTTCATCCGCTGATGCCGACTGCGACGTCTTTTTTCTACATAACGAGGGCTACAGCACGATGTGCGGCCACGCCATCATCGCGCTCACGAAACTCGCCATCGAGACGAACCTCGTCAGCAGGCACGAGATGACTTTCAACGTTCCCGCCGGCAGGATTCGTGCGCGTGCCGTTGTTTCTGAGGGACGAGTCGTCGAGGCGTCGTTTCTGAACGTGCCTTCTTTTCTTTATCTTCGCGACGCGGACGTCGACGTGGACGGGATCGGGCGAGTGCGATTCGATGTTGCATACGGCGGCGCGTTCTATGCGTTCGTCCGTGCGAACGAAGTGGGACTGGAGCTGGTTCCTGAAAACCTGACTCGCCTGATCGATTACGGTCGACGGATAAAACTCGCGGTGATGTCTCAGTTTCCGATCACCCATCCATTCGAAGCAGACTTGAGTTTTCTTTACGGCACGATATTCACTGGGCTGGCCTCGAACACTTCACATCACAGTCGCAACGTCTGCATTTTCGCGGACGGCGAGGTGGATCGATCTGCAACCGGAAGCGGCGTGAGCGCACGCGCCGTGTTGCACTTCGCGAAGGGCGAACTCAGACTGAACGAACAAATCACGATCGAGAGCATTGTCGGGAGTACGATGTCTGTGAAAGTGGTGGAGGCGACTAAGTTTGGCCGGTACGACGCTGTTGTACCGGAGGTCAGTGGGACCGCGTCGATTACCGGCCGCAATGAATTCTATTTTGATCCTGAAGATCCATTTCGAAACGGCTTCATCCTAAGATAAAACACGAACAATCAAGTGTGGAGGACCTGTTGCCTAACATAAAATCCGTCGTCATCGCCTTTGTGGGCCTGCTTTTGTTCGCGAGTCATGCCCACGGCGCTACCTACGAACTTTCTTCGCCCAACAAAAAGATCACGCTGCGCATCGACGTGGGGCCAAGAATTGAATACGACCTGCTATTGAACCAGACGCCGCTGCTCGAGAATTCCACCCTGGCATTCGACATCGAACATCGAAAGCTCGGCGCGAACCCACAGGTCCTGTCGACAACGCCAACCACCGTCAATCGTGAGCTTCGCGTACCAGTGCCCCGGCAGTCCGCCGTGCTTCGCGAAAACTACAACGAACTGCGACTTGTATTTAAAGACGCTTACGCCGTCGTGTTTCGTCTTTACAACGAAGGCATGGCCTACCGGTTCGAAACTTCCCTGCCCCAGAACACCGTACGCGTTTATGACGAAGAAGCAACTCTAAGCTTCGCCGGCAACTTCCACGCTTACTACCCAAAGGAAGACGGTTTCTTTTCTCATAACGAGCGAGAGTTTGTTTACCTTCCGTTGAGCGACATCGCGCAAAACAGTCTCGCGAGTATTCCCGTGATCGTCGCACAAGACGGTGGCGCGAAACTGATGCTCGCCGACTCTGACGTCGACAACTACCCCGGACTATGGTTTCACGGCAACGGCAACAACAGTCTCTCCGCGACCTTCCCTGCGTACGCGCTGACAGAAGAACTGAAAGGCGATCGCAATTTCAGAGTAACTAAAACAGCGGATTACATCGCCGAGACGAAAGGCACGCGCACGTTTCCGTGGCGCATCGTCGGCGTCGCCGAAAGTGACGCCGATCTGATTACGAACCAGTTGGTCTACCTGTTGGCCAAGCCGTCGCAGGTCAGCGACACGAGCTGGATCAAGCCTGGCAAAGTCGCCTGGGACTGGTACAACGCCAATAACATCTACGGCGTCGACTTCAAATCAGGTATCAACACCGCGACTTACAAGTACTACATCGACTTCGCTGCAAAGCACGGACTCGAATACATCATTCTCGATGAAGGTTGGTACAAACTCGGCAATCTGCTCGACGTTGTTCCCGAAATGAATATCGAGGAACTGGTCGCTTACGGCAAACAGAAGAACGTCGGCATCATCTTGTGGGTCGTTTGGAAGACGCTCGACGATCAATTCGAACCAGCTTTCAATCAGTTCACGAAGTGGGGAGTCAAAGGACTGAAGATAGATTTCATGCAGCGCGACGACCAGAAGGTCATGGACTTTTACGAGCGCGTCTGTCGCGAAGCCGCAAAGCGCAAGCTGCTGCTCGACTTTCATGGCGGCATCAGGGCCGCGACGATGACGCGCACGTGGCCCAACCTGCTCAGCAATGAAGGAGTGCGTGGCTTGGAACAAACGAAGTGGAGCAAGTACGCGAATCCGGAACATAACGTCACCCTGCCTTTCACACGCATGCTGGTTGGCCCGATGGACTACACACCTGGCGCAATGGTCAACAGCGGCAGCGAGAAAAACTTCGCTCCCGTTTTCGAGCGGCCGATGAGCCTGGGGACGCGGTGTCATCAACTGGCGATGTACGTCGTCTACGAGAGTCCGTTGCAGATGCTGGCTGACAGTCCGTCTAACTATCTGCGCGAGCCCGAGATCATGAACTTCCTCGGTCCTGTTCCCACTGTTTGGGACGAAACGCGAGTGCTCGACGCAAAAATGGGAGACTATGTCGTGCTCGCGCGTCGACATAATCAGGATTGGTACGTTGGCGCCATGACTGATTGGACGGGTCGCGATCTCCAACTCAACCTGTCGTTTCTTCCCGACGGACGATATGAGCTGGACGAATACAAGGACGGCATCAACGCAGATCGGATTGGAAGTGATTACCAGCACGTCAAAAGCATCGTAGATAATAAGAGCCGTTTGACGATCAAGCTTGCGCCGGGCGGAGGTTGGGCGGCACGCATTCACCGGCCATAGGAATACCGAAATGAACGATACAAATGCTCTCAGCAATTGCCGTTTGGCCTTTATCGGCTGCGGCGTGATGGCCGAAGCGATCATCGCCGGCGTGCTGCGCAAACAACTCGTCAGTCCCGAGCAGATTGTTGGCAGTCATCCGCGCGCGGCCCATCGCGAAGAGTTGCATCAGAAATACGGCATTCAGATGTTCGAGGAAAACAGGCAGGCGGCGGTGGCAGTCTATCCGGACCAACAAAACGCCGGATCAGTAGTCGTACTCGCCGTCAAGCCGCAACGTTTGCGGCATGTGCTCCAGGAACTGAAAGGCTCGATTCATCAGGATCAACTCGTCGTCTCAATCGTAGCCGGCGCCAGGATTGAAACTATTGCGGACGAACTTCTGCACGCGGCCGTCGTGCGCACGATGCCCAACACGCCCGCTCAGATCGGCGAAGGCGTGACTGCCTGGACGCCGAGCGCCGCCGTGAACGAGCAGCAGGAGCAGCAGGTTCGCGCGATCCTCAATGCGTTGGGCAAAGCTGTTCGCGTCGACAACGAGCGGCAGATAGACATGGCAACGGCGCTGAGTGCCACCGGACCAACGTACATATTTCTCGTGATGGAAGCGTTGATTGACGCGGGCGTTCACATGGGATTCTCGAGACATGTGGCCCAGGAGTTGGTCCATCAAACGATGCTCGGAGCGATCTTGTTTGCGAGAGAGTCGCACAAGCATCCGGCCGAGTTGCGCAACATGGTTACATCACCCGGCGGCACGTCGGCTGAAGCGATCTATCAGATGGAGAAAGGCAGTTTGCGAACGGTATTGTCGAAAGCTGTCTGGGCCGCGTACCAACGCGCCGAATCGCTTGGCGAACTGCACGGCAAGACCACGTGAGGTTATTTCTAAAGGTAACGATGCTCAACCATGATGCAGCGGTCCTGCACGACTTTTATTCCCGCTTGCGCGAGCGTTTCGGCAACCGCATCGTTTCGAATTCCGGATTGCAGCCAAACTGCCTTGGGCATTTTCGCCAGAATGTCTTCAACATGCGGCGGGATGTCGTGTGACAGGCGAAAGACGTTCACGAGATCGATATCCATCGGAATGTCCACGAGCCGTCGAAAAACGTCTTGCCCGAGTATCCGCTTCACATCCGGATAATAAACGGGCACTGGAATGACGTGAAAGCCCGCAGTCTGCATGTATCGCGGGACGTAAAATGCCGGCTGGCCTGCCTGAGCCTCGGTTTTGATCCCGAGCACTGCGATAGTCCGTGTCTCGTTGAGCAGCTTCCGTATTCCGTCAGTGCTCGTGATTATGTTGTTCTGCCAATTCATGACCACCCCAGCTCGAACTCTAGTTCGTACCTTTTACTTTCTCGATTACCTCCGCCGCCTTCTTCAACCATTCCTCGCCGTCGTTACCAAACCCAACGCCTTCGAATATGACCTTACCGTCGACAGCGACGACCCAGTTGCGTGGAATGCTGTCAATGCCCTGCTCATCGGCGTAGGTTTGGCCCAGCAAGACGGGGAACGTGTATTTGTTCTCTTTCATGAACGGCTGAACCAGACCGACTTCTTCGTCGATGTTGAGCGTGAGAATGATCACGTCTTTTCTGTCTTTGAGTTGGTCGCGGAGCTTTTGCACGTACGGCAGTTCGGAGCGACAAGGGCTGCACCACGTGGCCCACAAATTGATCAGCGCCACCTTCCCCTTCAAGTCGGCGGTCGACCATTTGCGACCTTCGAGGTCCATCAGATCGAATGCGGCCAAAGCGGTGTTCTTCGTGTTCCAGGTTGAGACGTCCGCCGATCCTGGCTTGCTCTTCGAATCGACGCGCGCCAGATAAGCGCGCCATCCCTGGTCCGTTCCGCCCAACTCCTTCCATACCCGTTGCGTGTTTTCCATCAATTCATCTTTGCGGCCTGCCGCTGGAACTGAACTTTTCGGGCGCACGTTCAGTGCCGTTTGAAACGCCGCCAACGCATCGAGTTTGCGGCGCTCAGCTTCGGCAACCTTGGCCACGGCCTGCCAGTAGATATATGCGTTGTATGCGTAGGCTCGTTTCTGGACGTCGGTAGCGTTTTCGCGAGGCTCTTTCTTTTTTAAAGCCTCGGCCATTTCGGCCAGCGCGGCACTGGCCTTCGCGGATTGCCTGGTGCGAGCGTATGCCTCGGCCAGTATCGGCCAGCTTTGCCAGCGTGTGTAAGAGAGACCACTTTCGAATTCTTCGGATTGCGGATACAGGTCAGACACACCTCGATTTTTTTCCAAGCGTTCCATCTCGGTCAGGCCCGTTTGGATCAAGGCAGGAATACTTTGTAGACGAAAGCGGCGATCGAGATAAGCCTGGGCCACTCTCACCGAGAGCGGCGGAGTTGCAACTGAGTACCCTTCCGTGCCGTGGGCCTTTGCATATGCGTTATAAGACGCTTCCAGATCTGCGTTTGCTGAGCCCTTGAGCGAAATCAACGCATCAACGCGGCTCATCCAGCTACGTTCGTCAGTGGGCCAGCGCTGAAGCCACTCCGACGTCGTTTGCAGCAGCGCCTGATTATAGGCTTGCTTGTTCGCTTCAGGTTCATCGGGTTTCGGATACTTGTGCTCTTCATAGTAGCGCGATTGAATGAGCCACCTTACTGCTTCAGATTTGGGATAGAGGCGAATGATCTCGTCTTCGGCCCACCGCTCACCTGCCTTGTCGCCGACTTGCTTGTAACCGGCCTGCAACGCCTGGAGCCATTCCTTGTTGTTGAGGTTCTTAGCGCGAAGGTTTTTTAAATCCTCGCCGATCTGTTGACGCAACTGCGGGTGTTCCGGCACGGTCTTCAACTTGAACTGAAGCGTCCAAAGATTGTCCCAGTACTGAAGATCTTCCGTAGCGGAAGATGCCGCAAGCATCGCGCGCAAACGTTCTACCGTGGCGGCCGTTATCTCCTTGTCGCCCAGACGCGAAACCAAGTTGAGGCTTGCTTTTTCCTTGGGACACTTCGCGATCCACTGCTTCAAATGATCTTTCGACTTAGCAAGGTCGCGGAAGTTCGGATAGTTGTACATCTCCGCCAATTGCAAATGCGCCCACGGAAAATCAGGCGACTGTTGCGTCAGCTTTTCATCGAGCGCGATCGCTTGTTTGGTCTGACGTCCGATAAGGACACGCGCGTAGAGGTAAACGGCCACCGGATCGTTTGGCTTCTTCTCCATCTGCGCGCGATAGTCGGCAATCAGCGCATCCATATCGGCGAAGAAACCGGCGCGGCGGCTGTCCTGATAACGCCGCTGGGCGAAGAAGTCGTCCGGGTATTTACTCGCCAACTCCTGCGCCATTGTCCGCTGCCGTTGCTGGCGCACCGAGAATGGCAGATCCTCCTCGTACACGTCAGACACCTTCTTCAATTCTGCTTTCATCGCCGGCGACGGTTCGCAGTAATTTACCGCCGACTGCGCGCGAGCAAGGCTCGGTAAAAGCAACAAGCACGCTAAGAGAAGAAGTTGTGATGCTGTGTGACGGAGAGACAAGTTACTCGTCATGACGCTGATCTCCTTTGGAGGTGTTTACGTCTGTCAACGTCGACAGTTCCAGAAACAAGATGGAATGGGCGCAATGATGTCTAGCTTGATTCTTTTCGTTTACGCTTGCTAGTCGCCGGTCCGTACTCATCTACTTCATTGGTTCGGATCAGTCTGGTGCTAATTTTCGCGCATTTATGGTCCGAACACCATCCTCGTGATCGGGGTGCACCTCCCAAATCACGGGCATTCTACTCTTGCGGCTCTTCGGTCCGGGGCGCGACCCTTCGCGTGTGTTAGAACTCGGTTGAAAGCCCTCGCTCGTAAGAGTAAACTCGATCCTCCGAAAGCGACTCTAACGTTTGGGTCGCTGCTATGTGAAACGAAGGAAGAGACGAATGGCTTCGGCTGTAACAGAACAAGCAACACCGAAAACGGATCCTGAGCTCTTGCGTCAGATCAGTGCCGCCGAGCAAAAAAACGATCCGGTGATGGGAATCTTTCGCATACGCCCCGAAGATTCAACGAAGCTGACTAATTCTCCTGAACGAACAAAGGAGATTATAAATGAAGTTGTCGAACGTGTTTCGAAGAAAGTTCGAGGCAAAGCCCACCGTCTAAACGTGCTGGGCAATTTAGGCGTCATGGTAATTTCTGCGCCGTCACAATTTATGACCGAGCTTCTCAAGCAGCCTGAAATATTTTCCGCAATGGCGAACGAGTCGTCCGAAAGCGGCAAGATCGACCCCATCAATAAACGTCAGGTCCGGGAATCCGCAATTAATCGACGGGTGAATATCACGCACGATGGATACGCAATGCCTGGCGCCAAACGCGGCAAGACTTCGACTGCTTCCCAAAAGAGGCCGAGCGCCAGAAAGACTGCCGCTGCTAAGAAGCGTTGATCCTTCTCGGTCGAAAACATTATCCATCCGCTTCTGGTATTCTCACCGCTTCTTGGATTTCTTCGTCTTTTTACCGGCATTCTTAGTCGGCTTTTTGGCCAGCGTCTTTGCTGACTTCTTACTACTTTTGGAAGTCAGATTGATACCTGAAACTAGCGCCAACGCCTTGATCGCATCAGGGATACCGCGATTGGCCCGAGAAGCAAACATCCCCGGCGACAAAGAACAGGACTGAAAGATCGCATTCTCAACTTCGTCTATTGTTGCTGACGGGTTAGCCTGCATCAGAAGTGCCGCCAATCCGGCCACGTGCGGAGTCGCCATGGAGCTACCATCCATCGACTGATAACCACCTCCGGGCTGAGCAGAAATAATCTCAACACCGGGCGCTACGAGATCTGGAGTAATCGGGTTTTTAATCCGTTTGAATCGCTGACTTGATGAGAAGTCGGCAACGATCCTGTCTTCATTGTGAGCGCCAACCGATAATACGTTCGGATAGTTACCTGGTGATCTACTGGTTCCAGGACCCTCATTGCCAACTGCGATTACTGGAAGCACGTTCTGGCTTCGCAGAATATCGATGATGGGAATGAACTCTTCCCAATAGCCACGGAAACCGAGGGACATACTTAAGATTTGAATCCCTTGCGACAGTGCCCAATCCATGCCGCCCAGCACACGAGCCACCGGTACGCCACCTTCAATGACGATTGCACTCGCAAGCTCTGCCTCCGGCGCCACGCCAACCGAGCGATCGTTAACGGGCCGCCCTGCGATCGTTGCCGCTGTGTGTGTTCCGTGATCACCGCTATCGTGCGGTGCGGGCGAGGGGTGGATCAGGTTTCCCTCGAGATCGAATTCAACAAAAGCTTCGACCGCCTTCTTCAATGTTGGGTGCTTGCCATCGACGCCGGTGTCTAGATGCCCTACTTTGATTCCCTTTCCCGTCAGTCCTTCTTTCCAGAGTCTGGGTACGTTCATAAAGTCCAAGCCCCAAGTTACCTTTTTGACGAGCTTTGCCGCGGCAACTCGTTCCGGGTGGATGAGACTGATTTGGGGAGCACCCGCAACCGCGGCGACTCGATTATCTGCACGCAAGTCGCTCAGGCCCTTACGGTCGACCGTGCCAAACATGACACCTAGATGAGGATAGAACCGCGATTTGGGCGGCGCGGGAGATGCACGTCTAGGTCTCGCGGCGGCGCCAGTCGAGGAGGCGGCCCGAGCCAAACTAATTTCAGCCAACGCCGAAGTCTGACTCAGCTCCGATTGAGTGAAATAGTCGTCGATTCCCGCGAGGCTTTGAGTCGGAGGAGTCGGAATGCCGGCGCCGACTGCGGCTGCCCTGCCTAATGTGGCGGCGGCAGCAGCGCCACTAGCAGCCGGTGCAGACTTTAGAACCACTATTACCTGAGCGACACCCGTCGCTTTGAGTTGTTGATTGATTTGTGTGGACATGTAAGGTCTCCTGGTGAAGAAGTTGGAGGTATTAGCCGCTGCTCGGTTACTGGAGAAGAACGAAGCGCGAGCGACTGCGCTTTTAGTACATTGGCTTGCAGAAAGTCAATGTGAAATTTTTGAATATGTAGTTAGCAAATGATATGTCCGGTCGAATTAGCAAATGAAGTGTCCGCTTTCGGCGGTGTAGGGTTGGTGCTTTTTGTGGAGGCACATGGAGCACTACTCGGCAACCGCGGTGGAGCGGGCGATGAAAGTACACGAAGTAATTATGCGGGCGATGAGTGGTGAGATCGCCTGGTTTCAAGCCGCGGAGATCATTGGCATCAGTCCACGGCAGATGCAGCGCTGGAAGAATCGCTGGGAAAAGCATGGCTATGAGGGCTTGCTGGACCGACGCCGCGGTCAGCCTTCACCGAAACGGATTGCAGTGCCGGTGCTGCAGGAAGTGTTGCGGCTTTATCGCGAGCAGTACTTTGACTTCAACGTGCGCCACTTTCACGAGAAGCTGGTAGAGCAACACAACATCCAGCTGAGCTATACCTGGGTAAAGACAGCCTTGCAGATGGCGGGACTAGTAAAGCGCGCACGTAAGCGCGGCAAACATCGCAAGCGACGCGAGCGCAGACCATTGCCAGGGATGATGTTGCACATCGACGGCAGTCATCACAGTTGGTTTCAGGATGGTTGTTATTACGACCTGATCGCGATCATGGATGATGCCACTAGTGAGATCTATTACGCGCAGTTGGTGGCAGCAGAATCGACTTTCACCGTCATGACTGCGCTGCGCGAAGTGATCGAAAGCAAAGGCGTGTTCTGTTCCTTGTACAGCGATCGGGCGAGTCACTTCTTTCTGACACCCAAAGCCGGAGAACCGGTGGCAGATAAGCACTTAACACAAGTAGGCCGGGCTTTAGTGGAGCTCGGCATCAGGCCGATTCCGGCTTACTCCCCACAGGCGCGTGGTCGCAGTGAACGTGGTTTCCGCACCTGGCAAGGACGGTTGCCGCAGGAGTTACGGCTACGTGGCATTAAGACCATGGCGGCCGCTAATGAGTTCCTGCGCGCCGAGTATGTGGCTGAGTTCAATCAAAGGTTCTCGGTGCCGGCTAAGCAAAGCGGCACTGCTTTCATCCCTTGTCGCCGACAGCAATTGGAACTTGTATTTGCCTTGCAACATGAACGAAGTGTCGCTCGCGACAACACTGTCAGCTACGACAATCGGGTGTTGCAAATTGAGAAAACTAAATGGCGCTACACGCTGGCCGGTTGCAAGGTGATGGTCTACGAACATCTTAATGGCAGCATCAGTCTGCGCTATGGACCACACATTGTGGGTCGCTATGACGCCGCTGGCGCGGCAATACAAGGTGCGGCTGCGACCCGCTCTCGCACCGAGAAGCAATTGCCAGCAAGCACGAAGCAAAAACGGTTGGCTGTGGAAATGACGCCGCCACGGAAAGCGACCAAAAGCGTCGCTTCCCGCAGCGGCTTGGAAAAGTCACGCTCAAAAGCAGCGTGACTTTCCCACATTCCCACAGCCACTACTACTGGATAAATAGATGTTTAGAACAAAAAACCAAAACCGGACATTTCACTTGCTACCAACATGTGAAATTTTTGAATACTAACGCGTGTCGGTGAGACTGACTGTCGTGGCTTCGTCGCTAAAAACGAAACCCGATTCCCGAAGACAGTTGCAGATTATTGCGCGTCACTGCTGGTATTGCGAACGTAGTCCCAGGGAATGCGATCTCGTCGTACCATATTATCGTGTCGCCGACGTCAAAGCGCGCCATCCATCGAGGGGAGACATAAAACTCCACCACTCCGCCGGCGTCGAGTGACGGCAAGTATTTCGTTGCGCACTGGAAACTACTCGAGGTCTGGGCGCCAAAGGGAATTTCGAAAGCTTTAGTGAACCCGACGAATCCGGGTCTGGCCTTTCCGAACACGCCCCATCGATCAAACCGCTTGCCAACCTTCCCGCCAAACTGTGCCTGAAACATATGGCCGCCGCGGAAAAATGGAAACAGCTCGCGAGTGAAATAGTTCCCTTCCGCTTCGACGGCGATGTTCTCCGTTAGGTTAAAGGTAAATCTGCCGCCAACTCCAGGCTCGCCATGGGCGCGCAGCAGTGTTGCCGAAAGACTCTGCGGACTCGAGGGCTGTACGAACATCGAAGTAAACTGCGCGCCCAGTTCATATCGCCTGGTTCGTTCTTGCGCGCCGCCTGATGTCTGAACGTCTGGCCCTTTATCAGGGTAATCGCCCAAGCGAAATGCAACACCGGCAGTAAACTGAAAGTTGTGTTTGAATTTTGCCGGACGGACCAGCACCACAGTCGGATCGAAGATGGAAACCTGGGTAAACTGCGGAGGGTGCCTGACAACTGTATCGCCGGCTTCGAATCTGACGACGGTTCGTCTGGACGGATATAACTCCAGCACACCGCCGGCATCGAGCGTGAAAAAGTTTTCTCGTTCGATCGTGAAATTCGGGACGTTTGGCAACTGTTGACCGGGTATTAAAGAGGCAACTCTATCGACGCTGAGAAAACCCGGACGCACCTTTCCAAACAGTCCCCACTTTTCAAAGCGCTTGCCAATCTTCGCTCCAAATTGCGCCTGGATCGCATTGCCATCGGCGTTGAGGATGAATTGCTTCTGCGGGAAGAAATTAATCTCAGCCTCCGCGGCGATGGACCGATTGAGGTTGTACGTAATCCTCGCGCCGACTCCACCCTGCGTCTCATCGAACGCGACGTCCGGGTGAACGAGCGTCAGCGATGTTGACTGGACGCCGATCTCGATTTTGTCCTTCGGGCTTTGCGCGACGGCAACTGGGGCAAACGTGGTTACAACGAGCAGGAGGAGGGGGATTAAGGTTTTCATGAGCCTTTCCTGTTGAAAAAAGATCTCAGGCGTGGGATTGTAGCAGCATCACGCAGGTCATGCATAAAAACCAACTCCGGGAAACTCGATGAAAGCTATTGCTAAGAGCGCGATTAAAAAATCGTTTGATATGGTAGGGCTCGAGCTGCGCAAGAAGAGCCCGCAAAAAGAAGAATGGGAGATGGAAGACGGTAGTCTCGTCGTCCCCAAGATATGGAATCAACCTCTGTTTCAGCAGATGATTCCGCTGAGACTTCAGTCGTCGCCGGGCCCCGTGGTCTTACTCGGAAGCCCCGCGGAAATTAAATTTCTCGAATCGGGGTTCGTTGGCGCTGGTCGAAACGTTCGTGGCATCAATTGGAGCTGGGAAGCTCAAACGGACCTGAGTTCGATTCCTGAAGACGCGGTCATAATCGTCTGCAAGCTTCCGCAAAATGAGCAGCATTGGAGAATCCTGAAGCAGTTGAAGGAACGATTCGGATCGAACGTAATCGGGATTCAGGAGTTAGTGCTTCCCTTTACGACGCTTCAACAAGGACTGCGTTTGCTCGAGTATTCGGTTGACAGTTTTGCCGAACTCGTTCCTCTCTACCTGGGCCATGAGTACTTTGGACCGCTCGACGTTTTGAATGATGTCTTTCCTCTTTCGGGGAAAACGGTGATTGAGTTTGGGCCGATGGAATGTGCGCAAACTGCCGGCCTCGTTCATCTCGGAGCAAAGAGCGTTGTCAGTATCGAGGCGCGCGGGATAAGTTTTATAAAGTCGCAAATCGCTTGCTACTGTTTTGGCTGGAAAAATGTCTCGCTGGTGATGGACGACTTTCACAACGCTGACGCTCACAAGTATGGCCGGTTCGATCTCGCTTTCGCTCACGGAGTTTATTACCACAGCTTTGCTCCGTTCCTGTTCTTAGAGAACCTGATGTCTCTGTCCGACAACATCTTCATCGGCGGTTACACAACAAACTCCAGGCAAACAGTTAAGCCGCCAAGCGGGCTCAAATACACGAATGAAACGCTCGAGTACGAGGGGAAGAAGTACGCCGTCAAACGCATTCTTATGGGCAATTCGTACAACGCAGCAGTCAATCAGTTTGCGTATCACTTCGACCGCGATGAGTTGATGGAGTTCTTTGCAGACAGGGGCTACGACGTCACAGTCATCTCGGATGAAGAGGGTAACGATCCCTGGGGCGATTGGTTCCTGAGGTTCTTAGCTAAAAAACGGACCGTTTAAGCGTGACGTCCGCGTTCTTCCACGCACGTTCAAAATCCTGTTCCACTTTGTTCGCTTCGGCCGTTTTCTTTTGCGCGCGCAAGCTTTCGGCGAGGCCGATATGACACATCAAGCCGTTATCTTCATTCTTCTCGTACTCGCATTCGGAAACACGGCCCAGCAGGACGAAGTGAAGCTGGAGCCGGCGCTGGCCAAGATCACGACTGTTTCAGCAATGCGGGTGCGCAAGGGGCCGCAGGCGAGCGCCGAGGAGGTGGCGCGGTTGAAGTTGGGGACCGTCGTTAATGCGAACGCGCGTTCGGCGAATCAGGACACGATCGGCGGCAAGACCGATTACTGGTATCGCGTCGATCTGCCAAACAACCAGACGGGCTGGCTCTTCGGCGGTCTGCTCCTCGACTATAACGCTGCGCAAAGGCTCCGACTCTTGCACGACATCGTAGAAGCGCGGCTGAAAGCGGAGAACACGGAGTTTGCCGACCGGCAGGAGATCTACAACCTCACCGCCAGCGCCATTACCGAATCAAAGGACACAAACACGCGCGCCGAATTCGAGCTGTTGAAACTTCTCGCACTCGCGAATTGGGCCGCCATCGTTGGCGAGGAGAACTTAGGCAAGTCACCTTATCGCGAATGGTACAAGGCACATGCTTCGGAACTCGTTCGTAACGAGTTTGCCGGAGGTTACAACCTGAAGTCGGAAGCGCTTTGGAACCTCGAAACCAAATACCACACGCTGCCTATCGCCGATCGCATTGCCTGGGAAGCATCGCAGAATCAGCAGCCGTCGGATTGCGA
This sequence comes from Acidobacteriota bacterium, assembly GCA_046732935.1. GTDB lineage: Bacteria > Acidobacteriota > Blastocatellia > Pyrinomonadales > Pyrinomonadaceae > PSRF01. Next base: position 140,656 of record JBKPOC010000062.1, on the reverse strand, counting down.
AGGCGACGAGGTCTGCAACTTCTTCGTGATCTCCGACTTGATAAAATATTTGAGCCTGCATCCCAACGGAGCGCACGCAACGGAAGCGCTGCAAGGTCTTACCGAGGTTCTCAGCGACGAAGTCATCACTACTGCGAACGGCACAGGCGGCGACCAGTACGTGGTCCAGCAGCGCAACGAACTGCGAAAGACGCTCGCCTCCCTACGTACTGCGGTGGCAAAAACATCCGCTGCTGAAAAGACCGAACTCCTCAAGAAGCTGCAAAGAATCAAATCGTGAGTGTAAGTAGTGGTACAAGTTTGAAACGTTCCGTTCAGCAGGAACAGTCAGGAAGGGGGCAAGCGGAGCGCGCCCTCGCTGTCTTAGCATGCATTAGCTAAAAGGGCGGGGGCGCGCTCCGCTTGCCCCCTTCCTGACTTGTTCATCACTACCATGAGTGTGGAGCACGTTGACGTCATAATTGTGGGCGCGGGGTTGTCGGGGATTGGTGGTGCGTGTCATCTGAAAAAGCACTGCCCGCGGAAGTCGTTCGTCATCCTCGAAGGACGCGAGAGGATGGGCGGCACGTGGGACTTGTTTCGCTACCCAGGCGTCCGCTCCGACTCGGACATGTATACGCTCGGCTACCGCTTCCGTCCCTGGGTCGGAAACAAGGCGATGGCGGATGGTCCAGCGATACTCGACTACATCCGCGACACCGCCGCTGAGTACGGAGTTGAAAAGACGATCCGTTACAACCATCGCGTACGCCGCGTCTCATGGTCGTCGAACGACCCGCGCTGGACCGTCGAAATCGAAAACCAACCCACGAAACTGACGTGCAACTTCCTCTATCTTTGCACCGGCTACTACGACTACGACAGCGGTTACACACCGGAATGGCCCGGCGTCGAACGCTTTCGCGGCGCCCTACTGCACCCGCAAAAGTGGCCCAACGATCTCGACTACGCGAACAAGCGCGTCGTCGTGATCGGCAGCGGCGCAACAGCGATCACGCTAGTCCCGGCAATGGCTGAGCACGCGGCGCACGTCACGATGCTGCAACGCTCACCGAGCTACGTCATGTCGCGTCCCGCGGAAGACAAAGTCGCAAACTTTCTCCGCCGGGTTCTGCCGGACCGCACCGCCTACATGCTGTCTCGCTGGAAGAACGTTCTCGCCGGCACCTTCTTCTACAATCTCGCGCGAAAGAGACCCGCAGTCTTCAAGTGGCTGGTGACCAGAGGTATCCGCAAGGAGCTCGGCAACCAATACGATCCAAAACACTTCACTCCTTATTACAACCCGTGGGACCAGCGCCTTTGCCTCGTCCCCGATTCGGACCTCTTCCGCGCGATACGCGAAGGACGCGTCTCCGTCGTGACGGACCAGATTCAAACCTTTACTGAAGACGGTCTCCTGCTCAGCTCCGGCGAACAACTGAACGCCGACATCATCGTCACCGCCACCGGTCTCGTGCTGAAACTATTCAGCGGCATGCAACTCGTCGTCGACGACACGCCCGTCGATCTCCCGCAGAAGCTCGTCTACAAAGGAATGATGTTCAGTGACGTTCCGAATCTCGCTTTCGCTGTCGGTTACACGAACGCCTCGTGGACCTTGAAATGCGATCTCACCGCCGAGTACGTGTGCAGACTCTTGAATCACATGGACCGTCACAACTATTCCATCTGCACGCCGCGCTTGAACGATCCTGACGTCGGCGACCAGCCCGTGCTCGATTTCAACTCCGGATACGTGCTGCGTTCCCTGCACACGCTGCCGCGCCAGGGACTGAAAACGCCGTGGCGACTGCACCAGAATTACGTCAGGGACCTTTCCATGATGCGATACGGACGCGTCGACGACGGCACGATGGAGTTCAAGTCAGCGATAGTCACGGGACACGCGGGAGCGGCAAGTCGTGGCTAATCGCCTGCGCCTCGACGGACGAACCGCCGTGATCACGGGCGCCGCACGCGGCATTGGACGAGCAATCGCCGTCTCACTCGCACGCCGCCATTGTCATCTCGCCCTTGCCGACGTCGACGAAAACGGACTCAGCCAAACAGCAGACCTCACGCGACAACACGGCGTGCGCGTATCTCAACACGTCGTCGACGTCGCCGACCGAGCGGCAGTGGCTGCGTTCCCCGACGTCGTCGCTGCCGAACACTCGCGCATAGATCTTCTCGTCAACAACGCGGGAGTCGCCGTCGGCGGCACGTTCGATCAGGTCGCTGAGATTGACTTTGACTGGCTCTTCGAGATCAACTTCTGGGGCGTGGTGCGCATGACTCGCGCTTTCCTGCCGCTTTTGCGAGCGAGCGACGACGCACGAATCGTAAACCTGTCAAGCATCTACGGCGTCATAGCGCCTGCGGAACAAACCGCGTACTCGGCGAGCAAGTTTGCGGTGCGCGGATTCTCCGAAGCGCTGCGTCACGAGCTCGCAGGCTCCAGTATCGGCGTGACTGTGGTCCATCCCGGCGGCGTCGCCACGTCGATCGCGGAAAATGCGCGTCTCCCGGCGGGTGTCAGCGACGAAGAGATCGCCCGGCGCCGTGAAAGATGGCGGAAGTTGTTGCGTATGCCGCCCGAGATCGCCGGCGAGATCATCGTACGCGGCGTCGAGCGCCGGCAGTCGCGCGTCCTCGTCGGCTCAGACGCCAAAGTCATATCACTCATTGCACGCCTGTTTCCCACGTCGTACTGGAAGCTCCTGATGTCGCTCATGGGCGGCGAATGAAACGAAACGACGACTTTCCGTCATTTACATATATGAGGTGACGGAGTAGATTGACTCGGGATCGAACCTCGCTCATCTCACGCATCAACTTCCGCGGCTGATAAAGCCGCCCACCAGGAGAAACGTCATGCCTCTGAAGCACTATGGAATTCTGAAAGGTAAAGCTATTGAAGTCAGATTAGGCTCCGGTCAGAGCCCGCACTATCAAGTTCGCATCATCGACGATACGACCGATTACCGCATCGCCATCAACGTAGAATCAGCTCTCTCCCCCAACGAGCTGGAGTACCTGATCGACGACCGCTTCGATCACCCGATCCTGGCCATGTTGCAGGAACTACCTCTCGGCTTCACCAAAGTTGCGAGCAAGCCGGGGACAGCGGCCCTCGACTTTATCCGCGGCAATCTTTTCGACCGGACGAAAATGCGGATACTCCCGTTCAACGTCCCCGGAATCGATAACGATCTCAACGAGAAGATCGACGGCGTCATGCAGCGTGCCGTCGCTGCCGAAGAGGCCGTGGTCTACGCCTTCGGCGAACGCTGGGGACCGGAGAACAACAAGAAGGACAAGTACTTCGGCTTCCTGCCGGGCAACGGCATTCACGACATCCACATGAACCAGAGCAACGAGGGACAGTTCGTCGGCGATGATGGCGTGTGGCAGGACGGCGGCGTGATTGTTCACTTCCCTGCGCAGCAGCAGTGGGTCGCGATCTTCCTGAAGTTCCAGTCGCAGGGTTGGCACACGGACGACAAGACGGGCCACAAACTGCCGGGCGAAGAGCCCGTCGTTCCGCCCGTTGTTCCGCCAGGACCACCGCAGCCTCCGCCGCTCCCGACCAGCGAGGATCCGCAGGGATTGGTCCGCATCGTGGGCGCGCTCGTCAACTCTGTGCAATCGCCTGAGGTCGAGGTCGTGACGTTACTGAACTCGTCACCGCGCGAGATCGATCTGAAAGGATGGGCGTTGATGGACAGTCAGAAGAACAAGCAGAAACTCTCCGGCAAGCTGAAGGCTGGAGAGGCACGCGCCGTTCGCGTCGAGAAGCCGGTTGCCTTGTCGAACAAGGGCGGCATCATCACCATCATCGACGAAACGGGCTTGAAGGTCGATGGTGTGTCTTACACGAAGGCGCAGGCGTCGAATCCAGGCTGGACCATCGTGTTCTAACAAATGCGAAATGGCGCCTGGAGTCTTACCTTTAAACTGAGGTTTAAGCGTAGCGGCGTCGTGTCAGCAATGCGATCACTGCGACGAAGAGCGCGGAGCCGATAATCGACCACACGATTGGAAAGTTGGTCGTGCCGATCCGGACCGTGAAGAGCTCCGGCAGGCCCATCGTTCGGGCTAACCACATCCCGACGACGGCGCCGACAAAGCCAAGCGCTATCGACACCAGACAGCCGCCACGAGAGAAGCCCGAGATTGCCTGTCCAAGTGCTCCACAAAGTCCCGCGACCAGCAACAGGATTAGAAGGTCTATCAAGGTCATATGCAGCTCCCTGACCGATGCAATCGAAAATCAGCTTGTCTGGAAAACCGTTGCATTATAACTAAGATGTATGCTCTATTCATTCCGCGGATCAACGCTGGCCTCGCATACTTTTCCCGATGAATAAAAAACCGACCCCCCAAATCCCTCCTGTGGTTCGTCGCCCAGAACTAAAGAAACCCGTCTTCCCGCCGAGACCAGTCGCGCCAAAGCGACCGGCTGCTGCGCAGATGAAGCCGAACCCAGTTCGCACTCCGCAAACTGCACCAGCGCGGAACGTCGTGCAGCCCGCGGCGGGCCTGGGCGCATTGGTCGCGGCAGCCGCCGCTGCTCCGGCAACGCCATTCGTCGTCGCGGGCGCAGCCGTAGTAGGAGCAGCGGCGTTTGGTTACCAGGAAGTTACGGTCAACCAACCGCGAGACGACATGCGGCCCTATATTTCAAACGCCAGTTGGCGACAACTCACCGGCGGCATCTCGCGCGCACGATACTATTGGGGCGGCCGGGCACTGGTCGACGCGCTGTTCGAGAATTTCTTGAACGCGGGATTTCGCTACCACTTAATGAGAGGCTTGGTCATTCAACTCGTCGGTAACGATCTCGGCGGCAATAATCCCGAGGGTAACTGCTTCTCCTATGCGAAGACATTCGCACGAGTTCTCACGTCATTTGGGATTGATGCAGAACCGCGTGAGGTCCGGTCAAACGAAGAAGGGCGATTCATCACGAAATTGGATCGATTCATCGACGCACGCGTCAGGGGTCACATCTATTACAAAGATCACCTTGTGCCGAAGTTCTACATGTTCAATTCGCATGTGGCGGTCTGGGTGTCGTCGTTGAGGATGTATTACGATCCGATGGCCTGCTCGAAATACGCGAACTTCAATTCGAACATCATCATCCAGGTCGACGGTGACGACGAAAGACACCTGCGCACGCGAACGCCACCTCCGTTCGCGCGCGGCAGGGTCGATCTCGAGGTTACGAATACGGTGGAACCGGGCGGTTTTCAGCGCGTCATCGCGACTGACCGCGTCTGATCATTCAAACTACTGAATGATTCTAATCGCACCATCGCCCTTACCGATCTCGGCAAAATCGTAAACATGCAGTGGATGGGCCACACAGGCTTTCAAGGTGCCGGGAATTAGATTGGGTGAAGGGATGCCCACGTCGTCTTTTCGCTCAGCGTCGGTGGCCCACCAGCTCATGAACGCTCCCCGATCGCCCGGAACTTCCGCGTCGGAAGGAATCCACCCGCCTGGGTCAGGCTGGCAAAAGGACCAGACAAACTTGTCAGGGACTTCCACGCCGTCGTTATCTTCGATAACCAACTGCACCCACTTACCGATGTAACTGCGATAACTGGAGTCGCTCACGACGCCGCTGAGGATCGCACGGTTCTTTTCGATCGTCATCGCATTGAGATCGGCCTTCATCGAGAACGGGACCGGCTCGTCAGGCTTAACGTCGCCCGTGCCGTCTACGTCCTGAATCTCGATTTTGGCTTCGTCGGTGAACACCATGTAGCCGGTGGCATTGCCTCGGTCGTCAGACTTCGCGTCGAACTCGAGGTATTTCAACAGTCCGTCTTCCATATAGAACTTGTACGTGCCGTTAGCGGCCCCGGCCTGGGCCGACGCGAGTGAAGGGGTTGCAAGGAGAAGTACGCAAAGGACAAACAACGAAGCGCAGACTCTGGTCAGCATGAGAGGGAACTCCTTCTATATTGATTCGAATCATTCATCCCTCGGGGGAAGGGTGCGAGTCGGGGCCAGTTTTATAACACAAGGATCTTCGTACTGCCAATAAAAACGGGGACCACAAGAGGGATCTTTAGGGATTGTCGGTGACTTTCAACTCCTTCACCGGAACGCCGTCGCTCCACACGCCCATGAACCGCTGTTCCTTCGTATTTCCCAACGCGTAATCGCGGTTCTTGCCGTAAAAAGCAGCGTCGCACAAGCCGTCGAACAGTTTCCACGTGCCGTAATAATCGAGCGCATCGACCATCATCGTCTGAAGCCGTCGTTCCTGTGACGATGGGCCATTCTGACGCGGCGATGAATTACCGACGCGACTCGGCGTCGCCGGTCCTCCGCCCACGCCCTCGGCGTTGTCGTAACTACGGTCCATCGCCGTGGGCGCGCGATGACTCGCCTGTAACGACGGCGTCCCGTGAGTGTCAGTCACAAGCGTGATGTAGTCTTTGTTGGAAGCGGGAACTTTGGTCGATTCGTAGTAGACGCGCTTCGCGTCGGTGTCGCGGACCAGCGTGTCCTGATCTCCGGCGATTGCCAACAACAACGTATCAGCCGGAATCTTCTTCAAGTCCGCAAGCGGGATATTGATTGGAGACTCGGTGATTCCCGGCTCGACCGACATTACGGCTCGTACTTTTGGCAGCCTCGACTCGTCCGCCAGCGCCGCCACGCTTGCCGCCAACAGTCCACCAACCGAATGACCGACGACGGCGAACTTGTTCAAGTCAGGCTTGACGTGCCCGCGCTCGGTTTGCAGACGCGTGAGCGCATCCTTGATCGCGCCCAGCGTACTCGGCGTGAACTCTTTGATCGGTGTCAACAAGCTGGCCTGGTAACGTGGATAGATAACGATGTTGCCACGTTTGACGAGATGGTCCAGCCAGGCGCCGTAGTAGAGCGGGTTCATGCCGCCCCAGCCGTGCAGAAAAACTATCACCGGTGCCGACGCCGGCTTCGGAGCATCGGGTTCGAAAATCCAATACTCCAGATTGCCGGCGCCGTAACGGTTCTTCGTCACGCGCGTGTGCGCGTACTGCTTGCCGCCCGGCCCGGTCGCGGGCTGCGACGGCGGAGTCGCGCGTTGCGCGGTGATGCCTGCGCGTTGCGCAGAAAAGCTCGTCAGGGAGAAAAGTACGATCGTCAGAAATAAAGCTACAGATTTTCGTTTCATGTTCTCCCTGACAGACGACTACCTGACTACCGCGTTACTATTACTTCGAGGTATTCAGCATCGACGGCGGTTGTCCCGTCCGTAGCCTTATTGTTTTCGCTCCACAGTTTTTCCAGATCGCTTCGCAGCGCTGCCTGTTTCTGCTCGTCGAGCGCAAGAAACGCCTTATTCGCCGGGCCGTAGTAGACGCGGAAGTGCTCCACAACTTCCGCGGGCGAAAACGGAAACGCGAAAACTACGAATCGCGGCGTCGTTTCGACCTTCGCAACACCGGCGAAACGCTCGCGGACGACGTCGTCCTTGCCCCACAATACCGGCGACGTCATTCCCGGCGGCGGTGGAACGTAGGCCGCATTCGCCTTGAACATCTGGCCGATAAAACCGGCCGGCGTCCAGTTAGCCATCGCGATCAGCCCGCCGGGTTTACAGACGCGCTTCAGTTCCGCGGCTACGAGTTCCGGGCGCGGCGCGAACATCGCACCGTACATCGTGACGACGGCGTCGAAACTCGCATCTTCATAAGGCAGCGCCTCCGCGTCGCCTTCGTCAAACTTGATGTCCAAGCCCTCTGCCGCGGCCTTTGCCCGTCCCTGTTCGAGCAGGTTCGGCGCGATGTCGACGCCCGTGACCATGGCGCCGAGCCGCGCGGACGGAAGCGAAAGGTTCCCGGTGCCGCAAGCGACGTCGAGCACCTTCATCCCGGGTTTCAAGCCCAGGCCGTGAATGAATTTCTCAGCTTCAGCGGCCAGGGGTTTCGCAATCTGTTCAAAATCGCCCGCAGTCCAGGTCGCGCGCAATTTGGCCTTCAGAGCATCCATATCTGGAGTCTGACTAGCACTAGCACTTTCCATAATTAGCCTCTCTTTTTCGATGACGTTCAAATGGCCACACACCGCCCCGCTGTCGTGGCACGGATCATGCGGTCATATTAGTAACGCGCATTTTTGCGTAGCAAAAGTATTCACGCGCGACGTCTAAGTGCAGGATAGAAATACAGTCAGGCACGGTTTTATGCTAACCCGGGGGCAGTATCTCAAGGTAGTCTGCGTCACCTACGCGCTGGTTTCCCTCGCCGCAACTGCGACGCACGCCCAAACGTCAGCCACCGATTTTCAACGCATCCTGCACGATAAAGCAGCGCTGGAAGCCGCTGATTTCGCGGCCCTCGAACAGGGTCAGACCGTCGTCAAACTGGTCCCAATCACGGATAAGCGCGAAGTCGCGGTAAGCGGGCTCGTCAGCCTAAGCACCAGCCCTGACCAGTTTCTACGGTCTTATCTCGACGGCCTGACGCGCCAGAACAACCAGACGATTCTCGAAGCGGGCCGTTTCGGAAGCGCCCCGGCTGTGGCGGATCTGCAACAACTGACCGTTGAGCCCAGCGACATCGAGGACCTGAAGCAGTGCGTCGTTGGCGACTGCGAGATCAAGCTCTCGGCAAACATGATCGAGCGCTTTCGCCGCGAGGTCGACTGGCAATCGCCCGACTATCAAATCAAGGCCGCCGAGCTCCTGAAACAAATGCTCGTCGAGTACGTCGGCGATTATCTGAAGCGCGGCAGCGCAGCGCTGATCGAGTACAACGACAAACGCGACGGAATCCGGCTGGCAGACGAAGACCAGGCGCTGATCACCGCGCCGGGTTATCTAACCGATCTGCTGCGCAATTCACAATCGGCGATGCACCTCGTCCAGGAGGCGATCGTCTGGTCCAAGATCAAGTTTGGACTGAAGCCGGTGCTGGTGATCAATCACATTAAAGTCTACCGAGACGCCCGCGAGTTTGGCCCACAGGTATTAGTCGCGTCAAAACAGATTTACGCGAACCACTATTTCAATTCTTCGCTGGCGCTGACTGGCTTCGTAACTGTGGCCGGCGCGACTCCGGCGGCGTACCTGGTCTACGAGAATCGTTCGCGCACTGACGGGCTTCAGGGTGCGTTCAGTAAGTTCAAACGACGAGTCATCGAGAACAAGGCTGTCGACGGTCTGAGGTCAATTCTCGAACATACGAGATTGAGCCTCGACGGCTCGGCCGTTGATGCAGCACAGACGGACGTCGTCACGCATCAATCTACCCACTGGGGACACCGCTTGTTCGGCGGGATTCGTCCGTTTTTGTGGGTGCTGATCATCTCCGCGTTACTGGCATTACTGTTGTTGGGTAAATTTGAACGTATCCGTGTTCCCTTAACACGGACTACGACGAGGGGGAAACTATGAAAAGGGCAAGAATTCTCTGGTTAGTGTTGGCAGTCATAATCGGCGGCGTCTTGTCGTACGTCTCCGCGCAGAATTCGAACAGTAGCACGACAAAGCAGAACACGAATAAATCAAGCGCGCCGAAGCAAAGCACGATGAAGCACGAGATGCCGAAGGACTCGGTAATGGTCGAGCTTAAGAATGGTCAGGGAGAATCGGTCGGAATGGCGACGCTCACAGGCCTGGGCAACAAAGGCGTGCGCATCAAACTGGATCTCAAAAACCTGACGCCGGGACAGCACGGGATTCATTTTCATGAGATGGCGAAATGCGAAGGTCCGGCGTTCGAGTCATCCGGCGCTCACTTCAATCCGGATTCTAAAATGCACGGCATGAAGAACCCGAAAGGACCACACGCCGGCGACATGATGAACTTCACGGTGAAGGCCGACGGAACGGCGAATCAAACGATAACCAATCCGCACGTGAACTTCTGGACCGATAAGAATTCGCTTGTTGGTGGCAATGGCACCTCGCTGATCGTTCACGAGAAGGCAGACGACCAGAAGACGGATCCGTCCGGCAACTCCGGCGCCCGCATCGCGTGTGGCGTCGTCACTAAGCCGGCGAGCTAAGTTTTAGTCAACCTCGCACGCGAAGAGACACGGGTGAAAACGAACCTTCATCCGTGTCTTTTTCTATGTAGACTCCTCTCCCTCCTCAACGTCCTCACCTTCAACGCCCTGCGGAACGCCTGCCCCAAAACGAAGTAGGAACAGGGATAAACGGAATGATCGGTTCCCTTTTTCCGCCGGAATATGCTAAGAAGAGTCGCACCTAAAAACCCAACAGCCCGAGGAACATAATGCGACCAGAAAAAGCGACTCGTTTACTGCTTAGCTTTGTTTGCGCGTTACTCTGCACCGTGATCCTGGCCGGTTGCCAGCCCGCCGTATCGCCGACCAACAACACCGGCAACACCAACGGCGGCGGCGAAACACATAAACTCGCTTTCGTTACCAACAACGCTTCCGACTTTTGGATCATCGCCCGCAAAGGAACGGAAAAGGCCGCCAAAGAAATTCCCGGCATTCAGGTCGAATTCCGGATCCCGGCTGATGGTACCGCCACCGAACAACAGCGAATCGTCGAAGACCTGCTCTCAAAACAGATTCAGGGCATCGCCATCAGTCCGGTCGATCCAGCTAACCAGACAGCGATGCTCAACCGCGCCGCGGGCCAGGCACTCGTCGTCACCCAGGACAGCGACGCTCCCGATAGCAACCGAACCTGCTACATCGGTACTGACAACGTCGCCGCCGGACGCCAGGCAGGTGAACTGCTGAAGGAAGCACTTCCGAATGGCGGCAAGGTCATGGTCTTCGTCGGCACGCTCGACGCGGCCAATGCTCGACAACGTTTCCAGGGTCTGAAAGAAGCGATTGCCGGATCGAACATCCAGATTCTCGACGTCCGCACCGATAACACTGACCGCGTCCGCGCGAAGTCAAACGCCGCCGACACGCTGGTGAACAATCCGGACCTGGCCGGCATGGTTGGTCTGTGGTCGTACAATGGCCCGGCCATACTCGGCGCCGTCAAAGAAGCGAACAAAGTTGACAAGGTGAAGATCATCGCGTTCGACGAAGAAGACGAAACGTTGAGCGGGATCAAAGACGGCGCGATCTACGCGACAGTCGTGCAACAGCCGTTCGAGTTTGGCTACCAGTCGATGGCCTTGATGGCCAAGGTGCTCAACGGCGACAAGTCAGGCATTCCGGCCAGCAAGCAGATCTTTGTGCCGACGCTCGCCGTGAAGAAAGCTGACGTCGAGGAGTTTACGAAGAAGATCAATCAGCTTCGCGGCCGCAGTTGATGCCCCAGTTAATGACTACCATTCCACTTCTCGAGATGGAGCGCATCAGCAAACGGTTCCCGGGAGTAGTTGCGCTCGATCAGGTCAACTTGAGCGTCGGCGCCGGCGAAGTTGTCGCCTTGATTGGCGAGAACGGCGCCGGCAAGTCGACGTTGATGCGCATCCTCGGCGGCGCGATCGCTCGTGACGGCGGCACGATCAAGATCGACGGAACGCCCGTCGAGATCAACTCACCACGCGAGGCCAGCGCGCTCGGCATCGAGTTCATCCATCAGGAGCTCAGCGTACTCGACAACCTCGACGTGGCCGCCAATATCTTTCTGCGGCGCGAACCGACGAAGGGTGGCTGGTTGAAGTTGATCGATCGCGGTCGCATCTATCGAGAAGCCGATGTATTCGTCAGGAAACTCGGGCTCGACATCTCCAGCCGCACGCTACTGAGCCGGCTCTCAATCGCACAGCAACAACTCGTCGAAATCGCTCGCGCTCTCAGCGCCGGCGCTCGCATGATCATCATGGACGAGCCGACGTCGAGCTTGACGTTGACTGAGACTCGACGGCTGCTCGAGATCGTGCACGATCTGAAGTCGCAGAACGTAAGCGTGATCTACATTTCGCATCGCTTGCACGAAGTCGAAGAGATCGCGGACCGCGCCGTTGTGTTGCGTGACGGAGGAAACGCAGGAGAGCTGGCGCGCAATGAGATCAACCACGAGCGCATGGTCCGAATGATGGTCGGACGCGACCTGAAAGACTTCTTCAAAGGCGCTGCTGCCGGTGGACGGCCAGAGACAAACGGCCGCGAGGGCTTCGAGGTGCGGCGTCTGCGGACGTTGCGATATCCTGCACACACGATTTCGTTCAGCATCGCGCACGGCGAGGTCCTCGGTTTCGCTGGACTCGTCGGCGCCGGACGCTCTGAGATGGCCCGCGCGATATTCGGCGTGGAAGGCGCGGCCGAAATGGACGTCGCGCTAGACGGCAAACCCCTTCGCATCACCGGACCGCGGGATGCGATCGCCCACGGCATCTATCTCGTGCCCGAAGATCGCCGGCTCTGTGGTCTAATCGTCGACTTCAACGTGCGCGAGAACATCTCGCTGCCAAACCTCGATAGTTACTCGTCGGCAAAGCTCATCAACTTCGCGAAAGAATCAAGGGCCGCGCTCGCCGCCTGCAAAGCCATCAATATCAAAACGCCGACGCCGGAGATGCGCGCCGCGAACCTCAGCGGCGGAAATCAACAGAAGGTCGTGCTGGCGAAGTGGCTCACGTTCGCGCCGCGAGTGCTGATCTTCGACGAACCGACGCGCGGCATCGACGTCGGCGCGAAGTCAGAGATTTATCAACTCATTCGCAACCTCGCCGCCAACGGCGTCTCGGTGATCGTGATCAGCAGTGAGATGGAAGAGGTGTTGGGCATCAGCGATCGCATCGCCGTGATGCACGAAGGCCGGTTGACCGGAATTCTTGAACGCGCACAGTTCAGCGAAGAGGCCGTAATGCGTCTGGCCACAGGCACTGAAGCCACTGAAGGATAATCGCGTATGAAAAAAGAGCTCGGAATCTTCATACTACTCATCGTCCTCTGCATCGTCGTCTCTGTCATCAACCCAAACTTTCTGCTCACGATCAACTTGCAGAACCTCGCGCGGCAGATTGGCGCGTTCGGCATCTTCAGCATCGGACTGGGATTGGTGATCATCACCGGCGGCATCGAACTGTCAGTCGGATCGATGATGGCTCTGCTCGGCGTGTTGTTGTCGATGATGTTGACGCAGTGGAACTATCCTGTCGCGCTGGCAGTGCTTGCGTCAGTGGGCCTGGCGATGGCCCTGTCGCTGGGCCATGGACTCTTGATCACGCGGCTCAACATGCAACCGTTCATCGTCACGCTGTGCGGCCTGCTCTTCTATCGCGGCGCTGCGCGGTTCATTTCGAACGATGAGACGAAAGGATTCGGAACAGTTGCGGGGCTCGACTTCCTTCGCTTTCTCGCCAATGGAAATCTTTTCGGCGTGTTGCCGATGCCGTTCGTGCTGCTGCTGATCATCGCCCTGGTCGCCTGGGTCGTGCTGCATCGTTCGGTCTACGGGCGCTACTTGTTCGCCACGGGACGCAATCCGGAAGCAGCGCGTTACGCCGGCATCGATACGAAGAACATCGTGACGCTAACGTACGTCATCTCCGGCGCGCTCACCGCGATCTCCGGAATCATCTTCGCCTTCTACACAAACTCCGTCTCGCCCGCGAATCACGGAAACGCGTACGAACTTTACGGCATTGCGGCGGCGGTTCTCGGCGGCTGCTCGTTACGCGGCGGCGAAGGTTCAATCGTCGGCATCATCATCGGCACGGCGCTGTTACAGGTGTTGCGCAATCTCGTTAATCTGCTCGGTATTCCGAGTTCGCTCGACTTTGCCGTCATGGGGGCGGTGATTCTGATCGGCGTGATGGCGGACCAGATCTTTACCGAACGCAGGAACCGGCGCCAGGTGACGTTGATGCGTGAGATGAGCGCTCGTGAAGTTCAATCGAACTAATCTACGGAGACCACGATGAAACAACCAGAACAAGTCAGGAAGGGGGCAACGCCCCCGCTCGTCCGCATAGCCGCTTCTCTCGTTTTATTGTGCTTATGTGTGGTTCTTACCGTTAGTGCCCAGGTTTCTAAAGAGAGTTGGGGAACTGCCGATGGACAGAACGTCGATCTCTACACGCTGAAAAACCGCAACGGCGTGGAGGCGAAGATCACGAACTACGGCGGCATCGTTGTTTCCTTGAAAGTGCCGGACCGGAATCGGAAGTTCGACGATGTCGTTTTGGGGTTGAACGATCTCGACAGTTATCTGAAGGGCCATCCGTACTTCGGCGCCATCGTTGGCCGTTACGGCAATCGCATCGCGAAGGGACGCTTCACGCTTAACGGAGTCGAGTACAAGCTCGCGGTCAACAACGGCGAGAACCATCTGCACGGCGGCATCAAGGGCTTCGACAAAGTCGTCTGGACGGCGCAGGAACAGAAGAGTGCGGCTGGACCGGCGATTCGGTTGACGTATCTCAGTAAAGATGGCGAGGAAGGTTATCCGGGAAATCTTCAGACGACAGTGGTCTACACGCTCACCAACAAGAACGAACTCCGCATCGACTACACGGCGACTACTGATAAAGACACGGTGCTCAATCTCACGCACCATTCGTATTTCAATCTCGCGGGTGAAGGCAATGGCGACATTCTCAATCACAAGCTGATGCTCAACGCCAGCCGCTTCACGCCTACTGATGCGGGCTCGATCCCGACCGGCGAACTCCGCAGCGTCACGGGCACGCCGTTCAACTTCCTGACCGCGACGGCCATCGGCGCCCGCATCAAGGACGATTACGATCAGTTGAAGCTCGGCAACGGCTACGATCACAATTTCGTCGTCAACGGTCGCATGGGTGTGTTGCGACGTGCGGCGCGCGTGTCTGAACCAACTACAGGACGCGTGATGGAAGTTTGGACCACCGAGCCGGGCGTCCAGTTCTACACCGGTAACTTCCTTGACGGCACGTTAACGGGCAAATCAGGCAAGATCTATCAACGACGGTACGGCTTCTGTTTAGAGACGCAGCACTACCCCGACTCTCCGAACAAACCCAGCTTCCCCACTACAACCTTGAAGAAAGGCGCTACCTTCCACTCGACGACGATCTACCGCTTCTCCGCGACGTGATCAGAAAACAGCTCTCGCACGTAACGCGAAATCGAAGCGCGATTCGGGCTGAAATTTTTCTGAGATTTTCGTGAAGCGCTAGACACTACTGATCTCACAGCAATTTTATTCCCCACTCGGTCACCTTTTTTATTTTCAAAGCGCGTTAGTGATCGAAGAACGGTCGAGCGAACGGCAATCGACCAATCAAGGCGGCAACTTCGAAAGTTCTTTGGGGAGGAACTAACGCGCTATGTCTATCAATCGCATTCGTACTATCGCTATTCTCGTCTTTCTTGTTTTTACAACCACGACTTACGCTCAAACTCCAGCTTCGACCGTAACCGGATCGGTTTCACCTGACGGAACGGTCCGCATGATCGCGCATGGTGAAGCGTTGCAGATCCGCATGGAGGTTTACTCGGCGACTGGTGAGCTCGTATCGGATTCCGGTCTTCGCCAGGGAAGCATCGTTGACTGGAAGCAGACCGATGCGGCCCAGGCCATGCCAGATGGGCCTTATCTCGTGGTAGTCACAGTCAAGGACTTCAAAGGCAATCTGACGCAGCGACTGGCTGCGCTGTCGTTACAAGCCGGCCAGCTTCAACTTCAAAGTCAGCAGCGTAATCAAGTCACCACCGCGCAGATGCAGGCCGTTGAAGCTCGGCGCGAGGGAAAGAAAATAACAGTTAATGACGACACGATTTCTATTTTGCGCGACGGCAAGGAGCGTGCGGTCGTCGTTACCGGACACGACGGCGCTGAGGCCCAGATAAGCAGCACCAGTGGACCACTGACCTTCCGCACCGGCAACGTCTTCTCAAACCAGGAAAGCGAACAGATGCGCATCACTCCTGAAGGCCGCGTCGGTATCGGCACGAAGACTCCCGAGACGACTCTCGACGTAGCGGGAAAGATTAAAGCGCGTGATGGGATCGAGTTTGCCGACGGTACGGTGTTGAGCTCGGCAAAAAACCTTCAAAGCAGTAAAGATTCACCGGCTGCGGCCGGCGGCGGCAGCAATCTTTCCGGCACTAACATCATCACGGCGATTAACGACCCTGCTACTGTTGGCGTCATCAACGACACTCGCATTTCGCTGAATCTCGCGAGATTGGGCGCGCCGAATACGTGGGCCAGTTTCAATACCTTCAGCGCCGGACTGTCCGCCAACAACGCGCCCGTCTCGAACGTTGGCAATCCTGTCAACGCGGGCGACGCTACGAACAAAGCTTACGTTGACTCGAATTTCGTGAAGTTCGTTCCCGGCACCGAGCAGCTTTCGGTCGGCGATGCGAACGGCACCGCGGCGATGATCAATCTGCGCGGCGGTTCGACCTGTTGCACTGGGCCAGGCGGCCACACGCCCGCGTGGTTCAAAGTGTTTCAGAACGGCAGCTTCGTAGCGACGGGCAACCTCGGCATTGGCGTCTCGCCGAAACAGGGCTCGGGTTACCGGACTTCGTGGGACAGCTACAAGGGCGCGTTCCGCTCCGGTTACGCCGACCTCGAGTGGGATGACCCGAATGTCGGATTCTTCTCGTGGGCAGGCGGCTCGAACTCCAAGGCTGCGGGTCTCTATTCATTGGCGTTCGGCGACACGAACTCTGCCGAAAGCACTTCGTCGATCGTGTTCGGCAGTGGCAACCAGGTTAAGGGCGCTGCCGGCTTTTCAACCGGCGCGGGCAATCGCGTGTGCGACACCTATGGTGTTGCGTTGGGCAACAACGCCAAATCGGGTGGTCCGTACATCAACGGACGTTGCGATCCGGACAGCTTCAACGTTCGTGGTCTCGCCGCCGTCGCCATTGGCTACAACGTGACCGCCGATAACGATCATGCGACAGCCATGGGCAAGTTTGCTTCGAACAATGGATTCAGCGGCACGTTCGTCTGGAGCGACGCTTCGGCGACGACTACCGCCGACACGTTCCGCAATGTCACGAATAACGAGTTTGCGGCGCGTGCTACTGGTGGTTTCCGTTTCCGCACGAACCTCGCTGGCACGACTGGTTGTAACCTTCCCGCAGGCTCTGGAGTTTTCAACTGCACTTCGAGCCGGACTACGAAAGAGAACTTCGTGGCCGTCAAAGGTGCTGACGTTCTGTCGCGGCTGAAGACGATCGACGTGAGTACGTGGAACTACATCTCCGAGGGACGCAGTGTTCGTCACATGGGACCGATGGCTGAAGACTTCTTCAACGCGTTTCAGTTAGGTGCGGGAAATACTTCGATTGGCGTGCAGGATCTTACGGGCGTGAGTCTGGCGGCCATCAAGGAGTTGGACCAGCGGACGATTGAACTGCGCGAGAAGACGGTCGAACTTGAAGAACTGCGCGAGCAGGTCAACGAGCTTCGTCAGGCGAACGGCGAACTGGAACGACGACTGGCCACACTCGAACAGTTAATGTCCGGCCAGCTTCAACCCACGACCCCGAAACTCCACTAAACGGGCCGCAAGCGGGGGCGTGCTGCGCTTGCCCCTTCCTGACTTGTTCTTGCTACACGGTGATTTTCGAGCGGCGGGACTGGCCCGGCTAACAATTACGAACGTTAAAAAGAACACGGAACATCAAAAAGACCAAGTCAGGAAGGGGGCAAGCGCAGCGCGCCCCCGCCAGGTCCGCGCATCATCAGTTCTTTTTACGATAAACACCACCCAACCCTTTCACCGCCTCCGATAACTTCTCGGAATCTTCCGGCCACCACCAATCACGGTCCACTCCAAGCGGCTCATCACCCAACCCATGAAATGCTCGAAAACTGGACCAATAGTAATCTCGGGCCGCCTTAACTAGCCGCCCCTTCACCGGATTGGCGTGCACATAAGCAATCTTCTGTTTAATCATCCATCCACTCCAAAGTGGCATTGCTTTGAAACTCTCTTGCCAGACTTGATGCCCGTCGTTCGTTTTCTGAAACTCAAACCGAGCACTCCGCCGAATAATCTCCTTCGCCGTCTGACTCTTCAAATCGCGACAAAACTCTATGACTCGGCCATCTCTTGGATTGGAGATAAGATGAAAATGATCCGGCATCAAGACATAGGCAATCAGCTTAGAAGGCCATTTCTGATTCATCCTGCTTAGCTGCGCCAGGAAAGCTTTGCAACATTCAGGTTCAGTAAAAACTGGGCGTCGATGTAAAAGATTGCCAGTAACAAAGTGCAGCGCACCAGGCAGATCGAGATTGGACCATTTGCGAGCCATGTGAGGAAACATTCGGGTTGTGAGGGCAGCCGGAAGGTTACATCAGCAGCGTAGTTTCATCAACCAAGCGGGGGCGCGCTGCGCTCGCCCCTTCCTGACTTGTTCCTGCTGCCGGGCGACGCTCAACGTTGAAACGTGGATGAGGCAGACTACAGCGGCAACCTCAAGCGCGCTTCGCAGCCTCGGAATTGTTGGCGGTTCTCCAGCGTTAGGGTGCCGCCGTGGGCCTCGGCGATTTGGCGCGAGAGGACCAGGCCGATGCCCGAGCCTTCAGCCTTCGTGGTGAAGAACGGAACGAACAGGTTCGCCGTGCTCGCCAGCCCCGGTCCCTCGTCGCGTATCCAAACCTCGACCTGGCCGTTCCTCTGCTGCCAACCGACTTCCACTCGGCCGTGCGTTTCCATCGACGCATCGACCGCGTTGCGCACCAAATTGATCAGCAACTGCTCCAACTGAACATCGTCGCCGCGCACCACGAGGTCCGGCCCGGAAACGACGTTCACCGGCAATCGCGTCTCCAAACTCGCCACCCGCGACACCAGCGTCCCGATCTTCAACGGCTCCAGCCGCGGCGGAGGCAATCGCGCCAACTTCGAATACGACTCAACAAACCGCGCCAGCGAATCCGCCCGCGACGAGATCACAGCGAGCCCGCGATGCATGTCGTCACGCCAATCCGCCGGCTCGGGTTCGCGTCCAATCAAGTCAGCCAGACTTCCCGCGACGGACTTGATCGGCGCAAGCGAGTTGTTCAGCTCATGGCCCAACACACGCAACAGACGCTGCCACGCGGTTCGCTCTTCTTCACGCAGCGTTTGACTCAAGTCAGTCAATACCAGCAACTGAAGCTGCTGCCCTCCTTCGCGAAACGTGCTGCGACGAATGTCCCAGCGACCAACGCCGCCCGGAAACACCATCTGCATCGTCTGCGGACCGCTGCCAGCCGGCCAGTTGAGACACTCCGACAGCCCAAGCTCATCGCTGGTGCGATCCAACAAACGTGCCGCCGGTTGGGCCAGGAGCCTTTCACCAGCGCGATTCACCAGGCGCAAACGATGATCGCCGTCGAAAGCAAACACCGCGACGTCGATCTCGGCCATCACGGTTCGCAGCAGCGCCGTCGCCTCCATCGCGCCGAGCCTTTGCTCGCGCAACGTCTGGCCCAGGTCGTTGACCTCGAGCATCACTTCGCCCAGCGCGTCGCCTGACAACGCGCGCCGGCCGCGAATCGAGTAGTCGCCTTCGCGAATCGCAGCGAGAATGTTCGAGAGAGTTTGCAGCGGCCGGACGATGCGCTGCTTCAGATTGAACGAGACGCCAAGCCACAACAGGACCAGGAACAGATCGATAGTCCATTGGACCTGCGCGGAGTAGCCGTCATACCAAAGCAGGAACGCGCATAAACCTACCGCCGGAAGTCCTGCGGCGAGCGAGAGCAGCGTGACACGCCCTTCAAACTTCAGCCGGCCGGTACGCGTCAGGGCAGGATCGAGCGCGGCAAACGGCGACGGGTGTTTTGGAGGCTTGACCGGCGTACTCACGAGAGCATCATAAACATTCGGCAGCACGGAGAAAACACAGGGATTAGGAGAGGTTGTACTTCTGCAAGCGGCGATAGAGCGCGCTGCGGCTGAGCCCGAGCGCTTCGGCCGCGCGGTTCGCGTTGCCTTCAAACCGGGCCAACGCCTTCTTGATCAGCAAACGCTCAGCATCTTCGAGACTCATCTCTTCGAGCTGCGCCGACAGACGCGCATCGGGCGTCGCTTCCAACGCCAGATCGAAAGCGGTAACGATACTTCCAGTGCTCATCAGCACCGCCCGCTCGATCACGTGATCGAGCTCGCGCACGTTGCCGGGCCACAGATGCTGTCGCAACGCGTCCAACGCTTCAGGCGTGAACCCCATGATCGGCCGGCGATAACGCTCGCGATGCAGTTTCAGAAAATGTTCGGCCAGGATCGGAATGTCTTCCGCGCGATCGCGCAGCGGCGGCAGTCGAATCTCGACCGTGTTCAGTCGAAACAGCAGGTCCTGACGAAACCGGCCCTGCGCCACTTCCGCATGCAAGTCCGCGTTCGTCGCCGACAACAAACGCACGTTCACCTTCTGCGTCTTCGAAGATCCGACGCGCTCAAACTCGCCAGTCTCAAGCACGCGCAACAACTTCGCCTGCAAGTTCAGCGGCACGTTTCCGATCTCATCGAGAAAAAGCGTGCCGCCGTCCGCCAGCTCGAAACGCCCGACGCGATCGCTCTTCGCATCCGTAAACGCGCCGCGCACGTGCCCGAACAACTCGCTTTCAAACACACCCTCCGCCAGCGCACCCGCATTCAACGAGATCAACGGTTTCGCCCGGCGCGACGAGATCGAATGCAGCACGCGCGTGATCACTTCCTTTCCGGTGCCGTTCTCGCCCGTGATCAGCACGTTCGCATCGGCAGGACCAATCCGCTCTACAAGGTTCAAAACCGACTTCATCGCCGGCGACTCGGAAATGATCTGCGGAACGTCGTTCGACGCATCGGAGACACTGTCGCGCAGCGCGAGGTTCTCCGCTTCCAACTTCCGGCCGCGACGCAATGCTTCGGCGAGTTCGACCTGCGTACGCAACACGGCGATCAGCCGCGCATTGTCCCACGGTTTTTGAATGAAGTCGCGCGCTCCGCGACGCATCGCTTCCACCGCGAGATCGACGCTGCCCCACGCAGTCATGACCACGACCGGCAACGTCGGGTCGGCGGCGCGAATGCGACTCAGCAGGTCGAGACCTTCGCTGCCTGAAGTCGTGTCGCGAGCATAGTTCAGATCGATGAGGACGACGTCGAGCTCCTGCGAGTCGATGGCCTTCATCACACCTTCGGGCGACGCGGCGCTTTGGATTTGAAAGCGCTCACCCTTGAGGAGCAGGCTCAACGCGGCCAGGACGTCGGCTTGATCGTCGGCGATCAGGATACGAGGCATGAAACTAAGATAATGGAAAGGTGTGAAATTGCGAAACTCCGGTCTTTGAACTTTGGTCTTTGGACTTTGGACTTTGGTCTTTGGTCTTGGGTTCGAAGACCCAAGGCCAAAGACCCAAGACCTTCTCCTATTCGTATCTCAAGGCTTCCAACGGGTCGACCTTCATCGCTCGGCGGGCCGGAAGGTAACAAGCCAGCAGCGCGACGGAGATCAACCCGAGCGACACTAACGTAAACGTCGTGACGTCGGTCGGCGTCACTTCAAACAATAGCCGGGCCATCAGCCGAGTAAGCGCGAATGCGCCGGCCAGCCCAACTCCGACGCCAATCAGCGCCACCGACATGCCGTTTCTCAACACCATCTTCAGCACGTCAGTCGCACTCGCGCCGAGCGCCATGCGGACGCCGATCTCCTGCGTGCGTTGCGTCACCGAGTAGCTGACTACACCGTAAATCCCGATCGCTGCCAGCACCAACGCCAGCACGGCAAACGCGCCGAGCAGAAACATGCCGAAGCGTCGCTGGGTCACTGACTGCGCGACCAGTTCTTCCATCGTGCTGACGTTCGAGATTGGCACGTCGCGGTCGAGCTCGCGCACCTTCGCACGCACGATCGAGATCAAACGCTTCGGATCTGACGTCGTGCGCACGACGACGACCGGACCAAACGGCGGGACCGTGTTGGTGTGGTAATAGATCTCGGGCCGCGGTTCGATGTCCAGACCGAGATGCCGGACGTTGCCGACGACGCCGACGATCGTTTGCCACTGTGTTTGCTGGCCCACTGTCGTGGCTGTGCTGATTCGTTTGCCGACCGGATCTTCGCCGGGCCAGAAACGTTTGGCCATCGCCTCGTTGATCAGAACGGAGCGGGTGTTGTTCGCGATGTCTTGTTCGGTGACGAGGCGGCCGGACAAGAGCGGAATCCCCATCGCCTGGAAATATCCGGTACTGGCGCGACGAAAGTCGATCTCGGGCCGTTCGCTCACAGGCACCTCGCGTCCTTCGATCGCCAGAAACGTCGTGACGTTATTCAACGTGCTCATCAACGGAAGGCGCGTTACGAAGCCGACGGCCGACACGTCAGGCACGCCTTTCAGACTCGCTTCGAGCTGCTGGATAAAAGCGACGCGCTTCTGCGGCTCTTGATAACTTGCGGTCGGCAGTCCCACCTGCATCGTCAACAAGTTCTCAGTCGTGAAGCCGGGCTTCACGTCGAGCAGTCGAGCAAAGCTGCGCAGCAGGAGTCCGGCGCCGATCAACAGGACCATGGCCATCGCGATTTCCGCGATCACGAGCAAACTGCTCAAGCGCCGTTGACCACTCTCGACGACCGTACCGCGTCCGCCTTCCTTCAACGCCGAACTCAGATCGAAGCGCAGCGTTTGCCACGCCGGCGCGAGCCCAAAGACGACGCCCGTGATGACGGAGGCAGTGAGCGTGAAAGCAAGCACCCTCATGTCGATGCCGATCTTGTTGTAACTCGGAATTGAAATCGGGTTCAGCGCCAGCAGCGCGTTGATGCCCCATGAGCCGACGACGATTCCGGCTACGCCGCCGAGCAACGAGAGCGTGATGCTTTCGGTAAGCAGTTGCCGCAACAAGCGCATCCGTCCAGCGCCCAGTGCAGAGCGCACGGCGATCTCTCGATGGCGCGCCGCGCCGCGCACCAGCATCAGGTTGATGATGTTGGCGCACGCGATCAGAAGCACCAGACCGACAGCGCCGAACAGCAGCAACAACGCCGGCCGCACCTTGCCCGTGATCTGCTGGTGCAGCGGCACGAGCCGCAAACTCACGCCGCCATTCGAGTCGGGATACTCGCCTTCCAAACGCTTCGCGATATTCGTCAGCTCCGCGCCCGCTTCACTCGCCTGCACGCCATCATCAGACGACCCACGACGGAAAGCAAACGGACTTGTCGCGCACTCGCAGCCAACTGGTTCTGCGCCAGCGGGACCCAAACCTCGGCCGCGGGATCCAGAAATTGAAATCCAGCGGGCATGATGCCGACGACTGTCGCACTCACTCCGCCGAACGAGAGTTGTTGGCCGACTGCGTTTGGATCGGAGGCGAAACGCCGTTCCCACAAACCACGGCTGATGATCGCGACTGGTGGTCCGCCGATGCGGTCCTCGTCACTGGTGAACGCACGTCCCCGTTCTGGCGCAACTCTCAGTAGTTCGAACAAGTTCGCCGAAACGTACATTCCCTGGACGGGCTCCGGCTCGCCGTTACCCGTCAACGTAAAGTTCCATAACGGCGACGCGGCAGCGATCGTGCTGAACGACTTTGCTTGCGACTTGAGATCGTTGTAGTCGGCGAACGAGAACGGCTGTTCCTGGTTGGCGTCTTTCGTGGACCACAGCATCGCCAGCCGTTCCGGATCCTGATACGGCAGCGGCCGCAGAACAACAGCATTCACGACCGTGAAGATCGCCGTATTCGCCCCGATGCCCAACGCGAGCGTCACGATCGCGATCGCGGTAAACGTCGGGTGCTTGACGAGGGAACGTAAGCCGTACTTGATGTCTTTCAACATAGCTTTCACTCGTATCGCAGCGAGATCGTCGGTTCGACTTTCGTCGCGCGGCGTCCCGGTAAGTAGCAGGCGAACAACGCGACGCCAATGAGCAACGCCGCAATCGCGCCGAACGTTGTGGCGTCAGTTGGCGCAACGCCGAACAACATCGAGGCCATCAGTCGAGTCAGGCCGAACGCCGCCGCCAACCCGATCAAGACGCCGATGATCGCGAGTTTCATCCCATGGCCCAGGATCATCGTGAATACGTCGCGTGGCCTCGCGCCGATGGCCATGCGAATGCCAATCTCGTGCGTCCGCTGCGTCACCGAGTAAGACATCACGCCGTAAATGCCGACAATGGCGAGCACCAGAGCAAGGCCCGCAAAGAGGCTCAACAACATCAGGTTCAAACGCTCGCCCGCCACTGACTCGGAGCGAATCTCGTACATCGTCTTCGGACTGTAGATCGGCTGATCGGGATCGATCTGCTTCACGGCCGCACGCACGGAACTGATCAACTGGTTCGGATCGGATGCGCCTTTTATGATCACGGTCATCCCACCCTGCGGC
Source organism: Acidobacteriota bacterium (assembly GCA_046732935.1). GTDB lineage: Bacteria > Acidobacteriota > Blastocatellia > Pyrinomonadales > Pyrinomonadaceae > PSRF01. The sequence goes on along the minus strand of JBKPOC010000062.1, from coordinate 116,458 downwards.
GCCTGCTCGTAAGCGTAGTAACCCTGCACTCGATCGCTGTTCTGATTGAGGCTCTCCATCTTGACGCGGCCGACGACGCCGATAACTTGGACCTTCGGTGAGTCCGGATCAGGGCCCCAGCGGATGTACTTGCCGATGGGATCCTCGTTGGGCCAATACCGTCGCGCAAACTCTTCGTCGATGATGATTACGTTTATCCCTGCGCCTTCGCGTTCGTCTTCGGTGAGCTTACTCAGATCGCGTCCGGCGAGGTGCGCCTTGTTATCGCTGTCGTTGAAAAAGCGGCCACGCAGCAGCGGAATGTTCATGGCTTTGAAGTAGTCGGGCGTGACGAGACATGCTTCCATCAACGGCGTCTGATCGCGGGACGGCGCCGGTCGACCGTCGACAACAAATCCCGTCTGCCAGCCGTTGTTGCCGAGCGGCAATCCCGTCGCCGCGGCCGCTGACTCGACGCCGGGAAGCCCACGAATATTCTCGAGCAGCCGATCGTAAAACGCGCCCCTCGCATCCTGATTCTTGTACTTCTTCTCGGGCAACGCGATGCTGAAGCTCGTCAGGTGCTCGTACGAGAACCCTGGGTTCACTTTCTGCAAAAGGTAAAAACTGCGGACCATCAATCCCGCGGCAATCAGCAACACGAGCGTAGTCGCGACTTCCGCAACGACGAGCGAACTGCGCAACCATTGCCTTCCCGTCGTGCCGCGTCCGCTTTCCTTCAACGTCTCATGCACGTCGACGTCGCCGGCTTGAATCGCGGGCAGCAGCCCGAAAATGATTCCGGTCAGAAACGACACGCCGATTGTGAATCCCATGACGGTCCAGTCGATCCCGATTTCGCGCGCTCGCGGAATCGCGTCCGGGCTCATGTAGAGAACCAGATCGATGCCCCAACGCCCGAGCAGCAAACCGATCGATCCGCCGATCAGTGACAGCAACACACTTTCGGTCAATAACTGCCGCGCAAGCCGCCAACGACTCGCGCCGACAGCAGTGCGAACCGCCATCTCCTTCCTGCGCGATGTCGCTCGCGCGAGCAGAAGGTTTGCGATATTCGCGCAGGCAATCAGCAGCACAAACCCGACGGCACCAAAGATCACCCACAAGGCGCGCCGCGCATCACTCACGACGGTTTCGAGCAGCGGCTTGAGGCTGACGCGATTACCGGTGTTGCTGTCCGGGTACTGCTTCTCGAGGTTCGCCGCGATCGTATTCATGTCGGAGTCCGCCTGTTCGATCGTCACGCCCGGTTTCAAACGTGCCACGCCGTACAAGCCGGGATGATTGCCGCGTGCCTTCCAGCTCGACTGGTCGGACAGTTGGCCCACCGGCACCCACATCTCGACACGAGCGCTTGGGTACGCGAATTTTTCAGGCATGATGCCGATGACGACGTATTGCTTCGTGTTGAACGTGATGGACTGATTGAGGATGCTCATTTGCCCGCCGAAGCGTCGTTGCCACAGACCATAGCTCAGGACCACGACGGGCGCGGCGCCTGGCTTGTCTTCCTCGTTCGTGAACAAGCGGCCGTAAAGCGGGCTGACGCGCAGCACGGAAAACAGATCCGCAGACGCTTGCGCGGTGATGATTCGTTCTGCCTCGCCGGCGCCGGTGAGGTTGTAGCTGGCGGTGTTGAAGACGCCCATCTTTTCGAACGTTTGCGTCTGGTTGCGCCAGTCGAGGAAGTTCGGATATGAGATCGACATGTCCTCGATCGTCGGATGCCGCTCGTGAAGAAACACCAGCCGGTCGGACTGTTCGTACGGCAGCGGCCGCAGCAGCACGGCGTTCACGACGCTGAAGATCGCGGTGTTGGCGCCGATGCCGAGCGCGAGCGCGATGATCACGATCACGGTTACGCTGGGAGTCTTCAACAGCATCCTGACGCCGTAGCGGACGTCGTGCCATAGAGTCGACATTGCAGTAACTCCTATCTCCTCAAAGCCACTACCGGATCCACTTTCGTCGCGCGCAAGGCAGGAATGTAACAAGCCGCCAGCGCAACGAAGGCAAGTATCAGCGTTACACCTGCAAACGTCAGCGTGTCAGTAGCGCTTACGCCAAACAACAGTTCCATTTCAAAGAAAAGCGAACTCGTCAGCACTCGCGTTAAGGCAAAACCCAATAACAATCCCAATCCGAGGCCATATAGCACCACTATCATTCCCTGCCCGACGACGAGTTTCAGGATGTCGCTGCGCACAGCGCCGAGGGCCATGCGAATGCCGACTTCGCGCGTGCGTTGCGCGACCGAGTAAGACACGACGCCGTAGATCCCGACCGTCGCGAGCAGCAGCGCCATCAAGCCGCAAACCGCCATCACCGCTGCCAGCAAGCGAAACGGATAAAGCCCGCCGCTGAATTCCTCGGCGATTGTCTGGACGTCGTTCACCGGCAGGTTCGGATCGAGCTCCAGGATCGTGCGGCGCACCGGCACGATCAGGTTCTTCGGATCGCCGGCGGTATTCACCAGCAACGTCATGCCCGGAAAGTCCGATTGCATTACGGCGAGCGCGAAAAACGGCTGCACCTCTTTTTGCAACGCCTGCAAGTTGTTGTCGCGGACGACGCCGACGATCTCACACAACTGTTTTTCGTTGGGCCGGCCGGTTACTCTCGATAGTTGCTTCCCAAGCGATGCTCCGGTCCCGCCGAAATACCGCTGCGCAAAAACCTCGTTGACGATGGCGACGCACGGCGCGCCATCCTGATCGCGCTCGTCAAAATCACGTCCCTGCACGATGGGCACTTTCATGTTCGTGAAATAACGCGGCCCAGCAAACACGGCGTCAAGATGCAGGCTCTCGCCTGACCGCGGTTTGTAACCTTCGATCTCGATGCTGCGGCGCGTTCCGCCCATGAAGCCGCCGGGTATTCCTTCGATGAGACTCGCGTTCTGCACGCCCGGCAAAGCGGCGACGCGTTCCGTCACGTTGCGGTAGAACTCATGGCGCTTGCGACGATCGTAATCTCTTTCTCCCAACGTCACAGGCGCCACCACGACGTTGTCCGAAATGAAGCCCAGCCGTGTTGGTCTGACTTTTTCCAGACTGCGCAGCACCAGGCCGGCGCCTATCAATAACAACATCGAGAAGGCCACCTGGGCCACCACCAGCGCCATCCGCAATCGCGACTTGCTGTAACGAATGGTGGCCACTGTCGAATCGTCTTTCAAAACTGTCGACACGTCCGTCCTCGAGCTTTGCAGCGCGGGCGCGAGTCCGAAGATGAGCCCGGTTACTGTAGAAACTGCGATCGTATAGACCACGACGCGCCAGTCGAGATGAAGATCGAGCGCGATGCGAATCCCCTCCGGCAACGCGGGCATAAATGCAGTCACGAGACTGAGCAACCAGACGGCGAGCAGAATTCCCGCGATGCCCGCGATCGTAGACAGGAGAACGCTTTCGGTAAGCAGTTGGCGAATGATGCGGCTGCGTGCAGCGCCCAACGCGAGCCGCACCGCGATCTCGCTGCGCCTCGCGACTGCGCGCGCCAGCAACATGCCGGCGAGGTTCATGCAGGCAATGGCCAGCACCAGGTTGACGATCACAAACAACAGCGCCGCGACTGCATAAGCCTCGACGCCCATTTGCGGATGGACGCGTGTTTCGCTTTCCGGCAGCACTGACACAAAAAGCTCGCGCACGGATTTTCCCTCGCGGTCGGCCCATTCATCGGGATGCGCCGCCCGCATCTCTTTTGTGAGCAGATCGAACCTCGCGCGAGCTTGTTCGAGAGTCGTGTCGGATTTCAGGCGGCCGACCAACGTCAGCCACCTACTGCCGCGGCTCCTCAACAAGTTATCGCTCCCGGATGCATCGAGCAGCGGGGTCATCATCGCCGGAACCCAGATCTCGCACGACAGACCGCGCATCATGCCCGTGTACTGCGGCGGCGCGATGCCGACGACCGTGAACGATTGCGCGTTCAGCGTGACGGCCTGGCCCACCAACGCCGGATCCGCGTTGAATCGCCGTTGCCACAAGCTGTGACTGATCACGACGACCGGATTGCGGTTCGGCACGGCGTCTTCTTCAGGCAGGAACGTGCGGCCACGGTAAGCCGGAACACCGAGTACGTCGAAATAGTTTCCCGAAACCGCTTCGCCCCAGATCTGTTCGACCTGGTTCGCGCCGCCGAGTTTGAACTGCCGGACGCCATAAGCCGCGAGTCCGGTGAAGACCTCGTTGCGCTCGCGAAAGTCGAGATAACTCGGGTAGGACGTCGTTTCGTACGGATGGTCTTTGTCGCCCACGTAGAGTTCGACGAGTTGATCCGGATTGGCGACGGGCCGTGGTCTCAGCAGGAACGAATTGACGAGACTGAAGATCACCGAGTTTGCGCCGATGCCGACCGCAAGCGAGACGATCGCCACGAACGTCAGGCCCTTGCTCTTCCAGAGCATCTTCCCGCCGTAGCGGACGTCGTTGAGGAGTGTGTCCATGGATTATTCGTAGCGTAAGGCTTTCAATGGATCGACTTTGGTTGCGCGTCGCGCGGGTAAGTAACAGGCGAGCAGCGCGATTGTCGACAATACACCGACGACGGCGATGAACGTCGTTACGTCGGTCGGCGTCACGCCGAACAACAAGCCACGCATCAGCCGCGTAAGCGCGAAAGCGCCGGCGAGACCAATCGCTTCACCGATGAGGGCGAGGGCCATGCCCTGCTTCAGCACCAGGCCGAGAACGTCGCTCACCTGCGCGCCGAGGGCCATGCGAATGCCCATCTCTCGCGTGCGTTGCGCTACCGCATACGACAGCAGCCCGTAAATTCCGACTGCGGCAAGCACGAGCGCGAGAGCGCCGAACAGTCCCATCAACGCCATGTTCAGCCGAGGCTGCGCGATACTGTCGGAAACAATCTGTTCCATCGTGTTCACATCGGAAATCGGTTGGTTTGGATCGATGGACCAAACCGTCTGACGCAGAGCGGGAACGATCGACGTAGGTTCTGACGTCGTTCGCACCAGCAGGCTCATGTCCTGCAATGGCGCCTGCGTGGCGGGAACGTAGTAAGTCGGTTCAGTCTCGCCCTGCAAACCCGCGGACTTCACGTTACGCACAACGCCGACGATCTCGAACGAGGTCAGACGTTGCTGTCTCCAAATTCTTGCCGGCGGACTGATCTTTAACCGCCTGCCGAGAGGTTCTTCGTTGGGAAAGTAATGCCGCACGAAAGCTTCGTTGACGATTACGACTCCCGGATGGTCCTGATCGTCCTGCAACGTGAACTGGCGTCCTCTGACCATCGGAGCGCCGACGGTTACGAAGTAGTCAGGCCCGATTGGATTGAAGTTCGCCGACAGTCCGCGGCCGTCGGCGGGTGCCGGTCTTCCCTCGATTTCGAACGAATCGATCCAGTTGGTCTGCAACGGATGATCGTAGGCGATTGCCGCCGCCTGCACGCCGGGCAGGTTTGCAACGCCATCGTGCAACTGGTTGAAGAACTGATTGATCTGTTCCGGTTTTGCGTACTTCGCGAAAGGAAGCGTCAGGCTGAGTGACAGTACGCGCTGCGGTGTGAATCCTGGATCGACGCGTTGCAGACGCCAGAAGCTTTTAATTAGCAGACCCGCGCCGATGACGAGCATCACGGCCACGCTGACTTGAAGTACGACAAGGGCTTGGCGCAAACGCAGGCGGCGCCCGCCTGGACCAGACGTGCGCTCGCCCTGCTCGAGCGTCGTGTGCAAGTCCGGTTTTGAAGCATGCCACGCGGGTATCAAGCCGAACACAAAACAGGTCGCGATCGTCAGCAACAGTGTGAAACCGAGCACTTGCCAATCGAGTTGCACGTGATCGAGTCGCGGAATGTTCTGGGTGACAAGCTTCAGCAGCAGGTTCAAACCGAGTGTGGCTAAACCAATACCTGCCACCGTGCCAAGCACCGAAAGCAATAGACCTTCGAGAAAGAACTGGCGCACGAGCCGTCCACGGCTGGCGCCCATCGCGGCGCGAATCGCAATCTCCTTACTGCGCGCGGCGTGTTGGGCCAAGAGCAGGCCGGCGATGTTCGCACAGGCGATCAGCAGTACCAGGCCGACAGCGATCAGCAAGGTGATTAACCCGGTTCTGACACTGCCGACCACTTCGTTCATGAACGGGTTAACGATGATTCCCTCGCCTTTGTTGGCTGCGTACTCCTGCTCGAGACGCGCGCCAATCGCAGTCATCTCAGCGGATGCCTGGTCCAGCGTGACTCCGGGCTTCAAACGTCCGACGACGCCGAGCACGTGCGCGGATCTCACCGCGGCCCATTCCGGCGCGAACGACATCGGTACCCAGTAATGTTGTTCCCGCTCGTCAAACGCAATTTTCCCGGTCGTGGTGGGCGTCATCGGATACAGACCCGGCGGCATGACACCGACAACCGTGTAGTTGGACCCATCGAGCGTGATCGTCCGGTTGAGAATGTTTTTGTCGCCGCCAAAACGACGGTTCCAGAAGGCATGGCCCAGAATGACGACCTGGTCCTTCCCGACTTCGTATTCTTCCGGCGAGAAGGAACGGCCCAACGACGGCTCGACGCCGACGACGGCGAAGTATCCCGCGCTGACTCTCGATCCGTGTAACTGCTCAGGCTCACCGTTGCCGGTCAAGCTCAATGTCGAACCGCCGTACGCGGCCATGTTCTCAAACAGCGTGGTCTGTTTTTTCCAGTCGTGGAAATTCGCGGGCGAGACGCGCCAGCGGCCATGGGCCGGAACGTTTTCCCACAGCGAGACGACCCGATCGGGATCCCTGTAGGTCAAGGGACGAAGCAGCACTGCATTGACAACGCTGAAGAGCGCGGTATTTGCGCCGATGCCGAGCGCGAGCGTCAGAATCGCGACCGCCGCCACGCCCGGGTTCTTCAACAACATGCGCAACCCGTAGCGAAAATCCTGAAGGAGAGTGTTCATAGGTTTTATTCGTATCTGAGTGCGACCATGGGGTCGACTTTTGCTGCGCGGCGCGCCGGGATCCAACACGCCAGCAGGGCGACGAAGGCGAGCAGCAGCGGCACTGCCGCGAACGTCAACGGGTCGACAGCCTTGACGCCGAACAGCAACGACGCCATCAGACGCGTCACCGCAAACGACGCGGCCAGACCAATGACGACGCCAAGCAGCGTCAACGCCATTCCCTTCCGCAGCACTAACACCAGGATCCTTGCGGGCGTCGCGCCAAGCGCCAGCCGCACGCCGATCTCGTTCCGGTGCTGCGCGACGAAGTACGCCAACACACCATAGATCCCGAGCGATGCGAGCAACAGTGCCAGCACGGCAAACGCCGTCAGCAGAATCATCCACAGCCGGCGCTGCGCCGCTTCATGGCCCAATACCTCTTCCATCGTCCCGACATCCGATATCGGCTGATCGGGATCCGCCGCATGCACCGCCTGCCGCACGGCGCCGGCGAGGTTCGACGGATCGCCATTCGTGCGAACCACGAGATCACGCGGAATAAACCAGTTGGAACCCTTCCCCACCTGTCGATACGGCAGATACATCTCAGCCTTCACCGGAACATCAATGCCCATCTGCCGAACGTCGCCGACGACACCGACGATCGTCAGCCACGGAATATCATCTCTCGGATCGCCGAGCTTGAACCGGCGCCCAACCGGATCGCTCCCGGACCAGTATTCACGCGCCATCGTCTCGTTGATAATCGCAACCGGCATTGCCTGCTCGTTGTCATGCGCGTCGAAGTATCGTCCCTGCCGCAACGGTATACCCATCGTCTGCAAGTAATTCGCGCTGACCTGGCGAATGTTCGCGTCATACGCCATACCAGGAAGCGGATCCTTCGTCCCTTCAGGAAAGAACCCGCTGGTCCCACCTTTCCACACCAATGGCACCGACGTCGAATAGCCGGCCGACACGACACCGGGCGTCGATTCCATTCGCTCCAGTACACTTTGATAGAACGCGTTTCGCTTCTGCGGATCGCCATACTTCGTGAGCGGCAAAACAGTGCGCGCCGTCAACACCTTCTCAGGCGCAAGCACCGAGTACTGATTGAACAACTGAAACAGCGTCTGAATCAGCAGCACCGCACAGACCAGCAGCACCAGCGAAGCGGCGACTTCAAACACAATCATCCCGCTGCGCAACTTCGTCCCGGATCCAGCGCCCGATCGTCCCGCGCTCTGCTTCAAACTCTCATTCAAATCCACGCGCGACGATTGCAACGCCGGAATCAAACCAAACACGATACCCGTAACAACCGAGACCGCCAGCGCGAACAACAGCATCGACGCGTCGAGCTTCAAGTTCGTCGACTGCTTCATCCCTTCCGGAATCAATCTTTCAAAGAAGCCGAAACTCCAGACCGCCAGCACCAGTCCACTGATCCCGCCAAACGTTGAAAGCAGCAGACTCTCCGTGAGCAACTGCCTGATGATATGCAAGCGGCTCGCGCCCAACGCGGTGCGTACAGCGATCTCGCGCCGACGTCCGGCCGCGCGCGCCAGCAGCAATCCGGCGATGTTCGCGCAGGCAATCAACAACACGGCCGCAACTGCGACGAGCAACACCATCAATGGCCGTCGCGCGTTTCCTGCCAACTGCTCGTGCAACGGCATGACGACCGCGCCGACTTTTCCTTCCGCCGTCTCGCGCGGATAGTCCTTGGCGATACGGCTCATCACCGCACTCATTTCCGCCTGTGCCTGGACCATGCTCACGCCCGGCTTCAACCGAGCAATAACCGTGAGATAGTGTCCGCCGCGGTTCGCCATCTCCTCAGCGTCGAGCGCCAGCGGCAACCAGAGTTGCTCTTCCGTCTCGCTCCATTGAAAACCTGCCGGCATCACGCCGACGACCGTATGCTTCTCTCCGTTGAGAAGGATCGTGCGATTGACGATGTTGCGATCGCCGCCGTAGCGGCTCTGCCATAGCGGATAACTGAGAACGACGACGTTGTCTGCCTGTGGCCGATCTTCCTCCGCCAGGAAACCGCGCCCGATGAGCGGCTGCACGCCGAGCACGGAAAAGAAATTCGCAGTGACACGGCGGGTCACCACGCGCTGTGGCTCACCATCGCCGGTGATGTTGCGACTCGTCTCCTGCGTCGCAGCCATATCCGTAAACGACTGCGTCTGGTTTTTCCAATCGACGTAATTCGCGGGCGCCGGCGTGTTGAGTGGAAATCCCGCGAACGAAGCGTCTTCCCAGAGGATCACCAAACGTTCCGGATCCTTAAACTGGAGCGGGCGCAACAGCACCGCGTTCACGACACTGAAAATTGCGGCGTTCGCGCCGATGCCCAGGGCGAGAGTGATGACTGCGACTGCGGTAAAACCAGGTCGTTTCAAAAGGCCGCGGAGGCCATAGCGGATATCTTGAAGAAAAGTGTGCATTCCTAGTACCTCGGTTTTGGTCTTTGGCCTTAGGTCTTGCAGTTCGTGGAAACTTTCAAGATCTAAGGCCAAAGACCAAAAACCACATCGCTACTCATTTCTCAATGCGATCATCGGATCGACCTTCGTCGCCCGACGCGCCGGGAAGTAACAAGCCAGAAGTGCTACTGCTATAAGTAACACCGCTATTCCCGCGAATGTGACCGAATCGGTCGCACTCACCTGGTACAGCAGCTTGCTCATCAATCGCGTCGACAACCACGACGCCGCCAACCCGAGCGCAACACCCAGCAGCACGAACACCATTCCCTGCCGCAGCACCATTCGCAGGATCTGATTCATCTGCGCGCCGAGCGCCATGCGAATGCCGATCTCCTGCGTTCGTTGATTGACGAGATAACTGATGACGCCGTACAAGCCCACCATCGTCAGCACCAACGCGATCGACGCAAAGATGCCCATCAACGCCATCAGGAACTTCCGATCCGCCACGCTGCGATTCACCAGAAACTCGACCGTGCGAATCTTCCACATCGGCTGATCCGGATCGACGCGCCAGACAGCCTGGCGCACCTGTTCCGCAATAGTCAGCGGCTCGACCGTCGTGCGCATCACGACCGTCGCGAATATTCCGGGATCCTGGCTATATGCGCCGTACAACTGCGGCCGCTGCGTTTCTTCGAGCCAGAACTGCTTCGCATCGCCGACCACACCGACAACAGTTCCGATGCGTCCTTCAGGAACAAACTTGATCTGCTTCCCGAGCGGATCCTGTCCCGGCCAAAACTTCTGCGCCATCGTTTGGTTGATTATCAACACGCCCGGAGATTGCAGCGTGTCTTCATTGCCGAACGTGCGTCCTTTGATAAAGGGAATGCCCATCGTTTCGAAGTAGTTCGGCATCGCCGTGTTGTACATGACCTCCGGTTCCATTCCCTCTTTCGGCAGTTCGCGATCCGGAAGAACGATGCGCGCACTGCCGCCGTTGCCGCTGAACGGAAGTCCGCGCACAAGCGATACGGAGCTGACTCCCGGGATCTGCGCGATCTGTTCGGTCACCTGGCGATGAAAGTTCCACTGTGCGTCGGGTTTACTGAATTTGTTTCGCGGCAGGCGGTACTCGAGACTCAACAACTGTTCAGGATTGAAGCCGACGTTCACGCGCAACAGTTTGTCGAAACTTCGGATCAGCAATCCGGCGCTGACGAGCAACACGAGCGACAATGCGACTTGAAAGACGACAAACCCGCCGCGCAGGCGATTCCAACCCGTGCTGCCGGCGCTGCCGCGCGATCCTTCTTTCAAAAACGATTGCAGTTCCGGTTTCGCGAGTTGAAGAGCAGGCGCGAGGCCAAACAGCCAGCCGGTCAAAACTGAAATGCCGAGAGCGAACAACAACACGCGCGTGTCGAGCGTCGCTTGTTCAGCGGTGATGAAGTTCTGTGGGAGTTTCAGTAAGGCGTAGAGTCCCCACGTCGCGAGGAGTATGCCGGCGCCGCCGCCGATCAAACTGATGACCGTCGTCTCGGTCAGCAACTGGCGAATCAGGCGCCATCTGCTCGCGCCCATTGCCGCGCGAACTGCGATCTCGCGTTGTCGCGAGAGGCCGCGCGCGAGGAGCAGGTTAGCGAGATTGGCGCACGCGATCAGCAGAATCACGCCGACTGCCGCAAACAACAGCCAAAGCGCCGGCCGCACGTCGCCCACCATCAATTCTCGAAACGACACCACTTTCGCGCCGCGTCCCGCGTTCTCTTTGTAAGTCTGCGCGAGTTGGCCCGCGATCGTGTTCGCTTCGGCGCTGGCTTGTTCCAGTCGGACGCCGGGTTTGAGGTGGCCCATCGCGAAAGTGAATCGGCCGTCGCGCGAGTTGTTGAATCCCGGAAAATGCGTCACCGGCATCCAGACTTCGACGTCCGGATCGAACGGGTGTTTGAAACTCCCGGGAACGACGCCGATGATCGTGTAGGCCTCGCCGTTGAGTATCAGCTTCTTCGACTCGAGGTTCGCGTCGGCGTTCAAACGTTCGCGCCAGATCTTCTCGTTGACGACGGCGAGTTTGGCCGAATTTGGTTGGTCTTCGCCGTCGACGAACGTGCGTCCCGCGACCGGCGCGAGATTGAAGAACTTGAAATAGTTGGCGGTGACGAACGCGCCGCGAACTCGATCGGGACGATCGCTGCCGGTGACGTTCACGCTCTGCGACTGAAACGCGACGAGATCGTCGACCGATTGCATTCGCTCACGAAAGTCCTGCACCTCGGGCACCGATACGCCGTCCTGTTCACCGCTCGGCGTGATCGTCGGAAGCACGACAAGCTGCTCGGCCTTGTAATAAGGCAACGGGCGCAGCAAGACGGCGTTGACGACACTGAAGATGGCGGTGTTTGCGCCGATGCCGAGCGCGACGGTGACGATCGCAATCAACGTGAACAGCGGCTTCTTCATCAGCATGCGCACGGCATAGCGCAGGTCTTGTTGCAGGATCTGCATCAATTCGTCCCCCGTTTATGACTTCCCTCGCAGTCCTCTCATTCTCACCGGGCTTTAGCCCGGTGCTTAGACTGCTTCGTGCTACACCCGGCTGAAGCCGGGTGAGAATGAGACGGCTCTTGGTAACACTCTTCTTACTCGTATCTCAGGGCCGTTAATGGATCGATCTTCGCTGCGCGGCGCGCCGGCACGAGACAGGCGATCAGCGCTACGGCAATCAACACCAGCGCCACTCCGGCGAACGTGATTACGTCGATCGGCTTCACGCCAAACAAGAGCGTAGTCATGTAGCGCGTCACCGCAATTGCGCCGGCGATTCCGATGCCGATGCCAACGAAGGCCAGCACCATCGCGCGTCGCAACACCAGCTTAAGCACGTCGACGATCTGCGCGCCGAGCGCCATGCGCACTCCGATCTCGTGCGTGCGTTGCGTCACGTAGTACGAAGTGATGCCGTAGATGCCGAGCATCGCCAGCAGCATCGCCACGCCGGCAAACACGCTCAGCAACTGCGTCGGCAATCGCCGCGGCGCCGCCGATTGCGCAACCACGTCGTCCATTGTTTTCAGGTTGTACACCGGCAGTGTGCTGTCGACAGATCGGATCGCCTCGCGCACTGAGCCCGCTAACGCTGTCGGTTCACCGGTCGTGCGCACCACGAACGTGAGACTGCCCCAGTTTGGATCCTGCAAAACCGGCACGTACGTCTGGTTGAACGGCTCTTCGTCGAGCGACTTTTTTGTACTGCCGACCACGCCGACGACCTCGCGCGAAAACTTCTCGTCGCGCCAGACGTGGAACCGTTTGCCGATCGGGTTTTCGCCGGGCCACAGTTGGTGGGCGAGCTGGTCGCTGATTATCGCGACCTTCGGCGATTCCAGATTGTCGTGGTCGTTGAAAGCGCGGCCGGCTTTGATCGGAATCTTGAGCGTTTGAAAATAGTCAGTCGTGACGTCGAGATAGTTCGAGTTGACTGCGTTTTCGGGGACTTCCGGAAGGCCCTCGCGAATCACACTACGCCCCAAATCAAATGTGTCGCCGCGAAGCGGCAGCGCCGTTATCGCCCCCACCGATTCCACACCGGGCGTTGCTTTAACTTGCTCGACCAGTTGCCGCCAAAGCTGCGCGCGCTTTTCATTCGTGTCGTACCTGGGCGAGATCATCGCCACCCGCAAGGCCAGCACGTTGTCCGGCGTGAATCCCGGATCGATATGGCGGAGGTTGATGAAGCTCTTGATCAGCAGTCCCGCGCTCACCAGCAGAATGAACGACAAGGCGATCTCCGACACGATGAGAAAACTTCCGACTCGGTTGCGACTGGCGCCCGTCGAGCCTTGCCGCCCACTCTCTTTCAACGTCTCGTTTAGATCGGGACGCGACATGTGCAACGCGGGAACGAGCCCGAAGAGCAAACCGGCGAGGACCGTAACGCCGAGTGCGAAAATGAAGACGCGCCAATCGATACCGATCTCGTTGATGCGCGGACTGCCAGCCGGACTAATCGCGATCAGCAGTTTCAGCAACCACAGGCTGAGGCCAAGACCAATAAGTCCACTCACCAGCGAAAGCAGAACGCTTTCCGTCAGGAGTTGACGCACGACGCGAATGCGACTTGCACCCAGCGCTGTTCGCAGGGCGATCTCTTTCTGACGATAGGCCGCTCGCGCCAGCAACAGATTGGCGACGTTCGTGCACGCGATCAGCAACACCACCGCCACCGCACCCAGCAGGATCAGCAACGAGATTTTCAACCGCCCGACCATGCGTTCGCGCAACTCGGTGATCTTTACGCCCCAGCCGGTATTGGTTACCGGGTAGTTCTGGGCCAGACGCTGGTTGATGGTGTCCAGCTCGGTTTGTGCCTGGGCCACCGAAGTATTCGGTTTCAAACGAGCGATGGCGTTGACATACCGATTATCGCGCGGCTCAGTGGCGAGATTCGGCGTGAATGCGAACCACATTTCACAGTCGTTCGGATAGTTGAAGCCCGCGGGCATAACGCCGACGATCGTCGTCGGGTGCTTTCCGAGCTTGAATTCGGTGTTCACGACGTTCGCTGCGCCACCGAATCGTCGTTGCCAGAAATCGTGACTGATCACCGCAACCCAGGGACTGTCCTCCCGAGCGTCGTCGGCCACAATGGAACGGCCCAGGATCGGGTTGGTGCGAAACAAAGGAAAGAACTCGGCCGACACGCTCGTGGAGCGCACGCGTTCAGTCTCGTCGCCGATTGTCACAAACGTGCCGCCGGTAACAAACGAAGCGAGTTGCTCGAACGATTGGCTCTGCTGTTGCCAGTCGGCGATGTCGGGCACCGACGTGTTGCTCGCCGTGGCGCCCATCGCCAGGTTAACGCTCTCCAGCAACACGATCCGTTCCGGTTCGGGAAATTTCAGCGGCCGCAACAAGACGGAGTTGACGACTGTGAACATCGCCGTCGTCGCGCCAATTCCCAACGCCAGCGTGGACACGGCGATCAGGAGAAATCCCGGGCGCTTGATAAAACTCCGCACGCCGTAACGCAGATCTTTCAGTAGGTTTTCCATGCTGCCCCCTTACTCATTTCTCAAGGCAATTAATGGATCGACTTTCGTCGCTCTTCGCGCGGGCACGTAACAGGCCAGCAGCGCCACGCCAATCAGCAACAACGACACCAGACCGAACGTCAACGGATCCGTCGCACTGACGCCGTAAAGCACACTCGTGATCGCCCGCGTCACGAGGAAAGCACCTGCGACACCAATCGCCGCGCCGAGCATCGTCAGTTTCAACCCGTGATTGAGCACGAGCTTCAACACGTCGCCCAACTGCGCGCCGAGCGCCATGCGAATGCCGATCTCGTGCGTACGTTGAGAGACTGCGTACGAAGTGATGCCGTAAATCCCGATGGCCGAAAGCAGCAACGCGACGAACCCGAAAACGCCCAACACAGTCGCGGCGACGCGTGCAGGAAACAGCGCCAGCCGTAAATGTTCAGTCAACGTCTCGACGTCGAACAGCGGCAGATTGGGATCGAGGCGGTTTACCTCGCCACGCACCGGACCAAACATCGAATTTGGGCTGCCCGTGGTGCGCACGACGAGCACACCGTGCGAGTTGTAGTCCTGCGTCAACGGCGTCCAGATGAACGCGCGGGGATCTTCCGTGATGTTGAAATACTTTCCGTCCTTAACGACGCCGACGATGCGCATGAAAGGACCTTTCTCATCGCCCCAGCTCACTCGCTTGCCCACCGCTTCGGCCGCCGTCTTCACGGCCGGCATCAAACGCTGCACAAATGTTTCATTCACAATCGCGACCTGCTCCGATTTCGCCAGATCCTGTTCGCTGAAATCGCGCCCGTACAGGACCGGCGTCCCCATGGCTTCGAAATAACGTGGTCCAGCGACAGCGTTCATCGACGACGGCTGGTTCGCGCCGCGCTCAATCGGTTCACCTTCGACGAAGATGTTTCGACTGTTGTAGTCCAGGCTCAGCGGGACGTAGTTCGTAATCGCCGCCGACTTCACCCCCGGCAACGAACGCACGCGCTCCGCAAGTTCACGGTAAAACTGTTGCCCGCGCGCTTCGTCGTATCCCTGCAACGAGAGATCGAACGACATCATCAACGCGTTTTGCGGTTCGAAGCCCGGGTTCATCGTTTGCAGCCGCTGAAGCGTGCGCACGACGAGCCCGGCAGCGATCAAAACGATCAGCGAGATCGCGATCTGGCCCACGACGAGAACACTTCGCAGACGAGTGCGGCCGGCGCCGCCTTGCGCCGCCGTGTCTTTCAACGTGTGCAACAGGTTCGGACGCGTCGATTGCAGCGCCGGCGCCAGGCCGAACACCACGCCCGCGACGAGCGACACGCCAAGCGAGAACAACAACACACGCCAATCAAGGCCGAGATCGAGCGTCAACGGAAAATCGATCGGAGGCTTGAAGGCCAGCAGGAACCTGACCATCCAGACCGCGAGCAGCACGCCGGTCGCTCCGCCCACGATCGACAGCAACAGACTCTCGGTGAGTAACTGTCGAATGAGACGAAAGCGGTTCGCGCCCATTGCCAGACGGATCGCGATCTCGCGTCGTCGATCGCTGGCCCGCGCCAGCAACAAGCCGGCGAGGTTCGTACACGTCACCAGCAGAACGAGTGCGACCGCGGCCATCATCACCCACGTGAAACTGACGACCGCGCCGCGCAATTCCGGCAGGATGAATCCCGGTGCGCCGAGCTTGATCGATTCTCCTTCGTTCGAGTCGGGATACTCTTTCGCGAGTTGCTGCGCGACCAGGTTCAACGAAGTCTCAGCCTGGCGTGCGTCGACGCCCGGCTTGAGCCGGCCGACGGCGAAGAGATTGTTGTCGGCGCGGTGGTCCATCCAGTTCGATCCCGGTTCGGCCCATTCCATCATCTGAATCGGCAGCCACAACTCGGGTGCGTAAACCTGTTCCGTTCCTTTGAACCCCTCGGGCGCGATGCCGATGACGCGAAACTGGTGATTGTTGAGGAGGATGTCTCTGCCGACGACGTTTGGATCGCCCGCGAACCGTCGTTGCCAACCTTCGTAACTGAGAACGGCGACGGGATGCGTCAGTCGCGTCTTGTCTTCTTCGGGAAGAAACGTGCGGCCGTGAATCGGTTTCACGCCGAGCACGTCGAAGTAGTTACCCGAGACCTCGTAACCCCAGATTCGCTCGTTCGCGCCGGAGCGGCTGAGGCTCAACGGCACGAATCGATAGACGAGCAGGCCCGACAAGACGTCGTTTCGATCGCGGAAGTCGATGTAGTTCAGGTAGGAGAACGCCGACATCGAATCGTCTTTCCGGCGCATGTTCACGGCAAACACCTCGCCGGGACGTGCGACCGGAATCCCGCGCAGCAAGACCGTGTTGACCAGACTAAAAATCGCCGTGTTGGCGCCGATGCCAAGGGCGAGCGTCAGGATGGCAACCAATGAAAAGCCCGGCCGCTTCCACAGCGTCCGCGCCGCATAAACGATCTCTTGTGTAAATACTGACATGTGTGGTCCTCATTCAAGGTTTAGGTCTTGGGACTTTGGTCTTGGGTCTTTGGTTTTGCACAAATCCTAAGACCTAAGCCCCAAGGCCAAAGACCTTCTTTACTCGTTTCGCAATGCGATCAATGGATCGACCTTCGTTGCACGGCGCGCCGGGATGTAACAGGCAATGAACGCGACGACCGCGAGAAACGCGGCGACTGACGCAAATGTCACCGGGTCCTTCGCGCTGATGTCGAACAGCAGACTCGCCATCAACCGCGTCAACGCAAACGCCCCAAGCAAACCAACACCGATGCCCGCGAACGCCAACGACATTCCATCCTTCAACACCAACTTCAACACCTCTCCCGCGCCGGCGCCCAACGCCATGCGCACGCCAATCTCATGCGCGCGCCGGGATACGGAGTACGCCATCACGCCGTAAATGCCGACTGTCGACAGGATCAGCGCCAGGCCCGCGAAGAGCGCGACGAGCAGCATGGAGAAACGCGGCTGGGCCACCGAAGCGCCGAGCACCTTCTCCATCGTCTGCACGTGCGTGACCGGCACGTCCGCGTCAATCGCTCGCACTTGCTCTCGCACTGCCGCCGCCATCGACATCGGTTCACCGGTGGTCCGCACGAGCACGGTCAAAAGATTCGTCGGCGACTGCGCATGCGGCAGGTACATCGCCGGACGCGCCTCAGCGTCGAGCGCCGCCTGCTTGATGCTGCCGACGACGCCGACGACCTCCCGCGGCTCTTTCTCAAAACCGACTCGAAAACGTTTGCCGATCGGATCCTGGCGGGGCCAGACGCGCGCGGCGAAAATGTCGTTGATGATGATCACGCGCGGCGCACCGCTCTTGTCTTGCGGCGTGAACTGTCTGCCTTTCAAGAGCGGGATCTGCAACGTCGAAAAGTAATTCGGCGTGACGATGGTGTAATCAGCTTCGGGACGCTCAGCATTAGACGTCGTCGCCTGATCTTCGAGAAGCACCTCGGTGCTCTCCGACGCGCCGGAGAGTGGCACCGACAAAACGCCGCCTGCGTTCTCGACACCCGGCAAGGACTGAAGCCGCTCGAATAGTTGTTCGAAGAACTTCGCCTGCTCTTCATGGTTTTCGTATCTCGACGGCGGAAGGTCTGCCAATTGGACCTCCATCGTCAGCACCTTGTCAGGATTGAAGCCGGGCGCGACGTTCAGCAATCGACCGAAGCTCTTCATCAAAAGCCCTGCGCCGATCAGCAGGACCAGTGCAATCGCGACTTCCGAAACGACCAGCAAACCGCGCAGCCGGTTCTGGCCCACACCGGCGGCAGTGTCGCGCCCGCCGTCTTTCAGCGACTGGTTCAGATCGAACCTCGACGCTTGCAGCGCGGGAACCAAACCGAAGATCACTCCGGTCACGACGGAGATCGCGAGTGTGAAAAGCAGAATGCGCGCATCGAGGCTCGTGTCGCCGATACGAGGCACCTCGCGCGGAATGAGTGAGACGAGCAACGAGTTGCCCCAAACGGCGAGCAACAGTCCGATCGCGCCGCCGGTGAGCGCGAGCAACAGACTCTCGGTGAGAAGTTGTCCGATGATTCGTCGCCGAGCCGCGCCGAGCGCCGCCCGGATCGCGATCTCTTTCTGTCGCGACGTCGCGCGGGCGAGAAGAAGGTTCGCAATGTTCGCGCACGCGATGAGCAGAACGAGCGCGACCGTCGCCAACAAAACGAGCAATGGCTTACGAATGTTGCCGATCATCTGCTGGTGCAGCGGAATGACGTTGAGCGTGTAGCCGATCGTTCCCAGCGGTAGATCTTGTTGAATCGCGCGCAGCTCAGTCTCACCTTGCAGCGGCGACACGCCCGGCTTGAGCCGGCCGATGACGGCGAGGTTTAGATTGCCCTGTCGTTGCCGTTCCTCATCGCTGAACGCGATCGGCATCCAGACGTCGTTTTGCAGCGCGAACTGAAGTCCGGGAATCATGTTGGCGCCGCCGGGAAAGCGAAATCCTTCCGGCATGACGCCGACGATCATCGCGTTTCGTCCGGTGAGCGCGATCGTCTTGCCGATGACGTTTACGTCGCCGCCAAATCGTCGCTGCCACAAGCCGTAGCTGATGATCGCGACCGGAGCGCGGTTCGGCAGGTCTTCTTCCGGAGTGAACACCCGGCCCAACACCGGATCAGCGCCCACTGCTTCGAAGAAATCGGCGGAGACGCGCGCACCTCGCAATAACTCAGGCTCCGCGCCGGCCGTCGACTGCCACGACCAGGAACGAAACGCCGCGAGACGTTCGAACGTCTGGCTTTTGGCTTTCAGGTCCATGAAGTTGGGGCACGAGTTCGGCAGCGTGGCAGCGGCCATCTTCGGCAGAGCGCCCCAGACGATCACTACGCGTTCGGGATCCTTGAACGGCAGCGGCCGCAACAACGTCGCGTTCACCACGCTGAAGATCGCGGTGTTTGCGCCGATGCCGAGCGCCAGCGTCGCAATCGCTATCAACGAAAAGCCGGGTCGCTTCAACAACGCGCGCGCGGCATATTTTAGTTCGGTAAACATGTTTTCACGCTCTTTGGGTGTTAGGTCTTTGGTCTTTGGTCTTAGGTCTTAGGTCTTAGGTCTTTGGTCTTTGTGCTTGGTGCTTAGTACTTGGTGCTTTGTTCGCAAATCGGGAGTACAAAGTGCAAAGCTCTAAGTACAAAGTTCTAAAACCAAAGCCCTAAGACCCAAGACCAGAGTCCCTCCTTCACTCATATCTCAACGCCACGAGCGGATCGATCTTCGTCGCGCGTCGCGCCGGAACGTAACAAGCGATTAGGGCCACCAGCACCAGCAACGTCGAAACGACGATGAACGTCGTCACGTCGTAACCGCTGACGCCAATCAGAAGCGACGACAACGCGCGCGCCAGTGCGAACGAAAGGAGTAAACCGATCACCACGCCGATTACGGCGAGCCGCATTCCCTGCGCGGCGATCATCTTCAGCACGTCCGAGCGATCCGCGCCGAGCGCCATGCGGATTCCCACTTCGCGCGTGCGCTGGGAAACGACGTACGCCATCACGCTGTACAGCCCAACCGCGCTCAACACGATCGCGACGACGCCGAATGCGAGTGACAACGTCGCCGCCATGTTCGGCGCCCACAACGCGTACGTCATGTGTTCGTCCATCGTCTTCACAGACGATACCGGCACGCTGCGATCGATGTTCTGCAACTCTTTGCGAATCGCACCGACGAGCCCGCGCGGGTCGACATTCGTGCGCATCACGAGCTGCATGGTCCCCGCGCGGCGTTGCGTCATCGGATAGTAAAAAAATGGCTTTGGATCTTCGGCGAGAGTGCGATAGCGGCCGGTCTTTACAACGCCGACGACTTCGTTCGGCTCGCGCGCCTCAGTGCCGATGAAAATGCGCTTGCCGACGGCGCTCTCGCCCGGCCACAACATCTCGGCCATCTTCTGATTAATGATCACGACATTTTGTGACTTCGCGTGATCGCGCTGGTCAAAGTCGCGGCCTTCGACAAACGGAATCTGCATCGCCCGAAAGAAGCCGGGGCTGACGACGTTGGTCATGATCGTGCGGCCCGCGTTTCCGCGCGGCAGCGTCTCGCCTTCTTTCAGGATCGGACCATGGGAATTCGAACTGTCACCCAACGGCATCAGTCGCGTCGCGGCCGCGGCTTCCACGCCCGGCAAACTCGAAGCTCGCTCGATCACCTGGCGAAAGAAGTTGCGCGAACGCTCGGCGTCGTAACCGACCAGTTCGGGATTCAGAGTAACGATCAAAGCGGACTTCGTACCGAAGCCCGGATCCATCGTCTGGGCTTTGCGAAAACTCTTGATGAAGAGTCCGCCGCACACGAGCACTGCGAGCGATAAAGCCACCTGCACGACTACCAACGCCGGCCGCAACGAGAAGCGGCGGCCACGCAGCCGTTCACCCGAGGCGAGATCGCCTTTCAGGACCGGAACGATATCCGGATTAGAAGAATGCCACGCGGGCGCGAGGCCGAAGATCAGTCCCGTCGCGAGTGAGATAACGAGCGTGAAGAGGAGCGCGCGCGAATCGAGCGCGAAGAAGTTGTCGACGATGTTGTATTCGAGGACCGGCACGAACCCCTGCATCAGATCCGTGACCCAGAGCGCCAACAACAACCCGAACCCGCCGCCGAGCAACGACAGCAACAGGCTTTCAGTCAACAACTGCCGGATCAGTCTCACGCGGCTCGCTCCGAGTGCGAGACGAATGCCGATCTCCTTGCGACGCGCGGCGGCGCGCGCGAGCATCAGGTTCGCGACGTTCGCGCAGGCAATCAACAGGACCAGACCGACGATGGCCATCGCGATCGCCGATCCGCTCTTCATCACCGTTGCCGCTTCGTCGAAGCGCGCGTCGATCTCGGTTGCGACTTTCGCTTGTGTGTTGCTGGCCCGCTCGTTCGGATAAGCCTGGTTGAGTCGAGCGGCAATCGATTGCATCTCCTGTGAAGCTTGTTCGAGCGTCACGCCGGGTTTCAGACGCGCAAGGATGTTCATCCAGTGACTGCCGCGATCGGCGAGCAGGCCCGGCGAGCGCCGGAGCTCGTCGCCCATCGCCATCGGCACCCAGAAGTCCATCGATAGCGCGAACTTCGAACCGGTGAACGACGGCGGCGTGACTCCGATCACCTGATACTCACGATTGCTCAGACGAATGGTCCTGCCGACGATGTTCGGGTCCGCGGCGAAGCGCCGTTGCCAAAGACTGTGACTGATGACGACGACCGGATGCGCGCCCAGCGCTTTGTCTTCCTCGGGCAGAAACGTGCGGCCCATGATCGGCTTGATCCGCACCACGTCGAAATACGAACCACTGACCACCTGGCCCCAGACGACGTCGCTTTGCGTTTCCGAATCGAGCGCGACCCCAACCATATCTTCGGCGCTCATTGCTTCGAAGACTGTCGATTGATCGCGGTAGTCGACGAAATCCGGATAGGAAACTTCGTCGCTCATGCCGCGGTCCTCCGCCATCTCGACGGGACGCACGACGCGATCGGGTTCAGGAATCGGCAGGGTACGAAGCGTGAACGCGCTCACGCCGCTGAAGATGGCGGCATTCGCGCCGATGCCGAGCGCGAGAGTCAACACCGCCACGGCTGTGACGCCGGGGTTCTTGGTCAACATGCGAATGCCGTAGCGAATGTCCTGGAAAACACTTTGCATGTTCGTGTTACCCGTAATCCCTAATCAGGCTGTGATTCTGTTTATCCGTGTTCTGTACCCGTAACACCACCGAGACCAGCACTCATGGAACACGGATGAACGAATATTTCAGATTAGGACGCCACCTGTTACCCAATCTGTTTGTTTTTCAGTAAAGCCGACAAGACTCGTCCACGCTCGTAGTCAGACTTGATCGTCTCAACCACCTTCAGAAAGGCGCTTCGCAAACTTGCGTCGCCGGTATACGCGTTCGACACGTCGAGCAACAACGTGGCTTTTTCGTAGTCGGAAGATAATGCGGCGGCGGAATCGAGCAGTTGTGTCAACGTCTCTTCACTTAAGTTCTTCGTTTTGACGACGGCGGAAAGCACGCGCCTGTGTTCGTAGTCTGACTGGATCGTGTCCACGGCCTGGAAGAACGCCGGCATCGCTCCCTGTTTGGTTGCGAGCACCGGAGCGACGCCGATCAGCAACTGCGCCTGTTCGTAGTCGGATTTGATCTGGCGCGCAGCCTGGGCCAGCGTGTCTCTCAAGGCCGTTTCGTTCAGGTTGCCGTGTTTGACCAGCGCTTCAAAGTAGCGGCGCTTCGCGTAGTCGCTCTCGATCTGATCGATCTCGTGGAGCACGCCGGCCACGCCATTGCGGTTCAGGATCGACTGCACTCGCTTGTCGGCGTCGATGCCGCCTTGCCGCACGGCGTTGAGGACCAGTTGAGCTATCCACGTTTGCGCGGCCGCGTCCAACTGGCGCTTCTCGCCGTTGACGTAGAAAGCGCGCGTCAACTGTCCGCCGGCGTCGCGCCTGACTTCGTAACGGCGCGACTGTCCGTTGCGCACCTCCTCGATGCGTACGACGCCGTCTTCCGAAACGTCTTTCACGTCGGTGTAGTCGTCGTTGAATTCAGCCTTGCCGCGAATCTCGAGTCGCTGGCGAAAGCCGTTGTCGCTGTGCTCCCAGGTCATGACGCTGCGCGTCTCGTCCTGTTGCTTCTGCTGAGCCAGGCCATGGGAAGGCAGAAAGATCGCGGCGATTGGCGCCAGTAAGAGGACTAGTTTTCGGAGTAAGGAACGACTAATGAGTTTCATACGACCTCCAAAGCAAATTGAGCAGATGCTTGTACGTTGATAGTGACCTTCAAGATGCGGCCAATTAACACGCGCCCGTAGTTCATCCCGAAAGCAAATCGATCGAGCTGCGTGGTGGCGCTGTAGTAAACAAACTCTTCACCGCGCGGCGAGCGGCTATGGTCCATCTCGTTGACGTCGAGCGCGATCGTTTGACTGTTTCCCTTGATCGTCAAAACGCCTTCGAGCTTGAGCGAATCGCGGTCCTGGCCGCGTCTGACGCTCACGCTGCGAAACTCGATGTTCGGACACGAGTCCGCGTCCAGAAATTCTTTCGAACAGAGATGCGCGTCTCGTCTCTTGTTGCCGGTGTCGAGACTGGCCGCTTTGATTGTGGCCGTAACCGTCGAAGAGGTGATGTCATCACCGTCGAGCACTATGGACCCTTCAACAGTTTGAAACCGTCCGTGCACCGTGTACCAAAGATTTCTGACGCTGAACTCCACCGTGCTGTAAGCCGGATCGAAACGCCAAACCCGATGCTGCGGGATGGCGTTCGTTTTCTGTGTTTGCATAAAGGCCTCACTGCCTTTGGGCTTTGGCCTTTGGTCTTGGTACAAAGTCCGAAGACCTAAGACGAAAGACCAACTCCTATTCGTATCGTAATGCCGTCAGCGGATCGACACGGGTGGCACGCCGTGCCGGTACATAACAGGCCAACAACGAAACTGCTGTTAAGAGCAACGCAATCACAGAAAAAGTAAACGGATCGGTAGCGCTGACGCCGTAGAGCTGCTGCGTGTCGATCAGGCGCGTAGCGGCGAACGCAGCCACTAGCCCAATCACGACGCCCGCCAGCGTCAGTATGATTCCCTGCTTGATGATCAGTCTGAGCACGTCGCCCGTCTGCGCGCCGAGGGCCATGCGAATGCCGACTTCGCGCGTGCGTTGACTGACCATCCACGCCATCACGCCGTACAGGCCAATACTCGCCAGCAGCAGCGCAACGACTCCGAAGATCGAGATCAACGTCGACGCCAGACGCGTCGCGGCTAGCGTGTTGTCGATCTGCGCCGACACGGCCGAGATGTCCTTCACATCCAGCGCCGGATCGAGCGCCAACAATTCGGCACGAACGCTGGGTATCAAGTCTTCCGCCGGCCCATGCGTGCGGATGACGACGTTTGTGTAACTGCTGTAGCCGCGCTGCAACGCGGGCAGATCGAAATGAGCCACGGGTGCCTCAGTGAGCTCGTGGTGCTTCACGTCTCGCGTGATGCCGACGATTTCGAGCGGCGGGCCATTGGTCTTGGAGGTCAGCTTTCGGCCCAGGGCGTTCTCGCCGGGGAAGAGCCGTTGGGCCAGCGTTTCATTGACGATCACGACGGCCGGCGCGCCTTCACGATCCTGTTCGGTGAAACCGCGGCCCTGCGCGATCTGGATTCCCATCGTCTCGTGAAACCGCGGGCCGACCGCATTCGAGTCGAACGCCATCTGCTCGTTCGGCAGCGGCTGGCGGCCCTGAACGAAGATGCTGCTCATGGAAGTGGCGCCGGTGAACGGCATCACCTGTGCGGTGCTTACGCTTTCGACGCCGGGCAAGGCCGCGAGTCGTGCGTAAACTTGGTCTTGAAACACACGGCCGCGCGCTTCGTCGTATTTCTTCTCGTCGAGCTCCAGCGGGACCATCAACAGCGTTTCGGCTTTGTAACCGGGATCGATCGCCAGCAGGTTGCGCAGGCTCCTGATGCACAGCCCGGCGCCGATCAGCACGACGATCGCGAGCGCGAGTTGCGAGATCACGATCAGACTACGAAACGTGAACCTGCGTTCGCGGTGGCTCGAGATGCCGCCTTCCTCTTTTAATACCGGCACCAGGTCGGCCCGCGAGCTGTGCCACGCGGGAACGACTCCGAAGATGACTCCGGCGACGAGTGTCGTCAGCGCCGTGAAAGCGAGCACGCGGCCGTCAACGCCCTGGGCCAACAATGTTCGCGCGACGTCGAGTCGCGATTGTGTGTTGACGAGCAGAGACACGAGCCAGGGCGCGATCAGCAGTCCCAGTAATCCGCCGGTTGCCGCGAGCAGCAGACTTTCGGTCAACAGTTGCCGCACGACGCGCCAGCTATTCGCACCGACAGCGCGGCGAATCGCCATCTCCTTCCGCCGCGTCACGCCGCGAGCAAGCAGCAGTCCGGCGATGTTTGCGCACGCGATCAGCAACACGAGCCCGACGACGGCCATCAACAACTTCAGCGGCGCGGAGAAACGTTTGCGCAGGACCGAAATGCCTTTGCCGCCTGGCTCAAACTGGATGTGCTGTTCGCTGAACGGCAGGCCTTTAGTAACTGTGCCCGCCGGTGTCCTGGCGGCTTTGATCTGCTGGACCAGCAGGTCGAAACTCGTCTGCGCTTGTGCCTGTGAGATATCCGGCTTCACGCGCGCGAACAGTAGCAGGTATGGGCTCTTGCTCTGCCCGGTGGATTCTGATTGCTCGAGCTGTGAGTACATCAACAACGGCACCCAGACGTCGACCGGATGTTCCAGGACCATGCCGGTGAAGTTCTCGGGCACGACTCCGGCGACGGTCAGTGGAACTCCGTTGATCGTGATCTTCTGTCCGAGCGGATCCTGTCCGCCAAACTGCTTGCGGCTGAACGCATCGCTCACGACGACAACGGGCTGGCCAGTCTTGTCCTCTTCAGGCAGAAACGTGCGGCCACGCGCTGCTTTAACTCCGAGCACGTCGAAATAGTTCGCTGACACATACTCGGCGGGAATACGTTCCGTTTGACTGCCGGACGCCAGTTCCAATTCCGTTCGCTCGAAACCGAGCAGACCGGAGAAGACGGTGTTCTGGTCGCGATAGTCTTTGAACAGCGAATAGGAGAATACATTGCTGACGAAGTGCGGACTGACGCTGACGGACGTGATTTGCACCAGTTGGTCCGGTTGGTTCACTGCCAGCGATCGCAACAACAGTTTGTCAGTGATGCTGAAAATCGCGGTGTTCGCGCCGATGCCGAGCGCGAGCGTGATCACGACGATCGCGCTGAACCCCGGACGCTTGAACAGAATTCGAATTGCCTGGCGAATGTCATTCATATCTCAAGGCCTTCAATGGATCGACTCGCGTCGCTCGCCGTGCGGGCAAATAACACGCAAGTAGCGTCACGAGGAATAATCCGGCTGATACTGCCGCAAACGTCATCGTGTCGGTTGCCGTCACTTCAAACAGCAATGTCGCTATCAACCGCGTCAGCAGGAACGACGCCGCCAATCCGGCGGCGACGCCGATCAGCGCCAGCGTGACGCCTTTCTTCACCATCAGTTTGAGCACGTCAGAACGTTGTGCGCCGAGCGCCATGCGCACGCCGATCTCGTGCGTCCGTTGCAAAACGGAGTACGACATGACGCCGTAGATCCCGACCGCCGCCATCACGAGCGCCACGAACGAGAAGACCGTCAACAGAGACGCGCTGAACCGCGACCGCGCAACCGAAACCGAAAGCAGACTCTCCATCGTGCTGATCTCGCCGATCGGTTGCAGCGGATCGAGCGTGCGAATTACTTCGCGCGCGGCCGGCGCGACCGCGGTTGCGTCGCCCTTCGTGCGCAACACCATCGTCATCCCCGGATAGACCAGTTCCGGATGCGGCCAGTAAGCCACCGGCTCGACGGCGACGTCGAGGCCGAGATGTTTGTGGTCGCCAACGACGCCGATGATCTCGCTCGGCACGTTGTCGTCTTTCATGTAGATCGTGAGTTTTCTGCCGAGTGGATTCGAGCCACCGAGGTTCTTCTTCACGAACGTCTCGTTGACGAGCACGACGTGGCGCATCTCCGTTGCTTCCTGCTCGCTGTAGAAGCGTCCCTGCTTCAACGGAATCTGCATCGTTTGGAAGTAGTTGGCATCCGTCACACAGACTCCGGTCTTCAACTGCTGGTCCGGCGGCAGCTTCACGCCGTCGACCTCGACAGTCGTTCCCGAATAGAGTCCGGTGAACGGCGGCGTGTTGATGGCGCCCGCAGCTTCAACGCCCGGGATCGCTTCCATGCGCGCGATCGCCTGCTTGAAGAAGTCGATCCGTTTCGGCTCTTCCTCATATCTCGAGGGCGGCAGACTCACGCGCACCGTCAGCAAACTGTTCGGATTGAAACCGGGATCAACTGATTGCAGCCGATTGAAACTCCTGACGAGCAAACCGGCGCCGACCAATAGGACCAGCGCGAGCGCTACTTGAACGATCACGAACAGGCTGCGCAGCCAATGACCGCTCGCGCCGCCGCTCACGTTCTTGCCGCCTTCCTTGAGCGAAGCGTGAAGATCGAAACGCGTCGCTTCCCAGGCGGGAACGAGCCCGAACACAAGACCCGTGAGCACTGCGAGCCCGAGTGTGAAGCCGAGCACCGGAAGGTTCACGCCGACTCGGCGAAGATCGATCAACGCCGGTGGGCTCAACGCCACGAGCGCTTTCGTTCCCCACCAAGCGACCAGCACGCCGAGCGTGCCTCCAACCACGGACAGCAACACGCTCTCAGTCAGCAACTGCCGTGCGATGCGCCAACGACTCGCGCCGAGCCCCGCTCGCACCGCGATCTCTCTTCGTCTCGCACTCGCGCGCGCAAGCAACAGGTTCGCAACGTTCGCGCACGCGATCAGCAGCACGAACCCGACCGCGCCCAGCAAGATCAATAACGGACGGCGAATCTCGCCGGTGAACTGCGTGCGCAGCGGAACTACATTCACGCCCCAGATCTTGTTGAACTCCGGATACTGCTGTTCGAGTCGCGCCGCAATTGTGTTCATCTCCTGCTGTGCCTGTTCGATCGTCACGCCAGGTTTCATCCGTGCGACGGCTGATGCAAATCGCCCGCGGCGCGTGCGCAACTCGTTGGTGATGTGAAACGGCACCCAGATATCGGCCGGCTTACTGACCTGCGTTCCCTTCTGTATGTGCCAGCCAAATTCGGCAGGCATGACGCCAATGACTTTCGTCGGCAGGTTGTTGAGCGTGATCTGCCGGCCGACGATCTGGTCATCGCCGCCGAACCGCCGCTGCCACAATCCGTAGCTGATGATCGCGACCGGCGCTTTTTCGTTGAGGCCGTCTTCGGGAAGAAACGTGCGTCCGAGCACGGGGTTCGTTCCGAGGACCGAGAACAGGTTCGTCGTCGCATACTGGACCGGAACTTCTTCAGGCTCGCCGTCGCTCGTCAGGTTGAAGCTGCGATCGAAGAAGACGGCCATGTCCGTGAAGACCTGGTTCTGCTCCTTCCAATCAGAGAAGTTGCCGAGATTGATCACGTTCTGATCGGTGCGTCCGCCTTGTCGCTTCTCCCAGACGAGCACGAGCTTCTCGGCGTCCGGGTAAGGAAAACTGCGCAGCAGAACCGCGTTGACGACGCTGAAGATCGCTGTGTTCGCGCCGATGCCGAGCGTCAGCGCCAGCAACGCGATGACGGTCATCGCCGGGTTCTTCAACAACATGCGAACGCCGAACCGCAGATCCGCCAGTAAACTACTCATCACTCACACCTCCTGGTCTTGGGTCTTGGGCCTTTGGTCTTGGCGTTAGACAAAGACCCAAGGCCAAAGACCTAAGACCTCATTCACACCTCAATGCTTCCATCGGATCGACTTTCGTTGCGCGCCACGCGGGGACGTAACAGGCGAGCAACGCCACCAGCGCCAACAGCACCGCGACCGCCACGAACGTCAACGGATCTTTCGCTGTCACTCCGAACAGCAAACTCGCAACCAGCCGCGTCAGCGCATACGCGCCCGCCAATCCGATCGCGAGCCCGATCAGGATCAGCTTCGATCCCTGCTTGACGATCATCAACATGACGTCGCGCGTCTGTGCGCCGAGCGCGAGCCTGATCCCGATCTCGTTCGTGCGCTGGGCCACCGAGTAACTCATCACGCCGTACAGCCCGACGACGGTCAATACAAGCGCGACCGCCGCAAAGATCGACCACAGCGTCGAATTGAAGCGCGGCGCCGCCACTGAAGTCGCCAGGTATTCGCGCATCGTCTTCACGTCGAACAGCGGCACGTCCTGGTCCATTGCGGCGACCTCTTTAGTAACCGCGGAGATAAGACTGCGCGGTTCCGCCGTGGTCTTCGCTACCACCACCATCTGGCTGAACGGGACCTGCGTTTGCGGAACGTAGTAGGCAGGACGCGATTCGCTGTTCAGTCCGCGATTCCTGATGTCGCCAACGACCCCGATGATCTCGCGCATCGTCGAATTCTCGTTCTCGATCGACGAGATGCCGGGTTTGACGCGTTTCCCGATCGGGTCTTCGTTGGGAAAGAACTGCCGCGCAAATGTCTCACTGACGATTATCACCGGCGTCGAACCATGCTTGTCGCGATTGTCGAAGTCGCGGCCTTTGATGATCGGAATTCCCATCGTGCGGAAGTATCCGACTCCGGTGGTGAAGAACTCGGCGACAGGTTCGTCTTTCGGCGCGACAGGCCGCCCATCGATCTCGAACGAGATGACGAACAGCTCGCGGCTCAGCGGTAATGGATCGATCGCACTGGCCGACTGCACGCCGGGCGTTGCTTCCAGCCGCGTCTTGAGTTCCTCAAAAAACTTACTCTGCTTTTCCCAGTTGTATTTGACCTCCGGCAGCGCCGCGTTGAACGTCAATACGTTGTCGATCTGCATGCCGCTCTTGACACTCTGCAAGCGCCACAGGCTCTTGATCAGCAGTCCGGCGCAAACGAGCAATACGACCGCGATCGCCAGCTCGCTGACGACGAGTATGCTGCGCATGAGATTTCGCCGCCCGCCCTCGCTGGTGCCTCGCCCACCTTCTTTCAACGATTCGACCAGTTCGGTCTTCGACGAATGAAACGCAGGAACGAGGCCGAATATCAGTCCCGTCAAAACCGAAATACCTAGCGTGAATCCGAGCACGCGCCAATCCATTCCGACGTTCACGGCGCGTGGAATGTTTTCTTTGCCAAGCGCGATCAGCAGGTCGGACCACCAGACGGCGAGCACTAGTCCGACTGTGCCGCCCACCAGCGACAGCAAAATACTCTCCGTCAACAACTGCCGGATGACGCGCATACGGCTCGCGCCCAGGGCCGCGCGAATCGCCATCTCCTTGTGACGGCTCGTCGCGCGCGCGAGCAGCAGGTTCGCGACGTTCGCGCAGGCAATCAACAACACGCACGCGACGGCGTAAAGCAGGACCATCAGCGCCGGGCGTACCTCGCCGACCATTGCCGCCAACGCCGATTCGGCACGCAGGCCGCGGCGGGTGTTGGTGTCCGGATAATGTTGTTCGAGGCGCGCCGCGATCGTCGAGAGGTCCGAGGCGACTTGCTCTTTGGTGACGCCGGGCTTCAGCCGCGCGATTGCTTGCAGAAAGTGCGCGCCGCGCTGGTTCGTAATCGGCTCCTCGCCGGAGGCGTCGCCGGCGACCGTGGTCCAAAGTTCCACCGGCTCGTTCTGAATCGGAAACTCGAACCCCGGCGGCATCACGCCGACGACCGTGTACGGCCGCCCATCGAGAGTGATCGTCTGATTCACGATGTTCGGATCCGACTGGAAACGGCTGCGAAACAACGCATTGCTCAGAATCACGACGCGCCCGCTTTCTGACGGCTTGTCGTCGTCCGCGACAAACATGCGGCCCAACATCGGCTGCACGCCGAGCAACGGGAACGCGTTCGCAGTGACAACCGTGCCTTGCAATCGCGCCGGCTCGCCGCGTCCCGTCATGATGAAATCGCTGCCGTGATAGGCGGCCATATGCTCGAACACATTGTTTTGCGAGCGCACGTCGAAGAAGTTGGGATACGAATGCGAGCCGCGTTCGAGTCCGCGATCGCGGTTCGTTTCGAACACGGAAACGAGCGCGTCGGAGTTTGGGAACGGCAACGGCCGCAGCAGCACCGCATTGACGACGCTGAAGATCGCGGTGTTCGCGCCGATGCCGAGCGCGAGCGCGATCGTGGCGACGATGCTGATGCTCGGCGACTTCACCAGCATGCGGAGACCAAAACGAATGTCCTGGAGCAAGTTATTCATAATCATTAATCCTGGGTCTTTGGTCTTTGGTCTTTGGTCTTGGGTCGGGGTGTTGCATCCAGATATTGGACAAAGACCTAATACCTAAGACCTAAGACCTGTTCCTATTCATCCCTGAGTGCAATCATTGGATCTACTCGAGCGGCGCGACGCGCAGGCAGATAGCCGGCCAGCGCCGCCACCGCGGCCAACAACAAAGTCGCCGACGCGATCGTCAGCGGGTCGTTTGGCTTCAACTCATAAAGTAAAGACGCTGCCGTCCTCGTAAGTGCTAACGACGTGATCACGCCCACCACCAACCCGATCGCCACGAGCAGCAGCGACTCGCGCAACACGAGCCAGAGCACGCTGGCGCGTCGCGCACCGAGCGCCATGCGAATCCCAATCTCGTTAGTCCGGCGCGCCACCCCGTACGACATCACGCCGTAAAGCCCGATGCAGGCCAGCAACAACGCGAGCAGGCCGAAGAACGTCGCCAAACGAGCGACCAGTTTCTGCTGCACCAACGAGCGGCTGATCTGTTCCGTCAAAGTCAGAACGTCGTCGACCGGCAGATTGCGATTCACCTGCCTGATCGTTTGCCGGATCTGCGGCACAACAGCGCCGGCTGATCCTGAAAAACGCACCACGAGATTGCCGAGCACGTCAGGCTTTTGCGCGTGCGGGTAGAAAGCCATCGGCCAAAACGGCTCCTTCAAAGTTCCAAACTTCGCGTCTTTCACGACGCCGATGACTTCGATCTGCTCCGTGGAATTTGGGCCATCGATGCCAAAGTGCTTGCCCACCGGCGAGCCGGTCGGGAAGAAACGTTTGGCCATCGCTTCACTGATTACCGCTACTTGCTGCGACTTGGCGGTGTCCTGTGGGCCAAAGCCGCGGCCTTCGACGAGCGGGATTCCCATGGCGGTAAAGAAGTCTGGCCCGACGATGTTGTTTCTGATTCTTCGATACATGCCTTCCAGCGGAGGCGCCTCGTTCGAGAACGCCGGCGTGGTCCAAAAACCCTGGTGGAAAGTGATGTAGGAAAACGCGGCTGCCTGCACGCCGGGTATTGCCTTCACTTTCTGCTCCACTTCGGTCAGTAACGCGGGCACTCTCGGATCGTCGCCTTTCAATCCTGTCGCCGACGTGTCCACCTGGAAGAGCAGCACGTTTTCCTGATTGAACCCGCTGGGAATGCTTTGCAGGTTGATCAGCGTGCGAACAAACAGTCCCGCGCCGACGAGCAACAGCAGCGACAAGGCAACCTGCGCGATGACGAACAGTTTTCCGAGTGGATTGCGCAACGACGATGGCGCCGTATTCTTTCCGCTTTTGAGCGAGATGTTTGGTTCTATTCGCGAAGCACGAAGCGCGGGTGCAGTGCCAAAGACGACTGCGCACAAAACAGACGCAGCAAACGTGAAGCCGAGCACGCGCAGGTTTGGAGTTACATCGACCGCAAGCGGTCCGGATCCATCCGAAGCCATCAACAGCAGCAGCCGGCTTCCCCACCACGAGAGGCCGACGCCGACGAGCCCGCCGAAAACCGCGAGCAACGCGCTCTCGGTGAACAACTGGCGCGCCAGCCGCATGCGTGCGGCGCCAACGGCCGCTCGCACCGCAAACTCTTTCGCGCGCGCGGCGCCCTGGGCCAACAGCAAGTTCGCGACGTTGGCGCTTGCAATCAGCAGCACGAGCGCAACTACGCCCATCAACACTTTCAACGAAAGCGAGAACTGTTCGCGCAACGACGAGATGCCGCGCGCCGCGGGCGTGAGATCGACCCGCGCTTTCTGCATCGCCTGCACTTTTTGCGCGTCAGGTTGTGCACCCGCGCGCGCTTCCAGCGTCTGTTTGAACAGGAGATTCACTACGCCGGACGCCTGCTCCGCCGAAACACCGTCTTTCAAACGTCCAATCAGGAATAGGTCCTGCGCGTCTTCAGACTCGCGGGAGTTCCAATGCGCGGGCGGCAACTGTTTCTGCATTGCCAGCGGCACCCACACGTCCGGCGCACTGCCAACTGTAGTGCCGAAGAATTCTCGCGGCGCAACGCCGACGATCGTGTAAGCGATGTTGTCGATCGAGATCGTCTTGCCGACAGCGTTAGGATCCTGGCCCAGTCGCTGGGTCCAGAACGCATGACTAATGACGGCGACAGGATGCGCGCCTGCCGTTTGATCATCGTTGTCAGTCAACACGCGGCCGCGTTCGGCATTGACGCCGAGCAGCGGAAAATAGGTTCCGGATACAAGTTGCACTTCGAACTGTTCGATCTCGCCGCTCGATCCGTTCGAGTCGACGAATCCATGCACGGTCCACGGAATACTCAACAGGCCCGCGACGCCCGAGAAGACGTCGCTGCGTTGCTGCACGCGGCGATAAAACGGATAGGAAAACAGGTCCCAACTTTCGTTCGGGAATCCCGTCGTCAGACCCATGTTTTCGCCTTTGCCGAATAGGACCAACCTGTCAGGCTGCTGCACCGGCAGCGACTTGAGCATCACGGCATCGAGCAAACTGAAGATCGCGGTGTTCGCGCCGATGCCGAGCGCGAGCGAGAGCACGGCGATCAGCGTGAAGCCCGGTTTCTTCAGTAACATGCGGATTCCGTAACGTAGGTCTTGAAACATTCTTTGTCTCCGGACAGGGTCTTGGGCCTTGGGTCTTTGGTCTTCGGTCTTAGGACTTTGGTCTTAGGTCTTTGCTGTCATTTGAACTCTAAGCCCCAAGGTCAAAGACCAAAGGCCAAAGACCAAAGACCCTTTACTCATTCATATCTCAACGCAATCAGCGGATCGACCTTCGTCGCGCGCCGCGCCGGCAGGTAACAGGCCACCAGCGCAACTGCGATCAACCCGAGCGAAACAAACGCCAGCGTGAACGGGTTGTTAGGCGTAACCCCAAACAGCAACGACGCGATGTATCGCGACAAAACGAACGACACGCCGAGCCCAACCGCTACGCCAACACCGGCCAGCACAATGCCGCGAATCATGATCAAGCGGAACACGTCGCGCCGTTGCGCGCCAAGCGCCACGCGAATCCCGATCTCGCGCGTCCGCCGCGCTACTGAAAACGTCAACACGCCGTACAAGCCGAGCGCCGTCAGCAACGTCGCGAGCACGCCGAACGCAGACGAGAGCCACGTCACGAGCCGTTCCTGAATCAACGACTGGTCTATCTCCGTGCTGAGCGTCTTGACGTTGTAGAGCGGCAGGTGCGGGTCGATCGCCTTCAACTCCGCTCGCAATGATTCGGCGACGACGTTCGGATCCGTCGACGTCTTCACGTGCAGCGTCAGGTTCGTCAACTGCTCTTCCTGCGCCGCGGGCATGTAGAAGTGACGGCGAAGACTGCGCCGCAGGTCGACGTACTGTGCATCTTTGACGACGCCCACGATCGTCATGTCCGGCGTGCCGTGGATGCCGATGCGTTTCCCGAGCACGTCGGTGTTGCCGAAAAAGTAACGCGCCATCTTCTCGTTGACGATGACGACTTTCGGACTGCCGAGTCGATCCTGTTCGTTGAAGTCGCGTCCGCTCAGCAAAGGTATTGCCAGCACTTTGAAGTAGTCGTTGGAGATGACCGTCATGTCGCTGGAGGTTCGTTCACCTTCGCGCGGCGTGTAACCTTCGGCGACGATGCCGAGCTGGTCCCAACCGCCGGAGATCGGCGTATCGGAAGCGAGACTTGCGGACGTGACTCCCGGCAGCGCGCGCGTTCTCAGTAGCAAGTCGTTATAAAAATTCAGCGACTGCTCGGGTGAGTAACCGTTCAGCGCAGGATTCACTGTTGCGAACAAGACGTTCTCTTTGGCGAAGCCGGTGTCGACCGCGCGCAGGTTCTGCAACGTCTTCACCATCAGCACCGCGCTCACCAGCAACGGCAGCGACAACGCGACCTGGGCCAGGATCAACCCGCTGCGAAAGCTGAACAGTCTTCCCGCGGAAGTGAAGGCGCGCGATTCAAAACGAAAGCCTGACCCGACCGCTTGCCGCGCCGCTTGAATCGCCGGCGCGAGACTGAACGCGAGACCGAGCACGACTGCGAGTGCGAGAATGAACGCGTACAGCCGCCAGTCTGTCGGCGTGTTGAGATTGGCGCGAAAGCCCTCGGGAATGAACGCCATCAGTCCGGTCTTGATCCAGAGTGCGATCGCGACGCCCAGCACGCCGCCCATGATCGAAAGCAACACGCCTTCCGTTAACCACTGCCGCAGCAGCCGCAATCGTCCGGCGCCGAGTGCGAGACGGACCGCAGTTTCGGGCGCGCGCACAGTGGCCCGGGCCATCATCAAGTTGGCGAGATTGGCGCAGAGGATCAGCAGCACCGCACAGGTCGCGCCCAGTAGCAGCAACAACGACGTCCGCATCTGGAGCTGCAACCTGCGGAAGCCCTGGTTTCCAGGCATCAGCCCGATTCGGCCCGCGAGAAACTGCTCGCGATTGAACTTCGAGATGGTTGGCGCGAACTCTTGCGCTTCACTCTCGCGAATCTGTCGATACAGAAGATCGATTGACGCCTGGGCCTGCTCCTTCGATACACCGGGCTTGATCCGCGCCATCACGCTGAGCCACTGGTGCCGGCGGCTTGTCATGCGCGTGGGCAGATCCGGACTGAGGACAGGCGTCATCATTATCGGCACGCGGACGTCCGGGCTGTCTGAAAGATCGATGCCGTAGAACGACGGCGGCGTAACGCCGAGGACGGTGAACGGATGCTCGTTGATGAGGATGTTCTTGCCGACGATGCTCGGATCTTTTCCGAAGCGCCTATCCCAAAAGCCGTAACTGAGAACGACGACCGGATGCGCGCCGGGAACGCGATCATCGTCCTGGTTGAAGAACCTTCCCGCCCACGGACGCACGCCGAGCACGTCGAAGAAGTTTCCGCTGACGAGCTCACCGCGCACGCGTTCGTTCTGATCGGCGTAACTGACGTTCATCTGCGCGCCGCCGCGCGTCAGGACGCCGGAGAAGACTTCGTTGCGATCGCGGAGGTCCTGGTACATCGGATACGAGAAGCCGCCGTCGATCTGCGGACCGTCTTTCGGGTCGTACGCCGAAAGCACGACGAGCCGATCCGGATCCTGGACCGGCAGACTTTGCAGCAACACCTTGTCCGTGACTGAGAAGATGGCTGCGTTCGCACCGATGCCGAGGGCGAGCGTGAGCACGACCACGAAGGTGAAGCCGGGGTTCTTGGCCAGCAAACGCAGTGCGTAACGGATGTCTTGAAACATTCTTGTCTCCAGATCTTTGTGCTTTGTTCTTACTAAGCACTAAGTACAAAGTACCAAGCACAAATCATTCGTCTCTCAGCGCGATCATCGGTTCAACCTTGCTGGCTCGCCATGCAGGGACCAAACACGCCAGGCATGCAACTGCCAGCAGCAGAAACAGCACTCCGGCGAATGCCGGAACGTCAAAAGCTTTGACGCCGAACAATATCGACTGCATCGCGCGGCCGACGAGATAAGCACCGCCCAGTCCGATCACCGAACCTGTGATCGCCAGAATCGTTCCCTCTTTCAGGACCATGCTCACGACGCCCGAACGTTGCGCGCCCAACGCCATGCGGATCCCAAACTCGTGCGTCCGCTGCGCCACGCCAAACGCCATCACGCCGTAAATTCCGACGGCCGCGAGCAACAGGCCCAGTATTCCGAAAGCGGCAAACAGCACGACGCTGAAACGATCGATCGCCAGCGCGTCGCCGACGATGTCGTCAACGGTTTGCACCGTTGCGAGTGGAACATCCGGATCGACTGCATTGACTGCCGCGGTGATGCTCTTGATGATCGCCTTCGGCTCGCCCGCGGTGCGTATCGCCATCGACATCTGCGGCCACGGGTCCTGCGCGAAAGGAACGTTCATCTCGGGGACGTCTTCACGAACGCCGGCGCCGCGCGTGTTGTGAAACACGCCGACGATCTGCCATTCGACGGGTTGTCCTCTGCCTCCCGGCACGAACTCGGGCGCGCTGATCCTTCGCGTCAATGGGTCAGCGCCGCCGAGGTATTGCTTCACGAACTGCTCATTGACCATCGCGACGCGCTGGCTCGTGGCCACGTCGTGATCGTCGAAGCGCCTTCCTTGCGTCAGTTGAATTCCGAGCGTCTCGTAGTAACTCGGCGTCACCATGCGAAAGGCTGCACTGCGACGCTGCGCGGGGTTCGCGTCCTGGCCCACGATGTTGAAACGCGTTCCCATGCCGGTGCCGGTAACAGGCACCTGGGTTGTCGCGGCGACGTTTACCACGCCGGGCAATGCCTGGATTCGGTCCAACATGGATCCGTAGTAAGTCCGAATTTGATCGGGACCGTTCAAACGGCGATCGGGCACGGGAAGTGAGAACGTGAGCAAGTGGTCGCTGCGAATGCCGAGATCGATGCGCGTCAAATTCCAGAAGCCTTTGAACGCGAGACCGCCTGTCGCGAGCAAAGTGAGCGCGAGCGAGAACTCGGCGACGACCAGCAAACGAAGCGCTTTGCTTCGCATGCTGCCAGTGCCGGTGCGCCCACCTAGTTTGAGCACTTCGTTGAGATCGAGACGAGTCGCTTGCCAGGCCGGCGCCGTTCCGAATAACAGACCGGCAAGTATCGTGACGCCGAGCGTGAAGAGCAGGACGGGAATGCTGATTCTGATGTTCGCTTCTGACGGCAGCATCGTGCCGACCGGCGGCATCACCGCCGTCATCGCATCGACGATCAAGCCGGTGAGGAGAATGCCGAGTGCGCCGCCGAGCACTGCCAGTATAAAACTCTCCGTCAGGAACTGTGCGAACAGACGCTTACGCGACGCGCCCAACGCGGCGCGCACCGCGACTTCGCGCTGGCGCGATGTGCCGCGCGCTAACAGCAGGTTCGCGACGTTGACGCAGCCGATTAGC
Organism: Acidobacteriota bacterium; assembly: GCA_046732935.1. Taxonomy (GTDB): domain Bacteria; phylum Acidobacteriota; class Blastocatellia; order Pyrinomonadales; family Pyrinomonadaceae; genus PSRF01. The sequence goes on along the minus strand of JBKPOC010000062.1, from coordinate 78,429 downwards.
AGGAGAAATGCGACAGCGCCGAGTAGCAGCCAGAGGTTTCGTCGCGTCGACTCGGTAACGAAGTTGAGGTGCAACGGTTCGACGCTGACGCCGCGGTTTGCATTCGACTTGGGAAACTCCTGTTCGAGCTGCGCGGCGATTCCTTTCATTTCCGCCTGCGCCTGCTCGATCGTGACGCCGTCTTTCAAACGCGCCATCACGGGCATGAAGTTGGAGTCGTGCGCGATCTGCTCCGGGCGGAATGACAGTGGCACCCACAACTGCGAGTTGAATCGATCGTAGACTCCGGGAGGAAGGATCCCGACGACGATGTACGGTTCGCTGTTCATCCGGATTTCCTTGCCGAGGAGATCCGGATCTCCGTGAAACTGTCGCTGCCACAAACGATTGCTGAGTATGACGACGTGGTCCTTGCCGGGTTCCGCTTCTTCGGGGCGGAAGTCGCGTCCGTAGAGCAGCGGCAGTCCTTCCATCGTGAAGAAGCCGGGTGTGCGTCGTGCTCCAGTGATTTGTTCCGGCCGCTCGACGCTCGAGAGATTGAACGAACCGCGGCTCCATGTGCCCATCGCTTGAAACGAGGTGCTGCGACGTTGCCATTCAACAAAATCGCCGACGGCGACTGAGTTGCGGCCGCCTGGCGGCCTGGACCATACCATTACGAGTTGGTCCGGCTTTGGGTAGGGCATCGGCTCGAACACGGCGTACACGACACTGAACATCGCCGTCGTCGCCCCGATTCCGAGGGCCAGCGTCAAAACGGCAGTCACGGCGAAGCCGGGGTTCTTCACCAGCGTGCGAAAGCCGAAGCTCACGTTTTGTTTAAGCATTCCCCACATATAAGCCCTTCAAGCGCCGCTCTCAGCGGCTTCGCCGCCGGGATATGCGGCAAGGCTATGCCTTGCCGACGACCGCAAATATCAATGGGCTGTGCCCCTCGTCCGGGCTTTGCCCTCAATGGTTGGGCCAGAGGCCGAACCGAGGGCGGAGCCCTTTTCGTTTACTGCGTGAGATCGGCGAGGCAGAGCCTCGCCGCACATCCCGGCGGCGAAGCCGCTAACCTCGCATCACGCTGAACAACACTCTCTTCACTCGTACCTCAGTGCTACTAACGGATCGACTTTGGTAGCGCGTCGCGCGGGGATGAGACAGGCCAACAGCGCCACCAGCGTTAGACCAAGGGGGATCGCCACGAACGTCACCGGATCGCGGGCCTCGATACCAAACAACATGCTCGTCAACGTCTCGACGTACTTCGTCAGCATAAACGCCGCGGCCAACCCAATCGCCACACCAACGACGGTCAACGTCATTCCCTGTCGCAGCACCATGCGCAACACGTTGCCGCGGTCAGCGCCGAGGGCCATGCGAATGCCGATCTCCTGCGTGCGTTGCGACACCGAGTAGGCGAGAACGCCGTACAAACCGATCGCCGCGAGCAACTGCGCGATGAAACCAAACAGCGACAGCAGCTTCGCAAACACGCGTTCCATCGCCAGCGTCTCATTCGATTGTTCGACTTGCGTTCGGATGTTGCTGACCGGCAGCTTGCTATCGACCTGGCGCACCGCCTCGCGAACGCCACCGACGACATTCAACGGATCGCCCGACGTGCGGACCTCAAACGTCATCGCACCCACCGATTTCAGCGATTGCCTCCATGACAAGTAGACCGTCGGTTCGACGTCGTCGCGCAGGCTCGTGTATCTCGCGTCCTCAGCCATGCCGATGACTTCGATCTCGCTCGTCTTGTCGGCATCGAAACCGAATCGCTTGCCGACCGGGCTCAGATCTCCGAAGTAAACAAGCGAGAACAACTTGTTGACGATCGCCACGCGCGGCGCGCGCGCATCGTCCTGCTCGCTGAACGTGCGGCCCGAGAGTAACGGCGTTTCCATCGCCCTCAGAAAATTCTCGCGAACGTGGTGGACCTTCGCCATGCGCTCACGCGGTTTTCCGTCCGGCCCAAGCACGTTGGGAATGAAGATCGAATCCGTAGTCGAGCTCCACGCGAGCAGCGGAGACCGTGAGAACGTCACCGCCTGCACACCCGGCACCGCTTCCAAACGGTCAAACATCTGCTGATACAAACCGGCAAGACGGTCTTCCTTGTAACCGATGAGGCTCGGATCGACGTGAAACAGCAGCAGGTTGTTGGCATTGAACCCCGGCTCGACGTTCTTGAGATTGCGCAATGACTTCAGCACCAGCAGAGCGCCGATCAGCAGCAGCACGGAAACGGAGACCTGGACCACGACCAGCGACTTACTCAACCACGATCGCGTCACCGCGCTCGAGCTGCGTCCCGTGTCTTTGAGTGTGGGCGTCAGATCGAGCTGCGTCGCGCGCATCGCTGGAACAAGTCCGAACACGACGCCGGTCAACAACGAGAGCGCCAAAGTGAAACCGAGCACTCGCAGATCGAGTTGCGGCGTCAGCGCGCTCATTTGAGTGCCCGCCCACTCTGTCGCCACCAGCAGTCCGTCTGTAAGCCACATAGCAAACAGGACACCGAGCGCACCGCCGGCAACAGCCAACAGAACGCTTTCCGTCATCAACTGTCGCACCAACCGGCCGCGACTCGCGCCGAGCGCCAACCGCACCGCGATCTCCTTCCGCCGCGACGAAGCGCGAACCAGCAACAGATTGGCTACGTTTGCGCACGCGATCAGCAGCACAAGTCCGACGACTCCGAACAACAGTCTCAGCGGCTTCCTAAACTCGTTGCGCCAGTTCATCTCGCCCTGGCTACCCGGATCGATGCCGAGTCGCGGTAAGTCTTTCAGTTCCAGCGTGCGCAGCGGGTTTTGTGCTCGCAACTGCCGCGTTGCGCGATGTTCGAGCACCGACGCCTGGAATGGCCCGGCAAGAGCGGCCTGCGCTTCTTCGATGGTAGCGCCGCGTTTGAGACGGCCCATCAATCGCAGCCACCAGATGCCGGCGCCGCGCAACATGCTTGTCTCGCCCGAGACCTGCGGCTCCCACGCGATCGGGATCGTCACGTCCTGCGATGAGCCGACGTCCATCGTTCCATTGAAGCCGGGCGGAGTGACGCCCGCGATGGTGAAAGCAACGTTGTTGAGATTGATCTGTTTGCCGATTACGGACGGATCGCCGTCGAAACGTTTGGTCCAGAAGCGATGACTCAGCACGGCGACTGGAGCCGCTGATGCGGAGTCGTCGGCGTCCGTGATGGTGCGTCCCACAATGGCGGGCACGCCAAGGGCCGAATAGTAGTTGCCGGAAACCGCCTGCCCGCTGACTTCCTCGGCCTGGCCACCGGCGTTGAGGTTGATAGAGACTTCGGAGAAAGCAAAGACGTCGGAAAGCGGTCCCGGTTCTTCGCGCAACCGCTTGTAGGTTTGCAGCGGAAACGACGTGCCGACCGTCAACCCGGTCTCTTTGTTCAGCATGTTGCTGCCGTAGTAGCCGCCTGGACCAAACTTCTCCGAGCTCCAACTCGCCTTCAACAACACCAGACGATCCGGATCGTTCACCGGCAGCTTCTTGAGCAGCATCGCGTCGACGACGCTGAACAGCGCCGTATTCGCGCCGACGCCGATGGCGATCGTCAACACTGCGATCGCCGTGAAGCCGGGATTCTTCAACAGCATCTGAATGCCGTAACGCAAGTCGTGAAACATAACCGCTCCAGAGGGTCTTTGGTCTTAGGTCTTAGGTCTTAGGTCTTAGGTCTTAGGTCTTAGGTCTTAGGTCTTAGGTCTTAGGTCTTAGGTCTTAGGTCTTAGGTCTTTCAGTCGCCAGGCAAAACCAAAGGCCCAAGACCAAAGGCCCAAGACCCCTTTCACTCGTTTCTCAGCGCAACTAATGGATCGACTTTCGTCGCGCGGCGCGCCGGAAGGTAACAAGCCAGCAACGCCACGAACATCAGCAACACGGCGATGATGGCAAACGTCGCCGGGTCAGTAGCGCCGACGCCGTAGAGCAAAGTCCTCATCAACCGCGTCAACCCGAACGCCGCGAGCAAACCTACGGCAACGCCCACCAGCGTCATCTTCAATCCATGGCCCAAAATGAGCGCGAGAATCTGACGACGCGAGGCGCCGAGTGCGACGCGGATGCCGATCTCGTGAGTGCGTTGGCCCACGAGATACGAGATAACGCCGTAGATCCCGAGACTCGCGAGCAGCAGTGCGGCCGCCGCAAACGATCCGAGCACGATCATCGCGAAGCGCCGCTGCGCCAGCGAGTCGGCGATCACTTCATTCATCGTTTGCGCGTTCGAGATGACGTTCTGGTTGTTCTGCGCCTGCACTACGTCACGAATCGAAGTGAAGAGCGATGGCCCGATGTCGTTATTCGCGCCGACGATCACGCCCATTCCCGGCGTGCCCTGTATTTGCTGATCCGTCGCGGCGCGCACCGGCAGGTACAACTGCGCCTGAAGGTTCTTTTCGTCGGAATCGAGTCCCCACTGTTTGACGTGTCCGACAACGCCGACGATCTCGTAAGGCCGCTGCTCGGCGCCGGTGATGACGCGCCTTCCGAGTGGGTCCGCCGCGCCGAATCGCTGTTGGGCCAACATCTCATCGACGACGGCGACGCGCGTGGCCCGTTCATCATCCTGATCGGTGAAGAAACGTCCCTTCTTCAATTGCAGGCCCATCGCCGGCAGGTAACCTGGTTCGACGTTGTAGACCAGCGCCATGTGCATGTCGCTGGTGGTGGCGGGCGTCGGCTCGCCCTCAATCCAGAAGTAAAGATCGTCTTCACTGACGAGAGGCGTGGCGCCGTAAACGAGCGAAGCGGCTTTGACGCCAGGCGTCTCGTTCAGACGGCGGCTGAGATCGCGCATGTACGCACGGCTCGTCTCCGCGTTTGCCGTGCGCATCGACGGGGGGAAAGTGACGCTGAACGTCATCACGTTGTCAGACTTGAACCCGGGATCGACGTTCCACAGCGCGTTCAAACTACGAATCAGCAGTCCCGCGCTGATCAGCAGGACCACGGCCATCGCCATCTCCGCGACGACGAAAATTCCTTGCGCCCGCGCGCGCGAGGAACTTGCACCGCGGCCGCTTTCCTTCAACGTTTCATTGAATCGCCAGCGCGAGGTCTTCAAAGCCGGCGCGACGCCGGAGATGATTCCCGTCAGCAGCGAGATGCCGAGCGTGAACAGGAGCACGCGCACGTCGAGATGGATCTCGTCCTGCCGCGGCAATGCTGTCGGCAAAGCCTTGAGCGCCGCTGTCGTCCCCCACGCGGCAATGAATAGACCACCAGCGCCGCCGATAAGCGCAAGCATCGTGCTCTCGACGAGCGACTGCCGCAACAAACGCCAGCGGCCTGCTCCCAGCGCGGCGCGGATCGCAAACTCGCGTGCCCGTCCCGTCGATCGCGCGAGCATCAGGTTGCTGACGTTCACGCAGGCGATCAACAACACGAGCCCAACCGCGGCAAATAACATCAACAGCACCGGTTGCACATCGCCGACGAGCCGCTGTCTAAGGCTGATCAACGTCGCGCCGTTTCCTTTGTTTGACGCTGGATAAGCTTCAGCTAGCGCGGCCATCACGCGATCGAGATCCGCTTCAGCTTGTTCGATCGTCACGCCGGGTTTGAGACGTCCGATGCCGTGAATGCCGAGCGCGGCAGTGCGGCTTTGCAATGCGGGACTGTTCCACGCGCCGATCGGAACGTAGACTTCCGCGACGCTCGCGTTGTAACTCGCCGGCAAAACTCCGATCACTCGGTAGCTGCGATCGTCCAGCGTGATGCTCTTCTCCGCCATCGCCGGATCGGAGTTGAATTTTCGGGACCACAAGCGCGCGTTGATGATCGCGACCGGGTCTGCGTCTTTGCGATCGTCTTCGGCGGTAAAGTTTCTGCCGAGCGCGAGCTTGATTCCGTAGACGTTGAAGAAGTCGGCGGAGACCATTCGCGCCGTGACTCGCTCAGCTTCGCCGGCGCCGATCAACGTGAAGCCCGCGCCGCGTGAGATCGCCATCGACTGCAACGTCTGGTTCTGGCGTTGCATGTCCAGGAAGTTCGGATACGGAATGGCGCCGGCTTCGAAGTTGGGTTTGCTCTGGTGGATCGTGACCAACTGCTCGGGATCGGGATACGGCAGCGGATTGAGCAGCACGCCCTTTACTACCGAGAAGATCGCGACGTTCGCGCCGATACCCAACGCCAGCGTGAGCACCACGATGATCGTGAAGCCCGGTTTCTTCAGCAACATGCGTAGTCCGTAACGTACGTCTTTAAGCATTTGTGCCTCCCTGAAGCGAACTGACGAAGCGGAGAAGGGGTGAAGCGGGGAAGCGGCGAGGGCGCGCTCTTAATCAATTCCCCGTTTCTCCGTATCACCCTTCCCCGTTCCTTCTCACTCATACCTAAGCGCCACCAATGGATCGACCTTGGTCGCGCGACGCGCCGGCAAGTAACAGGCAAGTAACGCGACGGCGAATAACGTCCCCGTGACAATTGCGAAAGTGCTGACGTCCGTCGTCTTCACTTCGTAAAGCAACGTCGTCAACAGTCGCATCAATCCGAGCGCAGCGACGACGCCGATCGCGACGCCCGCGACCGCGAGCACCAGTCCCTGCTTCAACACCATCCGGAGAATGTCCGATGGTCCAGCGCCGAGCGCCATGCGAATGCCGATGTAGTGAATCTGCTGGCTGACTGAGTAAGAGACGACGCCGTAGATGCCGATCGACGCCAGTAACAACGCGACGCCGGCAAAGATGCCGATCATCAACGCCGGAAACCGACGCATGAACGATGCCGGCGTCTGCGCGATGATGCCGTCCATCGTGTTGATGTTTAGAATCGCTGCGTCAGGCTCGAGACTGCGGACTTCGCCGCGCACTGATGCCGCGAGGGAATTCGGATCGGTGCTGGTCCGAACGACGAGGTTCGCGGCGGTGCCGGAGTTCTGGCGATACGGGTAATAGAGCACCGGCCGGATCGCTTGATCGAGGCCCGTGATCTTGACGTCGCCGACGACGCCGACGACCGTCACCGGATTCACCTGAACGGACGGATACCGCAGCCGCATGCCCACCGGATCGCGTCCGGCAAACAATCGATCCGCGATCGTCTTACCGATGATGACGACGTTAGGGGCGTTGACGCCGTCGCGTTCGTCGAACATGCGCCCGGCGATCAACGGCACGCCAATCGTCTTGAAGTAGTCGTCGTTGACGACGCGTATGTTGGCTTCCGTTTCCTTGCCCGGCTCGGGTACCGGATCGCCGTCGATGTAGAACCGAGTAGTGTTGCCGCCGTTGAGCGGAAGGATGTCGACCGTGCCGGCGCCCGATACGCCGGGAAGCGACTGCACGCGTTCCTGAATCTGCGTGTTGAAGTTGATCAGCGAATTGGCGTCCGTGTACTTCGACGGCGGCAGGACGACCGTCATCGTCAACAGGTTTTCCGTCTTGAAGCCCACGTTGGTCTGCAACAACCGCAGGAGGCTCTTCATCATCAATCCCGCGCCAACCAGCAACACGACCGCCAGCGCGATCTCGCTGACGACAAGCGCGCTGCGCAGACGATGTCCGGCGCCGCCCGACGTTTGCCGCCCGCCTTCCTTGAGCACTTCATTGAGATCGAGCCGCGAAGATTGCAGCGCGGGCGCGAGACCGAAGATCAGCCCAGTCAACAGCGACAGACCAAACGAGAAGCCGAGAATGTTGAGATCGATCTTTAGTGATCTGAGGAACGGCAGTGCGTTGAGTTGTTGCTGCGGCAGGGTCGCGACCAGCGCCGGCACGCCCCAGTAAGCGATGATGACGCCGGCAATGCCGCCGGCTAACGAGAGCAACAGCGATTCGGTAAGCAGTTGGCGAATGACGCGCCAGCGGCTGGCGCCCAACGCCGCCCGAATCCCGACCTCTTTTTGCCGCGACAACGAGCGCGTCAAGAGAAGACTCGCGACGTTCGCGCAGGCGATCAAGAGCACGAAGCCGACCGCAGCCAATAGGACCAACAGTATCGGCCTGACAGTGCCGACGATCTCTTCCTGCAACGGGACCACTCGCGCTTTAGTGCCGGCGTGCGAGTCGTTGAACTGCTGTTCGATGCGCCCGGCGATGACGTCGACGTCAGCCTGCGCTTGCTCAGGCGTGACGCCGTCTTTGAGCCGGCCGATGAGGTTCGTGCCGTGCATGTAGCGGCGCGTCAGTTGGTTCTGCGTGGGTTGGTAAGGAACGAACAGGTCGGCGTTTCTCAGCGCGAATTGAAACGTCGCCGGCAACACGCCGACGATCGTGTAACTCTCGCCGTTGATGGTCGCCGTCTGACCGATGACGTTCGCGTTGCCGCCGAACCTTCGCTGCCATAGACCGTAAGTCAGCACCGTGACTTTCGGTGTGCCCGGCGTGTCTTCGCCGGGTTGGAACGTGCGCCCGAGAATCGGATCGACGCCGAGCACGGAAAAGAAGTTCGCGGTGACTCGCGGCGCGGGAATGCTTTCCGGCTCGCCCATTCCACTCAGGATCGCGCCCCCGCCGGTGTACGCAGCGATACCTTCAAAGACATTGTTCTTCTGGTAGTCCTGGTAGTCCGGGTACGACATTTCACGCTTGGAGAAATCCTGGCGAGGCGGTGCTTCCCACAAGTGATAAAGGCGATCGGGTTGTTTGTAAGGCAGACCGCGAATCAGCGCCGCGTCGACTACGGTAAAGATCGTCGTGCTTGCGCCGATGCCGATCGCCAGCGTCGCGATCGCGATGAGTGAAAAGCCCGGCCGCTTCAAGAGCGTGCGAACGCCGTAACGTAGATCCTGTAGGAGTTTGTTCATTTGTATACCCTATGGTCTTTGGTCTTGGGACTTTGGTCTTAGGTTTTGGTCTTTGCGTCGGTTAAATCAAGACCCAAGACCTAAGACCAAAGACCTTTCATCACTCGTACCTCAAAGCTTCTAATGGATCGACTTTCGTCGCGCGCCGCGCCGGAACGAGGCACGCGATCAACGCAGCGGCGATCAGCACGATCGAAACCACTACGAACGTCAACACGTCGGTTGGCGTCACACCGAAGAGCAACGAGGCAAGAAAACGTGTGAGCGCCAGCGCGCCCGCAATACCGATTGCGACGCCCGCCAGCACCAACATCATTCCGCTTTTCAAAACCATCCTCAGCACGTCCGCCGCGCGCGCGCCGAGCGCCATGCGTATGCCGATCTCGCGTGTTCGCTGGCTGACGGCGTAGGAAATGATTCCGTAGATGCCGACCACTGCCAGCGCCATCGCGAGCAACGCGAACCCTGAAAACAGAAACATGAGCGAACGCGAGGCGGCGATCGTTTCCCCGACGCGCTGGTCCAACGTCTTCACGTCGAACACCGGTTGGTTCTTGTCGATCGCCAGCACTTCGCTGCGCAGCGCTCGCGCGAGATCCGACGGATTGGCGCCGTTCGTGCGCAGGAACAGCGTCATCGAGTTCATCGGCATCTGGCTGAAAGGCAGGTAGAGCTCGGGTGTGACAGCGTCGGTGATGCTCTCCTGTTTCACGTCGCCGACAACGCCGACTATGGTCCGGCAAAGACCATCCTTACAACCGAACCCGACTCGCTTACCAAGCGGATCCGCATTCGGAAAGTAACGACGCGCGAACGCCTGGTTGACGATCGCGACCTTAGCGCCGTCGGCGGTGTCGCGCGTGTCGTAAACGCGGCCGCTGAGCAGCGGGATCTTCATCGTCTGGAAATAGTCAGGCGACACCGAGCCGATCCCGATGGGATGGTCCTTCTCTTGATTCGGCGGTGGATTACCTTCGACGCCCGTGAACGCGATGATGCCGAAGCCGGAAAGCGGCGTGTGGTTGATGGCTCCGGAGGACGTCACTCCCGGTAGCGATTTGATCCGCTCGAAGAGTTGTTGATAGAAGGCGGACGTTTGCGAGCCGGCGCGATAGACCGAACGCGGCAGATTGACGCGTGCGGTCAGGACGTTCTCTCGATCGAAGCCAAGATCGATCGCATTCAATTGCTGGAAACTTCTGACGAGCAGTCCCGCGCCGAGAAGCAGTATCAACGCGAGCGCGAGCTCAGTCACAACCAGCCACCCGCGCATGCTGCGCAGTCCGAAACTCATGAGATGACGCACGCCGCTGTTGCGCAGAGCGCGCAGCAGATCGGGGCGCGAACCAGTCAACGCCGGAACGAGCCCAAAGATCACGCCCGTCAGCAGCGACAGGGCGAGGGTGAAACCGAAGATGCGCCAGTCGAGACCGATTGCATTCAAGTCGTGAACAGCACTGGCAAATCCTTCAGGAACAAGCGACGCGATTGCTCTCGTTCCCCAAACCGCCAGCAGCAGTCCAATCGCGCCGCCCGCGATACCGAGGACCAGGCTCTCCGCGAGCAGTTGTCGAACGAGTTGCCAGCGACGTGCGCCCACGGCCGCGCGCACAGCCATCTCGCGTTGCCGTGAAACCGTGCGCGACAACATCAGGTTCGCAACGTTCGCGCAGGCCAGCAGCATCACCAGGCCGACCGCGCCCCACAATACAAGCAGCGTTAGACGAACACCGGCGACGAGTTCCTGATGCAACGGATGAACTTCTAACGTCGACGCCGGCAGCGCAGCTTTCACGTCCGTCGCGGCCTGGCGGGAGATGAGGCTCACTTCCGTCTGTGCTTGTTGCAGTGTCGCACCAGCTTTTAAGCGGCCGGAAACCTGGACCAGACTGATGAACTCGCCCTGCGTTTCCTTGATCGGATCGAGCGCCAGCGGCAACCAGATCTCGAACTGACCGGGAAAACGAAAACCGTCGGGCATGATGCCTACGATGGTGTAATTCTTGTCGTCGAGTTGCAGAGTGCTGCCGACGAGGGATTCGGCGCGGCCGTAACGACGTTCCCAAAAACGTTCGCTGACGATCGCTACCTGGTCCTGTCCCGGCCGATCTTCCTCCGCCAGGAACGTGCGGCCACGCAGCGGCTGAACGCCGAGCGTCGTGAACAGACTCGCGCTCACCTGCGCGCACGAGATGCGTTCCGGCTCACCTTGTCCGATGAGATTGAAGTTGTTGTCGGTATAAGCAGCGAGATCTTCAAACGAACTGCTCTTGTCTTTCCACGCGAGATACTCGTAACCGGCAAGCCCTGGCAGTCCACCACCAGGACCAACCGGCTTCGTGATCGAAACGAGTCGTTGCGGATCGCGGAAAGGCAGCGCCCGCAGCAGCACCGCGTTGACCAGACTGAAGATCGCGGTATTCGCGCCGATGCCGAGTGCGAGCGTAATGATAACGATCGACGTGAAGCCGGGGCTCTTCGTCAGGACACGGATTGAATAACCAATGTCTTTCATCATTCGTATCTCAGTGCTTCCAACGGATCGACTTTCGTTGCGCGCCGCGCCGGCAGATAACAAGCGAGCAGTCCCGCCGCGATCAGCACAACCGTGATGCCCACAAACGTGAGCGGGTCCGTCGCCGTCACTCCGAAAAGCAAACTCTTCATCAGCCGCATCAGTCCGAACGCTGCGGCGAGTCCGATCACGAGGCCGACGCCGATCACGGCCATTCCCTGCCCGAGGATCATTCGCAGCACGTCGCCGATCTGCGCGCCGAGCGCGATGCGAATGCCGAGCTCGTGCGTTCGTTGCGTGACTGTATAAGTAGTGACGCCGTAAATCCCCGCCACCGACAACAACAGCGCGATGGTGCTGAACATGCCGAGCAAAAACAGATTGAACCGCGGCTGCGTGACCGATTCGCTGACGATGTGTTCCATCGTCTTGACTTCAGAAACCGGAACGGTCGGGTCTACTTGCGCAACTGCTTCTCGCAGCGACGCCGCGAGACTCGATGGTTCAACCGTCGAGCGCACGACGATGGCCACCTGCGAGAACGCGTCCTGTTTGCTCGCGAAATACAGCTCGGGCTGCGCGTCTTCGCGTAAGTCGAGGCTGCGAACGTTCGCGGTGACGCCGACGATCTCGAACCAATTAGGCTGCGTATTCGGCTCCGGATTTCGGAACGCGACCCGTTTCCCGACCGGGTCTTCGTTCGGAAAGTCGCGTTGGGCCAGCGCCTGATTGATCATGATTTTGCGCGGAGCGTTGAAGTCGTCCTGCGGCGTAAACGCGCGGCCTTTGAGAATCGGAATGTTCATCGTGAGGAAGTAGTCGCGACTGACGTTCCGGAAGTTGACCATCGGCCACTTGTCTATCGAGACGATCTCGCGTCCTTCGACACGAAAACCGAGCGTTGGCCCAGGGCTGAGCGGCAACGTGTTGATGATGCCCGCACTCTGCACGCCCGGAATCGCGCGAGTTCGATCGAGCACCTGATCGTAGAAGGCGATGTAGTCCGGATCGTTTTGAAACTTTGGACCAGCAGGCGAGAGCTTCGCGGTCAATACCTGTTCCGGAGTAAACCCGGCCTCGACTGCGTGCAAGCGGATGAAACTGCGGAACAGAAGTCCCGCGCCCGCGAGCAGCACGACTGACAAAGCGACTTCCGCGACGATCAATGCGTGTCGCAGTCGAGTGTTGCGCGCACCGGCGCTCGTGCCGCGCGAACTGTCTTTCATTGCGTCCTGAACGTCGACACGCGAGATATGAAGCGCCGGGGCAAATCCAAACAACAGTCCCGTAAACAACGACGCGCCGAGCGTGAAACCGAAGACGCGCCAGTCCATTCCAATCTCGTTGAGCCGCGGAAAGTCCTGTGGCAGGAGTTTCGTGATTGCGGCGACGCCATATTTCGCGAAGAGCAAACCGAGCGCGCCGCCGGCGACCGCAAGCATCCCGCTTTCCGTCAGCAGTTGCCGCATCACGCGCAAACGCGATGCGCCGAGCGCGGCGCGAATCGCCATTTCCTTGCTGCGCGCCGCCGCACTTGCCAGCAGCAGGTTAGCAACGTTCGCGCAGGCGATTAGCAGCACAAACAGCACCGCGCCGAACAGCAACTTCAGCATCGTCTCGGACTTGCCGATGAGATGTTCCTGAAGAGAAACGACGCGATTGAGGCGTCGATTGTTTGTTTCCCGATACTGCTGACGCAGGCGCGCCGTAATGGTTTCCATCTCGGTCGCGGCCTGGTCGACCGAGACGCCGGGCTTCAACAAGGCGATGGCGTACAAGTAACCCATGCCGCGTCTTTGCGTGGGATCGATCGTAGGGCTGAACTCGGGCGCGAGTTTAAGCGGCGGCAACCATGCTTCTGTCTTGTTCGGATACTGAAAACTCGGCGGCGCTATGCCGACGACGGTATAGGTTGCACCGTCGAGTGTGACTGGTTTGCCGACCAACCCCGCATCGGCGCCGAACCTTCGCCGCCACAGTGAATCGCTGAGGACCACTACGGGTGCGTGACCTGCCTGTTCATCGCCGGCCACGAAGAGACGGCCGTATTGTGGGCCAATACCAAACACGTCGAAGAAGTGGGCGGACGTCTGCGCGAGGTTGATGCGTTCGGCCTGATCGTTGACCGTCAGGTTCACGAACGTTGTTTTGATCGCTGCAAGATGTTCGAAGACGGTATTCTGCGCACGCCAGTCGAGAAAGTTCGGGCCCGTCACTTGACCTTGCTGTCCCTCACGATTCCACTCCTGGATCGCGACGATGCGATCGGCGTTCGGATAGGGCAGCCGCCGCAACATGACGCTGTTGACGACGCTGAAGATCGCCGTGCTCGCACCGATGCCAAGCGCCAGCGTGACGATTACGATCGCGGTAAAGCCGGGATGCTTTATCAGCCCGCGAAAACCATAACGGACATCTTTAAAAAACGTATCCATAACCCCTCACTCGTATCTCAGTGCTTCCAATGGATCGATCTTGGTGGCGCGTCGCGCCGGCACGTAACACGCGATCAGCGCGACTAGCGAGAGCAACACAGTCACCACCACAAACGTCATCGGATCTTTCGCGCCGACGCCAAACAACAAGCTCGACATCACGCGCGTCACCGCAAACGCGCCCGCGAGACCGATGACCGTTCCGATAATCACGAGCAACATTCCCTGTCGAACGATCAGCCTCACCACTTCCGAGTGACGCGCACCCAACGCCATCCGCACGCCGATCTCGTGCGTTCGTTGCGCAACGGAGTACGACATGACGCCGTAGATTCCAGTCGCCGCAAGCACCATCGCCAACGCCGCGAACAGGCCGAACAGCGTCGTGCGATAACGCGGCGTCGCCGTCGAGGTTGCGACCCACTCTTCCATTGGCTGCATGGCCGCGATCGGCTGCTCGGAATCGATCGCGCGCACCTCGTTTCGAACGGCCCCGGCGATGCTCGACGGATCGCCCTGCGTGCGTATCACCACGTTCATTCGGCCTGTCCGGCGGGTCGGTAAATACATCGCGGGAAACGGTTGTGTTGCCAACGATTGATGACGGATGTCGCTGACAACGCCGACGATCTCGTAAGGCTGGTCGCCGAGCACCGTCAGCAGCCGTTTGCCCAACGGCTCCTCGTTTGGAAAGACCTGGTCAACAAGCTGCTGGCTTACGATGACGACCTTATCGCTCTGCCGCACTTCCTGTTCAGTGAAATTTCGGCCGCGCAACAATGGAATCCGCGCCGCTTGAAAGTAGTGCTGATTCACGCGGCGCCAGTCCGCATCAAACTCCTGGTTCGGCGCAGCGGGCGGACGGCCCTCGACTGTAAAAGGAATGTCGTTGAGCTGTCCGCTGAGCGGCAATTCACTGATTAGCCCGACGGTTTCAACGCCGGGAATGCCGGCGGCGCGTCGCTCGAACTCTTCGAAAAATTGCGCCGTCTTATCGGCGGTGGTGTATTTTCCTCGCGAGAGATCGAGCCGCAGCGTCAGCACGTGGTCCGCGTCGAATCCCGGATTAGTGTTCTGAAGCGCAATCAAACTTCTTACGAGCAGACCGGCGCTGATCAGCAGCACGACCGCAATTGCGCTTTCAAACACGACGAGCAGGCTGCGCGTGCGATTTCGCATCGCGCGCTCGCCGCCAGAGCGCCCGCCCTCTTTGAGGGATTCGGTGAGATTCAATTTCAACGTGCGCAGCGCCGGCGCAAGGCCAAACAGAAGACCCGTAAGCATGGACACCACGAACGTGAACGCCAACACTGTCGCGTCGATTTTCACGGTCGCGGTGGGCGGAATGACGTTCCCGCTGAGCCTGACGAGAAAGTCGATGCCCCACGTCGCGAGCAGCGCCCCGAGCGCGCCTCCCAACAAGGCGAGCAAAAGATTCTCAGTAACGAGTTGACGAACGATGCGCGCGCGGCTCGCGCCGAGCGCGGTCCGCAGCGCAACTTCTTTCTGTCTCGCGGCGGCGCGGACGAGCAGAAGATTCGCCACGTTCGCGCAGGCAATGAGCAGCACAAAACCGACAGCGCCAAAGAGAATGAACAACGTCGTCCGGCTGCCGCCCGTGAGTCGCTCGTACAGCGGTTCAAGTCGCATGTTCCAACCGGTGTTTGACTCCGGATACTGTTTTTCGAGTACGGCCGAGATCGCGTCAGTGTCAGCTTGTGCCTGGGCCAGCGTCACGCCGGGTTTCAGCCGCCCCAACGGCCGCAGAAAGTGCGCCTTGCGGACTTTCATTTCCGGGTCGCCGTCGAAGTTGATAGGCATCCACAACTCCGCCGTTTGCGGAAAGGTCACGTCCTTCGGCATGACGCCGATGACCTCGACGCTCTTGCCGTTGAGGATGATGCGTTGATTGACGATCCCGGGATTGCCTGCAAAACGTTTTTGCCAGAACGCGTAACTGAGAACCGTTACTTGATCATTGCCGGGCCGTTCGTTGTCGAGTGTGAAACCGCGGCCGAGCGCGGGCGCGACGCCGAGTGCTTGAAAGTAGTTTCCGGTTACGGCGGAAACAGTAAGAATCTCCGGTTCACCGCTTCCGGTGAGGCTCGCCGACAGGGGCAGCGTGCCCGTGGCTGCAAACTGTTCGAACGTTTTATTCTGACTACGGAAGTCGAGAAAATCCGGCGGCGAGACGCTGGCGCGATTCGGACCATTGCGAACGTTGCCCCAGACCCACACGAGCCGATCCGGATCGGGATAAGGCAGCGGGCGAAGTATGACGGCGTTGACGAGACTGAAGATGGCCGTGTTCGCGCCGATGCCTAAAGCCAATGCGAGCAAGGCGACGATGGTGAACCCCGGCCGCTTCAAAAAACTTCTCAGTCCGTAGCGGATGTCTCTGATCAGTGTTTCCATGTTATTCGTACCTGAGGGCCGTCAAAGGATCGACGCGCGATGCTCTGCGCGCCGGTATGTATCCTGCTGCGAGTGCCACCACCGTCAACACGACGGCGGCGCCGGTCAACGTCAACGGATCGGTCGGGCTCAATCCGAACAGTTGCGTCGCGATCAAACGCGCCGATAGCAACGCTGCCGGCACGCCCAACGCCAGTCCCGCGATAACCAGCACCAACGTCTCGCGCAACACCATCCACGCGATATTTCCGCCCTTCGCGCCAAGCGCCATGCGAATGCCGATCTCGTTCGTGCGACGGGCGACGCCATGTGCCATCACGCCGTACAAACCGATGCAAGCGAGAATGAGGGCCAACGCGCCGAAGAAACTCACCAACTGCGCAATCAGCCGATCCTGGCCCAGGTTTGCCCGCATCTGTTCCTGCATTGTCATGACGTCGTAGACCGGCAGCTTGTCGTCGATCTGCTTGAGCATCTGCCGCACCGGCGCAGTCGTCGGAGCCGGATCGTTCAGGGTGCGAATCTGAAGCGTGACGGAGTAAGCCGACTGGTCCTGGATCTGAAGAATCGGGCGGTAGACGGCGGGATGTACGGGCTCGCGCGTGTCTTCCGACTTGATGTCGCCAACCACGCCCACAATCTCGACTGATTCGCCGTTGTCCGTGTCGTCGTCAAACGTGAACTGCTTGCCTATTGGCTCCTGGCCTTTGAAGAATTGTTCGACAAATGCCTCGTTAACGACGGCGACGCGCGGTCCTGGCGCAGTGTCGCGACTCTCGATCTCGCGCCCACGCAGGATGGGGATGCCAAGCGTCTTCGCGTAGTTTGGACCAACCAGAACGTCTTCGACATCCGAGTTCTGGTCCGGCTGGGGTACGAATCCCGGCACCTTGATGCTGCTGCTGCGCTGCGTGCCGCTCAACGGCGCATAGGTCGCCATCGACACGGACTGCACGTTAGGCACAGTGCTCACGCGATCGAGGATCTGTTGATAAAGCAGCGGGAGCTCGGCCGGTTTATATCCGGCGAGTCGGGGATCGACGCCGACGAGCAACATGTTGCTGCGATTGAAACCGACGTCTTCGTTTTGCAGTTTCACGAGACTGCGCGCGAACAATCCCGCGCCGGTGAGCAACACCATCGAGATGCCGACCTGCATCACGACCAAAGCGGCGGAAAGACTGATGCGCAGGTACCGGTTACCCGTCAACCAACTCGCGCGGCTCTTTTCCTTCATTGCCAGCGAGAGGTCCATTCTGCTTGCCTGGAGCGCGGGCACGAGCCCGAACAACAGGCCAGCCACGAGGGAAACGCCGGCCGTGAATGCGAGTACGCCCAGGTCAACTCGCGTATCGAGCGGCGCGTCTTTCGCGACGAGGTTGACGAGCACAGTCACGCCCCACTGGGCCAACAACACGCCGCACACTCCGCCGATGACTGCGAGCAACATGCTCTCGGTCAGCAGTTGGCGAACGATGCGCCAGCGCGTTGCGCCCAACGCCATGCGCAGCGAGATCTCGGCTTTGCGCGAAGCAGCACGCGACAACAGCAGACTTCCCACGTTCGCGCACGAGATCAACAGCACCATGCCGACGATGGCCATCAGCATCTGCAACGGCGTCGAGTAGAGTCTTCGCAGTCCGGAGATGCCGCCGCTGCCGTCGACCAGCGTCGCGTACGTGTTCTGAATGCCGAGTTTTCGATCATCGGTCAGTTGGCTACCGGCTTGGTCGGTCAGAAACTGCCGCAGGTTGAGGTTTATGTTCGCCTGCGCCTGTTGAATCGTCACGCCGGGTTTGAGGCGGCCCAGGATCATTAGAAAGTAGACCTGGTTGTTGTCGAGATACGACGGGCGCAGTTCGATCTGCGGATGAAACGCGAGCGGCAGCCAGAAGTCAGGCGGACGCCTCACTCGTTCGCCAAAAAACTCGCGCGGCGTGACGCCGACGACCGTGAAGTTCGTGCCATTGATGATGAGGCGTTTACCGACAGCGGACGGGTCGCTGTTCAACTGTTTTTCCCAGTAGCGATAACTGATGACTGCCGCCGGCTCTGCGTTTGGTTTGTCGTCGTCAGGCGTCAGCACGCGACCGCGCATCGCGTGCACGCCGAGGAGTGAAAAATAATTTCCGGAAACGAGTTGGCCTGATGCGCGTGCGGCAGCGTTGGCTTGCGAATCAGTTTGGCGGACGCTCAGACGGCTGCTGCCGCTGCGAAGTGCGGCGAGCTCCTGAAATGAATCGTTGTGGTCGCGAAAGTACTTGTACGACTCGTAAGAGAAGCGCTGCCATTGACCCGTGCGCGGCGAGTCTTCGATTGACGTTCCCTCCCCGGTCATATCGCTGAAAAGCACCAACTCGTGCGGATTGCTCACCGGCAGGGTTTTGAGCAGCACCGCATTGACGAGCGTGAAGATGGCGGTGTTCGCGCCGATGCCGAGTGCGAGCGTCAGCACGGCGATCGCGGCAAACGCCTTCCGCTTGAACAACCCTCGAAGTCCGTAACGCAGATCTTTAAATAAGTTTTCCATCACTCATACCTCAGCGCGACCAATGGATCGACCTTCGTCGCTCGGCGCGCCGGGAGATAGCACGCGATGAATCCGACGATTGCGAGTAACAGGGGGACCAGCAGGAACGTCAGCGGATCAGTCGCGCCGACTTCGAACAACAAGCTGCGAATGGTTCGCGTCAGCGCGTACGCGCCGGCTACGCCGAAGACAACGCCCAGCAGGACGAGGGCCATTCCCTGCCTGATGACCATCAACAAGACGTCGCGAGTGCGCGCGCCGAGCGCCATGTGAATTCCGATCTCGCGAGTCCGTTGCGACACCGCAAACGCGAGCACGCCGTACAAACCAATCGCGGCCAGCAATAACGCGAGCGCTCCGAAGATCCCGAGCAGCACGACCGCGAAGCGGCGCGTTTCCAACGTGAGCGCCACTCGCTGTTCCATCGTCTTCACGTCGTAGACTGGTTGATTCGGATCGACTGCGAGCACCTGGTCGCGTATTGCTCCAGCAAGCAGCCGGGGATCTCCCGCGGTACGGACCGCGAGAGTTGACGTGGCGGTGTAAGCCGGAAGATAGAACGTCCCCTTCGACTCTTTTGTGAGGTCACTCAACCTCGCCGTTGCGCAGATGCCGACGATGGTGGCCCACGGGCCTGTTTCGCTCCAACTGATGCCACCGCCGAGTGCGTCGCCGTTGGGCCAGAAGCGCCGCGCTAATTCTTCGTCGACGATGGCGACGGAGTTCGGAGCAAAATAATTGCCCGCACGCATGTCCGCCGGCTGGAAACCGCGTCCTTTGAGAATCGGCAGTCCGATAGTTGGAAAATAGTCAGACGAGACGAACGCGTAGTCGGCGTGCGGCGGAGGATCGCCAGGCCGGGCGTGACGGTCGCGAATGGAGAACATTGAATTATCAGCGCCGGGTGTGAACGGAGTCTGATATGCGGCGGCTGCGTGTTGCACGCCTGGTAAAGCAGACACGCGTGCGAGCACCTGATCGTAGAACGCCGCGACCTTGACAGCCCTGTTGTATTGCTCGCCCGGAAGCGTCATTCGCAGCGTGAGCGTGTTCTGCGGATCGAAACCGGGCCGCACCTCGAGCAGTTTGCCGAAGCTTCGCACCAGCAGTCCGCCGGAGATCAGCAGCACCAGCGCGATCGCGACTTCCGCCACGACGAACGTCCGGCGCAACCGTTGACGCGTACCGGAGTCAGTGCGTTCAGATTCCTTGAGTGAACTGACGAGGTTTGTTTTCGACGCAGTCAGGGCCGGAACCAACCCGAAGATCACGCCGCACACGAGCGACGCGCCAATGGTCAGCAACAGTATCCTGAGATCGACTTGAACTGCCGAGAGTCGCGGCAGTTCTGAAGGCGCGAGCGCGAGCAACACTTTCGTGCCCCACACCGCGAGCAACATTCCGAGGACGCCGCCAATCAATGCGATGAGCAAACTTTCGGTCAGCAGTTGGCGAACGATGCGGCTTCTGCCGGCGCCGAGAGCAGCACGCACTGCGATCTCGTGACCGCGCACGGTCGCGCGGGCCAGCAGCAGGTTTGCGACGTTCACACATGAGATCAAGAGCACCGCGATCACGGCACATAGCAGCACGAACAGCGGCTTACGCACGTCGCTGACGTATTCATCCGTCAACGAACGCACTTCGATATTGAAGATGTCGGGATCCGTGCCCGCCATGTTGTGCGCGATCGCCGTCATGCTGGTCTGCGCTTGCTGGAGCGTCGTGCCTTGTTTCAAACGCGCCAACATCGTGTAGGCGAGGCTGCCGCGGCGTTCTTCCGAAAGCTCGCGCGGCGTGAAAGCCATCGGCACCCACAGATCGATGTTCGGATACATCTCCTGTAGACCTTCTGGCGCGACGCCGACGATGCGGTAACTGTTCGCGTTGAGTTGAATGGAGCTGTCGAGGATCGAAGGATTGGATGCGAAGAGTCGTTTCCAAAGAGCCGTGCTCAGTACGACTGCGCGTTCGTTGCCGATCCTGTCTTCTTCCGGGATGAAGAAACGGCCCGCCGCTGGATTTACGCCCAACGTGGGAAAGAACGTCGCAGTAACTCGGCCCGCCTGCAAACGTTCGGGAATGCTGACGCCGCTCAGATTGAAATTCTGAGTGATGAAAGCCGCGGTCGAGGCGAAGGCGTCTGTTTGCCGGGTGTAGTCGAGATAATGAAGCGCCGACACTGCCGAGCGGGGCAGGTTTATCTTCGGCAGTTGGTTGTGAATTACGACGACGCGATCCGGATCGGCAACGGGAAGTTTACGCAGCAGGACAGCATCGACGACGGTGAACGTCGCCGTTGTTGCCGCGATCCCGAGCGCCAGCGTCACGACGGCGACGACAGTGAAACCGGGCTTCCTGATCAACATCCGGACGCCGTAGCGAATGTCTCGCCAGAGTGAACCCACATTAACCCCCTATTTACGTGAGCGGGCGACGGGGGATTGGGGACAGGGGGATGCGGGGATGGGGAGAAACGGAGACGAGATGCCACGCTCGTGTTTTCTCCGTTTCTCCCTGTCTCCCTTTCTCCCCTTCTCCCAGTCTCCCCATCTCCGTCCCTCTCATCTATTCGTATCTGAGCGCGATCAATGGATCGACCTTCGTCGCGCGGCGCGCGGGCAAATAGCACGCGAGCAATGCGGCGACGAACAAACACGCGGAGACGATCGCGAACGTCAATAGATCCGTCGCCTTCACGCCGACGAGCAGTTTCGCCATGAAACGCGTCAGGGCCCACGAGCCGGCAAGCCCGAGCGCGATTCCCAACAGCGCCAGCTTCATTCCATGTTTGACTACCAACTTCAAAACGTCGCCGGCGCGCGCGCCGAGCGCGATGCGAATGCCGATTTCCTGCGTCCGTTGCGTTACCGCGAACGCCATCACGCCGTAGATGCCGATCGATGCGAGCAACAACGCCACGCCGGCGAAGATCCCCAGCGTCACTGACGAGAACGAGTACAGCGTCACCGATGCTGAACGGACTTCCTGCATCGTGCGCACGTCGAACACAGGCTGGTCCTTGTCGATGGCCCAAACTTGTTGCCGCAACGCTCCGGCGAGCGCTGCGGGTTCGACGTTTGTCCGCGCGACCAACACCATGCCAGGCCACGGGTCTTGCGCGAATGGCAGGTAGTACTCGGGAACGACGGGCTCTGTAAGTTCGTGTCTAACGTCTTCGATCACGCCGACGACCTGCATCCACGGCGCTTTCTCGATTGGACCGTAGAAGCGAATGCGTTTGCCGAGCGGATCCTGTCCCGGCCAGTGTTTGCGCGCGAGCGTTTCGTTGACGATCACGACCGGCGGCGCGCCGGCTTTGTCCTGCTCGGTAAAGCTGCGGCCCTTGATGATCGGAATGCGCATCGTTTGGAAATAGTCCGGGGTCGCGACGCGGTAACGGCCTTCGAATTCCTGGCCGGGCGGTGGCTCAGCTTCACCTTCGACGAGATAAGAATCGGACGAATTCGCACCGCCAAGCGGGAGATAGTTGACGACCGCGGCTGAATTAACGCCGGGGACAGTTCTCAGGTGTTGGACGAGATCGGTGAAGAAGGCCTCTCGTTGCGCGTCGGTCTTGTACTTCGCCGACGGCAGCATGAGACTCATCGTCATCACGTTGTCGGGATTGAAACCGGGATTTGTCTTGAGCAGCGACAGAAAACTTCTGACCAGCAAGCCCGCGCCGACGAGCAACATGAGCGACAGTGCGACTTCGAAAACAACCAGCGAACTTCGCAAGCGGTGCGAACTGCCGGAGCTTTGACGGGCGCCTTCTTTCAACGCGTCGTTGAGATTGGGCCGCGAGACCTGCCACGCCGGCGCGAGTCCGAATAAAAGTCCGCTGAAGAGCGAGAGAGCCAGCGTGAAGAGCAAGACCGGGAAGTTCATTCCCAGTTGATACCATCCGGGAGCAAACCGCGCCGCGTCGCCGGGGTTTGAAGCGCGCAACGCATCGACGCCCCAGAAGCCGATGAGCACGCCGAACAAACCGCCGAGCAGAGCGACCATGACGCTCTCCGTAAGCAACTGCCGCATGATGCGCCAGCGGCTCGCGCCCAACGCCGCGCGCAACGCGATCTCTCTTTGACGTCCGGTGGCGCGCGCAAGCATCAGGTTGGCGACGTTTGCGCACGCGATCAGCAGCACGAAACCGACGGCGCCCATCATCACCCACAATGCGGTGTCGTACTGCCGCACGGTGTCGGCGACGATTGGATAGACAGCCGCGCCCCAGCCCGTGTTCGTGTTCGGGTACTGTTGCGCGAGACGGGCCGTAATGTTGTCAGTCTCTGCTTGCGCACTCTGGACCGAGACGCCGGGTTTGAGCCGGCCGATAACGTAGTAACTGTGATTGTCGCGGCTGCGCATCACTTCCGGCGTCAGCGGGAGCGGCGCGTAGATTTCCGCGCCTTTCGGGAAGTTGAAACGTTCAGGCATCACGCCGATCACCGTGCGCTGGATGCTGTTGATGGTGATCGTCTTGTTGAGAATGTTTGGATCGCCGTTGAAGCGATGCTGCCAGAGGCTGTGCGTGATGATCGCCACGCGGTCTTTGCCGGGTTGATTTTCTTCTTCGGTGAAGTTGCGGCCCATGATCGGCTTCACGCCGGTCACGTCGATGAAGTTGGCGGTGACGAGAAAGCCCTGGAGGCGTTCCGGTTGATCGTTGCCGGTGATGTTTGCGTTCCACCAGCGGTAGAGACCGAGTTGTTCGAACGACTGGTACTGCGCGCGCCAATCGAGGTAATTGGCCATCGTGACTTCGTTGTGCAACACGCCGCGGCTCGGCATCGTGTCCCAGACGGCGACGACTCGATCGAGCTCCGGAAAAGCAAGCGGCTTCAGCAGCAGCGCGTGGATCGCACTGAAGATGGCACTGTTCGCTCCGATACCCAGACCGAGCGTGACGACGGCAATAAGCGTAAACCCGGGACGTTTGATCAGGTTGCGGAAGGCGTAACGGATGTCGTTCAGGAAGGCGTCCATAGCTTCTCCAGCAAGAACACGGATTCAACAACAACGCAGGCACACGAGTGACATCAACGATCGAGCAGACGATCGCTCGCTGGTCAATGGATTGCGGTTTTGAGCAACTGCAGGTTAGACGTTAGTGGCCGTTCACGATCCAGCCGTCTTCGAGCCGCACGATGCGATTGCCGTAAGCGGCATTCGTCTCCGAGTGCGTGACCTGGACAATCGTCGTGCCTTCCTCGTTCAGACGCTTGAACATGTCCATGATCTCTTTGCCCTGGGCTGAATGAAGATTTCCGGTCGGCTCGTCAGCCAAGATTATTCGCGGGTTGGCAACGACCGCTCGCGCAATCCCGACGAGCTGCTGCTGACCACCCGAGAGTTGAGTCGGAAACAGATCCTTCTTGCCCACCATCTGAAAACGATCGAGCGTGTCGCAAACGATCGACTGCCGATCTTTCTTGCTCACGTCGCGATAAGAGAGCGGCAACTCGAGGTTCTCGAACACGGTCTGATCGTCGAGCAGGTGATAACTCTGAAACACAAACCCGATGTTCTGATTGCGCAACGCAGCGCGTTTCTTACCGTCGAGCTTGTGGACCGGCGTGTCGTCGAAGTAATACTCACCGGTCCATGACTGGTCGTGCATTCCCAGGATGTGCAGCAGCGTCGACTTCCCGGCCCCCGACGGGCCCATGATCGAAACGAACTCACCCGGCTTGATGTCTAGATCGATCCGGCGCAGGACGTACGTCTTAGTCGGACCATGGGGAAAAGCTTTTTCGACGCCCCGCAAACTGATCATTGAATCGCTCCGAAGCCGCTCTCAGCCAGTTCGCGCTTGGCTTCCTGGATCTCGCGTCGATCCGCGCCGGCTTCTTCTTCGACGATCAATCCGTCGAACAGATGGACGATGCGATCGGCGTGCTGAGCGTAGCGCGGATCGTGCGTCACCATGCAGATGGTGGCGCCGCCGCGATGCAGCTCGCGCATCAACTCCATCACGGCCTCGCCGTTAGTGGAGTCGAGGTTTCCGGTTGGCTCGTCTGCCAGCAGGATGCTCGGCTGTCCGCCCACTGCGCGAGCAACGGCGACGCGCTGCTGTTGACCGCCGGACAACTGGCTCGGCAAGTGCTTCGCGCGGTGCGCCATGCCGACGCGCTCGAGCGCTTCGGTGGCCCGCTTCTTTCGTTCGCTCGAACTCATGCCGCGATAAGTCAACGGCAGCTCGACGTTCTCATAAACCGTGAGATCGCCGATCAAGTTGAAGCTCTGAAAGATAAAACCGACTTCACGGTTGCGAATACGCGCGCGTTCGGACAGCGACAGGTTCTCGACGGGATGATTGTTGAGAATGTACTGGCCTTCGGTCGGCGTATCGAGCAAACCGAGAATCGACAAAAGGGTAGATTTGCCGCAGCCTGAAGGCCCGGCAATGGAAACATACTCGCCTTGTTTGATGTCGAGGTGGATACCCGAAAGTGCGTGGGTTTCTACTTCGTCCGTGTAGAACACCTTTTTGACGTCGGCGAGATGGATTAGGGGCTCGGATGCACTCATCGCTCACTCCTTGAAATGTTGTTTACGTAAACCTTTTAAAGTGAACACCACAGACCCGATTTCCATGGCATCGGGTCTCTAAAACATGAGGTCAGTACCACCTGCGATAGCGGGTGGGTGGTTGACGGCTGACCCACCCGCTATCGCAGGTGGTACTGACTCCATCACAGGGCGACTCGCCTAAAGCAAGCCGCTTATCAACGAATCCGGATTCGGTCGTAAGCATCGTACGGCGACGTGTCGGAGATGATTACCTGCTCGCCTTCACGCAGCCCTTCGAGTATCTGAACGGTGCTCACGGAGTTGGCGCCCAGCTTCACCGGCCGGCGCACTGCCTCACTACCATCGGGCGTCAGGACAAACATCTGGACGGTTTGGTATGCCTGGCCAAACGCAGGACGGCCGACCTTCAACACGTCTTGCAGTCGCTCGAGCTCGATCGTTCCGTCGACACTCAGGTCGGGACGCGCACTGGCCGGCAAAGGCGCTGCCAGCGAAACGTCGATCTCGACCGTGCCTTCACGCGCCGCGGGATCGATTCGCGAAACCTTGCCTTGAATCGTGCCATTGCGCGTATCGACGATGACGGGCTGTCCGACGCGGACGCCACTAATCTGCGTTTCGGCGACTCGCAACACAGCCTTGAGTGAAGTCGGATCGGCAACGCGGGCGATATTCACGCCCGGTTCAACCTGTTGTCCGACCTGCACTGAAACCTGTTGCAGCACGCCAGCCGTGCCCGCGCGCACTTTCAACGCCTCGACCTGGTCGCGTTTCAACTTCGCCAACACTTTCAACTGTTCCAGCCGCGATGACGCCGCGTTCAGTTGCGCGCGCGTTGACTTCGCACTGACGGCCAAACGTTCCTGTTCGACTTTCAGCCGGTTCGCAAGATCGGCGACGTTGACGCGCGAAATCTTGATCTGAAGCTCGGCAATCAGTTGCTGTTTATAAAGGATTTCATCCGCGTCGAGTTGTAGCTTGGCCTGGCTGTACTGCGCGTTGATGGTCGCGATGGCGGACTTTTGCGTCATCGTGTCGCTTTCGAGCTTTACCTTCAGGTTTTCCGCGTCCGCTTCGGCCGCTTTTACCTGAAAGTCAGCATCGGTGGCCTGTTGCTCCATCTGCGGGTTCGAGAGTTCAGCGATCACGGTCGCTGGCTCAACCGTGACGCCCGCCTGGAGCAGGATCGTCTCGACGCGTCCCTGGGCCGGCGCCGGGACCCAGCGGGTCACTTCCGGCACCAGAGTCCCGTTGCCACGGACATCACGCACCATTTCGCCCCGTTTGACAGTCTCGATCACGGCGGTCGATTTTTCGACGGTGAAGGCGGCCGGTTTGAGTTTCGCGAGGGCGTAAGTGATACCGCCGATGGCGATAAGCCCGACCACGATCAAGATTCCCATCTTGATCTTCTTCTTAATCTTCGATTTGGGGGGGCGCTTGATATCCATAATGCAACTTCTTCAAAAAAATTTGTGGAGAGCTGTAATAGCCTGTTGAGAGAGCGGCGATGCGCGCGCGAAGAATGATACGGATCAAACTAGACACAAACTTCACGCACGACTAATACAGTTCTCCTCGATGGCAGCGAATCAAAGCCCGTGCCAGCGGGCAAATCCGCCAAAAATCCGCGTTTCGACCGTAAACTCAAACACAGATCGTAAAAATCGACAACGATCGTTTCGCTTGCGGGACTCCTCAAATCCCACTTTCGAAACCGCACTTACGCTGTCTCAAACGCCCGTACGATATTTTGAACGCGCGTGCCGTCAACCGCCCGTCGTCGTCTTCTGGCTGATGGGTGTGTGCAGACTGAGGCGGGTGCGCATGCGCTGCTTCCATTTGCTGTGCTCGGCCTCGCCCTCTTCCATCTGACTCAGCGCGGAACTCAGCGACTCACCGCCCAACTGTCGCATCTTGATGTACAGCAGCGCCGGCACAATCGATATCAGCGGTGCGATGAAGATCTGAATCAAGCCGATGAATTGTTCAAAGATGCGATAGGAAAGAGTTTCGAGCTTGATCCTGAAACTCGCTACGACAAGCCCGGTGATGATGCCGCTGATAGTGGCCGGGATTACGATTTGAAGTATTGTGACGATGATGATCGTGCGCCATGAGCGGGACGCCAGTTCGCGCGCTCGCCGCATGGCGGCTTTTTTCTCGAGTCCCTCGATCAGTACTACCGGCGCGTACAGTGAATAACGGACCAGTATGACGAACATCGGGATCACCAGCATGATAAACCCGAGGATCATCCACAACGTTACCCGGATCATCGTCTTCAGGAATGGACGCCATCGCTTCCGCAAGACCTGAAACGCGGGTCGAAGCCGTACGGGTCGCAAAGGAGCGGCACTCAGTTGCGTGATGATGACCGCGGTTACTCCCGAAATCACACCACCAGCGACAAATAAAGACAGCGCCTTCAAGATGCCGAGTATCGCCCTGCCGCAAGCCAGAACGATTATTTGAGCCGTTCCACCGTGGGGCAAAGCATTAGCGGTGACGAGTAAAGCAATCGTCAGGATCGTTGTCACAATCACCGGGATGTGAGCGATAAAACTCAGCTTCAAAAACTTCGGAAAGTATTCGCTGTACAGCGAAAAGGCTCGACGATAGAGCGCGCCGACCCCTTCGCTCTGACCGCGCAAAGCGCTGGCTAACGCAAAGGCCGTCGCCGGACGCTCGGCAGGGTTCTTCGAAAGCGCCGACATCACGACTCCCGACACTCGCTTCGGAATCTTCTTCCCTGACCGTTCGTGTAAGTCAGTTGGCTTTGCCTCGCGATGCGCCAGCATCACTATCGACGTGTTACCCGCAAACGGCGGTTCGCCCGCGAGCATCTGGTAAGCAATTACGCCCAGACTGTAGATATCGGATCGCGTGTCGACGTACCCGCCGCCGCATTGTTCGGGCGACATGTAGAGCGGCGTTCCCATGATCGCGCCGACGCGCGTCAGCGCTGGTCCTTGTGCGGCCGTGAGGTGCTCGTGTTGTGCTGCCGCGTGCGTGTTGTCGCCGAAGAGTAACGTTCCGTCTTCTTCGTCGGGAGGCACCGCCTGCGTGAGCTTCTCGTTCTGAAGCACCGTGCCGACCGCCTCGCCGCCGGGACGCATCAACGTCTCTGTTTCGAGGTTTGCGCCCGGAATCATCGTCCTCGCTTCCGACGCGCGTTCGGCGGAGACGTTATCGATAATGGTCGACGTGGCGTCGTCGTCTGGCGTCGCGACAGCAGCGGCCGTGCCGAGTTTCGCAATACCAAAATCCAGCACCTTGACGCGATAACTCCCGAGCCGGTTAGGTTCGAGCCAGATGTTGTCAGGCTTCAGATCGCGATGGACGATTCCCTGCTGGTGCGCTTCGTAGACGGCTGAACAGACCTGCTCGAGAATGTCGGCCACCCACTCGAGCGGCAGACGCTTCTCCTCGGCAAGCACGTCACCCAGCGTGCACCCGTCGAGATACTCCATCACCAGGTAAGCGACCTGGCCGTCGTTCACGCGCGCAAAACCGAAGTCGGTGACGTCGACGACGTTCGGATGCCGCAGCCGTCCCGCGGCGCGCGCTTCGCGTTTGAAGCGCTCGACAAACTCCGTATTGCGCATGAACCGAGGCGAGATCAGTTTCAGCGCGACGTACCGTTCGGTCCCGAGGTGCGTTGCCAGATAAACCGCACCCATGCCGCCGCGTCCCAACATCTGTTCGAGGCGGTATTTGTCGTCAAGTGTTGCGCCGACGTACTCTTCGGATCCTTGCATAAAGCCCCCCAATGCTACCGTAAACATGGCAGATAAACACAGCCACAGTCGTCAAATCCGATAGACATTCCAATCGGTTGGCCATCGGGCGGCGCTTGAGGCTGTGTGAGGTTCATCTTCTTCGGATCGTCCTGGAAACGTTTGATCTGTTCGAGCGCGTAATAAACAAACGCGCGCTGGTTTTCATCCATCGTCGCGCGGCGTTGCAGCGCGAGCCAACTCTTCAATTGGTCCACTTTCCACGACGCGATTGCGCGAACTTCATTCGACGCTCGCTCGTTCGCCGCCAGCGACATCAAGTCGGCGAGTATGATCGCCTTCACGGTGTGCTGGATCTCGCCGCCGTAGCCGTTCGCTGCCGGCGCTTTCCAAGTTGCTGTCAGAATCTTGTCGATGACTTCGCCGAGACCGGGGTTGCGCTGATCGCGTGCATGAAACTGGACCAGGCGAGCAGCCCGCTCCTGATTCAGTAAAAACCCGCTGACATGATCGGCAATGGCTTCCGCCGGCGCCAGGGCGTCGAACACGGGCTGCGTTCGCGTGCGAAACAGTTCGCGATTGCGCGGATAACCCACGGGACGCGGCGGGATCAAACGCAACAACGGCTCGGGCAGCGACAATGCTTCGGGCTTGAGCGTGTCGAGCACTGCCGCGAGCGCGCGCCGCTGTTCTTCAGGCGCGACGATCTGCGGCAGGCGATCGCCTTTGCCTTTGAGACCGAACGTGTAGTCCTGGCCGCCGATCACCTTCGCCGCCGCTTCGACCTGGTAACGGTGATACATGTAGATTGGCACCAGCACTTCTTCGATCGTCGCCAGCGGCGCTCCCTCGCGAATGTTGTTCTCGCCGAAGCGTCGCAACGCCGCGGCACGCACCTTCATCACGTTGCCAAGCTCGTCGATGACGTTCGTGCCGTTGTCCCAGAGATGGGCCACCGAGCTCGAGCTGCTCGCCGGACGCGCGTCCTGATCGGTCAAATACATCAACCCGCGCGCGAACGCGGAGCTCAATGTCGCGTCGAGCGCCTGTCCTTCGTTGGTTCCCGGGGGAAAGTCCTGGTAGCCGTAGGCGATGGCGACCTTGTCCCATTCGCCGATGCCGGTTGCATAAGCTTCTGTCAGATCCGGTAGACCATTGGCGTCGAGTTTTGCGCGCGGCGCGGGATAGTCCATCACCGACGAGCGATTGACGGGACTCGCGGCGTAGTTGTGTTGCAGTCCCAACGTGTGGCCCACCTCGTGCGCGGCCAGTTGGCGCAAACGCGCGAGCACCATCTCGATCAGCTTTGGCGACGCGGTCCGCGTGTTGTTGTACGGCGCCAGCAGGCCTTCGGCGATCAGGAAGTCCTGGCGATCGCGCAAGGATCCGAGCGAAACGCGTCCTTGAATGATCTCGCCGGTCCGCGGATCGACAAGCGAACTGCCGTACGACCAACCGCGAGTCGATCGATGCACCCACTGAATGACGTTGTAACGCACGTCCATCGGATCGACCTCCGGCGGCATCACCTCGACGCGGAAGGCGTTCTTGTAGCCGAGTGCTTCAAACGCCTGACTCCACCAGCGCGCGCCTTCGAGTAACGCTGAACGAACCGGTTCGGGCGCGCCGCGATCGACGTAATAGACGATCGGTTCGACGGCTTCGCTCACCGGCGCAGACGGATCTTTCTTTTGCAGGCGATGGCGCGCGATAAAGCGCTTGGTTATCGGCTCCTCGATCGGCGTCGCGAAGTCCATGTACTCAATGCCGAAATAGCCGGCGCGCGGATCGAACACGCGCGGCTTGAAACCGGCAGGCGGAAGTTGAACGAACGAATGCCGCTCGCGCACCGTGATCGATTCAGGCACCGGGACGACCTGTCGAACGAATTGCCCCTGCGGTTCGCCCGTGAACGTCAGCGTCGTTTCTACTTCCGTGTTCTGCGGGAAGTTCTTCATGTTTGGCAGATAGAACGCGCTGCGCGTAGCGTCCAAGCGGTAGTTGCCTTGCTGTTGCTGTTGCAGCGTGTTTGTGACCTGGTGAACGTCGCGCAAGTAAAACGACGTGGCGTCAACCAGGACATGTCCGGCTTCTTCCGCGGCAACTTCGAAGCCCCACAGCGTCGATTCCGCGAAAGCGTCTTTTACGGCGGCTCGTTCGTCCGCGTTGTTAGTCGTGGCGCGGAAACGATAGTTGGCCGCGACGAGCAACACGCGTGGGCCAGTGCGGTCGAAACGAACGATGGAACTGTTGCCGAGTTGGCCGCGATCGAGCCCGATGTCGTTCGACCCGATGCCGGCCGGAAGAGATTCGACGTACAGAAACTCCGTGTTCCACTTGTCGATCTCGAGCCAGACTTTTCCCGCCTTCGCGTCCCAGTAAAAGGTGAAGAAGCCGGGAAACTTCTCCATCCCCTTCACTTTGTCCGTGATCGTCTGTGCATGCGCTGACACGCACAACAAGAGCACTGATAAAACGAGTCCCAGATTGAGCAGATGTCGTTTCATGTCGGCTCCTTACTGATCGCGCCACTCGGGAACGCGGCCGGGTGTCCACGGCGCGCCTGCTGCCTCCAACTGTTTCTCCAAGCGCGCCAGATCGACTTCGATCAACTGCCGCAACTGGGCCAACACGCCTTCGAAATCGCGAGCGGCAGCCGAATACTGGTTCTGCTGCGTCTGCGTCGGCCGCGAAATCGACATGCGTTGCGCGCCGACGACGTAACCGACTCGCTCGTTGATCGACGGCGGCGTGATCATGTTTCGGCGGCGCGCCTCGGCGTCGCCCGACAAGGCGCGAATGATGTCGTTGGTGCGTTTTTCAAGCTCCAGTGCGTTGTCATACAACGCAGGCGGTAACGACGGCGTTTCGGAGATCGCGCGTTTGATCGCTGTTAGCCTCGGCCTCAACGCGTTCGCGGCCTGCGTCGCGCCACTGACCGCCCGCTGCAAACGCAACGCTTTCTGCTGAAACTCGACGAGCGCGGCGCGGTCGGTGGCCGACATAGTCTCCTGCCCCTCCACTACGACCTGGAACGTCTGCGGCGTCCCCAACTGCGTCAAAACTCCATCCACTCTCTTCGCCACTGTTGCCTTATACGTACCCGGCATGACTAACGGCCCAGATGGCGGCTCAAAATCCGGATCGACGTCGGGTGGCGGCGGCGCGGGGAGGTTCGCGGCCGGGTAACGCAGGTCCCACGTGAGTCGCTGCATCCCGGCGCCGACGGGCCCCGTCAGCCGCCGCACGACGCGGTCGCTGGAATCCGTGATCGTGATCACGACGGCAGGCGCGTCCTCCTCTTCTTCCGCACGCAGTTGCTCGCGAGTGGGCCAGCCGACAGGCGCGCCTCGCCTGTCAGCTTCGCGTTCCGTCTCCTGCCGTTTTTCCTTCTTCGTCCTGATGGGTTCTTTCAGGAACCACGTGACGGTCGCGCCGAACGGCGGATTGTCGGCGGTGTAGAAACGTTCGCCCTGAAAACTCTTGCCGCGTCCGCCAAGCGGCTGCGACTGGATGTACATCAACGCGTCTTTCATCGGAAACACGGCCGCCTCTTGTCGCAGCATTTCCGGTTTGACCATGCGCAGCGGCGTGTAGTCGTCGAGGATGTAGATCCCGCGTCCGAACGTGGCGACGACGAGATCGTTCTCGCGTTTCTGAATGTTGAGATCGCGAACGGCGATCGTCGGCATGCCGCCTTTTAGTTGAACCCACTTCTGTCCGCCGTCGACCGAGAACCACAGACCGAACTCGGTGCCGACGAAGAGCAGGTTCGGATTGACGTTGTCTTCCGCGATTGCCAGCACCGGACCGTTCTTCGGCAGGTTCGAGCTCAGCGACGTCCACGTGCGGCCTGCGTCAGTCGTCTTCAGCAGATATGGTTTGAAATCGCTGTTCTGGTGATTGTCGAAACTGACGTACGCCGTGTTCGCATCATGATTTGAAGTGATGACGCGGCTGACGTAAGCCATGTCTGCGACGCCGGGAAACTTCTCGATCTTGCGCCAGTTCTTGCCGCCGTCTTCCGTGACCTGGACCAAGCCGTCGTCAGTGCCGACGTAGATCAGTCCTTCTTTCTTCTGCGACTCCGCCACGGTCGAAGCGTTGCCGAAGAAAGCGGTCGAAGCGTTTTTCGCAACGGCGTCAACGCCCCAGATCTTTCCCATCACCGGCAGTTTGTCGCGATCCAGATCGCGCGAGAGCTGGCCGCTGACCTGTGTCCAACTATCGCCGCGGTCGTCGCTGCGGAAGAGTTTGTCCGCGGCGAAGTACAGACGCGTGTGAGAGTGAGGACTGATGATGAACGGCGAGTCCCAGTTCCAGCGCAATGGATCTTCGCCGTGAAGCGGTTGCGGTTGAATGCTGATGCGTTCGCCGGTGCGTTTGTCGAAGCGGACGAGGCCGCCGTTCTGCGACTCGGCGTAGATAGTGTTCGGATCTTCCTGATCGACTTGCGAACGAAAACCATCGCCGCCGGCCGTGACGAACCAGTCTGCGTTTGTGATGCCGGACGCGCTGCGCGTGCGCGACGGGCCGCCGAAGCTGAAGTTGTCCTGCGTCCCGCCGTAGATGTTATAGAACGGCTTCGCGTTGTCGGTCGCGATGTCGTAAAACTGCGCGATTGGAAGGTTCTGTTTGAAGTCCCAGGTCTGGCCGCGATCGAAACTCTCATAGATGCCGCCGTCGCAGCCGACCAGGTAGTGGTCCGTGTTCTGCGGATCGATCCAGATGTCGTGATTGTCGACGTGCTTGTTACGTTCGCCGAGTCGACGGATGGTGCGGCCGCCGTCGTCGGATACCATCAGGAACACGTTCATGACGTAGATGCGATCCACGTCTTTCGGATCGGCGACGATGCGCGCGTAGTACATCGCCGTCGCGTCAAACTCGTTGCGCCGTTCCCAGCTTCCGCCGCGATCGGCTGAACGAAAGATGCCGCCGCGACGGTCCGCGGCTTCGACTGTCGCGTAGATCACGTTCGAATCGACGGGCGAGATGGCGAGTCCGATGCGTCCGAGATCGACCTGAGCGGGCAATCCTGCTCGCAGCTTGTTCCAGGTCGCGCCGGCGTCGGTCGACTTGTAGATCGCGCTCTCGGGGCCGCCGTTGATGAGCGTCCACATGTGGCGGCGGCGCTGATACGAAGCGCAGTAGACGGTGTTCGGATCGTTTGGATCGACGACGACGTCGGTGACGCCGGTGTTCTCGCTGATGTTGAGGATGTTCTTCCACGTCTTGCCGCCGTCGGTCGTCTTGAACAGACCGCGGTCGCCGCCCGGTCCCCACAGCGGCCCCTGCGCCGCGACGTAAACGATGTTCGAGTCTTTCGGATCGATGGCGATGCGGCCGATGTGTTCCGAGTTCCGGAGACCGACGTTGCGCCAGGTGCGGCCGCCGTCGTCTGACTTGTAAAGACCGTTGCCGTAGGAAACGCTGCGCTGGCTGTTGTTTTCGCCGGTGCCGACCCAGACGGTGAGCGGGTTCCTCGGATCGAGCGCGATGGCGCCGATCGAATATGAGCCTTCATTGTCAAAAACGGGAGTCCACGTGACGCCGGCGTTGGTCGTCTTCCACACGCCGCCTGATGCGACGGCAACGAAGTAATGCGTTGAGTTCGCCGGATCGACGGCGAAACCGCTGATGCGTCCGGAGGTGAAAGCTGGACCAATCGATCTCAGGCGCAGGCCGTTGAATGTCGGAGTCGACATCGGATCGCGCGGCGTTGGCGACGCATCGGGCGTCGGAGTCGGGCTCGCGCTGGGGCTCGCGACCGGGGAAGGAGATGGCGTTGGAGACGGGGACGGTTGCTGAGCAGCCGCATAAACCGGCAGGAGAATCAACAATAGCATCCGGGCGCACGTAGACTTATTCATGCAGAAGTTTCCTTTTATTGATTTGTAAAGGTACGACTAGGAGACACGGATCGCGTGGATCATTGCAATCGGTGTTTCAGGAAATCAACTGTGCGCTGCCACGCGTCGGCAGCCGCTTCGTCGTTGTAAACCTCGGGACGCGAATCGTTGAAGAAGGCGTGATCCGTTCCCGGATAAATCACGGTCTCGATCTCTTTCCCAAGCGCTTTCAATTTGCTCTCGAGCTCTCGCACTATGGCCGGCGTTACGAAGCCGTCCTTCTCGGCGTACAGACCCAGCACGGGCGCGTGCAGGTTCGGCAGATCGGGTTTGACCTTTGGATGTCCGCCGTAAAAGACGACGCTCGCGCCGATGTTCGGGTTCTTCGTCGCGGTGTAAAGCGACAACGCGCCGCCCATGCAGAAACCGACGACTCCGATCTTCTTGCTGGTGACTGCGTCGTGTTTGAGTAAATAGTTAACCGCTCCTTCCAACTCTTTCTCAGCTTCGTCGATGCGCAGCGCCATCATCAGCTTGCCGGCTTCGTCCGGCGACTTGGTCGTCTTGCCGTGATAGAGATCGGGAGCGACGGCTACGAAACCCGCGGCTGCGAAACGGTCGCAAACTTTTTTGATGTGATCGACGAGTCCCCACCACTCCTGAATCACTACCACACCTGGACCACCGCCCAACTCCGGCGCGGCCTCGTAACCTTCGATACTGCCGCCACTCACTGGAAACTCAATCATCTCACCCACGACTTGCTCCTCCTACTCCCCTGCTCGGTTTTGATCGAGTACGCCATCCCACCGGTTCACGACGTCGAGATGAATATCAAACTGGTCGACCACGCGCATCGCCACGTGATTGATCACGTCGTCGAGACTCTGCGGATGATTATAGAAAGCCGGCACGGGTGCGTGAATCACGACTCCCATGCGCGCCAGCTTCAGCATGTTGTTGAGATGTATCTCACTGAAGGGCGACTCGCGTACGACGAGCACCAGTTTGCGTCGCTCTTTCAAAACGACGTCGGCGGCGCGATGTACGAGGTTGTCGCCGAAACCATGCGCGATGGCGGCGAGCGTGCGCATGCTGCAGGGAGCGATAACCATTCCCATCGTCACAAACGAGCCGCTCGAGATCGCCGCGCCCTGGTCACCGGTGCCGTAATTCTGCGTCGCGAGTTCCTGAACTTGCTTGATGGAGTACGGCGTCTCGTGCGTGAGCGTGCGCTGCGCCCACTTGCTCATCACCAGGTGCGTCTCAACCCCGGAGCCATGCAGCATTTGCAAAATGCGCACGCCGAAGATAGTTCCAGTCGCGCCGGTAATACCGACAATCAGCCGCGAAGGTTTCGAGTGTTCCATTGTCGTGGGGTCATTTTCCCCGAAACGCTAGTGTTGGGGCAAGGAGCCGACTTCTATTTACCACCTTAATTGAAATCGGGTGTTTATTTGGTAAGATGCCATAACTTGGTATACAAATTCCGAGGCTTACGACGATGGAAAAATTGACTGTTGACGCAGAGGGGAAAATCATAATTCCTCCCGAGATTATCCTGAAGCGTGGTCTGCACCCAGGCGATGAGATCACACTTGTAGAGGCTGCTGAAGGCTTGCTCGTTTATGAGGGCGGTCTCGATGAAAAGACTTCGACGTGGTGGAACGGAATGGACGACAGGCAGCGTCTGCTCGCACAAGCTGAGGCTCAAAGCTACGAGAGCTTGAGCGACCGAGACCGCGACGCCCTCTGGAGAGAAGAAGCAAACTCTATCGAAATCGAAGCCGAGAGTGACGAGCTCGACCTTCCAACCAACTAGCGTCTTGCTCGACAAAGGCGTTGTCCGACGGGTGTACGAACGCCGCGTTCGCATGGCGTTGGATAAAACACCCACCGTCCTCCAGGTAGAAGCAGCAAATTCCTATTCCTATATCGCAACCATCGCAAATTGGATCTACATCACGGAACAAACAGCGAATATTCTGAAACGACGCACAGAAATCTTTGCCGCACCGCTCTTGGCTGAGACACGTTCGTTAAAGAAAGCGCGATACCTGCGCCGTTGGGCCCGACGCTTGACGAGCTTCGCGTTCTCGTCTGAGGATGCAATCGTTCTCGCTTATGGCAGCTTCGGTCTGGACGTCGAACGCAAGAAGGTCGGGGTTGATGCAATAATCACGACGGATATTAGACTCGCCGAAAATTACGAGCGAAGACATTCGGAAATTAAAAATCGCTTTGACGACATGATCGTGAACCTGCCCGAATCCTACGTAGTAGTGAGGCTACCGCAAGTTATGACCACCGCAGCGATTCTTGCGGCGATCTAACTAAACCAGCCGGCGCTCACCTACCAAATCGCGTTATCCATGCCTGCTTCGCTCTTGTGCTCATCTTCCGTTCTCATTTAGCATTCCCGCGCTCACTGTTGCTTTCTCTGGCAACAATCAGCCGCTAATAGCCCAGCTACGAAAGGTAAATTGCCAACATGGATCCTCTCGTTACCCCACTGTTGCTCGTCGTTCTCGGCAACTTAGCTCATGAGTTAATCGCCGAAGCCTGCAAGGATTACCTCAAGGATAAATTGAAGTCGCTGTTTGGCTGGCTTGAGAAGGTTGGCGAGGCCGATAAGGTGGAAGTCGCTTACAGGGATGCGATGGAGCAAGCTTTCAGCGCGTGTCTGGAGATGCTGCTATCCAATATCAAGGGTTATGGCTACAGTGACGGAGAACTCAAACAATACCAACCTTCAATTAAGCTGTTCATTAAAGATAAAAAAGTAGCCGAGGAATTGCTGAACGCTATTCGAAACCCGGAGAGTAACGATCTACCATCCCCGACCGTTCTACGCGAAAGGTGGAAAGCGATAGGCGGTCAAGAACTTCCCTCGGATGAACTGTGGAACACTGTGGTCATAGCTTTCCGGCGTCAAGCTACTAAGCGCCTCATCCTATCCAAAGAGTTGCGTGAGTTACTTAATGCCCAAAACCTGCAGCAACTGAAGCAACTGATTGAACGTCAGGGCGGCGTCAAGGTGCAGGTGCGCCGGGACAAGTACTCGCAGCGGATGCGCACCAAATTCTCACCTGTTGATCTCGCAAACCTAATGCCTGCCTACGCAGACGATCCTGGACGAATGGTCATTCGAGACGTGTTCGTGGCCCAGCATGTACGTGAGAACCCGCCACCGGTTGAAATCCCCAAAGATCTGGCCGAACGTATCAGTAAAGGTGCTCATGAAAAGACCGAGACTGAGGAAGCGCTCGATGAGCAACAGATCGAGAAGCTCCGTCTCACTTACGTGAACCAATCGCCGCAACCAGTCTTGGATGTGATTGCTGCGCCGAATAACCGACTCCTCGTGCTCACAGGTGATCCAGGGTCAGGCAAATCCACGTTGCTGCGCTATTTGCTAACGGGTGTTATCGAGCCGCCGACTGACCGTCAGACTGGCCAACCACTCCCGTGGACGCTGGCCTTTAAAGGCGCCTTTTCGGTCTTAATCGAACTCCGGGATTTTTATGCCATACGCGAGCGCGGCGAATGCGATAGCTTTCTTGAATATGTGGCCTACATGGGCAAGACAGATCAGTGGTTCCTCGACGATCATGCAGTCCACGATTACCTCGAAAATAGTTCATCGCTCGTGATGTTCGATGGCTTGGATGAGATCTTCGAGGCTGGCGACCGCGAGCGCGTTATGCAAGAGATCGCTGGCTTCGCCCAACGTTACGCGCGAGCGAAGATCGTCGTTACCTCGCGGCTTGTCGGATACAAGGAGCAGATATTACGCGATGCAGGCTTTGCACACTTTGGCATTCAGGACTTGGACGACAGCCAGATCGAGACCTTCATTAAAGGTTGGTTTGCGCTGACGTTCCCCCAACAACCTCAACAAGCTGCGCAACGCGTCAAAAGGGTTTGGGGCAGTGTTCAGAAATCCAGGCCAATCCGGCTCTTGGCTGGCAACCCTATGTTGTTGACTATCATGGCCCTTCTGGCGAGAGAGGAGGAACTTCCTCGCGAGAGGGCCAAGTTTTACGAAAAGGCCGTTGAAGTCCTCTGCCATCACTGGGACGCCAACCGCAACCTGGATTTACCGCAAGACCGCTACCTCAATGCTGACGACAAGAAAGCACTGTTGCGGCGGATCGCCATGAAAATGCAGGCCGGCGTTGGTCTGAAGGGCAATGTTATCGAGGAGGCCGATCTAGTTCAGGAAATCCAGGGCTTCCTTATGGACCAGCAGTGGCAGCCGAATGCAACTGAAGCCAAGAAAGCGGCTCGCCGCATGATTCAACAGCTTCGCGAGCGGAACTACATCCTTTGTCTACGCGGTCCAAACCTCTACGGCTTTGTCCATCGCACGTTTCTCGAGTATCTGACTGCTGCGGAATATGTTCGTCGGTTCGACAAACAACCACAGCAGATGACAATCGAGGAACTGATCGAGCTATTCGATAAACACTGCCGAGA
This sequence comes from Acidobacteriota bacterium, assembly GCA_046732935.1. Classification (GTDB taxonomy): domain Bacteria; phylum Acidobacteriota; class Blastocatellia; order Pyrinomonadales; family Pyrinomonadaceae; genus PSRF01. The sequence continues at coordinate 39,159 of JBKPOC010000062.1, read as the reverse complement.
CGACGAATGGCGCGAGGTCCTTCGCCTCATTTGCGGCCAAATTGACGAACAATTTGTTAGTCAGATCATCGAGCACCTTGCAACGCGGACGGACGTCGACAAATGGGACGGGCAATCGCCGCTGCCAGAAATACCATTGGCTATTTGGTGTTTGGGTGAGGTTCGAAACGTCGCAAAACTAGACCGAACGGGTGACATTCTGCTCGCTGCCGTGGTCTCCGTGTTCCGCACAGATAAAATGATTTATACCACTGGCTTTCTGGAGGAAATCGCGGATTCGGCAAACGGGCTAAGTGTGTTGTGGCCGGGGCAACGTAAAATTGCTTATAAGAGTAACTTGAGTTCAGTCGCAAGTTGGAAACACATTATTTGGCCGAAGGTGATTGCGGCCGTGCTAAGGGATAGATTCATTATTCAAGAAATGTTCATGTCCCAACAATCGGGTGTGCAACAGGGAGCGATCGAGGCACTCGCAGAGAACTGGCCGGACGAGACCACACGCAACATATTAACCGAACGCGCCCTTCAAGACTCTAGTGCCCGCGCGCGGAGGACGGCTCTTGCGATGCTGAGCAGCAAATGGCCAGATGAGGCCACGCGTACACTACTCACCAAGCGCGCAATCTACGACCCTGACTCCGAACCGCGCGGTACCGCCGCAACCGGTCTAGCTAACAACTGGCCGGATGACGCTACCCGCACACTAATTACCGAGCGCTCCCTTCAGGACCCGAACCCCGCCGTGCGTAGTACGGCGCTCTATGCGCTTGCAAATAACTGGCCCGACGATGCTAACCGCAAATTAATCGCCGAGTGCGCTGTTCAGGATCAAGATTTCAGCGTGCGTCTCCACGCGCTTATTGTGCTGGCCGAGAACTGGCCCCGCGACGACGCTGCTCGGACGCTGCTGATGGAACGCGCGATCACGGATGCCGACGACCGTGTACGCCAAACTACGCTCCAATGGTTGGCGAATAAATGGCCGGACACTGCCACGCATGGTTTTATCAGCGAACAGGCAAAGAAAGATCATGCTGCTGCTTTTATGCTCGCAGGTCAGCACTCCAGGTTTGGAGAAGTTACATTCACGCGTGACCGTGACGGTCTTCCTCCCTATCTTAACCCAGTTGATCCCATCTCTCGCGAGCATATAGAGCGAGCTGCAGGCAACGCTGGAGTGCCACGTGAAGAGATCGATAACATGGTTCACTCTCTCTCGCTGTATATGGGCTGGGACATTTTGAAGGGTTCGGGGCAAGCAATCGGTTGATGTGATTGAGTGAAGTGTCTTCGCGCGTTTGCGCTACCATGATTAACAATGATCTCATTCGTTAGAGAGTGCGCGCTATCACACAAAAAGGCCGGGCGAACGCCCGGCCTTCGATCGGCAATTTAATTTTCTCGTTAAGCTACGCCGCGCACGGTGACGTACTTGTCGATCATTCTCGTGATCGACTCCTTGCTCGTCGCGCCCACCACGCGCTCGACTTCCTTCCCTTCCCGGAAAAGAATCAAGGTCGGAATGCCCTTGATGCCGTAGCGTTGCGCAGTCGAGGGGTTGTCGTCGACGTTTAGCTTAACGACGTTCGCCGTCTCGCTAAACTGCTCCGCGACAGCCTCAACCGTCGGCGCCAGCATGCGGCAGGGCGTGCACCATTGCGCCCAAAAATCCACCAACACCGGTTTGCTGGATCCGAGCACATCCTTCTCAAACGAGCTGTCGCTCACTTCCTTTACGAATTCACTCATGTTCAATCGCTCCTAGTCTGAATCTGACGCGCGTGTGCACGCGCCGTAATCTCTTACAAAAATCTAATTGCCCTCGCCTTCGAGGAAGTTCTTCAGCAGCCGCGCGCGTGACGGATGCCGCAGTTTGCGCAGCGCTTTCGCTTCGATCTGTCGAATGCGCTCGCGCGTCACGTTAAAGTTCTGGCCTACCTCTTCAAGCGTCCGTTCGTGACCACCGTTATCGAGACCAAACCGCAAACGGATCACTCGCTCTTCGCGGGGGCTCAACGTCTGCAACACGTCGCCCGCGATCTCGCGCAGGTTCGACGTAATCACGCGCGCCGCCGGACTCTCGCTGGACTTGTCTTCGATCAGATCGCCCAACTGCGAGTCGCCGTTTTCGCCGATCGGCGTTTCGAGCGAGATCGGATCCTGCATCAACTTGCGCGCCTTGCGCACCTTGTCGACGGACGTATCCATCTTCTTCGCGATCTCTTCGGTCGTAGGTTCGCGCCCGAGCTCGCGCACCAGCTCACGTGACGTGTTCTTGAGTTTGTTGATGACCTCAATCATGTGCACGGGAATGCGAATCGTGCGGGCCTGGTCCGCGATGGCGCGGGTAATAGCCTGACGAATCCACCACGTCGCATACGTCGAAAACTTGTAACCGCGCCGCCAGTCAAACTTGTCGACGCCCTTCATCAAACCGAGATTGCCTTCCTGGATCAGGTCGAGGAACTGCAAGCCGCGGTTCTGGTACTTCTTCGCGATCGACACGACCAGACGCAGGTTGGCTTCCGTCAACTCGTGCTTGGCCTGTGCCGTTTGAGCTTCGCTTACGGCGATCATCTGGTGCGACCGTTTGATCTCCAGCGGCGACAGGTGATGCTCGATTTCGATCTCTTTCAAACGCTTCTTCGCGGTGGCGATGTGCTTCCGAAATTCCTTCTGCTTGTCCGCCTTCAGCCCTTTGCGTTTGAGCTTCTCTGAATTCGCCTCGATGTCGCGTTCGAGCGCGCGCGTCTCCTTGAAGACGGCGCCAATCGCGGCGATCAGACGCTGCCGCGCGGCCTCTTTCAAGTGCAGCCCGCGAATCTCCTGAGCGATCTCCAGACGCGTGCGAGCCAGCTTTCGCCGGTAGCGCAACAGCTTCTTTGAACGTTTGCCGCGCGAGATCTTCTGTTCGTCGGCGAAGCGCTCAAACTCTTTCAGACCACGCTTGTAAAGCCCGCGGATGTTGTTAAGTCCCTCGATCGTCCACTGCAAATACTCTTCGCTGCGATCCTCGTGTTCCTCAGTCTCCATCTGATCCGAGAACGCGACGACGTCGCGGATGTTGAGTGTTCCCGCCGCCAACTCGTCGCCGATCCGGAAAAGCTCGACGACGGCGATCGGCGATCGCGCAATCGCTTTTTCAGCACGTTTCTGACCGCGCTCGATTCTTTTGGCGATCGATACTTCCTGTTCGCGCGTGAGCAGCGGCACTACGCCCATCTCGCGCATGTAAACGCGAATGGGATCTGAAGTCTTGTCCATCTCGCCGGCGGAAAGGTCGAGTTCGACCTCTTCGCTCATTGCTTCGTCAGACTCGACCGCAGACGACGACTCCTCGATCAAAGGCTCCTCGATTTCAGCTTCACTGCTGGTGGCTCTTTCGAGGGTTTGTAGAACCTCGTCGATATCCTCAATAGACACGGCGTCGTCGGTCAGTTCCTCGCTGAGGTTGACAAACTCGCCCTTTACGGAATTCATGAGTTCGATATCGCTTTGATCTTTTTCAAGCCTGGACAAAATAAGACATTCCTTTCTCGCGGTTCGTTAGGCAGTTCGGAGAGCTTTGGCTCTTTTCGGCTTTGTGCCGGCGCGCAATTCGGACAAAGCTATCTGCCCCTGGTCAAAATGCTTCTTACGGCCGTTTCTTGAAACCTTCGGAACCTTGGAAACCGTCCCCGTTCCGTTTCGGCCATTCGTTCGTCCTGCTCCATTACGGCCGTTGCCCCCGTTTCTCGCCACGACCGTGTGTTTCGCCGCGGCCGCGCCACAGGGTTTCAACCGCTGTACGACGTCGTTTATCGTGATCTTTCCGAGGACCTGCTCGACGGCCGAATCAACCTCCAAAAAGACGTCGCCCAAAACGGTTTCAATGTTCACGCCGACCGGGCAGTCACGGCTCGGCGGCTGTCGATGCAACGAGAAGACGCCTCCGCACTCCAGTGCCTCGTACACATCTAGGAGGGTTGTTTTAGCCGGATCGTTTGCCAGCCGCGACCCTCCGAGCGACCCGGTTTGCGATACGACCAGCCCGGCTTCGGCCAACTCGAGGAGCATGCGGCGAATCACCACGGCGTTGGTGTTGACGCTTTCCGCAACCTGCTCGGATTTAAGGGGTTCTTCACCCGACCAGGCCATTAAACTCAGCACATGTACGGCTACGGCGAACCTGCTGTTAGTCGACATCTCAAATACGGTTTGGGGACGCTAGGGTTCCTTTTTGTAACCATTATAGTTACAGTTTTGATTTTGTCAAATTGAATGATGTGTGATGGGGTGGAGTCCGGTTTTCAGCCACTTACACGAAAACTACTTGTTCGCCGAGGAAAGTTGGGGGAGGTGGAGGTCGTGGATGAGTTCGAAGAGGGCGTCGACGTCGATCGGTTTGGCGACGAGGGCGTGGTAGCCCGTGTCGAGCGCGCGCTCGCGGTCTTCGTCGCTGGCGTAACCGGAGATGGCGATCGCCGGAACTTCATCCATGCCGGGCAACACTTTCAGTTGCTGCAAAAGCTGGTAACCATCGACGTCAGGCATGCCGATATCCGAAATGATGACGCTCGGACGTTTGCTCACGGCGTGATGAAGCGCCTCTGCGGCTGACGCCGCCGTCGTAACAGTCGCGCCCTCCTTGCTAAAGAGCGCACTCAATAACATCAACGTGTCCGGCGAGTCTTCAACGATCAAAACGTCCAACCCGGTCAGCGAGTGGACCTTCTGCTGAACCGGTTCGGGAACAACGCGCACCGCCGCCGCCAGCTCGAGATTCAAAGTGAACGCCGCGCCCTGCCCAACTCCCTCGGATGCGGCCTCGATCCAGCCGCCGTGCATCTTCGCAAGCGCGTCTGCGATCGCCAGCCCGAGTCCGAGCCCACCGTGACGACGCGAAGTCGAACCATCCGCCTGTTTGAAACGATCGAAAACGTGCGGCAGAAACTCCGGCGCGATCCCGACGCCGCTATCGACGACGGTGAGTTGCGCGTGGGTGGCAGTACGAGCCGTCGTGACGGAAACTTTGCCGCCCGGGTCTGTGAACTTGACCGCGTTCGACAGCAGGTTCCAGGCAATCTGTTGCAGACGTACCGGCTCGCCCATCACCACTAACGTCGAAGGCGAAAAGTCGATCGACAGCCCGATATTGCGCGTGGCCGCGGCGGCGCGCACCGTGTCGACCGCAGCGTTGACTACGGAGTTGAGGTCCGTCGGCTTCGGTTCGAAATGCAGTTTACCGGTCGCGATGCGCGAGGTGTCGAGCAGATCGTCGATCAGGCGCGACTGGAGCCACGCGTTACGCTCGATAGCGTCGAGCGCCTGGGCCACGCTCTTCTCGTCGAGATTTCCGCTGCGCAACAGTTTGATCCACCCGACAACGGGAGTCAGCGGCGTGCGCAATTCGTGCGAGAGCGTGGCAAGAAAGACGTCTTTGGCGCGGTTGGCTTCCGCGAGTTCGGCGTTCAAGCGCGTGAGCTCCGCGGTGCGCTCGGTGATTCTTCTTTCCAGGTCGAGGTTCAGTTGCTCGAGATCGGTGCGCGCCTTTTGTTCGGCAAGCATGAGACGGCGGTGTTCGACTCCCCGCCGGATCGTGTGCTTCATGCTGTCGATGTCGCACGGTTTGACGAGATAGTCGTACGCGCCCTCCTGCAACGCCGCAATCGCCGACTCAACTGACGCGAAACCCGTAAGCACAACGGAGATCGTCAGCGGCGAGTGGCGGCGAATCTGGTTGAGCACGGACAGGCCGTCGCCGCCTTCCATGTGCAAGTCCGTCAGTACGAGATCATAGTCGGCCTGGTCCATCAGGGCTATCGCCTCATCGCCACTGGCCGCGATATCGACCTTGTACCCTTCGTTTTCGAGGATGGCGGCAGTGGTGATGCGCAGACTCTCTTCGTCGTCGACTACGAGCAGCCGCCCGTCGAGCAACAGTGGTGACGTGCCATTGCCCTCGTTCCGCGACGATTCCTTGCCGGTATGATCCGCTCGAAGACTCATCTTGTTGCTACTGGTGATCCGTTTCCTCCATCTTCGAGAATGGGAGAGTCAACCTGAAGCACGATGGTGAAAACCGTCCCGCGTCCTTTTTCGCTCGACACTTCGATGCGCCCGCCGTGCTGGCGAACAATGTCCTGCGTCACCCACAATCCGAGTCCTGTGCCCTTCTTACCCGTCGAAAAGAACGGATCGAAAATGCGCATCAGGTCATCTTCATTGATGCCTACGCCGCTGTCGCTCAACTGCACGGTGATCGACGGCTGCAATGCCTGTTCGTAACGCGACGTGGTAATCGTGATCTCGCCGCCACCGTTGATCGCCTGCTGGGCATTGATGATCAAATTCAGGAAGACTTGCCGCAACTGGTCGGCGCGCGCGCGAATCTTCGGCAGCCCCTCGTCGAGATTCCTGTCCACTCGAATCTTCAACTGCTTCATCTTCTTTTCCAGCAGCACCAGCGTCTCTTCGATCAACTGGTTGACGTCGACCCAGTCGACCTCGCCGGAGCGACGCGCGAACCCGAGCATCTGTCGGATGATGTGCGAGACCCTTTCAGTTTCCTTGCGCGCGATCTCGAGGAAGCGGGAGTTCTTGTCGCCCTCGGCGCCGGACTCCATTAGATAAAGCGCGTTCTTGATCGCCTCGAGCGGGTTGTTCACTTCATGCGCGATCGACGCGGCGAGTCGACCGACCGCCGCCAGTTTTTCGGATTCGAATAGTTGCTGCTCGACGCGCCGTCGTTCGAGCTCGCGAATCTCGGTCAAGTCGTGAAGGATCGAAACGACGGCAGTCACCTGTCCGGTCGGATCCAAGACCTCGCGCGCCGTGATTTCCATCGGCAACAAGCGGCCACTGTCGGGATCGACCAGTTCGATCTCTGCCTGGCGACCTGTTTCCGATGCGGATGCGAGACCCGAGATGAACGACGTCAACTTCACCGCGTTCGTCCGCACAGCGGCGGCCGAACGGAACGACGTCTTTTCTTCGAACAACAATTCCGCGCGGCGATTGAACAGGATGAAGTTTCCGGCGGAGTCGCAAACTACGATCGGGTGGCCGACGTTTTCGATGATCAGGTCGAGACGATCTCGTTCGCGGCGTGAATCGGCTTCAGCTTGCTGCAACTTATCGAAGTTACGCGCCAGTTCTTCGTTCGCTTCGCGCAGATCGGTGACGTCGCGGAAGATCGAGACGAGCCCGAGCGGTTCGCCGCGGGAGTTCGCGGCCGGCGTCGAGATGACTTCGAAGTGGATGTCGGAACCTTCGATCGGATCGACCAACGTAATGTCGCGTTGCACGACTTCCGACGACGAAACAGTGGCGCTCGAAAGATAAGCGGAGAACAGCAGGTCGTTCATCTTGAGCGCGCGGCGTTTGCCTTCGCCGGCGTTGGCGGAACCGCTGAACAACTCTTCCGCGCGACGGTTTTGCAGCAGTATTTCGTTGTCGAGATCCGTGAGCACGATCGGATCCGCGACGGACTTCATGATCGATTCGATCCACTGCCGTTCGCGCTGCAACTTCGTAACGGTGTTGACCAGTTTTTCCTGGTGAACGGCAAGTGAGGCGATGACGCCGATGCGATCCGCAAAGCGTTTCAAGAGACTGAGCGAAACGGCATCGGTCGTGTCGCGATCGGCGGCGACGAAGAGAATGCCAAGGCGTGAGCCCGACTCGAAACTCCAGTAGTGTCCGGGAAGTCTGGGGACCTTTGAATCGCGTCCGGCCTTCGGCGAGATCTCGGACATACCGAAGAGCGGAAGCGCGAGCACGTCATGCTCCCAGTACATTTTGTCGAAGATAGTACGAGATGCGAGGTCGTCTTTCATCGAGATCCATAGCGGTATCCCGTCGTGAATCACGCGCACGCACGCGGCGCTGGAATCGAGAGGCATTTCGACGCGAGTGAACTGATCGCCTTCGAAGCCGACCGCCGCGCGAATGCGCAGCTCTGCATCTCGTTCGTTGATGATGGCAATCGCTGCCTGGCGGTGGCCGAAGATGTTTGCGATACCTTCGAGCGCGAGGAGGAGTCGCTCGTTGAGCCGCGGCGTGGCCAGCATCTGGGTTGTCGTCTCGACGAAGACGTCGTACTGGCGCAGGTAGGAACCGACCCTGTCGCTATCGACGATTGGCGGGACCGTGGCAAAGATTAACTCTGTCGGAACTTCACCCATGTTCAAGTTTAGCTGGTCTTTGGACTTCGGTCTTTGGTCTTAGACGAAGACCGAAGACTAAACGCCCAAGGCCACCTCATTACCAACCTACTTCTTCTCGACTTCAACCGTAACTCTCCGTCGGGTGTCGGTCTCTACTGTTTCTGCTCCTGGGGTCAGCACTGGACGGGAGACTGCGGGCGTCAGGCCTACGGCTTCGGCGTATTTGAGATACGTATCGATGGAGGCGACGACTACGCGAGCTTCGATGGTGATCAGGTCAATACCGACCAATGAGATGCGCACCCACGCGTCAATTACGATGCCCTTGTCGAGCACGCGATCAAGGACGTCTATTAAACTAGTACCGCCTGGTGCTCTTTCGACTGCCATTTGCTTAGGTTCCTTTGTTGAGTTTTTGTAAAGCCACCGCTTTAACCAATGATTAAGTCCTCCGGCGTCTTACTGTTGTTTTGCGCGTTTTTGTCGTAACACGACCCTCATTGCCCTCGAGTGAAGCCGCTGCCCCGAGCCGTCGGATCTCTAACTCCAGCTCGGAAAGCCGTTCACGCAACTCCACATTCTCGGCTTCGGCACGCTCGGCGCGTGTCGTCAGGTTCGTGTCGTAGCGCCACCAGTTCAGGCCAATCTGCTCCGCCTTGTCGATGGAACAGACCAGCAGTCGAATCTGCAAGGTGAGTAGCTCTACGTTCGCCAACGAAACCTTGATGTCGCCGGCGATCACCAACCCTTTGTCAAGAATACGGTCGAGAACATCCACGAGGCCCGGGGGACGAGCCGTTATAAGGGTAGACCGCTCACTGGACACTTTCGTCCTCCACTCTCAGGAGGCGGCTTTACTCAAAAAGCTCAGGTGACCGCCACCATCGTATGTCACTGCCGGGGAAAGACTTACTACATTAAATCAGGCGTCCTACTGGACCGAGATCGAGATTGAGATCTTCATCCGCTAAACCAAATTGTTCCTTGAGTTCCTGAAGTTTGGCTTCCAACCGCATAAGTGCTAACCCTAGTTCTTCGATTTGTTCAGGTGAGAGATCCCCGCCCTCCATGCGACGGACCGCCTGTTTCTCCAACAGGCGACGGATGAACTCGATCAAAGTAAGTACAAGCTTGGCCAAACCTTGTTCGACGCTCTGCGCATCGATATTTATGCGCGACGGCAACGAGCTGGTGACGCAACTCAGTTGCTCCACGAACTCATCGACGTGGGTGGTGTCGATCTCCGGTTCAGCCTTGGGGGGTAAATCGGGGGAAATCGCCATCAGCTTACTCCGAACCGCGTTTTAAACTCAAGCTCAATATTGGAAAAACTGTAGGGCGGCCATGGCCCGCTGACGAGGAAGTGTAATTCGGGCCGCGTTTTACGGGCTTCGGTGAGTTGGCCGCGATATGCCGCGACCGACCCGCGGTCGACCAGATGGGCCGCGGAAACGATCAGTTTATCGGTTGACCCGAGGCTGACTTGCTCGTCCTTAATAAGCGCTCGAACCTGCTCTCCGAGCCAGGCGGCAACCTCTTTCGCTTGCGCCGCGCGAAGCTGTTTCTGCTTTAGAAACCGCGCTCCAGGACCGTCAGAGCTCGAATTTGGCTCTGCATCCGCGTGCCAAATGATCTTCACACTCAACTCAACACAACCACGGACAGATACCAGCTTCGCCTGCAGCGCCGCTCGATGTGACGCCACGTAATTGCGCAATTGCTGCTCATCTGCCACCGTTCCGAACCGAAACGGCAGCGGCGTCGTTTCGTTCAAGATGCTGCGCACGACAGCCGCATGCGCGAGTGCGTTGTCGCGGGTCACCGGAACCCTGTCACCTTCAAACTCGCTGACGAGCAGCGAAAAACCTTCTATCCGAATGACGTCTACGCCAGCGCCGGAGATACCGCTGAGCGGCTCGGCCGGCTGCTCGATGTTTTCAGCGAGACAGTAGACATATCGTCTCATTTCCGTTTGCGCAGCACTTCGTGCGCGGTCTCGACCGAGCTCACCAGGACGTTCAAGCCGAGAAAGACGAGATCGATGTCGGCAACGGAGATCGTGATCTCGCCCGCGATGACGAGCCCGCGGTTGAGGACGTGATCGAGCGTTTCGAGCAGCGAAAGATCCGACTGTTCCAACTGCTCGACGTCGCTCTCGATAAGTACCCGGTCGAAAGGTGAAGTCATCTGTTTAAGCCTTGTCGAACGCGGTGAAGTTGTAAGCGGGCCATGGCCCCGTCAGTTCCAGCCGCACGCCGGTCGTTTGATGTTCCTGCGCCAGCCGTTCGGCGGCGTCACGAAATGTTTCGAAGTCGGACCGCTTGACGAGAAACGCAAACTTCGCTTTCAGCTCGCCGTACTCCGTCGCTTCTACTTTCAGAACTCGCAATCGTTTCGCGTCCTCGCTCGATCCGCGGAGTGCCTTTTCGATCTCGTCGATGATGCGAGTCAGCGCAGCCCGTGACTCGTCAACCTTCAAGGTGTCGATCTTCTTCTGCATCAGATACGACTGTCCGGGAGACGCTTGCGCCGCGCGCTCCGTCAACTCCCGCAACACCGGACTGACAGATGTGATGCTCGACATCAACGTCGACTGGTCGCAGTAAACGTTCACGCCCCATTCTTCTCGCCCGCGCAGCCGCTCGATGATCTGCGCCAGTTCTCTTCTCTTGTCTTCGAGCATGCGCTCAACTCCCGCACGTTCGAGATAGATCGTTCCGAAGCGAAGCGGAACAACGCTGACGCGCCTCGCGACGTATTCCATTACCGTCTCGTGCCGCATCGCCCGCACTGCGGTCCAACTCGCATCGGACAAATGTTCCGCCAGACTTTCCTCGCTGTAACTCGCGCGCTTAACGGGGCTCGCCAGCGCAGCGAGCTCTTTGGTCGCGATCCATTCCAGCTTCGACTCGTCCTCGATCGCCGCCGGCAACGACGCCGGCGAAAGCTGCTCGGCCGCGGCGCTTTCCGCGATGCAATAGACGTAGAAAGCGAGTTCATCCATTGGTTTTATTCAGTATATCCCACGCCTTGAAGTGGTCCAGCAAGTCTTTCACTCCCGTGATCTCGTGCGACTGCTGCGGCGCTGAAAACAATTCCATCTTGAAGCGGCGTTTAAAATCCGTGATAACTCGTTGCTGCATCTTCCTTCTCGACCGGCAAAACGCACATTCAGTCTCCGGCACAAGCCCATTGATCAGGATTTTTTGCACCGGCACTTTTAGTTTCTCCAGCGCCTTGGTCAAATCAACGGTCTCTTCCAAACTCATGCGCTCAGGGATCGCCACGCCAACAAACTCGCAACGCTCGCTGTCGGTAAGGAGCGCCACAACACGCTTGATGCTCTTCGAGAGCGCCACCAATTCTTCCGCGACCTGCGTTGCCTTCACAACGTTTTGATACTTTAGCAGCAGCTTCATGAACGTGCGTATCCACGAAAGCGCTACCTCCGGCAGCTCCAAAAAACGGATCAAGTGGCCGGTTGGCGCGGTGTCGAGGATGATCGAGTGATAACGATCTTCGTCGAGTAGATCGCTGATCGCGCCGAGCGCTGCGATCTCGTCAATCCCTGGCGGCGTCAACTCAACCAGTTCGCGCATCGCCTCGCGATCGAACTTAATCTCCATTCGCGACCCACCCGACAACGCTGCAAAAAGCTCATCGGTCCACGATCGATAACGCTGCTTCAGATCTTCGAACCACTCGCCCGGATCGATCTCCATTCCGTCGAGGTTTTCTTCGCCGCCCACGCCATTCTTCAGCCGCCCGACCTTCTCGTCAAAACTGTCAGACAGCGAATGCGCCGGATCCGTCGAAAAGATCAGCAACTTCTTCGCGCGATCCGCGCGCGCCAACGCCAGCGCAAACGCGGCGGCCGCCGTCGTCTTCCCAACGCCGCCCTTCCCGCCAAAAATGACGATCCGTTTCTGAATCAGCGGGAATTCTTGTTCCAAATGATATTCCCCACTTCCTTCAATGCCTCTGTTCCACGAACTTCTTCGGACATCAACGGCACGGAATGAATCTCCATTCCCTTGAACACGCGCGCGATCTCCTTGAGCCATCGCTTCTGCGTCATCACTCGCGCGTGGCAGTACTTGCACGAGTCGTGCTCCTGCTCGACGCGATTCACAATCAGATCGCGAACGGGTACGCCCTGCTCCTTCAGCAACTCCAGATATCTCTCGGTCTCGTGCACGCTCATCGCTTCGGGAATCGTCACCAACGTAAAACTCGTCTGCTCCTCGTCATAAAGCAACTTCCGCACGGACGCGATCCGTTGATTCAAGTCGCGCAAAAACAACTCGACTCGATCCACCGGCGCCTTACGCCGCGCAAACTGCTCGATCATGTAGCGATGCTTCGCACCCATCAGGTCCAGCGTCTGCACGATGCGTTCAAACACTTCCGGCAGACGCAGCAGTCGCGACGTATGTCCGGACGGCGCGGTATCGACGACGATATGCGCGTACTTTCCCTCGCGATCCACTTCGCTCAATTCAAACAACGACATCACCTCGTCCAGACCCGGCAACGAGAGATTCAGCAACTGGTTGATGTCTTCTTCGTCCAGCAACGTGCCGCGCTCCGCGATCTCGGCCAGCACCTCGCCGTGCGCAGCGCGAAACCGTTCCAGGGCGAGGCTCGCGTCCATCTCGTACGCCACCAGTCGCGCGCCGCGAAACTGTTTCACTTCAACCAGCCGGTTGCCGATTTTTATATCGAGACTATCGGATAGCGAATGCGCGGGATCAGTTGAGAAGAGGAGGATGGAATCTTTGCGTTTGGAGTTGTGAAGGAGAAAAAGCGCGGTGGCCGACGCGGCAGTAGTCTTTCCGACTCCACCTTTGCCGCCGAAAAAAAGGTAACGTGCGTTCACCCGCCGTGCTCGTGTTCGTCTCCACCCATTTCGATGACGAAGCTCGACGAGTCTTTCGTGTGAACCACTTCGTGCATCAGGTCGAGCTGCCGCATCTTGATCGCACGCAACCGCGCGAAAAGCTCGGCCTCGCGCTCCTGAAACTCTTCGTCGGAGATCTCGTCGAGCTCCTTGCGCATCTGCAACTCGAGCAACTGTTCCTTGATGATCGTATCGTCGTTCAACTCCTGGTCGGCCATCTTCTGAATCTGGCCCAGGATGAACTTGAAGCCGTTGACCGGCGCCAACAATAGATCGTCAATAAGGAACATTTCTCAGCTTGCTACTGCTTCGGTCGTGCCTTCGCCGCGCTCCAGTTTCAGACGGATGTGAACGAAGTTGTACGGCGGCCATGGGCCCGTGTACTTGAACGAGAGTTTGCCTTCGTACTTCGAGGCGATCTCTTTCACTTTCTGGTCAAACTCCGCTTCGCGATCGCGTTCGATCAGAAACGCAGCGTTCATGATCATGCGATCGCCGATCGGCTTGTTGGCGCGCGAAGCGACTGCGACGTCGCGCAACTGCGAATAGACCTCGCGAATGTATGCGTCGGCCTGGTCGGTCAACGCCGTTTCGATCAAACGGCCAAGCTGCATGCGCGCGAAGTAAGTTGAACCCGTGGTGCGCGAAGTGATCTGTTCTTTGAGGTGGCGGATCTCGTCGTCTTTCTCTTCGAGCTCGAGTGTCACCTTGTCGCGGTCCCAGTTCACCTTGAGACCAAACTCCACCTTGCCTTCCATCTTCGCAAGGACGTCGCGCAGGGCATCGTAAGTTCCGCGAATAAGTTCTACAATGTCATCCTCCGTACGAAATAGAGCGCCGAACGCCATCGGCAGGACCGTGAACTCGCGCATGACGGTTTCGTTCACTTGCTCGTGCGCGAACACGTTTTCTCGTGTGGGGTCGTAAACCACCAGCGGCGTGTTGGAGACGACAGCGGCGAGACCTTTGTGTCTGACCGTGTAAACGTCGTCGCCGCGCGCGCCGATGCCCATCGGGCCGAACGACCGCGGTTCGGAGGTTTCGATGATGCAGTAGACGTATTTGCCCTCAGGGGCTGGTTCAAGAGGAGGTTGTTCCACTTCTCTGCTCATATTGTTTTGTCCGTGGGCTAAACGGGAAAGATGGGATCGAATTCCAGCGGAGATGATAATCAGTCGGGGCCGTCTCGACAAGCGGGAAACGGAAAAGCGGGGACGGGGAGATGCGGTGATGGGTAGATGCGGTTCGCGTCCCGTTTCCCCGCATCACCTCTTCTCCCTTTCTCCCCTTCTCTTCACTTCGTGGCTGGATTTCAAACATTCGAGGGGGCTAAGCGGGAAAATCGGATTGTTGTGATGCAGCGATTTCACGACTATTCGGGGTTTTGCTTGAGCGTGCGTGCTGGCATGAACGTTGCTCCCGTTATAAGAAAGATCCTAGAAGGAGATTAGATCATGCTGTGGACAATTTTGGTGATCCTACTGGTCTTGTGGCTGATTGGCTTGCTATCGCACGTCGGCGGCGGCCTAATCCACTTGCTTCTCGTGGTGGCGGTGATCATTCTGGTTATTAATCTGGTTACCGGTCGCAGAGCAGTCTAAAGCGCACGGGCGCGACCACAAATTCGAAGTACAGAGCCGAAGGTGTTAGGTGGTTTCAGATAAGTCCGTGTTTGCCGGACCTTGGTAAACACGCCCTTCGGCGCTGTACCTCGAACCATGACACGGGCAATCCCACGTCTTTTCACACTCGTTCCACGCAACGACGCAGCCGAGGTGCGGGCAGACTGCTGAACGTTTGTGAATCGCCCCATTCTCGTCGCGATAGACCGCGACCTTCGTCAAACCGTGGCGCATCACCGCGCCCTGTCCAGGCTTCAACTCGTCTTCCGACTGTATATCACCAGCCGTAACGTAGTCGGCAAACTGGCCGGCGACGTTGATGTTCTCGCCTGCGTATTCAGGCATTGCCCGCAGCGTGATGCGCGACGGGCTATATAGATCCGCCCAGGGATTCTCGCGCTCTTGAATCAAATCGCTGAGCAACATGCCGGCAATCGTCCCGTGCGTCATGCCTTGTCCGGAGTCGCCGGTGGCGATGAAGACGTTGTCTGAATCCAGCGGATTGCGTCCGATGAAAGCGAGATAGTCGACGGGCTCCATCACCTGACCCGACCAGCGAAACTCAATCTGCCCGATCTGCGGAAAACGCTCGCGCGTCCAGCGCTGCAAGGCAGCAAAGCGTTCGTAACAGTCGCTCGCCTGGCCGGTCTTGTGGTCCTCGCCACCGACGATCAGGACGTCGTGATCCTTCAAACTCTGAATACGGATGTAGTGGTAAGGATCCAGTGTGTCCCAGTACAATGCCGTCCGGACCGAACCCTTTGGTATTGATGCGCCGATCACGTACGTGACGTACGGCGCCTGCTTCGTATGGATCGCGACGCGATCGTTGACGGGCGTGTTCGTTGCAACAACGATGGCCTCGCATCTTATAACGCCGCCGGCAGCCGTTTCGACACGCGCATCCGATCCGCCTTCGATCGTCGTCGCGTGCGTGTTTCCAAACAGCCGGCCTCCATCACGCGCAATCGCCCGCACCAGACCGTTGACATACTTCAACGGATGAAACTGCGCCTGCTGCGGATATCGCAACGCAGGTCCGGTATCGAACGAGTCGATCGGCGCGCGCGCAACCTTCTCGACGTTCGTCAGACCTGCGCGGTGCGTCGCCGCCAACTCCTCGTCCAGCAACTCCTCAGTATCAGGCGGCTGCGCGAACAAGAACCCGTCGCAGCGTTCGAAGTCGCAATCGATATTCTCGGCGCGGACAATCTGTTCGACCTTGTCTATCGCGGCCGTGTGACTCTCCGCCGTATAACGCGCGCCTTCTTCGCCGTGAAGTTTTTCAACGTCGACGTAGCGATCGTCGAAAGCGTTGGTCAGATGCGCCGTCGTGCGGCCGGTCATTCCGCCGCCGATCGGACCATCGTCGAGTACAGCGACCGAACGGCCTTCGCGCGAGAGAAGATAGGCCGTCGTCAAGCCAGCGATGCCCGCACCGATAACACAAACATCAGTGCGGACATTGTCCTGAAGTCGCGGCTGAACCGGTGTATCGACCGTCGACATCCAGATAGAATTACTGGCTTGCGAATCATCCTTCATGACGGTGATTACACAGATTTAGTCACGCTACTTTGAGGGCGCCGAAGATGGGGCTGATATATTGACGTCGACTTTCTTATTTCCACCGAACAACCTGCCGCCAAATACGAACAAAGCAGCAACCACGATAATCACGAAGATCACGAGGACTGCCACCACTCCAGTGCTTCCGCTACCATTGTCTGCCATATCTTTTCCTCCAGCTTTATTTGATAAGAATCCGCGTTACCCCGCGGTAGTTTCACCACCGAGCAAAGTCAAAACTTCTCCAGTCACGTAACTCGAATCGACTTCCGACGCGAAATACACGTACGCCGGCGCAATCTCTTCCGGCTGTGCGGGCCGCTTCATCGGCGTGTCGGCGCCGAACTCCGCGACTTTTTCCGGCTCCTTGTCTGCCGGATTCAACGGCGTCCAGACTGGCCCAGGCGCAACACAGTTGACGCGAATGCCGCGTTCGACCAGGTTCTGCGCCAGCGATTTCGTGAACGCGTGAATCGCGCCTTTCGTCGATGAATAGTCGAGCAGCTCTTTACTGCCTTCGAGGCCCGTGATCGATCCGGTATTGACGATCGTGCAGCCCTCGCTCATGTGCGGCAACGCTGCTTTCGTCATGTAGAAATAGCCGTAGATATTTGTCTTGAACGTTTGGTCCCACTGCTCTTCAGTAACGTCGTCGAGGCTTTTCTGGTGTTGTTGAAAGGCGGCGTTGTTGACGAGGATGTCGAGCTTGCCGAACTCGTCGACCGTTTTCTTGACGAGACGTTTGCAGACTTTCGCGTCGCGAACGTCTCCTTCCAAGGCGATCGCGCGTTGACCTTCGGCTTCGACTGCGCGCTTGGTCTCCTCAGCGTCGCGCTTCTCTGGTTTCAAGAAAGTGAACGCGACGTCAGCGCCTTCGCGAGCAAAGAGCACGGCGACGGCCCGTCCGATTCCCGAGTCGCCGCCGGTTATCAAAGCAACTTTCTCTTTCAGTTTATTTGCGCCGACATACTGCGGCGCTTTGTAGTTTGGCCGGGGTTTTAATTTCGCTTCAACGCCGGGCTTGGGCTGATGCTGCGCCGGCATCGGAGACTTCGGCTGTTTGAGTTTTCCGCCGTTTCTTGCCATCACAGTTCTCGTCGGTCTGGGTTACCGCTTCTTGCTGCCGCCCTTCTTTCCGCCTTTCCGTGATGAGCTCTTGTTACCGGCTTTGCCGCGGCCGCTGCCGCTCTTCTTGCCGCCGCCGGATTCCTTGTTCACGGTTGCCCAGGCGCGGCTCTTGGCTTCCTTCTTCGACACACCGCGATCTTCGTAGCCTTCCTCGATGTGTTCAGCCTGGCGTTTTTGTTTGTCGGTGTACTTCGACTTGTCACCCCTTGGCATGTTTCATACCTCCTTCGGGGGATTGGTGAGCAATTTGCGTTCTACAGCGGCCGAACATGTATGAAACCGATTGTGAGCAGCATTTAGCGCTGCGGGTGCTTCGGAACTAAACAATCTCGAAGGTTGGGCTGTACAGGAAACCTACACTCGAGGAGGAGCGGCAATGGCTAAAAACGCGACGAAGAGTCATCGCGAATTAATCGATACCGGTAATGACAAACGTTTCGTGCGACGAAACGAGAAGGGCCAATTCGACGAAGTGTCCGACGTCGGGCGCTCGTTGGCGCAGGATCGGAAGCAAACGGCGAAACACAAAGTTCCGCCGGGCCAGGGTGATCGTGGCGATCAGAAAACGAGGTAAGTGGAATTATTCGGAAGGAATGGCACTTGTTCAGAAGCGACGGGCGGCTCTCCTCTCGTCGCTTACTTTTCTAATTTTTTGCAAGTAGTCGTTGAGCATTCGCGCATGACAGATCAAACACATCTGCTCTTCCGTGGCGAGGGCGTTGGAGCGAATGATGGCGCCGCACCACGAGCACACAACGTCCTGGTCGGCGCGCTCTTTTTGGATGTTTCGATGATTCTTTTTCGTCAACATGATCTTCTTTGTAGATCCTTAGAGACAAATCCCGTTCCGGTTAACTCGACCCTCACATGACAAAGCTCGAACGTCTCCAA
Organism: Acidobacteriota bacterium; assembly: GCA_046732935.1. Taxonomy (GTDB): domain Bacteria; phylum Acidobacteriota; class Blastocatellia; order Pyrinomonadales; family Pyrinomonadaceae; genus PSRF01. The sequence goes on along the minus strand of JBKPOC010000062.1, from coordinate 20,902 downwards.
AACATCGGCATTCGGCGGCTCGGTAGTCCGAAACGCGGTTTCCGCTATCAGTCGCAGAATGGCCGTTTGACGAAAGCGGACCTCGAGCGGATCGACAAACTCAGAATTCCACCGGCGTGGGTGGACGTCGCGATCAATCCGGCGGCGAAGGGACGCGTGCAGGCAGTCGGACGCGACGCGGCAGGCCGTTGGCAGTATCTCTATCACGAAGATCACACGCGCATTCAGGAGCTGCGCAAGTTCCAGCGAATAACAAAATTCGCGAAGGCCATTCCCAAGATGCGCACCACCGTGAGACGCCATTTGAATCAACAGGGACTGGGCCGTGAACGTGTGCTGGCGTGCGTGCTAAGAATCATCTCGACGTGTTTCATGCGGCCGGGCAGCGAGGTTTACGCCAGTGAACACGGCAGTTACGGCATCGCGACCTTAAGACGCAAACACGTCAAGGTAAAAGGCAATCTGATCGAGTTTGATTTCCCCGGAAAGTCAGGCGTGCGACAGCAACGGCAGCTTCGCGACCGGCAAGTCGCGCGCGTGATTCGCAGCACGTTGAAACTTCCAGGCTTCAACGTCTTCAAGTTCGTCAATGATGACGGTGTAGTCGTTCCAGTGACGCGACGCCACGTCAACGACTACATAAAAGAAGTAATGGGCGAGAGTTTCAGCGCGAAAGACTTTCGCACGTGGGCCGGCACGCTCGTCTGCGCGTGCGCGCTGGCGCGCAACGTTGCCGCAGAAACCAACGGGAACGGCCAGCCGCAAAGCCGAACGGCGGCAGAGCGGGCGATAAAGAAGAAGATCGTGGCCGCGATCAAAGAGACTTCAGAAGTGCTCGGCAACACGCCCGCGGTCTGTCGCGGTTCGTACGTTTGTCCCGAGATTATTCACGCGTTCGAGAAAGGAAAATTTATCGACGCGTGCGCCACGAAACTCGACGACCTCGTGGCATTTCGCGGGCACGGCTTGCACAAAGCCGAACGCTCGCTGCTTCGATTTCTGAGCCGCAGGTGAAGTTGGCACTGAGGTTGCCGATGCCTACGGAACAATAGATTCTGTTCGGATATCGAGCAACGGAGGGTTTAAATGCAAGGTCCACTCAGAGGATTACTGGCGGGCGCGGCGGCGTGGAAGTTCGGCGGCGGATGTATCTCCACCATCCTTATCTTCATTCTTGTCTTTTGGTTACTCGGATATGTGCGTTGCTGAATCCGATGATGTTTACCAACCAACGACGAGTTCTTCTGCTTCCTGCCAGACAGGAAGATTTTGACGAATGGCGCAGCGATGGAGGTGATGCGGCTCGGACAACAACATACCGGCGCCCATCACCACTGTCGTAATCGGATTCTCCGGCATCGTCGCACGCAAGTTCAGCTCTTGCTGCAAGCGTTCTTTGATTCCCTTCAACAGCGATCCACCGCCGGTGAGAATCATGCCTGAATAGTAGATATCAGCCACAGCTTCGGGCTGCGCTTCCTCGACCACGCGTTTGATTCCGGTCACGATATCGGCCAACACCGGCTCCAACGCTTCGCGCACTTCTTCCGCCGTGATGTGAACAGCGCAGGCCGAACCGTCGCTCAACTGCTTGCCCACGATCTCCATTTTGCGCTCCGTAAAACGGATCTCATGTTCGCTCAATGCGCCGAGTTCTTTCTTGAGCGCTTCCGCGGTGTACTCGCCAATCAGCAAACAATAGTTCAAACGAACGTAGTCGCGAATGCTCTCGTCCATCGCGTTTCCGGCCGCCGGCAAACTGACCGACGAAACGACGCCGCCGGAAGCGATGATGGCGATGTTCGTCGTGCCGCCGCCGATATCGACGACGAGATGCGCGCGCTCGTCGTTGAACTCGACACCAGCGCCAAGACCCGCCGCCAGTCCTTCGTCTACAAGATCGATACGGCTACCGCCGGCGTCGCGCGCCGCATCGCGAACCGAACGCTGTTCGACGTTAGTTGCCGAACCCGGAATTCCAACGACATAGTGACCGCGACGGAATCCATCGGTAACGCTGCCGATGAACGAACGCAGCATCTTTTGTGTTACTTCGAAGTTATTGATAGTGCCGCCCCGGATGGGACGATGGACGTCGATACCGCGAGGCTCGCGGCCCAGGAGTCGTGCGGCTTTGTGCCCAACGGAAACCACCTCGCCGTCGTAGCGATCGACGGCGACCACCGATGGTTCGTTGACGATTATGCCCCGGCTCGGATGATAGATGAGGGTGTTAACAGTACCCAGGTCTACAGCAAGTCCGTTTCTAAAAAACTTCTCAATGAACTTCATGGCGAACGGCTCCTCCTCCAAAATTGGCAGGGCCCAGAAGCGAGTAAATTAACTTCCGAGCGGCAAGTCGTATGCCTCTGCGCGTGCGCGCGACGAATAAATGGATGCCTGGGGGATGTCCTTTGTTTATAGCAAAGATCTATTGCGAGATTATTTCCAGTCCGCATGACAATCGTGCGGCGGAAAGGGTCGACGTACTAGTTCAACGCATTCAGGATGACTTGCTCGAGGTGGTTTAGTCCAGCCGTCGCGTTACTGCCGAGGTCGACTCGAATCGCACGACGGCCGCGACTCGAGAGGGCGCGGAAGTCGCCGAGTGCCTGGGCTTGCTTGAGGATGCTGAAGCTGTAAGGTTCGCCCGGGACCGGAAAATCTTCCTTGTCCCCGGCGATGATCTGGATGAAGACTCCGGTGTCAGGACCGCCCTTGTGAAGTTGGCCCGTCGAGTGAAGAAAGCGTGGACCATAGCCGGTCGTGGTCGCACACTTTGTGCGATCGCGTACGGCCGTTCTCAACTGTTGCAGACTGCGATCGATTTCGGGAGTGTCTTCGATGTAGTTCAGAAACGCGACGTAGTCGTGCGGCTTGATCGTCTTCACGTGAGCACGCACAGCGTCATCATCGGCGACCGGCTTTTCTTCATCCGGCAACTTACCCGTCTTAGTAAACTCGCTCAGCAACTCGCGCGTCGCGTCCTTTGCTTCCTGCACGTTTGGTTGATCGAAAGGATTGATGCCGAGTCGCCAACCGGCGCAGGCCGTCGCAAACTCCCAAACGAAAAACTCCGCGGCGAGATCGTAAACGTCCGTCAGCGTGCGATAGATGATCGGGTGACCGGCAGCGGCTAACAGATCCAACTCGGTCTTCATCGCCGGCGCGGTGTCGCCTACCGAGATCGCCACGAACACTCGATCGTCGTCATACGACACAGAGTCGCCCAGCGGCTCGCCCGCGACGGGCAGTATTCCCTTTCCTTCTTTGCCGGTGCTCTCCGCGATCAGTTGTTCGATCCACAGGCCGAGCGTTTCGATTTGCGGATCGATCACGAGCGTGAGCTTGTCGCGTCCGGCGTTGGCGCACTCGCCGAGGATCGTTCCCAACTTCAGCGCATCGTTCGAACCCGCGGGCATCACTGCTGAACATTCCTGTTCTGCTTGTTTCGCGCGTTCGAGAAACTTACGAACGTCGATGCCCATCAGCGCGGCCGGAACCATGCCGAAATACGAGAGCGCCGAGTATCGTCCGCCGATGTCAGCCTGGTTCAGAAACGTTCTTTGAAAGCCGAGCTCAGTTGCCGTCTCGACGAGCGGTGAGCCGGGATCGGTGATGGCGATGAAATTCTCGCCGCGTTTGTTCAACTCCTCGTACCAATACTTGTAAAAGACAGTCGGCTCGGTCGTCGTTCCTGACTTCGAAGCGATAACGAACAGACAATGCTCGACGTCGATCTGATCGCGGAAGCGAGCGATCACGTCCGGGTCGGTTGAGTCGAGAACGAGCAACTCCGGGAAATCGGATTGCCGGCCGAACGTCCGCGCCAACACCTCGGGACACAACGACGAGCCACCCATGCCGCACACCATCACGTGTTTGAAACCACGACGGCGGATCGCGTCCGCAAACTCGGTCAGTTCACCGGCGACGCCCATCATCTCGTCAGGCACTGTCAGCCAACCGAGCGAGTTGCGGATCGTTTTGTGACTCGCGTCGTCCGACTTCCAAAGCGAAGCGTCTTTGCGCCAGATGCGTTTGGCGACGCCGGCTTCTTCAGCTTCGTGAACGGCGTTATTCAATCTGTCTGCGAGTGGACCGAGGCGGAATTCCGTGCGCTTCATGATGGCCAACCTTGCTTTTAGAGTATGAGTAAGCAGTGTAACATCGTATCCGTAAAACAAGGGGTAAACGTCATGGATGCACAACCGAAACAAGCCCTGATCGTCGTCGACGTGCAGAACGATTTTTGTCCCGGCGGCACGCTCGCGGTGGCCCGCGGAGACGAGGTCGTCGAGCCGCTGAATGAACTGATCGACGAGTTTCTCGAGCGCGGCGATCCGGTCTACAAAAGCCGCGACTGGCATCCGCCGACGACAAAACACTTCGCTAAATATGGCGGCACGTGGCCGGATCACTGCGTGCAAAACACGAAAGGCGCCGAGTTTCATCCGCAGTTGAAAGACGACCCGCGCATTCACGTCATCTCGAAAGGTCTCGGCGACACTGATTGTTATTCCGCTTTTGACGAGACTGATCTTGCTTCACAACTTCGCGACGAGGGCGTCGAAGAGATCGTGGTCGGCGGCCTGGCCACCGACTATTGCGTTAAGGCGACGGTCCTCGAAGGGCTGACGCAGGGATTCCGCGTGAAGGCGCTGAAGAATGCGATGCGCGCCGTCGATCTACAGCCGGGCGATGGCGAGCGTGCGATCGAAGAGATGCGCGCCGCCGGCGCCGACATCGTCGACAATTAATGGGAACTCTCAATATCGATCGATACCACGCCGCGATGGGCGACGCGTCGTTCAAGGACGTCACGCGACTGCGCAACGAACGGCTCAGCGACGCCGAGGCCACTTTCTACGTCACCCAACGAAAACTGCCGTTCGCGCCGTGCCTCGGACACGAGCGCCTGGTTCGACTGCTCGTCGACAGCCAGATCGATCGTCCGCGACTGCGGTTTCTCGAACAGGATCGCGGCGGGTTGAAACTCTTCGCCAAAGCAATCGAAGACATTCAGTTCGTCGGCCGAATCCGCGCGGTGCGGCCCGGCACGATCGTGTTCGCGCAGGAACCGTTCGCCGACATCACCGGCGCGTTCGGACTGACGCAGGCGCAGGAGATCAAGTTTGAGCACGCGTTCGATCTGCCGATGACGACCGCGAGCACGGCGATGCAGTTTCGCATGGCTGCCGGCGAGCATCGCTGGCTCTCCGACTTCTCGCTCCGCCGCAATGGTGACATCGAGCGCGCGGTCGACATCGCCGTCTACGCGTTCATCGGCGGCTTCAACGACACGTCGAACATGGAGGCCGCGCATCGTCTCGACATCCCTGCCGTCGGCACGGAAGCGCATTACTGGCAGCAGGCCTACATCGAGTACATGGAGCAACCGGAGATCGAGCCGCGCACCGGCAAGCCGAAACACTTCGAACAGATCGCTTTCGAACGTTGGCTCGACGCGAACCCGAACGGGACGACGCTGCTGCTCGACACGATCGACGTTTACATGGGCGCGGTGCATGCGGCGATGGCGGCGACTTCGACGGAAACACGGCGCCGCGCGTTCAAAGGATTTCGTGTCGACTCGGGTGATCTTGCGGAACTGGGCGAGTGGTGTTTGCGGTTCTTTGAAGCGAACGGTTTGCCGGGACTGCGGCCGAACCTGACGGGCGATCTCGACGTCGAAAAAGTGAGACGCATCGTCGCCGAGTTTCCCGAAGCGGCGGGCTTCGGCATCGGAACGAAGTTGTCGAGCGAAGTGCGGGCGGTTGCGGGTGTGATCTTCAAGCAGTGCTTGATGAAAGATCGTCCGACGTTGAAGGCGTCGAATTCGGAGGAGAAGATTACACTGCCGGGCAAGTTGCAGTTGTTCCGTGGCAGCGACGCGGATGGAAATTATGTGGCTGACGTGATCGGGCTCGACAGTGAAGAGGTCGACATTTCGGGGGCGGAGAAAGTCGAACGGCTGCTCGTGCCGTTCTGGGAGAACGGACAGCACTCCGCGATTCCATCGATCTTGAAGCAGAAAGTGTTTGTTGAAGAGCAGCGGCAGCGCTTCGTTAACATCGACAATTATCCGGTTAAGTTGACCGAGAAGCTGCGAAAGCTACGAGACGAGTTAGTAACACGGATGAAGTTTGATGATTCGGGTTGGGAGGAGATCCTGAACCGACCTTAGCTACAAAAGGCACAAAAGACACGAAAGAGAGCCACGGTTCATGCACAATTTAGCGCGTTACGCGCCGCGTTCTCCCGCGGATATTAACCCAACTTTGTGCTGTTGTATTTCGGGTATCACGCACTCAATATATTGGAAGCATCGACAACCTGCGAACCTCAGTAACGTCTGAGCCCGCTTGCCCCGTTTCGTAAAAGACGTGAATGCTTGCTACGATTGGTTGGTCTCATTGAAAATGGTATTAACATGAGCCTTGTACTCGACCGCATTCCTCCCCAACCGTGCATGCCGCCCCCGCCACCGCCCGATAAGCTGGTTCTGGCGAGTGGCCTAACCACGACGCAGCCACAAATCCCGCCAACGGCTACTATTGATCGTCGGGCCTTTCTGGGAACTTACAGCGACGCTTTAGCTTATTTCGATCGCGGAGAGTGGGATCGAGCGGAAGAAGCACTGAAACGAGTCGTCAAGATCTGGGCCTACTCCGGGCTATACGTTCTTATCGGCTACACCTATTTCTACCGCGGGGATTTCATTGGAGCCTCCAACTACTTTCTTAAAGCTACACAAAAGAATCCACAAGATTTGTCCGCACATTTCAGCTTGGCGTTGGCCTACAACCGCCTGCAGAAAACAGATAAGGCAATCAGCGCGATCTCTAAGGTGATTAGCCTCTATAGAGACAATGCAAACGGTCAATTCTTCCTCGGATATTTGCGGCACCAACTTCATCAATGGGACCTGGCCGAGGAGGCTTACCGTCAGGCCCTTCGTCTGAATCAGGACTTTCATGAGGTTTATCAATACCTGGCCCTCATGTACTTCGAGATGGGTGATGTGAATGCGGCCGAGCGTGAGGAACTCTTCCGTCATGCAATCGCGACCTATGAGGAGTTGATAAGGATCAACCCGGCGGCATCAGCTTCTTACATCAATATCGGGTACATATACGAACAATTGGGCGAGCCTGTCCAAGCCACAGAAGCCTATCAAAAGGCTGTGAAGATTGCCCTTTCGAGTGAGGATCTCCTTGGCATCATTACCATCGGGATGGAACTGCTTGAAGCTGGACGCTTTGAAGAAGCGCGGACAGTCTTCAGGTGGTCACTCAACGTGATGAAGGACAGCCAAAGCTGCGACGGTATATCCCGCGTACAAATCCTCGGCTGGATCGGAACCAGCGCCTTCCAATTACACAACGTCCGAATTTCTCAGCCGACGGCTGCCGAGTTGCTGAAGGAGGCCGAGGATTCATTCCGCGAGGCTCTCGCCCTTGATCCTAATTATGTTCACGCGCAAATAAGCATTGGGGCTGTTTATCATGCGCAGGGACGCATTGACGACGCAGTTAAGGCCTTCGAGCGAGCCCTCAACATAGCCCCGAATAACGAAACTGCTCGTGCAAACCTGACAACTCTTGCCGAAGAAAAGCTTGAACAGAAGCTGCATGAAATTGGCCTGCTGAAACAGATCAAAATGCCAATCACAGATTTCGCTCCATATCGAAGTCGAACCCCGATCCAGGTTCGGGGCGAGCCGGTATCCGAAACCATTTTGGAGGACCGGCGGTAGGTGCCTATCTACTACTTTGACTCGAGTGGTCTAGTCAAAAGATATGTCGCGGAAGTTGGGAGCGCATGGGTCATATCCCTCACGGACCCGGCTACCGGTCACCAAATCTACACTGCCAACATCACCGCCGTAGAGGTACCTGCTGCAATTCACAAACGCCTGAGAATGGGCGATGTAAACGCCGCTGATGCAACGATGGCTATTACTAACTTCGAGAACGACTTCTCTTATCAGTATCACGCAATCCAGGTGACAGACGGCATTTTCGCGAGTGCCGCTGTACTGACCAGCAATCACAAGTTACGAGCTTACGATGCGGTGCAACTTGCGGCAGCATTGGAGGTAAATCGCCAGATTCTGGCCTTGGGACCTCCTGCGGTACTTTCATTGACGCTCATCAGCGCTGATAATGATTTGAATACAGCGGCGGCTGCGGAAGGCCTCGCGGTGGACGATCCTCGAAACCATCCGTAATGCTCACACTAATACCGGTTCGCGATTTTAAATGGACGAATACCTGTCGGTAGCCGACACGTCTGGTGAGTATGATCTGTTCGCACTTGGTTGAAATGTAAATGGGAATGAATTGGGCAATAAGGTCACAGGAGCATTAAGGGCAACTGGCTGATGAGAACTTTTTGTGCCTTTTTGTGGCCCTAATCACCTGAAGTAGGGCGCTCTGCCGGAACATCTTCCGGTGCGGGTTTACGTCGGCGGGCCTTTTTAATTCCTTCGAAAACAGTACCAAAGCCTTCAGCAAGCCGGCGCCAGCGTGAAGTCGCTTTCAGATCGTCAAGCAGCGAATAGACGACGGGAGTTGCCAGCAACGTCAGCAACAGCGACAACGACTGACCGCCGATGACCACGATGGCGATCGAGCGTCGTTCCTCGGCGCCGGGTCCGGTTCCGATCGCCAGCGGCAACATGCCCGCGACCAGCGCCAGTGTCGTCATCAGGATCGGACGCAAGCGATCGCGATTGCCCTGCATGATCGCTTCGTAACGCTCCATTCCCTTCGCGCGCAGGCTGTTCATGTGATCGATCTGAAGGATCGCGTTCTTCTTCACCACGCCGAACAAGACCAGTATGCCTAACGCGGAGTAGAGATTGAGCGTGTCGCCCGTGGCCCACAACGACAGCAGCGCGAACGGCACTGATAGCGGCAAGCTTAACAAGATCGTCAACGGATGGACCGTGCTCTCGAACTGCGAGGCAAGGATCATGTACATGAAGATTACGGACAGGATGAAGGCCCAGATGAACTCCGTGAACGTCTTCTCGAGTTCGCGCGCGCGACCTGAAACCGTTGTCGTGTAGGCGATCGGCAGGTTCATCTGCGCCACCGCGCCTCGCAGCGCTTCGATGCGATCGGCAAGCGCGTAACCCGGAGCGACTGACGCGCGCACTGAGACTTGCCGCTCGCGATCGAGACGATCGATTCGCGACGGGCTCGTATCGCGCTTGATCTTCACGAGGTTGTCGAGACGCACGAGTCCGCCACCACCGCCACTTCCTCCACGCGAAGACGGAACGTAGAGCCTGCTTATCGTATCGACGTCGCGCCGGTCGGCTTCGGTCAGACGCAACTGCACGTCGTAGTCTTCGTTGATCTGCTCGTCTCTGAATCGCGACGCTTCTTCCTCGCCGCCAACCATCAAGCGCAGGCTCTGCGCGATGTCGGAAGTATCGACTCCGAGATCCGCGGCGCGGTCGCGATCGATCACGACGCGCAGTTCGGGCTTGTTGAGTTTCAACGTCGTGTCAGCGTCGACGATGCCGCCGAGTTTTTCCGAGCGCTCGACGAGCTCGTCGGCGTAACCGGCGAGGGCCACGATGTCCGGGCCACGAAGGACGAAGTCGATATCAGTGCGGCCGCCGGTGCCGAAGTTGAACGAGCGGGCGTTGCGCACGCCGGTCCGCATCGGAGCGTACTTGCGCAGGATGCGCCTCACGTCCTGCATCACGTCTTGTTGCGTGTAGTTTCCGCGGAACGCGTTGAGCGGGTTTCCGTTCTTAGTCTCGCGCCATAGTTTGCTCAGCGAGAAAGTGCGCTCTTCGTGCGGAGCGATACGGATGTAAGCATCGCCCTGGTTCACGCCGCCGAGAAAACCGCCGCCGGCTGACGACAAAATCATCGTCACGCCGCGTAGCTGGAGTATCTCCTTTTCGATCGCGCTCATCGTTTCGTTCATGACCGCGAGGTTTGTTCCTTCCGGACCAGTCACGCTCATCTCAAACTCGGCTTCGTCGACGTTAGTCGGAATGAACTCCTGTTTCACCGCTCGATAAAGCGGAACACTCGTCAGCACGACGCCGAGCGAAATTAACGCAACCGCCACACGATGGCGCATCGCAAACGCGAGCATGTGCGTGTAGACGGCGTCGATCCAGCGATAGAAACCGCCACGCGAAGCAGGCGAGTCGTGTCCGCCCTTGGCATCACTGACGCGAATCAGCCGCGAGCTCATCATCGGCGTCAGCGTGAACGAAACCAGGAGGCTGACCAGGATCGCGACCGCTGCCGTGATGCCGAACTGATACAGGAAGCGTCCGGAGATGGACGACATGAACGACACCGGCAGAAAGATGACGACGAGTGACAGCGTTGTCGCTAAAACAGCGAGACCGATGTCTTTGGTCGCTTCGCGCGCCGCTTCTTTCGGTTCGATTCGCTTCTCTTCAATGAAGCGGAAGATGTTTTCGAGTACGACGATGGCGTCGTCGATAACCACGCCGACCATCAACACGAGCGCCAGCATCGTCACGCTGTTGAGCGTGAAGTTGAGCGCCTTCATCATGCCGAAGGTCGAAATGACTGAACACGGAATCGCCACCGCGGCGATCAAGGTCGAACGCCACGAACGCATAAACACCAGCACCACGAGACTGGCGAGAATACTTCCGAGGACGAGGTGCGTTTGGATTTCGTGAAGGGCGGCTTCGATGTAGCGCGACTGATCGCGAATCACCTCGAGCTTGACGTCTTGCGGGAGTTGTCCGGTGATGCGCGGCAGCGCTTCTTTCAAACCCTTGATGACTTCCACTGTGTTCGCGCCTGACTGCCGCCGAATATCGAGCGTCACAGTCGGCACGCCATTGAGACGCGAGAACGAGCGCTGCTCTTTCGTTCCGTCTTCGGCGCGGCCCACGTCGCGAATCCTGACCGGAGCGCCGTTGACGTTTGCGATGACGAGATCGTCAAACTGTCGCGGGTCAGTGAATCGGCCGAGCGTGCGCAGCGTCAGTTCTTCTTTGCCGGTGGTTACGTTGCCGCCGGGCACGTCTGCATTTTGCCGTTCGAGCGCCTGGCGAATCTGCGAGATGGGAATCTGGTAAGCAGCGAGTCGTTCGGCGTCGATCCAAACGTTGATGGCGCGTTCCAGACCGCCGACGACGCGCACCTCGCCGACGCCTCCGATGCGCTCGAGCTGCGGCCGCGCGGTTTTGTCTGCGAGCTCTGTCAGTTCTCGTATAGAGCGATCGCCGGTTAGAGCGATGGTAAGTACGGGCGTGCTGTCGTTATCAAACTTCTGAACGACTGGCGGCGTCGCATCTTCGGGAAGGTTTCGGCCAAGCGTGTTAACGCGATCCCGTACGTCCTGCGCTGCCGATTCGAGGTTGCGGTCCAGTCTGAAAGTCGCGATCACAAACGACGTGCCCTGGCCCGAAACGGAACGCAGTTCACTGATGCCGTCGACTGTATTGATTACTTCTTCAACTTGCTGAGTTATGAGCGATTCGACTTCTTCCGGAGACGCGCCCGGCAAACCGACGCGCACCGAAACCGTCGGCAGGTCAACGGCCGGGAAGCGATCGACGCCGAGTTTGAAATAACCGGCCGCGCCGACCACGACCAGCGACAACACGATCATCGTCGCGAAGACAGGACGGCGGATACAGATTTCGGCTAACTTTTGCATTTTTGATTGGTCTTGGGTCTTTGGTCTTTGGTCTTAGGTCTTTGTCGAGAACTCGAAGTCCTAAGACCTAAGACCTAAGACCTAAGACCTAAGACCAAAGACCAAAGACCAAATCAATCAACCACTTCGACAGCTTGCCCCGATTGCAGGTTGCCCGGATCGACGATTACTTTCTCGCCAACATTGATCCCGGAAACAATTTCGGTGAACTCGGCAGTGCGGCGCCCGGTCGTGATCGGCTTTTCGACGGCTTTCCCGTTCTGTACGGTTATCACTTTTTCGATGCCGGCAAACGTCACGATCGCGCTGTTCGGAACGGTGACGGCCATCTTCGCATCATTGGTCACGATTTCGGCGTGGGCAAACGAACCGGGCCGGAGCTTTCCATTATTTCGCACGTCAGCTTCGACTAACAGCATACGGTTCTGTTCGGCGATCACGGGACTGAGCCGCATAATCTTGCCGGTGTAAACATTCGTATCGCCTTCAACAGTGACGCGCACGTTCTGGCCGCTATGCACGGTGCGCGACTCACGCTCCGGAATCTCCGCCTTCAGACGCAACGGATCCATGCGAACGATGTTGACGACGGGAGCGCCCGCCGCGAGGTATTCGCCGACGCTCGTGCGCTTCTCCTGAACGATGCCGTCGATCGGCGCCACCACGGCCGTATCTTTCAACTGCTGTCGCGCGAGTGCGACCTCCGAACGACGTTGGGCCAACACGCCCTGGCGGTTGCGGATCTCCTCGTACGCGTCCTGGTAACGTCCTTCGGCGACTTTGAACGTCGCGACCGCCGAATCAAACTCCGCTTTCGCAATCACGCCCTGCTCGACGAGCCTCGCCGCGCGGTCGCGGTTGTATTTCGCTTCGTCGAGCACGGCGCGCGCCTGTCGCACCGTCGATGTTTGTTCGGGATCGACACGGTCGTCCGTTCCGTCCGTAGACAATCCCAAGCGCGCCCGCGCCTGGGCCAACGAAGCCTCCGCCTGTTGCACGCGCAAACGGTAATCTTCCGGATCGACCTGCGCGATGACCTGTCCGTGTGACACGACGGATCCGAGATCGACCGAGATCGCGCGCACACGCCCGGGAACTTTCACGCTGACTGTTGTCTGATCGTAAGCTGCGAGTGTGCCGTTCGCGGTTACGGTCTCGCCGAACGGGGTCTCAGCAACGGCGGCCGTCTTCACCTGTCGAGCAGGTTTTGCGCCGGGACCAGCCGCTTGCTGGCGTTGCGAAGCCTGCGGGTCGCCCTTGCTGCACGCTGCGAAAAATATGGCCGCCAGGATCAGCGGCACTCCTAAGAGATAAATCTTGGCCTCGGACATCCGGTGCAGTTTAGCACGCAGACGGGCCAAAGCTGGAATGGTGCATTCGTTCAATATGAGGTTCAAAAGCCGCGCCGGATCAGGTACGACATCTTTACGAAGATCGTCCTCGAGTTGCGGCGGAAGCCCGGCACTAACTGGCGCGTAAAAGGATGAAGGGTGTCGTAGTTCAAGTCGTCGTTGTAGCCCGCGTAAAAAGCAGTTCCCGGACTCGGCGTCCAACCGAACAGCGCCTGCGCTCGCAAGCGCGAGTCGAGCGTGTTGTAGTCGAGAATCAAACGCGTGAACGTCGCCTTGGTGAACTGATAAGTGCCGCGAAGGGTCATGATATTGATCTTGTAGGCGTAGCGATCGGTGTCGTAGCGTCTGAGCGTCTGGGTGTTGATGTTGAACGAGGTGGTCAACTCGTTTGTCGGCCGATAAGTGACGCCGGCATTGAACTGAAACAGCTTGCCGCGGCCGGGATCGAGCGGCGCGAGTGGGCCCAATGCGAGGGCTGCGGGACTGACGCGCGGATACTTGCTGCCGTTGCCGAAATCGAGATCGAAATGTCCCCAACGCTGCGTCACCTGGCCGTTGAAACTCAGCTTCTTGCCTGGGTTTGAACCGCCGTAGAAAGATAGATGCTGCTTGCTCGAAGCCCGCTCGGTACTCTCGCCATAGAAAGTACACTTGTTAATCACTGAAAATGGATTGCACGGCTTCGCTTCCCTCGTCGGCCCAAATTCATGATCGAACAATCGCTCGTAACCCGGTTCCCACCACGCGCCAACATAACTGTTGCTGGGCAACTGCAACTCGACGAGGCTCTCGCTTTCCCAAGCGTACATCCGTCCCTGCCAGTCGTAGTCGACGTGAGTAAGGTTATGAACGTGATGGGAAATGATCTTCTTCTTCGGGTTCGGATCGGAGTTATAACGAATGAATCCGTAGTTAAAATTTGAGTTGGTGCGCTGCACGAACCCGACGTCTGCTCGGTAGTCCTGCGTGAAGCCTTCACCGTAGACTTCCCAGCCCCAGTTGCGTCCCGAGCGATTGTAGTCCGCGGTGTAGGCGAAGCCGTTGCCGGTGCGATACCTGTTTACGCCGTCGTCTGGATCGAAGAAGAAGTTGCGCGACGTCGTGCCGAGCACTTGAAAGCTGGTCGTAGTTTGTTTGTCGAGACGAAAGCGACCGTCGAAACCAATCACCTGATTGTGCTTCTCGATGAAGTTGTACGTGGTCGCGATCATTCCCAGCGAGTTTTCCTTACCGACGTCGCGTTTGAGACGCAGGACGCCGATGTAAGCATTCTTATCGACGAAGCGTTCCGCGTTGCAGACCTCTGACTGGTTGAAAAACGAGCGCCGTTCGATACATGACGCGAGCGAACCACGATCGTCAGCGCTCAAGTTTCCCGGGCCGTTGTCGCTTGCGACCATCAGTCCAAACGTGTTGCGGCCTTTCTTACCCGTCGTCTTCACGGCCACGTCGGGATCGACTATCGCGCGCGTGTGCACCGCCGTGATCGGCGTTTGAAAGATGTCGATGCCTTCGAGAAAGAACGGGCGCTTCTCAGGAAAGAAGATCGGAAAGCGCTGGTTTGCAGTGACGACAAGCTGATCCGCTTCGACCTGCGCGAAGTCAGGATTAACGGCGAGATCGACTGTGACAGCCGAACTCGGAATGAACTTGGCAGTCAAACCGAGATCGAGACCGACCGGCTCGTTGACGATGCGTCCTGGATCGCCGCCTACGGGTAGCGGCGGGAAAGAGCCAACGAAGCGACTGTTCTGCGACACCGTGAGACTCGGAATCAGTTCAATCGTGCGTTCGACCGAGATGCCTTCGAGACCTGTCAGGTGTCCGGCCTGACTGAGATTGCTGTCGATGCTGCGCGAGAACGGCATCCACGAGTCGAGCTCGTTTTCGAAGCGCTTGATGCGACGAAAGAAATGAGCGCCCCAGAGTTTGCCTTTGCCCGCTTCGAAACGAAGCGACTTGAACGGAATCGCGATCTCGACGTCGAAACCAGTCTCGTGAACGACGCCTTTCGACTCCATCAACAGGTCCACGCTGAAGTCTTCGCCGCGTCCTTCGGTCATGATGCCGTCGCCCTGGATCCCGAGCGGGTTGAAAAAGACTTCGAACGCTTTTCGTTGATCGTTAAAGGTGTCGAGCATGAAGCCGACGTAGTCGTCGTTGAAGATGTTGTCGCGTTTGGCGACACTCGCGCGAATCTTGTCGCGTTCGTCGGTGCATTTGAATGCGATGTAGAGAAACTTCGGATCGAACCCGATCAGAACGGTCGTGGGTTTTGAAGGCTCTGTATTGTCGCCGGGTTGAATCTGGTAGAAGTCTTTCAGGACTGCCGCGTTCTTCCAGACCTCGTCGTCAAGCTTGCCGTCGATAACCGGCGGCTTTTCAAACTTCGGGAGGACCACCGGCTTCGATTTTTCTGGCGGTAGCACGAAGCTGCCTTTCGCGGGCGGGGTGGTTACGGCGCTGGTCTTGGTCTGCGCCTTGATGCTGAAAGCGAAAACACAGATCAGTAGCGCGGGAAACCAAAAGCGTCTGATTAGCAACACGGAATTCGAATTCTTTTTTTAACGCGGGCGAAGGAGGATTTTTCCCTCGCCGGTTCTGAGCACGAATACTTTGCCGCCGTTACCGATTCTCCAACGTTTGAGACGAGGCGAAGGTGTAATGTCTTCAGCAACCGTAAAACCCTGGTTGCTGATCTCTTCAGGGGAGTTGGTTTCAATCGTGAAGCTGGAGCCCGCGGGCACGACCAATGAAATTTGGCCCTCGCCGGTCCTTGCTGAAAGGGCGTTAAAGTTTCCATCCAGCGCGATCGCGCCGTCGCCCGTGCGCGCATCAACCTGACCGTCAAACTTTGAAATCTGAATCGTGCCGTCGCCGGTGTTGACCTGTAACTGGCCGGCGCTATTGGAGACTTCGATTGCACCGTCGCCGGAACGAAGCGTGATCTCGCCCGAGACTCCATCGAGACTCACGGCGCCATCACCCGACGACACATGCAGCGCCGACTGCTTGGGAACCAACACTTCGAGATCTACGGCCGCGTTGTACTCACGTTCGGTCTTCGCGTTGACTGAAATCACGGGTCCCTGTTGTTCGGTCTCGATGGTGATCTGCTTCAGGCCCTCTTCGGTTTCAGCACGCTTCGTGGCTTTGTAAGAGACTTCCGGCTTGTCCCAGCCACGCACTGTCACGTGCCCGTCGAACGTCGTGATGTTCACCCGCGGCGTACCGCTGACGGGAAACGATTTACTCTCCTGGGCGTTGAACTTTAGTTGGCCGCCGTTCACGGACACGCCCCGCACGCGATTCACGACGCGGACCTGCATCCGCGCCTCGCGTTGCATCTCTCGTTGCACGCGCTCGAGCTCGCGCTGCGCTTCCGTCAACGCCTGATCGACGCGGCGTTGCGCTTCACGCTGTGCGTCGCGCGTCAGACGCGCGGTTTCAACGCCCGCGCGCGTCGTCTCGGCGATCGCCGCTGCCTGTTCGACTCTTCGTTCCGTGTCCTCTTCTGCTGCCCGCTGCATTTCCTCACGGATCTTCTGTCGATCGATCACGACGGAAGTCGCGGGACTGATCGTTTTTCCGTCTTCGGCGTGGGTGATCTTGATCCCGCCGTTTACGTTGTCGAGCTTGATTCGCGGACCGCCATTCCCGATCTGTCCCTCGAGACTGTGACCCACGTACTCACCATGCCGGACCTGCAAACCGAAATCGTTAGTGATGCCGCCGTGCACCGTTCCTGCGCGAACGGAAGCGTTCGCGTCTGACGGAAGGACGAGCGTCACGCCGCCGTTCACTGAACTCAGCGTGATTGCCTTCGACTCGTCAAGTTGCGTGAAGATCGCCTGCAACTGCCCGTTGATGGTCGAGAGTCTCGCTTCGCCCTGAAGACCGCGAGCGATGACCTTGCCGTTGATCGACGATGCTTTGACGTTTCCTTCGACGCCGTCGATATCGAGCGAGCCGTTGACCAACTCGATCGACTCAAGCACGGCTTTACGCGGCACGGTTAGCACGTACTCAACTGTTGCCGGGTTGTTGTAGCGTCCTTCATCACTGCGGAAGTTCTGGTTCTCGTCCGGGTACTCGGTCTTGATGCGGATGTTCTCTTCAGTTGCGGTGACGTCGATCTGCGCCTCGGCGAGTCGCTCTCTGCGGTAGGCCTTCTTGACCGCGTCGAGCTGGAGTGCCGGTCTGTCCCAAACGTTGATCTGCACTCCGCCGTTGATGTTTGCCAGGTTGACGCGTCCGGTCGGCGATAGCGGATAGGTCTGATGAAACTCCTCGCGTAGTTCTTCGCCTCGTTGTTGAGCAGGACTCGCCGTGCAGTTCTCCGTCGCTGGTACTGACGGGACCGGGCGAAGGTCCTGACCGTTCGCGGATGCCGGGCCGTTTCCATTGCTCGCAAACGCGAGCAGAAGAATGACGGCGGTGATGAGGCTCTTCGTTAACATTTTTCGGTTCCTTAAGAAATGAAGTGCTACTACCCTGCGCTGCGAACGTTAAGGCTGCGGTTCAGGCTTTTCAAGAAAATCTCGTGCTCTTTCGTTCCCACCTTGAATTGCCGCACCTCTTTTACCTTCGGCAGCTTTAAATTCAGATCGGGTGGAACAGAAGTTTCAGCCTCATCGTCGTCACTGTCGGCCATCAGGACTTTGAGGTCTGCTGCGCGATGCGCCTGGTTCCGTAGCTCAACTAGATCAATGTCGACAGCGCGAAGCTTCCGCAACGTTTGTACGTCACGACGCGGAGGTCGCACTGTGACTACAGTTTGTGCCGCTTGCTTAACCTCAACCGGCTCTTGAGCAACAACTACTCCTCCTTGAACGGGCGGCAGCGGCTCCGCTGCGTTCGCAGGATGGCTGTTTTCGCAAACTTCGAGTCGGGCTGCTGTGCGCGGGATCTCAACCGGGACAACTCGATCGACTGCCGGGGCCGGCTCGACCGCTTTCGACCAGCTCGCAACCAGGCTCCTTGCCTCGCGAGTGAACTCGCGGACCTGGTTCAACTCTTTCATCGCGCTGGAGAATGTCGTCAGACCAATTACTAAAATCAGAATCACTCGGTAGGATTTTTTGTCGCCGCTTTGCCCGCTATTCATACCCGGACCCCTTAGTTTTAAGGCCGAGAGCCGTCAGTATTTTGAATAACCCCTACCAACAACCCTCGGCCCTTCTGCGTTGCTCTATAGTCAGAACACCAGACCCCGCAGGGTTGTGGCAATAAAAATCTCGGTTTTTATCTTTAGGTTTAAAGCTTCTTGAGGCGGACGGTGCCGCCGAAGGAAGCCACCGAGATCGTCGCGTCGCCGGAGCCGCAGACTGCCGTCAGACGGCGCAGGGCGTAGGGCGAGATTGCTGGTTTTTGTACTATCACGGGCGAGATGATTGGGCCCGTCTTCTCGGGAGGCTGCCCCTTGGCGGCCGGAGTCTTTGGCGGCGTTGGCGTTCGCGGCTTTACCGTTGGCGTCTCACCCGGTTTCGCCGCGGGCGCAGGCGGCGCAGGCATTTCATCGAAATACTTCAACTGAAAGTCGGAAACGATGTCGCGCTTCTCCGAGACCTTCGCATTCAACTGGAATGAAGCGTCGTGCGGGAGCGCGAGGATCACGTCGCCCGTCATGTTGGTGAACGCGTAACTACCCGCATGCGCCAGCGGACCCGTCATCGTTACGGTCCCATTGACGGTCTTCGCCATCACTTTCGGATTGCTGACGTGCTGTAACTGAATGTCGCCGCTGACAGTGCCGACTTCGAACGTGTCGTCATTATCGGACGGCTTCACATTCGCGACCTCGATGACCCCACCCGCGGAGCTTAGATTGATCCGCCCACTCGAATCCCGTAACGAAATGCTGCCGCCGATGCTGCCGGCTTCGACGACTTTCGTTGCGCGAGCGATCTCGATGTTGCCGTTTTGCGAACCGGCGTAAGCCCCCGATACGCCCGTGATGCTGATGTCGCCGTCGCGCGTTTGCACCTGGACGGTCGCCTCTACGGGAACGTCCATCTCGACGTCCGCCACGGCCTGGCAATCGACTACGACAACCTTGCCGGCTTTCGCCGTGATCTTCGATACCGAGTCGAGCACCATGACGTCGATCCGCGACGCTGGAGTTGAAACGTCTTTCGTCTTGTCGAGGCGTCGCAACTCGAGCTGCCCGGCATCGGTTGACCTGACGCGAAGCTCGTTCTTGTCCCAGCCGCGCACGGTCAGTTTTCCTGAAGCAACGCACAGAGTGACAGTGAGTTGCGGGCTGACGGCGATCGAACGCTCAATCTTCTCGCCTGAGATCGGATCTGTTTTGAGTGTATTTGCGGGGGTCGAACCTGCGAGGGAGAAGATAAGGCCGGCAACCGCCGAAACTACGAACAACTTCATTGTCAAAATAGGACCGGACCGTTTCAGTGCCCGCGACCTCCGCTCAGACGCGCATCGGCGATTGTATTGAGGAGATCCACCTTGCTCTGATAAGCCGCAAACATGAAATCGGCTGCGTCCGGATCGTTCGGATTGCTCTTCGCTGCGTTGCGTGTGGCGGCGATGGCGCGATCGACGACCGCGAGATTGCGCTCATATTCGACTTGCAATGAAGGTCTCATTGCGCCCTTGTTCTGTTTGATCGTCGTATCGAGCCTCGCGATTGCTTGTAGATAAGAGCGCTCGCCGGGGAGGAGTTTTACGTGATTACTAACGGCCTCGTTACTAACGGCCTGAACTTTCGCAGTAGTAGAAGGCCGGTGCTTAATGACCGGACGCTGATTCGAGGTCGCGGATTGAGTGGGTTCAGAGGGTACTTTCACTTTGTCTGAAGCATTCGAACTTGACGGCACAACGGCAACGTTATCCGCATTTTTAGCGGTTTGCGAAGGCGGCACTTCCGACTGCCGCAACTTCACGATTCCGAAGATAGCCGCAAAAGCGAGCACGACGACGAGGCTCGCATAACCCAACGTGCGTTGAGAGTTGAAACTGAAGAGGGTGGCGAGAGAAGCGAACAAACCTGCTTTTTCGGTGCGTCCGGCGTTGGCGATGCGCTCGTCGCGCACGGCTGCTTCGATGCGCTCGCGCAGGGCTTGCGTAGGAACATTAAGCTCAAACTCTGCTTCCAGAGCGGACCTCAACAGGGCCGTCTCTTCCGACAGTTCGCGCGCTGCCGCCGCGCACGTCGCGCATGAAGCCAGATGCGACGTCGCGCTCTCCATCAAATGCGGGGCAAGCTCGCCGTCGAAATAGCTTTGCAGCGTTGCCTCGTCCAAACACCGTGTCATCGTTTGCCTCCGATCTTGCCGTACACCCTCGCAAACTCCTTACGGCCGCGCGCCACCAAACTGCCGACGTTCGTCTCTTTCAGCGACAAACTGTTGGCGATCTCGCGATATGAGAGTCCCTGCTGTTTCAGCAGCAGGCAACTTCTCATCGGCTCCTTGATCTTGTCTAAAGCGCGGCGTGCTTCTTCGATTGCCATGCGGCGTTCGTAGTCTTCAGCCGGCGCTTCAACTGCGGCGGAGCCGTTTTCGGTCGTAGTCTTGTGATACTCATTGTCGCGAACCATCGAGCGGCTTTGCCCCCGCAAGGTGTTTCTGGCGACGTTGAGCGTCACTCGTAAAAGCCACGCGCGGAGTAGATCTTCGCCCGGCGTAGCGTGGAGATTGCGATACAGTCTAAGAAAAACTTCCTGCGTCACGTCTTCGGCGAGGGCTGAGTCGCGAACGACGGCCCTGGCCGTTCTAAAAACGGCGCGGTGATGGAGGGTAAACGCTTCGTCGAAACTGAGCGGAGCAACCGCCTCAGTCCCGATGTCGTTAGGCATGGACTCGATCAAAGCTCTAGCTTGTCCGTTCATCAATCACCGCTCTCTCAAC
>JBKPOC010000061.1:0-2089 GCA_046732935.1 Acidobacteriota bacterium | reverse complement strand
GAAAGCTCGGGCAACAATACAAACTGCCAGATCAACTTCGTGCCAAAGATGGATCCGGTGCGGCTTATCACCGGTTATCAATCGATCATGCGGACGATTTATGAATCAAGCGAGTATTATCAACGGGCGCTCGATTCGTTGAAGCGAACAACGCAAGATTCTTCCGAGCCCAACCGCTTCGGGATCTTCAGCGGAATCGCCGCATTCATACGGATCGCGTTGAAACTTGGAGTGCTGGATCGTGAGCGCAAAGAGTTCTGGCGGTACTTGGCTCATATACTAGTCGAGAACCGTCACCGATTGGTCGAGGGGCTGCGCCTGGCTGCCATGGGTTATCACTTCCGCAAGCTGAACGATGATATGGCGAATGTGAAACAGGGGACGTGATTGGGGAGATCCTAACCGTCGGAACTACAAAGGAATGAAGATCAAACGGTCCGCGACGTGTCCTTGATGACCGTGGGTGTCAGTATAGTCCTGCTGCCAAATTAAGTTTTGGTAGGGACAGGTTGTAGAGTTTAAAGAATTGACGAACTACTGACAGGCCGAAGGAGAGGCCATCATAGAAGCCAATCGACTCCACTAGAGTAATTAGTTCGCCTCTTGTCCGGTCGTTTCCTATCTCCCACGGCGGTAGAAGTAGCCGCCGCCGCCGAAGAGTAGGACTAACACGACGATAATGATTATTAGCGTAGTGGTGCTCATGGTGGTTACAATTTACCATTGTTCCGCGCAGCCGTCTATCCGGTTTAGATAAGGCGCTGCGTGGATATTTCGGGCACAGGAACCGGATGTGAACGCAAAAAAAAGAATAAGGCTATGATGGTGAAAATATCTCGCCGCGGTAAATGTTAGTAAATGTGGTCACAACGTAAACAGGCGCGCTGTAGGTTGCAGGTTTCGGGTCCGTGCGGTCGTTTGTTCGAACCCAGTCGCCCAAACCAGTAACTTGTTGCCATGAAGGTGATTCACAACACCAAGCCGCAGTTCTTAAAGCTATCTTAGCCTTTACTGAGGAACTTATTCGGACTCTTTCGCTGAAGTTGGTTCGGCAGACCCTTCTTCAAGATTTGGTCTGAAGACTTCAATCTCCTGAAGATGGCGCGTGAAGGATTGATGATTCCGTTGCGCACGGCCATCGACAAGGCTAAGAAAGAGAACCAGCGAGTAAGGAAAGAAAATTTCCAAATTGATCAGAACGGTCAGGTCAAAAGTGTGAGCCTGGAAGTAATTCCGCTGAAGAACATCAAGGATGGGCATTTCCTCATTCTCTTCGAGCCGGGGACCGCAGTGATTCCGAGCGGAGCCAGCGAAGTAGGCGCATCAACAAGGACGAAAGCACGAGCTGTAACAGGAAAAACAAAGGATAATGATCACCACACGCTCAGAGAGAACGCCGAACTCAAAAGCGAGTTGGCAAACACTCGTGAGTACCTGCAAACGATTCAGGAAGAGCATGAAGCCGCAAGCGAGGAACTACAAGCGTCCAACGAAGAGGTGCAGTCGGCGAATGAAGAGTTGCAGAGCATGAATGAAGAGTTGGAAACCTCGAAGGAAGAACTTGAATCTACCAATGAAGAGCTGATCACAGTCAACGAGGAGATGGTAAATCGGAATGCGGAGTTGACTCGGCTGAATAACGATGTAGTAAATCTCCAGAGCAGCATTAATGTTGCCATCCTCCTGCTCGGACGCGATCTTTCAATCCGCCGCTTCACGCAGCCAGCCGAGAAACTCTTTAACTTATTAGCTAGCGATATTGGAAGACCTATTGGCGTCATCAATGACAATCTCAACTTCCCGGGTTTAGCGACGCTGGTTTCAGAAGTGATTGAGAATCTTGCCGGGCAAGAGAGAGAGGTACAAGACAGAGATGGCCGTTGGTTCCTCCTGCGTGTTCGACCCTACATGACGCTCGACAACAAGATTGACGGCGCAGTGCTGATGCTTGTCGATATTACGAATCAAAAGCAGGCTGAAGAGGCGAAGGGTCATTTGGCCGCGATTATTCAGTCGTCAGACGACGCGATTATCAGCAAGGATCTGAATGGCATTATCGCTACTTGGAACCAGGGAGCGCAAAATCTCT
>JBKPOC010000060.1:0-1916 GCA_046732935.1 Acidobacteriota bacterium | reverse complement strand
TAATTATCCAGGCCCGGCGCGCTATTAATCTCAATGATGACATAATCTTTCATGGGACTCCCGATATCATCACTGGTAATAATGCCAACGCCGCACATTCTCAACCCCATATCTTTCGTGATTCCCACAGCTAAACGTTTGAAGTCGTGATGTATCTTCTCAGTTACGTCGATCGCATCGCCCCCGGTCGAAAGATTCGCATTATCTAAGAGGAAAATTTGTTGCCCTTTGGGAACGACGCTCTTAAGCCCAAGGCGTTGTCGCCTCAGTTTCTCTACAATTCTGAAATCGTCAAGCTCAATCTCTGTATCCCGTCCAGTTCTGTTGAAGGTTTTTTGTTTTTCCCTAAGGAGACTCATAACGTTAGAGCGGCCGTTGCCTATGACGAATAAGGGTATGCGCTGATAAGCTGAAATTACCTCCTTGTCCAACACCACGATCCTGTAGTCAAGTCCAGCATGGTACTTCTGTACAAGCATCACTGGCGTCCTTTTAAGGATAGCTTTGGCAACTGCGTAATATTCCCGTTTATTGTGGACCTTTGTGACCAGAGTTCCTTGACTAAGATTATTTGGCTTTAAGATGACCGGTAGTCCAAGCGTCTTGGCATAATTAAAACCATCGTGGATCGTTCGCTTGATTTTGATCCTTTGATTGCGCCCATCACTGAAGAATGTCTGGCCTTCAATGGTTTTATATCCATAGAGGTTCAGAAAAAAGTCAGCGTATCCTTTGTCTCTTGCAATCTCGGACGAGGCAAGGGGATTGATGTTGAAATTGCGGTCACGAAATAGAACTCTCTTTCCGTTTTTGAAGGTTATCTGCCCGACAAACCCATACTCAGGTTCCATCAACACCTTTGCACCTATCTTCGGTGCGACTCGACAGATAATTTCTGAAACAAAAGACTTCTTAATCGTAGTATGCGATGCTTTCTTCTTCATGGTCGTCTCTTCACGTTCGATCTATCCAGTAGACGGGTGACCGAGGTGAAGCGCTAAGCTCAACTCACTATGTCGGACAATGTGGGTTGCGAAGGGTTTTATGCCAGCTGAGCTGTTGGCCTCCACCCGAGGGACCGGCGGTTATGAGGTCACTGCCAATCAATTTCTCGACCGAGGAATTAGCATCTACACACCAGAGCTTCCAAAGCCTCCACTAGAGCGATCAGTACTCGTCAAAGTGTCGGTCCATTCAGCCCTCGGCAAGGAGATCGATTCAATTATCAACTGCGCAATTCTGTCACCAGTTTTGAATGTCACAGACGAATGCCCGTGATTAATTAGTAAGCAGATTATCTCTCCGCGATAATCACTATCGATTACTCCGGCCAAGACGTCTACTCCAAACTCTGTAGCAAGGCCCGATCGTGGCGCAATACGACCGTAATAGCCTTGCGGAATCTCGACAGAAAGTCCGGTTCGACAGGCAACTCTACCGCCCGGATTGATCTGAACACCATCAATGACACAAAGATCCAAACCTGCCGAAAGCGATGTGGCTCTCGCTGGCAGCCTGGCATCAGGATGGAGTCTAAGAAATCGAAGCGTGGTTAATGCCATTAGTTTCTGGGAACTCAACTACATATGTCCAGATCTTTGAAAGGCCCGTCGTTGTCTCTCGATTATATTTCTTTGAGATAGGGAATATTATGCTCGCGGCAGTGTCTTGTAACTCAACGAGGTAATACAAAGCGAAGCCAAGAACCTGCGGTTTCGTAGCAAGCGGAGAAAGATACAAATTTGTGATAGCTTTCTTGGCATTCAACTTCTTGACCGTTTGTGATAACACGCTTGCGGTGACGAATGGGTCGTTGGCAGGAGCAAAGCAGGTATTAGCCTCGCCGACAGCTTCGGCTGCGCGATTTGCTCGCAAAACATTTTCCTGATACATGTCAGCTTGGAGCGATGGTAACC
>JBKPOC010000059.1:0-78285 GCA_046732935.1 Acidobacteriota bacterium | reverse complement strand
CCCCCCCCCCCCCCCCCCCCCCCCCCCCCCCCCCCCCCCCTTTTTAATGATACGGCGACCACCGAGATCTACACCTAGGCAAGGTCGTCGGCAGCGTCAGATGTGTATAAGAGACAGTCATCATGCTGACCGCCCGCGGCCAGGAGATCGACAAAGTAGTCGGCCTCGAACTCGGCGCGGACGACTACGTCACCAAACCGTTCTCCGTCCGCGAACTGATGGCGCGCGTCAAAGCCGTTCTG
This sequence comes from Acidobacteriota bacterium, assembly GCA_046732935.1. Lineage (GTDB taxonomy): Bacteria > Acidobacteriota > Blastocatellia > Pyrinomonadales > Pyrinomonadaceae > PSRF01. Next base: position 78,043 of record JBKPOC010000059.1, on the reverse strand, counting down.
CGCCGCGTTTCATCTCCAGCGCCCGCGCCCGAGGTCTACAAGTTCAGCGACGTCGAGGTCAACATTCGCAGCAACGAAGTGCGGCGAAATGGGGACTTGATCGATCTTTCGGCGAAAGAGTTTGCGCTGCTCGCGTACTTTATTGCGCATCCCGTCGAAACCCTGAGTCGCGATCGACTGCTCGACGCCGTCTGGGGATACGACAATTATCCGACGACGCGAACAGTCGACACACACATCGTTCATTTACGACAGAAGTTGGAACCGAATCCGGAAGAACCGCGTTTCATTCTTACCGTTCACGGCAGTGGCTACAAATTTGTTGGATGAGGACCTCATGTTATGTCCGCAACAGCATTCAACGGCGGTTTGGCTGCGATACGTGTAGCCAAATCCAATAATCAGCATGCCGCCGGCGCGCCAAACGAAGAGCTCGAACTAAAACTCGAGACTTTGCAAAGAGATTACGCCGAGCTGAACGCCGCGATCTTCGAAGCGTCGCAGGTGCACCGGCGTGTGTGCGCGCCGACCTTCATTCGTTACGGCACGTTCGACATCGCCAGCGAGATCTTCGCAGTGCGTCACTTGCCCGGCGATTTCTTCACGGTTGAAGAGACGGATCGCGGCCTGGTATTCGCGCTCGGCGACATCGGCGGCAAAGGACTCGCTGCGGGCATGTGGGTCACGCACTTGATCGGATTGATTCGCACGCACGCCGTTGCGAACAGCGATCCGCAATCGATCGCGGGGGCCGTGAATCGCGACATCGCGCACCTCGCCTCAGTCGAGCCGTTGACGACGATGTTTGTCGGCCGACTCGATTCAACTACAGGGACACTCGATTACTGTAGCGCCGGCCATCCCGCGGCGATGCTGTTGCGCGCAGACGCGCGACTCGAGTTGCTCTCCGACGGCGGACCGGTGCTCGGTGCGATCCCGTCGATCTCATTCGATTGTGGAACTGTTCAATTCGGTCCCGACGACGTGATGCTGGTCTGCTCGGACGGGATTCTGGAGTCGTTTGACGAAGCCGGCGACGAGTTCGGCACTCAGCGTCTCGAGACGGAATTCCGTCGCGCCCAGGGGAGTTCAGCCGAGGCGACACTCTTTTCAGTATTAGGCGCGGTCCAGGACTTCGCAGCGCCGCGCCCGCTCATGGACGATATGACACTCGTCATCGTCAGAAACACTACCAGCGAGAGGATGTAACGATGAGCAATAAATTCAGAACGATACGCGCGAGTTTGGTTGCGCTGACGCTTTTGCTTTTAGCGCTGCCGGTGCTTGCGAAAGACGGCGAGTCGAAGTACGCGACGCTCAACGGCGCGAAGATTCATTATCAGAGTTACGGAGGCAATGGAAAGGAAGCGATCGTCCTGGTCCATGGCTGGAGTTGCAACCTGGACTACTGGAAATATCAGATACCGGAGTTCGCGAAGCGTGCGCGCGTGATCGCGCTGGATCTGCCGGGTCACGGGCAGAGTGACAAGCCGGAGATCAGCTACACGATGGATCATTTCGCCGCCGCGATCGACGCGGTGATGCGCGACGCGAAGGTAGAGCGCGCGGTGTTGGTGGGCCACAGCATGGGCACGCCGGTGGCGCGGCAGTTCTATCGCAAGTATCCGCAGAAGACGCTGGCAATCGTGATCGTCGACGGCAGTTTGAGATCTTTTGGTGACAAGGCGATGAGAGACCAGTTTGTAAACAGCTTCAAGGCGGCGAACTACAAAGAGGCTGGTGCGCAGATGTTTGCAGCAATGACGCCGGTGCTTTCTGCCGCCGACAAGGAGAACGTCAAGACCTCGTTCCTCGCTACGCCGCAGAACGTCCTCGTGTCCGCGATGGAGAGCATGAACGACGACGCGCTGTACGCGACCGACAAAATCAACGTGCCGGTGCTGGCGATCCTCGCGAAGTCGCCGTTCTGGCCGGCCGACACCGAACAGTTTTATCGCAGTCTTGCTCCCGACTTCGAGTATCACATGTGGGAAGGTGTGGACCACTTTCTGCACCTGGAGAAACCGAAGGAGTTCAATGAGACTGTGATTGCTTTTGTAAACAAGAAGAACCTGTTGAAGTAGTAGACACATTCAAACGAAAGGGAAATAGATATGGCGGACGTAAAACCGATTCCTGATGGATACCACTCGTTAACCCCGTACTTGATCATCGACGGAGCCGCGGACGCGCTCGAGTTTTACAAGAAGGCGTTCGGCGCGACCGAACTGTTTCGCATGGAGCACGAGGGAAAGATCGGCCATGCGGAGATGAAGATCGGCGACTCGCCGTTCATGCTCGCGGATGCAGACCCACAGCGGGGACACAAGAGTCCGAACGCGCTGGGCGGTACGCCGGTGAGTTTGATGATCTATGTCGAAGATTGCGACGCGACGTTCAAGCAGGCGATCGAGGCCGGCGGCGTCGAAGTGAGACCGTTGCAGGACCAGTTCTATGGCGATCGTTCCGGCATGTTGACGGATCCGTTCGGACACGTCTGGAATGTGGCAACGCACAAGGAAGACGTTTCACCGGAAGAGATCGACAAGCGTTTGAAAGCAATGGCGGCCGGCGGCCACCCGGGCTAATTCTTTATATTCGTGTTCCCCTGAGCGCTGCGTTAGCAGGTGTTACGGATATAGCGAGAACACGGATCACAGAATCATACTAATGAGTGCTCGACGTGACTTCGCGCAGGCGCCGCTCCAAAAAGCGGCGCTCGCTGTCATTGCTGACGAGGCCGAGAGCGAGTTCGTAGCTCTCGGCCGCTTCACGATTTGAGCCAAGGCGGCGTAGCATGTCGGCTCGCGCTGCATGCAGCAGATGATAACTTTCGAGCTCGCCGGATTTCGCGATCTCGTCGATCAACGGAAGCGCCGACTGTGGACCATCAGCCATCCCGACGGCGACGGCTCGATTGAGAGCGATGATTGGAGACGGCAGCAATTCCTGGAGCCGATCGTAATGTGCGACGATCTTGCGCCAGTCGGTCTCGTCAGGACGCGCAGCTTTACAGTGCTCGGCGGCAATAGCCGCTTCAAGCGCAAACGGACCGGGCGTGCCGCTCATCGCGGCCTCAACCAACGACAGCGCCTCATCGATCTGGCGTCTGTTCCAAATGTTGCGGTCCTGTTCTTCGAGCACTACCAGATCTCCGTTTTCATCGAGCCGCGCTTCGCGTCGTGAATCGTGCAGCAACATCAAAGCGAGCAGTGCCGTCGCTTCCGCGGGAGGATCCGGTTGCAGCAGGGTTGTTACCAGCCGGGCGAGTCGAATCGCTTCGGCGCAGAGGTCTGCTCGAACCAGCGGCTTGCCTCGCGTCGGTGCGTAACCTTCGTTGAAAATGAGATAGATGGCCGTGAGCACCGCGTCGAGTCGCGCCGGCATGTCGCTGGTGTCGGGAACGGAGAAGGGGATTCCGGCATCGCGGATCTTTCGCTTGGCGCGGACGAGCCGCTGGGCCATCGTCGTCGACGGAACGAGAAACGCGCGCGCGATCTCGTCGGTCTGAAGTCCGCCCAGAGTGCGCAGCGTCAGAGCGACCTGAGCTTCCAGCGAGAGTGCCGGATGGCAGCAAGTGAAGATCAGACGCAGACGGTCATCAGGGATCTCGCCGAAGTCGAGCTCCGGCGCGTCGACGATCGGTTCGGTGGTGAACTCCGGCGACGATTCGAGTTTTTCTTTGAGACGCGTCTGGCGCCGCAACCGATCGATTGCCTTGTGTTTAGCTGTTTGAATGATCCAGGCGCGAGGCGAATCCGGAACGCCTTCAGTGCGCCATTGATCGACGGCCGCGGTGAACGCTTCCTGAGCGGCGTCTTCAGCAAGCTCGAAATCTCCGAATTGTCGGATGAGGGTCGCGACGATCCGTCCCCAGTCGGAGCGATAGACCGCATCGACAGCAACGTTGGCGTTTGGAAGCATGTTTGATAATAAAAAAAATGCATTGCAGTGTCGATTCTGGGCCGTGTCGTTCGACTCCAGTGTGGAGGCACACACTCATGAAATACATGTTGCTGGTTTATCTTGACGAACAGGCGCTAAGCGACAGCGAGCGGGAAGAGTGCTACGTCGAGTCGGCACAGCTTGCGCGGGATCTGCACACTAGCGGGAATTACGTTTCGGCTGGTCCGCTTCATCCGACAGCGACAGCCACCAGCGTTCGCCTGCGCAACGGAAAACGGTTAGTGACTGACGGACCGTTTGCGGAGACACGCGAACAGCTCGGCGGTTATTACTTGATTGACGCCCCCAATCTCGACGAGGCGATGAGCATCGCCGAACGGATTCCCGTCGCCAAATTCGGCACGATCGAAATCCGTCCAGTACTCGAGATCCCCGGACTGCCGGTGCAATAGTTATCCAGATCGTTTGCAGTTAGTTCACATTTAAGGAAACGACTCACATGAATGTCATACTTTGGGTTCTGCAAGTGTTGTTAGCGCTGCTGTACATCTGGTCAGGCGGTTTCAAACTGGTCGTGCCGGCCAGTGTTCTGGCCTCGCAGGCGCCGCCGGGTCAGATCATGCTGCCCGGAATGTTTTTGAAGTTCATCGGACTGTGCGAGCTGTTGGGCGGCTTCGGGCTGATTCTGCCTGGGATATTTAAAACCAGGCAGTATCTGATTCCGCTCGCGGCTTTGGGGCTCCTGATCATCATGATCGGAGCAACGGTGGTTGTTCTCACCGGCGGCCTTGTTGGCGTGGCGGTGAGCAATGTAGTTATCGCGTTGCTGTTGGCGTTTGTTGCATATGGCCGGTGGCGGTTGCGGCCGCTCGGCAAGTCATAGTTGATTCGAGTTCAAAGGAGATAGTAATGGAAGCTAATGCATACCTCATGTTCAACGGCGATTGCGCCGAGGCGTTCAAGTTCTATGAGAGAGTGTTGGACGGGAAGATTGAAGCGCTGTTCCCGTACGCCGGCAGTCCTGCTACCGAGCATGCTCCGCCGGAGTTCGGCGATAAGATCATGCACGCGACGATGCGTATCGGTCATACGAAGCTGATGGCTTCTGACTCGCCGCCGGAACGCTATAAGAAGCCGGAAGGCATCTCGATCGCGCTCGGGCTCCATGACACAGCCAGGGGCGAACAGATATTCAACGCGCTCTCGGAAGGCGGACAGGTCACCATGCCGTATCAGAAGACGTTCTGGGCCGCGGGCTTTGGCATGTGCGTCGATCGTTTCGGCATTCCGTGGATGGTCAACTGCGAAGACGAGCACTGATCCGAGAGCAATGCCAGCGTTGCAATCATGGAAAAGTGGACATCCTTTTCCATGGGCGCAGCGCTGGCGTTGCTCTCTAGAAAAGTAGATGTTTCAAGGAACAACTCTTCGATGAACCTTCGACGATTCAACTGGCCGCTCTGGACCGGACTGTTGCTGGTGCTGGTTGGGTTCTTCAGTTACTTGACTGTCTTTCTATGGTTTCCGATAACGCGCGACTTTCCGTGGGCCAACCTGTTGCTGTTCTTAGCAGCGGCGGTGTTGCTGTTCATGGGATTGCGTCGCGCGTTCGCGCCCGAGCGACCGCACCCGCGAATCTCGAAGATCGTTGGTTCGCTGGTGACGGCTTTCGGCGTGCTCGTCATCGCGTTGTTTATTTTCGGCTTCTTCGTGTTTGCGCGTTGGCTGCCGGCGTCGAAAGGCGCTCCACATGTCGGACAGAAAGCGCCGGAGTTTACGCTGACCGACACGAGCGGGAAATTGGTGACGTTGGGAGAGCTGTTGTCGACGCCGATCAACGGCAACGCTCCGAAAGGCGTGTTGCTCGTGTTTTATCGTGGGTACTGGTGACCCGCTTGCAACTCCGAGTTGCGGGGTATCGAAAAGAGCTTAGGCAGTTTCAACGCGCAGGGAATCCGGCCGGTGGCGATTAGCGTCGATCCGCCGGAGACTTCGCGTAATCTCGCGCAGCAGTCTAGATATACGTTTCCGCTCCTTTCCGATCCAAATGCGGAGGTGATCCGGCGCTATGACCTCGTACACGCAGGCGCCGGAGAACACGGACAGGACATCTCGCGCCCTGCGGAATTCTTGCTTGATTCATCGGGGACAGTGCGTTGGGTAAATCTTACGGAGAACTACTGGGTGCGTGCGCGTCCCGAAGAGGTCCTGGAAGTCGCAAAGCTACTCAAGTAGGAATAGTCAATGAAATACATGTTGTTGATTCATCACGTGGACGATATACACATCGAGGAAGGCTTGCGGCAGAAATTACTCGGCGAGTCAGTGCAATTTGCGCACGAGCTGCACGGGAAAGGGCAGTATATCGATGCGGCGCCGTTGCATCCGAGCACTGAGACAGTGAGCGTCACCGTGCGCGATGGTAAGCGGCTCGTGACCGACGGGCCGTTTGCTGAGACGCGCGAACAGATCGGCGGGTATTTCATGGTCGAAGCGAAGAGTCTTGAAGAAGCCGTGGAGATCGCAGGACGTATTCCGAGTGCGACGATCGGAACGGTCGAAGTGCGGCCGGTGAGAGAAGTCGAAGGCTTACCGGAGGTCTAGCCACGCTCGCTCAAGATCGGTAGACGTTTTAAAAATCCCACCAACGGCAGTTGGTGGATCGTTTGGTCCAACCTAAGAAACAAAAATGCCGCGACGTTTTCGCCGCGGCGTTTTTGATGGAAGGGAAATTGTCGAATCCATTTCCCGCGTGAGTACCCATTGCGGGAGATGAAGTTAACTCGCGTTCTCGCCGATCTTCTTCGTCTTCTTCGCCGGCTTAACTTTGGCAGCGCGTTCGTACTCCGTGATCAGTTGCGCTTCGGCAAGCAACACCTTGCGGAACGAGTTCAGCACGTTCAAGAGCAGATCCAGCTTGCGCAAACTCTCACGTCGCGCCCGCAACGTCCCAAGAAAAAATTCGAGCTGAATCCGGCGGCGACAATCAGCGATCGTCACCATGTAGTGGCCCCACTTGTACTCACCACCCCGACTCGATTCGACTTCCGTGAGTATGTACGAAGTATGACCGGTTGATACTGACGCGAGAAAGGTTCGTTTTCGGTAGAAGAGATTATTCATTGTGAGGCAGCAACCCCTAACGTTAATTAAGTCGTCGTTGATTTAGTAGGCCGCTCGCGTATAATACGCGCGCCCTCTCTCCTTGTCAACGATATTAGTTAAATGTCGTCCTCATTCAGGATGAGAAAAGAGGAACCGCAATGGATCTGCTCGATCACGTCGCAGCACGAATCAAAGATCTGCGCGTTAACTACAACAGCGGCGAGGGGCTCTCTCAAGAAGCACTCGCTGCCCACTTGAAAGTCGCACCGAATACGATCTCCAGATGGGAAACTGGAACGTACCGGCCCAGCCTTAAAGACCTCGAAAGGATCTCACGCTTCTTCGGGGTCTCGATGATGAGCTTCTTTCCCCAGGACATGGTTGACGAAGAGGAAGATGAAAATCTCAAGGCGCTCTTGCGCACAGCGAGACAACTTCATCCAGCCGATCTCGAAGAGTTGAGAAAGTACGCGGAGTTTCGCCGGGCCCGCGGAATTTATCAGGGCAAGAGCCGTCCGAAGCCCGGCCGAAAGGGGGGAAAGAAATGAAAGAACAAGCTTACTACGAAGATCTAAAACGACTCGCCCGCGAAGTCCGCGCCGAGAACGGATTGCACTCGCCGCGAGTGCTCGAAAGCGACCTGCGCCGGATTTACGAAAAGAACGGCATCGTCATCGACGATTGGCCGTATCGCTTGCGCAATCTGCGCGGCGCTTTCATCTGCGACGACCTCGGCGCGACTGTGATGTTGGCCAGTGGTCTGCCGCAGGATCCTAAAGTATTCACCATGGCCCATGAGTTGAAGCACTTCTATCGCGATCGTCACCTGGGAATCTCGTACTGCGATCAGTCGAATCTGGGAAAGACGCTCGAAATCGGCGCCGAGATCTTTGCCGCGGAATTGCTGTTTCCCGATAAAGACTTCATGACTCAGATGCGAATCATGGGAATCCGCACTCACGAGTGCCTCCCGCGGACACTCGTACGCGTGAAGCAAAAGACAAGGACCACGCTGAGTTATGCCGGATTGGCGATCAAGGCGGAGCGACTCGGGTACGCGCCGCCGCGTTCGTTGACGACGATAAAGACGTGGCGGAAGTTTGAAGAGATCTATGGCGAGCGCGCGAACAAAGCTGCGCGGCCTTACCGTCGCTAGATTTCTACTGCGTACTTCGCAACTGTGGTTGAGGACGTCCTGCGGGACTGCCGCGCGTGGGCAGCGGACGGAAAATCGGCGTTAGCTGTCCACGTATGCGTGCGTCTTTGTAAGGTACCGAGAACGACGGCGGAGCAGGCGACTCGAGGTGTGAGAGCAAGCGCAGCATGTCGCCTCTTCGCTGTAGATGGCAACAGTAGAACCGTCCTCTGTATTCGACGAGGTAAATCGGCCTCTCAAACTCCGGCCACGATCGCTCCTCGATCTTTCGCACTTTCGGATCGAGTCGGAGCAGACTGCCCGGCGGTAAGAGCGGCCACATCATTCGATCGTTCGCTCCGATGATCACGAGTGGCCCTCTTTCCCATTCCTCTTCCATCATCAGGAGCATCGGCGTGTCGCTCCAGGTGGTCAACAGACGATGCGTCGGCCCGCCGAAGTTGCGCAGATGAAAGACGATTTGTTTCAGATTCACGTCGATGTTTCCGCTAATGAGTCGTGAGTGGACGCGGCAGATTTTATCCTGATCTCGTCTTGACAGCCATAGTTTGCTGCGATATTGTCCGCCGCCAAAAGCAGTCAGGCGCCGTTGGCGAACTGAAAGTCGGGCTTACTGCGTCAATCTCACCCCCTCAAAAATTAAGTCTTGCACCTATACTCAACTGAGTATAGTGTATAGAGAACCCGGACGTTTGAGTCCGCTGAGCAGTTTAGGAAAGCTTCAATTGCAAGTTCGTGATCGTTGAAGAGACAGTGACTGTCTCTGTTTGAAATGATCGTGCAGGAAAGGAATGGGACCAGTGGCCTTTAGACGATTGAGACACGTCGTCGGTCGCCCGGCTTCTGGTGCCGTTCTTTTCACTAAACAGTTCGTGCGGTAGCCCGTCGGGCGCGCATTTTTCAGGTGTTGCGTTCGCGGGGCATTAGTGTGTCTGGTTCTCACGTAAGCTCATGATTTTACTCACTTTATTTCACAATTCCCGTTTGAGATCGCCATACCAAAATACACATAGTTAGTGACGGTATCGCTTCCACTCCAAGTTCTTGGAAGCGACGAGTTGCGAAACACGGTTGAGAACAAAAACGGGTCCAGTCCAGAAGCCCCAACGGGACTAATCCAGAAAGCCCAGAAACGAGAATGCTGGATCAGCGCCGAGCGGCGAATAGACCAGAAGAGAAGCGAGAGCAGTTGTTCACCGAGCGATACGAGAATTTGCTCGCGTGGGCGCTGCGCCTGACCAACCAGCATCTTGAGGCAGCTCAGGACCTGGTGCAGGACGCGTTTGTCCAATTCATGTTAGGGCGCACGGGACTGGAGCAGATCGAGAACATCGACGGGTACCTGCGAAGAATGTTGCGCTACATGCACGTCGCACGAATGAGCCGGCAAGCGCAACGCCTGCATGACGCCGCGCTATCAGTCGCCGACTACGACTCGTTCAATCTCGGCTGGACGGCAATTGAACCCCCGCGCCGGATGCAGGCGGTAGAAGAGTTGCAGCAGATCTGCTCGTACGCCTGCGCGCGCAAGGAGTCATCACGCGCGGGCAGCGTTCTGATCCTTAGGTTTTTCCACGACTATTTCCCAACCGAGATCGCGAGCATCCTCGCAACGTCACGCCACTGTGTAGACCAGTGGCAGAGACTGGCGCGCCGCGAAGTGAAGCTGTTCATGAACGAGCCCGGCCGCTTGCGATTCGTCAATGCGCGGCGGATCGCGGAAGAGGACGAGATCAAAAGCTTCTCGTCGGGGGGCGATCTGATGACCGAGTTGCGGCGGATGATCTTTCTGTCGTGTCAGGGCGTGTGCCCGTCGCCTCATGAGCTGAGTGAGATCTATTCGTCCGGCCACAGCGAAGCGCTAACGACTGCCAGGCTTGCTCACATCGTGAGTTGTCCCACATGTCTCGACAAAGTGAACTTCATGTTGGGACTTCCATTGCTCGACGAGCGCTCTCAGCCCGGCCCCGATCGAGAGCCGCCTGACGATGGGAGTGGCAGTGGCGGAAGTGGCGGCAGCGGCGGCGGCACCTCAGATGGGACGTCAGGCGGCGGCTCCGCGGATCTGAGACAGAGGCTTGGACGTCATCTGCGCGAGATCAGCGAGCACAAGCCGCAGGAGTTGCGCATCGCGGTAAACGGTTTTGTCGTTAGTTCACTGAAGATCAGTTCGGATGTGACCGAGCTGGATCTCAACCTGCATCCCGGTGAACCGGTTGAATTCATCGAGATCTTCAGCGAGCAGGATGTGCAGATGTTGTTTCTCAGTAGTGGGAAAGGATCTGAAGCCGAGCAATGGGCCTGGATCGAACTCAGCGAAGGACGCACGCTGGCCGCGTTTCTGCGGCTGTACGGGCCAAGCCTGCGGGTCGTCTATAAAGATCCGTCGCCCGAAGAACTGTCCTCCTCCCAGGAAGCGCTCGGTGCAAACAGTTTGTCCTCACCCCTTGCTCTGGTCCAGACCGCCGGTGAAACGGTGTCGCCGAACGTGGGGGCGCGTCGTGAAGCCGATCTTCTCCGGTCATGGACCAGGAAACTTCTTGGCGTGTTCAAGCGCACCGCTGTGAGTCCCGTCACAACTGAAGACGCGAGCGGCGATTCAGGCTATCAACGCTTCTCCGTGTTAGCGGGACAGTCAGCGGTGAGCGAGCGTAAGCCATTCTGGTCGCAGCCGGGCTTCGCGACTGCACTGCTCGTCGCGCTGCTTATCGCCGGATTCATGGTTTGGAGATATGCATCTCAACCGACGCTGACGGCGGGGTCATTGCTGAGCAAGGCCGGCGTCGCCGAGCAGCGGACGGAATCGTTGCGCGATCAGGTCAGTCATCGCGTCACTCACCTGGAGGAGCGCCGTTCCTCGGAAGGCGCGGTGATCGCGAGGCACAGAATTGAGAGTTGGAAGGACCATGCGACGGGTGAGCAGGTCCAGCGACTTTACGACGAGAGCAATCAACTCGTCGCCGGAGTGTGGCAGAAGGCTGACGGTTCACGCGTGGTTTACCACCACGGCAGCAAAGCCGGGCCGCAGTCAGCGCCAGCGGCGCCGGCCGATCTGTTGCTGAGTCTCGAAGATGTCTGGCAGTTGGATCCATCCGTCAAAGCGTTCGGCAGTTTGATTGGCGAACCAGCGGCTGCCGAGTTGGAGCTGCGGTCGACAACGTATGTGCTGACGTATGGGAAAGAGCGGGCGATTGGCGCCAGTCGTCTGCTGAAAGCGGTACTCACGTTGAATCAATTCGATCTGCGCCCGATCGAGCAGATGTTGTTGGTCCAACGTGGCAACGAGTTGCGCGAATACCGGTTCGTCGAAGCCAGCTTTGAGTTAGTGCCAACCAAAGCTGTGGATAAGCGAGTCTTCGAAATAGGGCCGGAACCAATAGGAGGGGCTCGACCACTTGGCAGGACCGGAGACTGGGCGCACCGGGACCTCACCTCGAGCCGTGTCCCTCCGTCGACGAGCACGTTGGCCCCAGCCGTAGCCTCGGCCGAGCTGGAAGTCGACGTTGCTTACTTGCTCAATCAGGCCAAGGCCGACCGGAATGAGCAAGTTACCCTCACGCGCAGCGCAGGTGGGTCGTTGCGCGTTGAGGGCCTTGTTGACGATGAACAGCGAAAGAGCGAGTTGCTGCGCGCGTTGACGCCGGTGAGTCATAATCCCGCGGTCGCGATCGAGATTCGCACGGTCGCGGAAGCGCTTCAGCGTACGACGATTTCAGGCCCGTCTTCGGTTCGGCAGGCAGAAGTGACGGCGAGCACTGTCGCGGTCGATAGTGAGTTGCGGGAGTATTTTTCCGGACGGGATCAGGATCTCGACGAGGCCGTCCGATCGTTTTCCTCACGGACCGTTAATCGAGCTTACCGCGCCTTGTTTCAGGCGATCTCCCTACAGCGAGTGGTAAACAGATTTGCCGCCATCGACATGCGCACCGTTGCGCCGGACGCGCGCGAGAAGTGGCTGGCCATGGTGCGCGAGCATGCGAGTGCGTATGCGCGCGAGATGGCAATCCTGCGTGAAGAACTTCGTCCGATATTTTTCGCCGGTGCGTCCGCGGGCGCCGGTGATGAGACAACAATCGCGACTGACGCCGATCTCGATGTTGCAGTCGAGAAGCTGCACAAGTTAGCGCTGGCGAACAATGAAGCGGTGCGGTTCGCATTCACGATCTCGCCGCGAAGCTCTGCCGTTGCCTTGAAATCGTCGTTTTGGACTTTGTCTGCAAGTGCCGAAAGATTGGCCCAGCGAATCGAGCGGTATGCGCAGTGAGTGGGAAGCTAAGCGCGTCCGCGCGCCCAGTTCCTTGAGTTTGGTCTTACGCGAGCCCAGGTAAACAAACACAACACGCTCTCGTCCGTGCGATCCGGGACAGATGACGAAAGCGCCTGTCGAAACCCCGCACGTCTCTCTGCCCGGAGAGCGTGTACAACCACAGGAGAAAACTCGTGATGCCCAGAACCCCAGAAGTCTGTTCGTCTGCCTTCTGTCCTCGATCTGATGATTCAACCACGGAGGAGTCGACCCCCGACGAGTCAACCAATGACCTCATTGCTCGCCAACGTTTGCTTTGCCGGACGTTGGCGATAACGTTGTGCCTCCTTATTTTTTCCATCACCGCAATCGCGCAAAGCTCGACGGCCACGCTGAGCGGAACCGTTTCCGATCAGAATGGCGACGTCATCCCCGGCGCTAGCGTCGCCGTGATCAATATCGCGCAGGGATTTCAAAGAACGGCGATCAGCAACAGCGAAGGCGTCTTTGTCGTTCCGCTGCTGCCTCCCGGCACGTACACCGTTAAGGCGGAGCAGAAAGGTTTCAATCCGGCCGAAGTCAGGGACGTCGTGTTGAATGTCAACGATCAAGTCACGCTGCGCATTCAATTGCCAGTGGGCTCGATCGGGCAGACAGTGAGCGTCGTCGAAAGTACGTTGATCAATGAGTCGGCCACAGTGTCGACCGTGGTCGATCGGCAGTTTGTCGAAAACATGCCGCTCAACGGCAGGAGTTTCCAGCCTCTGATCTCCCTCACACCTGGCGTAGTTACGACTAAGACCAACTACAACGAACAAGGCCAGTTCAGTGTCAACGGACAGCGGGCCGATTCCAATTACTTTACGGTCGACGGTGTGAGTGCCAACGCCGGCGTCGCTGCCGGACTGCCGCTGGTGCAATCGGGTGGCGGATCGCTTCCGGCATTCAGCGCGGCTGGTGGGACGAACAGTCTGGTCTCAGTCGATGCGATGCAGGAGTTCAAGATCCAGACGTCGACGTTTGCGCCCGAGTTCGGCCGCACGCCGGGGGCGCAGGTCTCAATTGCTACGCGCTCCGGCGGCAACGATTTTCATGGGACAGCGTTCGATTACTTCCGCAACGAAGCACTCGATGCGAACGATTGGTTTGCGAACAGCCGGCGACAACCTCGAGCGGCGCTCAGGCAGAACGACTTCGGCGGCGTCTTCAGCGGTCCACTTCACCTTCCGCGATTCGGTGAAGGAGGCCCCGCCTACTACGACGGCACCAACCGAACATTCTTTTTCTTCTCGTATGAAGGGCTACGATTAAAGCAGCCTGCGACGCAGGTAACCTTAGTTCCATCGCTCGCTTCCCGGCTGGCAACCTCGGCGGCGCGCCGACCATACCTGAACGCCTATCCGATTCCGAATGGCGCCATCTTTTCCAACGGGTTCGCCGAGTTTACCGCCGCATACTCCGATCCATTGAATCTCGACGCAACCAGTATTCGAGTCGATCATGCCTTCAACGAGAACGTCGGATTCTTTATCAGGTACAACCACTCACCTTCCGAAACCACGCAACGCGGCACTGCCGGCAGAAGTCTTAATGATCTGAGTCGAGCTGTTTTCAAAACGCAGACGCTGACTGCCGGTCTGACGCAAAGTATGACGCCGCATCTGGTCAACGAGATCCGAGCCAATTACACCCGGACGGAAGGCGCCAACGACTTCAGTATCGACGGACTGGGCGGCGCGATCCCACTCGACAGCTCGCTCGTTTTTCCTTCGTTTGCATCGCCTGACGACGCATTTTTCTCTTTCGCCTTCCCGATCGCAGCGGGCCGGACGCTTAACACCGGAAAGAACGTCGTAAACATCCAGCGCCAGATCAATCTGATCGACAACATCTCGTACGTTGCCGGTGGTCATCAATTGAAATTTGGTGTCGATTATCGCTTGCTGTTACCCGTCACCGGTCCACGTGGATACGGCCAGTTGATCAACTTTTCCGGATTGACGGGCGCAACCGGGGCGATCTCGGGCAATACTTCATCCGCGACCGTGGATGTGCGTGACGCGGTCGCACTTTCCTACACCAACTTCTCGCTCTACGGGCAGGACACCTGGAAGGTCACAGACCGCCTGACTCTCACTTACGGGCTGCGGTGGGACGTGAACCCGCCGCCGGTGGGTAGACATGGGAAAGACTTACTGACGTTTGACAACGTCAACGGTCCTGGCGCGCTGACTGTTGCTCCGATTGGCACGCGGCTCTACGAAACCACCTACAACAATTTCGCGCCCCGCATCGGCGTGAGCTACCAGCTATTTCGAGACGGCAACCGGCTGACGATCGTGCGCGGCGGTTTCGGCGTCTTTTACGATCTCGGCACCGGGACGTTGGCCAACAACGTGGCGGGGTTCCCCTACGCGCGTTCCAAGAATCTCGGGAGCGTGGCGTTTCCACTGACCCCTGCGCAACTGGCGCCTCCGCCATTCAGCCTTGCAGTTCCGACAAACGGCCTCGCATTCATCGCCGACAGAAACCTTCAACTGCCGCGGATCTTCCAGTGGAACACAGCGGTAGAGCACTCGTTGAATTCCAGCAATACGTTCTCCGCTTCGTATATCGGCGCGACCGGACATCGTCTGCTGCGCCGCACGAGCAAGGTCTTTCCGACATTGTTCGTCGTGTCCATCACCGACAACAGCGCCGAATCTGATTACCACGGAATGCAGTTGCAGTTTCAGCGGCGATTGTCGAGGGGCTTGCAGTTCCTGACGTCTTACACGTGGTCGCATTCCCTCGACACCGCCTCGAATGATTCCGGACTGGGAAGCAGTCCGACCGATCCGAATCGGGATCGCGGGTCTTCTGATTTTGACGTGCGGCACGCCTTCAGCGGCGCGGTCACCTACGGACTTCCGTCACCGCGGGAGAATAAGTTTGCCAGCGCGCTATTCGGAAACTGGTTCATGGATGCTGTTATGACCGCTCGATCGGCGGTCCCGGTGGATCTGATCGCGAGTGCCGCCATTATTGGCGGACTTCAGACGGTAGTGCGTCCGGACCTGCTGCCCGGACCACTCTACCTCAAAGATCCGTTGGCGCCTGGCGGAAGCAGGTTCAACAACACGATCGATCCGGCCCATCCCGGATGCAAAGGACCATTCTGTCCGCCGGCCGCCGGCCGCCAGGGAACGCTCGGACGCAACGTCATGCGCGGCTTTCCAATGTGGCAACTAGACCTCGCGTTGCGCCGGCAGTTCAGTTTGGGAGAGAGAGCATCGCTTCAACTCAGAGCGGAGGCATTCAACATATTCAATCACCCGAACTTTGGAGATCCGGGAACCAATACGGATAACGCCAACGTGCTTACCAACCCGCTCTTCGGGCAATCAACGCAAATGCTCAAGACAAGTCTCGGCACCGGCGGTACGACTGGTGGATTTAGTCCGCTGTATCAGGTGGGCGGGCCTCGGTCCATGCAGTTAGCTCTGAAACTACAATTCTAGTACTCGGGAGCAAATCGATGCTGACGTGTAGAACGATTCAATGTGTGAGGGCGATTTTTCTGATACTGGTTTTCCAGCTCGTTTCGGCAACCGCAATGAAGCCGGATGTTCCGCTCTCCGTTGAAGAGTCACTGTCGGCCCTGGCTTTTCCTTTCCGCATGCCGGCCGATCTGTCGCCGGACGGAAAATGGATCGCCTACACGCTCAAGGATCCGCACAAGGCCATACCCGTCGAAGAGGAGGAGCACCACCGGTATTTCACTGAGACAGGTGCGTCCGGAAATGAAGTCGGCTGCGACATTTGGGTAACTCGCGTCAGTACGCGTGAGACAAGAAACTTAACGGAGGGGAAAGGGAGTAGTTGGGGACCTTCCTGGTCGCCGGATGGAACTCAACTCGCATTCTATTCGGATCGGAGCGGGCAGGCGCACTTGTGGGTTTGGAATGTGGCGAGCGATCGATTGAGTCAGGTGGGCGATGCGATCGTTCGACCGCGCGATGGTTTCGATCTGATACGTTGGACCAACGACTCGAAAAAGGTCCTGGTCAAAGTACTGGCCGAAGGCGAGAGCCTCAAAGAAGCAAACGAAGCTATTACGTCCTCTAATTCACGTGAACAGGAGCAACGGCAGCCGGGATCTACAGTTACCATTTACCGTTCATTGCCGAAGACGCAGTCGGGGCCTTCAACGAGTCAGGATCCGATTGCGTCCCTGAATCCCTTGATCAAGGCTTTACGTGCCGACCTGGCGTTGATTGACATCAAGAGCCAAAAGCTCGAGCGGATTGCGAAAGGTTACTACCCTCTCTGGTATGGTTTGTCACCCGATGGAAAGTCGATCGCTTTCACCACGACGAAAAATCAGGTGGGTAGCAACAACTATCGCACGTTCTACGACCTGATGGTGATTCCCACGGGAGGGAACCCGCAGATCCTGGCTGCTGATCTAGCGCAGGCTTCGGTGTGGTTCAACGTCAGTTGGTCACCGGATGGTAAGTGGTTGAGCTACGTCCTCGCCGGTGAAGCCGCGTGTTACTTCGCGTCGTCGAGTGGAGGCGCGGTTCGCAAAGTAACTACCTCGGGAGCTCCAACAGCATTTTTGCGGCCTCCGACGTGGGACGCCGCCAGCCAAAATGTTTTCTTCTCGACGGGCAAAGGTTTATGGAAAGCCTCCGTCTCGGGAGAAGCGACTGAATTAGCCCGCGTTCCGGACCGCGGAGTACTAAACATCGCAGGGAGGCGCGATGCGTCCCAGCTTTGGACCGTTGATAACGGCGCGAGCATTGTCGTCGTCACTATTAATGACGAGACCAAGCAAACCGGATTCTACAAAGTCGACCTCACGACAGGCGCTTACACCCGGCTGGTTGAAGAAGACAAATCGTATGGAATGGATATCGACTTAAACCTCGACGTTTCCGACGATGGGCAGACGCTGATCTACACGGCTGAAGACGGCGGGCATTGCCGCAATTTCTGGGCTGTAAACACCAGCTTTCAGCAGCCGCGTCAGATTACGGATATCAATCCTCAGTTCAACAAGTACGTGATGGGGAAGGCGCGAATCATTGAATGGAGAAGTCAATCCGGACAGAAGCTGCGGGGAGCATTAGTGTTGCCGGCCGGCTACGTCGAGGGGAAAAAGTATCCCTTGATCGTCCGCGTATATGGTGGATGGATGCAGTCGGAGTTGCTTCATGCCTTCGGATTTACGTCTGCGACCACGATCGATAACCTGCAAATTTTTGCGACGAGGGGTTATGCCCTGCTTCTGCCTGATGCTCCACTCGGCATCGGCACGCCGATGAAAGATTTGGCTGATACCGTACTTCCGGGCGTCAACAAAGCCATCGAGATCGGCGTAGCAGATCCTGATCGCCTTGGTGTAATGGGCCAGAGCCATGGCGGCTACGACACGCTCAGTCTGATCGTTCAAACCCAGCGTTTCCGCGCCGCAATCATGCGCGCTGGGTTTGGCAGTCTGACGGGTATTTACGGAGAGATGGGAAAGAACGGTTCCGCTTATGGCATTGACATGACAGAAGACGGCCCTTTACGCATACGCGGCACACCGTGGGAATTCCGCGAGCGCTACATCGAAAACTCTCCCATCTTCTATTTGGACAGAGTGCAAACACCGCTGCTCATCGTTCATGGAACAGAAGACACGGCGGTGGCACCTTTTTTGTCGGATGAAGTCTTCGTCGGTCTGCGACGGCTGGGAAAAGAAGCGGTCTACGCGAAGTATCAGGGCGAAGGACACGGCCTGCGAATGTATGCTAATCAAGTGGACTACTGGTACCGCGCCATCGAGTGGTTCGACAAACACCTCCAACCTCAGGCAGTCAGCGATCGCCGCTAGCGTAGTGTAGATTCGACGGGCGCAGAGCCCGCCGAACCCACGACCTTCGAAGCTAATCGTCGAGATTGCTGTCCGGATCAATGCTCTGTCCGTCATAATCCATGTCAAACATCAATTTTGTTCCGAGAATGACGTCTTTCGCCTCGCCGATCTCGATTACCTCGGGTGCCATGTAGTTGTTAATCATTGGACCGTCCTCCTTTCACCCAATTTTCAGACACTATCAGCAGCAAATGCAGTGGACTCGAACGCGCTGAGATTGAGATCTTTTCAATCGGTGATGACCGGAGCCATTCTTCCCGCTTTATCAAGCGGACCGAGCCCCCTGCTTTTGCGGATGCAAAGAGTTTCGGACACAACGGCTTTGACCTATGTGCCCGATGCCGTAAGACTATTCGTCGAGGTCGCCGTCCGGCTCGACACTCCGACCGTCGTCGTCGATTGCGACGAACAATTTGGTGCCGAGGATGACCTCAGTCGCCTCACCGATTTCGATCACTTCTGGTTTCGTATACATTGGCTTATCCTCCTTACTTGCTGTGGTTGGTTGCCGCTCAAGTGTGAGCCTGAACGGAAGGTATGCCGTGCCCCGCCGGACACGGTGTTAGCGGACCGCGTTTGTGGCTGCCACTTTTATCGTCGCTGAGCTGAGTTATGGACCCATCCAGCGCAGCGTTGTTCCTGGCTGACGAGCGGCGGTTTTCCAACGCTCGCAGCCAAAACTCCAAACAAATCGTCTGTAAGATCGGGTATGCGTTTATCTCACAACCGTGGCGCACTCGTTCGAGCGCTGTGCGCAGTTCGGCCGCGTCGATGTAGCCGCGAGCGCAGACCAATGGGTCGTCAAACACTAGTCGCAGCCTGGGCCACTGCCGGGTGATGGCCCTGAACAGCGCTTCCTGCGGGCCTTTCTTCGTTCTTCGTTTCAAGATCTTCTCGGGCAGGAGATCCTTGAGTGCACGGCGCATCAACGATCTCGTTTCGCCGGGCCGCACGCGCTGTTCGAACGGAATTGCCTGGAGAAACTCAACCAGTGGGCGATGAAGAATCGGGTGACTGACCTCGATTGCGCCTCGAGACCGGTAAGAGCTCTTCGCGACCATTTGCATCGCCGCCTCGAAACCCGCGGCTTGATCTCTTGCGCTCGGCAGGTCGAAAGCGAGCTCCTTTCTACACGCCAGATACCGTTCGCGCATATTCATCTTTGCGACAAATTCTTTCGCGTACCAGCGCGGCAGCTTCAAGTGCGCTTTCACGCCACAGAAGAGTTGTAATCGGGGTGGCAGCAGAGGCAGCAGGCCGTCACGCCAGAGCAGATCGACGTATGGACGCTTCAGCGCATTACCCCAGTCATTCAGCGCGTGATGCAGATCGCGCCAGCGATGTTCAACGAGCAGGTCGCCGAATTGCGGGCCGGGATTAGCGCCACTGCAAAGCACCTCATCGCCGCCGTGACCGGTGAGCAGCACTCGCGCGCCGTCCTCTTTCATCGCCGCACACAGTGCGCGATGACGGTTCACGAAGCAGTCGAGGAAGTTGGGGAAGCTGATTTCCCACTCGTCGGGGAAAGAACCAAGCGTGGGATAGTCTTCCTCTCGCAGGTGATGTCCGGCGCCGCATCTTTGCTCTTCGACGCATTGAATGAAATTGCGTTCGTCGGACGTCGTCGACTCGTCGTAAACGAATGACATGGTTTCAACTCTCGACGCCTGCACACTTTCAGTCTTGAGGATCTCGTCTGCCATGCAAACGATCGACGATGAGTCCAGTCCGCCACTGAGGGTGGCCCACACCGGTCCATCCACTCGCAGCCGGCAGCGAACGGCTTCGCGAAAGAGCGAACGAAAGTGTTCCTCGTATTCCTCGTCGGCCTGGTAGCGGATCTGCGTTCTTGCGTCGAGCTGCCAGAACGTTTGCACATCGACGCGGCCATCGCTGACGACGACTGCATGTCCCGGTGTCACGGCGTAGATGTTTTTGTACGGAGTGACGTTGACTTCAACTCCGCGCGCGAGAAAGCCGGCGACGTATTCATCGTCGATCTCCAGATTGACGCCGGGCAGATCGAGCAACGGCATCAGTTCCGACGACCAAACGATCCGATCGTTGTTCGCGTGGTAATAGAGCGGGCGCGGACCGGCGGCATCGCGCGCCAGCAACAACGTTCTCGACTCCGGATCCCACAGCGACAGCGCGAAGTCGCCAACCAGGCGAACAAGGCAATCAGCGGCCCACGCGAGATACGCCGTCATCACAATCGCTGCGTCACTTCGGTCATGGTTTAAGTCGGCGGCGAGCAGGGCGATGAGCTCGGAACGATTGTCGAGCCGGCCATCCCAGCAGAGGACGTGCCGGTGCGTGGAGATCAACGGTTGTCTTTCCAGACGCGACTCGCGATTGGTATGGAACGCGCGGTAAACCAGACCGATCGCGCCCGACGTCACCGCATTACCGCCGTCGGGACCATGGCTCTCCAACGCACTGCCGAGTGCCATCAGCACGCTTTCATCGACCGGCTTGTCGTCGAAGGTGTAGATTCCACCGAAAGCACTCATTGGTAGCTCCTCAAACGTGAAGACCGAGTTGTTCGGACAAGAACGCGAGTCGATCCGTAAGCGCATCGATCCGTTCGTTTAGCGGCAGCGCCGCTACGTGCCCGCGCAACGGGCTGTAATCCAGCAACGTCCGACGGCCAGGGCAACCGGCTGCCTGCAATCTCGCGGTCATCTTTCGCGCGTGCATCGGATCGCAGCGCGTATCAGCACCACCGGAGACAAGCAGGACTGACGGGTAAACCACTCCATGCCGGACGTGTTGATACGGAGAGTAGGCATACAGATATGGGAAGTCGTCGCTGTTTTCTGCGGAGCCGTACTCATCGATCCAACCGTCCGCGAAGCGAGCGCTGTGATACCGAAGCATGTCGAGCAATGGGCCAACACAGATCGCCGCGCAAAAAAGATCCGGACGCTGGGTCAGCGCCGCTCCCACCAATAGTCCGCCGTTTGAAGCACCCGCGATCGCCAACTTCGCAGGGCGCGTGTAACCGGCATCGATCAACCACTCGGCGGCCGCGACGAAATCGTCGAAAGCGTTCTGCCGTTTCCGGCGCTTTCCTTCCTCGTGCCACCGCGCGCCAAACTCCGACCCGCCGCGGATGTTCGCGACGGCAAATAGTCCGCCGTGCTCGACTACGAACGTCGCGAACGCGCTGAACTGCGGAGTCACGCTCTTGCCGAAGCCGCCGTAGCCGGTGAGCACAGTGGGAATGCGGCCCGTTGGCCGGTAGTCGCGCTTCCCGAGCAAAAACATCGGCACGCGCGTTCCGTCCTTTGACGAATACCAGACCTGCCTGATATCGACCGACGAATGATCGAACGCGATCTTTCTTTCGCTCCAGATCCTTTGCTCACCGGTCTCGATGCGATATCGAAAAATCGTTTCCGGCTGAACGAATGAACTGAACGTGTAGAAGAGTTCGTCGTCGTCGACGGGATTGGACAGCAGTCGAGCGGTGCCATTCGGCGGGTACGGCAACGCTCCGAGTTTCGTGCCGTCGAGATCGTAAATGTCCGTCCGAGCGCCGAGGTTCTCGACGTAACTGACGAAGAGCCTACGTTGACGAACGGCGACGTCTCTGATCGGCGACTCACACTGCGGGACCAACTCGCGCCAGTTCTCCTGCGCGGGCGCATCAATGTCGATCGCAATGATTCGTTTGTTCGGCGCGTTCCATCTCGTGATCACGAGTAGCTGCCGGCCGATGATGAATGGGAAGAACGGATCTTCCATGTTCGCGGCGATCAATTGTGGAGACGCGCCGCAGAAAGTGTCGTGCAAGTAGAGATCGATAGTCTTGCGTCCGCTGGACCGAACGACGATATACACGAGATGACGTCCGTCATCCGAGATCCGCAGACCGAGTTTTGTATGCGTGTTCTCCCCGGCGTCGAAGGTGTCAACGTCTTCATGAGGATCGTGGCCAATGAAATGCCGGCGCGCGCGATGACGATAAGGGCGCGAGGCGTCTGAAGGTTCGTGAACGTAGTAATAACTCTTCGAGTCGTGCGCGAAGGCAAAGCCTGACAAATACCCTCGCGCCAATCCATCAGGAAGCGTTTTCCTTTGCGTGACGTCGAATAGTCTGACTTCCGAAGAGTCTTCGCCTCCGCGTTTCAATCCATAAGCTACGAATCTTCCGTCCGGCGAAATACTTACGATTCGAACTGAAGTCTGCGCATCTTCAGACTCAATCAATACCTCGTCGAGACCGTCCGGATCGTTTCTCACGCAGATGGCGGCCTGGTCATCCTGCGTCGTTCGTTTCAGAAAGAAGTAACGGTTACGGACTTTGCATGGCGACTCAATTGATTCAACGCTCAGCAGTTCGGCAACTCGCTTCCGTATGCGCTCGCGTCCGGGAATCGAGTCGAAGAAGCGGCGAGCGTATTGAGTCTGGCCCGCGATCCACTGGCGAGTTCGCAGCGACTGCGAGTCTTCGAGCCAGCGGTATGGATCAGTTATCGCCAGCCCATGCAGAACCTCCGTAACGGGCTCGACCGGTGTGTATGGCGGATCTTCGAAGACGACGCTCATCACAACAATCCTCAGCAACGATCGAGGACGCGGTAATGCGCCTGCACACTTGGCTTGTCGTTGACGACTTCACCATTGACCTCTACCCATGCGTGGCCGCGAAACGGAATCTTGCGACAGCCCATCACCATCTGCGCCGGCACGCCGGCCATCCGCAACAAACAGGTTCCGACTGCTGAACGTTGCAAACAGAGCGCGTGCTTGGGGTAGTACCGTCCTGCCCGGTCGACTGCCGCGATGACGGCGCCGATCTGTTCTGCATTACCGGAATCCTTCTTCGAAACGGGCCAGCGCCTCACGGTCTCATACAGTCGATGAAAGCCGCCGAACTTCATGATGACGTCGGCCGCTGCAAGTCCGACAAAGGCGAGGACGGGTGAAGCTGCCAGACTGTGGCCGACGACAGGAGTAACAGCCGTTTCAAGCTGCGACGACATTTTCGTTTCTCCTTAATGGCTGGAATCGCTGCGTGCTGTCAGTTGCAAGAGATCTTTTCTTGACAGCTCCTTGAGGAATCCGTCGAGATCGCTTCTCAGTTCCGCGGAAGGAAGGTTGTATTCGTGGCTGAGTGCGTCGAGAACACCGTCATAACTGGCGCCGCTTTCGATCATGGACCAGACCTTCGCGCCGACTCCGTTGAGACTGAACACTTTGCCGCTTCGCAAATTGATGAGCACGCTTCCGTCCTCATCACTCGGAGTCGTGCGCACCTCCGGATGGATGCTGAATTGAGCACTCATGGTGTGACCTCAAATTGTTTGGGGGTTGGGGGTGCGCGCATTCTGCGCTTTTTCAGAGTCGGTAAACAGAAATTTCTATTCTGCTTCGGATTCGAAGCGAGTGGCCAGTTTTACTAAGATTTGCGGGATTGGGGAACGTTCTGCGTCGAACGTAATCTGCTTGGCATGCCAAGCAAGCGGATTTTGCCGTCGGGCGCCGCATCGATGCAGGGCGTGTTGTAACTCACGACGCGTCCGACGATCTCGGCATCGCGTGGATACATAAAGCGACGCACAGTTGTCGGTGAAGAGTGGTGCGGGATGATGAGCAGTTGATTCCCCTGGACCTCGCACCAACCACAAGCGTAGCCTTCGCGCAATTCGATAAAGAATATCGGTCTCTCGAATTCGTTGTGCCAGGAGTTGGCCTGAAGCTTGTCCTGAGTAGTATCAATCTCAACGATCGCTCCCGGCCGGACCATCGGATACAGCGTATAGTCCGCTAAACCGATTTGCCCGTAGAGGATGTGTTGTTTCTCTCCGTTCGCGAGTTGGGGGTCGTGATGCGCGGTCGGATTGAGAAGCGTGAGGTGAGGATTTGCGATGAACGTATATTTTTCGATCTCGTCTACGTCGACATTGTAGAGACGTAGGAACTCTCGAATACTCACGCGATAGATCGCGCACAAACTGAAGATCGTCCAGATGTTGGGCGCAGATATACCGTTTTCCAGTTGGGCAAGCCAACTGTTCGAGATGCAATAATTCTTGTCGCCCTTCGCCTCAGCAATTCGGCGGCTCGCCTGTTCGACCTCGCGAACAGTTACATTGCACTTGTTACGAAGGGCTTTGAGTTTATTACTCCCAGCCACAGTAAACGCTGAACGAAGTTTGTCTGAACCGACGTTGGCCGATACAGACTCAGGGTTAAATGTTTGGGCGAGTTCCGATTTTTACCGCTTAACCGCCGGGCTACGTGAGTGGAATCGGGAGTTTCTGTCGAGGGCCAACACTTTATCACTTCGTCTGCTGACTGCCGACACGGAAGTTTGAGTATGCGGCATCCCGGAAAATACGTGTATGGACCTTCACAAGTGCCAAGCGTTTTAGTGATTTCCCTTAAACCAATAAACACGAAAACGATCATGGCCCGTCCCGTATCCCGGACAAATCGCAATCGCGCACGGCCACGCGCATTAACCACAAGAGGCACAAAAGGGCACAAAAGGGCACAAAAAGAGAAAGGGAGAAAAGGAGTCCCTTTCCCTCTTTTTTTGTTCTGTGCCTTTTGTGTTTTTTGTGCCTTTTGTGGTTAATGCGCGTGGCAGATCGGGTCAGCTATGGGTAGAGCACGCCCACGACCTGGCCGACGATCGTCACCTTATCGCGCGCAAACTCTTCGCGAACGTTTCCCGACAACGGATGAGGGACCAGGACGATCATGTCGTCAGGCGCGTATTCAAGGTAGACGCATGTCGGACCGCGCGGCGTAAGCACAAAGAATAATTCGCGCTCGTGATAACTGATGTTCTCGGCCGGCAGGACTTCTTTCAAGAGCTTGTTCACCAGCACGCGGCTGCCGGGTGGAGCGACCGGCGAGGCGTTTGTATCGTGTTCGCCGATCACCACGTATCCGAGATAAGGCGGATAGAACGAACTGAGATACTCAACGTCAACACTTGCCCATTCGCTCAAAGCGCCCTCCAAAAACTGCGTGTTTTGAAGTTTCGCGTCGTCACCAATGAGCGGGATCTTCACTTCACGATTGCGCGTTACTGACTCGGCGCCGAGTTCGCGCGTTCGGGCGCGCGCCGTCTTGAGTTGTTGCGTCAACTGGCGCTCAGGTTGAAGACCGAGTGTCGCGTCGACCTCCTTGCGCGACAGGTTCAAGATGATTCTCAGCGCATCGAGCTTCGCTGTTCCTGGCTGCCGGATGCTGCCGCTGATGATGTTACCCAGCGTCGACTTACCCATGCGCATATCAGGATTGTCGTGGATTTGCGCGAGCCGTTCACTCTCGAAGACGATGTCTTTGTAATTCAACCCCATCAACTTCATCGCCGAGATGACAAGTTTTCCCAAAGGCGCCGCCGTCTGTTGGCGCGGCCGGCCTCGTTTCCCTTGGCCCTTCTGTTTTGGGCGTTGAGTCTTGCGCAGAGATTCGGCGGACTCAATCGAACGCTCGAGAGCTCGATCCATGACGCGCTGTTAGATATGGTCCTGCCGCAGGCTGGTGAATGTTTTGGGAGGGTTGACGCCGCGAATCTTACACGATCTTCATTTGTTTGAGAATGACTTACGTTTGGCATTTTACTTGCCACTTGTTTCTATGAATCACGAAGTGATCTGGAACAGAACAGAAAGAGGGGCGGACCTAATCATGGTCGACCAGCAAGTTGACGACAAAGGAACGGATCAGGCGCAGGCGAAAGAGATAATTAGAAACTTGCGCGATCGCGCGTTCGACGCTAATGACGATGAACTAGCAGTCGCGCTGGGCCGGTCGACTGAGCAGGTTCAGGCGGTAATTAACGGCTCGGAGCCGGCTGATGATGATTTAGTGATGAAAGCTCGGGGGATTGCCTTAAACCGTGGTGTCGAAGTCGAGTAAGTTGGAAAGCCGTTCGCGGCCAAAACAAAACGGTTCTCCGTGGTGGTGGTTTGAAGGCGGCACCGAGGTCTGCTCGGTGTGCGGCCATCCGTACGCATATCAAACGGGCGGATACTGTCTCGATTGCGACGGTACCGTCTGTTCACTATGCGTACAACAAACCGTGACGATGGAACTGCTTTGTCCCGGCTGCGTCACGAGTCGAGAATCGGAGAAGGAGTCGATTTAAAAATGGCTGCGCGAGCCATGTGGAAAGGCCAGTTGAAGATTGGCGGCACCAAAATACCGGTGAAGCTCTATTCGGCGGTGCAGGATCGCACAGTGCGCTTCCACATTCTCGACGACCGTCACAAGACGCGCGTCAAGCAGCACATGATCGATCCGGATTCGGGCGAGGAAGTTCCAACGCCGGAGATTCAGAAAGGCTACGAGATCGAGCCCGGCAGATTTGTGATTCTGACCGCCGAAGATCTGGAGGCGTTGCAACCACCGCCTTCGCGTGACATCGAGATCATCGAGTTTGTGGACCAGGACCAGATCAGCCAGCAATGGTACGAACGGCCTTACTACCTCGGCCCTGACGATGGCGCTGACGATTACTTCGCGCTTGCCGAGGCCCTGAAGAACAAGGAGCGAGAAGGTATCGCGCAGTGGGTGATGCGAAACAAGTACTACGCCGGCGCGCTGCGTGCGGTCGACGATTACCTGTTTCTGTTCACATTGCGAGATGCGAATGAAGTGATCTTGGCGAAAGACCTGGCGAAACCGACAGGCGCTGCGCCCACGCAGAAAGAGTTGGCGATGGCGACGCAACTCGTCGAGATTTTGCAAGGAGATTTCAATCCGGCTGATTACAAAGACGAGTATCGCTCGCGCGTTATGGAGTTCATCGAGCAGAAAGCGAAAGGACGCGCGCCGCGCTTGAAGGCAGTGAAGTCCAAACGGCAGACGGGTGGGCTCGACACGGCGCTCGCGAAGAGCATCGCTGCATTGAAGAAGGAGAAACGCGCTGCCTAGCACGAGACGTAAAACGCAGGAACCCGAAGAAGAGAACGCGGGCGGAAGACCATTCTGGTCCGGTACGTTGACGTTTGGATTGGTCAGTGTGCCCGTCAGCCTGTTTCCGGCGGCGCGATCGAACCGAACTTCGCTGCGGATGTTGGGACCGGACGGCAAGCCTCTCGCGCGAAAGTATTTCGCTGAGAAGACGGGGAAGGATCTCGACGCCGATGAGGTCGTGCGTGGTTACGAGACTGACAAGGGCAAGTTCGTGATCGTCACCGATGAAGAGTTGGAGCGGTTGCAACCGGAGAAGACGCGCGATATCGACCTCAAACAGTTTGTGCCCGCGGACTCGATCGCGCCGTTGTATTTCGAGCGCGGCTACTTCTTGACGCCCGCAGCCGGCTCGCAGAAAGCGTACAAGTTGCTGGCGGAGACGATGAAGAAGAGCGGGCTCGCGGGGATCGCTACGTTCGTCATGCGCGGCAAGGAATATCTCGTCGCGATCTTCTCGGACAATGGAATCCTTCGCGCGGAGACGATGCGCTTTGCGGATGAGTTGCGCTCGCCCGCGGATATCGGGTTGCCGAAAAAGAAGGAGCCTCCGAAGGCGACCGTTCACAAGTTTGAAAAGCTGATCGCAGGGAAGTCGAAGAAGCAATTCTCACCGACGAAGCTCGCGGACAAGCAGAGTGACGAACTGCTGAAGCTGGTGAAGAAGAAACAGAAGAAACGCGGCAGTGTTGTCGAGGTCGACGTCGAAGCCGATACCGATCACAAGGTGGTCGATCTCGTTCAGATCCTCAAAAAAAGTCTTGCTGGTAAGGAGAAGTAACTACGCAATCCGTTTTTCGAGTTTGCGCACGCGTTGCAGCAGTCTCGGGTTTTCAATCTTCTCCGCATACGACGCGAACTCCGGAGTTGATCCACGCCATTGCAGCTCGTCAACATCCTCGAACAGCGGCGCATCGGTCCGCAAAGTTGCGAGATCCTTGAAGAGCAGTGCGAGCACGCGGTTTTCCTTGTTCAATGCTTCCGGGGGGAAGTTTTCGATCGCTCCAAAACGATTGATCAACTGCGCCGCCGTTTTGGGTCCGCAACCGGCGATTCCCGGATAACCATCGGCGGAGTCGCCTACGAGCGCGAGATAATCGGGAATGAACTCGGCGTCGACGCCGAACTTCGCGCGAACACCTTCGGCATTGCGAATCACTCCGGAGCGACGATCAACTTGCACCACACGATCATCTTCGACGCATTGGGCCAGATCTTTGTCCGGCGTCCAGATGCAGATCTTTTCGACTCGCTCGTCCTGCGCGGCCAGATGGGCTGCGGACGCGAGCGCGTCATCGGCTTCGAGGTCGATCATGGGCCAGACCGTGACACCCATCGCCAGCAGCGCTTCCTCGAGTGGAACGAACTGCGCCAGCAGTGCACGCTCCATTCCGGCGCTCGTTTTATAACCGGGCCAGAGTTTGTTGCGAAACGATTCGATGACGTGGTCGGTGGCGACGCCGATGTGCGTCCCGCCTTCGTCGATCATCTGCGCGACGGTTGCGAGCACGCCGGAGACGGCGCCGTACGGAGGATCAGTTTTCTTGAAACGCCTGATGCCGTAAAAGTGACGGAAAAGCTCGTAGGTTCCGTCCAGGAGATGAACGATCATGCTCGGATGTTAGCATACAGAAAAATTTTTTCTGTTCTATGAACCTAACGCTGGCGTGAGACTCATGGGAAAAGGATTCGATGAATTTCCCTCTATTAACCTATCGCTAGCGTGGATCTCTCCGGCTCAAAAACTGAGTCGCACCTGGACTTGAATGCGGCGGTTGCCGGCCGCCGCACTGCCACTTGGACCAAAACCAAAACTTCCGGCACTTGAGAGCGACTCACCAAAACGCGGGGAGCTCAAATTGCCCACCGGATTTTGCAGATTACTGTGATTCAGCAGGTTCTGAATGTTGACAGACAGCGTCAGCGTATAACGTTTCTCGGCTGACACGTTGTTAGCGGGAGCAGCGCCATTCGCGGGTTTTGCAGCCCCAGCAGGTGGCGCAGCAGCAGGAATATCTCCAAACGCGAACGATCGATTGATACCGAGATTCACTGAGAAGAAACTCGGTCCCATTCCATAGTTTCGCGGAATCAGTTCCTGGCCCGGCGCAGGCGCCAAATCAAAGTCTCCAAACTTAGTGCGTCGAAGATTCGCCGGATCTGTTTGCGCACTCGCGAACGCCGGTCGCTCAGTGAACAGTCCATCACCGTTCGTGTCGCGTCCGGTGATGATATTGAATGGCCGCCCAGTTGAATAGACGACGAACGGATTCAAATTCAATTTCAGTTTCGGCAACACCATCGACCCGCCAACAAAGAAACTTCCGCTGGGAATAAACGCCACGCGCGAGTACTCACTACTCAAGTCGTATGTATCGGCGGGAAAACAATTCGCGATCGATCCGAAGATACAATCAGTGTCAGTCTTGCCCTTGCCGGCGCCGAAGTTCGCAAACAGTGAAAAGCCTTTGCTCATCTGCCGTCGTAGCCCGCCAAAGAAGCGGTAATCGTTGAAGGTCGCACTCGACTCGTAATAGTAAACGTCGCCAATGTTGCCCAACGGTCTAACACTATCGTTCGGATGCTCAGGATCGTACGTCCCCGGCAACGGCGCGTTAATGTTGCGCACCCGCAGCAGGTGCTTGCCGCGATAGTTGAAGGCGACGGCGAAGAAGGTGAACTTCGACGGCAGTTGTCTTTCGAAATTGACCGCCGTCATCACGAACGTGGGCGCCTGAAAATCGTCGGCGATGCGGCGCACAATCTGAGGCGCAGCAAACGCCGCGAGCGTTTCAGCCGTCGGCACGTTCGTCACTCCATTCAGCGAGAAGTTTGATCGATCGAGCACAGCCGGATCGAAGACGCGGAAGTCGAGTTGGTTTTCACCATCGAAGCGGTTCGCAAGCAACGTCGCCCGCTCGCCGAAGCGATCGTAGAAGACGCCGATGCCGCCGCGAATCACCATCTTCGGCGACGAACTCGACGATGGCGCGCCTGGACCATTGCCGACGCTCGTTCCGCCCGGCGCCCATGCGAAGAAGAGTCGCGGCGCAAAGTTGTAATTGCTGCTGATGTTCGTCTGGCGTTCGTAGCGCAGTCCGGCTGTGAAAGTCAGGTTTGGCCGAACACGCCATTCGTCCTGAAGAAACACGCCCATATCCGTCTGTGTGACGGACGCCTCGGGATTGCCGCCCGCGATCGAGAACTGCGTGACGCCGCCGCCGAGCAAACGCATGTTGGGATTACCCTGAAATAACAGCGTGCGGCGATAACGTTCGAGACTGGTGATCGGAACGAGCACCGGATCGCCGTGACTGTCGAACACGATCTGATTGTTCGCGTCGAGCAGCGGCGCGTCGCCGCCTGAGAAGGTGAACGTACCGCCGAAGTTCTGGGGCGAGAAATCGGTGATCTTTACGCCACGCAACCGAACGCCGAAACGCAGGATGTGCCGGCCCTTGGTCCACGTCGAGTAGTTCTGCAACTCCCAACGGTCTTCATTATTGTGCGCCAGCCCAACCTGCGAGCCACCGGCAATGAAAGCATCCTGCACGACGATGGTCGGAATGACGTTGTTGCCGTCCTGTTCGCCGCGCGTCCTGATGTATTGAAAGCGCGTCTCATTCATCAGCGCCGGACTCAGGATTGCCGTTTCGGTCACCTGCATCGTCTGTGTTGTATTCGAGCGGCTGAACGCGCGTTCGGGCAGCGAAAAGTCAGACGCGCCGACGTTGTCTGCTTTGGTGTTTGTATACGAGTAGCGGACGACGAGCGTGTTCGCGGCGTTCAGTTGATAATCGAAACGCGGGCTGAACGAGAAGAAACGATTGGGCACGAGCAAAGCGACGTTGAAAGGCGAGGGAATCAGGTTCGAGTTGAGCACCTGCGCGTTGATGATCGCATTGTCGTCCGTTATGCGGCGCTGAACGTCGAGAAAGAACGACGACTTGCCCTTCGTGATCGGACCACTGACGCTGCCGCCGTAATAACGCACCTGAAACGGCGCGCGTCTCGGCGCGAACGGATTGCGCGAGTTCAGGCTCTCATCGCTGAAGTTGAAGAAGCTACTTGCGCGCAGCTTGTCGGCGCCCGGCTTGGTAAAGATCTCGATGTTGCCGAAACCGATGCTGTTGTTCTCGGCGTTGAACGGATTCTGGTTAACGCGAACTTCGCGGATCGACTCCTTCGGCGGCATGCGTCCGCCGGTGAATCCGTCAATAAAGATCTGCCCACCATTTGGACCAGTGGATGGGCCCGCCATCGCTTGCACTGCTGAAGCCAGCGCGTCCGGATCGTCCGGCAAAACGTCCAGCTCCTGTCCTTTCAAGACGACGGCGTCCGCGTTGCTTTTCGGATCCGTATCGAGCCCGTGTTCTTCGGTAACGGTGATCACCTGTTTCTCGATCGTCACGACGAGACGAATGTCGTGAGTCGTGTGTGGACCGGCGGCGATCGTCAGGTCAGTCTTTTCGTACGCCGTAAAACCGGGCGCTGCCACACGCAACGTGTAAGGACCCGGAACCAGAGAGTTGATCGTGTAGACGCCCTCGGCGTTTGTCGTCGCGCTTTTCTGCGATCCGTCAGAGGCCGTGAGCGTGACGGTCGCGCCGACGACGAGGCCGCCGAGCTCGTCAGTCACTTGCCCGCGCAAAGATCCGTTGCGCTGTTGGGCCGCGATCGTCAGAGTTAGTAACAGTAGGCAGAGAATTGTCTTCATGATTTGTTCTTTCACGGTCCACCGAGGCTCATCGCGCCGAGCGACACGGCACGGTTTCCCTGCGCCGTTTTCAGCAGCGGCTCAACTCCGCTGACGATCGCGATCGCCGTGACGCGCGCAGGATCCGCGCCCTTCGTGCTCGAGACGAGGAGTGAATCGCCTTGTTTCAGTTCTTGTAGCGTGAACGTGGGAAGCCGATCGAACATCTCCTGCAACTCGGTACTTGTTTTCGCTGTTGTGCTTCCGAGTTTGCGCAGAGACGAATCTTTCGACACGACAACGGTCACCGGTTGCTTGCTCTGAAGATCGTTGATCTTGATCTCCTGCTTCTCGACGTTGATCTCCGCGATCGTTCCGCCGATAGTTTGAAACGACCCGGCGACGATCTCCTCCGCGGTGAACCGACTGCCATCCGCGCTCTTCGTTCCGAGCGCCCGCAGTTGATCGCCCGCTTTTAGTTCCGCAAACGAGCTTGGCTTCGCGTCGCTGAAACGCACGGAATCAGGCGCATAACGGCGAAACTGCGTCTGCGCGTTCGCGGCGATCACTATCGGTTTCGGTCCTTCGGGAGTGCGTGAGTCCAGCGAGATCTCGTTGTTTGCCGCGTTGAGACTACTCACCGTGCCGGCGACGCCGCGCTTTGTCCACTCATCGCGCTCGCGTTCACGCTTCTGCGCGATGTCGGTTTTGCTCATCACGTAAAACTCGAGCGCCGGCATGCTCTTCCGATCCTCGGACATTCGACCGCGCGCGAACACACTATCGCCGACACCAAAATCCGATGAAGTGATCGGGACGAACTTGTCTTTCGTCTTTTCTCCCGGCGGGATGCGCATGAACGTCGTGCGATCGCTCAGCGTCACCGTCACCTCGCTTCCGGCGGCCGTCTTTACGATTACCTGGCGGGTATCGGTTTTTACTTCAGTGACGATGCCGGTCACGCTCAGTGAGGTGATCGCGGGATCGGAACTCTGCGCGGTGGTTTGTGCCTTCAGAGTAGATGTGCTTGCGAGCAGAGCAAGCAGGCACAGCACACGTATGCTGCCAAACTTTCTCATGATGACCCTTTTGTTGTAGGCGATTTATCGGCAACTGATTCCGCTCAAAATCAGGTGCCTTTCAGACGCTCAACGGAATAAACACCGCCCGCTTTCGTCTTTGTGGCAGGAAATTTTTTTGGTGAGGAACGAGCTTTCGTTCAGAAATCGAAAACTGTGGATCTACTTGCCGAAGCTGTACAGTGCACTGCGTGTGCGGATGTAAATGCGTCCGTCCGCGATGGCGGGAGTGGCGAAGCACTCGTCGTCGAGTTCATTCACCGTCATCACCTCCCACTCGCCCGCCGCTTTCAATACCGACACTTGTCCTCCCTGGCCGATGAGAAACACCTTATCATCGGCGGCGACTGGTGAAGAGAAGTACTTGTCGATCGCGCCGTGCAGCCGTCCCTGCTTCAGCACGTTTCCGGTTGCGGGATCGAACGAGATCAGGATGCCGCTGTCGTTGATCATGTAAAGCACGCCTTTGTAGAGCAGCGTCGACGGCACCTGCGGGACGGGTTTTTGATAACGCCAGCGAATCGCCTTATCGGTCTGATCGCCTTGCCCGCCCATCTTGATCGCGAGCAGACCATTCTCGGCCGCCATCATCGAGCGAAACACTTCCCAGTCTTTCTGGTCCAACTTCTCGTTGCGATCCATGTCGAAAGCTTCAAACGCGGCCTTCAGCATCTTGTCCATCGGCTCCGGTCCGCCGATGGCTTCCGTCTTCGCGATCATGCCGTCCTTATCTTTGTCGTAGCGCGCGAGTCCTTCTTCCCACGTAACCGTCTTCACCTGCGCGCCGGGCTGGTTCTGCGGGAAGCCCCAACCGTTGATGTAGAGATACTCATCGTCATGACTCGCAATCGACTTCATCTCGCAAGCGAGCCCGCGGACCCACCACACGCGTTTCCCATCCTCGACCGAGTAAGCGGACAATTGGAACGACTCGGGAACGACGATCTGTTTCGGACCATTCTTCGGTTGATAAACGATCGGCGTCGAATAACCGGAGATGACGGTCGGACGTTCAACCTTCCAACGCAGGTTCCCCGAATCTTTATCGACCGCGATCAGGTACGAACTCGGCCAGTCTTGATCGACGGGAAGAATTACTTTGTTGTCGACGAGTATTGGCGAGGCGCCAAAACCGTAGAACATGTTGAAGGGACCGAGCGGAAGTTTCCAACGTTCTTTGCCTTTGCCGTCGTAAGAGAGCAATCCGAAGTCCTGAAAGAAGACGTAAACGTTCGTGCCGTCGGTCACCGGGCTGGGCGACGCAGGACCATTGACGTTCTGCAAACGGCCCGTGTGCGTGCGCGGCACTTCGCGTTGCCAGAGAATCTTTCCCGTCTGGCGATCGAGACAGATCACGAAGAGCTGTTCTTTCGTGTGCGCCGTGACGAAGATCCGATCGCGCGTCAACACTGGAGACGAGTGACCCGGAGGCAACTCAGTCTTCCAGACGACGTTCTTGCCTGGTCCAAACGTATCGGGAACACCTTTACTCGTCGACACGCCCGTGCCGTTCGGTCCGCGAAACTGCGTCCAGTCTTCGGCCAACACCACGGTCATTGAAAAGGAGACGATTATGAGAGCAACCAGGCTCGTGATCAGGTTTTTCATGGCCGAAAGATTACTCGCATTGTGCGGATTACCCAAGCGTTGTTGGGGCCGAGCCTTAGGTGTAATCTTTGCGCATGAAAATCTTTCCCCTCCTGCTCTTGTTAGTTCTCGCCGGCGTCGCCGTTACGGCGCAACAACAGAACGCGCCATTGATGCAAAAAGGGCGTCAGGTGCTGTTCGACTTCCGAAACGATCACGTCAGTAATTCGCCAAGGATCACGGCCGCGACGCAACGCATGGTGCTGTCGAAAGTCTTTCGCAAGTATCTGACGGACGGCGACAAATGCGGTCGCAACTTCGACGCGAGCGGCGACGATTACCTCGCCGCGGCACGACGCGCTGGACAGATCGTGCCGTCGATCAACGATATGGCGACCGGGAGTTTTACCGCGCCAGGACAGACGCAGACGCTTTATGTCATCGCCGTCGGCGAGTGCAACGCCTCGCACGCCGAGAACTTCGGCAGCAAACGAGTCGCCATCTTCTCAGGCCAACAACTCGTGGCCGACTTCGACATCGACTTCCATTCAACCATCATGCACAAAACGGACCTCAACAGCGACGGCGTGGACGAGTTGTTGATGATTACAGGCGACATGGCCCAGGGGACCATAACCGAGATGGCGACGTTGTTCGAGTTTCGCAATGGACGCGCGCGCGTGATCGAGGATTTTGGGACGGTAGTGCTGGACTCGTGTGCGTCGGGGATGTCCGGCAGCTCGTCGAAAGCGTCGGTCCTTTCGATTTCGAATATCGAGCCAGGCAAGATGCCGAAGCTCAGAATCGATAACTATGTCGCGAGCTGCCGTACCACTAAACGTTGGCGGTTCCTGTCAACGGGTAAGATGCCGGAGTAAGCGCACCTATCCTCGCGCCGCTTCTTCCAACTGTTTGATGTCGAGTTTCTTCATCTGCATGACCGCGCGCATGACGCGGTCGACTTTCTGCTGGTCGGCGCCGTCAAGCAGTTTGTCCAACGTTGCGGGAGCGACTTGCCACGACAATCCGAACTTGTCTTTGAGCCAGCCGCATTGGACCTTTTCGCCGCCTTCAGAGAGCTTCTCCCAGTAATAATCGATTTCTTCCTGCGTCTCGCAAAGCACCATCAGCGAAATCGCTTCGGTGAACTTGAATTGAGGGCCGCCGTTCAGGGCGATGAACTTTTGCCCATCGAGCTCGAAGTCGACGGTCATGACGGTGCCGACTGGGCCAGCGCCGAAGTCGCCGTAGCGCGTGGTATTCAGGATTTTCGAGTTCTTAAACACGGAGGTGTAGAAGTTTACGGCTTCTTCCGCATTGTTGTTGAACCATAGGAAGGTGGTTATTTTTTGGTTGCGTGGCTGGGTTTGTGAATTCTGTGATTCGCTCGTCTGTGGATTTATAGCTGCCATAATTCTCTCCTTCACTGGATCATCGAACAAGGGAGTCGACGATCGACAACGTACAGAAGTTTTTTTGAAAAAGTTTGTCGCAGCTACATTACGAGTTGCAATCATGCCAAAATGCGCTCGAGATCTGAACTTTCGGGGGGAACAAAGAATGGCGACATTGTTGCAGGAGTACATGACAGCCGTGATCGGCGCTGACGGCACGGAATACATCGTGCGAAGCTACGGCGCCGAAAGAACTGACGGCACGTGGATCGGATGGCTCGAGTTTCATCCGACAGATGTTGACAAGGCGGTGTTGCAAACGGAACAGGAGACGTCCCAACCGAATCTGACGGACGTTAATTACTGGGCGACGGGATTGGAGCCGGTCTATTTCGAAGGCGCGTTCCAGCGCGCGCGTCCAAAGGTATGACGATTCTTCGCGTTCTGTTGTTCTTGTCCCTCTTCGTCTCAACGCAAACCGCCCTGGCGCAACAGAAGCCGATCGTGATTGCGGCCGGCACCGTCCTGGACGGTAAGGGCCACGTTCTCCACGACACTCGCATCGTCGTCGAGGGATCGAAGATCGTTCGGATCGATCCGAACGCTGGGCCAGTTGATTACGATCTGCGCGGCTTCACTGTCCTGCCGGGTTGGATCGATTCGCACGTGCATATCAGTTGGAGCTTCGGCCGTGACGGAAAGAACGCGGGCGGCGGCGGCACGACGCAGGAAGCTGCATATGCGGCGGCCGCGAACGCCTGGACCACGCTCATGGCGGGCTTCACCACGGTCCAAAGTGTCGGCGCTCCAGTCGATCTCGCGTTGCGAGACGCGATCGCCAAAGGTCAGTTACCTGGATCACGCATCCTGACGTCAGCCGAGCCGTTACTCGGCCGCGGAGAACAGACGGGCACAGTCGATGAAATTCGTGCGTTTGTCAGAAAGCAGAAGGAAGCGGGCGCTGACGTTATCAAGATCTTTGCCGCGACGGGTCTTCCGCGTCCGGACATGTTGCTCTCGCAGGAGCAACTCAACGCAGCCTGCGACGAAGCGAAGAAACAGGGGCTGCGCTCGCTCGTTCACGCTTACGGCGCTGCGGTGCGGATGGCGACGCTCGCTGGCTGCACCCAGATCGAGCACGGCACGCTGGCGACTGACGACGATCTGAAGCTAATGGTCCAGAAGGGAATGTGGCTCGATCCACAGGCCGGTCTCGTCTTTGAAAACTACATACAAAACGTGGACAAGTTCGTCGGTACGCCCGGTTTTCCGGCTTCTGCCGAAGGATTCACCGAGAGGTTGCAGAAGTTAGTGCCGATGATGCGTGACTTCATGCGTCAAGCGAATAAGGTTCCGGGACTGAAGATCGTTTTCGGATCTGACGCGCTGGCAGGCTCGCACGGACGCCAGGCGGAAGAGTTCGTCGAGCGCGTGCGTGAGGCCGCCGTCGATCCGATGAAGGCGCTCGTCTCTGCCAACTCGTTAGGCGCCGAAGCTTTGGGAATGAGTAATCAAATCGGATCGATCGCTCCGGGTTTGCAGGCCGACATCATTGCGCTCGACGGCGATCCATTGAAAGACATCACGGCCGTTCGCCGAGTGGTGTTTGTGATGAAGGGCGGAGTTGTTTACAAGAACGCCAGGTGAAACCTGATCCCGGCGCGAACGAGTATCGGCGGGCCAATGGTGCTTACCGGAGTCCGTCCAGTGAGATAACGCTGGTTGAAAACATTCTCGGCGGCGATGAATACATCGAACTTCCGGGTCAGCGGGCGTGAAGCGAAGGCGTCGAGCGTGAAGTAGCGGCCCAGCGAGAGGCGGTTCTGATCGTCGTCAAACTGTTCACTGCCGGCGCGACCTTGCACGCCGAACGTAAACCGCGAAGCATTCGTGTAACGCGCCTGAAACGTCGCCTGATGTTTCGGCACCTGCGGGATGCGCAAACCCTCCAGCGCGACGTTCGCCGGAAATTCCAGCACTGTCGCATCCGCTAAAAGATAGCCACCACTCAACGTCCAACCCCGGCCCAGGCGCGCTTCTGTCTCGAACTCGATTCCGCGAGAACGCGTCCGTCCGAGGTTCTGCCGCTGACGTGTGATCAGAGCAGGCATGACGCTGAGCGTGACGTTCGCGATGGGCCTCGTGATCTCGGTCCAGAAGCCAGTCACACGTGAGTCGAGGCGTTGATTGAACAAGTAGAACCTCGCGCCTGCTTCGCCGCCTGTTTGACGTTCCGCGCGCAAGTTTGCGTTAGCCAACGTGACGACGTCTCCTACGCGGAACGATCTGAACAACTCGTTGAGCGTCGCCGGCCGAAATGAGCGTGTGAACACCGCGGTCAGTGAGACGTGATCCGAAGGCGTGTACATCACCGATAGGTGCGGGCTGAACGCATTCTCGCCCCGGTCTCGATCAACACGCGCGCCGGCCGTGATCAACGTCTGCGAATTGACACGGAAAAAGTCTTCGACGAAGACGCCGATCGATCGTTCCCGGCCCCCGACGCTCACAAGGGAGGACGGCCGGTTTTGCACGAAGACGAGTTCGTTGCTTGTGCCGCGCACCTCGCGCGCGTCGACACCCGTCACCAGACTGTGACTCGCATTAACAACGCGTGACCACTGGAACGTTCCGCCCACTGCTTGCGAGGGCACGCGCTGCACGCGCGTCAACGTTTCGCTGTTCCGATTCGCAGCCACGGCCGAAAAGTTCTGATCGAAGACTTGGGTTTCACCGTAGGCGCGGAAATGGAAGCTCCCAAAATCACCGCCCGCGCTCAACTGCCGAAGATGCGTGCGGTTCGTTTGCAGCGGCGTACCGTTTGTGCGCGACTCGCCGAAGATCTCGCCGCGTACGAACACGCTGCTCGAATTGCCGAGCTGCCTCTGGAGTTTCAGGTTCGCTGTTGAGTAGCGCGAGCCGGCGGGAGTATCGATTGCTCCGCGTTCGTCTTCGTCGACGATGACGTAACCGTCCGTCTTCGAGATCTCACCGCCGAGACTCGCCGTCCACTTGCCGCGACTGGCGCTGCCGAAAAACGATCCACTCGGCGTCTCTTGATTACCGTATGACACTTCACCGGAAACGAAGGGCGAATCGGGCGTGCGGCTGATGATGTTAACGACGCCGCTGAGTGCGTTCGCGCCGTAGAGATGCGACGCGCCTCCACGCAGCACCTCAACCTGGCCCACCGATTCGCGTGGGATGCGTCCCCAGTAGATCCAACCGCCAAACGGATCGTTCAACGGGATTCCGTCGGCAAGGACGAGAGCACGGCTCGCGCCGCTCGCGCCAGTGCCACGCAACGAAACACCCTGCGTCGTCGGGTTGGCGGTTCGGCTTCCGGCGCGCCGGAACAATTGAAAACCGATCACTTGCCTGAGCGCATCGTCGAGCCGCAGCGCTGCCGTGCGCTCGAGTTCGTCAGAGGAGACGACGGCGACGCTGGCCGGCGTCTCGCCAAGTCGCGTGCTGGTGCGGCCCGCAGTCACAACGACCGTCTCTTTGAGCGGAAGCGGAGTCACGACGACGTGCAATGGCTGTTCGCCGGCCGTCCATTCATGTTCGACTTCCGCAAATCCGGGAGCACGAACCTTCAGCACTCCGTGATTCGTTCTCAGTCCCGAGAAATTGAATTCGCCTGTTGGGCCAGTGGCGGTTTGGGCGAGCAACGTCGGACTTGCGTAGAGAAACACCTGCGCTGCAACGATGGGCGCGCCGTTCTGGTCCACGACTACGCCGGTGAGGTTAAACCCGTCCTGCTTCGCAAACCCTGCCGAAGCAGTTGCGACGACGATCGCAAACAGGCAGACAAGAGTTTTCACGTGTTCAGAATTCGACGATGGCCACGCCCCACGGACCTTCGCCGGCGCTAACCGTCGCCACCACAGAATTGGTTGCGGTATCGATGACCGAAACGTCATTCGAGATGCCATTCGCCGCGTAGAGTTTCTTACCGTCGTGCGTGAGCGCCAGGCCCCACACGCGACTGCCGACTGGAATTGTAGCGAGCAATGCGTATGTGCGCGCGTCGATAACGGAGATGCTGTTGGCGCGTCCATTGGCCACGTAGATCTTTGCGCCGTCCCTCGACACGGCGACGCCCATCGGTTTGACGCCGTCGCCCGACGGCAGGTCGATGGTCTTGATCACCGTATGTGTCTTCGTGTCGACGATGGAAAGCGTCCGGCCCAACTCCGCCGTCACGTATGCGCGAGTGCCGTCAGGCGAGAACGCGACGTCTCGCGGCCGTGCACCGACCATGAAAGTCGTTACCACATCGTTCGTCTGTGTGTCGATAACGGAAACGCTGTTGCTCGTTTCTGCCGTGACGTACACCCATCGCCCGTCGGGACTGATCGTGACGCCTTCGGGCTCGATGCCGACGATGACCGTCGAGACGACCTTGCCCGATCCGGTGTCGACGATCGACGCCGTGCCCACGTCTTCATTCGAAATGAACAGTCTGCGGCCGTCAGGGCTGATGGCGAACTGTTCCGGATCCGTTCCCGCGTCGTACTGCGCGACCACTTTGCCGCTGGTCGTGTCAATCGCGGCTACTTTATTGATCGTGCCGGGCGTCTGTTGTGATGAAAAGCTGAGCGCGACGTAAACAAGCTTTCCATCAGGGCTCGTGCGAATTCCGCGTGGACGAGCGCCGACGTTGATCGTCGAGACAACGCGATCGGTCTTCGTGTCGATGACTGTGACCGTGCCGTCGCGTTCATTGCTGACGAACGCGCGCGGTCCAGACGGCGCGCGTGTGCAACCGGAAAACACCAGCACGCAGATCAACAGGATCAGAGTTTGTTGTAGAGCGCGGTCCGATTCGCGAAGCCAACCGGCGCACAGGGCCAGTCCGGCGACGATGTAGACCACACCGGCGGGCACCCACATGATCAAGCCGCCGAGTTGCTGGTCTTCGAGCGGCGTCAATCCCCATGCGTCAGTGGAGCCGGCGTAGACGGGATAGATTAACGTGCCCGCAAACGTTATCAATGCGCCGAGCACTCCGCTGTGAATCGAAGTCGTAAACACGTAAAGCGCCGCCGCGCCGTATCCGGCCGCAGTGCGTGGCCCATGAAACAGCGCCCACCAGAACAACAGCGCCGATCCAAGAAAACAGACGTGTTGCAACGTGTGCACGAGGTCGCTGCGCAGCGTCGCCTGGAATAAAACGGGAACGTGCCAGATCCAGAGTGCCGCGGCATGAATGGCCCACGCTGTTAGCGGCAGAGTGATCGAGCGCCAGCCACGTTGAAACCACGTGACTCTCGTCCACTGTCCCAACGTCCGCGACCACTCGATCGGCAAGGCCCAGAGAAACGCGACCAAAGGACGGCCGAGCACGACGAGCGGCGCTGCGACCAACATCAACAACTCGTGCTGAGTCATGTGCGCGGAGAAGAGCACCGCGCCGAGCGGATGCAGCGGCGACACAAGCGCCACGAACAGCGCGAACCAACCGCCGGCGAATACCGCAGCTTCCCAGCGTCGAATCCCACGACCCTGCCCAGCTTCGCGCCACAGCCGCCGCACGCCCCGAAGATAAAGCCACGCCGAAAGCGCGAGGCTCACGATCACGAGCGGATCGAAACCCCAAGTAAACAACAGCTCGCGCGCGTTATGTGGCCCGCCCGCATGCGCCAGCGCCGTGATCGGCATGACAGCGAGTAGCAGCACCAACCGCAGTTGAAGCGTCATCTTTCGCATGGGTCGTTGATGAATACGGCCAACCACTGCGCGATGATCACCAGTGACATCACTATGCTGATCAGGATTCCGACCAGGGCCATCAACCTGGCTCGCGCCGGCGGTCCTTCCGCGTCTTCGGCGACTGACAGTCGTTGCCAGAGCCGGAATGGAAGTAATCCGGCGACGATCGTGAGCAGCAGGGCCAACACAGACACGAGATGCAGCGGCCAGGTGCTATGGTGCGAGCAGGCCCAAAGCACGAGCGCGTAGTTGACTTCGAGTTGCATCAAAGCAGCCATCGGTCCAACCAGCACGCCGGCCCAAAGCTCGCCAAGCGTTGCGTCTGACTTCAGTTCTGTTGTCGCGTTAGCCTCCAAAGCTTCCCTCTTCCCTCACGACATGAGCCGCGGCGCGATGTAGATGACGAGGTACGTCACCAACCAGATCACGATCACGAAATTCCAGTAGATCGAATTTTCCGATACGTCGACAAACCGCTTCCCCTCGATCGGTCCGACGAACATCAGGACCAGCAGCACAATTGAATCGGCGATATCCGTCAGCACGTGCGTCGTATGGAACCCCATGTTGAACCAGACGATCGAGCCGTAGGCGTTCTGCGTCCAGTGGCAGTTCAGGTTCCTGAACTCGAAGATGCGGATGATGGCGAACGCGAACCCAAACGCCAGCGTAACGATCATCCACAGTCGAACGTTCTTCAGGTCCAGGTTCTCGGCAGCCTTCTTTGCGAGGTGATTGGGGAAAAAGCTGACGAGGATGATGGCCGTATTCAGCGTGCCCCAGAACAGATTCGGCGGCGGTATTTGACCCGGCGGCCAATGGGGAACGTTCGTCCGCAGAAAGAAGTAACTGATCGAAAGGATCACGAGCATCGTGCCTTCCATGAGCAGCATGCTCCAGGTGGCCCACCACGTGAGCGCATGATGTCCGAACGCGTAGGTCGGCAGTTGCGATACGTCGATGGTGCGTTGAGGTGCTGACATTATGCCGCTTCTCCCTGTTCGGCTTCGCGCCGGCGGCTGAGTCGTTCTCGCACTTCCTTCGGCGGACGTTCTTCCTTCTGTTTTTCTTTTGGCCAGAACCAACCGATCAGAGTTATGCCGACCGGAATCGAACCCCACACCACGGCCCACGGCGTGAAGATCGATCCGATAAACAGGCCCGTCGTCGTGATCGCGGCCAACAAGGGCCAGATGGTCGGCTTCGGAAACTCCTCGATGTGATCAGGTTCGCCGTCAAGCATCTTTGTTACGAGCACTTGACGCACGTCAGTTCTGAGCCCGACCACCACCGGCTGGTCTTCAGGCTGTACCCATAACGTGTCGCGCCCGGCGACAGTCGGAATGTGGCGGAAGTTATAACTCGGCGGCGGAGACGTGGTGGCCCACTCCAGTGTGCTCGCGTTCCAGGGATTGTCTCCGGCAACCGCGCCGCCGCGGCGGCTCATGAAGAAGTTGATGATGAACGTCAACACGCCGAGCGTCAGAATGACGCCGCCTAATGTCGACAGTAAATTCAATGTGGCCCATCCCGGCAATGCCGGATAGGTGTAGACGCGACGCGGCAT
Organism: Acidobacteriota bacterium; assembly: GCA_046732935.1. Lineage (GTDB taxonomy): Bacteria > Acidobacteriota > Blastocatellia > Pyrinomonadales > Pyrinomonadaceae > PSRF01. The sequence goes on along the minus strand of JBKPOC010000059.1, from coordinate 34,747 downwards.
GCCCCACAACCCGAGAATGTGCATCGGGAAGAAAGCGAGATTGAACCCTACAAACATTAAACCGAAGGTCCATCTGCCGAGCCGTTCGCTGAGCATGTGGCCCGTGAACTTCGGAAACCAGTAGTGTAGCGCGCCGAAGAGCGGAAACACCGATCCGCCAATCAGCACGTAATGGAAGTGCGCGACGACGAAGTAGGTGTCGTGCACCTGCAAGTCAACGGGAATGCTCGCCTGCATGACGCCGGTCATTCCGCCGAGGACGAAGATAAAGAAGAACCCGAGCGTGAACAGCAACGGCGTTTTGAATATCGGCTTTCCTCCCCAGATCGTCGCGATCCAGCAGAAGACCTGAATCGCCGACGGAATGACGACCATCATCGTCGCCGCCGTGAAGAAGCCCTGGCCCAACCGCGGCAGTCCGGTCGCGAACATGTGGTGCACCCACAGCCCGTAACCGATGAAGCCGGTCGAGATCAACGACAGCACGAGCGCTGTGTAACCGAAGATCGGGCGGCGCACGAACGTCGGGATAATCGCCGACACGAATCCCGTCGCGGGAATGAAGATGATGTAGACCTCCGGATGTCCGAAGAACCAGAACAGGTGTTGCCAGAGGATCGGATCGCCGCCTTCAGCCGGGTTGAAGAAATGCGTGTTGACGAGCCGGTCGAGGATTAGCGACGTGCTGGCGAGTGCAATTGTCGGCATCGCGAAGAAGATCATGAACGCCGTCACCAGCACCGCCCAGACGTAGACGGGAATGCGGTTCAACGACATGCCCGGCGCGCGCAGTTTGAAGATCGTCGTGATCAGTTCGGTGGCGACGACGAGCGCCGAGACTTCCGTAAAAGTGATCAACTGCGCCCAGAAGTCGACGCGTTTGCCCGGACTGTATGCCGGGCCCGCGAGTGGAACATAAGAGAACCAACCTGCGTCTGGGCCAACGTTAAGAATGAACGCGACGAAGATCATGATGCCGCCGAACAGATAGATCCAGTAGCCGAACGCGTTGAGCCTGGGAAACGCGATACTCCGTGTGCCGACCATCAACGGCACGAGAAACACGGCCATTGCCTCCATGATCGGCACTGCGAACAGAAACATCATCGTCGTGCCGTGCATCGTGAAGATCTGGTTGTAGAGATCCGGGCCGAGGAAGTGGTTCTCCGGGCGCGCGAGTTGAATGCGCATCAGGACCGCGAGTATTCCGGCGAAGATGAAGAAGCAGAAGGCCGTGAAGATGAAGCGCTTGCCAACGGTCTTGTGATTGACGCTGACCAACTGTCCCCACAGTCCCGGTTTGTCGCCCCACGTTCTCTCCAACTCGTCCGCCTGCGGATCGACAGCGGGCGCCGGAGCGACCGGAGCGTCTTTCTTTGCTGGAGCTACTTGCCTGCGGTTTTCCAATTCAACCTCACTTCAGACTCTGGACGTAATCGAGTAAAGCATTGAGTTCATTGTTATCGACCGGAATCGGCGGCATGCGATTACCCGGTTTCACGTCCTGCGAATTCAAGATCCATTTCGTCAGGTGGTCGCGTGTGTTTTCGAGCGTTCCCGCTGCGATGGTCTGTCGACTAGCAACGTGCGTGAGATCCGGACCGACGCGGCCGCCCGCGTCAGTGCCCTGTATGCGATGGCACATGAAGCATGGCTTCGAAAGAAACAGTTTCTGCCCGTTGATTTGCGACTCAGTTGCCGGCGGCGGCGCGGACTGCAACTGCGCCTGGTACCACGCCTGAAACTGTTCGACGGGTTCGGCCACGATCACAAACGCCATGTGCGCGTGCTGATGTCCGCAGAACTCCGCACACTGCCCGCGATAAACTCCCGCGCGATCCGCTTGCAGCCACGTTTCGAGAGTGCGGCCCGGAATCATGTCCGTCTTTCCGTGGAGATTGGGCACCCAGAAACTGTGGATCACGTCGCCGGAATTGAGCCGGAACATGACCGGACGTCCGACGGGAATGTGAATCTCGTTAGCCGTAGTCACCATCTGACTCGGAACGGGATTGTCGTAGCGCACGTCCCACCACCATTGATGCGCATTGACTTCGATGATCAAGGCGTTCGCCGGATCGGGGTCGGCGTTAAGCGCGCGGCCGATGAGGAAGCTCGACACGAGCAGGACGAAGAGTATGGCGATCGTAGCGAGAACGCCGCCAGTGACGATTCGCGAATATCTGCGTTCGTTGATCGCTGTCGTTTCCATACGCTCGCGGCGGCGAAAGGCTGCGACCGCGAGAATGATCATGACGACGATATAGATCGCCGACAGCAGATAGAGCATCACGCGCCAGAGGCCGTCGATTCGTCCCGCTTGTGGACCAGCCGGATCGACCGCGGATTGCGCAGTAGCAGCGTATAAGACACTTAAGAAACGCAGCATCATCATCATTCACCCGGCGGCGGCGGTGGCGGTCCCGTGTTCTTGATCGGCGCCTTTTCCGTGTCGCTCTCAGCCTGCTTGCCTTGCATGTGATCGTCGCGCGACGGCGACACGTCTTTCGGCAACTGTCCGCTCAGGCTGCGCACGTACGCAGTCAGTTGCCAGATCTGGAAGTCGGGAATGCGCCCACGGAACGATGGCATCCCGTTCGGCCTTCCCGCCACAATCGTCGAAAACACTTCTTCGGGTTTGCCGCCGTAGAGCCAGTTCGCATCCATCAACGGCGGTCCCATTCCACCGCCGCCCATCGAATGGCAGCCGTTGCAGTTGTAAGCCGCGAACAAACGCTTGCCTTCGGAGAGCGCGTAAGCATTGTCTTCGTAATCGTTTTTAACGTCGTGGACCGGCAGCGACGAGCCGGATGGCAGCGACGTTATCGTGCCGGAGTTGATCTGGTGAACGACGGGAGGCTGTTCCTGAAACGCACGCTTTTCTCGTTTGCATGCGCCCGAGACGATCGCCAGCACTACGATTGAAATGAAAACGAAGTACTTCATAATGCACGTAGTCAACTGCGTGTATTCACACGCGGCACGCCATACTCATCCAGTATCTCGTCAATCTCCGCGTGCCGTTTTTGCAGCACCTGCTCGATCCGTTCTTTGAACGCGTCGTCGCCGCGACGAACGCCCATCGAGATGTCGTACACAAACGGCAAAAACGGAACGTCGATCTGCGGCGTCACTGCCGCGACAGTTAACGGCAGCCGCTCCTTCTTGATGAAGAAGCCGGCCGTTGGTCCCCAGACAACCGCCACGTCAACTTCGCCTTTCGCCACTCCTTCAACTACCTGCGCGGTCGGGTTCGGCTGCGCGTAGTCGCCGTACACGCTGTAAGCCTTGACGTTCTGCACGATTTTTCGATTCGTAAGCGCGTGCGCCGGCGGCGTGTTTGCGAAGTCGTCGCCAATCATCTGGACGCCGATGCGCAGACGATGAAGCACTTCGTCGTCAAACGAATGTATGTTCAAGTCTTTGTCTTTACGCCAGACGAAGACGTAGGTCGAACGATAATAAGGAGCAGTCGTTGCCGCGAGCTCGCTGCTGCTCGGCATGCCCACGATCAAATCGCACAGGTCTGACTTCAACGTGTTGCGCACAAAGCCGCGCCGCTGCGCCCACCACGTGTACTCGACTTTCAGATTCATTTCGCGCCCGACGAGCTCGGCGATCTTGTTTTCGAACCCTTCCTCTTTGTCGTTTGAAAAGGGAAGATTGTTTGGGTCCGAGCAGACGCGCAGGACGCCGCGCGCGTAAGCCGGACTCTTCTGTGTCACCTGCGGTTCACTTTTCATACACGACAGTTGAACCAGTAATAAAAGCAGAACCATCACGTTACGGGAGTGAAAAAACATAAAGTTTTCCTCCCAACTGCGTGTGCTCGGGCAGATCCTTCATCGCATTTACGAACCCCAACGCGCTGCTCGAATCGCGCGTGTCGAGCCCGCCTGCAACGACCGCGCCGGACCAGCCACCAACACCCGCAAGGATCGCGATGTACTGCTTTCCGTCCGGGCCGCGATACGAGATCGGCTGGCCGATGATCCCGGAATCGAGTTTGTACGACCACAACACCTCACCCGTGCGCGCGTCGACTGCTTTGAAAAAACCTTCCATCGTTCCGTAAAAAACGACGTCGCCGCCGGTGACGACCGTTCCACTCCACACCGGAAAGTTTTCCTTGATGCTCCAAACCTCGTGGCCCGCCACTGGATCCCACGCCGTGAACGCGCCGCGATTGCCGCCTGGACCGGGATACATCCTCACGTTCATTCCGACGTACGGCGTGCCCGCGATGTAACCGGTCTCGACGCTCTCCGCGTCCTGGCAAAGGTTGTTATGTGGCAGATAGACCAGCCCCGTACGCGGCGAGAATGCGGACGGTTGCCAGTCCTTCGCGCCCGGCGCGGCGGGACAGATGTCGCGCACGACTTTTCCCACCTGCTCGGTGCTCTTTTCAGGATTTACTTGTAGAACGCCGGTCTGCAGATCGACCCCGGTCGAGGTCGTGATATGAACGAACGGATTTGCCGACAGCACCTGGCCGTTCGTTCGATCCATGATGTACATGTAACCGTTTCGTTCCGGTCTGATGAGGACCTTGCGCGTCGAGCCGTTGAACGGCATGTCGATCAGGATCTGTTCGTTGATGCCGTCGTAGTCGTGCAGATCGTGCGGCGAAAATTGGTAGAACCAGACCGCTTCCCCGGTATCAGCGTCACGCGCGAAGATGCCGCAGGTCCACTTGTTGTCGCCGGGACGTTGGGCGGGGTTCCATGGACCTGGATTCGCCGTGCCGTGGAAGATGAGGTTCTGTTCCGGATCGTACGAGAGCCAGCCCCAGACGGTGCCGCCGCCGATCTTCCAGGCTTCAGGCGGCCATGTGCTCACGCCCAGATCCGTTCCCCGATCCTGCGGGTAGAACGGTTTGAATCGCGACCCGATCAGCACGTCGGCGTCAGGTCCTGTGTTGTAAGCGCGCCAGGCAATCGCGCCGCTGGTTGCGTCGAGCGCGGTGAGCCAGCCGCGCACGCCCATCTCGCCGCCGGAGTTACCGACGTACACTTTGTTTTTGACGACGAGCGGCGCCATCGTGATCGTCTCGCCTTTATTGATGTCGCCGAGTTTGGTTTTCCAAACTTCCTGTCCGGTTTCGGCGTCGACGGCGACCGTGTAATCGTCGAGTGTGTTGAAGAAGATGCGGCCATTTGCGTAGGCCGCGCCTCGATTGACGACGTCGCAACAAGCCACGCCTTGCGAGAACGGCGCGGGTTTCGGTTCGTACTTCCATTTCACCGCTCCGTTTTTCGTCAGATCGAGCGCGTACAGGATGTTCGGAAACGGCGTAACGACGTACATCGTGTTGTTGACGACGAGCGGCGCCGCTTCGTGACCACGCACGACGCCGGTCGAAAATGTCCATGCAACCTTCAGGTTTTTCGCGTTACCGGCATTGATTTCCGTCAGCCCGCTGTACCTGTTGCTGGCGTAGTTCTTCGCCGGCATTTGCCATTGACCGTCTTCCTCGTCGATCTTGTATGCGTAAGCTGGCGGCGTGAACGGGTGGGGACTGGTTGTTGCTTGCTGTTGTGGCGCGCGTTGCGAGCAGCTAACGATTGATGCCAGCAACGCGCCCGCAGACAATAGTCGAAGTAACTGGGCGTTCATTGGTGTATGTACCCGATAAAATGCTCTCGGTTGAAGACGGTCTGTACGGTCACGAACAATGCGATTGAATCTCCAGAAAGCGGGAAGGTTTGTATGTGGTTTGAAAAGAGAATCTACTGGTTGATGATTGCGGTACTGAGCTCGGTCATTTTGGTGGGCGCCGGCATTCGTCCTGCCAGTGCGGTGCAGGATGTAAATAGTTTGGACCGGCGAATCAGCATGCTCGAACAGCGTTTCTATTCGCTCGACTCTAGCATGAACCGGTTGCAGCAATTGGTTGTGTCGCAACACTCGACAGCGCCGGCGTCTGACCCGCGCGATCGCGAGTTGAATCAAATCAACGAGGAGATCCAGCGCTTGCAGTTGCGACTGGTTGAGCTTCAGTGTGGGCTGGTGAAGCTCGACGAGCGGACTGCGACGCGCCGGAGTGGAGAACCGAAGTCGACGGATCCGTGTCGTGCGAATCCCGAGACGCCATTGCGATTTACATCGCGTCCATAGTTCATATGTCGTCGTTTCGCATTACAACCTACAACATCCATAAATGTCAGGGGCTGGATCGGCGTGTGCGGCCCAAGCGGATCGCGGAGGTCTTAAAGGAGATCGACGCCGACATCGTCGCGCTCCAGGAAGTTGTGGGCATGGATCACGCGGTGCGCGAACACAATCAAGTCCATGCGATCGCCGAAGAGGTGGGGATGGACTTTCGGACGGGCGAGAACCGCAGACTGCGAGGCGGCGCGTACGGCAACGCGTTACTGAGCAGGTTCTCGATCGTCGAGGACCGGAACCACGATCTTACCTGCCGGCAGTATGAACCGCGCGGATGTTTGCAGGTCACAGTCACGCCGCCAACCGGCAGACAAACAGCTCTTCAGATCTTCAACGTGCATCTCGGCACCAGTTTCTTCGAACGACGCTACCAGGCGCACAGATTATTCGAAGCCATTGGCGGCGCGGACTCAAACTCCTCGACGCCGAAGATCGTGCTCGGCGATTTCAACGAATGGACCCGCGGTCTGACAACGCGCCTGATGAGTTTTCACCTGAACAGCGCCGAACCTGAACAACGTCTCGGCCGAGCACGCACGTATCCCGGCGTGTTTCCGCTGCTCCATCTCGATCACGTCTACTACGACTCCGCCTTGAAGTTGCAACGGATCTTCGTCCATCGCAGCCGGCTCGCGCTGGCCGCATCGGATCATCTGCCGATAGTCGCGGAGTTTACGATCGATTAGTCGTGGGCTTGGGCGCGTCAACTACTCGCTCGTGCTCGATCGCCGGCTCATTCTTCTGTGTCCTCAGCTTGTACGCTCGATAAACGAGCACGACTGATATCCAGACGAGAAAGACCGTCAGCGGATACGCGAGTGCGCCGGGAAAGAACCAGGCGAGAACAGCGAAACCAAACAGCAGCAGACCGACAACAAACATGAGCCGCGCCTCGACAGGCTCGAGCACGCGTCGATTGGTGAAAGCCGCTCCGACGGCGTTGCCGATACGAATCGCGCCGGCAGCCGCACGCCCGCTGGTGCCGCCGCCGCTCGTCATTGCTGGTCGCGCGCGCGGAGGATGGTGCGGCGCGCGCAATCTATGTTTGGCGTCGAGGACGATCTCAGTCGCGTTTTCGAGATCGCTCAGATACGTCTCTTCCATCTTCTTCGCGAACGGAATGTCTTCGATAACGACGTCGAGCTCGAGATTGCCAAACCAGCTTGCGAGGTTCAGGTTAGTAGATCCGACGCGGGCCCACTGGCCATCGGCGACCGCCGTCTTTGCGTGTAGCATCGATCCGTTCCACTCGAACACGCGCACGCCGGCTTCGAGTAACGGTCGATAGCCCGTGCGTGACAGCGGTTTGAGGAACGGAATGTCAGTCGCGTTCGGAACGAGCAAACGCACGTCGACGCCGTCTTTCGCTGCGGCTTTTAGTGCTTGAACGTAAAGCGTGGTCCCGGCGTAGTAAGCGTCCGTCAACCACAAACGTTCCCTTGCGAGTGTGGCGACGAGTTGGTCCACCCGAAACATCACGGCGCTTGCGGGTTCGGTGGCGACGACTCGCAGCGTGACGCCGCCGGTTTCGGGCAGTTTTGCATGCGTCGCGACTTCGTTTACGGGAAGCGGATCGCCGATGACGTTCCAAACGTGCGCAAATGCCTGCTCGATGTTTGCTACTGATGGTCCACGCACCTCGACGCCGGTATCGCGCCAGGGATCGATCTTTTTCTCCGGCATGCCGAGCCACATTCGACCGACGCATAAACCGGTGACGAACCCGACCTTGCCGTCGACCGTCAGCATCTTGCGATGATCGCGGCTCAGCCAACCCAACGGTGAGTCCCAACGCGGAGGGTTATAACAGCGTACGTCGATGCCCGCGGCGCGGAGTACTTTCCAGAACGAACGCGACGTTTTGCCGAACCCGCCCATCCAGTCGTACACGAGCCGCACGCGCACGCCCTGGCGCGCCTTTTCCATAAGAGCCTTGGCGAAGGTCCAGCCGGCCTCGTCTTCGTGAATGATGTAGCTTTCGAAGTGAATGTAACGCTCGGCGGCCGCAATCGCCTTGAGCCACGCGGGATAATTCTCCGCCGCGTCTTTCAAGAGACGAACGCTGTTGCCGTCAATCAGCGGCGCGCCCGCGGCGCGCGAGAAGGCCTGATTCGCCATCTGCCGCATCGACAGGACGGCGTTTCTCTCGCGCTCGTAACGATCTGCTGCTCTGCTCATTATCAGTAGCACCTAGTTTGCAGAACCTCGAGCACGGATGACAAGCAACTACTGTGCGCAGGAGTGCTAATTCGGCTGTGATTTTGTTTATCCGTGTTCTTCTATAAGATAAGTACCATTGGGCGACAATCAGTATGAATAACAGAACGCCGGCCATTTTCTTCGGGCATGGCAACCCGATGAATGCGGTCCAGCAGAACAACTGGACCGCGGCATGGTCGAATATCGGAAAGACGATTCCACGCCCGCGGGCCATCCTCTGCGTCTCCGCTCACTGGTATCTTCCCGCGACTCTCGTGACCGGCAACACGGCGCCGCGAACGATTCACGACTTCGGCGGCTTTCCTCGCGAGCTGTATCAAGTGCAGTATCCCGCTCCAGGCGATCCGGAATTAGCACGTCAAGTACAACAACTCCTCGCCCCTTTGCGCGTCGAGCTCGACGAATCGTGGGGACTCGATCACGGAACGTGGTCCGTGTTTCGTCACGTCTATTCCGAAGCTGACGTGCCGATCGTTCAACTGAGCATCGACGAAACACGGCCGCCGGCATTTCATTTCGAGCTCGGCCGGCGATTGACGCCGTTGCGCGACGAAGGCGTCTTGATCTGCGGCAGCGGCAACCTCATCCACAATCTTCACGCCTACGCCTGGGGCAAACACATCCCGGAACCCTACGACTGGGCCGTACGCTTCGAAACATTGGCGAGAGATCTGCTGATCTCGTGCGAGTTTGATCCGTTGATCGACTACGAGAGCCTCGGACGCGATGCCCTGCTGTCGATTCCAACGCCAGACCACTACTTACCACTGCTTTACGTGCTCGGTACGCATCGAGATGGCGAGACTGTCACGTTTCCGGTACAGGGCGTCGACGGCGGCTCCGTGTCCATGTTGGGTGTGCAAGTTGCATAGCGTTAGGTAAGAACGGTCGATGGCTACGAAGATCACAGATTATTACGAGGTGCTCGGCGTCAAGCGTGGTGCAGCCGACGACGAGATCAAGAAGGCGTATCGCCAACTGGCGCGCAAGTTTCATCCCGATCTGAATCCGGGCGACAAGAAATCCGAAGAACAATTCAAGCAGGTGCAAGAGGCGTATGACGTACTGTCTAACGCCGAAGACCGTAAGCTTTACGATCAGTACGGCGAAAACTGGCGCGCGGTTAAAGCGGGCGCCGGAGCGCCACCGCCAGGCTGGGAGGGGGCACACGCACAACAATCGACGCGCGGCCCCGGAACGCGCCCCGGCGGATTCGACTTCAACGATTTCGACTTCGGCTCTTTCCGCGCGTCGGGCGAAGGCGGTTTCGACATCTTTGAAGAGCTGTTCGGAGGCGCGGGACGCGGCCGTGGCAGCGATCGCGGCCGAGACGTTGAAGCCGAACTCGAATTATCACTCGAAGAAGCGCATCAAGGTGGACGTCGCACATTGCAGATGCAGTCGAAGACGATCGACGTAAACATTCCAGCCGGTGTCCGTGATGGGTCGACTGTGCGGCTCGCAGGACAAGGCGGCGCGGGCACGAACGGCAGCGAGCCGGGCGATCTTTACCTGCATATTCGACTCCGCCCGCATCCGGTCTTCCGCGTTAACGGCGATGACGTGGAAGTGGAATTACCGATCGCGCCGTGGGAAGCAGTGCTCGGCGCAAAGGTGGAAGCGCCGACGATCGAGGGCCGCGTTGAAGTGACGGTTCCTGCCGGTGCAAAGAGCGAACAACGTCTGCGTCTTCGCGGCCAGGGTTTGAGTAAACGAAACGGCGGCAGAGGCGACGAATACGTGCGGCTGAAGATCGTAGTGCCGTCGAACGTGAGCGCCGAAGAGCGTCGGTTGTTTGAAGAGTTGAAACGCGTATCGCGCTTCGAACCACGGAGTTGATGAGATGTGGCCCAGCGAAGTAGATCTTGACGAACCATTGAGTTGCGAGGCCGTGGCCCAAACGGTCGGCGCCCGGCGTTCACTCGTCGTGCGGTTGGCCCGGCAGGGCTTGATCGATTCGGTTGAGTGCGGAGAAGACGAGCCGCTGGTGCCGCGACGTGTCGTGGTCCAGCTTCGCCGCATGCAAAGACTGCGACGCGACCTGGGCGTCAACTTTGCCGGCGCGGCAGTCATTCTCGATCTCGTCGGACGAATAGAACAATTGAACCGGGAACTGGCGGAAATGCATCGGAGTTTGAAATGAGAAAACGGATAACCAGCGCGATCATTGGAATAGTCATCATTGTCACTGCATTCGGCGCCTGTAATCGCCGCCGCGAGAGCCTTCAGCTAACGTCGCCGTCAGCGCCGAACACGACGAACCCGGCGCCTGCGCCTCCGAATACGGCAGTGGGGCCCGTCTCCTCGTATGCCGACATCGTGAGTAGAGTCGCGCCCGCGGTCATCACGATTCATTCGCAGATGCGCGTGCGACAGCCGCAGCAGTTTCCGTTCATGGACGATCCGTTCTTCCGCCGCTTCTTCGGCGAACGGGAGGCGCAACCGCCCGCCGAGCAACAACGTCAAGGCCTCGGCTCGGGCGTGATCATCGACGCGAACGGCTACATCCTGACAAACCATCACGTCGTCGACGGCGCCGAACAGATCAAAGTGGACCTCAACGACAACCGCACGCTTGATGCGACACTCGTCGGCGCGGATGCGCCGAGCGATCTCGCCGTGTTGAAAATCGATGCGAGCAACTTGCCGACGCTGACGTTGGGCGACTCGGATCGCACGCGCGTCGGCGACGTGGTGTTGGCGATCGGCAATCCACTCGGCGTCGGACAAACGGTGACGATGGGCATCATCAGCGCCAAGGGCCGTCAGACCGGTTTGAGCAACGGCAGCTTCGAAGATTTTCTTCAGACGGATGCGCCGATCAATCGCGGCAACTCAGGCGGCGCGCTGGTGAGCACCAACGCTGAGCTCATCGGAATCAACTCGCAAATACTTTCACCTTCCGGCGGCAGCATCGGGCTCGGGTTCGCCATACCTTCGAACATGGCGCGCACTGTCGCCCAGCAGTTGATCAATAAAGGCAAGGTGAGACGCGGCCAACTCGGAATCGTCGTGCTCAAGATTCCGTCCGAAGAAGCAACGAAAATGGGCGTGACGCAAGGGCCGGGTGTGCTGGTCTATCAGGTGCAATCGGGAAGCGGCGCCGACCGCGCCGGCCTGCGTGAGGGTGACGTCATCACGGCGTTGAATGGGACGGCCATCAACGATCCGAACACGTTTCGCAACTTGATCGCGAACACCGCGCCGGGAACCGAAGTGACGCTGACCGTCAGGCGTGACGGCAGAGAGCAGCAGGTGCGCGCGACATTGGGAGAGTTCACGCCGCAAGCTGAGCGGCCGCGTCAGTGATCCGCGAGCCAGCGGGCCAGGTTCTCGACGTAGACTTTCACGTCGTTGAGTTTGTCTGGCTCGCGTTTGATCTGGTCGCCCGGCGGCTCGAGCAAGAACGTCGGGCAGCCCTTGTTAACGTCCCAGTTGTAATCGACAAAATGATGGAAGCTTGACTCGGCAACCGCGCGGCCAAGATTGTTGCCGTGCCGGTCCTCCGCTCGTTCAAACGCCACGACGAGATTGAACGGACGATTCGTCACCTGGCTCAAACCCGTCGCGATCACGCGCACGTGCTCCTCTCCGTCAGGGACGCCGACGGCGCCTTCGTGCGGATGCGCCGGCAGGTGTTCGATTCGTCCCGAAGCGTTGTTCGAGTTTCGCAGTAATTCATGAACAGGCTCGACGATGTTGACGCGCTGGTAGTCGCCGTTGCTGCCCGAGTGGTAGTTGGGCCACGAGATCTGCGGCGTGTCACGATCGTCGGGCGCGTGACGCGACTCGTCAGGCTCGAGATGGCGCGAGTGAAAGAAATGTGCGCGGCCCACGCCGCCCAGTGTGCAAAGCGACGAGCCGAGGTCCTGGTGATCGCGCGTCGTCAGAATCCCGCCGCCTCGCTGGCGAAAACGCGTTATGCCCTGGCAGTCTGACGTCGTTAATCCCTCGCCGGTGTCGACTGCGAAGAGCCAAAGCTCGTCGAAGTCAGTCTTGTCGAGGTTGCTCAACACCGCGTCGTTGCCTTCGGGATCAGTTTGGCGATCGCGAGTGGTGACGTTGTAGAGTGGCTGACCGTCATTGTCTTTGAGCGACACAAGGTGGTCGCGCAGGAGAGAGAAGCGGCCGATGTTCCAGTCGTCCTCGATCGGGGGAATTGTAGTCTGCAACAGAATATTGATTTGTTTTCCCATAGCTTGTTCCCGTGATGGTTAGTTTATCAGGAATTGACGAGAAGTGACTGGAACAACTATCAAATTGCTGCGAGCGATCCGGCAGGCGGGGTTGGTCGCGCTCGCGCCGGTTGATTACGTGTCTCGATCGTTCAGCGGCAAGGGGCATTTGCCGCCGCTTCATTTGCGTCGCTACGTTGGACCGCTGCAGAGCTTCGAATCTTCCGGTGCGGAGTTCGTGAATCATCTGCGACTGATTGCGAAGCTACAGCCGCATGAACGCATTCTGGATATCGGTTGCGGTTGCGGCCAGATGGCGCTGTACCTTCGAGATTATCTTGACGAAGCGGGAAGCTATGTTGGGGTCGATATTCATCGGCCATCGATTAGTTGGTGTCGGAAGAAGATCGCGGCGCGGCGCAGCAACTTCCAATTCGCGCACATCGACGTGCGTAACCTCACGTACAATCCCGCCGGCATTCATCCCGCTGAGACGTATCGCCTGCCTTATGATGACGGGTCGTTTGACGTAGTGTTGTTGAAGTCGGTCTTCACGCACATGCGTCCTGTTGAGGTGAGTAATTATCTCGGCGAAGTCGTGCGGCTATTGAACCCGAAAGGTCGTTGTTTGGCGACGTTCTTCCTGCTCAACAATGAACAAGCGGAGCTTGCGGGAGCGGGAGCCAATACGATTGCGTTCGAGTATGGCGAAGGTGTTTGGCGATATAGATACGAACACAGTCCGGAAAGCGCAGTTGCGTATGACGAAAGCTTCATCACGCAACTGATCGAGCAACGCGGGCTCGTGTTGGGGGAAACGTTTTATGGCAGTTGGGCCGGACGAAAAGAGGCGCTGTCTTACCAGGATATTTTGCTAATATCCGTGTCCAAAACAGGAGGAACAGACGATTGAGCAGGAAGCTTTCGAGACGGACATTCGCAAAAGTTGCGGGCGGCGCTGCGCTCGCCGCTACCACCGAGATGCCTTCACTCCGCGCTAACCACGCCGCCCAAACCGGTGGCGACGCGGGTCGCGATTTTCCGCGCGGTTTCATTTGGGGCACGGCAACCGCCTCGTATCAAGTCGAGGGCGCGGTCAAAGAAGACGGCCGCGGGCCGTCGATCTGGGACACGTTCTCGCACACACCCGGCAAGGTCGTGAATAACGCGAACGGCGACGTCGCTAACGATCACTATCACCTGTTCAAAAGCGACGTGCAGTTGATGAAGGCGCTCGGTGTCAAAGCTTATCGCTTCTCGATCGCCTGGCCGCGCGTGTTTCCCAACGGCGATGGACCAGCGAACCCGAAAGGTCTCGACTTCTACAACCGGCTCGTCGATGAATTGCTTGCGAATGGGATCCAGCCCTTTGCCACGCTCTATCACTGGGACTTGCCCCAGTCGTTACAAGATCGCTTCGGCGGTTGGGAAGGACGCGAGACGTCGAAAGCTTTTGCCGACTATGCCGGCTACGTCGCGGCGCGACTGACGGACCGCGTCAAGCACATCTTTACCATCAACGAGTTCGGCGCGTTTATCGAAGTCGGGTATCGCTGGGGCTCACATGCGCCCGGCCTGAGACTCACCGGGCTTCGTTTGAATCAGACGCGGCACCACGCCGTGTTGGGCCATGGACTAGCAGTGCAAGCGATTCGCGCCGGTGCGAAGCCGGGCACAAAGGTCGGTATCGCCGAAAACATCACGATTCCCGCGCCAGTGGTCGAGACACCTGACAACATCAAAGCCGCCGAGAGCGCGATGCGCGAGATGAACGCGCAGTATCTCACGGTGATAATGGAAGGGAAGTACACCGACTGGTATCTGAAATCAGCGGGCGCCGACGCGCCGAAGTTCACGCCCGAAGATTTGAAAGCGATGTCGAGTCCGCTCGACTTCGTCGGCATCAATGTCTACACCGCGCAGTTTGTCCGCGCGGATTCATCATCGCCGGTCGGTTTCGTTCACGTTCCGCATCCGAAGTCGTTTCCGCACGCGCCATCGCCGTGGCTTTTCGTTACGCCCGAAGCGCTTTACTGGGGACCGCGTCACGTTGCGAAGTTGTGGGGCGCGAAGGAGATCTACATCACCGAGAACGGCTGCTCCTCTTCAGACGAGCCATCGGCTGATGGACGCGTCTACGACACCGATCGCGTGACGTTCCTCCGTAGCTATCTCACGCAGTTGCGCCGCGCGACGGCGGAGAATGTGCCGGTGCGCGGCTATTTCCTTTGGAGCCTGATGGACAACTTTGAATGGGCCGACGGCTACACGAATCGCTTTGGCCTTCACTACGTCGACTACGCTTCGCAAAAGCGCACGCCTAAACTCAGCGCCGACTTCTACCGCGAAGTGATAGCAAGGAATGCGGTGGTGTGACATAATCACCACCCCACTTCCCTTAAGGCAATGCGATGAAATCGAAGGATCCGATCGGCGAGTTCTATACGAATCACCCGTACCCGCCTCCCGTTCAGGATCTGGATCGTGCCCGCGACATGTGGAGGGACGAGAACGTCCATCGCGCCGAGTTCCATCTGTTGTTTCCGGATAAGCCGTATCGCGCGGAGTTTGATGTGCTGGTCGCGGGATGCGGAACGTGGCAGTCTGCGAAGTTTGCGATCTCGCATCCTGCTGCACGCGTCGTTGCCATTGATATCAGTCCGACAAGTCTCGAACACACCGAGTCGCTGAAACAGAAGTACGACCTGGCGAACCTTGAAGTGAAGCAACTCCCGATCGAGAACGTCGCCGACCTGGACCACCAGTTCGACATGATCGTTTCCACCGGCGTGCTGCATCATCTTGTCGATCCTGATGCGGGGTTGCGCGCGCTGCGCTCGGTGTTGAAACCTGATGGCGCGATGTACCTGATGGTCTACGCGCCGTACGGTCGAACCGGCGTTCACATGCTTCAGGAATACTGCCGGATGTTGGGCATCGGCACCTCGCCGCAGGAGATCAACGATCTCACCGCGGCACTGCGGGAACTGCCGCAGCATCATCCGTTGGTATCGATGGTGCGCGGCGCGAGGAACGCACTTGATGCCGGTGCTCTGGTCGACGCGCTCCTGAATCCGCGCGATCGGACGTACTCGGTTCCGCAACTCTATGAGTTCCTCGAGCGGAGCGATTTGAAGTTGGGACGCTGGTACTGGCAGGCAACGTACTCACCGTACTGTGGCGCGATCTCGTCGACGGCTCATGCGAAAAAACTGGTGGCCCTTCCGTTTCGCGAGCAGTACGTTGCGATGGAACTCTGGCGCGGGTTGATTACGAATCACGACTTTGTCGCCGTTCCAGCCGATAGTGATAGATCGCGCGTGCGGTTCGACGACGAGCGGTGTTTACGCTACGTGCCGATCCGTCGCCCATGGACCATCTGTGTCCAGGATCGACTACCGCCCGGCGCAGCGGGAGTGTTGATAAACCAGACGCATCTATTTCAGGATCTCTACCTCGTTATCGACGAGCAACAGAAACAGATCTACGACGCAATCGACGGCCGCCGCAGCGTTGCGGAGATCACGCGCGCGGTAAATCATTCATCGCCAAGTGCAGCGGCGTTCTTCGAGGCGCTCTGGTGGTACGATCAGGTTGTTTTCGACACCTCGCCAGCACAGTGAGATCGTCAGATGACCAGTCCTGAACAACGCTTTATTCCGATTGAGCCAAAAGTGGCGAGGCCAGTATCGGTGGTGTTCACGCAGATACTAATGGCAATTTTCCTAGTACCTGCTAGTGCAGGGTTACTGTTTGTGTGTGGGAGCACTCTACTGAAGGAGCCCTCTAGTTTCCTAACACTGAGAGCGTTAATCTTCGTGGTAGTCTCATTTGGCGTCCTGTCGATCCTTTGCATCGGGTTTAAAGGACTTTGGAAGCGACAACGTTATGGTTACTGGATTGGGTTGCTGTATCTGGTCACGCTGAACTTGCGGAACGTTTACACCGTTGTGCCAAACATTTATAACTTCATAGTGAAGGGCGACCCCGGATCCCATATTGCGGACCTGGTGCTTCAGGCGATAGTTGTAACGTTGGTTTTAATACTGGTATTGAAGTTCGGATTCGGCAAAAACGAGAAGCTTTTCTTCGAACGACGCAGAGTAATCGTGGAGCGAAAGATATGAGCGACCGTAAATATCGTCAGCGCGGCTACATGGACAACGATCGTGAACCGCAACGTCCGAAACCGAAGGCGCAGCAGCCGCAGCAGCCTCGCGAACGCAATGAAGGTCCGCGTTCGCCGAAGATGATGGCATTTGGCGAAAGCGTGAAGTGCTCCTCGTGCGGCGCAAAAGCGGCTCGCGCCATCACGCTCGAAAGCTCGTGCGAAAACTGCAAAGGCGATCTCCATACTTGCCGCCAGTGCACATACTTCGATCCGAGCGCGCGCTTCGAATGCAGTAAACCCATCACCGTAAAGATCCTGAACAAGGCTGCCCGCAACACTTGCGAACTATTCGCGCCCCGCACCACCGTCGAACGCGAGACCTCATCCGGCGCTCCGAAGGACGCTCGCCAGGCCTTTGCGAACCTCTTCAAGAAGTAGGGAAACTCAAAGCGTTCTATACCCGAGTCCGACATTGACAATGGTGCGAAAACGGAACTATTTTGTTCCCGTCGGTTACTCACACACTCGTCAGATCTTCTGACCTCCAGTCACTGTTAAGACAGGAGTCTCACTATGAAGCCCAAGGTCGTTATTATCGTTCTTCTTGCGGCTGTGGCGGTTGCAGTAGGTGTAGTGCGTACAGCGTCAACAGTACAAAAGAAGTCTGTTCCATATAAAGACCGGCTCAAGTGGTACGCGAACGAGGCTAAAAACAAAGGCCAGCAAAAGGTGGTTGTGCCCGGGGCTCTCGTTGAGTATCTGGGAAGCGCTGGAACAATCGGCGCGGACGAGGCCCTTTCATCCTCGACGGTCGTTGTCGCGCATGTGATCTCTAAACAGAGTACTTATAGCGATGCGGATATCACGACGTGGAACAAGTTCGCTATAGATGAGACGCTTTCGGAGGCGAAAGGCCTGCCTTGCCCGGCATGTCTGCCGCCTTCGCCTCCCGCAACCGTTTTACCTCTTTCACCAGGGCAGTTTCTACTTCCCCAAAGCGGCGGAACAGTCAACATCGATGGAGTCGACGTTGAGCAGTCCGTCGATGACTATCCTGGATATGAGCTGAATCAGAAGTACCTCTTATTGATAAATCTGTACCCGTCGGGTGTTGCGGGAGTAGTCGGCGGGCCTGTCGGTGTTTTTAAGGTTCTTCCGAACGACAAACTCGCACCGATCAGTGAGAGCGAACATAAGATTCGGCGAGATTTCAAAGACGCGTATGGCAACTCACTCATTAAATTAAGAACGCACCTACAACAGAAATAGCTACTGGGTTCCGGTCCACAGCTTGTCCCTCTGTCCCCTTGGAGTGAGAAGTGATGAAAAAGAGACTCCTCGCCGCATTCTCCTCGGTACCCCTCATTATCGTCCTACTCTCATATGCGCAGACCTCGCAAGATCCTTGCCCTCCAGGCGTACCGAAGTGCTTTCGAGATTTAGTCCCATATGCTGGTCATAACTTGAGTGCATCACAATTGCCTCCGAATCTATGTCCAGAAGGCTGTGCAGGGGACAATCGCCGCGTGATCGTCATTCGCGTCGACTCTAGCTGGGGATCTCCGACGAACTCGACCATCTTAGATGCGGTACATTGCGCAGCCGCAGCATGGAATAACGCTACTGATGGAGCTTCGCCTCCGAACAAAACAGGTTATTATTTTGCAGTCGATCCGTTCAATTTTACAGAGGTAACTAATGCGGACATTACAATCACCAGGGAAAAACCACCGGATGGTATTGCCGCATGCGATGTTGGTCATGACGCTGACAACGCAAACAGACAAAATACGATAAAACTTGATCCCGTCAATGGCGATTTAGGAAACAGCTCAGGGTTGCATATGACGGCAAATGATTTATGTGGGCGCGTCGCACATGAACTTGGACACTTGATAGGATTGGCGGAAGTCCCTGACTGTCGCTCCATTATGTTCGGTGCTAACCTGAACGGCAGTCGCGACGTTAACAATGTACAGCCTAACGACGTTGCCCAAGTAAACAAGAACTTCAATTCGGCTACCCGAGACACTTGCCAGGCTACTACTACCAAAACCGGCGCGGGCTCTGAATCTATAATCAGTCCAACTCCGACGCCAACACCGACTGATGGATGCCCAGATGACGATCACGATGGCGTTTGTAATGACAGCGACTGCAACGACAACGCTTTTTGGGCAAGTTTCGACCGCGACAGCGATGGGTTCTGCGAGGACGTGGATTGTAATGATGTGGACCCTCGTATTTACCCAGGCGCACCTATAGATACCGAGCCTATACCAGGCGAAGACTGGAACTGCAATGGGCAGGACGACTACCGAGAACGGTTTTGTGGAATAGACGCCGAGCTCAGTTGCAGAGCGGCTGGCAGAGATTGGGAGGCAAGTCATTGCCAATGCAATTTCTTTTCTGATCCATCTCCAGTGTTAGTTGACGTCGCAGGCGACGGGTTCCGTTTGTCGTCGAGCAATAATGGCGTGCGGTTCGATCTTAATAACGACGGTGTGAAAGAACAGCTGTCCTGGACTGCGCGTTTTTCCGACGATGCGTGGCTCGTGTTAGATCGTAACGGGAACGGCGTAATCGACAACGGCGCAGAGTTGTTTGGCAATTTCACCCCGCAACCTTCACCGTCACCGGGAGAAGAGAGAAACGGTTTCCTTGCTCTAGCCCAATACGACAAGACTTCTAATGGAGGTAATGAGGACGGATTGATAAGCGATGCTGACGCCGTTTTCAATTTCCTTCTTTTATGGCAGGATGCGAATCATAACGGAATATCGGAAGTTGCCGAATTATTTCCGTTAGCACAGCTCAATGTTGAAACGATCGATTTAGAGTACAAGGTATCCAGAAGAACGGACGATTTTGGTAATCAATTTCGGTATCGGACAAAAATCAAAGATCGTCATGGGAACACCGGCCGGTGGGCTTGGGATGTATTCCTTGTGAGCAGTCCATAGAGAGTTACCCGGTTCAACTAGCTTTGCCCGAAAAGTCGGCTCTGTACGAAAAGTCCCTTAGCGTGTATGAAAAGTCTGTTTGCACGTTATCGGCCAGATGCGGCCTTTGTTCCTACACCGTCGAGGTCGGCAATAATCTCATCGGCTATTCCACTGTAGTATTCATCCTCCAATTTTCCCTGGGCTTGACTATATTTAGCGTTTTGACCTGATAGCCCCGTTTCTTCAACTCAGCTTCTAAGTCAATTAGACATGACCGCAGTCTGTAGATTATCTTTGCTGATGAGCCTTTATCTCCGATCTGGCTCTCGATTACTCTCATTGATTCGGCTTCTGTGTTATCTTCCCGCGCTGATCAATCTTACCTGATCGTTGCCGGCTTTCCTGTTCTTCAATGACTCTGCGGTGTTGAACCGCAGACACAATCGCAAGCACTCCGAATGGCGATTATTCCAATCGCAAAAATGGCGAGCATTATGTTGACGATCCAATCTTCATCACCAATCGAGATTGCAGCGAGAAACCACACGCGACTATTTGTTGTGTATGTCGCTGTTTTGGTACTTGGCGGCTTACTGGCGGCGTTGTTTACGGTTCTCGTATATCACGCTGGCAATGCGTATCAAGACGCCATTAAAGCCGACGCAGATGTGCGTATCGCGGAAGCCAACCAAAAGGCAGCGGAAGCAAATGAGCGTGCGGCTGAGGCGCAAAAAGAGTTGGCGAAAATCCAAGCGAGGTTTGTTCGCCGGATGCTGACACAAACGGAACGTAACAACATGGTCGGGTTGTTGCACGCGTCTTGTACTGAATAACGACTTTTTAACGAGTTTCTTATTGACTTGAACGGCCTCTCGGTGATATTAGTTCGCGCCACGAATTAAATCGCTCTTAACTAAACGCCAGCTCGGAAAACATAAGGAACACGGAAGCCGCTCGTTGAAGGGCCTCAACTGTGCGAAGGATCGATCTGTCTAACTTTCAGGTCGCTACCAGCGAAACTGCGCGCGATATCAACCGGCGCATCGTTCTCAATCTGATCCGAACGCACCAGCCGATCTCGCGCGCCGACCTCGCGCGCCATTCCGGTCTGCAACGCAGCACCGTCTCCGTAATCGCCGAACAGTTAATAAAGGAAAGGTGGATCACCGAAGGCGCGAACGGCCATACGCCGCGCGGCCGCCGTCCCACGTTCCTGCACCTGAACAAAGAGCGCGTGGGAATCATCGGCATCAACGTTCGTCCTATCATGACGAAACTCGCGCTTGCCGATCTCGACGCCAACTTTCTCGCTCAGGACTCATTAGAAACTCCGCAAGATCCAAAAGAGTTCATCGCCGAATTGGTCCCGCGCGTAAAAAAGCTGATGAGCGCGCGCGCCGGACTGACGTGTGAAGGCATCGGCGTCAGCTTGCCCGGCCGCGTCGATCTCGTCAGCAAGCGCCTGGTCTTCGCGCCCAACCTGGGCTGGAAAGACGTCGATTTGAAAACGCCGCTCGAAAAGGCGACCAAACTGCCCGTCGAACTCGAAAACGCTGCAAATTCCTGTGCACTTTCGGAGATCTGCTTCGGACGGCGCGCCGAAGGACTGCGCAATCTCGTGGTCGTCACCGTGTCTGAAGGCATCGGCTGCGGCCTGATTCTGAACCACCAACTCGTCCAGGGATCGACGGGCACTGCCGGCGAGTTTGGCCACGCGGCGCTGGTCCAGGACGGGCTCGAATGCAGTTGCGGCAACCGCGGCTGTTGGGAGATGTATGCGTCCAACTCCGCCGCCGTCCGTTATTACTCGCAAGCCACTCGCGGCGCCAAACGACGCTCGACCACAGACGATCGGACGATCAGTTTCGAACATCTGTTGCGCCTTGCGGAGCAGGGCGACGGCAAGGCCACGGACGCGTTGCAGCAGATGGCAACGTATCTCGGCCGCGGAATCGCTCCGCTGGTTGCCGGCCTGGCGCCGGACATGATCGTCATAGTTGGCGAGGTCACGCGCGCCTGGCGCCTGGTCGGTCCGACCATCAAGGAGACGGTCAAGCAGCACTCCTTCACTCGAGCGGAAACGCAGATCGTGCCGAGTGATCCGATTACTCAGCCGCGCTTACGCGGCACGATTGCTTTAGTTTTACTGAAACACTTCGGCGCTCCGGCAATAGCTTGAGCGCTTTTCTTTTTCCTATTTTGTTGTAGTCGCGAACTAAATGGTGGAAACCCCGGTTCAGCGTGCCAAACGTCAACCCCGAAGAGGAGAGAGAGACATGTCTATCTTCAGTGCCTGTCGTGAGCTAACAAAGCGCAACACACACTCCAAGCAAATGGGTGAGCAATCATCGCCCGCAGCGCAACGAGCCTTAAAGCGAGTTGTTCGATACTTTGCGCTGTTGGTTTTATCCGTCTTGCTTGTGCCGGCAGCTATCCGCGCGCAAGTTCTTTACGGCTCTCTCGTCGGAAATGTCACCGATGCCAACGGAGCCGCCGTTGAAGGCGCGAAGGTCGAAATCACCAACATCGCCACCGGCGGCATTTCGACCACCACTACAGACGACCGTGGCGGTTATTCGGTTAACGATCTCCAGGTGGGCGTATACAAAGTGACGATTTCTCGCAGCTCCTTCAAAACTACCGTCAAGCCCGACATCCGGATCGACGCGAACAAAACGCATCGCTTCGATGCGCAGTTAGAGATCGGAGGATTGGAGGAGACAGTTCTCGTCGCTGCCGGACTGGAAGCGACTCTCCAGACTGACCGAGCTGACGTTAGTGTTACTCAAACTGATCGGCAGATAAATAACCTGCCGCTATTTGGGAGTCTGGGCCGAAACTATCAGACGCTGCTCTCGTTAATTCCCGGAACCGCCAGAGGCACTGGAGGCTTTTTCATTGGTAACGGCGCCGGGGAGGATAACTCTGCCGCTGGTAACCCGCAGCGCTCCATGTCGTACAACGTCAATGGCGTTTCTCGTTTGCAGAACAACACGAAGATTGATGGTTCCAGCATCATTTATCCCTGGCTGCCGGGAAACACGGTTTATGTTCCGCCGGCAGAGGCCATACAGGAAGTCAATATTGTCACGAACGCTTTCGACGCTGAGCAGGGACTAGCAGGTGGCGCGGCGGTTAACGTGACGATCAAATCCGGCGGTAATGACTTTCATGGCGTTGGCTGGGGTTATACAACGAACAGTCGCTTTCAATCGCGAAACTTCTTTCAGCCTGCGAACCAGCCAAAGATCCCGAAAAACATCGTGGCCCAATTTGGGTACGCGTTGAGTGGGCCAGTCGTATTGCCACGTTTCGGCGAAGGTGGACCAGCGGTCTGGAACGGTAAGAACAAACTTTTCTTCTTCACCGATCTTGAGAAGACAACACAACGTAACACTGCCGGGACCACTAGAAGTGTCGCGCCGGCGAGCTTGCGTCCGGACGCTAACGGCAATGTCAGTTTCGTCGGGACTGGGACCACTATCTTCGACCCGGCGTCGAACCCTGATCCGCGTCTCCGCACTCCTTTTCCCGGAAACGTAATCCCCGCCAATCGGATCGATATCGCTGCTCTTGAATTGATCAAACAGCTTCCGCTTCCGACAGGACCTGGATTTACGAACAACTTCGCCAGCACCGGCACCGGTGAATTCAATCGCACCAACGTAGATGTCAAGATCAATTACGTTGGCGGCGACAATCTCAGCTTGTGGGGGCGATACAGTCGCTCACCCACGAACATCTTCGACCCTCCCATTTTCGGAATCATCGGTGGTGGGGCCTTGAATGGTGGACAACTGGGTACTGCCCCGGGACTGGTGCAAGTGGTTGGATTCGGGGGCGCGTATACCTTTTCTCCGACAGTGGTTCTGGATGCCAACATCGGTTACACGCGCCAGCGACTCGGCGCAGAAAACATTGACATCGATCAACCGTATGGATTGACGGTCCTGAAAATCCCAGGGACCAATGGACCAGACCGGCTGCAAAATGGTTATCCGTTCTTCAACCTCGTCAACACCTGGAACAATATCGGCAATGACAACACAGGAAACCCGTTTTTGTTCCGCGACAATCAGTACGTGGCGGCCGCCAATCTCTCATGGCTAAAGGGTGCTCATTCGTTTCGTTTTGGCGGCGAATACTTAAACCCGCAAATCAACCATTTCCAACCACAGGGCGCGGCATTCCAAACGGTCCGCGGCTCATTCCAATTCAGCGGCACCGCGACGGCATTAGAGGCGTGCAATGCGGCCAACACTGGAGCCGATGTCTGCGCTCAAGCGGGAGCGAGCACAACTGTGGCGGCCGCAAATGCATTCAACTCCTGGGCCGCGTTCCTGCTGGGACTGCCCAGCGCCGCAGGCAAGGCGGATCAACTTCGCAATCCAAATTCGGTGTGGTGGCAGCAATATGGACTATATGCTCGCGACCATTGGCAAATTGGGCGACGTACAACTCTTACCTACGGTCTCCGTTGGGAGCGCTTCCCGATTCCGAGGAAGGACCACTCCGGAATCAACCGTTTCGATCCGGTGAGCGGGCAAGTGATCACAGGCGGATTAGGAAATGTTCCATTTGATGGTGGTGCATCTGTTGGAGCGGGTTTGTTCCTGCCGCGAGTAGGTCTGGCTTTTCGCCTTAACGACAAAACGGTACTTCGTGGTGGTTATGGCCAATCTTCCGACCCACGACCGTTTCAGGACGTAAGGAATGCTTATCCCATCGTCAGTATTTTGACTATGCCCTCAATCAGTTTTAACGGACTAAGTGGGACGTCAGGGTTCATCCCGGTGACGACTTTCCGGCAGGGAATCATCAACACGAACACTCCACCCAATCTGAACAGCGGTAGTATTCCACTGCCGCCAAATACCGGAACGACGACGTTCCCGAAAGAAGTGCAGCGGGACAGGATTCACTCGTTCAACTTTTTCATTGAACGCCAACTGCCGGCCAAGTTCGTAACGCAGATTGGTTACGTTGGTACGCGTGCAGTAGGTCAGATGGGGTTCATCAACATAAACCCGAGTGCTCCGGGAACGGCCGATGCTGGTCGCCCACTCATCGGGTTTGGGATAAATGCGGATATTGCGAGCATCCAACCATATGGGACCACGACATATGACGGCTTGCAGGCACAACTTACTCGTCGCTGGGCCGGTTCGCTTTTCGGGATGGCTTACACATGGTCCAAAACGATCAATTTCGCGGACAACGACGGCGGTCCCAGAATCGCGTACACGCCGGAGAAACAACGCAACCGTGGTCCAGCCAGTTACGACCGCACGCACAATCTCCAGAGTTACCTGGTTTATGACCTGCCTTTTGGCAACGGCCAGCGATGGGTTAATAATGGTTGGGCAAGCAAGATTTTCGGCGGGTTTCAGGTTAGCGGCCTGATGAGCCTCATGAGCGGTCTGCCGTTCTATGTAGTGCAAAATACGGCGCCGAACTTGTTGGCTCGCGGCAGTGGACAGGTACCGAACCAGTTGGCCCAGGAGATCACGATCTTGGGCGGCATCGGCACGCCGGCGCAGCGCGGGTCAGACGGCAGCGGACCCTGGTTTAGCAATACAGTGCTGGGCGGTCCCGCAATTTTTGGAGCGACATGCACGGCGAACTGCGCCTGGGCGTTAGAAAACGGCGCACGGTTTGGGAGCGGAGGAAGGAACAACCTTCGCGGGCCGGATTTCTTCGAGATAGACACTACGATCTATCGAACGTTCCACTTGTCGGAGAAAGTCGAGTTCCAACTTCGCGCTGAAACGTTGAACTTACTGAACCATGCAAACTTCAATCTTCCCGACGCTAATGTGAACAGCACAACATTCGGTTACATAACGCAGACGTTCGGGCCGAACCAACAACGACAGTGGCGCTTCGGAATGCGTCTCAGTTTCTGATTCTTATGACCGCAAAGAACCGCAGAAGCACGGGCCAGCGTGCGAAGGCGTTGTTGCTGTTTGTGGTCCTTTGCGGTCTCCTCTGCGTTACCGCGCAGGCCCAGACAACGCCGGATCACTGGATCGACTACGTCAACGGTGACTACGACATTTTCCCGAACGTCACCTACGCGAAGTCAAACAACATCGAGCTGAAACTCGATCTTTATCTCCCGAAGAACAGGACCAACCCGACTCCGACCCTGATTCTTTTCCACGGCGGCGGTTGGGTTGATGGACAAAAAGAACGCAACGTACTTTTTCTTCTTCCTTACCTGGCGCAGGGCTGGTCTGCCATCAACGTTGAATACCGGCTGGGCCATCAATCGCCGGCGCCGGCGGCAGTTGAAGACTGTCGCTGCGCGCTCAGGTGGATCACTTATCATGCGCGCGAGTATTCACTCGATCCGTCGAAGTTTGTGCTGACGGGAACGTCGGCGGGCGGGCATCTCGCGCTGATGACGGGCATGTTGCCGGCGAACAGTGTTTTCGATCGCCAATGCACGACCGACGCAAACTCGCGTTGGAACACGGCCGCCGTGCCGGAGATGAAGGTGGCGGCGATTGTTAACTGGTTCGGCATCGGCGACGTCGCGGATCTGCTCGAAGGTCCGAACGCTAAGAACTACGCGCGCGAGTGGTTCGGCAGTTTGACTAATGCGGAACAGCTTGCGAAGCAGCTTTCGCCGGTGAACTACGTCCGCGCGGGCCTGCCGCCGATCATCACGATTCACGGCGAGAACGACGACGTCGCCCCGTACAGTCATGCGGTGCGATTGCATTCGCTGTTGGACAAGGCGGGTGTGCCGAATAAGTTGATAACGATACGCGGTCGAAAGCACGGCGGGTTCAATCGTGAAGAGCTAGTGCAGAGCTATGCAGCGATTCGAGAGTTTCTACATAAGCAGGGTTTGTAGCCACAAAGAGGCACAAAAGACGCAACGCGCAAAACCGTCTACTAGTTGGTTTACCGCTTTTGTGTTTTTTGTGCCTTTTTGTGGCTACATGGCGCTGTTCGCAGCGGACGCGAAGGCGGATGATGGATATCGTTTATGGCTGCGCTACGATCAGGTTCGGATCAAGTCGGTCGCAGTCGAAGGAAATTCACCAACATTCGATGTAATCCGTAATGAACTGTCACACGTTGTCAATCGCGAGGGCAAGATTTCGGTTGTTGTTCGCAAACAGAAACAGCTCGATCCTGAAGGCTTTCGGATTCGCACTGTGGGAACCGTAGTCGTAATTGCCGGTGGCAGTGATGTCGGAGCACTTTACGGAGCGTTTCATTTCCTGCGCCTGCTCCAGACCGGACAGCCTTTGCAGGCAGATCAGCAACCGAAGCTCAAACTGCGTCTACTGAATCACTGGGACAATCTCGACCGAACGATCGAGCGCGGCTACGCAGGTCAGTCGCTGTGGAAATGGGAGGAACTGCCGGACCGCGTCGATCCGCGACTCGTCGACTACGCGCGCGCCAACGCATCGATTGGCATCAACGGAACAGTACTCAACAACGTCAACGCCAATTCACAAATACTGACGCGCGAGTACCTCGAGAAAGTCGCGGCCATAGCGAACATCTTTCGGCCATACGGAATCCGCGTCTATCTATCGGCTCGTTTCTCGGCGCCGATTGACGTCGACAAACTTGCGACGGCGGATCCACTCGAGCCGTCCGTCGCAGCGTGGTGGCAAGAGAAAGCCGATGAGATCTACAAACTGATCCCCGACTTCGGCGGGTTCCTTGTCAAAGCAAACAGCGAAGGACAACCTGGCCCGCGCACGTACAGCCGCACGCACGCTGACGGGGCAAACATGCTGGCCGACGCAGTCGCGCCACACGGCGGCATCGTGATGTGGCGTGCGTTTGTTTACGACATGCAGCCGGGTTACGACCGCGCCGGCGCAGCATACGAAAATCTTCATCCGTTCGACGGCAAGTTTCGTCCGAATGTGCTGTTGCAAGTGAAGAATGGCCCAGTAGATTTTCAGCCGCGCGAACCGTTTCATCCGTTGTTCGGCGGCATGCCGCACACGCAAGTGATGCCCGAGTTTCAGATCACGCAGGAGTATCTCGGTTTCTCGAACCACTTTGTTTTTCTCGCGTCGATGTGGCGCGAGTTTCTCGACTCAGACACGTTTGCCGCAGGCCGTGGTTCGACTGTGACGAAGGTCGTGGATGGAGAGATTTATCGCCAGCGTCTGACGGGAATTGCCGGTGTTGCGAATACAGGCACCGATCGTAATTGGACCGGCTACGTAATGTTGCAAGCGAACTGGTACGCGTTCGGCCGTCTCGCCTGGGATCCGAATCTCTCGTCGAAACAGATTGCGACGGAATGGATCAAGTCGTCGCTGACGCGCGACCCGCAGGCAGTCGCGACGATCGTCCAGATGATGCTCACGTCGCACGAAGCGGTGGTCAACTACATGACGCCGCTCGGACTGCATCACTTGTTCTGGGGCGGGCACCATTACGGACCGGCGCCGTGGTGGGACACGGAAAAGCGAGACGATTGGAACCCCGTTTACTATCACAAAGCTGACGCGGCCGGCATCGGGTTCGACCGAACGAAGACGGGCAGCAACACGGTGAGCCAGTATCATCCGCCAGTGCGGCGCGAGTTTGCAGATCTACAAACGTGCCCGGAGAAGTTTCTGCTCTGGTTTCATCATGTGAGTTGGGATTACAGGATGAAGTCGGGCCGCACGCTGTGGGATGAGTTGGCGTTGCATTATCAGCGCGGCGTCGATTGGGTCAGGAATACGAAACGAAGTTGGGCAACGCTGAAAGACAGAATAGATCCCGAAACGCACGCCGCAGTTGCGAAGAAACTAGAGATACAGGAGCGCGACGCGATTTGGTGGCGTGACGCGTGCTTGCTCTACTTTCAGACATTCTCGCAGCGTCCATTGCCCGCGGGTGTTGAGCCTGCGGCAAAGCCATTGGCGGAGTACAAAGCGAAAGCGCTTGCCTGGTGATGAAGATCGTCGACCTCCGAGCCACGACTGTCACTGTTCCGCTCGAGGCGCCCTTGCGTCATGCGAATGGTTGTCACTGGGGTCGATTCGTGCGAACGATCGTCGAAGTGGAAACTGACGAAGGTCTGATCGGTTTAGGCGAAATGGGTGGCGGCGGTGAATCAGCGGAAGCCGCCTTTCGAGCACTGAAGTCGTATTTAGTCGGACACGATCCTGCTCGACTGGAAGAGCTGAAGTTTCTGATCGCGAATCCGACTGCGTCGCTCTACAACAACCGCACGCAGATGCTCGCGGCGCTCGAGTTTGCCTGCCTCGACATACTTGGCCAACGGTGGGGCGCGAGCGTATCTGAGATTCTTGGTGGGCGTTTACGCGAGCGTGTGCCGTTCGCTTCCTATCTGTTCTTTCGTTACCCAAACTCGCAGACCGGAAAGGGCGAGGTCAGAACGATCGAGCAATTAGTTGAAGAGGCCCGAACACTAAAGGAGCGTTTCGGTTTCACTTCGCATAAGTTGAAGGGAGGAGTTTTTTCACCGGAATACGAGCTCGAATGCTATAGCGCGCTCGCATCTGCGCTCGACGGCGATCGCTTTCGTTTCGATCCGAACGGCGTCTGGTCCACCGAGACGTCGATCTGGTTTGGACAGCAGATTGAAAACGTACGTAATGACTATCTCGAAGACCCGGTGTTTGGCCTGAACGGAATGCGCCGTGTGCGCGAGAAGGTCCGCATGCCGCTCGCGACCAACACCGTCGTCGTAAACTTCGAACAACTCGCGGCGAATGTCTTGAATACGGCCGTTGACGTTGTGCTCCTCGACACGACGTTCTGGGGCGGCATTCGCGCGTGCGTGAAAGCGGCAGGGATTTGTGAAGCGTTTCAACTCGGCGTCGCCGTGCATTCTTCCGGCGAACTCGGAATCCAGTTGGCGACGATGCTGCACCTCGGCGCCGTCATTCCGAACCTGTCATTCGCTGCCGACGCTCATTACCATCACTTGACTGATGACGTCATCGAGGGCGGCAAGCTGAAATATGAGAACGGAGCGATCGCCGTGCCCAGTGCGCCCGGGCTTGGTGTTAAGCTGGATCGCGACAAGGTTGCTGAATATCGCGAGTTGTATCGTCGCCTCGGCTCGTATCCGTACGATCAGGATCCGTTGAGGCCCGGTTGGACACCCACGATTCCGAACGATCGTTGGGCCGATCCTCTGGACGCGCGCGCACCGGAAGTGCCGTTTTAGTGAGTACGTCTAGCGGTTAGTGAGTACGTCTAGTGGTTCGTGAGCACCTGTCCAGCGGGTTTTGTCAGTACCACCTGCGATAGCGGGTGGGTACGTCGGATCGCTGACCCACCCGCTATCGCAGGTGGTACTGACCTCGCTGCTTGCAGGTGTACTGACTTCGAGAAGCTTATGTTTATCGAAACTCCCGCAAAACCGGCTGAACTGCTGACGGACGCCGCAGATCTCCGTGCCCAGGTCGAGAAAATCATGAACACAATGGAGGTGATGGATGTTCACACGCACCTGTTTCCTCCCGAGTTCAATCGTTTGTGTCTGTTCGGAATCGACGAACTGCTCACGTATCACTACCTCACAGCCGAAGCCTTTCGCTCGGCGAAGATCTCGCACGATCGCTTCTGGCGCATGTCGAAGACGGACCAGGCGGACCTTGTCTGGAAGACTCTCTTTGTCGATAACGTACCCACGTCCGAAGCGACGCGGGGCGTGATTTCAGTGCTCAGCGCTTTCGGTATCGACACTCGCGCGCGGGACCTGAGAGAAGCGCGCGAGTTCTTCAACGGCAGAAGCTTGCCCGAACACGTCGATCACGTTTTTGAGCTCGCGCGGGTGAGCAGCGTCGTCATGACGAACGATCCGTTCGACGAAGCGGAAGACGAGATTTGGCAAAACGAAATCCGCGTAGATCCGCGGTTCAAGTCGTCGCTGCGATTGGACCGCCTGCTGAACAATCGAGACATCGACGTCTCGTCAATAAGCGAGTGGCGACGCGCGGTCGACAAGTGGATTCAACGGATGAAGCCCGTTTACATGGGCCTGTCATTGCCGGCGGACTTCAAGTTTCCGGCTGACGACACGCGCGACCGCCTGCTGCGCGAAGTAGTCCTGCCCGCCGCGAAGGAGCATGGTCTTGCGATGACGTTGATGCTCGGCGTTCGCAGGCGCGTCAATCCGAATTTGCGCGACGCCGGCGACGGCATGGGCCGCGCCGACGTGACCGCCGTCGAGCGACTCTGCGCGGAGTATCCCGAGATCAAATTCCTGGTGACGTTTCTTTCGCGCGAAAACCAGCACGAGCTGTGCGTCGCTGCGCGCAAGTTTCCCAACCTGATGCCGTTTGGTTGTTGGTGGTTTCTGAACAACCCGTCGATCGTGTCGGAGATCACCCGCGAGCGATTAGAGCTGCTGGGCCCAAGCTTCATTCCTCAACATTCGGACGCGCGTGTGCTCGAACAATTGATCTACAAGTGGAGACATTCGCGACAAGAGATCGCGGCCGCGCTCTACGATTCGTACGAGCGGCTGTTGCAGAGCGGCCGTGCGATAACGACGGCGGAGATTTCGCGTGACGTTCATCGATTGTTCTCCAGGAATTTTGCTGAGTTTCACTGAAGTAGTGTTCAACTTCAGGTCTTGGGTCTTTGGTCTTGGGTCTTGATGCTATGCAGGTATCAAAACGAAAGACCGAAGACCAAAGACCCAAGACCGAACTAAAGAAAAGGAACTAATCGCTCGATGATCAAGAGAGCTTTTAGCGTTAGTCTTTGTGTTGCCATTTTCTCAGCTTTCTGGTTGCCTGTTGCACGAATGAGCGCGCAGGACAATCAGCCGGACTATAAAAACCCGCGGCTGCCGGTCGATCGGCGCGTCGCCGATCTGCTGTCGCGCATGACGCTCGAAGAGAAAGTGGCGCAGTTGGTGTGTCTCTGGGGCAACCGGCCGCAAGTGAATCCGCAAACTGATTTCGCCACCGATCGCGGCGACTTCTCTCCGGCGAAAGCGACCGAGGTGATGAAGTACGGGATCGGACAGATCGCGCGGCAAAGAGAACGCAAAGATCCGCGCCAGGGCGCGATATTCGCCAACGCAGTGCAGAAGTGGTTGATTGAAAACACGCGGCTCGGCATCCCGGCCATTCTTCACGACGAGATACTCCACGGCCACATGGCCCAGGGCAGCACGAGTTTCCCGCAGCCGATCGCACTCGCCACGACGTGGGATCCGGAGTTCATCTCGAAAGTGTTTACCGCCGGCGCGCTCGAGACGCGCGCGCGCGGAAGTCAGCAAGTGCTTGGTCCAAACCTCGATCTTGCGCGCGATGCTCGTTGGGGACGAACGGAAGAGACGTACGGCGAAGATCCGTATCTGACCTCGCGCATGGCCGTCGCGATCGTGCGGGCGTTGCAGGGACCCGGACCGGGTGTCGACGGCGATCACGTCATCGCCACCGCTAAACACTTCGCCGCGCACGGCCAGCCGGAAAGCGGCACCAACATCGCGCCCGTGAATTTTTCAGAACGAACGCTGCGCGAGTATTTTCTGCCGAGCTTCAAAGCCGCGGTGACCGAGGCCGGCATCATGAGCGTGATGCCTTCGTACAACGAGATCGACGGCGTGCCTTCTCATGCGAACAAATGGCTGCTACAGGACCTGCTGCGCGAGGAGTGGGGATTCCAGGGGCACGTCGTTTCCGACTATTACGCGATCCCGCAGATGATGGACCTGCATCACATCGCGCCTGATAAAGCGACGACGGCGAAGCTGGCTATCGAAGCCGGCGTTGACACCGAACTTCCCGATCCTGATTCGTTTCCCATGCTCTTGCAATTAGTGAAAGAGGGACAGGTGTCGGAAGCGACGCTCAATCGAGCAGTCGCGCGGAACCTGCGCGCGAAGTTTCTACTTGGTTTGTTCGAGAACCCGTATGTCGACGTCGAACGCGCGGTGCGAGTCACGAATTCGAGCGAGCATCGAGCGTTGGCTGCCGAAGCGGCGCGCAGATCGATCACGCTGCTGAAGAACCAGGACAACCTGTTGCCGTTGGACCGTAAGACGTTGAAATCGATCGCCGTCATCGGACCAAATGCGGCAACGGTCCATCTCGGCGGGTACAGCGATAATCCGGGACGCGGCGTCAGCGTGCTCCAGGGAATCAAGGACAAGGTTGGCAGCTCGATCAAAGTCGAGTACGCGGAAGGATGTAAGATCACCCAACAAGGCGGCAATTGGTGGGCCGACACCGCCAGTCTCAGCGATCCAACCGAGGACCGGAAGTTAATCGCCGAAGCGGTGGGACTCGCGAGAAATGCTGACGTCACGTTGCTTGTGCTCGGCGGCAACGAAGACACGAACAAGGAAGGCTGGGCCGACAATCATCTAGGCGACCGCGATAGTCTCGACTTGGTCGGGCGGCAAAACGATCTCGTCAAAGCGATTCACGACGAGACGGGAAAACCGATAATAGTTCTGCTCATCAACAGCGGTCCGTTGTCGATCAACTACATTGCAGAGAACGTGCCGGCGATTCTCGAAGGGTTCTATCTGGGCCAGGAGACGGGCGTCGGCGTCGCGGATGTTCTGTTCGGCGACTACAACCCGGCGGGCAAACTCACGATCAGTTTCCCGAGATCAGTGGGCCAGTTGCCGCTTTACTACAACCGCAAGCCGACGGCGCGTCGCGGGTATCTGTTCGCGAACAAAGAACCGCTGTTTCCGTTCGGGTTTGGTCTCAGCTACACGACGTTCGCGTATTCCAATTTAAAAGTTAGTCCGGCGAAGATCGGCGTAGCTGGTGAGGCGCGAGTCAGTGTTACGGTCACCAACAGCGGCAGTCGCGCAGGAGATGAGATCGTGCAACTCTACATTCGCGATCTGGTGAGCTCGGTGACGCGGCCGATAATGGAGTTGAAAGACTTCAAGCGCATCTCGCTGGCGGCGGGGGAGAGTAAGACGATTGAGTTTGTGATCACGCCCGACAAGCTTTCGTTTCTGGATCGGTATATGAAGAGCGTCGTCGAGCCGGGTTGGTTCGACATCATGGTCGGGACGAGTTCAGTAAAGTATGAGACAGTCAAACTTGAAGTTGCTGCGAAGTAGTTTAGGCGTATTGTGCCTGCTTTGCGTCGTTGTCTCATTGGGTGTTCGTTCAACGGCGCAGAAGCAGACTACGCTGAAAGACGTCTTCAAAGACGACTTCAGAATCGGCGCGGCGCTGAACCGGCGGCAGATCTTTGAAACAGACGCTCGCGGCGCTGAGATCGTGCGCACGCAGTTCAACTCGATCACGCCGGAGAACATACTGAAGTGGGCGCTCGTGCATCCGCAGCTGGAGAAGTACGACTTCGCGGCCGCCGATCATTACGTCGAGTTTGGCGAGAAGAACGGCATGTTCATCGTGGGCCATACGCTCGTCTGGCACAATCAAACGCCGCGCTGGGTGTTTGAAGACGAACAGGGAAAGCCGCTCACCCGTGAAGCGTTGTTGAGCCGGATGCGCGAGCACATCTCGACCGTGGTCGGCCGTTACAAAGGGCGGATCAAGGGTTGGGACGTCGTGAACGAAGCGTTGAATCAGGACGGAACGATGCGCCAGTCGCCATGGTTCAAGATCATCGGCGACGACTACCTGGCGCAGGCGTTTCGCTTTGCGCACGAAGCCGATCCTGATGCGGAGCTCTACTACAACGACTATGATCTGGAACGACCCGGAAAGCGTAGCGGAGCTGTCGAGCTGTTGAAGAAACTTCAAAGCGCGGGCGTGCCGCTTGCAGGCGTCGGGTTGCAAAATCACAACCGCCTCGACGGGCCTTCAGCCGAGGTTGAAGACGCCACCATCGAGACCTTCGCGAAGCTGGGTTTGAAAGTGCATATTACGGAGCTCGACGTCGACGTTCTGCCGCGCACGACGAAAGATCCCGGCGCCGATTACGCCGTCAACGTCGAGCCGACGCCGCAGATCAATCCTTACACGGCGGGGCTGCCCGCTGCGACACAGTCGGCGCTGGCGCGCCGCTATGCTGATCTGTTTCGCGTTTACTTGAAACACCGCGACGTGATCGAGCGCGTAACTTTTTGGGGAGTCGCCGACGGAGATTCGTGGTTGAATAACTGGCCTATCAAGGGACGAACAAATTATCCGTTGCTCTTCGATCGATTGGGTCAACCTAAACCCGCGTTC
>JBKPOC010000058.1:0-1722 GCA_046732935.1 Acidobacteriota bacterium | reverse complement strand
GCTTTCAGTCCCAGCGGACGCGAGAATATTAAGCACCGTTACTGATTCGCTCGACGAGTCAAACATAAGTCTCGATGCGTCAAATGTGAGTAATGACGCACAACTACCTTCACCAGTCGCTGGTCAATTCCAAACACAATCCGCATTCGGTAAGAATTTCGAATTCATCCTGGAACGTGCGGGAGATGGTAGCCTTTTATTACAACATGGTTCCCACAGTTCGCATTCGTCCCATTCCTCGCATTCATCTCATTCATCTCACGGTTCGCACGCTTCTGGATCACACGGTTCACATGCGTCTCACGCATCCCATGCATCGCACAGTTCCCATCATTCAGGCAGCTAAGCCATTACGAGGTTCCGGTGGAGGAAACGGAAATAACTTTTGCTCAGGCAGCTTTTTCGATCGAAGCGGTTAAGAATGCTGCATATCGCATGGCAAGAGTTCTGGATAGTCACATCCAAATCGTTGGCGATCAAATAGTCTGTAGTGTGCGTCCTCGAGATGGGCAGACCTTGGATTCTTTGATAGTCGAATTTCGACGCGAAGTTATAGATCACGATCTAAGAATTGAGATCCGAAAACAAACAGAAGGTGTGCGCAATCTGATTCTCGCACATGCGTTTTCCAAAACAGGTATTGTGACAAGTGAGTAAGTTTCATCCTCTCACGTTCTACTCAATCGACAGACCTCGCAAATACTCTCTTCTTCCGTTCAAATTTGAGAGGCTCGATACGACGAGAACTATCGTCAGCAATATGGCTGGCGAATACCTAATACTCCCGCATGATGATGTCGAGAAAATGGTGCGCGGTGATTTGTCTGCGCAAACTCCCGCCTATATCGAATTGCGTTCAAGACACTTTCTTACTGACGAATTAACAGCGAGATCCGCGCTTGAACTTTTGGCGCTTAAGGTACGGTCTCGGTACCGTCGGATTCCTGAATTTACAGGTCTTCATATTTTTGTCGTTACGCTCCGTTGCGAACACAGTTGTCCCTATTGTCAAGTTTCCAGGCAGTCGGAAAACAGAGCGGTTTATGACATGACGGAACAGACCGCAACAGCCTCTCTGGATCTCACGTTTCGTTCGCCGGCAAAAGCGATCAAAATCGAGTTTCAGGGTGGTGAGTCACTCCTGAATTTTCCTTTGATCCAAAAAATTGTCTTTGAAGCAGAGCAGCGAAACAAAGTGGCTCAAAAGGATCTACAGTTTGTCATTGCGACAAATCTTGCGGTTGTAACGCCAGAGATGTTGGAGTTTTGCGCCGAGCACGACATCAATATCTCAACCTCACTGGATGGACCAAGGAACTTACACAATAAGAACCGACCACGACCTGGTGGGGACAGTTATGAGAGGGTGAGCTGTGGGATTCGAATAGCGCGCGAAATTGTGGGACGAGATAACGTTTCGGCTCTTATGACCACAACGGAGGACAGCCTGTCTCAGCCGGAAGCAATTATTGATGAGTACTTGCTACAAGAGTTCCACGAAATCTTTCTACGGCCGCTTTCTCCGTATGGATTTGCGATGAAAACAAAAAGCTTTGCTTCCTACAATGGAGATCGCTGGCTTAATTTTTACAAGAAAGGGCTCGAATACATTATCGAGCTTAATCGCAAAGGCATCGCATTTCGCGAACACTACGCTGCTCTAGTTCTGAAGAAAATGCTTACGTGCGATGACCCCGGCTACGTTGATTTGATGAACCCAGC
>JBKPOC010000057.1:0-19347 GCA_046732935.1 Acidobacteriota bacterium | reverse complement strand
CCGAGGCGTCAAAGCTGAACGGCGTCTTCTGCAACACCGCGTCCGTTGCACTCAGCGGCAAGCTCTGCTGCATCCAGCGCATGTGGTTGCAGATCGCGCCCTGCGAGATCATCACTCCCTTCGGCTGTCCTGTTGACCCTGACGTGTAGATCACATAGGCCAGGTTCTCGCTCTCGACCGGCACCGCCGGGTTCTCGTCGCTATAACTGGTGAAGCTCTCCCAGTCAGCATCCAGGCAGATCACCTTGGCCTCGTGCTCCGGCAGTCCGTCTACCAACCGCTCCTGCGTCAGCAACACTTTCGCCTTCGTGTCGGCGAGCATGAACGCCACGCGCTGTTGCGGGTAAGCCGGATCCAGCGGCAGATACGCTCCGCCCGCTTTCAGGATCCCGAGCAGCCCCACCACCATCTCCGGGCTCCGCTCGACGCACAACCCCACCACCTCGTCAGCTCCAACTCCCAAATCTCGCAGGTGCCACGCCAGCTGATTCGCGCGCCGGTTCAATTCGTCATACGTCACGCGCTCGCTTTCATAGACCAGCGCCACTGCTTGCGGCGTCCGCTCCGCTTGCTCCTCGAACAACTGCGCCAGGTACTTCCCCTGCTCATAAACTGCTTCCGTCCGGTTCATTGCCACCAGCAACTGCTCCTGCTCCTCAGGCCGCAGCAACTGCAACTGCGAAAGCCGCTGCTCGGGATTGCTCAGCACGCTTTCCACCAGCACTTCGAAGTGCCCCATCATTCGTTCCATCGTCGCGCTCTCAAACAGGTCGCGGTTGTACTCCAGCCACCCTTCCAATCCCTGCTCGGCTTCGGTCAGCGTCAGCGTCAGATCAAACTTCGCCGTCGCGATCTCCGTTGACATCATCTCCGCGTTCACGTCGCCCAATTGCAGCGCCGCATTCGGCGCGTTCTGCAACACGAACATCACCTGGAACAACGGCGAGTGACTCAGGCTGCGCTCGGGTTGCAGTTCTTCCACCAGTCGCTCGAACGGCACATCCTGATGCGCGTAAGCTCCGAACGCCACTTCTTTCACCCGACCCAGCAGCTCGACGAAAGTCGGATCGCCTGACATGTCCGTGCGCAATACGAGCGTGTTGATAAAGAAGCCGATGAGGTTCTCCGTTTCATCACGATTGCGCCCTGCGATAGGCGTGCCGACGACGATGTCGTCCTGCCCGCTATAGTTGAATAGCAGCGACTGGAAGATTCCGACGAGCGTCATAAACAGCGTCGCACCGTGTTTGCGACTCAGTTCATTGAGACCTTTCGCAGCCTGCTTCGAAATCGTGAACGTGTAGTACCCGCACAGATTGGTCCGCTCGCCCGTCTGCGGCCGGTCCGTCGGCAACTCCAGCACTGCCGGCGCATCTGCCATCTGCTCCCGCCAGTAAGCGAGCTGTCGCTCCAGCACTTCACCTTGCAGCCACTCGCGCTGCCAGCGTGCATAGTCGGCATACTGAATCGGCAACCGCTTCAGCGGCGATTCCTGCCCACTGGCGTACGCGTCGTACAGCGCTGCCAACTCACGGAAGAACACGCCCCTGGACCAACCGTCACTGACGATGTGATGCAACGTCAGCAGCAGCACATGATCTTGCTCACCCAATCGCAGCAGCTTCGTTCTTAACAACGGTCCTTGCGATAAATCGAACGGTTGCGTCGACTCTTCATTAATCAGCCGCTGCATCTCCGCTTCGCGCTGGGACGCGTCTGCCGAGGTCAACTCGATCAGCGGAATCGTGATCGCCGAAGCTCGCGCAATGACTTGCATCGGCTCGCCCGCGACCAGTTGGAAGGTGGTGCGCAGCGCTTCATGACGACGGATGATCTCGTTGAGCGCGCGGGTGAGTGCGGAAACGTCGAGAGCGCCTCTCAAGCGCATGGCGCTCGGAATGTTGTACGCATCGCTGCCGGGCGTCATCTGGTCCAGGAACCAGAGACGTTGCTGCGCGTATGAAAGAGGACACGTCTTGGGCTTAGCGGCCTTTTCCTTTAGGAGTTGCGCAAGGAGGGCACGTTTTCCGGCAGCACTAAGTACACCGATTTGTTCAGAACTAATCATCTAACACCTCTGCGTCTGCGACCATACTGCTGAGCAGTAAGGACACGTCCTCATCCGACAGTTCTTCAACTTTTGTTAGCTAGTGATTTTCATCGACCGCTTCAATCGGGTCGGTGACATGGTGAGTGATTCAATCGGAACTAATCATCCAACGCCTCTGCGAGCATGCTGTCGAGCAACAAGGACACGTCCTCATCCGATAGCTCCTCGATGTTCGTCAGCAGATGATTCTCATCGACCGTTTCGATCCGGTCCGCCACATCGGCAAGCCTGTTTGTTCGTTCTTCCTGACTCTGCGTCACTACCAGAGCGAGACCGAACACCGTGGGTGATTCAAATAGACTGCGTAAACCGATCTCTACCTGAAACGCTTTACGCACTCTAGAGATGACCTGTGTCGCGAGCAGAGAATGGCCACCCAACTCGAAGAAGTTGTCGTGAATGCCGATGCCCTCAACCTGCAACACTTCCTCCCAGATTGCCGCCAGCTTCTCCTCAGTTTCAGTCTGCGGCGAAACAAAGATGTCTCTGAGCTCAGGCCGTGCGGGGCCCGGCGCAGGCAACGCCCTGCGATCAACCTTGCCACTCGGCGTCAACGGCAACTCCGGCAACATCACAAACGCCGTCGGTACCATGTAGGTTGGAAGCTGCGTTGCGAGATCGCTCGTCAACTGCGACACGCTCACGTCTCCGTTGCTCACGACGTAGGCCACTAACCGATCCGCGTCGCCATCGCGGCGCACTATGACGGCCGCTTCCTTCACGCGCTCGCTACTCAGCAGCGCCGCCTCTATCTCGCCCAACTCGATGCGGTAGCCGCGTACCTTCACCTGCTGGTCCACGCGTCCCACATACTCCAGCTCGCCATTTTCCGTAAACCGCGCGACGTCACCGGTCCGGTACAGTCGCGCCCCCGCTTCCTTGCTGAACGGATGCGGAATGAATTTTTCGGCCGTCAATCCCGGCTGCTTCAAGTAGCCGCGGGCCAGTCCCGCACCACCCACACAAAGTTCGCCCGGCACTCCAACAGGCACGATCTGCTGTTGTCGATCCAGCAAGTAAATCTCGACGTTGCCTAATCCATGGCCCAACCGTGCGCTCACGCCTTCGACGCGCCGCGCCGTCGTGTCGACCGTGCATTCGGTCGGCCCGTAGACGTTGTAGTACTGAGTCGGCGAGCCGCCGCTCATTAAGGACCAGAGGTTGTCATCGATGGCTTCGCCGCCGACGAGCACCGCCTGCACCGATGCCAACCGTGCGCCGCCGGCAGCCGTTAACAGCAACCGCACCTGCGCGGGCGTGGCGTCCAGTACATCCACGTGCTGCGCTTCGAGGTAGGCCAGCAGCTCTTCACCGTCGGCACGGACGTGGTCCGGAATCAGGCACAGCGTGTGGCCCCAGGCTAATTGAACGATCTGTTTGACTGAGGCATCGAACGCGAGCGGCGCATTGACGCTCACGCGCAAGGCACGGTCGCCGGCGAAGTCCTGGTAGATCGCTTCGTGTAGCGCATGGGCCAGGTTCGTGACCGCGCGTTGTCGAACGAGAACGCCTTTCGGTCGACCACTCGAGCCGGAGGTGTAGATCAGGTACGCGACGTTGTCGGAGGTAACCGTCGTTGAGGGATTGCGTCGCGAGCAGTCAGCCAGCAGCGACGCATCCGAGTCGACGCAGAAAGTATGCGCGCCGTGCGCAGGTAATGAGTCGCGCAGATGTGCCTGGGTCAAAAGGACCGCGACTTCGGCATCGTCGAGCATGTAAGCGAGCCGCTCGCGCGGATACGTCGGATCCAGAGGCAGATAGGCGCCGCCTGCTTTGAGGATTGCCAGCAGTCCTACGACCATATCGATCGAGCGCTCAAGGCACAGACCGACGACGACTTCCGGTCCTACGCCCAGCGTTTGTAAATGATGGGCCAGTTGGTTCGCGCGTTCGTTTAGCTCGCGATAGCTTATCTGCTCAGCTTCATACGTGACGGCAATCGCATCAGGCCTGCACTCGGCTTGCTCTTCAAACAACTCGTGAATGCATTTCCCCTGTGGATACTCCGCTATCCTGTTGTTCCACTCGACCAGTATCTGCTCTCGCTCTGCCGGCCGCAGTATTTGCAACTCGGAAAGCCGCTGATCAGGATTACTCAACACGCTCTCCAACAAGGCCTCGAAATGACTGACCATCCGCTGGATGCGCGCTGGTTCGAACAAGTCAGTGTTGTACTCCAGCCGTCCTTCCAATCCTTGCTCTGCTTCCGTCAGCAACAGCGTCAGATCAAACTTCACCGTTTGGGTCTCGACGTCCATTGTTTCGAGGCTCACGCCCGGCAGTTGCAGTTGCGTACTCGGCGCGTTCTGCAACACCAGCATCACCTGGAACAACGGCGAATGGCTCAAGCTCCGCTCGGGTTGAAGTTCTTCAACGAGCCTTTCAAACGGCACGTCTTGATTCGCGTAAGCTCCCAACGCCACTTCTTTGACGCGGCCCAGCAACTCGCGGAAGCTCGGATCGCCGGAGAGATCTGTTCGCAGTGCCAGCGTGTTCGCGAAGAAGCCGATGAGTGACTCGAGTTCTTCGCGGTTGCGGTTCGCGATTGGTGAACCGATCGTGATCTGTTCCTCCCCGCAGTAACGGAAGAGCAACGTCTGGAAGGCGGCCAGGACCATCATGAAGAGAGTAACTCCCTCTTCACGACTGAATGCGTTGAG
Source organism: Acidobacteriota bacterium (assembly GCA_046732935.1). Classification (GTDB taxonomy): domain Bacteria; phylum Acidobacteriota; class Blastocatellia; order Pyrinomonadales; family Pyrinomonadaceae; genus PSRF01. The sequence continues at coordinate 14,577 of JBKPOC010000057.1, read as the reverse complement.
GGCCTCGGACATGTCAGGCGAGAACCTGACACTCTGCTGTTTGCCACGGAAGATTTGAGTGACTGGCCGCGGTCGATCAGTCGGCAACTCCAGTACCGCCGGCGCTCCTGCCAACTGCTCTTTCCAGTAAGCGAGCTGTCGGTCCAGCATCTCACCTTGCAGCCACTCTCGTTGTGAACGGGCAAAGTCTGCATACTGAATCGGCAACGGCGCCAGCGGCGACTCCTGCCCACTCGCGTACGCTTCGTACAGCGCCGCCAACTCACGGACGAACACTCCAATCGACCACCCATCACAGATGATGTGATGCAGCGTCAGCAGCAGCACATGGTCTTGCTCGTCGACTCGCAACAGTTTCGTTCTTAACAGTGGTCCATGCGCAAGGTCGAACGGACGCGTCGATTCTTCGCTGATCAGCCGCTGCAACTCTGCTTCGCTGTCGACGGCATCTGTCAAATTGATCAACGGGATGGTCAGCTCCGGCGCTTCCGCGATGACCTGCACCGGCTCACTCTCGGCAATTTCGAAAGTCGTGCGCAGCGATTCGTGACGACGGATGATCTCGTTGAGCGCGCGGGTGAGTGCAGTAACGTCGAGAACACCTCTCAAGCGCATCGCGCTCGCGACGTTGTAAGCGGCACTGCCGGGCGTCAACTGGTCCAGGAACCACAGCCGCTGTTGCGCGTACGAGAGCGCCTCCCCGTTTCCGAGGCCGGCCTGGACCATGGCAACAGTTGAGCTTTGCCCGTCTTCCATCAGCTTTTCAATGCGCTCTGCAAAACCAGCCACTGTCGGTGAATCAAATAACGCGCGCAAAGGTATCTCGACGTGGAAGGTGTTTTGCGCTCGTGAGATCATTTGCGTGGCTTGCAACGAGTGGCCGCTCAACTCGAAGAAGTTGTCGTTAACGCCGACTTGCTCGAGCTGCAACACCTCTTGCCAGATTGCCGTCAGCTTCTCTTCGATCGGGTTCCGCGCCGCTAAATAGCCTTCCTCCAGCTCGGGCCGATCGTGACCGGGCGCGGGTAACGCGTTTCGATTGAGTTTGCCACTGTGGTTGAGCGGGAATTCGTTCAGCAGCACGAAGTCTGATGGCACCAGATATTCGGGCAGCGTCTTCTTCATGAACTGACGCAGTTCGCTCGTCGTCGGACGTTGCTCGTTTTCGGGGATGAGGTATGCAACCAACCGCTGGTCGCCGGGCGTGTCTTCGCGGGCTATGACGGCGGCCTCGCGCACCGCGGCGTGTTTCGTTAACGCAGCTTCCACTTCTCCCAACTCGATGCGGAACCCGCGTACCTTCACCTGACTGTCAATCCGTCCGAGGAAATCTAAATTGCCGTCCGGCAGATAGCGCACCAGGTCTCCGGTCTTGTAGAGCCTCGCGCCTGGCGTGTTTCTGAATGGATCGGGAATGAATTTCTCTGCCGTCAACTCCGGTCCATTCAAGTAGCCGCGCACCACTCCGTTGCCGCCGATATGCAGTTCACCGGGGACGCCGATAGGTACGGGCTGGAGGTTCCGATCCAGCACGTGCGCCTGCGTGTTGGAAGCCGGCATACCAATGGGAACAACGAGTCGTTCGCTGTTGATCTCGCAGGGCCAACCGGTACAAGCGATAGACGTTTCTGTTGGTCCATAAAGATTGACCAACGACGCCGTGGAGCGCGCATAGAAACGCTCCAGCGTCTCGCGTGGAAGCGCCTCGCCACCACTCACTACATGCCTCAACGACGTCGCCGACGGCAAATCCTCATGGTCGAGGAATGGGACCAGCATGGAGGCAACGAAGTGAATGACTGTCACGTGATGCCGGACGATCGTTCGCAACAGGTAGGTACTATCCTGCGCTCCGTCTGGACGCGCGACGACTACACCGGCGCCGACCATCAACGGCAGGAATATCTCGAATACGGAAGCATCGAAGCCGAACGACGCCTTCATGAGCCAACGATCCTGGTCGTCGAGTTGTAATAGGGACTGGATCCACAACAGCGTATTGACAACGCCTTTGTGGTTTACCATCACGCCCTTCGGCGTGCCGGTCGAGCCGGAGGTAAAGATGATGTAACTCATGTTCTCGGCCGTAACACCCGTGGCCGGATTCTGTTCGCTCTCCTGGGCCAATTGCCTGGCGTTCGTGTCGAGGCAAACGACCTTTGCTCGATGTCTCGGCAGATTTGCGCGTAAACGATTCTGCGTCAGCAGGACCAATGGATTCGCATCGGCCAGTAACAAAGCGAGACGTTCCTTTGGGTAACTCGGATCGAGCGGAACATACGCTGCGCCGGCTTTGAGGATTCCGTACAACCCGACGACCATGTCGAGCGAACGTTCCACGCAAATTCCCACGCGCGCGTCCGGTCCGACTCCCATTCCAATCAGGTGATGCGCGAGCTTGTTTGCTCTCTTGTTCAACTCGGCGTAAGTCAGTTGCTCGTCTTCAAAGATGACGGCTATGGCATCCGGTGTCTTCTCCACTTGTAGCTCGAATAACTCATGGAGGCAGCGATCGGGCGAGTAGTCTCTGGCAGTATCGTTCCACTCCGCTGACAACTGCCGCTCGGCCTCGGTCAGCATTGATAGTTCAGACAACCGCGCATCCGAGCGTTCGACAACGCTTTCGAGCAGCGTTTGGAAGTGTCCTGCCACGCGCATCATCGTCGAAGCGTCGAAGAGGTCCGTGTTGTATTGGAAAGCTCCGACGAGCTCTTCGTTTATCTCGGACATCCATAGCGTGATGTCGAAGTTGGCCCTGGCGCCGCCCGCTTCATTGATGGGGCTGAGAGTGAGGCCGGGAAGTTCAATCGACTCGCCCGGTGCGTTCTGGAGAACGAACATCACCTGGAAGAGCGGAGTGCGACTCAAATCACGATCGGGCTGCACCGTCTCCAGTACTTTCTCAAACGGCACATCCTGATGAGCGTATGCGCCGAGCGTAGTGGTCCTGACGCGCCGTAGCAGTTCACGGAAACTCGGATCGCCGGAAAGGTCGGTGCGCAGTGTCAGATTGTTGACAAAGAATCCGACCAGTCCTTCGATTTCGGCGCGATTGCGATTCGCTATGAATGTGCCGACGCTGATGTCGTCCTGCCGTGCATACTTCGAGAGCATGGTCTTGAGAACTGCGAGCAGCACCATGTATAGCGTGCCCCCTTCGCGCTGGCTCAACGCCTTGATCTGTTTCGTCAGATCTTGGCTCAGACCGAATCCTTGAGAAGCCCCGTTGAAAGTCTGCTTTGCAGGACGCGGCCGGTCCGTGGGAAGGTGTAGTACGGAGACTTGATCGAGTTGTTGCTTCCAGTAGTCGAGTTGTTTCTCGAGCACTTCGCCTTGAAGCCACGTCTGTTGCCAGTGGGCGAAGTCGGCGTATTGGATGGTGAGCTCAGGCAGCGGCGAAGGCTCGCCTGCGCGATAGGCTGTGTACAGGGTTGTGATCTCTCTGACGAGTACGCCGATGGACCAACCGTCAGAGGCGATGTGATGCATGGTGCAAAGCAACACGTGATGATCTTCTTCGAGCCGTAACAGGCTGGCGCGCAGAAGCTGATCTTGAGCGAGGTCGAACGGCCGTTTGGCCTCAGTCATAACCAGGCGACGGGCCTTGGCCTCGCGCTCAGTCTCGTCATATACGGTGAGGTCGGTTATGGCTAAAGTCAGAGGTCGCGCCGGCCTGATGACCTGCACTGGTCGGCCTGCTACGACCGCGAAGTTTGTGCGCAAAGATTCGTGCCGGTTGAGGATTTCGTTGAAGGTTTGTTCGAGTGCAGCGACGTTAAGCTGACCGCGCAGCCGGATGGCTGTAGGAATGAGGTAAGCGCTGCTGCCGGGATCTAATTGATCCAAGATCCACTGGCGTTGTTGCGCAAAGGAAAGCGGTAACTCGCCGTCTCTGGAGACTCGGACCATCGGCGGTGCGACCATGCCGCCTGTCGACTGTTTCACTTCGTCGATCACGCTGGACAGTCCGGCAACGGTCGGCTGCTCGAACAACTGCCGCAACGCTACTTCCACTCCTAACGTCTCGCGCACGCGGGATATGACTTGCGTTGCGAGTAGCGAGTGACCACCCAGTTCGAAGAAGTTATCGTGTACGCCCACTTGCTCGGTGCGCAGTACGATGGCCCAGATACCTGCCAGCACTTCTTCTGTTGCCGTCCGTGGTGCGACGTATTCTTCCCCAATCTCTGATCGTCCGCCTGTTGGCTCCGGCAATGCTCGCCGATCAACCTTGCCATTCGCCGTCAGCGGCAACTGCTCCAACTGCACAAATGCGTTCGGCACCATGTACGCAGGCAGCCGGCTCTTTAAGTACTGCTGTAGCTCGCTGCTGCTTATTCCTTCCCGCTCCGCTACTACGTAGGCCACCAGCCGCTTCTCTCCGCCTTCACTTTCTTTCGCTGCTACCACCGCCTGGCGCACTGCTTCGTGCTCGCTCAGTGCCACTTCGATCTCACCCACTTCAATGCGGTAGCCGCGCAGCTTAACTTGATTGTCTATGCGCCCGACATACTCGATCTCACCGGCGTTTCTATATCTCGCTACGTCTCCCGTGCGATACAACCGCTCGCCACCTTCTGCGGCAAACGGGTTCGGCACGAACTTCTCCGCCGTCAGTGCTGCTCTTCCTCGGTAGCCGCGCGCCAGTCCTTCACCGCCGATGTACAACTCCGCCGCTACTCCAACAGGCACAGGCCGCAGTTCTCCATCCAACACGTACATCTGCGTGTTGGCTATTGGACGTCCGATCGACACGCTCTGTCCTACTGCCTGACCATTCACCTGGTAAGCGCTGGACCAGATCGTCGTCTCCGTCGGGCCGTACAGGTTCCACACCTCTTGCGCGTGCTGCTGTAACTGGTTGCCCAACTCCGGCAGCATTGCTTCGCCACCGCACCACACCTTCAGTTCGTCACTGCCTTCCCAGCCTGCTTCTTGCAGCATCCGCCACGTTGCCGGTGTTGCCTGTAGGGCAGTCACACCGCTCTCTTTCAACTTCCTCAGTAACTGTGCACCGTCCGCCGCCGTCTCGCGGCTCGCCACCACCAGCCGCGCTCCCACCAGCAACGGCAGGAACAGCTCCAACCCCGCGATATCAAATGACAGTGTCGTCACGGCGAGCAGTATGTCGCTACTGTTCAGCCCAGGACGCTGCTGCATCGACTGCAACAGGTTCACCACCGCCCGATGCGGGATCTGCACGCCCTTCGGCTCTCCTGTCGACCCTGACGTGTAGATCATGTACGCCAGGTTCTCAGTCGTTGCGCTGCTCTCCGGCTTCGCGGCGCTTTGCTGCGATATCTTGTCCCAATCGCTATCCAGATAAACGACGTTCCCCACTGGCGGCAGCGTTTCACCCAGATGCTGTTGCGTCAGCAACACCGGCAACTGCGAGTCCGTCATCATGAACGCCAGGCGGCCTGATGGATACGAAGGATCAAGCGGCACGTAGGCGCCACCGGCTTTCAATATCCCCAGCAAGCCCACCATCATCTCCACTGACCGCTCGACGCAGATGCCGACCAGCACCTCCGGTCCCACTCCCAACGTCTGTAAATAATGGGCCAGCCGGTTCGCTCGCTCGTTCAGCTCCCGATAACTGATCCGCTCATCTTCATATATGACGGCGTCTGCCTCAGGGCTGCGCTCCACCTGTTCCTCAAACAACTCGTGCAGGCACTTACCAGCCGCATACGCCGCTGCCGTCTCGTTCCAGCCGACGACGATCTCTTCACGCTCCGCTTCACTCAACAACTCCACTTCCGACAGCCGCTGCTCAGGCTTGCTCACCACACTGGCCAGCAACCGCTCGAACTGGCCCATCATTCGCGCGATCGTCTCTTCCTTGAACAGGTCAACGTTGTACGCCAACGTGCCCGCCAGCCCCGCTTCCGTATCCATCAGCGCCAGCGTCAGGTCGTACTTCGCCGTCGTTCCTTCTCCCGACACGGCACTCAACTCCAGCCCCGGCAACTGCATCGTTTCCTGCGGCATGTTCTGCAACATCATCATGGCCTGGAACAACGGCGAGCGGCTCAAGTCTCTTTCCGGCTGCAACTCTTCCACCAGCTTCTCAAACGGCACATCCTGATGCGCATAAGCACCCAGCGCCACTTCCCGCACCCGCCGCAGCACTTCCGCAAAACTCGGATTGCCACTCAGGTTCGTGCGCAGCACCAGCGTGTTCACGAAGAAGCCGATCAACGCCTCCGTCTCTGCACGATTGCGACCCGCGATCGGTGTTCCTACCACCACATCTTCCTGTCCGCTGTAACGCGACAGCAGCGTTTGCCACGCCGCCAGCAGCGTCATGAACAGCGTTACACCTTCACGCCGGCTGATCTCTTTCAACGACGCCGTCAACTCAGTCGAGAGACCCATCTGGTAATGCGCGCCGCGGAAGGTCTGCACGGCCGGACGCGGGTGGTCCAACGGCAACTCCAACGCTGCCGGCGCTCCCGCCAGGTGTTGTTTCCAGTAACCCAGTTGCCCTTCCAGCACTTCCCCTTGCAGCCATTCGCGCTGCCAGTGTGCGAAGTCAGCATACTGGATCGTCAGTTCCGGCAACGGCGACTGCTCGCCGGCCGCATAGGCCGTGTAGAGCGCCGTCAGCTCGCGGATGAATACACCCATCGACCAGCCGTCGGAAACGATGTGGTGCATCGCGCACAGCAGCACGTATTCTTCCGCTCCGAGGCGCAACACGCTGGCGCGGAACAGTGGTCCACTCGCTAAGTCAAATGGTTGTTGTGCTTCCTCGCCAGCGATTCGCCTGGCTTCCGCCTCGCGCTCTTCTTCATCCCATTCACTCAGGTCCGTCACCGGCAACGTGAACGCGCCAGCCTCGTCGATCACCTGCACCGGCTGTCCATCAACCATCCCTACTCTGGTGCGCAGCGACTCATGCCGCCTGATCACTTCGCCAAAGCTCTGCTCCAGCGCCTCGAGATCAAGCTGGCCTTTCAACCGCACTGCTGCTGGAATGTTGTAGAACGAACTATTCGGCTCCAACTGGTCCAGGAACCACAACCGCTGTTGCGCGTACGAAAGCGGTAACTGGCCTTCTCTTGAGATTGGAACGATTGGCGGCGCCACCATTCCACCAGCCGATTCCTTCACTTCATCGATGACTCCGGACAGTCCGGCAACGGTCGGCTGTTCGAACAACTGTCGCAGCGCTACTTCCACTCCCAACATCTCACGCACTCGCGACATCACCTGCGTCGCCAGCAGCGAGTGACCGCCTAGTGCGAAGAAGTTGTCGTATACGCCGACTTGTTCGGTGCGCAGTACGATGGCCCAGATACCTGCCAGCACTTCTTCCGTCGCCGTCCGCGGTGCGACGTATTCTTCCCCGATCTCTGATCGTCCGCCTGTCGGCTCCGGCAATGCGCGCCGATCAACCTTGCCATTCGCCGTCAGCGGCAGTTGCTCCAACTGCACAAACGCGTTCGGCACCATGTAGGCTGGCAATCGGCTCTTTAAGTACTGCTGTAGCTCACTACTGCTTATTCCTTCCCGCTCCGCCACCACATAGGCGACTAAGCGCTTCTCTCCACCTTCACTCTCTTTCGCTGCCACTACCGCCTGGCGCACTGCTTCGTGCTCGCTCAGTGCCACTTCGATCTCACCCACTTCAATGCGATAGCCGCGCACCTTCACCTGATTGTCTATGCGGCCTACGTACTCGATCTCGCCAGCGTTTCTATATCTCGCGACGTCTCCCGTGCGATACAGCCGCTCGCCGCCCTCTGCGGCAAACGGGTTCGGCACGAACTTCTCTGCCGTCAGTGCTGCTCTTCCCAGGTAGCCACGCGCCAGTCCTTCACCGCCGATGTACAACTCCGCTGCCACTCCCACCGGCACCGGTCGCAGCTCTCCATCCAACACGTACATCTGCGTGTTGGCTATCGGACGCCCAATCGATATGCTCTGCCCCGCTGCCTGACCATTCACCTGATAAGCGCCGGACCAGATTGTTGTCTCCGTTGGTCCGTACAGGTTCCACACCTCTTGCGCGTGCTGCTGTAGCTGGTTGCCCAACTCCGGCAGCATCGCTTCGCCGCCGCACCAGACCTTCAGTTCGTCACTGCCTTCCCAGCCAGCTTCTTGCAGCATCCGCCAGGTTGCCGGCGTCGCCTGTAGGGCAGTCACACCGCTCTCTTTCAACTTCCTCAGTAACTGTGCACCATCAGCAGCCGTCTCGCGGCTCGCCACCACCAACCGTGCTCCCACCAGCAACGGCAGGAACAACTCCAACCCCGCGATATCAAATGACAGCGTCGTTACCGCCAGCAGTACGTCACTACTGCTCAATCCCGGACGCTGCTGCATTGACTGCAACAGGTTCACCACCGCCCGGTGCGGGATCTGCACGCCCTTCGGCTCTCCTGTCGACCCTGACGTGTAGATCATGTACGCCAGGTTCTCGGCACCTGCTGCGTTCTCAAGATTCGCTGCGCTCTGCTGCGATATCGCTTCCCAATCGCTATCCAGATAGACGACGTTGCTGACCGGCGGCAGCGTTTCACCCAGATGTTGTTGCGTCAGCAACACCGGCAGCTGCGAGTCCGTCATCATGAAGGCCAGGCGGCCTGATGGATACGAGGGATCAAGCGGCACGTAGGCGCCACCGGCTTTCAATATCCCAAGCAAGCCCACCATCATCTCCACTGACCGCTCGACGCAGATGCCAACTAGCACCTCCGGTCCCACACCCAACGTCTGTAAATAATGGGCCAGCCGGTTCGCTCGCTCATTCAGCTCCCGATAACTGATCCGCTCATCTTCATATATGACGGCGTCTGCCTCAGGGCTGCGCTCCACCTGCTCCTCAAACAACTCGTGCAGGCACTTACCAGCCGCATACTCCGCCGCCGTCTCGTTCCAGCCAACTACGATCTCTTCGCACTCCGCTTCACTCAACAACTCCACTTCCGACAGCCGCTGCTGCACATTACTCACCACACTCGCCAGCAGCCGCTCAAACTGGCCCATCATCCGCGCGATCGTCTCTTCCTTGAACAGGTCAACGTTGTACGCCAACGTTCCCGCCAGCCCCGCGTCCGTATCCATCAGCGCCAGCGTCAGGTCGTACTTCGCCGTCGTTCCTTCGCCCGACACGGCACTCAACTCCAGCCCCGGCAACTGCATCGTTTCCTGCGGCATGTTCTGCAGCATCATCATCGCCTGGAACAGCGGCGAGCGGCTCAAGTCTCTTTCCGGCTGCAACTCTTCCACCAGCTTCTCAAACGGCACGTCTTGATGCGCATAAGCACCCAGTGCCACTTCTCGCACTCGCCGCAGCACTTCCGCAAAGCTCGGGTTGCCGCTCAGGTTCGTGCGCAGCACCAGCGTGTTTACGAAGAAGCCGATCAACGCCTCCGTCTCTGCACGATTGCGTCCGGCGATCGGCGTTCCCACCACCACATCTTCCTGTCCGCTGTAACGCGACAGCAGCGTTTGCCACGCCGCCAGCAGCGTCATGAACAGCGTCACACCTTCACGCCGGCTGATCTCTTTCAGCGCCGCCGTCAACTCAGTCGAGAGACCCATCTGATAGTGCGCGCCGCGGAAGGTCTGTACGGCCGGTCGCGGGTGGTCCAACGGCAACTCCAGCGCCGCCGGCGCTCCCGCCAGGTGCTGCTTCCAGTAACCCAGTTGCCCTTCCAGCACTTCTCCTTGCAGCCATTCGCGCTGCCAGTGTGCGAAATCGGCATACTGGATCGTCAGCTCCGGCAGCGGCGACTGCTCGCCGGCCGCGTAGGCCGTGTAGAGCGCCGTCAGCTCGCGGATGAATACACCCATCGACCAGCCGTCCGAAACGATGTGGTGCATCGCGCACAGCAGCACGTATTCTTCCGCTCCGAGGCGCAACACGCTGGCGCGGAACAGTGGGCCATTCGCTAAATCAAACGGTTGTTGCGCTTCCTCGCCAGCGATTCGCCTGGCTTCCGTCTCTCGCTCTTCTTCATCCCAGTCACTCAGGTCCGTCACCGGCAACGTGAACGCGCCAGCCTCGTCGATCACCTGCACCGGCTGTCCATCAACCATTCCTACTCTGGTGCGCAGCGACTCATGCCGCCTGATCACTTCGCCAAAGCTTTGCTCCAGCGCCGCGAGGTCAAGCTTGCCTTTCAATCGCACTGCCGCCGGAATGTTGTAGAACGAGCTATTCGGCTCCAACTGGTCCAGGAACCACAACCGCTGTTGCGCGTACGAAAGCGGTAACTGACCTTCTCTTGAGATTGGAACTATTGGCGGCGCTATCATGCCATCAGCCGATTCCTTCACTTCATCGATGACTCGAGCCAGCCCGGCCACCGTCGGCTGTTCGAACAACTGCCGCAGCGCCACTTCCACTCCCAACGTCTCCCGCACTCGCGACATCACTTGCGTCGCCAGTAGCGAATGCCCGCCCAGTTCGAAGAAGTTGTCGTGTATGCCCACTTGCTCTGTGCGCAGCACTACGGCCCAGATACCTGCCAGCACTTCTTCCGTCGCCGTCCGCGGTGCGACGTACTCTCCGCCTAGCTCTGATCGTCCGCCTGTTGGCTCCGGCAATGCTCGCCGATCAACCTTGCCATTCGCCGTCAGCGGCAGCTGCTCCAACTGCACAAATGCGTTCGGCACCATGTACGCCGGCAATCGGCCTTTTAAGTACTGCTGCAACTCACTGCTGCTTATTCCTTCCCGCTCCGCTACTACGTAGGCCACCAGCCGCTTCTCTCCGCCTTCACTCTCTTTCGCTGCTACCACCGCCTGGCGCACTGCTTCGTGCTCGCTCAGTGCCACTTCGATCTCACCCACTTCAATGCGGTAGCCGCGCACCTTCACCTGATTGTCTATGCGCCCGATATATTCGATCTCGCCAGCGTTTCTATATCTCGCGACGTCTCCCGTGCGATACAGCCGCGCGCCGCCTTCTGCGGCAAACGGATTCGGCACGAACTTCTCCGCCGTCAATGCCGGTCGTCCTCGGTAGCCGCGCGCCAGTCCCTCGCCGCCGATGTACAACTCCGCTGCCACTCCTACCGGCACCGGGCGCAGTTCGCCATCCAGCACGTACATCTGCGTGTTCGCTATCGGCCGCCCGATCGACACGCTCTGTCCTACTGCCTGACCATTCACCTGGTAAGCGCTGGACCAGATCGTCGTCTCCGTCGGACCGTACAGGTTCCACACCTCTTGCGCGTGCTGCTGTAACTGGTTCCCCAACTCCGGCAGCATTGCTTCGCCACCGCACCACACCTTTAGTTCGTCACTGCCTTCCCAGCCTGCTTCTTGCAGCATCCGCCACGTTGCCGGTGTTGCCTGTAGGGCAGTCACACCGCTCTCTTTCAACTTCCTCAGTAACTGTGCACCGTCCGCCGCCATCTCGCGGCTCGCCACCACCAGCCGCGCTCCCACCAGCAACGGCAGGAACAGCTCCAACCCCGCGATATCAAATGACAGTGTCGTCACGGCGAGCAGTATGTCGCTACTGTTCAGTCCAGGACGCTGCTGCATCGACTGCAGCAGGTTCACCACCGCCCGATGCGGGATCTGCACACCCTTCGGCTCTCCCGTCGACCCTGACGTGTAGATCATGTACGCCAGGTTCTCAGTCGTTGCGCTGCTCTCCGGCTTCACTGCGCTCTGCTGCGATATCTTGTCCCAATCGCTATCCAGATAAACGACGTTGCCGACCGGCGGCAGCGTTTCACCCAGATGCTCTTGCGTCAGCAACACCGGCAACTGCGAATCCGTCATCATGAAGGCCAGGCGGCCTGATGGATACGAAGGATCAAGCGGCACGTAGGCGCCACCGGCTTTCAATATCCCCAGCAGGCCCACCATCATCTCCACCGAGCGCTCTACGCAGATCCCAACCAGCACCTCCGGTCCCACTCCCAACGTCTGTAAATAATGGGCCAGCCGGTTCGCTCGCTCGTTCAGCTCCCGATAACTGATGCGTTCATCTTCATATATAACTGCGTCTGCCTCAGGGCTGCGCTCCACCTGCTCCTCAAATAACTCGTGCAGGCACTTCCCGGTCGCATACTCCGCCGCCGTCTCGTTCCAGCCAACGACGATCTCTTCCCGCTCTGCTTCACTCAACAACTCCACTTCCGACAGCCGCTGCTGCACATTACTCACCACACTCGCCAGCAGCCGCTCAAACTGTCCCATCATCCGCGCGATCGTCTCTTCCTTGAACAGGTCGACGTTGTACGCCAACGTTCCCGCCAGCCCCGCGTCCGTATCCATCAGCGCCAGCGTGAGGTCGTACTTCGCCGTCGTTCCTTCTCCCGACACTGCACTCAACTCAAGCCCCGGCAACTGCATCGTTTCCTGCGGCATGTTCTGCAGCATCATCATCGCCTGGAACAATGGCGAGCGGCTCAGGTCTCTTTCCGGCTGCAACTCTTCCACCAGCTTCTCAAACGGCACGTCTTGATGCGCGTACGCGCCCAGCGCCACTTCTCGCACTCGCCGCAGCACTTCCGCAAAGCTCGGATTGCCGCTCAGGTTCGTCCGCAGCACCAGCGTGTTCACGAAGAAGCCAATCAACGCCTCTGTCTCCGCACGATTCCGTCCGGCTATAGGTGTTCCTACCACCACATCTTCCTGTCCGCTGTAACGCGACAGCAGCGTTTGCCACGCCGCCAGCAGCGTCATGAACAGCGTTACACCTTCACGCCGACTGATCTCTTTCAGCGCCGCCGTCAACTCAGTCGAGAGACCCATCTGGTAGTGCGCGCCGCGGAACGTCTGCACGGCCGGTCGCGGATGGTCCAACGGCAACTCCAGCGCCGCCGGCGCGCCCGCCAGGTGTTGTTTCCAGTAACCCAGTTGCCCTTCCAGCACCTCGCCCTGCAACCACTCGCGCTGCCAGTGGGCGAAGTCGGCATACTGGATCGTCAGCTCCGGCAGCGGCGACTGCTCGCCGGCCGCGTAGGCCGTGTAGAGCGCCGTCAGTTCGCGGATGAATACACCCATCGACCAGCCGTCGGAAACGATGTGGTGCATCGCGCACAGCAGCACATGATCTTCCACGCCCAACCGCAGCACTCGAGCGCGGAACAGTGGTCCATTCGACAAGTCAAATGGCTCTTTCGCTTCCGCCGCCGCGACTCGGCTCGCTTCCGCCTCTCGCTCTTCTTCATCCCAATCACTCAGGTCCGTCACCGGCAACGTGAACGCGTGCGCCTCATCGATCACCTGCACCGGCTCTCCGTCAACCATCGCGAACCTGGTGCGCAGCGACTCATGCCGTCTGATCACTTCACCGAAGCTTTGCTCCAGCGCCGCGAGATCCAACTTGCCTTTCAACCGCACCGCTGCCGGAATGTTGTAGAACGAACTGTTCGGCTCCAACTGGTCCAGGAACCACAACCGCTGCTGCGCGTACGAAAGCTTCAGCGCACCGCTGCGGTCCACCTTCTTCAACGTTGTCAGCGACGCACCGGTCTTGCGCTCTTCCCGCTCATAACCATGCTGCACTGCCACCGCCCACGTTCCGTCCCACAACTCACCCACCGGCCGCTCGCGCCACTTCTCCGCGCCACTCGCTTCAATCCCCTTGTGGTCGTGGAACTTCACATCACCCATCATCTTCGACAGCGGGTGTATGCCGTCCGTCATCCGCGCGCCTTTTTCCGCGTACGGGTCCAGCATCCCGGCTACCGCCTCGACACCCAGGAACGCACTCAGCCGTTGCGCCTCACGCTGCGGCTCACGCACCAGGTCCTCGTAGCGCACCAGCAACTGCCGCTCGCTACTCACCTCACTCAGAAACTCCGCGATGTTCTGTTCGCTCGCTACCCAGATCAGCTCCGCCAACTGCCGCCGCGTCAGTTCGTGCGCCGGCCGGAAGAACACCTGCTCCAGCTTCGCTTCTTCGAACGAGCCGATCATCGAGCGCGGGTCGCGCACCAGGTGCACGTACAACGGATCGGCAAACAACTCCTCTGCCCGCCTTAACACCGCCACGTCCAGCGCATACGACGGCGTCTTGTCCACCAGCATCCGCTCGCCCCGCAGGCTCTCCTGGATCTGCCGGTAACACTCGCCCACACTCAGCCCTTCAGCTTCCCATGCAGCCGCTCGTTCCTTCGCCTGCTCCGCATCGCACTCCCACAGTTGCATCAACGCGCGCAGCAGTCCTTCACGCCAGAAGGCGTTGCGGCCCGACAGTTCTTCCGCCCGCTCGGCCAGCGTCGTGAACCCCAGCAGTTCCAGTTCCGGCGGCGCAAACAGTTCCGGATGTCCGCCCAGCATCACGCGCAGCAGCGTCGAACCTGATCGCGGCGCCGACAGAATGAACACCGCTCGCGGCAGCTTCTCCGTCCGCGCCGGCAACTCCCGCGCGGTCGGGATCAACGCCCTGAACTGCGCCAACTGCTCGGCATCAATCACCGCCTCATCGTTCACTGCCAGACCCAGCGGCGCTGTGCCCGTCAGCCGCGCCACCGCCTGCACATAGTTCAGTTCCAGGTAAGCAGCCAGTTCCGCAATCGTCGGCGCGTCGAAGATGGCCACCACGTACAGGTATTCACCCAGCATCTGCTGCAGCTTGTTGCTGAAGATGGCCGC
>JBKPOC010000056.1:0-2414 GCA_046732935.1 Acidobacteriota bacterium | reverse complement strand
GAGCAAGTTCTCGTTGCCCAAAGTCTCGCGGAAGCAGATGTTGTGCGCGAGGAAGCGCAGAATCGCGGCGTCGAGCAAAACCTGGCTCTCGGCCGGCAACAAGCCGGCGAGTTCATCGAATTGAAATTTGCCGTGCAAGAGCTCGGTCTCGCTCACAGCACCGAGTTCGCGTGGGTGTTTGTCAGCCAACAACACAATGGATGAGGCGAGTGTCACGAGCAGCTCGGGCGTGAGCAAGATGTGTTGTTCACCTGCCGAGCTGCGCAAAACGGCGACGTAGCCGTGCGTTTCCAGATGGCCCACGGCTGTCATCATCTCGGCGTCGGTAAAGCGCCAGTCGAGATCGGTTGCTTGCAATTGTTCTCGCAAAGCGAGTGGGTTGACCAGCACGCCTTTGCGGTCGGGCTTCTCTTTGAGCTTGAGCACGTAGTCCTTAATACGTTTGAAGGTGACGGTCGTAACAGTCGCCGTCATGTCATCCCATGGAATTTGTGCATTGAGCTTTTCCAGCACAGCCTCCAAGCCTTCGTTACTCTTTGCGCTGGTGCTGACGTAGCCGCCGCGGATGTCGTAGCGCTGGCAGAAATGGTCGAGTTCCTGTTGTGAAACGGCAGGTGCGCCACGATCTACTCGCGCCCCCACGAGCACCGCGGGCGGCAGTTGCCCCTTGCCCTTCAGTTGCTCCAGCCAGAATTGCACACCTTTGAGTGGGTCCTGGCGATTGCTGGGATCGAAGAGGACGAGCGCAGCGGCGACGTTTTCGAGAAAGATAGAGTGGATTTGCCGGTAGACGTGCTGGCCCGCCAAATCCCACAGCACGGCTTCGCACTCAGTGCCGTCTTTGCGCTTCAGACCGAGTTTCTGGATGGGCCAAAACTGCTGGCCATGTGTGGAGGCATGTTCTTTAAATTCGTCATGGGCCAATCGCCAACCCAGCCCCGTTTTCCCCACGCCTGAATCGCCGACGAGGACGAGCTTGGCAGTTGTGTACTGAACGGAGTTGGTAGTATGACTACTATCAAGCAAAATACTGTGGTCTATGTACCAAATGCGAATAATCAGGTCATCCGTGCCTAGAGTAGCTAAGATTGATAAAGATGGATGAAATGAGATTCCTCCCAAGTTCATAACAGTTTCTGACGCTCTTTCCCCACTGATGGTAGCTATTTGCTCCCAGTCAGAGGAGCGCCAAAGCTTAACAGTGCCATCCGTAGATTTTGAGGCCAGTATTTGGCTATCCGATGAGAAGGAGACACCAATGACAGGCTTTGTGTGTCCTTCAAGTATAGTCATCCTGTACAGATTCTTTGCAGTCCAAATCCTTACTGTTTCATCATATGATCCCGATGCCAAGATTCTGCTATTCGGTGACCAAGTCAAACTGCTCACATACTTTGAATGTCCTTTAAGCTTTTGTGTCAACTCCAAGGTGCGGGAATCATAAAGATGAATGTCGCCTTTGTAAGCTCCTGCGGCTAAGAGGTAGCCATCGGGCGACCATTCCACACTGAAAGTCACATCAGTATTCCCTTCCAGCGTTTGCAAATGGTTACGGCTGGCCGCATCCCAAAGATCGATGGTTTTATCAGAGGATGAGGCGAGGCGCTGACCATCGGGCGACCACGCCACGCCATGGATGTTTCTGGCATCCTCATCCAGGATTTGTACCTGATTGCCGGTGGTGGTGTCCCACAGTCTGATACTTTGACCCGAAACCGAGGCGAGGCGCTGACCATCCGGCGACCATGCCACGTTGTTGACTTCGCCGTCATGTCCTTGCAAGGTGCGCACACACGTTCCGCTATGAGCGTCCCAGATCCGAATGGTTTGATCTTCAGAGGGCGAGGCCAGGTATGCACCATTCGGCGACCACGCGATGCGTGTTACTCGTCCCGTATGCCGACGCAAGACGTGACGCAGCGTGAGGCCTGGAATAGAAGAGCCGCCAATTTCGGTTAAGGTCGGACTATCCGGCTTTTCCTGGTCAAGTACTTCTTCCGGCGAAGATTTCAACTTCGGAACACGTCGTGCTCGTTGAGGTTTTCGTTTGCTCATAACTTAATTAGCCACGGATAACACGGATAATTATAGATTAAAATCTGTTTTCATCTGCGTTAATCTGTGGCTCTTCAGAGTGAAGCTTAACGCACCGGCCACCTCGCTCGCCTTTGCAATTTGCAGTTTTCAATTCTCGATCGGAGTGCCTTTCGGCGGCTGGATCTGATACCTGGCTGCCGGCGGGGAATACTGTTCCTTTTACGATCATCGCCTCCTCGTTCCCTGTTTCATGGCTCAGAGATCGCGCACGTAACGTATTGAGATTGCGTAAGTGTCCGGAAATGTCGCGACGAGGTTTACGCTTCCTGACGTTGGGCTGAAGCCTGCGTAAAAGCCGTCGGTACTGGATGTTCGGT
>JBKPOC010000055.1:0-4979 GCA_046732935.1 Acidobacteriota bacterium | reverse complement strand
GACCCACATCGAGGTCTTTCTCCCGGAGTCAGATATTGTCGGGACTTACTCCAACGTTGTGGATGTTCCCTGCGAGATTCAAGTCTGCAGCATGATGGCCCATGTGTGGAACGAGATCGAACATGACCTTGGTTATAAGCCTTTGGCTGGAACGCTCTCGGAACAAGAACGAAATCTGCTCGCTTTACTCGGAAATGCCGTGCGAGGAGGTGATGGAACGATCGCCAGCCTCTTTGCAGAAACAGAGCGCCGGCAAAAGGAGCAAGGGGGCGCGTTCAGGGACGTCTATGATTTCGTTGCTCGCGTTCGTGTTTGGTTTCCGGAAACAGACTTCGGTCGACATGCCGGCGCTCTCTTTGAAGCCCTACAGCCCATTCGCCTAGTCACGCCAGATGGAATCCGCAAAATTCTGAATACGCCTGAACCTATGACAGAGCAAGCGCAACTAGCGGTCCGAGATTTTTCGACCAAGCTCGCCGCTCGAGGAGAAACTCGTTTCGGGCTCGACGCAAACTCATCGGATCTGCTTTTGGTTTTACTTTTACCCAAGATCGCCAGGCATCTCGCCGCGTCAGGAGTTGATTCGACAAGCGACGCTGCCGGACGGGTCCGTTGGCTGGCGGAGCGTTTCCAGGAAATCTACGCGACGGAGGGCAGAAATTGATGCACCCACTGCACGATTACGTTGCGAAACAACTCGCCGATAAACTAAAGAGCAAGAAAGTTGTCGTCTGGTACGACCCGCGCGTCGAATTCGCTCCGTTTGTGCAGGAGTTGCGCGGTGGTTTGCAAGCCAGCAACGAACCGATCTCGCTATCTGGCATAGCCGCACATCTATATGAATACATGGGTTCCATGTTGGAGCTGCGCGCAATGGTCGAGCCACACGTCAGCGGTGACGATCCGGAGTTAATAGTCATCTACTTACCCGGCTGCGAGCGTGATAGGCGTGGCTCAGTTCTCATGGAGTTGGAGAAAGCCGGGGAGTGTTATGAACCCCAGTTGAGGCGCCTCGCACGCAACGTCCTACGCCAGCGTTATACCGACGGCGTCATCGACGAAATGTTGGCCAATGAAAGCGTGACATACCTAGATCTCGCTCGCGCTTCAGACACTTCCTCCGCAGAGCCACCATCGATTCTAAAAAGCATCTTTCAGGAGATCGGCGGTAAGCACGGACTGCTCGCCACATGGCTCGTAACCGACGCCCGAGATGAGGAAATTATTGCAAAGCACGCCACGAGTGAGTTGGTGAAGCTCGTTAGATCAAGTTTAGGCATTGATTTAACAGAGGACATGGCGCTCTCGAAGGTCCGAGCCGTAACTGTTCGATACGTGCTAGCAGGGGAATTCCGCAGCGATTTGCGGTGCCCACCCCCTTCGTCTCTCGATTCAGTCGCAAGTCCAAGAACGAAAGATGACGAGGCGGCAGTGCGAGAACTAGCCCAATCCCTTCGCACCAACTTCGCAGACGCATATGCCCCAATCGCAACCCGAGTCGAAGAAGAGTTGGGGCTCCGAAACGCGAAACTACCCGCCGCCCAGTTGGGAGCGATCGACACGTTCCCCTTTGAGGAACACTTACTCCTGGATTACTGCTGTGACCTCATTGCGAACAAGAAGTTTGACGAGTCTTTGGCACTGGTCGCCGAGTGCGAGCACTGCTTTTGGCTTGACAGGGACGTTGGAAGAAAGGCTCAGTGGGAAGCGTGCCGTCGCATGGCGGAGTTGGGAAGTTTAGCTTTCTCTGTGAAGAGTGTATTGAGTAACTTCGGAGTCGACGCAACCGCTTGGGTTGCGGCGTACACTTCCGTCCAAACAGACAACGGCGTCGGTTGGTATCGCTTGGACCAAGCCCAACGACGCTTGGAGGCCTGGGTTGCGAACATCGACGACGAGGTACCGGAACGACCATTGGGCGTAGTTCGTCGTACCTACGAGGATACTTGTCGCCTAATGGCGGAGGGTTTTACGAACGCGTTAATAAAGGCAAACTGGACTGTCCCAACATCAATGCACCAGACGAGGATTTACACGGAGATAGTGTCCGGGCAACCGAAGCCCGTCGCTTATTTCCTCGTCGACGCTATGCGGTTTGAGATGGGTGTGGAACTTTCCGAGCGACTGCCAAAGACCACAGAAGTCGCGGTCCGTCACGCTATTGGGGCTTTGCCTAGCATCACGCCGATTGGCATGGCTGCACTTCAGCCGGGGGCTTCCGCCAGCTTTAGCGTGGTTGAGCAAGACGGAAAACTCGGTAGTCAGATTGACGACGCATTCCTTCCGGAACTTGCGTCTCGCAAGAAGTTCGCTGCGGCCCGCATACCTAAGTTGGTCGATCTCGCACTAGACGAACTGCTTAGCCTTCAACCCTCGAAGCTCGCCAAGAAGATCGACGGTGCGCAGGTCGTCATAGTGCGTTCGCAGGAGATCGATCATGCGGGCGAGACTGGCTTCACCTTTCAGGCCCGCCAAGTGATGGACACGGTCATCGACAATCTTGCCCGTGCCATTCGCAAGCTAGCGGTAGCCGGTATCGAACACGCCGTGGTGTCGGCTGATCACGGCCACCTATTCTTCCCAGTCGATCGCGATGAGTCGATGCGAATCGCTGCGCCAGGAGGAGATCAGGTAGAACTCCACCGAAGGTGTTGGATTGGCCGTGGTGGTGCGACGCCATCTGGATGTGTTCGTGTTGCTGCGGCTTCGCTCGGCTACGCATCTACCCTCGACTTCGTCTTCCCCCTAGGTTGCGGAGTATTCAAGGCTGGTGGTGATCTTGCGTTCCACCACGGCGGACCTTCGTTGCAAGAGTTAATCATCCCAGTGGTCACAGTCCGCACTAAGGCACGACCATCGGACCGCACTGCTGCTGGCCCAGTCACTGCGACCGGTTTACCCGAGGCCGTTACGAATCGGATCTTTAGCGTGACTCTTGTCTTCGGTGACAAGCAGATGATGCTCGGTGCCACAGAGATTGTCGTGCGTCCGCTGCTTATGTCTGCCGGAAAGCAGGTAGGAGCAGTAGGTATGGCGATCGACGCCGAACTCGATAGGGACACAGGCTGCGTGACGCTACAGCCCAACAAGCCCATCACGATTGCTTTCCTGCTGAGCGACGAGAGCGTCGGATCGCTTCGCATTGTTGTACAGGACCCGGCAACAGACGCAGAGCTATACCGTTCACCCATTGACATACCAGTTCGACTCGGAGTTTAAGACATGAGCTACGTAGCAGTCCCCACACGGGATGCCCTGGACGATAAGGTAAACCGCTTGTTTGCCGGCAAGGTGGTGCGGAAGGACCTAGTCCGCAAGGTGAAGGTGGGCGCCAACGTACCGGTCTTCGTCCTCGAGTTCCTTTTGGGAAAGTACTGCGCCTCCTCTGACGAACTCGCGATACAAATGGGGTTGAAGGTCGTCAACGACACCCTAGCAAACAACTACATCCGTGCAGACGAATCGGGGAAGGCACAGAGCAAGGTAAAGGAGAATGGCAAGTACACCTTCATCGACAAGGTTAAAGTGCGCTTGGTGGACTCGGACTATTGGGCCGAGGCAGTCAACTTCGGCAGCAAGTTCCTTCACGTACCGACCCAGTATGTGCGCGACTACGAGCGGCTGCTCATGGGAGGTGTCTGGTCTCAATTGGAAATGCGGTTTGAGTATGATGAGGAGGCGAAGGGTAAATATCCATTCTGGATCGACAAGCTGACACCGATTCAAATCGCGACATTCGATTTCGAAGAATACAAGCGTGTTCGACGCGACTTCACGACCGATGAATGGATAGATCTTATGTTGCGCAGCATGGGATATGAGCCTGGTGAAATATCTCGCCGGCTCAAACTGAATTTCCTAACCCGGCTGATTCCTCTCGCAGAGCGAAACTACAATCTCATTGAACTTGGTCCACGGGGCACCGGCAAGAGCTACGTCGTGCAAGAGATCTCTCCCTACTCCGCGCTGCTAACTGGCGGTACAACGGTCGCAAATCTTTTCGGACATATGACGGGTCGTCAGAAGGGCATGGTGCAGATATGGGATGTGGTTGGATTCGATGAAGTCGCTGACCTCCAAAAGATGCCGAAAGAAGTTATCACCACGATGAAGACCTACTGCGAGTCGGGCACCTTTCAGCGAGGACAGGAAGCCGTTGCCGGTGAGGCGAGCATCGCGATGTTCGGAAACACCAATCAGCCGATCGACGTCATGGTTCAGACCGGCCACCTCTTCGCGCCACTGCCTGACGTCATACGCGACGACATGGCGTTCATCGACCGTCTGCACTTCTACCTTCCGGGCTGGGAGATCCCGAAAATGCGGAATGAGCTCTTCACTGATCACTATGGATTTGTCGTCGATTATCTGGCGGAGGCGCTTCGCGAAATGCGGAAGCACAACTTTACTGAAATCATCGATAGGCATTTCTCGATGGGAGCCCATCTTAACGCCCGTGATCGCAAAGCAGTGCGAAAAACCGTGTCAGGATTGATGAAAATCCTCTTTCCGGACGGCGAAGTAACCCAAGAAGAGTTGGCTGAGATACTCGAGTTGGCTCTTGAGGGGCGGCGCCGCGTGAAAGAGCAACTCAAGAAGATGGGCGCCTTCGAGTATTACCACACGTCCTTCAGTTACACGCTCCAGGAGACCGGTGAAGAGAGGTTCGTTGGTGTCCCCGAGCAGGGAGGTCGCGACCTCATCTCAGCTGACCCGCTTCCGCCAGGAACGGTCTATACTGCTGGCGTGACCTCAGAAGGTACGGTCGGGCTGTATCGCATCGAAGTCTCAACATCTAGCGGTACGGGCAAACTGAAGATTGCGGGCGGCCTTGCGGGTTCGATGAAGGAATCGGTCCATCGCGCGTTCAGCTACATCCAAGGAAAGAAGTCAGATTTGGGGATAGCCCATGACTTGGACATGTCCGATCTGCATGTCGAGGCGATTGATCTGCTTGCCAACCACGTCGAGGCCGACGT
>JBKPOC010000054.1:0-191670 GCA_046732935.1 Acidobacteriota bacterium | reverse complement strand
CCACGCTTCCGATTCCTGGTTGGCCCATGTAACACAGGCTAGAATCGGAACTCCTTGACGGCAAACGGGCGGGTGTCACACTTGTGACAGAGTGTGACACTTTGTGACGAAGTGTGACAGGTTGTGACACTCGTTAGTCTTCATTCTCGCAGCGATCCAAAGTGAACGACACAGCGCGCTTCGCGCGTCTAGGTTGTTATTTCTTTCGGTTCTAAACACCTCGATCGCGCCGACTCGCACAACTCCCCCGGCCTATTCCAACACTACTTTAAGACCGCTGGCGTCACCTTGCAGATCCGGCTTGTATCTAACAAACGGACGCGTCAAGCACGTCAAAATTGAACTGGAGACCGAGACCAATGGAAGACAAATCGAAGACGTTTTCATGGGAATGGGAAGACGGGGAAACAGGCCTGATCCGCACAATTAAAATCCCGATGCCCAACCTTGATCGTGATTACGATCCGAGCGAATCCCGCGAGATTATTCTCGATCGAAAGCCCCGCCTGGACAACCGGGAAATACCGGACTGGGTCGAGATCATACCGGCGAGAAAACCCAACTGACAGACCTCCAAAGTGAGAATAAAGTCGCACAAATCAGCCGAAAGAAACGATCAATTCTGATTACATTAGGAGCCCATGAATTCTAACGGAGGTGCTTTGCACCTGATTTATTTGACACGTCACCCCTTCGCGGGCACACGCAGCAAACTTAAAGTTTGCTGCGTCTACTTGCGTGGATGCGGGAGATCGCGGTTTGCCGTTTGCAAGGCAAACATGCGTTTACGTCGTACACGCGAATCAGGAAGCATTTTTGAAGGAGTAATGACATGGGAAAACGCGAGACCGATTACCCGCACACGATCAGTTTTCGATTGACCAACGAAGCCTGGCTTGCCATTCAGGAAGAGATCAAGAGCAAGCATTTGACCCCGTATGAGTGGTGCCGGATGGCAGCTCTTGAAAGGCTGAATGGCGATCGCGGCTTGTCCAAAAGCGAGCGGTTCCTATTCCATTATCTGGTACGCGTACAGTATCTCGTAACCCAAGGATTTCAATTACTGGCGGACCACAAATTGACGAGCGAGGAATGGAAACAGCTACGCGCCAATGCGAAGCACCGCGTCGGCGAACTGGTCGAGGCCGCCCTTAAGAGCAAGACTAAAACGCTCGCTGAACGTAATCGATAATGCACGCTTCGCCGTGACCAGAGGAGCCGCACAACGGTGCAAGTCGAGGGATTTGGGGATTTTAATTCACCATCCGAGCAGTAGATTTGAAGACTGTATTCAATTTTGTAGAGCGCGCCTGAGTTCCTCAAGTATAGATTCAAGTCGGGATGCGGCCTCGGTAAGTGCAAGCTCATCCGGAATCTGAATACCGTGTACCAAGTTGTTTCTAAGTCTTCTAATAGCCTCTATCTCAGTGCGAGTTCGCGCATTCGATATTTGCAAGCTCTCGAGCATTCGGCTAGTCGGCAAAGCTGCTCTGTGTTCACCTGTGCGTTGAAACACGATTTGCCGAATCAGTCGCTCCAATTCGATCCATCGTGTTAGGAAAAGCCCTATAGCTTGTTGAGCTTGTGGTGCGGCAATTCCTTCCTGTTCTTCAAGTGATATCCGATGGCGGGCGGCTTTTATTTCTTCATATAATCGGTATCTTGACTCATCTTCCGCCAAGAGTTGATCGACTATTTGCTCCGCCAGAGGCCGGCGCTCGGTATCACCACTCAAAGCACTCAAATAGGTCTCAAGGGCTTGAGGCGTTGCCAGCTCAAGTTTGTCAAGCAAAGAATAAAGCAAATCGACGCGACCGATAGCGGAGTCCGGGGCGGGACCTTTTAGAACCGATGCTGCTTTATCCAACAAATAGGCCGCCAATTCATAGTGATTAGCGAAGCGTCGTTCGCGCGCAGCTATTCTTGCTTCGCCAGCCTTCTGTAACCGTTCAAGAGCAATTTCACCTGCAAGGACAAGTCCGTTCAGCTGGTCGAGAATGGCATATTCATCGTCGGACAAACGTCCTTGTTCTGGCTTATAGACCAAGTCGTGCTCCACCTCGGCCCAGGCGTGCATCAAGACGGACGCAACTTGAATCTCAACTACTGCGTCAACGTACCGTCGTTGTACTTCACTAAGCGTTGCTTCTTGCAAACGTACTCGATAATGAGTAGCCCAATATCCTGAGAACCGTTTTTCGTAGGTAGGTGTAAGACTAGATGGGAATGTTTTCGGCTGGGTTACGAGAGTGAATGAATCTTCAATGAGCTTTCCAACTTGATTTCGGTCGGCTGGAAAATACAACGCCACTCGCGCTCCAGCTAAATCAATAATGTCAGAATAGATGTCCTCAAGCGTCTCATAGTGCTTCTTATCGTTTCGCTGGCGAACCTTGTCTTCAAGCCGACGCGGCGATTTAGCGCGAGAGGTGACGATCGCGCGGATCCCAGCACTCTGTAGCGATGAGTCCAATAGCTGAGCTACAAGTCGCCCGGCCTGATCATAAAAATCGTACTCTTTCCGGTATCGATTGATGAAGTCTTCGATTAGAGCCATAAATTAACTAAAGTGGTAATTACCCACCTTTTACGTCCTCACGACTACGTAGTTAATAACCATCCCCCAAAGTCATCAGGTACATTGAGATTCTCACCAATGTACCTGAATTTTGCTCACGTCCGCGTAGACGTGAAACCGAGCAGGGTTCGCAGAAGAAGCTGCACAGTAGTCAACGCCGTTTCAAAAGCCTTACGTAACTCGAAATCCTCAACAATCCCCGAGTGGACCAGACTACCACGCAAGTCATACGCATTAATGACGCGTCTTGCAAGTTGGTTTCTGCTTGCGACATCGAGCGGAGCAACATCAAGTACAAGTTGCCTAATGCGCCGTCTGATCGACGTTTCTTTTCGGAAGTTTAATTCCCGTTCTAAAGACTTCAACGCATCAACGGTGTTAGGATCTGAGACGCGTCCGAGACGCTCTTGAATTTCAGCCTTCCAAGCCGAGACCATTTCCTGAACAACCGTATGCTTTTCGGTGACAGGCGCCAAAACCTCCAAAACCATCATTAGGGTCAGAAATCGGGCACGTATCGACTGTTCGTAAAAATGACCAAGGTACAAATCAATCGCTGTCGTTAATGTTCCGGCCTCTGCGATAGCGCTAGGATCGACCGCTTGAATCCCCTCCCCAATCACCCGTATTACATCTTGCAAGCGCGTAGAAACATACCCGCTCGCTACGCCAAAACTGATAATTGTAATCTCCTCGTCGGAGCGGTAGATTAACGTCCCACCTTCATCCGCCAATCCATGCACCGGACCTGTTACTGCGAGGCCCAAACTCTTCGCTAGATTTTTCCCCGCACTCTCAGGGTCATCAGCGCGAGTAATTTGCCGCTGCGCAAAATCCGGTATGAAGCCTATGTTGTATTCAAGCGCGAGATTCCATAGACCAGCTTTTAGTTGCGGCAAAAAGTGAAGAGCATCATCCTCAGTCTCAAAGCCGGCGGCCTTCAACACCAGATATCGATCATTTTTAGACAGAGTGATTCTAATCTCTCCGATGTCAAAGTCAGTTCCAGCGTCTAATTCGGCAATCGAATTGATGCTGTGAAGCTTGACTGCGAGTCGGAGCAAATACGGCTTCTCTGCGCTCAAATAAACTCCTCTAAACTCCTCGATTGAATCCGGCGGGTAGTCACTCCGGTGGAGTTACTGATAATGGAAGCGTGCAGCCGCAACTGGGGACATCTTGTGCGGTCGGCAGCCCTACAACCTCAGCCAGGTCCAGCTAATTCCAGAAGTGACGTGGAAAGTTGTTTCTTTGGTCGGAGATATACCAATTCGCGAAACTGCTCCGTCGTTCCTCTAGAGAAAAACTTACATTGCATCTGCGGGTCAACATCTGAAAGCGCCTGCGTATATTCCAAACTACACTACTGATAAAGTACGCGTAAGCAAAACCGCCGTCTAATCCGTAGAAATGCCAAATGGCGCGTTCAATATGCTTGCTACCTCGGCACGTCCCCCCCAGTATCGAAGAATCTATTTGGCCACGAGGCGAGAGCCTGTGCCATTTACTGGAGGGTGGCTTTCGTGAGTTAAACAGTGTGCTAAACTAAACGGGTCGGTATTCGTAACTATGCAAAGTCTGGTTGTCAAAATAAGCAATCCTGATACGGTTCACGCCATCGCAGAGGCAGCGAAGCGACAAGGAACCACTCCGGAGGCTGCTGCTTTGGAACTCCTTGAAACGGCGGTTCTCGCCCAGAAACCGTTTGAGGAAATCGTCGAACCGATCGCGCAAAGCTTCGATGAAAGTGGGATGTCAGAAGACGAACTCGACGACCTCGTAAAGCAAACCCAAACCGCCATCCGCGAGGAGAGACGCCGGAACAAATAGGCGATGCCCGAACTTCCTCCCCGCGTCGTCTTTGACTGCAATCTCTTCGTACAAGGCATCGCCAACCGCAACAGCCCAGCGCGCAAAGCACTGCGGCTGTTTTTCAATGGAGACATATCGCTCTTTTTGAGCGAGCCGATTATTCGCGAAGTTCGGGACGTATTGAATCGTGCTGAGCTCCGTCGCAAACTGCCAGGTATCAATGATCGCATAGTCAATGCCTTTCTAACGAAGCTGGAAGCAAAGGCGATTCTCCTCGCTAATGTCCCCGAAGAATTTCATTACGAACGCGATCCCGATGACGAGATGTATATCAATCTAGCGATCGTTAGCAATGCGACATATCTCGTTAGCCGGGATAAGGATCTTCTTGACCTAATGACCACATCGACAGAGATAGCACGACAGTTCCGCTCACGCTATCCATTCCTGCGAATAATGACGCCTTCCGGCTTTATCATAGCCATCGAATCAGCAAGTGCCGCCCCCTGATTATGAGGGCGAGTAATTAGCAGGACGTCAGGCAATCGGTGAAAAACTGCTCGGGTGAGGATAGTAGTCGCTGAACGTCTAGCGCAACGTGAGCCCTGGTCAGCTAGGGCTTTCCGTTTAAGCCGTTAATTGTTATTGAGGACTTCTTTTGCGATGGCGGCTACAAGTTTAGCGCAAGCAGCAATTGCACCGGTCACCAGTCCGACAACTACAAGGCTAAGGCTTATCACGCCGCAGAAATGCAGAACGAGCAACCCAATCACCACAAATACCAGTATGAGTAAACATAGTGGTGGCGCATAGCCATAGATTAGGCGAAGGTCGTTATTTATTTTTTTGCCCGCGAAGACCTTCTTTGTCTCTTTTTCTTTTTAATTGTTCAGGAACACTTAGGCACTTTTGTTTCGACTTACTCAAACTCATCTGAAACACTCCGGTGAGGAAATGCGCGTAGAAACGCGGTGCGCCGTGAGATAGACCTACGGCACGGGTAGACGAACGCGAGTTGAGATTCAGTTGCGCGAGTGCAACGGCATCAGCAACCCAACTAAGAGTTAGGCCACTGCGTCGATAGGGTGAAGAGTTTTTGGAATCATGCGCAGCGGTGAGAGAAGCGCTTTTATCTGAAAGCGATAATAAAGTTGAAGTTTGAGACGAAGCAGCTTTCGAACAAGTTTCGAAAGCAACTTGTCTACGTAGCGGAATTCAGCGGAACCAATACCTCTAATCAGCTCCCAAACTGGGAGGACCGAGCTCAGCGCAACAAAACTGCCAGCTTCGGTAAATCGCGCAGAAAGCCAGTCAATCATTTCTTCATTTGACTTGAAGTCTGGCGCGCCGAGCTTACGGCAAAGGCTGTAGAGGTCTTGGTAAGTCATACCACGCAGAACGTGCATTTACATACCCCGTCGTCGCTCTGTTGCGACTTATCCAGCATTTTAGCACGGAATTTGCTTACGGACAACAGGTTTGTACACCGAGAGGCTACAGTATCAGTAACTTAGAGTGTCAAAGGTGAAGAATTGCTTTATCAATTACGGGCACTAAGTCGACTTCATTTGAAAACGGCAGTATTAGGCAATTGTGGAATGGCTGATGGTTGTCCTGCTCTACACCATCGTTACCGCGGCTCTCCGCGACATCAATGGCCTATTGCAGCTCTGCGAACGGCTTTACGGCTACTACCTGGCAATAGAAGACCGTAAAAACGAAAGATTGTTAGACATCCCCAGAGTGGAAGAACCCGCCGCCGATACTTCTCCCCCGCGAAGCAAGAACCAAAATTCTTTCAAGACTCGCACAACGCTCGGTGCCATTCGTGTGAGGTGGGTTTTTCATGCGTTCTTCGCTCGCAGCAATTCAACAAGCTTCCGGCACTTCCTAAGGTCAATTGCGAACCATGCTTTTGCTGGGGAAGGCTGTACCAACGGAGAGAGAATGAAACACAGTAAACAAAAACCCGCGCTCTACAATGATCAAGACGCGAGTAGTTTGTGGTGGAACTTATTGTTGATTTGGTCTTGGTTTCCTCAGATGAAAAGGAGGTGACGAAGCAATTATAAATGAAGATTTGATGATTAACGAAATGGCTTATCTAAGCGGAGATTCGGAAATTGGACCAGAGTTATCCATAGGCTTTACATAAGAATTTGGGACGCGGAGACCATTTTCAAGAACGACAATTTCCTCGGAGATGGGACTTTTAAGAAGGGTACGTTGGTTTAGCTTCGTGAGCTCACGGTTTAGGCGGGCGAAATCAGAGATATCCGAATTCGGACGAAGAACATAAAGCATCATTAAAACAAGTATGAGGGTCAGGACCAAAGCAGCCCTTATCAAGGGATATGATGCGCGTTCAAGTACAAAGGAACGAGTTTGATGTATCGAAGAACCGAGAGAAGCTAGTTTTTCGCCCAAAGGAGCTACGACAGGAGTTAGTTTTTTAAGAGCAGCCGGCCCATTGAGGATGGTATTAATCAGGTTGCTGATTGCGGCGATGGTCCCAACAACAATGAGGAATACCGTTAACTTCATGCACCCCATTATACATTCAAGCTTGCAGATAAATCATGCCATTTCCATGAAATATCATGCGGTGAGAGTTTTTGAATAAGGATTATGGTCGTTTGCAGATACGATTTTATCTACTAAGGCTTTTTTGAAACGGAATACCGTCTTTTTAATCGGAATACCGTTCACTTAGATTTTTTGTAAGCTACGGCGAACATTTTGTTCTTTATAACGAACACCGAAGGCTTTTATATAGCTGATTGAATGAGGGCCTGTTTACAGCGTCACAGAGACCATTTCTGGCCCACTATCTAGTCTCAGCTTGCGCGGATAGCCGCGTTCAGCGGCTATCCGAATCGAAGAGTCGTTATTGCTAACGAGAGTCCAGCAGGTTCTCGATGGCAGTGCGTGCTAAGCATATCGAAACGATTTTGAAATGATCGGCTCAAACTTTGAGCCAAGTTTGCGACGAGAATATGTCAACCGAATGTCGAGAACGAATCCGGTTATCAGTCGTCCTAGAAGAAGCACGATCTTGAACCTGAGGTTGAAGCGGCGTAATAAATCTACTAGTCCGACGAGTGTTGCGATGGACCTTTGATAATGACCATATCGTGCCTCTGAGGTCGGTTCACTGGAGTCAGTGACGCAACTGGAACCAGTTTAGGTTCCGCCAATGATGCAAGTAATTCCGCTACTTCGAGCGCCCGATTGACGTCGGTGGGCGCTGTTAACGAGCCGCGATGAACCGCGTCATTTCGTGGGTGAACAAGGGAATCGCGCGTATCAAGCGGAATGGCGAGTCCTTGGTTTTCGGCTCGGGTCACGAGATTCCCTAGGGTGAAGGAGTGTGTAGTAGCTAGTCCAAGGGCATAAGTCAATGCCGCCTCCACTGCTGTTCCTGCATCAACAAGTGCGCGTCGCTTATCCCCGCGACGAACCGCCATGCGTGCAGACGCCAGAAGCTCAAGAATCATAGAAGGGGCGTTACCTGCGTTCTGGACCGCAATATCTAGAACCGAGTCATTAACTAGACGCTCACTACTCGGCCCCTCACTGTTAACCACAATGTGAATTCCCGGAGAGCCCGAAGATGGGAGAGAAGACTTGCCTCCCGCTGATGCAGTGATAACGATATTTCTGCTTCGACGGTGAAGTACCTTAGGGTCTGGATTCAAAGGATCTAGACTTTGTGAAGTAAGCACCCATAGCCAGTGCGAAAAGGAGTCGAACCAATTACTAACTATTTGAGTCGCCTTGTGGATATCCTCACCACCTATCTGGTCCTCAGCTAGATCGAAGTCTAATTGAGCAATGGCGGGAAGAACGATGAGAGCGGCTTCCAGGGATATCTTAGGGCTTGCTGCCGATCTGTCCCCCCAAGAACCGTTCGGGAGGTGCCTTGTGACTGTATCTGGTGCCGAGATTGGAGGCCGCAATCCTGACTCTCGCGCCGACTCAGCGTTGCGAGGTAACTCTAAACGCCCTCCTCCTCCCTGTAGCTCGATTGACCGGACAGCCCCTAACACCTGTTCCTCGATAAAGAGTGTCTGATCAAATGGAATTGCAAAGTGGATGTCCATTTGAACTGAGTTACTCAATGCAGACCTACTTTCGTTATCTTTTTCCTTACCCATAAGAACCGAAACAACTTCCTCGAACAGACTGCAAGTCTGCTAACGGGACCGACTCCATTATCGATTAATCGTCACTAAAAGTTGTGACGTAGTTGTGACGCGCATTTAGATAAGCGCACGAGGAAGTGATAAAGCTCGGTATAGAATCATCAAAAAACGCCTGAAAAACCGCTGTGGCTGCAACCTGTTGAATTGAATTTACTTGCTCATGCCTCGTTGGTCTGATTCGTAATTAGAAGGTCGCCGGTTCAACTCCGGCAGCCGGCTCCAGTAATTCACAGTTTGTACAACAATTTAGCGCAATAATGAAGGCGTTACCCAGCGGTGCCGGTCATCGTTCATCATCATGGCTGTGATGCTTGTTTAGGTCAACGGCCGGCAAGTAACACGGGCGCAACGACCTGCCACCACCCCATGTAGGACATAGTGATGAGGCGATTTTTACTGTGTCTTATACACAGCGACTCACGTCGTCTATACGTTGAACGATTACAGCTCTACAGCCTGCCGCCTCGTTCCTTGCCCGATGAGTACACATTTTTGAAACGGAGCCTCATGCACTTCGTGGAAATGGAAGGATTGCGGGATACGCATGGCGCGGCGGTCGGCGACGGATTAAGATGGGAAATTGAACATGATTAAACCAAGAAGTCATGCCGAATGGAATCTGGTGTTTGCTTTGGCGATACCGGCGATAGGTCTGCTCATTATCGGTGCGGTGGTTTTGTTCAGGTGGATCGTGGGTCACTGATCAAGAGCGTGTCGTTTGCATAAAAAGAGTCGTTTGCACAAAAAAGAATGGCGGCCCAACAAAGGGCCGCCATTTCTGCTGAACGCTTGCGAACAGCTGAACGCTTTAACCAGCGTTACTTGCCAGTCAGCTTCGGTACGGAGAAGTTGCCGCCTGACAACTGAATCGGATCAAACGTCAGATCGAGCAGGATAACGCCAGCCGGACTCGTAACGCGCAGACCAAACTGGTCTGTTAATCCCGGCTCGCCATTATCGATGACCCTGGCGATGAAGCTGTGATTACCAACTCCGTTAACCGTGGCCTTTCCGCTCGGCATCGCTTCATTTGAAACGATCGCCATCGCGCTGATCGCGTTGCTCTTGATTACGACGTCGCCCGTTGGTCTGTGTTCGATGTACAGCAGCGACCCTTGAGCGTTACCGTTCTTCAAGTACTTAATATTCACACCGACATTGGCTTTGTAGCCGTTGTGAATAAGGCTGCCACCACCTGCCACGAATCCCAGCGAAGGATCGTAAACCACCAGCACCGTACTTCCGTTGCCCTGATAGAAGTTCCCATTGATCGTCAGAGTTACATCGTAGACGTTCACAGGAACATTGTTCATAGTGACGCAGGCCGTGCGTGTTGCGCCGACGCCGCCGCCACTAAACACGGCAGCACCCGCCGAAACAGCCGAACCTGTGCCAATGGGAATCACGTTGACCGTCACGCTGTTAATGTTCGTGGTATCTCCGGGACTACCATCGCTCACTTCATTCATATCGAAGCAAAGCGTGATCGGCCCACCAGTGCCGCCCGGCGAGTTTACCTTCACGGCGAACGGATTAGCGGCGCCCGGACTGACGGTCGCATCCTCTCTCGAGACCGTGAGCGTGCCGGTGTTGCTGCTGTTGAGGAAGGCGGAGTTCGTACTGGTGAATGCTGCCGTGATCGTATGCGGTCCGGCAGGCACGTTCACCGTGTACGACGTTGTAGCCACACCGCTCGAGTTCACCGCAACCGCACCACCTACCGGATTGCCATCTACCGAGAACTGCATGTTCCCGGAAACAGTCTGGTCCAGATAAGTAGCCGGACTGACAGTAGCCCTCAGCGTTGTCGCATCACTGTAGACTCCCGAAGCGGCATCCACTGTGACTGACGTCGCGGTCGGTTCCTGCACGCCGAGAATCTGATCGTGCAATCCCACACCGTTGTTATGGTGCAACAACAGCAGACCGAGCGAACCGTTGGCCAGGAAATTCGCCTTGTTGTAGTTGACGGGAACTGATCCGCCATTCAGGTCCGCGTACAGCGGCAGACCTGCGAATCCACCAGTCACGTCGAAACCCGGATTGGCCGCATCGTACGTGCGCGTAGGCACGCTGTCGATGGTGCCACCGAACCCACGGCTCGTCGTCGTGATGCGGTAGTTGAATTTGGCATTCGCGGTGGTCAGACCGATAGCCGAAGCAGTCACCGGGATGACCATCATGTTGGTGTTGTAAGCGACGGTTTCGAGGTTCGCCGGCGAGGCGTTGTTGATGAAGCTATCCACAGTCAAGCCACCGGTGAACGGCGCCGGGCGACGCGCAGAGACGAAGACGTCGAACAAGTTCCCCTGCGCATCGGCGAAAGCCGTGTTGATGATCTGAAAATCGTCCGTGCCGTTTCGATCGCGATCAATGAAGATGTTGACCTGGACGTCGCTCGGCGTGGACCACTTACCGTGCATAGCAACACCAAAGAAAATCTTGGTAGCGCCAGCGACGACGGAATTTGTCGCCTTGAAATCGCTTGTGACGCCAACAGACTTCACATCAGCGTTACTTGCAAAACTCGTCGCGGGTATCGTAGCCGGGCTCGTTGACTGCAATTCAAACGCGCTGACGAGTGAAATCACATCAGTTGCAGGTACTGCGCCCGTATTCACGTCCTGTCCCGTCAACCCTACGTTAGTCGAACCTGTCGGCCCAGTGAACAGAACGTAATTATGATTGGTCGTCATATTTGAAGCTGGACGTGGAGCTGCATAGACTGGTAGACGCAGTGTGGTACCACTCGCCGGCGTCAAGTTGACGTAGCCGGATTCCTCGCTCATGTAGTACCGAGGATTGACGCCCTGGGTCGCCGCCATCGTGGCATCGCGAACGTGTTTCATCGCTGCGGCATTCGCCGTCAACTCGATGCGAAACGTTGTCGAACCACCGGCGGGCACAACGATGTTCGTACCATCCGGGAAGCCGTACGTCACGCCCGGCACGTCTGACAGAGTCACGTAAGACAGATCGTAACTCACGTCAACCGAGCCTTTGTTTACCACGCGAGCTGTCCTCATCACACTCGCGGTGCCGACGACTTCCGGAGAACCGAAGGAGATACTCACGCCACCGGAAGCATCGTCGTTGTAAGCGACGACGTCGTCGTTACTAGCGTCCTGGAGATCGACGCGGCCGGCGCCGACTCGAGCCACGCCATACTTCGATCCCGTTCCATTCAGCCCGTTAGAGAGATCGTGATTTGCCGTGTTCATCACCAGCGCTTTCAACTCTTCAACGGTCCACGTCGGGTGCAATTGACGAAGGAGCGCCATCGCACCGGCGATGTGCGGAGACGCCATCGAAGTTCCTGTCATCGTCGCAGACAAGTTACCGGTGCCGAACCCAGTCGAAATGATGTTCGTGCCCGGCGCGGAAATGTCCGGCTTGACTCCCGTATCATTCCGTCGAGAGCCACGCGAACTGCTGCCGCTGACGGTATCGCCAAGGTGATTGATTACCAGAGTGGCGTTAACGCCAACGCCGAGTTGGGCCTTGATCGCGTTGCCGTCGGCTTGCGTGATCGACGCCGACATGATCGTGATCGTCGGATCCGTGCCGCCCATCGAGATGGTGCCGGCAGCGTTGTTGGCAACGATTACGGCAGTCGCTCCGGCGTCCTGCGCATTCTTCACCTTGAACGTGAAGCCGCAGCCGCCGCCGCGATCGATGAGCGCAAGTTGTCCGGTAAAGAATCCGGGCGCGAATGTTTGACAACCATCAGTCGTCGTGCCAACCGTGCCTGCGGGCGATCCCGGGATTATCGCGGTCGAACCGTCGTTGGCAAGTTTGATGCTGCCGCTGATCGTTGCCGGTGGAATTGTCAGTGGATTGAAGGTTCCCGGGAGCGACGCCTTCACTCCGGCGATCGCCGCCGGCGAGCTAACTGTTAACGTTGATTGCTGAACGCCGAAGTCGACGGTGTTGGCGACCGCGATCGTTCGAGTTGAAGTTGCCGGGCTTCCCACGATGTAGTGGGTGTCGCCGGCATTACCGGCTGAAGCCACGACGATTACGCCCGCGAGGGTAGCGTTAGTGCTTGCTGCTGCACTGGCATCGTTGGACATGCCGAAATTCGAACCGAGCGACATGTTGATGACGTCGACGTGATCTGAAGGATCTCCGTCGCCGTTCGGATCGACGGCCCAGTTGATTGCCTGCGTAGTAAGACCGGTGCTGCCGCTACAGCCGAAAATCTTCAACGAGTAGAGTTGAGCTCTGGGAGCGACGCCCGGTCCGATGCTGAACGAAGCAAAATTCGTTGTGGCGTCATAAGGACCAAGATAGGTCGTGCCGTCAGCATTGACACCCAAACCCGTGGCAGTGCCGGCCACATGCGAACCATGTCCGAAGCAATCAAGCGGGTCCGGATCCGGTACGGGTACGTTGGCGCCAGTGTAGGCGTCGCCGGCAAAGTCAAAGCCGCCGACAACTTTCGCCGTGGGGAAGGTGCCTGGTTCGATGATCGCCCGGTTATTGGCTGCGTAAGCGGCGGCTGTTCCGGGGCCACCAAAGTTTGCGTGTAAGTAGTCCGTGCCGGTATCGATGATGGCAATCTTCACGCCATCGCCGGCATTGCCACTCGTCGCCGACCACGCGCTAGCCGCTTTGATGAACGGCGCGCTCGACGAATTCTCTACGTAATGGACGGGAAGCGGGTAGACACCCTTGACGTCGGCGTCGGCTCGCATTTCCGGGACCACACTGGCGTCCACTCTGGCGGCGATACCGTTGTAAGCAGTCTGCACGGTATACAGCAGTTTCGCCCGTTGGCCGAAGTTTCCGAGGTGTGCGAGCACGCGCTGCTGTGCGCCCTTGATACGCGCCATCTGCGCACGCGCGGCGCCCTGGGCCGCGGCGCGTTCCTGTGGATTGACAGCTTTATCACTTCGATTGCCAAGAGCTTGAGCATAGACTCTGGACGTCGGCGCGTCCTTGAGTTCGATCATTACGTTGGATTCACCCGATTCGGGGATTTGGTCCTGGGCGCCTTCCAACTCACCAACGGGTCTATCTTCCGCATATTGCGTCCGATCAAAACCGGGGGTTTGAGCGCGACTGACTTGATCAGGTTGAATCAGCACATACGTGAGCAGGCCTAAAGCCAGCACGCCTACGAGTAGCTTGAGGGGGGTAAATCTTCGGGACACGTTTTTTACCTTTCACTTGATGAGTTGACGACCGAGACCTTCTGTTGCCGCACTGGCGGAAGGGGAGAAGCGGCAACACACACCTGCACAGGTGCGGGTGAGTGCTGAGCTGAATTTAAATCTGAGCTTCTAACGCAGACAAAACAGGCCGCGTACTATATAGGAGCGTCGCCGATGATACAAGCTTCCGAGGCGTTTCCAGTGTGTCATAATCTGAAAGTTCAACGAAGGAATCGTGCGGCAATGCTGAGTTCGCAACAACTTGACGACTATCGAGCTAACGGCTTTCTCGTGATCGACGGCTTCGCGAGCGACGATGAGTGTGACCGGTTGCGGCAAAGGGCCGAGCAGTTGGTCCAGGAATTCGCGCCGGCGGAGGTAATGTCGATTTTCACGACGCACGAGCAGAGCCGGGTCGCGGACGAGTACTTCTTAACTTCAGGCGACAAAGTACGGTTCTTCTTCGAGGAGAATGCTTTCACGCCTGATGGGACGCTCAAGTATTCAAAGGAGCGCTCGATCAACAAGATCGGTCACGCGCTGCACAATCTCGATCCTGTGTTCAACCGGTTCTCGCATAGTACAAAGATTGACCAACTCGCCCGCGATCTGGGAATCAACAATCCGTTGCTCGTGCAGTCGATGTACATCTTCAAGCAGCCAAACATCGGCGGCGAGGTCGGTTGTCACCAGGACAGCACGTTTCTCTACACCGAACCGATCGACATCGCCGGGCTGTGGTTCGCACTGGAAGACGCGACCATCGAGAACGGCTGTCTGTGGGCCATACCCGGCGGGCACAAACAGGGCCTGAAATCGCGCTGGGTCAGAACCGCCGAAGGTACGATGGAATTTAAGATATTGAACGAAAATCCGTGGTTAGAAACCGAGTTGATTCCGCTGGAAGTCACGAAAGGCAGCCTGATAATCCTGCATGGACTCCTGCCGCATAAAAGCCTGGAAAACCGTTCCGCCAAATCACGACACGCCTACACGCTCCACATCATCGGCGGAGACGCTAATTATCCTGCTGACAACTGGCTACAAAAGAATTAGTTACTGGGCCGGAGCAGCCCGCGGAAGATGCCCTGGACGCGCACCTGCGCAGCGGGAACGGTGAGTGGTTGAAGTTGAGAATTTGCGGGCTGCAACTCGATGTTCGTGCCGCGCCGGTAGAGCCGCTTCAGCGTCGCCTGGTTCTCCTCGATCAGCAGGGCGACGACAATCTCGCCATCACGTGCATCGGTACGATTCTCGATCAGAGCAATGTCGCCGTCGCAGATATGCTCGTCAATCATCGAGTCGCCCTTTACGCGCAACGCATAAACTCGATCAGGTTTAACTCGGCCCAACAAGAAGCGCGGAACCGGTATCCGTTCCTCGTAATCGACGACTTCGAGCGGAGCGCCGGCGGCAATACGCCCCAACAGTTTTACCTCGCACAGTGAATCGCTGCTCTTATCTTCAACTTTGACGTTGAGCGCAAACGATCCGTCTTCATGTTCACGGACCAGGAGACCACGACGCTCGAGCGCAGCAATGTGCTTGGCGATCGTCGCGCGCGACTTCACTCCAAACTGCCGTGCAATCTGTGCGTAGGAAGGGATGTAGCCGTGGCGTTCGAGAAAACGAGTGATGTAATCGAGAATCTCTTTTTGTCGCTGCGTTCGAGGAAGCATATTCAGCAGTTCCCGATTAGTGACTCCGGTTGTGATAAGAACTCGAGTAGACCTCTAAGGTGACGAGGCATTCTAAGGGCGCATAAACAAAAGCGTCAAGCGTTTGTTCAGATCGGTGGACATCCAACGATGATTTATCTGATCCGTGTTACCGAATCGAGTAGCGCACCAACGTGCGCGGGAAGATGCGAACCGAGGGAGGCATTTGACCATAAGGCACCGGTTGCACTTTGAGCACTCCGTCGGCCTTCGATCCGTAAATTGCTTCGTTGAGATCGTTGTCGGGAGTTATCACTGCTCCCTTCAAAGCGGCGCCCACGAACACGCCTTTGCTCCGCGAGTAGGAAAGAATGCCGGCGTCGAGCCGCGGGTTTGTGGAAGCTGAGGCTTCACGGCCGATTGGACCAGCGGCCACGCCCGCCTCGCCGCCGAGCTCAAACCTGTCTTTGAGCAGACCATTGAGACCGCTCTCGTTCATGATGAGTAGTATGTAATCAGTTTTCTGCGCGCCGATCTGAGGTCCAAAGCTGCCGCCGCCGAGATTGAAGAACGCGGGAGCGCTCCAACCCCCTTTAACTCTTCTGCTGATGACGCCCTGGCCGCCGCGTCCGCCAACCAGAAACGCGGCTTTGATCACTCCGGGAAACACGGCAATCGCTTCTGCCGTGTCGAGTAACTCTTTCGGAATCGCCTGATCCTTCACGTTCATGATTTCAGTAAACGTTTTCGCGGCGTCACTCGCGTGACGGGCGGCATCCTGAGTGCGCGACTTCTTCTGCGCAGGTGTTAAGACCGCACTCGAAACCAACAGTCCGACGAGAACCAAAGCGCACAAAGCTCGAACCATGAACATGAAGTTAACTCCTCCTGATTTCTACGATGCAAGTTTCCGGAATTCGTTTCCTTAATAAGGACAAGTCACGCAGTTGAGACTTATCAAGATTGCATTCACCGGGCAATGGACTTGCGAAGAAGTCACAATTTTATGTTGAGGTTGACAGACTTTTGTTGCCTGTAGTAAAAAGTCGCGCACCTTCGAAGTCGACACCCTCCCAAGTTGCGTTTAGAAGGATAAATCGCATCTTTAACAGGCCGCTCCTTTGGATTTAGTTTTGCCCGACTCAGTTTTTACCAACAGTAAGTAAAGCCCAGAAAAACCCGATTACCTCACCGGAATCAAGTTTAGCAACGTGCGGTCGTGCGAGGTACGTCTTGCCAAAATTTGAGTTGAAGTCGTTCTCGTCTAATTCATCACCAGCTACAACTTCTTGGGTGCTCGTTTGGATAAAAGAGTAGAAAAAATCATTGAGATGATGCGCGAGGATGTTCGCGGCGAACTATCACTCGCCGAGTTCGCGCAATCCGTGAACCTCTCCGTCTGGCGGTTGTGCCACATCTTCAAATCGGACGTCGGCATGCCTCCAATGCGTTACTTGCGCGGCCTCCGCATGGAACGGGCCAAGGATCTCCTCGAGTCGAGTTTCCTTAGCGTCAAGGAGATTGCCTACCGCGTCGGTCTAAACGACGAAAGCCACTTCGTTCGTGATTTCAAAGCGACCTACGGTTCTTCGCCGGCGCTCTACCGCTTGCACTTCAGACAAAACAACGGCGGCGAATCACGCAACGGCGGCTCACACGAGGGCAACGACGATTCGCAGAACGGCAACGAAACCGGAAACGGTAATGCGAACTCGTCCAGCAATCTTCGCCAGCAACTAGTGCGATTGGCGAAGCAGTCGGTGCTCCCTTCAATACACATCGTCGTTTACATGATGACGCTGGCGTCTTAGCGCGTTCGTTCTTCGCTCACTTCGAATCAGAAAACTCGCCACAACAAAATCGGCTAACGAACAACAAAAAACGCCAAGCATGAATTCTTGCTACTCGAAAAGCAGAATCGTAATCTGTCGACGATTCAGCACAGCGCAACGAGTGGTGTTTCACCATCAGATCTTTCGCGGTTTACTTTCGCAACCAAACTAACGTTCCTAACTGATTCAGCAAAGCCCTCGCCTTTCAAAATGATCGTCTTTGCCGAGTAGTTGGACCAAGACTGGGAGCTTCGGGTCTCGGTCATAACTTAACAGCAAACGACCTTTTAGATTGAGGCCACACCGAACGGCTGAAAGGAGATTCTATGCCTAAAAATAAGGCAGACAACCGGCCGGAAATCGAAGAGAAAAATGAAGGCACAGTCAGCAGACGAACTGTGCTCAAGATAGGAGCAGCTGCCGGGGCCGCTGGTGTTTTGGCCCCAGCCATCCTGTCTCCTCGTGAGGCACTCGCCTTCACCGATCCACCAACCGAGCCGGTTCGCTGCGATCCCCAAACCCCACAACCAGCTAGTCCTGCGCATACGGCGTTCAAGGACAATTTCACTGCGCCGTTTCCAGCAATTCCGACGATTTTGAATCCGGCGCCGCAGGAAGCTCGGAACCAGGCCGCGGGTGAAGCGCCACGCGCTAACCACCAACGCTGGGCCCAATTCCAACCGGAAGTGCAATACCACATGATTGCCCAACCGGGACTCCATCAATTCCACTCGGATTTCGCCGACACGTATATCTGGGGATTCAATGGCAAGTATCCCGCGCCGACAATCCTGAACGTCTACGGCCATCCGACAGTCGTTCGTTTCCGGAATAACCTGCCAACAGTCACCAGCACGTTTGGTCGTAACGAGATGACGATCCACTTGCACAACGGTCACCACGGTTCCGAGAGTGACGGTTTTGCGGGCGACTTCTTTGGAGTCGGATTCTGGAAAGACAATCTCTACCCGAACTGCTACGCCGGCCTGGATGCTTTCGGCGGCAACGGCGACCCGAAAGAGAAGATGGGGACCTTCTGGTTCCACGATCACCGTGCCGAGTTCACACTGCCTAACAACCAACTGGGCATGAACGGCATGTTCATCGTTTACGACAACACCGACCCCGGACATGAATTCAACACGCCCGGTTCGCTGCGACTGCCGGGATACTACGGTATCACCGACTTTCCGGTAATTCTCAACGACAAGAAGTTCTGCGCCACCGCGAACGGCCGTACGGAAATGGTCAACTCGGTAGCCGGCACTGATAAATGGGTCGTCAACGGAAAGATTCAGCCGAAGCTGACTGTCCGCCGCCGGAAGTATCGGTTCCGAATTCTCAATACGGGCCCGACCAAGGTCTGGACGCTGAACCTTGTCAATCCTGATGGCTCGACCGGAACGATGACTTGTATCGCTACGGACGCCAACTTCCTCGAGCACCCGCTTCGAATCAACACGACTGACGGTGCGGCCAACAGTAACGCCACTACGGCGCCGATCGTTCCCGGCGGACTCAAAGTGGCCGTTGCCGAGCGCTACGACATCATCATCGACTTCTCTCAATACAATGCGGGCGACAAGGTCTACCTGAGAGAGGCTGCGGCGATGACGAGCCCAATCATTCCGGATCCGAATACGCCGACGCTGCCGTCAGGACTGAATCTCGCGAACGTCCTAATCCAGTTCAACGTGGTCAACACTGAATGGTGGTTCCCACCTGACACACCGGCGATTCCGAGTACGCTCTGCACCTATCCGACGTTGCCGGCAACGGACAACACGTTCGAATGGCAGTTCGTGCGCGATCCTGCGTGCCCTGCTGGAACTACGCCGGTGCCGCCGCGCATGTTCAGAGTCAGACGCCAGGGCGACGGTCCGCTTGGATGCGTGTTCGACGCGGAACACCCGGCTCACGCGATTCTCAGAGGCACCTGTGAAGAGTGGCTCATCAACAACAACGTCGGCGGTTCCGCCTGGGACCACCCGGTCCACATCCACTTCGAAGAGTTTCGCACTCTGAAACGCTTCCTGAATGGCGTGGAAGTTCCGGTGCCTCCGCTGTTTTCGGGCAGAAAAGACGTGAACTTCGTCCAGGCGACACAAGGCGCTCTCATCAAGATGCAGTTCAGGGACTACAACGGCAGGTATCTGATCCACTGCCACAACATGGCCCACGAAGATGCATTCATGATGGTGCGCTGGGACATCTGTCCAGACCCGGAATCGCTGGCAGCATGCCAGGCCGAGCTCCAGGTCTGCCAGGAGGTCCAGCAATGTGTTCCCAATCCATGAGGAGGATGCCGTGATGGAAAGAAGAAAGCTGTTAACCAGAATGTTTGAACCGCATCCGGCATCACCCGGTGCCGCGCGGTACACAAACGCCGTGCTCCGCACGCAAGACAACAAAGAGGTCAGGTTCTATGACGATCTGATCCGCGGTAAGCAAGTTATGGTCAACTTCATGTATGCCGAGTGTCTGGGCGCTTGTTCCCTGGCGACTCAGAAACTGAAGAGGATCTATAACGAACTGAAGCCGCGGATGGGCAAGGACCTCTTCTTTTACTCGATAACCATAAAACCCGAGGACGACACTCCGGCTGCGCTGAAACACTATGCGCAAATGAACAGAGTCGACCTGCCGGGCTGGCTTTTCCTGACGGGAGAGGCTTACGACATCCAGACCATTCGCTTCCGCCTGTTCGCTATGAGCCATCCGGGTTTCGACCTCGACGACGCGATGCACGCGGGGATGCTGCGTATCCTCAACGATAACCGGAACTCCTGGGGCATGGCCCAGGTATTCGCCTCCGAGAAGAACATCCTGAAGCGAATTTCCTGGCACGATCCACAGAAGACGTATGCAGAAATGGTCAAAGAGTACGCGGCTCTGCAGAAACTGATCGATAGAGACGTCAAGCTCTACGGCTATCGCCGAGACGTCTGAGTTCGCGGGCACTGGCCGTTGCACCCAAAGTTCAACGGCCGAATGCGACCGGGAGTAGGAGCTGCGCCAGCGGCTGCTACTCCTGGTCTAACTCAAACCCGCGCGTAGCCCTGAATCCACGCGGGTCATTGGGGTAAATGCAATGAAACTAAAAACCAGAATTTCTTTATTAGCAGTAATCCTTGTGGGCCTGACCGCAACGGCATTAGCCCAACAACCGAAAATCTGTGCGTGCAACATCGTCGGCACCTGGAAGGCGCAAGTCTCGCCCACGGAAGCACGTCTATACAGTTTCGACGCCAACGGCGTGGTCAAAGTCCTCAACGTCTCCGGCGCCGATAAACCGACTGAGATCGCCACGGCAAAATACGAGCTGGATAACCCGAAAGCTCCTGAGGAGATTACTCTCACGGCCACGGGCAAGAACCGAATTTTCGGCCGGACCAGCGTCGCCATGAAGGTGACTGGTTTCAACGACTCGTCCATGACGTGCGACATTCCCGGCGTGGGAGAAACAAGATGGACCAGAGTCGATCCCGACCGCTACTTCATCGTTTTGGTCGCCCGCCGCGGAGAGTTCAAAGACGATAGCGGCTCGGCATTTCCGGTCGTTATCAAGTTGTCCGGAGGAACTTCGAAGATCGACGGCGCGGGGATTTATTCCGATAAAGGGACGCCGGCCTTTGGGGCTGTTCCGGCCGACGCTTACAACGAGTATCTCCGGGACGCTCGTAGCGATTCGGAAGTCATTCTGCGGCTCGAGATCAATTCGGGACAGTATGCGAGGGCTTTGAAAGTCGTGCAGGAGTGGCAGCGACGCGCACGCGAAGGCGCACTGCTGTACACGACCGACAACGCGCTTTCGGCGCCACTTCCACTCAACAACATTTTGCTGGTGAAGGCGGTTACAGAAACGTTGAACCTCTGCCAGAACGATGTTGACTTGTACAAGCTCGATTACGCTTTCCCCGGCGATTGGATCACGAATGAATACGGTCCCGAATTCGTTCCGTTCATGTACTTCAAGGAATTGAGACGGCGGAACGAAGCTCGGAACATTGAGTCCAGGAAGTTTCAGGAACTGGTGCCGCTGGCGAACGTGGCTATCCGGTAAGCTCTTACCAACAGATCTAATCCGGGGAGAACAAGTTCCATGAAGAAGATCTCTTTTCTGATCGTTTCAGCCGCATTGCTCGCATTCTGTTCTCCGCAGTTGCTGCGCGCCCAAACGCCCGCCGCGCCTGATGAGAAGCAGGGAGCTCAGCAACGAAAACGCACCGGCATCTTCACGATGTATGCGTTGGATCCTCTGGCCCGCACGCTCTGCCTGGGCGACGGAAAAGAAGGCCGGATGATCGCCAACAACCAGTGGGGAAACCGGTGCAGTGATCTGACGTACAGCCTGGCGGGTAACGGCGTTCTGGTTGCCGGGATTGAAATCAATCGCGTGGCAGCTATCGTCGATCTCGGCAACGCTAACGATCTCCGCGAACGATACGGCTTTGAAGATGCAGAAAACGGCGGCGTAGGTTTCGCGTCATTGCGTCTCGAGGGAGATAAAATCACGATTCTCCTGGAAGACAACTCCACACCCGTATGGCAGCCGCTCAAGGAAGGGCCACAGCTT
The DNA here is from genome assembly GCA_046732935.1 of Acidobacteriota bacterium. Taxonomy (GTDB): domain Bacteria; phylum Acidobacteriota; class Blastocatellia; order Pyrinomonadales; family Pyrinomonadaceae; genus PSRF01. Next base: position 169,853 of record JBKPOC010000054.1, on the reverse strand, counting down.
TTCACCGACGTGAAGGCGTCAGCCAACGCGCCGATCAAGTTGGGCCACATCTACCTTGTGCGGATTGCCGATACAAAAGACAAGAGGTTCCAACAGATCGCTAAGCTGATGGTGGTTGCGTATCGTGCTGGTGAATCGGTAACGCTGCGCTGGGAGTTACTGTCAAACTGACGGTGACCACTTCGCAACGCTGCCTGGCAATAAACCCCTCAATGCTTCCCTGACTTGGAGACAAGTCAAACGAACTTCCCAACCTGAAGGAGAACAGGTATGCCACAAGAATTAGCAAGTCAAGAGTTAACAGCCGGTGGAACCACCTTTACCACCGGTTTCGCGTCGGGCACCGTCTGTCAGCGAACCGGTAGCTACAAGGCCGAAAACAAATATATGCAGGCGATCGTCGTCGTGACCAAGGACTCGAAGTTCCCCAACTTCATCGACGGCAAGAAGACCACCTGGTATGCCCTGAGTTCAACAACCACGGCGACGACTTCCGACGGCGGTTTCGAGTCGGCCAAAGTCGCTCCAGGCGCGGCATAAACAACGCATCTCCAACACCATCAGCGCGCACCCGCGCGCCACAGGCGTTGCGTTTTATCGGGGAGACTCCTCCTGCTGACGTTGAGCGAAGCGTTAGCAGGAAGAGTCTGACCCATTTTCAGGGAGGAGAAAAAATGAACTCCAGACGCCTTCTCTTAATCGTGCCGCTGCTCGCGGCGGTGTTCCTGCTGACAAGTTCAGCGCTATCGTCTCGTGCAGTCGTTCACGCACAGGACACAAAAACCGACACCAGTACGACCGGTTACCCAACCGGCGTCAAATGTCCGAAGACGGGTACTTATAAAGCAACCAATGGCAAGATTGAGATCATCCTTTTCCTTGAGGCAGGCAAGGCATTCCCTACTCACTCTGACGGCAGTAAAACTATCTGGTATCCGGTAAAGGACTCGAACTAAATTCGCGCAAGGGAAGACATGAAATTCGCCAGGTTCCTTCACGCGGCGTTGCTCGCGTTTGCATTGCTTTTTGGTGCTGGAAGCTTGTATTCTGTTGCTGCCGTCGGCACAAACCATAACGGGCAAGCAGCACCTCCCAAACAGCCAGCGACGTTCCGCTACGTTTGTCCCATGCACCCGGACGTGCAGTCCAAAAAACCCGGCAAATGTCCGAAGTGCAAGATGAAGCTGGAGAAGAAGCGTATTAAAGAACCTGAGGTGAAGACTTCGGATCAATGAACTCGAAGCTGCACATGAACCGCTTACGATCGTTCACGATCTCGCTCGTGAGCCGGTTCCTTGCTGTCTTCATCCTGAGCTCATTGGCAGTCACCACTCTGCTCCCGCTCACCAGCAGTGCGGCGAGCTCGATGTCCTGTTGTGTCGGCAAGGCAGAAGGGCATTGCCACTCGGGACTCAAAACGCCGAAGCCAGCGCCACCGCCGAACGATCCAATGTGCGGGTTGAAGTCGCAGCCATTGACTCCGGAGTCTCTGGATGCCGTCACTGTCGTTGCGGAACCAACCGCAGACGCTGATGCTCACGACGCTAATGGCACTGCGTTCAAAGTTGCCTCGGTTCACCAACACTGTCACATGGACTGCGGCGCCTGCGCCACGTCCGCCTCGCGTCACAAGAGTCAAAAAGACGCGGCCCAGGCCAAAACTACACACGCGCCGTCAGCTACAGTCATAGCCCGCGTTGAACACCGGGCGCCTATCTTTTCATCGAATGAAAACTGGACACGGATCAGTCCGAGAGGTCCACCCGCCCGCGGTTAGCCGCCTTTAATCTAAGCAAAACAATCAACGATTAAAGTTCATCGGGAGCATTTCGATGAAAGTCTCTGTCTATTTATCTATTGCATTGATCTTTCTGTTTTCGGCCCTTGTTTTTGCCCAACAGAACGTTACGTCAGCCACACTCAGCGGCAGTATCCAGGATGTGAGTGGCGCGGTGGTGAGCGGCGCAAATGTGACCGCCACCAACGTCGAGACAAACCAGCGAAGCACCACCACCAGCGACAATGAAGGCTTTTATCGCTTTCCTTACCTGCGTACTGGAGCTTACGAATTGACGATCGACGCCGCGGGTTTTTCGACGATCACCAAACAGTTGAGCCTGACGGTCGGGCAATCGCTCGACCTGCCGGTGCGGCTCGAGGTCGCGGGATTGTCGGCGCAAGTCGACGTCGGCAGCACTGACGTGCCCGTGATCGAAACCGTTCGCACGCAGATCACCGAAACGATCCGGCCGCGCGAGATCAACGAGTTGCCGTTGAACGGGCGTAACTATCTCGATCTGGCGCTACTCGTTCCCGCCGTCGCTCCGACAAACACCGGCAGCAATCAGCGCTTTGCGGAGACTTCCGCCGTGCCCGGCCAGGGTATATCGATCGCGGGCCAGCGCAATCTTTACAACAGTTTCATCGTCGACGGTGTTTCCGCGAACGACGACGCGGCTGATCTGACCGGCACTTACTACAGCGAAGAAGTGATCGATCAGTTTCAGGTCGTGACGTCGGGCGGGATCGCCGAGTTTGGCAGGGCTTCGGGCGGCGTGGTCAATATTTTGACGCGATCGGGAACTAACGACTGGCGCGGCGGCTTCTACGGATTCGTTCGCAACCAGCGCTTCGACGCTCGCAATCCGCTCGCGCCTACAAAAGATCTACTAACGCAAGGACAGTATGGCGGCACGATCTCGGGACCGCTGCGTCGCGAACGCACCTTCTTCTTCACTAACTTCGAACAGATGCGCCGGAATTATTCCGCCGTTCTAACGATCGCTCCCAACGCCGTAAACACCATCAACAACCGGCTGCTAACGGTCAACTATCCCGGTCAGCTAATCAACACCGGGGTCGTGCCCGCGAGTTTCGACACGACCAACTTCTTCGGGCGCATCGATCACAAGCTCAACGATCGAAACGACCTCAGCGGCCGTTACAGTCTCTACCACATCAACGCCGTCAACTCGCGCACCGTCGGTGGACTCAACGCAGTCAGCCGCGGTTCCGGTTTGAACGATACGGACCAGACCGCGCAAGTCAGCAACGTCACCATCCTGAGCAATCGAACATTGAACGAGGCGCGGTTCCAGTACACGAACAGCAGGCTCGACGCTCCCGTCAACGATGCGACCGGTCCCGCGGTCAACATCGCCGGCGTCGCGAGCTTCGGCACCGCAACGTTTTCACCGCTCGCACGCGACATCAACTTGTTCGAAGCTGTCGATAACGTTTCCACTCAACGCGGCAATCACTCGCTGAAAGCCGGCGGCAATTTCCTGTACAACCGCGTGAACGTCCTCTTTCCCGGCGCGCTCCAGGGCGTTTACACCTTCAGCTCGCTGAACAATTTTCTCAACGGGAACTACGTTTCGTACCAGCAGGCGTTTGGCGCTCCGAGTCAGCTTCAGTCAAACCCGAACTTCGGCGTGTTCGTTCAGGACGAATGGCGCGTTCGTCCGTACCTGACGGTCAACGCCGGGCTGCGATACGACGCGCAGTTTCTGCCGGAACCGATCGAGACGGACGGCAACAACATGGCCCCGCGTCTCGGCATCGTCTACGCTCCGGGTGATCGCAAAACAGTCGTCCGCGCGAGCTACGGCATCTACTATGATCGCATTCCACTGCGCGCGACTTCGAATGCGCTGCAACGCGACGGTTCGAAATACATCATCGCGCAACTGTCGCCGACGCAGCCCGGCGCGCCCGTCTTTCCGAACGTGCTTGCCGTTCAGCCCTCGACGCTGCCGACGAAGCCGAACATCACTCGCATCGATCCGAATATCGAGACGAGCTACAGCCAGCAAGGCAATTTTCAAATCGAACGCGAGCTGCCGTGGAACACGGTCGCCTCGGTCGGCTACCTTCACTTGCGCGCACATCACCTCATCCTGTCGCGCAACGTGAACGTGCCCACAGTCCCGGCGTCCGCGGGCATTCCGAACTTGGGCCGGCCCGATCCGAACTGGGGAAACATCTCGCGCTTCGAAAGTTCCGGTAACTCTGCTTACGACGGCATGGTCGTTTCGCTGAATCAACGCGCGACTCGCTGGTCCAGCCTGCGCGTGTCGTACACGCTTTCGAAGACAATTGACGACGCCGGCAACTTCTTTTTCTCGAGCGTGCAAGACAACTTCGACATTCGCGGCGACCGCGGCCTCTCCGACAACGACCAGCGCCATCGTCTCGTCGTCAGCGGCTCGCTCGAAGTTCCCGACAACAATAAGCCGAATGGGTTTCAGCGAATCATCTCCGGCGTCCAGTTGGGCTACATCTTTACTTACGCTTCGCGTTTGCCGTTCAATGTGCTGCTCGGCACCGATCGTAATTTCGACACCAACAACAACGACCGGCCGCTCGGCGTTGGCAGAAACACGGGCCGCGGCTTTGACTTCGCGTCGCTCGACTTCCGTTTGAGCAAACGTTTGCACGTTACGGAGCGCGTCGACTTGCAACTCATCGCCGAAGGCTTCAACCTATTGAACCGCTCGAATTTTGGCATTCCGAACAACACGATCGGTTCGGGCCCGACGCCGTTGCCAACGTTCGGCCAACCAACAGTGGCATTCGACGCGCGCCAGTTTCAGTTTGGAATGAAGGTGACTTTTTAAGGGATGTTAAGCAATAAACTATCGATAGGGATTCTTTTTCTTTGTCTGTTATCGCTCTGCGGTTGCAATCGCTCGAAGGCAACCGAAGCAAGGGCGAATAAACCGGCGTTCGCGCCTGTTCAAGTGTCGGCCGAGGGCGTCGATGCCGCCGAGCCGGTGACGGCGAAAGCGCCGGATGGCGGTTTATTCGTTGCGTGGGTAAATCACGACGTGAAGAACCAGGCGGACGTGATGATCGCGCGTTACGACAGTCACGGGAAGATGCTCGGCGAACCCGTTCGCGTCAATCCGCAGCCCGGCACGGCGACGGCGTGGCGTGGCGATCAGCCCAGCGTCGTGGTCGGTGACAATGGCAGTGTTTACGTCGTATGGACCGCGCGCGTCGAGGTTGACGGTAAAAAGGGAACGGACATTTACTTGTCTGCCTCAAATGACGTGGGCCAGACTTTCGCCGCGCCTGTGAAAGTCAACGACGATAAGGCTCCCGGCGCACACGGCATGCACTCGTTGGCTGTCGCTCACGATGGACGCATCTACGTGAGTTGGCTCGACGAGCGTAACGTTCACGCGCCGCAACCGTCGACGAAAGCCGAGGGACATCACATGGAGAGCAATCGTGAGCTCTTCATCGCGTACTCGACTGACGGCGGCCGCACGTTTTCAAAGAATCAGAAAGTAGCTTCGGAGGTGTGCCCGTGCTGCAAAACTGCCATGGCCCTTGCGGCTGATGGCACGTTGTATGTCGGCTGGCGTCAAGTGCTGCCGGGAAACTATCGCCACATCGCGCTTGCGTCTTCGTCGGATGCCGGTGCGACGTTCTCGAAGCCCGTCATCGTCAGCGACGATAAGTGGGTGCTTCAAGGATGCCCCGTTTCAGGCCCGTCGATTTCCGTGAACCGTGCGGGTGTTTTGAAAGTGCTCTGGTACGCTGCTGGTGAGGCGAATGAACCGGGACTATATTTTGCGGAATCGAAGGACAAGGGCCGCAGTTTCTCGCCGGGACAATTGATCGCGAAAGAAACGGTTCGCGGCACACCGGTGTTGGCCGCCGGCAACGTTTTCGACGCCGCGATCTGGGAGATGCCGGCAGGCGCTGCGGCAGAGACGAGGCTTCGCAAGCTCGGCAATGACGCGCAGGCGATCAGCCTGGGAGCGAATGCTGAGTTGCCGGCCGCAGCGTTTAGTAATGACGGACTGTTTGTGGCTTACATTTCGAAAGCGAAGGAGAAGCGAAGCGTGTGGTTGGTGAAGGCGAACCAGAGATGAAAAGAACTCTTCTATTTATCCTTGTGAGTGTGGTGCTTTGTGCGTGCGGCGCCAATCAACCGGCTTCTTCACCGGCGCCGGCTGCGTCTCCGTCAGGTCCGGCGGCAGCGGTCGCAACCAAAAGTTATCCGGCGACGGGGGTTGTAAAGGCAATCAATCCGAAGACACCGTCGATCGAAATCCTTCACGAAGACGTCGAAGGCCTGATGCCGGGAATGCAGATGGAGTTTGACGTGACTGATCCTGCGCTCCTGAATGGGCTCGCGGTCAACGATAAGATCGACTTCACCATCGAGGACCGGACAGGCATCATGAAAGTCACTGCGATCAAGAAGAAGTAGCCACAAAAAGGCACAAACCTTCGGACACAAAAGGCACAAACGGAAGCAGCAACAACCCAGGTAGCGCTTTCAAGCTATGTCTTTGTGCTTCTTGTGTCCGAAGGTTTGTGCCTTTTTGTGGCTAGTTCCCGAACGCCTCGACAATCTGATCGCGGATCTGCGCCGGCGTCTTCCCTTCCTTCTCGAGTTTCAACGTCAGCAAAGCTTCGTTGACGCAGACCGCGCAATGCGCCGCATGATCGTCCTGGAAACAACTGTAAAGACTCTTGTGACCGAAGCCGCGATCGCAATGGCAATAGCACGGCATCTGCGCGATCGTCACCGGAATCTCACGCACCGCCTTGTAAGCATCGCGGGTTAATCCTTCAAACTTCTCAGGCGCAAGCGTCGGCCCCAAACTCGACCGGCTCGGCGCCTGTTCATAATGTGCCGGCATGACGTTCATCGCCGTCGCCGGACCAGCCGGCTGGTGCGCAGTGTGCTCCTCGGCGATCGGCGTCACCTTGTTCGCGGTCCGCGGCGCCAGAACCACGACCGCTGCGACGAGCAGTAAGATAACGATGACAATCAATAACCAGTTTTTCTTCATTGAACTTGCTCCTGATTTCAGTGTGTTCCATGGCCCGCGTGCATCGTCATTTTTGCCGGACGCAGCCGGAAAAAGATTTTCCATGACACCGGATTTTCACCGTATACGGAATCGAGTATCGACGGCTTCGAGTAGAAAGTAACATCGCTGCCTATCGCGAGCGAAGTCTTCTCCGTGTTCCAGATATCGCGCGCGGCGCCAAATGTGTAAGCGCCGATGCGAAACGACGGATGATGGCTGGCGATGCCGAGCCGAGCGCGATCGTCGTCACGCAACAGCGAGTTTTTATCGCTGAGCTCCAGGCGAGTATAAATGTAGTTTCGATCGAGAAAGTTGACGGTCGATTCGGCAACGTACCCGTTCAGGTTGAAGATCTCGCCGCCGTGACTCTCGTGATTTCGACCCCAGATCAAGCTCGACGCCCAGTTCCCGCGTTCGAAACGCTTGTTATAGCTGACGGACGCCGTCGTCCGCCTCACGTCGCCTGGCTCGAGCGCTTCGGGGTTACGCAAAAAACCATGACTTACCTGCATTGACCAGTTGTCGTTTGGCGCAAACGAGACTCTGGCCGAGCGCGAGTTCCATGGGTGTGCTTCGAAGTTGTAACGGTCCTCGTCCGGTTCGCGGCCGTTGAAGAGTGAGCCTTCCAGTTTGAACCAGCGATAAGTGAATCCGGTCGTGACGACGCCGAAACTGATGTGCGACGAGTCCTGCAAGTGATGCGACAAAGGAGCCGAAGTATTTTCCGACGCTGACGCGCGATGCATGAAAGCCGTTGGGCCAAGCGCCGGTTCACCCGGGTAACCGCCATAGACGAACCATGTGCCGCGTTCGCCCAGCGGCAACGTGTAGGTCGCGCTCAACTCCATGAACAGATCGTGCGGATGCTGTTTGTCGATGAGCGGCTCGCCCTTGTACGTCTCGCCGGTTTGAAACAGCAGCGGCGAGCCTCCCGGCGGAAACGTGAACGGCTCGAAACTGAACATGCCGCGAAGTTCGAGAGTCCCGTTTCCGACGCGCCGCATTGCCGATGGCATAAACCAGTTTGCCGATTCGAATTTGGTCACGCCGCGTGGTCCACCCTGCGCGTTGACGCCCGCCGTGAAGTTGTAGTGAAACATCAACAGCCAGTCGTCGGACTGTTTGTGCATCATCGGCATGGTGGTGGAAGCCGGTTGCCATGAAGTGCCGGAGCCCATGCGTCCCATCGGCAGCAGGTTGGCGTGACTGTTGCCGACCCGCACGAACATCTGCTCCTCTTCGACGACGAGCAGGTCATGCTGCATTTCTTCGGGCGAGGGCGACGCTGATGGCTCGGCAGGCGAAGCAGATGGTTTTGCAGGCGAAGGCATCTGATGACCTTCGTGCTGCGCAAAAACAGTCAGGTGGGCCAGCAGAAGAAATAAACTGGCCCACCAAATTGCGAGGTTAGACTTCAACACGGATTTCAAGAATTACGCCTTGGTCTTCGTCTTCGTTTTGTCTTTGTCTTTGTCTTTCATTTTGCAGCACTCACCCATTTTCTTGGGATCGTGCTTCATCTTTGCGTCATGCTTCATGTTGGCCATGTCGCACGACTCGCCGCCGCAGCAAGCGTGGTCTTTGTCGCCGTGGTTCTTGCAACACTCGGCGCCTTCTTTACAACAGTCAGCGCCTTCCTTGCAGCAGCTCTCACCTTCCTTACAGGCCATGCCTTCGGCGCAACACGAGGAACCGGCCGCGCAACATGAGTCAGTCTTCTTCTTTTGATCGGTCTGCGTCGTGCCCTGGCCCATGCCAACGGCGAATGCGGCGAGTAACAAAGCCACCAACGCAACTAGTAAAGTGATCTTTCGGGGTTTCATCTTAGTTCTCCTATGCAGAAGCTAATCACAAAGGGACACCAGCACACACACCGGCGCTTCCGTTGTGAGAAACTGGCGAATTTATCCAGCTTTGCAGGAGATCTTTAAATCAGGAAAACACAACAACGAAGGTAGGTAGGACCACGATTGGGCAGGAACGGATTGGGAATGTGCGTTTCAGTTAACTGTCGATCGGTAACGGGAAGCGATATGGCCGCTGCTGTCGCGCCGACGAGTTCCGGCGAGTCGCTGCTGCTCTTTGAAACAGCGGCCGTCGCGCCAATCATCAGCGGACATTCAGTTATACCTTCACGAGGAAGCGAAGAGACACCGGCGAACCTCTCACTAAACTTTATGCTGACCTTGCGCTGCTTCGCGTGTTTAAGATGTGCATGACAACTCTCGCCTTGAACACTCGCAACATCGGCCGCAATTACCGTGTTCGCGCAGCCGAACAGGCACCCGCCCGCCAGCCACACAGCTACGGAAACCGCGAGCAGCAATCGCAGAATTTTTAGTGAAACGAAATAACTCATCGCCAACGCAAGTCTAGCGCTCAACGATGTTTTTGTCGATGCTCTCAGACGCATCATAATCGTCATGAAAACCCAGTACTTCTGTAACCGGTGACTTGTTAGGTTAATCAGCGGGAGCACAAATGGCCATGATTATCGACAAAGACAAGATCACAACGCAGGATGAACTGAATGAGCCGGCGCCTATCGATCAGGTCGAGGATCGCGTGGAAGCCGAGATGAAAAAGCTGGAAGGCAAAGCGAAGAAAGACGTCGGCGATGGATTGCAGGACCAGGACCTGGCTCGCAGAGGAGAGCAACTCGAGCGGGAAGGCGAACGTGAAATGGAGGAAGCGAAGCGCGACTAGAATCGACGCGCTTCCAGCGCTTCAGGACCCCAGCGCGCTTTCCAGCGCTTCCTTCAACTGCGGCGGCGTTTTCACCGGGTGGAAACCAACAAGCCGTTTCTGAATGCGCCCGTCACGGGTGATGATAAAACTCTGCGGAATATTCGTCTGTCCTTGCATCAACGTCAGCGCCACGTCGGGAGTGGCCCAACCGATGTGGTAGTCGACCTGGTACTGCTGCACAAACTCCTGCACCTTCTGCGCCGACGCGATCGGGTCTTCAGTTGAGAGCCCGACAAACTCGACGCCACGGTCCTGATACTCCTTGTGCAATTTCACCAATTCCGGGGTTTCCATGCGGCACGGCCCACACCACGTGGCCCACAGGTTCACGAATATCACCTTGCCCGAATAGTTCGCGAGCTTGATCGGATCTCCGCTCGCCGCCTTCAATTCAGTATCGCGCACGAGGGCGGGCAGGAGTGGCAGGTTGGAATTCGAAACGCGTGTCGGCGGATCGTTCGAGTTGCAACTCGAAACGCCAAACGCCGCTAACAAGCCCAACACAATCACCGTCGATGCCAGTCGCAGCGGCGTCCAAAACCTGATCTTCGTTTGCCCGTCGTTTTTAATTGCCATTGCTCTTACTTCTTCTTGCCGAATCTAAAAGAGTCGAGAATCACCGGCGCCTGGCCCTTTTCGCCAACGTCGTCAACCGACGTCAACTCCGGGGCAAGAGATGTGGAAAGCATCGCCAGGGTTGCGCCCGAGGTGTCGCCCTCGTTTCCGGTCGGCAGGAAGATGACGCGTCCCCACAAATGAATGTCGCCCTTCTGAGTTCCCTTTGAAAGACCTTCCCAGCGAAACTCGTAACCCTGCATTGAATTGACCTTCGTTGGTCCTTCTGAAACTTTTCGATACTCGGGAAATGCTTTAGCCAGCGTCGCGCTGAATTCTTCCACGCGCTGCGGGAAGTTTTGCAGATCGCCGACGAACGTTCCGGTGCTTGTATACCAGCCGACTACGAAGTTCTCCTGCGGAAAGTTAGGCGGCAGGCTGCGTTCGACTTTGACGAAGTTGGCCGCGCCGGCAACGCCGGATTTCGGATCGAGCTGCCATGACTTCGGGTAATAAAACGAGAAGTCGAAATAGTGTTCCGCCAGCTTGCCGTCGAGGTTGGCGTTCGAATTCTGAAACTGCACCGCATCGGGCGGAGGGACGAACTCCGGAGTTGGCGCTTCTTCTGCGACTGTCGGCGTTGGCGATGCAGGTTCTACAGTCGGTTGAGCCACCGCAGGGCTCGCCTTCGGAAGCGGATTGCGTTCGGCGGCCATCTGGTCCAACTTCGGCTTGACTACGAAGAAGAACAGTCCCGCGAGCGCGCCGCCCGCGAGTAGTAGAAACACCAGCAGGCCGCCGATGATCAACGGCAACTTCGATTTCTTCTTCGCCGCGGTCGGTGGAGGCGGCAATGGCGCTGACGCGACCGGGGTTTGCGCTGCGGGCGCCACCCACGGCGCGGACGTGTGCTGTTGCTCCGGCGCTGGCGGAGGTGGCGACACTGGCGGAGGTGGCGGAGGTGGAGGCGGCGGCGCCGGCTGTGTGATGTCCGCGGTGTTCGGTCCGCGTGCCGGCGGTCCGGTTGGCCCAGTGTTGCGCGGCAGCGCGATGGTTGCCGAGCTGTCGATCATCGTCGCGTTCGGATCCGGTAAGTCCCTGCTGGTTGGTCTCTCTGAGGCAGCGTTCAGGTCAATGGACGTAGCGCGTATCGTCGCGTTTGGATCGAAAGGCTGGGGAGCAATCAACAGTCCGCCGTCAAACGTGCAGAACTTCTGACCTTCGTCGGGAAACGTACGATTACACTTCGGGCAAGTCTTCATCAAACGGACCTCGCAGGAATATTCAAAAACAGATCAATTCGCTTTGGCGCGCGCTAACTTTTGCGCGATTCCATTGTTCCCCGGATCGAGTTCCAGCGCACGCTGATAAGCACGGACGGCGTTCTCCTTCTGCCTCGCTTTGAGATAGCCATCGCCTACACCTTCAAAACCATAAATCCCGGCCAACTGCTTTCGCTCTCCCGCGCCCGCGATCGACGACGCGCGTTCATAAGTGGCTTCCGCATCGCTGAACCGATCCATCCCGAGATACGCGCGTCCCAGCAGATTGAAAGGTTGAAACGCACGGGAGCTCACTTCCGTCGCCGACTTCAAGTACGGTTCCGCTTCCTGGTATCTCTTGTACACGATCAAATAACGGCCCATCAGGAACAGCGACGTCGGATTTCGCGAATCGATCTCGAGCGCTTTCTTCAACACCGGCTCTGACTGCGGCCAAAGCTGCTCGTCCTGCAACGAATCGGCAATCAGGTTCAGAGTCGGCGCATCTTTCGCCAGCTCGATCGCCTTTTCGTACAACGCCGGCGATTCCGACGATTTGCCGATCTTGTTCAGCGTTCGCGCCAGGTGCGCGTAAGCAACGGCAAACTGCGGATCCACTTCGATCGCGCGGCGATAGGAATGTTCCGTTTCGCTGTTGAAGATAGCGCGCGTCTGAAGTGCAACTCCAAGCCGGTCCCATCCGACCGCGTTTTTCGGATCGATCTGCACAGCCTTGCGAGCGAACGCCTCTGCATCAGCAAAGCGTTTCGCGTTGTCGCCGCCGGTGCGAGGTTGCACGAGCACGACACTCAACGCGACGTACGCATCAGAATTGTTCGGCGCCCACGCGATGGAGTCGCGATACGCAGCTTCCGCATCATCCCAACGTTGCTGGTCGGAGTATACGTTACCTAAACCATACGCGCCGCGAGCATCGCGCGCTTTTAGCTTCAAGACTCCTTTATACGACTCTTCAGCTTCAGCGAAGCGGCGCGCGTCGCGGGCCTCGTTGCCTTTGTCGAGCAACTCATCGATCCGATCCTCGACGTTCGACGGTTTGATGCGCGTTGTTCCAGTTGCCTTCGTCGTGCTTGGTTTGCCCGTCGTTACTGCCGGCTTGGTCGTCTTTTTGTTCGTTTCCGGGTTTTTGGCTCTGAAGACGCCACCGCCCACGTCGGCGCCTACGTCTTGCGCGAGCGCCCGGCCAGCGCTTCCGGAGAGACCGAAACAGAGGGCGGCCACGATTAATCCGGCCCCGCGCAGTATGGCGTTAGCTCTCATCATTACTCTCCTAATGCTGTTTGGATTGCGAATATCGAGACTAACCTCGGGTTAAGACTGCTGACAAAAGAACTTATGGATCATGGAAGAACTACTGAGGTGGATTGTAGATCAGCTTTCACTGGATGAGCTAATTCCCTTTCACCAGCCGAAAACCCAGCATCGTCGACTTCGTAGTCGGCGGAACAAATTCTCGCATGCATGACGACACCGGCGTGTCAGCCTTGGCCGGATCACTAACGTAACACCCGCCCCTGATCGCGATCCAGTCCCTTGTGTTGCCGCCCACAACCACAGGATTACCGGGATAGGCAGAGACTTTTGACGACGTCCATTCCCAAACATTTCCAATCAAGTCATAGACGCCCCACATGTTCTTGCCGGCAGGACGCGAGCCCACTGACGCGGGCGTGGCCTCTCTCAAAACAGCGACGCCGTCCTGCCAGTCCGCTCCCCACGGGTAAAGATCCGCGCGCTCGCCGTTTCGCGCGGCGAACTCCCACTCTTCCTCGGTCGGCAAACGATAACTGACGCCGTCGCGTTTGGACCGCCAGGCGGCGAAAGCGTTCGCATCGTCATGCGAGATGTTTACGACGGGCCACATTTCCTGTCCGAACGACGGCTTGTTGCCGGCCCAGTGACTCGGCGCCGCACGTTTCGTGGCGGCAACAAAGTCGGCGTATTCAGAGTTGCTGACTTCGGTCCGATCCATCGAAAACGGCTGCACCGTAACAGCATGGGACGGAGTCTCCCACGGCGGACCGTTGTTTCTGCCCATCAGGAACGTCCCGCCGGCGATTGCAACCAGATCAGCTTGTATGGGCGTTGCGGTTGGTGACGGCGTGGGTTGTGGGCCATCAGTTTGCGGCTTGGGCACAAACGCGAAGTAGGCGCCGATGCCGGCGCCTGCGACGAGCATCACGCCGATAGCGATTGCGACGATAATGATTGGCGTGCGCGACGGACGTTGTTTGAAGTCGACGGTGATCGGCTTGCCGATCGGTTCGGGTCGATAAGGTTCCGCTTTACCCGCGGAAGTCGCGACTTGTTTTACGTGTGTGACTTCAGGATCGGTTCCATTCACCGGCGGCACGGAATCCAGGAAATTCGTGTCAGTTGAAATCCGTGACTGCGTCGTCGCTGGCGCTGGAAGGCTCTCGGGTGGCGGCGGTAGCGAAGCGATCGTCCGGTTGGGATCCATCGCCACCGTCTCGCGCAACGCAGCCGGCGCGATCGGCGCTGAGTCCATGGCGGCGCGCAGTTCCTTCAAAAACGTCTCAACCGAATCGATACGCGCCGGCAATTCTTTTTCGAGTGAATGGCGGACCACGCCTTCAAGCGCCGGCGGGACCGAAACGCCCATCGAATGGAACGTCGGCGGCGGCATCGTGAGGTGCTTCTTCATGATCGACGGAATCGAAGAGCCCTTGAACGGAACTTCACCCGAAAGCATTTGATAAAGAATAACGCCGAGACTGTAGATGTCGGCGCGCGCGTCGGGCTCGTCGTCGCCCCACTGTTCGGGCGCCATATAAAAAGGAGAGCCCATCAGCCCGCTTGTCTGGGCTTGAATGAACGATCCGAGCAACTCGCCTGATTTGATCTTCGCGAGACCGAAATCGAGTATCTTCACGCCTTCCGCGATCGGAACGTCGTCCTGGACCATGATGTTCAGCGGTTTGAGATCGCGATGGACGATGTTTTGCCGGTGCGCGGCTCCGACTCCCGAAGCAATCGCGCAAATGAATTCAAACGCGCGTTGCGGAGGCATCGCGCCTTCCTTCGCCAGGATGTCCTGTAGCGATCTGCCTTTGACGAACTCCATCACCAGAAACGGCATCGTGCCGCGCGCGACGCCGAAGTCAGTTACGGCGATGATGTTCGGATGACGAATCGCGGCCGCCGCCAGAGCTTCCTGGCGAAAACGCGTCGTCAGCATCGGATCGTTTCCGACGAGGTCCGGAAGAATGACTTTGATCGCATGCGAGGTCTTGAGGAAGATGTGGCGCGCCTGAAAGACTACGCCCATGCCTCCCTGCCCGAGACGGCGCTCGAGCAGGTAGCGGGCATCGAGTGTAGGCTCACCCAGAAGAGACGGCGTAGTCTCATCACCATCTTGCGGACAGTGACTAATCTCATCCGGGTAACAACGCCTACAGGAGGGACACTCTTTCACCGGGCAAAGTATACAAGATCACGCGGATTTGATGACGATATTCACCAAACGACGTGGCACGACGATCACCTTCACCACCTCGTGGCCGTAGATCAACGCGCGGATCCGCTCGTCGGCGAGTGCCGAAGCCTTGAGCTCGTCTTCTGAGACTTCCGGCGCTGCAATCACACGCGAACGCAGCTTGCCGTTCACCTGAACCGGGATCTCCAACTCCTCGCGACGCGCGAGCTCCGGATCGGCAGTGGGCCAGCGCGGCGTTTCGTGTAATAACCCGCCTGTGTGTCCCATTCCTTCCCACATCTCTTCCGCGACGTGCGGCGCAAAGGGCGTGAGCATCACGACCAGCGTTTCCAACGCTTCGCGCACCGCGAAGACGTCAGACTCCGACGCCTTCAACGGATCGGCGTTGAACTCACTCAACTGATTGAACAACTCCATCAACGCCGCGACGCTCGTGTTCAAATGCAACTGTTCGCAGTCGCTCGTGATCTTCGCGATCGTCTGGTGCGTCTTGCGGCGCAACGTGCGCGCCTCCGGACTGAACTCCGCCGGCGTTTCACCGCGCGGGTCCGCCAACCGGTCTCGCCACCTCCAGACCATCGAGTAGACGCGGCGCAGGAACCGCACGGCGCCTTCGATGCCCGTGTCAGACCAGCGCAACTCGTTTTCCACCGGCGCTGCAAACAACACGAACATTCTCGTCGCATCCGCGCCGAACGCGGCGATCATCTCGTCGGGATCGACGCCGTTGCCGAGACTCTTCGACATCGCTTTCCACTCGTCGGTGTCGCCGACGCGGTTTGTCACCATGCCTTGCGTCAACAAACGCTTCACCGGTTCGTCGAAGTTGACGAGACCGATGTCGCGCATGAACTTGTTCCAGAACCGCGTGTAGATCAAATGCATTACTGCATGACTGTCGCCGCCGATGTACTGGTCCACCGGCGTCCATTGTTTCGCGATCTCGGGCTGGAACGGCGCGTCGTTATTGCGCGGATCGAGATAGCGGAAGAAATACCACGACGAATCGACGAACGTGTCCATCGTGTCAGTGTCGCGTCTGGCTGGACCACCGCACTGCGGGCACGTCGTGTTTACAAACTCCGGCACGCCGGCCAGCGGCGATTCGCCGGTGCCCGTGAACGCCGCCGTGTTCGGCAACACGACCGGCAAGTCTTCATAACGTACGGGGACCATGTTGCATTTGTCGCAATAGATCATCGGCACGGGCGCGCCCCAGAAACGCTGGCGCGACACGCCCCAGTCGCGAATGCGATACGTCACCGCGGCTTCGCCGAAACCTTTCTCGCGCGCGTACGCACTCATCTCCGCAATCGCGACCTCAGACGGTTTACCGCCCCACTCGCCGCTATTGATCAGCACGCCGTAATCGGTGAACGAATGTTTCATCTCGGCGGAAGCGTCGCCGGCCGTCGTCGGCATCGGTTCCGCGGCGACCTGATCGTGACTCACCGGAGCGACGACCTGTCTAATCGGCAACGAGTACTTCTGGGCAAACTCAAAATCGCGCTCGTCATGCGCCGGAACGCTCATTACCGCGCCCGTGCCATACTCGATCAAGACGTAGTTCGCCACCCACACGGGAATCGTTTCGCCACTGAACGGATTGATAGCGAGCACGCCCGTGTTCAAACCTTCTTTCGCTTCTTCTTCAGCCAGATCGGCGCGAATGGCTTTTTGGCTCTTGATCTTCTGCGCAAAGGCGTCGACGTCGTTCTTCAACGCCGAATCTTTGAGCAACTCCGGCAACAACGGATGTTCCGCCGACAGGACCACGGCAGTCGCGCCGTAGATAGTGTCAATGCGCGTTGTGAACACACGAATCTTGTGCTCGCTGTCTTTAACGGCAAAGTCGATGAACGCGCCCTCGCTGCGGCCGACCCAATCGCTCTGTCGCTTCAACACCTTTTCGGGCCATCCGGCTTCGATCTGCTTGATGCCGGCGAGCAACTGTTCCGCGTATTCGGTGATGCGCAAAAACCACTGCTCGAGATCGCGCTTCTCGACCGGCGTGCCGCAGCGCCAGCAGATTCCACCCGACGACTGTTCGTTCGACAGCACGGTCTCTTCTTTCGGGCACCAGTTGACCTGCGAGACTTTCTTGTACGCCAGGCCGCGTTCGAACATCTTCAGAAAGAACCACTGGTCCCACTTGTAATACTCGGGACGATGCGCGGCGATCTCGCGCGTCCAGTCGTAGCTGATGCCCAGTCGCTGCAATTGCCCGCGCATGTGGACGATGTTGTCTTCCGTCCAGTCGCGCGGATTGACGCCGCGTTTGATCGCGGCTTGTTCCGCGGGCTGACCGAAACTGTCCCACCCGATCGGGTGCATCACGTTGAAGCCCTGCAAACGCTTGAACCACGAGAGCGCGTCGCCGATGGCGTAGTTACGCACGTGACCCATGTGCAGGAAGCCGGACGGGTAGGGCAACATTTCGAGGCAGTAAAACTTCTCGCGCGGATCGTCGTCGCGCGCCTGAAAAACGCCGGACTCGTTCCAGCGTTGCTGCCAATTGTTTTCTATCTGTTCAGGAAAGTATTTTTCGTCCATAACGGTATCCAATCTTTACTTAACACGTTTTGCGCAGACCGCACAAAGCGTTACCCAGCATTTATGGGGAACACGGATTGAAGAATGATTAGAATTCGCCGCCCCGCGAAGTCACGCTAATTCGCGCGACGCAGAAGCGGCACCGGTAGGACGAGGGTTGTAAACGGTTTCGAAAACATTTGCGTGGGATTCTAGCAGTCGGTTACGAACGAACGCAACATTGACAGGTTCTTGGTATCGGCGCGGGGATCGTCGTATGGCGTCTCGAGGATGAAGGCTGCGTGCTTCAGTTTCGGGTGGCGGGCGACGCGGCGGAGGGCTTCGGCGCCGATGTGTCCCTCGCCGATGTGCCAGTGGCGGTCGACGCGCGAGTTGTAGACGGCGCGCGAGTCGTTGAAGTGAATGGCACGGACGTTCTTGATGCCGACCGTCTTTTGCATTCGCTGGATCAACGCGTCGAGGCCGTCTTCCTCGCGAATGTCGTACCCGGCGGTGAACGCATGCGCCGTATCGAAGCAAACGCCGAGCGGAATCTTCGGACACAACTCCATGATCTGCGCGAGGTGCTCGAAGCGATGCCCGATGCAGTCGCCCTGGCCGGCGGTGTTTTCGAGCAGGATGCGAAGCTTGTCAAACTTAATGCCCTTGCAGGCGATCTTCAGGCTCTGCGCACACAATGCGATCCCATCAGTCTCGCACGCGCCGCGCGAACTACCCGGATGCACGACGAGATAATCAACACCCAGCAGCAACGCGCGTTCGACCTCCTCGCGAAACGACTCGCGCGATTTTTTTAAAAACACATCGTCAGCGGTGGCGAGATTCACGAGGTAGTTGCAGTGGATAAGTACGGGAGTAATCTTCGTCTGCTTGCGAACTTTGCGAAACAGCAGAACGTCTTCGAGCGTGAGCGGCTTGGCCATCCAGCCGCGCGGATTGCGTGAGAACAACTGCACGGTGTCGCAGCCTGTGTCCTTCGCGACGACCAGCGCGTTGTGAACTCCCCCTTTGATCGGAGCGTGGAAACCTATTCGCGGCCGTTTCATTTCTTCATTGCATCCATTACGCGCAACATGTTTCCACCGAGAATCTTGTTCACGTCGGCTTCGGAATAACCACGACGCAAAAGCTCTTTAGTGAGGTTCGGCAAGTCGGCGACCGACGCCAGATCCGACGTTGTGATCTGAACGCCGTCGAAGTCTGAACCGATGCCGACGTGATCGACGCCGACGAGTTTCACGATGTGATCGATGTGATCGACGATCCGCCCCACGCCAACGGGCGGCAAACGCTGCGCATACTCGCGCATCCGCACGCGGTCGCGCGCCAGCTTCTTGTGCACCGCGTCACCGGGCTCGTCCGCCGACGCCTGCTGGACCATCGCCGCAATCTCCGCGTCGACTTGTTTTTTCTTCTGACTCCAACCAGCCTCGAGATGCTCCGGATAAAAAATCACGTTGACGACTCCGCCTGTGTTCGCAAGCGCACGGATCATGTCGTCGGTAAGGTTCCGCGGAACGTCCGCAAGTGCGCGACACGCGGAGTGCGTCGCAACGACAGGTGCAGTCGAAGTGTGGACGATGTCCCAAAATGTCGGATCAGAAACGTGCGACACGTCGACCATCATTCCCAAACGGTTCATTTCGCGCACGACGCTCTTGCCGAACTCGTTGAGCCCGCGAGTCCGGCCCACTTCCTCGCCCGACGAACCCGCCCAAGTCGTACTGACGCTCCACGCGGGCGACATGTAACGCACGCCGAGATCGTAATAACGCTTGACGTTTTCCAGCTTATCGTCAATCGCGTAACCACCTTCAAGGCCCATCAAAGCCGCAATTTTCCCCTGTTCAGCCGCGCGGCGAACATCGGCTGCAGAAGTCGCAAAAACCCAAGTTTCCGGATGTTTTTCCGCCAAAGCGCGGACTGCGGCTATCTGATCGTCAGCGCGTTTCACCGCCTTCGCACCGCTGCCGCCAAACAACTGTGGCTCGACCCAGATAGAAAAGAACTGCGCGTCGAGACCGCCCGTTTTTGCGCGCACGGCGTCGAAATGTCCGTCTCCGAGCTGCTGTTGCAGATCGACGTGTTCGTCGAGCAGCCTTTGCGCGGTGTCGGCGTGCATGTCGACGGTAATGGCGCGCCGGTGAATTGAAAGTGGGTCGTTATTGGTTGTTTCAGTCGAGGGAGAGCCTTGATTATGGTTATCCATCTTTTGCTCAAACTTACAGGCAGAAAACAATACGAGCAAACCAATAAACACGAGGCAAGCGTTCTTGCCAAGCGAACTGCAACTACTGTATTGTGCGATGTCTAACATCCATTCGCGCTAGTTCAGGGACCAAGTTCCGGTTGTTAGTGTTCACGGTATCGGTCAGGACCCGCCTCCGATCCGGTAATTTCCCTTTAAGGAGTAAATAACATGTTCTCAAAAGAAGGCAAAATTAAAGACGTGAGGACGCCACAAATCTGCGATGTCGTTTGGCATGATGGTGAATTCATCAATTGGAACGACGCGAAGGTTCACGTGATGTCGCACGTGCTCCATTATGGTTCGAGCATTTTTGAGGGCATCCGCTGTTATTCGACTAAGAAAGGTCCCGCTGTCTTCCGCCTGCGCGAACACATCCAGCGTTTTCTTAACTCCGCAAAAATCTATCGCATGGACCATCCGTGGACGCTCGACGATCTCTGCGACGCTTCCGTTGAAATCGTGCGCCGCAGCAAGATGGACCAGTGTTACCTGCGCCCGATCCTGTTTCGCAGTCTCGACGAAGCGAGTCCGGCATTCGGCGTGAACCCGTTTCCGAATCCGCTCGCCTGCTACATCGGCGCGTGGGACTGGGGTAAGTACCTGGGCGACGAAGCGCTCGAACAAGGCGTGGACGTTTGCGTCTCGACGTGGAACCGGTTGACCGCCAACTCGATGCCGGTGATGGCTAAGAGCGGCGCCAACTACATGAACTCGCAGTTGATCAAGATGGAAGCGCTTTTGAACGGCTTCGCCGAAGGAATCGCGCTCGACGATCGCGGCTACGTTTCCGAAGGCTCGGGCGAGAATATCTTCCTCGTCACCGGCGACACTGTTTTGACTCCGCCGCTTTCGTCTTCGATCCTGCCGGGCATCACGCGCGACAGTGTGATCCAGATCTGCCAGGAACTCGGCATCACGATCAAGGAGCGCACGATTCAACGCGCCGCGCTTTACGTTGCCGACGAGCTCTTCTTCTCAGGCACGGCTGCTGAAATCACGCCGATTCGTTCAGTCGACCGGATCGCCGTCGGCAGCGGCCGCCGCGGACCAGTCACCGAGAAAATCCAGAAGGTCTTCTTCGAAATCACCAAGGGCGATCGGCCCGCTCCCGGCAACTGGTTGACCTACGTCAACGAGCAAACGGAGGCGCCTGCCGATCCCGCAGGTTTTACCACTCGCACTGACGAGACCGGCCCAATGCTCTCCTTTCAGATCGTCGGCCGCGATTAGGCTTCAAAGCTGAACGGCTACCGGTAAACAAGAACAGTCAGGAAGGGGCAAGCAAAGCGCGCCCCCGCTCGAGCAAGAGCGGGGGCGTTGCCCCCTTCCTGACTTGTTCTTTCTACCCAACTTGCTGTTTCTCTCTCAACACCTGAAAAACCACAGATTGCGCGAGGTTGCGTAATCTGTGGTATATTCGCTGCCGGCGCAAGTTCTAAAGCCCGGCGCTCCTTCCCGCGCAGAAAGTCCCCAAAAACCACCTCTTTTCCAAGCCCCGAAAGGTTATCTGTACATTTCATGGCCGTGAAAATCGACGATCTCCTGCGAATTGCCTGTGGTCATGCCGCTTCGGACCTCCACCTCAAAGTGGGCGCTTTCCCCGTCATGCGCATCGGCGGAGAGCTTCATCCGGTCGCCGACGCGCCCCGCATGAAGCCGGAAGACACACTGGACATGGCGTTCTCGATGATGTCCAACCGGCAAAAGCAGCGGTTCAAAGAGGTGTCGGAAGTCGACATCGGCTACGGCGTCTCCGGCCTGGGCCGTTTTCGCGCCAACATCTTCCAGCAACGCGGAACAGTGAGCATCGTCCTGCGCGTCATTCCGGACCACACCAAGAGCACGGCCCAACTCGGTCTGCCGCCCGTCATCGACAAGATCGCCGAAGAGCGGCGTGGCTTGATTCTCGTGACCGGCGCAACCGGTTCCGGTAAGTCGACCACGCTGGCGGCGATGATCGACACCATCAACTCGACCCGCAGCGGCCACATCGTCACCATCGAAGATCCGATCGAGTTTCTGCACCGCGATAAGCAGTCGTTTGTGACGCAACGTGAAGTCGACGTCGACACGCGCTCATTTGCCGAAGCGCTTCGCGGTGCGCTGCGCCAGGACCCGGACGTGATCCTCGTCGGCGAAATGCGTGACCACGAAACGATCGAAACCGCGTTGACCGCGGCGGAGACGGGCCACCTCGTGCTTTCAACGCTGCACACGCTCGACGCCACGGAAACGATCACGCGCATCGTCTCGTCCTTCCCGTCGCATCAACAGAAATCGGTGCGCATCCAGTTAGCGGGAATTTTGAAAGCCGTGATCTCGATGAGACTCGTCCGTGCTGCGAAAGGAGCGGGCCGTGTTCCGGCGATCGAAGTGCTTGTCTCGACGGCGTTCATTCGCGATCACATCATCAACGAAGAGAAGACGTACATGATTCGCGAAGCAATTGCCGCAGGCACTTCGCAATACGGCATGCAGACGTTCGACCAGTCGCTGTTCCATCTGCTTCAGTCGCGTCTGATCACTCAAGAGGAAGCGCTGCACAACGCGTCGAACCCAGATGAATTCAAGATGCGCGTGCAGGGCATCTATTCAAAGGACGACACCTTGTCGACCATGACCACGCCGGCCGTCACGAAACCGACTCCTCCTCCCGTCGCCAAAGAACCCGAGAGCATTTTCGTCAAACACTAATTCACGCGCATGCGTCGCATGACGCGAACGCCGGCGCGCCAGTCTTCGTTGAGATCGAAGCGATAGATCTCGATGTCGGTCGAGATGCAGCGCGCGAGTGTGTGGAAAGAAGGATGGACGCGCAGCGTCGGCGCGACGAGATAGACGAGGGGCGGTTCGTCTTTGATTCGTTTGTCGCCGAAGAGTTTTGCTTTCGCGATGTGACCGCGGCGGCGATGCGCTTCGACGCGCCGCCAGTAATCAGCACCCTGTAAGACGTGCTCGCGATCTTCGGAAGCTTTCAGTTCGATCACAACGAGACGGCCATCCTGACGCAGCGCGAGCAGATCGATTGGTCTAATGCCGAGCTTGCCGCTGTGGGCCGTGCGAAACTGCGCATGAAGCGGCGCGATGATCAGTCCGGGATCGAGTCTCGTGATGTCGCGGCGAAGTAACGACTCGAGCCATGCTTCGGCAGCGCTGCGATAGAAGGCGTGACGGCGATCGAGAGTCGAGGCGCAACGATGTTCTCGTAAGTCGCGCAGCAGATTGAGCCATTCACGACATGACGCGTCGTCGAGTAATCGCCGGTGCGCGGCATCAATGCCGAACCAGACTCTTTCAACGCCCATCAACGACCGAACGCGTGCGAACGGAAGTCCGAAGTATCGCAACGTCTCGCCGTGACGCGAATGGACGACGTCGATCGCATCAGGCGCCTCGACGACGATCGCGCGCGTTTGTTCGCTGAGTGTCGCAGCGTGCACCGGAGGAAAACGGGCCAACTTCTTCGTCCATAGTTCACGTCGCTCGGGACACGTCATCGGCGAAAGCGCGCGCAGTTCGTCGTCGACAACGAACAGCTTGATCACCTGTCGCAAACTCTCGCGCAACAAAGCCACGCGATAGCACAGCGACTTCACCAGCTCTTCGGAAACGATCAACCAGAGTTGCTCAACAAATGGCGGCTTCCTTCGTTCCCGCGTCCGCGCAAACCAGAGCAAGGCTGACGACAGAAACGCGTCGACAGTCGATGGATGTGTCGGAATCACCGGCCCCATGACTGCTATGCGTTCGCCTTTCCAACGCATAAGGATTCGCGCGTAACGTCCGGGCTGGCCGGGGCGCGTACCAGGACTCAAAGCGCAGCGTTCGATCGTTGTTTTCGGTTGTAAGTCACAGGCGAGTTGGGCCAGACGATCGCGACGGACCTGTCGCGCAGCGCGGATCGTCGCGGCCAGAGCAATTGCCGGCACACGTGGAATCAACTCGAGTAACGGCCGCTCAGCGCCCATCCTTCGCGATGCTTGCAACACGAGCGTCTGTCCGTTCCAGTGACAGTCGCGAATACGCCAATTCCGGCTACCCTTTTCAGTCCAACACGACAACACCAAAAGGCCATGCGAAAGGGTGACGTCGATCTCCGATCGTCGCAGAGAGTGTGCGTCTCCCGCGTTCGAAATGAAGAACCATTCCGCATGTTGTCGCAGAAGTGAGGAGATTTGTTGCAGTATGGCGTGAGGATCCACGGATAATCTTCTACCCTGTGCTACCATTTTGGTCAACAATGAAAACCATATATCTCGCAGGCGCAGTACGTACTCCGATTGGCCGTTTTGGCGGCACGCTAGCGTCGTGGTCGGCGGCCGATCTGGGTGTTGCAGCAGCTAAAGAAAGCTTGCGTCGAGCGGGCGTGAAGCCGGATCAGATCGACGACTCGATCTGGGGTTGTGCGCGTCAGGCGGGCGGTGGTCCAAACGTCGCGCGTCAAATCACTTTCCGCGCCGGCGTTCCCGAAACGGTACCGGCGTTCACAGTCAATCAGGCGTGTGGGTCGGGTCTAAAGTCGATCATTCTCGCGGCCCAGGAGATCATGTTGGGCCGAGCGGACGCCGTTCTCGCCGGCGGCACGGAAAGCATGTCGCGCGTGCCTTACTTCGCGGAAGGCGCTCGCTGGGGCATGCGCATGGGCAACATGCAACTCGTCGACGGCATGTATCGCGACGGTTTCGGCGATCCGCTTTCGGGATTGGTGATGGGCGAAACGGCTGAAAATCTCGCGCGGCAATACGAGATCTCGCGCGCCGAACAGGACGAGTTCGCGCTTCGTTCACAACAACGAGCGGAGGCCGCAATCGAGTCAGGGAGGTTCGACGACGAAGTAACGCCGCTCGACGTCGAAGGACGCAAAGGCGAGAAGACCAGTTTCAGGCGAGACGAACACTATCGCGCCGGAACAACGCTGCAACAGCTCGCGAAGCTCCCGACAGTCTTCTCGAAGGACGGCACAGTCACAGCCGGGAACTCTTCCGGAATCACGGACGGCGCGGCGGCGCTCGTCGTGTTGAGTGAAGACGGCGTCAAAAACTCCGGCGCCACACCGCAAGCGCGAATCGTCGATTACGAGATCACGGGAGTCGCGCCCGAGATCATGGGCATCGGACCAGTGCCCGCAGTGCGCGCGCTACTCGCCAGACAACAACTCACCATCGATCAGATCGACTTGATCGAACTGAACGAAGCATTCGCCGCCCAGGTGATCGCCTGCGATCGTGAGCTGCACTTTCCGGCCGAACGTCTGAACGTCAACGGCGGCGCCATCGCGCTGGGCCATCCGATCGGCTGCACCGGCGTTCGCATCGCTACGACGCTGCTCTACGAAATGCAGAAGCGGAAAGCGAAACTCGGACTCGCCACGCTCTGCGTGAGCGGAGGAATGGGCCTCGCGCTGTTGCTGGAACGAGTATGAACTTGCCGCGCGCGCATGCCATGCGCACGCACGGATGCGCGTTGATTCTCTTGTTCGTTTTGTTGTCCACGTCGTGTCGGGTTTCTACTAACCCCGCAGTTAACAGCAATGCTTCTCCTGAAACCATCGTCGCCACCACGCCGCCGTTTCAAACACGCGAACCGGACCGCTATCGAGCAACCAGGACCATAACGATCGTGACTCCGAAAGGCGAAACGACCGTCACGAAAACGCTGATTGCGCGCGACGGTCCACTGCGCCGCGAGGAGTCTGAAGCAGTCGTTTACCTGGAACTGCCGGAAGGCAGGTTTGTGCTGTTGCCGAGTCAGCAAGTCTACGCAGCGGCAACTGCCGACGATAAGTTGGAAACAGAAGACGACGAGAACTTCCCGGAGCGTCTGTTGCACACGGACCCGATTAGCGCCACTTATCAACCACTCGGGACTGAAACCGTCGGCGGCCGGAACGCGAAGAAATACCGGATCGTTGTTAACAATTCGGCCCGCGAGAACGTCACCCAGAATGAGACGCTGATGTGGATCGACGAAACACTGACAATGCCGGTAAAGTCCGAAACAAAGTCGGCTGATGGCACGCGCACCGCCATGGAACTGACGAACATCGTGCTTGCGCCCGAAAAAGAACTGTTTCAAATACCCGCCAATTTTCAAAAGATTGCGTTTCGCGACCTTTGGAAGCAACTCAAAAGCGCGCGTTTGAATCCTTGAGTTTCGCTCTATTAGAAAGGCCTTTCGCATGAAAATCAGATTTCTGAACTTCGCATTTGTATTTGTCGCAGCTCTCGCGCTGCTACACGGCAACGCGGCAGCGCAGACGCGCAACCGCAACCAGGCGCCGGCAGCCGCGGGGCTGATGGCTTCGCTGCCGCCGTCCGACGCGGTGGCCCAGATCAAGATCAAACAACTTCTCAACGAAGCGATGCCGCGCATCCTGGCGAACAATCCCACACGGCTCGCCCAGCTCACCGCTTCGATCGAAGACTTCAAGACGCGCACCGGGCTCGACCCGCGCATGTTCGATCAGCTTGCGCTCAGCGCTAAGTTCACGTATCCCGGCGAGGGCGTGACGAAGATCCAAACGGTCGCGCTCGCGAGGGGCTCGTTCAGCGCGGACGCGATGATGGCGGCAGGTCGAGTTGCTACCAATGGCAAGTATCGTGAAGAGAAGTATCAGGGCAAGACGATCTACGTTTTCACTCTCGATCACTACATCGGCGTGCTTGGCGTGTTTGATTTCAAAGTCAACGAACTGGCAGTGACGCCGCTCGACACGAACACGCTGGCGCTCGGCGATCCGGCCGGCGTTCATTCTTTGATCGATGCAAATCGCGGCTCGAAACGCGCGAACGGCGAACTGATCGCACTCGCCAGCCGCGACCCGAATGCCGTCATTGGTTTCGGCGCCAACATGTCGGAGCAGTTGGTGGCAACCCTCGATATCGGCAATGCGCCGATCGCCTCGGACTTAGGTAAGCTGCGACAGGTTTACGGATCGGTGGGAACGACTGAGAAGGACCTGAACCTGTTCCTCGCGGCGCGCGCGGTAAATGCCGAAGCAGCGAAGAGCCTCGGCGATACGCTGGAAGGATTGAAACAGTTTGGCGCGTTGATGGTCGGACGTTTGTCCGGAGCGCGAGGAGTTCTGGCCAAGAGCGCGTTGACCAACCTGCAAATCGTCACGGACGCCAACGAATTGCAGATCCGCACAGCGGTCCCACAAGCTGATATAGGACCGCTGATGGGGAACTGATCCGCGGTTACTCTTTACCCGGCGGGAAATTCAATCCACCAGGAAGCGGTTGGGCAGCCGGCTCATCCGCTTCCAACTGCTTGAGCACACTGTCGTAAATCTTGATCTTTCCTTCCCGTTTCATCCGCTGCTCAACCGCGGTGACGTAGTCTTCGAAGACCTGGCTCTGGCGATCTCTCAACATCGTCCCCTTGATGCGATCTCGCTCGGCGTTGAAGCCGCCCATGTTGGCGTTCTCACGCTTGACGAGGCCAAGGATGACCCACTTGTCTTCGAGTCTGATCGGCGTCCTGGTGACCTCGCCTTCCTTCAAGTTGTAAATCGCGTCGTCGAGCACCTCGCTCGCGCCGGCTTTGCCGAGCGTCGACTCGCGCTTGAATCCTTCTTCAAGCCCGGAGTCGAATCCTTCGCGCTCGCCCACGGCTTTGAGGTCGCCTGGTCCACTCACTGACGCAGCCAGTTCTTTCGCTTTCTGTTCGAGCTGTTCCTTCGCGCGCTGCTGCTTCAGCGCCTCGGCGATTTTCGTCTTCACTTCGTCGAACTCAGGGATCCGCGGCTCCTTCTTATCGACGAGTATCGGGATCGCAAAACCGTCTTTGATGCCGGTGACTTCGCCCACGTCGTTGGGATTGTTGAGCGGCACGAGCGATCCTTCAAACTGCTGGTTCACGCCAACGTTCGGCACGTCGTCGCCCGGCTTGATGTAGGCCGTCTCACGGACCATGTCCGCGGGTGACATGTTCGCTTCGGCCGCGAACTCCTGGGCCACCTTCTGCGGATCTTTCGTCTCTTTCAACCGGTTGGCCGCTTTCTGTGCAAGCTTGAAGGCGACTCCGTAGCCTCGCCGGTTGCGCAAAGAGACCAGCAGTTCCTGCTTGGCTTGTTCAAACGTCTTCGGAACAGAATCGCCGCGACGCAGGATGTACCAGTTTCCGCCGTAACGAATCGGGATGTCCGACACCTCGCCCACTCGCATGTCGACCGCGCGATCGTAAAGGCCGTTCACTTTGTTTGGGTTCTTCTTAAACGGCGCTGCGAGGAACCCGCCGTTTGCGGCAGTAGCCGGATCTTCCGAGCGGCCTTTGGCAGCTTCCGCAAACGCCTGCTCTGTCCCGGTGCCATCTGGTCCACGCAACTTGGCGATCAAGTCTTTCGCCTTCTGTTCGACCTGCGGGTCGAGATCCTGGCGCGCAACCTTCAATACAATCTGTTGGATCTTGATGCCGGCTTCTTTGAATTTGGGATCGAGCTGATCGTACTCGGCTTTGAGATCGGCGTCCGAGATCTGTAGCTTCGCCCCGGCCTTCTCAGTATTTATGAACAGGTAGCGGATCTTCTTCTGCGGCTCGAGGTAGCGGTAATCAGTCTTGTGACTCTCGAAATAGCTGCGCATCTCTTCGTCGCTTGGCTGAATCTTCGCGGCGAGCTTGTCGGCGGTTAACGAAATGTAACTCACGTCGAACGATGAGTTGCGACGACGGTATTCCTCTTCAACTTCCTGGTCCGAAACGTTGACGCTGGCACTCAGAAACGCTCTCAGCTTCTGCGCCGAGAGTTCGGCGCGGGTGTCGGTCTCGAACTTCTCGACGTCGCCAAACTCCGCCGTAATGGCCTGTTTGTATTTCTCGATATCCAACTCGCCCGATGCATTCTTGTACTGCGCGCGAATCCTCTCCGCCACTTCGGCGTTGCTCGCCGACAGGCCCAACCGCTCTGCCTCCTGCAAAATCGCGTACTTGCTGATCAGACGGTCGAGAAACTCGCGGCTGCCAAAGCCTCCGAACATTCGGCCGCCCGTCATTCTGAGGAAATTTTCCCTGGCGCGGGTGATGTCGGCGACGGTGATGGATTCCGATCCTACCTTCGCGACCACTTCAGTGTTGCGCGAGGGATCGAGATTGCTGGCGGTGCGGCCCGGCGCGTAGAAAACGATCAAGCTGACGGCCATCAAAACGGCAAATCCGAGTATGACGATATTGCGGGTTCGTTCGAGTCGTCCTAGTTGTTTAAGCATGGTTGAGTACCTTTCAACGAAACGCGGATTTTACGGGAGACGAACGAACGGCTGCAACCTCGTAGGGCTTGGGTCTTTGGACTTGGGTCTTTGGACTTCGATCGAAAGCACAAGTATCGAAGACCAAAGACCAAAAGCCAAAGACCAAAGTCCTTATTTGCCCGACCAGAATTCAAATGCTATTTTCTCCTCTACATGGATGCAGTTAGCGGCTCAACGGGGTTGTGGATAGGATTCAGTGTATTTATCTTAGCCATGCTGAGCCTCGACCTCGGGCTCTTCAACCGCAAAGCTCACACAATCAGATACAAGGAAGCGTGGATCTGGAGCGGCGTCTGGGTCACGCTGGCGATGCTGTTTGCCGCGCTCGTCTTCCATTACCAGGGCTCGACGCGCGGGCTCGAGTTTCTGACCGGCTATCTGATCGAATTATCGCTGTCAGTCGATAACCTGTTCGTCTTCCTGCTGATCTTCTCGTACTTCAAAGTACCGTCGAAGTTTCAGCACCGCGTGCTGTTCTGGGGCGTGATGGGCGCGCTCGTCATGCGGTTGACGATGATCTTCGTCGGCGCGGCGCTGATCAACCGGTTCCAGTGGATCATTTACATCTTCGGCGCCTTCCTCGTTTACACGGGCATCAAGATGTTTCGCGAGGACGACGTCGAGATCCATCCGGATCAGAACCCGCTCATTCGCTTCGTCACGCGGTTCCTGCCGATTTCGCGATCGTACGAGGAAGAGAAGTTTTTCACCGTCGCGAACGGCAAACGCACCGGGACGCTGCTGTTGCTCGTGCTGATGGTCGTGGAAGTCACGGACCTGATTTTTGCCGTCGACTCGATTCCGGCGATCTTCGCGATCACGACGAACACGTTCATCGTCTACACGTCGAACGTCTTCGCGATTTTAGGCCTGCGGTCGATGTATTTCCTGCTGGCGGGCGTGGTCGAGAAGTTCCGGTACCTGCGTTTTGGGCTGGCAATTGTGCTGAGTTTTATTGGGCTCAAGATGCTGGTCGTGGCCGTTGGCGTCCACATCCCTATCTGGTTCTCGCTCGTGTTCGTTGCCGTCGTGCTGGTGGGATCGGTAATCGCCTCCCTGCTGTTTAATCGTGATGAGGAGGCGACGATTCATGTCGATCTCCCCGCGGACTTCCTTCCTCCAGAAACTGATAAACGTGCTTGAACACGGATTCCCTCGTGTGTTAAATTCCGAATCGGTAGTGTTGCTGCCAGGAAAATAGGCGGGTTTTCTGCCGCCCGACACCATTTCACGGACTCACACCCATAATGTGCGGCCTGATTAGCGCCTTAACCGCACACGATCTCAACTTTTAGGCCCCTTCCTAAGCGGTTTATCTCATGGTTGCAAATAGAACCAGTCGGTTTGCCTATGATTGGTGGATTATTCAGAAGCGCTTTGTCTATCTGGTAA
The DNA here is from genome assembly GCA_046732935.1 of Acidobacteriota bacterium. GTDB lineage: Bacteria > Acidobacteriota > Blastocatellia > Pyrinomonadales > Pyrinomonadaceae > PSRF01. The sequence continues at coordinate 139,530 of JBKPOC010000054.1, read as the reverse complement.
TCGCCATATTTCTGCTTTGCGGTCTGGCCGTCGGAGCGGTGATTTACGTCAAAAAGTACGGCAATCCCTTCGCAAACTTCGCCGAAATCAAGCACCCGTCAGGTGCCCGATTCGTGTCGTTTGAAGGGGACGTACGGGTCATCCGGGCGGCGACTCGCGAGACCATTGCCGCCAACGCCGATACCGAACTCTACCCGGGCGATACCGTGCAGACGCAGGCCAGCGGCCGCGCTCGCATCGCTCTTGCCGACGGCTCGACGCTGTTAGTCAAACCAAACAGCACCATCATCGTCCGCGACAACGCCAAGGGCGACGACGGCAAACGGACGAACGTCCACGTCCACGTCGAAAGCGGTCAACTGTCGGTCCGCACTGAACAACAGGCCGATGGCACGACGAACGTAGTCGAAACGCCGAAGACCAAGAACACGATGGGTCAGCAGACGAACGCCAGTTTCGGCGTGAACCCGGAAGGTACTGAAGAAATTCGCGTCGCCACCGGTCAGATCGAAACGACGAACAGCGCCGGCGACAAGACGTCCATCAAGGGCGGCGAGTACGTTTCGGTCAACAACTCAGGCCGGCTTTCACCAGCGCAAAAGCTGCTGGATGTGCCGCAACTGGCGCAACCGCACGATCTCGAGAAGGTTTTCGTGGGTGACAACGGCGCAGCGACCGTAGCGTTGAAATGGCAGCGTCCGCAGTCGGGTACGCCTGCTTACTACCGTGTGGAAGTCGCGACGTCGCCTTTCTTCGTTGCCGACGGAAAGGTAATCGAGCGAGACCAGTTGGTAGCGACGGAGCTCGGGGCCAGCGATTTACGTCCCGGTGTTTACTTCTGGCGCGTTCGCGCGACGGCTTCGAGCGGCCAGGCGAGCGACTGGAGCGATCCGCTTAAGTTCATCGTCGCGACGCGCGGCACTGGCTCGCAAGTGTCCGTCTTAAATCTTTCGACCGAGTTGCTCGGCGGAAATCTGTATCTCATCCGCGGTCGTGCTGAACCAGGCACGACCATACGCGTCGGCGATCGCGAAACCATCGTCGCTACTGACGGATCGTTCCAGATCCAAATCACTGCTGCGCGGGCGACGCGTGAAGTCACGGTCGAGGCGCAGGATCCACACGGAAACAGCAGCCAGTACAAAGTCTCACTTTCGAGCCGCGCTGCACGAGGAGCCTAAAGGACCAGCGAGCATGTCGAGTCACGTAATTCTATTGACGGACGCTCATGAAGCACCTGCCTACGAGTTGATCGAGGCATTGCGTGCCGCTGGTGTGAAGACGCTGATCGAAGGTCTTCGCGAAGTGGAAGTGGAAGTCGCACTAGCTCAACAGAAAAAGAATCAGGGTGCCGCCGATTCTGAAATTCCATCGCCGTTGGCTGTCCTTTATGAAGTCGTGCCCGGCGCCGACATGGTCGAACTGCACACCGCGATCGATCATGCGCGCGCATTTTGGCCAAGCGCGCCGCTGGTCGCCTGCCGCCGGCATACGAACGGTTATCAAAGTCTCAATCTGCGCAGCCTCGACAGCCCGACGCTGAAACGGCTCGGCTTCGTCGCCATCGCCGACAAGTCAGCGCAACTTCCGGCACTGCTGCGCGAGATCGAGGCGCACGGCACGACCGATCTCCCGCTTTCCGAACCTATTGAAGAGCCAGTCGAGACCGGTTCTTCGTCTCTTCCGGCGAAGATCAAGGCCAGTCACTTGCGTGCTGCTTTCGATCTCGTTGCGTCGTTGCACTTCATCAGCGATCAGAGCGGCGCGGCAAACAGCGCCCTCGCTGGACTCGAACGACTCGTCAAAGCCGATCGCTGGGCGATCTATCTCTTCTCGGAAACAAAAGGAGTCGAGACTTCGAGACTCGAAGCCGTCGCGGTTAGAAGACCTGGCCAACCGAGCAGCGTCAAGAGCGAAGAGGAATGGCGGCGTCGCTTGACTGGAGAATTGGAGCTGCCGTTGGGCTCCGAAACCCGGGCCGCGAAACGCGCAGCGGCTGGCATGGGAATCATCAAGAAGAAAGAACGCGCGCAGTTCGTCGTCGCCGTACCGTTGATCTGCGGCGAGCGAATACTCGGCGTGCTCGAAGGAATCCGTGAAGGCAGTGGCTCACATGCTTTCAAAAAGGCCGAGGTTGCGCTGCTTGATTCGCTGTCACTTCCGATCGCGTCGGCGCTCGCCAATGCTGTTCGCATCGCTGAAGCCGAACGTTTGTCGCAAACTGACGACCTCACCAAACTTCACAACGCGCGTTACCTGCGCCAGTTCCTGCTGAACGAGATCCGTCGCGCACGGCGTTACGGATCGAGCGTGGCCGCTCTGTTCCTCGATCTCGACGACTTCAAACGCGTCAACGACGAACACGGACACCTCGTCGGCTCGCACGTGCTGATGGAAATGGCTGCCGTGATTCTGTCGTCGATTCGCGATACGGATGCCGTTGCTCGTTATGGCGGCGACGAGTTCGTCATCGTCCTTCCCGACACTGGAACTGAACTGGCGGGCCAGGTGGCTGAACGTATTCGCCACAAGATCCGCACGCATCAGTTCACTGGCGGACGCCGCTTGCAGCTTTCGATGACTGCGAGTTTCGGCGTCGCCGCGTTTCCGAAGCATGCATCTTCGCCGCAGCAGCTCATTGCGTGCGCTGACACGGCGATGTACGAAGCCAAGGCCGCCAACAAAAACTGCGTGCGCTTTGCCGCTGACCTGGCGACATCCCCCGATTCCACGCTCCCCGTTAACGTAAACACAGATTTGGACGAATCAGGCTTAACTCAATCCTTCTAATCCGTGTTACAGTTTCCCGTTTTATTTGTTTCACGCAGTTGTCCAAAACTACCTCCACGGAAGTGAATAGACTCTAGTGGCCTTTAAATCTATTTTCAGTCTGTTTTCCAGCGACCTGGCTATCGACCTCGGAACGGCAAACACACTGGTTTATGCGAAGGGGCGCGGCATCGTCGTGTCAGAGCCTTCGATCGTCGCTATTAATAAGGTAACTAACCAGGTCGAAGCCGTGGGCCGCGACGCCAAAGACATGCTGGGTCGAACCCCCGGAAACATCGTTGCTATTCGGCCAATGAAAGATGGCGTCATCGCCAATTTTGAAGTTACCGAGAAGATGCTTCAGCACTTCATTCGCAAGGCCCACAACGGCAAAACGTGGGTCAGCCCTCGAGTCGTCATCGGTATTCCGTCGGAGATCACGCAAGTGGAACGGCGTGCGGTTGAAGACTCCGCCTATCGTGCAAAAGCTTCCGAAGTTTATCTCGTCGAAGAGGCAATGGCCGCGGCGATTGGCGCGGGACTTCCGATTACCGAACCGCATGGCAACATGGTTGTCGACATCGGCGGCGGAACGACCGATATCGCCGTGATCAGCTTGAGCGGTATCGTCTACTCGCGCGCCGTGCGCGTGGCCGGCAACGAGATGGATGAGGCCATCATCCAGTACATCAAGAGAAAGTATAATTTGCTCATCGGCGAACGGACGGCGGAGGCAATCAAGATCGAACTTGGCTCGGCGTATCCACTCGACGAGCCGCTGTCGTACGAAGTGCGCGGCCGCAACCTTATCGAAGGAATCCCTAAGACGATCACGATCACCGACGAAGAGGTGCGCGAATCACTGGCCGACTCGATCGCGACGATCATCAACGCCGTACGCGTCGCGCTCGAACGAACTCCGCCTGAGCTCTCGGCCGACATCGTCGAACGCGGCATCGTGCTTACGGGCGGCGGCGCGCTGTTGAAGAACCTCGATAAGAGACTGTCGATTGAGACCGGCTTGCCGGTATCACTGGCAGACGATCCACTGGCGTCGGTTGTGTTGGGGACGGGCAAGATGCTTTCCGACTTCGACCTGCTCAAGCGCGTGAAGTGGGAGAACACAATGACCAGCGGCATGTGAACCACGGATTTAAGAAGAAATGGCTTCGGTTCGCACACAAAAAGAGATTCGCCAACGCGCTCCCCTCTGGCTTTTCTCGCTACTCATCATCAACCTGATCGTAATGGCCGTCGACGCGCGCGACGCAAACGGGCAGCAGAAAATACTGCGCATCTGGACGCAGACGTTTGCTTCGCCACTCCAGAACGTTTCGTCGAAAGCCAGCGGCGCGACGAGCGGCTTTTTTCAGGAGATGTGGAGTTTCCGCAGGACGGCGCAGGAGAACGACCAGTTGAAGCAGCGGGTGGCGGCGCTGGAGACGGAGTTGAACCAGGCGCGCCAGGCCCAGGCCGAAAACGATCGGCTGAAAGATCTGCTGCAGCTCAACGAGCAGAAAGAGATCAAATCCGTCCCGGCCCGGGTCATCGCGCGCGACCCGTCAGTCTGGTTCAACACGATCACGATCGATCGCGGCAGCACATCCGGCGTCGAAGTCAACATGCCGGTGGTGACGGGCGGCGGCATTGTCGGCCGCGTCATCACGGTCAGTCCGTTTGCGGCGCAGGTGATGCTGATCACGGACGAGAAGGCGGGCGCTGGCGCGGTGGTCGGACAGTTGGGCCAGTCCGGCGCGCTCGGTTCGGTGCGTGGCCGCGCGGACATGGGTGTTGCACTGATAGAAATGCGGTACGTTTCAGGATTGGAGAAAGTAGAGGTAAACGACAACGTGATGACGACCGGGCAGGATGGCATCTACCCGCCCGGGCTCAACGTGGGACGTGTTGTCGACGTAAGAAATGGCACTGCGACGCAGGCCCACCAGATTCTCATTCAACCCGGCGCTCAGCTCGACCATTTAGAGGAGGTGGCGGTGCTTCTCTACCACGCTCCTCAACGTACTGCCCCCCAAGAGACCCTGCCAAATGTTGAAAAGCCCGGGAAGTAATTCATTGCCCCTTGCATCGCCAATAGTTAACGATGCCACCTCTTAAGATTGCCGTAATTCTGATCGTCTCGCTGGCGTTGCAGCTTTCGCTGCGCGCGATCTGGAAGCCGCTTATCTATATCGACTTCCCGCTCGTCGTAGTCGTCTACATTGCCCTGCAACGCGAGGCATGGCAGGCGCTGGTCGTGGGAACACTGGCGGGTCTGGTCGTCGACGCCCAAAGCGGCGGCTTGATCGGCGCGGGCGGCTTTTCGAAAACCCTGACGGCCTACATCATTTATTTCGCCGCTACAAAGGTAAACCTCGAAAATCCATTATTACGCATCCCAGTACTGGCGGCCGCGACAGTGCTCGATTCGCTAATCTACGTCTTCTGGCACCGGGCATTGAATTACCCGCCGCTGGCGCCCGTCATGCAGACGATCTCCTACAAGCTGATCGCCACGACCGCCGTCGGCACGCTGGTGCTTTACTTGATCGATTCGATCGTCGCGGAGCGCTCGGCTCAGCGACGCCAGTTCGCCACCCGGCGGCGCGTCGCGCGTCGCTCAACAGGGTCATTGCGCAGAAGGTAAAATCGTGGTATCCGTGGTGAGGCAATGAAGTTCGAAGACACATCACAAAATCTCCGCGCGCGGCTCAGGTTCGTTCAGGTGCTGGTGATACTGATGCTTGGCGCACTGACCGTCCGGCTTTACGTCTTGCAGGTGGTCAGGGGCCAGCGCTACGCGGAGATTGCCGAGAACCAGCGGCGACGCCGGCTGCCGATACCCGCGCCTCGCGGCGTCATCTTCGATCGCGAAAAACGCGTGCTCGTCGACTCCCGCCCTACCTACAACGTGATCCTGACGCGCGAAGACGTCAAAGGCAAAGACTTGAGCGCCCTGGTGGAACCGCTTGCCGAAGGCTTGAGCCTCGAAAAAGACTTCTTGAAGGAACGCTTCGATCTGGTGAAATCGCTGCCGGCGTTCGAGTCGATCAAGGTGAAGGAAGACGCAACTCCGGGCGATATCGCCTGGGTCGAAGCCCACACTCTCGAATTCCCGGAACTGCGCGTCGAACAACAGCCGCAGCGAAAGTATCCCGCGAACGGCTCGCTGGCCCACGTGCTCGGCTACGTCGGCGAGATCAGTCCCGAACAACTCAAGCAGCAATCTTATAAAGACAAGGGACTCAAACCCGGCGACATCATCGGCCAGAGCGGCGTCGAGCAGATCTACGACGACTACCTGCGCGGAAAAGACGGTTATCGCGAAGTCGTGGTCGACAGCCGCGGCCGCATTCAGGACGAGATCGAGATCGTCGACCCGATTCCGGGCCGTGACCTCGTCACCACGATCGATCTCGACCTCCAGAACGCCGCCGAAGAACAACTCAGAGAATCGGCGACGAAGCGCGGTGTGATCATCGCCATGGATCCGAACAACGGCGAGATACTCGCGCTGGCTTCGGCTCCGACGTTCGACCCGAATCTCTTCTCACAAAGAATCACGACGAAAGAAGGCCGCGCCGAGTACGCTGCGCTGCTGAACGATCCGCAGACGCCTCTGCTCAACCGCGCGGTGCAGAGCCGTTATCCGCCGGGCTCGACATGGAAGATTCCGATGGCCGTCGCGGGCTTGCAACAGAAAGCAATCACGCTCGAGCACTCGAACCTCGTCTGCGGCGGCGGCATTCAGGTCGGCAACAAGTTCACGCGCTGCATGGGCAATCACGGTACGCCCGACATCAAGACCGCCATCACTCATTCCTGCGACGGTTATTTCTATCGTCTCGGTTTAAAGATGGGGATCGACGGTATCGCCGCGATGGTGGACGAGTTTGAGCTCAACCGTCGCACCGGCATCGACCTGCCGAATGAAGTTGTGAGCTGGACGCCATCGCGCGAGTTCAAACGGCGCATGCAGCCGCGCGATCCGGAGTGGCGCGACATCGATACTGTCTATTCATCGTTCGGACAGGTCTACGACATCATCACGCCGATTTCGTTGCTCCGAACCGTTGCGGCGATCAGTATGCACGGTCGCATGTACATCCCTCACGTACTCAAGGAAGTCGAGCCGTACGGGCGGCAGGGAGACGCTGACTTCCGCCAACCAGTCGGCTTCAAGTCACTGGATCCTTCACGGCCGAATCCCAAGCTCCTTCCGATCCCGGAAGACATTCAGCATCGTGTAGTCGAAGGCATGTGGAGCGTAGTAAACGCCGGCGGCACGGGCGCGGGCATTCGCATGGATGGCTTCGACATCGCCGGCAAGACAGGAACAGCGCAGGTCGCCAGGCTCGGTATGGATACCGGCAAGAACAAGGACCACTCGTGGTTCGTTACGTACGCTCCCGCGTACAAACCCGAAATCGCGATGGTCGCATTGATCGAGAACTCAGGCTTCGGCGGACAGCACGCTGCGCCCGCCATCCGCCGCGTTTATGACGCTTACTATCGCAAGACCCGGCACGAGGAACCTCCCAACCAACTGCCGAAACCGCAAATCGCCAAAAACGAACCGCCCAACACGGCTAAGCCAAAACAGCCAACTGCCCCGGCACAACAGCAAGCAGTCGTTCGTAACAGATAGCACCCGGCAATCGGCAATACTTTAGATGGTTGCAATTATTCACAAACGGAGTTGGCGCGACTTCGACTGGATACTCGCGTTCCTCGCGATTGGCATCGTGTTGTTCGGCACTTACGAGATCCGCAACGCGCAACCGACTGAACCCTACTGGGTCAAACAGCTTATTGGCCTGGCGATCGGTCTTGTCGTGATGTTGGCCATTGCCTTCACTGACTACAGAAAACTGCTGCACCTCGCGCCTGCATTCTACTTCTTCGGCCTGGTACTTTTGATCATCGTCTTGATTCCCGGTTTCGGGTTGAAGATTAACGGCCAGCGCGCGTGGATCAAGGTACCGGGCATCGGTCAGTTTCAGCCGTCGGAGTTTGTGAAGGTGACGACGGCGATGATGCTGGCTCGTTACTTCGGCAAGACCCGCGTGCAACCACTGGCATTGAAAGAGATGATCATCGGCGGCTTGATCCTCGGGTTACCGATTGCGTTGATCATGCTCGAGCCTGATGCCGGATCGGTCCTAACGTACATGCCGATCCTCGCCGTCGTGCTGTTTCTCTCCGCGATCAAGCTAAGACTGGTTGTAGCCAGCGCGCTCATCGCCGTCGTGATGATCCCCACCGCCTACTGGCTTGGAGTGAAGACAGGCGCGGTCAAGGCTTACCAGCAGGAGCGGATCAACGTCATCTGGGATCCCGAGAACGCCGATCGCCGCGGCATCGGCTATCACACGTGGCAGTCGATTCTGACCGTTGGCGAGGGTGGACTGTTTGGCTCTCGCTCGTCGGTCGAACACTCGCAGAGCGGTCTGAAGTTTCTTCCCGAACCGCATACCGACTTCATCTACGCCGTCACCGCCGAAAACTCCGGCTTCATCGGCTGCATACTCGTGCTCATCGCGTACATGGTGCTGCTCTCACGTCTGATCACCTGCGCGCGGCGCGCCTCCGACCGCATGGGCATGCTCTTCATCATGGCTTTCGTCGGCGGGCTCACGTTTCAAATCTTCATCAACATTGGCATGGCGCTCGGCATTTCACCCGTCATCGGCGTGCCTTTGCCGTTGATGAGCGCTGGTCTCGCGTCGCTAATCGCCACGTTCATCGCGATCGGTTTTGCGATCAGTGTGCAGTTGCGGCGGTTTGTGAACTAGCCCCGCTTGGATCGGTTAAAAACTTCTCGACGTCGCATTTGGAACGCAGCCAAACGACACGCTTCCCTTCACCGTGCGTGCGAATCAGTTCGACGATTCCCGGACGCGTCCGCCGCGAGTAATTCCACACCCAACTGACAAACTCGAAATCGAGTTTTTCCGGACAACCTTCGGCGATGTCCGGGCGGCCTCCGTTACGATAGCGGAAATTTCGCTTCACGATGCGCCACAGACTCAGCAGCCGCGGCATGTCTAGGAAGACGATCGTATCGCATCTTTGAAGCCGCAGCGGCAGCGTGCCGCCGTAATTCCCGTCGATGATCCACGACTCGCGGTTGATCAGTTCGGTTACCGTCTGCAACCACTCCTCGGGCGACGGCTTTACCCAACCGGCCCGCCAGTAGTACTTATCGAGATGATGAACTTTGAGATTGAGTGACTGGCCGAGTCTGGTGGCGACGGTCGACTTCCCCGCCCCACCTGAACCAATCACCAGAATCCGCTTCATCCGTGTCCCCTGCTGACCCTGCCGATCCGGCGATCGCCATTCACCATCAATTCGCACGCCTTGAACGCATACTCTTCGAAGTTTTCGAGTCTCGACGCGAGCACGATCCAGGCGTTGTTTCCCGAACGGGCGCGCCAAAGATAACGGCGAGACAGGTCGGGAAACTCCCGTCCTAAACTTTCAAGTTCGTCTTTCGTCGTGAATAACCATACGCCGTTGGATCGCGGTTGTTTCACACTATCGCGCAGAGCGCATAACAGTTTGTCGTCGAGATAGACGTACGTGAAACCGAACATCCGCTTTATTGTTGGACGAATCGGCTCCAACTCCTCCAGCATGAAAGGAAAAGGAATGCCAGTGTTCGCGGTTGGAATCTTAGTCATGATTTAATCTCTCGGAGAGGAATCTGCCATGGCCCCAACACTGTATCGAATCATTCTCCAGGTCGACAATCTCGACCAGGCTGAAGAGTTTTACGGCACGCTGCTCGGCGATCGCGGGCGCCGGATTCCGCGCGGCGGCCGGCATTATATCGACTGCGGTCCGGTGATCCTGGCGCTCGTCGACGTCACCGGCGAGAGTGCTGACTTCAAACCAAAACCGCTTCCCGACAACATCTATTTCGCCGTCGACGACCTCGAGGCGTTTCATTCGCGCGCTCGTCAGTTGAACTGTCTATCGACTGAAGACGTTCATGGCGCCAGCGCCGGCGACATCGTCAGACGCCCGTGGGGTGAACGATCTTTCTACGCCCACGATCCATGGGGCAACGGTCTTTGCTTCGTCGACGAAAACACACTCTTCACCGGCAAGTAGTACATGCAAGACAACCCAACATATCAAGCGGCAAGGTTCGTCGCGCCACTCGTCGAAGAGCATTTCACGCGTCAGCTCGAGGAGGCGCGAAAAAAAGGCGAGACTGAGCTGGCGCCGAAACCGGATGCGCACGCCGTCGCGGCGATCATCAACGCGACGTTCTGGGCCAGCTTTCGGCCCGAGGAAGGCCGCTTTCCGAAGATCTCGCTCGCCTATTTGCCGCCGGAGAAGTCGGGACAGCCGCTGGTCTTTGAAAACTCGCTGCCATTGACTGCCGCTGTGTTGACGAAGCTGGCGCCTGCCGTCGAGAGACCGGAGATTCATCTCGGCGTTTGGACCTTCGGAGAGGAATTGCGAGTTTGGGGAGCGACCCGGTCGATTCCGAGTTACTGCTTCGTCCTTGAAGATATCGAGCCCGGATTGCTCGTCGTCAAACATCGACGGCTCGACGGTTTCGGCAAATATGCGAACGTCGTCGTGTTGAAAGGCGAGCAGGTAAAAGTGATCGACTCGGAAGGCACGAGTTTGCCTGACTGTCCGGTGTTGCTGAAAGCGCTGCTCGCGTTCACCGCGGCGGCGACGAATGGACCGCATCATTCGTTGAACGTTCTGGTTCAACTGTCGGCGTCGATGCGCGCCCAGGGTCATGGCGGAAGTCTGCTCGTGGTGCCGGCGGGAACGGAGCGCTGGCGTGAGTCGATAGCGAAACCGATCCTTTACTCCGTCAGTCCGGAATTTTCGGCGCTCACGAACCTGCTGCGGCAGAAGGTCGATTACGAAGACCGGCGCGAGTGGGAGATCGAAGTGCGTCGCGCAGTCGACTTGATCGGTGGATTGACTGCCGTCGACGGCGCAACTGTGATCAATGATCGTTACGAGGTGCTTGCGTTCGGAGCTAAGATCTGGAGACCGGAAGGACGGCCGCCGGTCGACAAGTGGGTGATCACCGAGCCGATTGTCGGCAATCTTCCCGTCGTCGTTCACCCGACGGAGCACGGTGGGACGCGCCATCTTTCAGCGGCGCAGTTCGTGCACGATCAGCGCGACGCGCTTTCGCTGGTCGCTTCGCAGGATGGGAAGTTCACAGTCTTCGCCTGGTCGCCGTGCGAAGAGATGGTCCACGCGCATCGAGTCGAGTCGTTGTTGATGTAATGCTCGCGCTCATTCTTCTTCTCTTGTTGAATCCGTGGTTGGAGGATTGGCCGCAGTTTCGTGGGCCGACGGGCCAGGGCATATCCGAAGAGCACGGCCTGCCGCTGACATGGAGCGAGACGAAGAACGTCCGCTGGAAAGTGGAGATTCCCGGACGCGGTTGGTCGTCGCCGGTGATTCAGGGCGATCGCATCTGGCTGACGACCGCCACCGACGAAGGCAAATCGCTACGGGCCATCGCAGTCAATGCCAACACCGGCGCGATACTTCAGAACGTCGAAATCTTTCATCTCAAGTCAGCTAAGTTAACCAATTCGAAGAACAGTTTTGCTTCGCCGACGCCCGTCGTGGAAGGCGATCGCGTCTACGTGCATTTCGGCGCGTTCGGGACGGCGTGTATCACGCAGTCGGGTGAGATCGTCTGGAAGACGCGGCTCGAGTACGACAACGGGCAACACGGGACCGGCGGATCGCCCGTCGTTTATGACGACCTTTTGATCGTGAGTTGCGACGGGAACGACGTGCAGTTCGTGGTCGCGCTCGACAAAGCGACGGGCAAGGTTCGCTGGAAGAAGATGCGCGAAGGTTATCAGGCGTACACCACGCCGCTCGTCGTGTCGTTGCCAGGCGGCGATCAGGTGATCAGCCCGGGTGCGTTTCGCGCGATTGCGTACGAGCCGCGCACCGGGAAAGAGATCTGGCAGGTGAAGTACGGCGAAGGATTTTCGAATGTGCCACGGCCGGTTTATGGCAATGGATTGGTGTTCATCTGCACCGGTTTCCAACAAGCTTCGCTGCTCGCGGTGCGGCCGGATGGACGTGGCGACGTGACGAAGTCGAAGATCGAATGGCGGCTCGATCGCGGTGTTCCGTTGACCCCTTCGCCGTTGCTCGTGGGCACCGAGTTGTACATGGTTAGCGACAACGGAATCGCGACGTGTGTCGATGCGAAGACGGGCCAGGAACTATGGCGCGCGAGGCTTGGAGGCAACTACTCCGCGTCGCCGATCTATGCTGACGGAAAGATCTATTTTCTGAGCGAGGAAGGCGAATCGGTCGTGATCGCTCCCGGCCGAGAATTAAAACACCTCGCTACCAACCAGCTCGATGGCCCAACCCTCGCGTCGATGGCCGTCTCCGCCGGCTCCCTCTTCATCCGCAGCGCCACCCACCTCTACCGCATCAGCAACACGAATTAAAAGAATCATGGCGTGAACATGCGGCGGAAGGGGATGCCCGAGAAGTTCAGGCGCATGGCGCGGCCGTCGATGATTGATTCGAAGGCCATCCAGTCAGGCGCTTCGGGATCGCCGATGCCAAACTTTCCATCCGAGCGCGGCGCCAACGGCTGAACGCCCTCCAAATACAAACGCCCGCGACGATAAACGATGCGCGTGTCGCCATACCACGGACTGTCGTTGTAATAGTGGCCCGCAAATCCTTCCCACTCTTTGCGGCCTTCGACGTCACGCGGACCGGTGAACCGCTCACCCGCATACCAGTCAGGACCATAATACGCTTCCGTAACCACGCGATTGTCGCGAATGAAACCAAGCAGGTACGTATCGAAATCCGGATGCTTGACAATGAACCGATCACCGCCGGCACGTTCGAGCGGTATCCGGCGGCCCGCGTGATCGAGAATCAGTTTTTCACCCTCGGCAACGAGCACGAGCTTCTTTCCCTCACGCCCGGTGAACGTCCCTGCATAGTCGGCCGCATTCTTCACTTCTTCCGGCGGCGGCGCCGGAGCAGGCGCGTCCGGCAACGTCTTCCCGGCCAGCGACGCGTTGAAAAGTTCGACCGCATACTTCGTCACTGCAACCGGACGGTACCCGCGCAAGTTCGCATTCACGGAAGCAAACGCGCCAACACCCGCCGTCAAATCAACATCGAGCGCCGAACTGAACGCAACCATCCCGCCCGTGTGTCGCAAACGCTTGTGCGCTTCGATGTCGCTCACCCACAGACCGTACCCGTAAGACGCAGGCTCACCGCGATACGGTGAATCGACGGCGGGTTTGATGAACAAGGAGAAACTGTCATCCGAAATCAGCCGCCCTTTCGGCAACGCACCCCGATTGAGCAGCATGCGAATGTACTTCGCCATGTCAGACGGCGTTGACGCGATACTTCCAGCCGCGATGTCGACTTCAACCCACTGCGCCTCCGCCAACGTCCCGTGCGACGGAAACGGCCTGCCTTCCGCGAGCGGCTCGTAACCAATCGCCATGTTCTTGCGAATGTCGTTCGTGATCGTAGACCGGCTCGCGCTCATTCCGAGCGGCAGGAGTACACGTTCACGCATCGCATCGGCAAATGGTCGTTTGTCGACGGCTTCGATCACGAACCCGAGAATGTTGTAGCCGGTGTTCGAATACAGAAAACGCTTGCCGGGCTCGTAAGCGGTCCAAAGCTCGCCAAGCAAGGCGTCGAACAGCAGCGGCGCGCCCGGAAGTCCGGCACTGTGGCTCAACAGATGGTGCGGCGTGACGGCGTCGAACTTCGTGTTGATTTTGAGCCACGGCAGGTAATTCGTGACCGGCTTGTGGAAATCGATCTTTCCTTCTTCTCTCAATTGCAGCAACGCGAGCGCAACGAATGACTTCGAAATCGATCCGATCTCGAACATCGTTTCGTTTACGACTCGCAGTCCCGCCTTCGTATCAGCAAACCCATACGTCGACGCGCGTATAAGACCGTCGCGGTTCGCGAGCGCGAGAGTCATTCCCGGCGCGCCCGTTTCGCGCATATGCCGCGCGATGAATTCGTCGAGCCGGGTGAACACGGGCTGGACCGCGGCAGATTGCGTTGAAGTAACCGAGTTAACCAGCACCGCACCGGCTTTACCCGCGATCAAGCCGGTGGCTGCAACGGCCAGCGCTGACTTTGCACTGTGTGAAAGAAACTTGCGACGCGAAAGATATGTGGCCATGCGGCGTATTATAATCTCTGTGTAAAGGAGAACACTCCATGATTATTCGCGGGTTAGTCCTCGCACTTGTCGTCGCGCTGCCGCTTATCAAAACGGCCGCGCCGGGGCCGGATCCAGTCGCCAGTACGTCGAGCTTTTACACGATTCGGCGTGACTTGCGGCGATGTGCGTCGCCGATGTGCGGCGGTTATTTCATAAAACTCGTCAATCAGGCGCGCACGCGCTGTGCAAACGGAGGCTCGATGTCCGAATGTTACGTGGCGTCGATTGAATGGAATGGACAACCGGAAGCGGATAAGGATGGCGCGCTGGTGCGTGGGACGTTGACCGCGCGCGGCAATCGACGTGGGACTTATGGCGTGCTGAACGCGCGTGAAGTTTGGCTGCCTGCGAGCGGCAATCAAGCTTCGGGAACGTTTTTCCGCGTGCGTGATCGCGGCATTCGTTGTGTCGCCGCGCCGTGTGAGACGCATCACGAAGCGAAACTGAATACGAGCGTGAGCCGCAACGTTGCGGGAGTCGATCTAGCTAGCGCGAATGCGTCTGAGAGCGCGGTCAGTGAAGCCTTGAAGGCGATGACGGGTGCGGAAGGAGTGCTCGTCAGTGGAACGCACGAGCCGGTGACTGGCCCAGCCGGACGATCGCAGACACTGAAGGCGACGCAGTTCTATTTACGTGCGAAAGCATCAGGTTCGTCGTCTGCTGAGAATCAAAAGTCTTCGGGAAACAAGAAGCCGTGCTTCAAGACGGGATGTTCGCGCCAGGTGTGCGCGGATGAAGAAGTGGTGACAACATGCGAGTACCGTCCGGAGTACGAATGCTACAAGCGCGCGAAGTGCGAGCGGCAAGCCAGCGGTGAGTGCGGCTTCACAGACACTCCCGAGCTGCGTACGTGTCTCCGCCGTAAGTAAGCACGGATTTACTGCGCTTCCGTGCTCTTCGCTACGATCTTCACTTGCTTGCGAATCACCTCGTCGAGCGTCGCGGCACGGCTCCAACTCAGACCAATGCTCTGATGCCGCACGATGCCTTCATGATCGATGACGATATACGTCGGAAACGCGTGCACGCCGAACGCCCGCTGAATGCGCCGATCCTTGTCCCGATACTGCGGCCAGATCATCTTGTTCTTCGCAGTGAAGTCGCGCCAGACCTGCTCATCACTGTCCGAACTGATCCCGATCAAAACAAACGACGGCTCCTTCGAATACTTTTTATGAAGATTGCGCAGCTCCGGGACCGACTCCACACATGGCCCGCACCACGTCCCCCAGAAGTCCAACAGTATGACTTTCCCTTTTAAATCGTCGAGCGCGATGTATTCCCCTTCCGAGGTCGTGAACGAAAAGTCAGGAGCGTAGTTCTCCCGCGCACGTCGCGGGTTCTCAGCTAACTTCTTCGCCGCCTCGACATAAGCGCCTTTCGGTTGCAGCTTGATGTACTGCTGCAACTCAGCGGCGCCCTCCTGCTCGCGGTTGAGCTGCATCAGCACGTATCCGAGGTTGTAATGCATTACCGGAGCCGCGCCCTCGATCGCTATTCCCTGTCGAAACGCAGCTTCCGCCGCTTGCAGCTTCTTCTCGTCCTTCTTCTCCGCCTGCGTTTGCAGCGCCAGTCCCTTGAAGTTGTAAGCCTTCGCGATGAGCTGCTTGTCGTCGCTGCCGAGCTCGATGACCTTGTCGGTCGTTTCGAGGACGTTCTTGTAAGCCTCGAGCCCGAAGTACGCCTCCGCCATCAGACTGAAGCACTCGACGCACTTCTTGCCGCGCATTTCATTCGCGCGCTTAAAGCTCTTCAACGCTTCATCGAATTGTTTTCGGCGCAGCAGATTGCGGCCGTTCGCGAGTTCCTGCTCGGCAGCCTCGTCTCCGTCCTGGGCCGTAACCACAGGCAACGCCGCCGCCACCAGCAGCACACAAGAAATGCTAAGAATCGCAAACCGAATGGATGTAGACCAAGTGATCGAAGTCGCCTTCACATTGGGCATTGTGGGGTCTCCTCCGTGTGGGCCGGATCATAGCCCAGATCGCCTTCGTTGTGGAGAGGTTTCGGCTTATCATATGCCGCGTACCGACCGACAAACCGTCTCTGGAAAAATCAATCGACCGACACTCACTAAAGGAGAGGTCTATGAGAAACCCGATGAGAGAGATCACGACCGTCGTGGTCCTACTGCTTTCGTTCTTGCTTTCGCCGCTCGCCTTGGCGGCACAAACAGCACCGACGGATTGGTCACGGCTCAACGGCCTGAACAGCGGGACCAAGCTCTCAGTCAAACTCAAGGACGGAAAGAAAGTCGACGGAAACTTTGCCTCCGTTTCTGCAACTACGCTCTCGTTGACGGTCAAAAACGCTCGCAAGGAGGTACGACGTGAAGACGTCGCGAGCGTTTCCGAGGTCGTTAAGAAATCAGCTACCAAAGCGACGTTGATCGGTATGGGAATCGGAGCGGGCGCTGGAGCGGCGCTCGGCATCGCCGGCGATGTAAATGAAAACGATACTTTTTTCGAGACGCGCGACAGCGTGGTGGCGGGAGTCGTGGTGCTGGCAGCGGGAATCGGAGCACTCACCGGTTACCTCATCGGTCGAAGCGGAAAGAAGCAAGTGCTCCTGTACGTCTCTAAATAACGAACGTCGTCTAGTTTCGAAACTCTTGCGACACCATCAGGCCGCGCATGCCGCCGTCCATGATACCGATGCCTACGCGGCCGAATTGCGGGCGCAAAATGTTCGCGCGATGGCCGGGTGAGTTCATCAAACCGGTGTGCGCAATGGAAAGGGTCGGAGCGAGCGCAAGGTTTTCTCCGGCGGTGAGGAAACGAACGTTCGCTTCTTTCATTCGGTCGAATGGAGAGAGCCCTTCAGGTGTGTCGTGTGCGAAGTAACCACGCGCGAACATGTCCGCTGAATGGCGTCGTGCGACTTCAGTCAGTTCAGGATCGGGCGCCAGCGGTTGCAGTCCGTTAGCGACACGTTCGCCGTTCACCAGATCGAGCATCTGTTTCTCCAGATCAGGCCGCGGCTTCGACGTACTGACCGTGAACGGCAGGGTGACGCGTTCGTTTGACTCAGGCTCGACCGTCAGCAGGTTGAGAGTCTTGGCGATGGCCTCGCCGAAGACTGGGCGCAGATGGCTCTCGAGACGTTCTGCGTAAACGGAGAGACGGTTCACCAGCGCGCTCTCGCGCGTGCGCTCGCTCAGACGTTCACTCAGCGGAAGAGCCAACAGCAGCGCCGAAATGATCGCCGCTGTTATCAGTCCATTTGCGAGTCCCGGCAGCAGGCCTAATGCTCGATTAATCGGACGCTCGTGGACGTCGTCGGGCAAGCGACGCAGCAACGCGTTGCCGATCACATGAACAATCACGCCGACGAGCAACGCTACGAGCACGAACGCGATCGGCTGGTCCCACATCTCCGGCCAAAAATCGACGCGCGGACCTAACCACTGCGCAACCGCGTGGTAGTAACGCAGACCAGCAAGCAGACTGAGTATCCAACTGGCGAGATCGAGCACACCGAGAATGAACCCGCGGCGATAGCCGTTCAGCAAACTCAGCACGATCACGATGCCGAGCAGAACGTCGATTAAGTTCAGCGCCATGGCATCTCATTTTCCATTTTTTATTTCTCATTTGCGTTCCGAAAATGTAATCTGTGGGCCGGAATGCTTCAATTCCTCAATATCTCCAACATCGCGCTGATCGACGAGCTTCAGGTTGAGTTTGAACCGGGGCTGAATCTGCTTACGGGCGAGACGGGATCGGGCAAGTCGATCATCGTCGACGCGTTGGGCGTGCTGATTGGCGGGCGGTTTACGAGCGACCTGCTGAAGTCGGGCGCCGAGCGCGGTTTCATCGAGGGACTGTTCGTCGTCAATTCGAATCCTGATCTCGAACTGTTGCTCGAGAACGCGGGTCTCTCCTTCGATCAGGAACTGATCATACGTCGTGAACTCTCTTCCGCCGGCCGCAACAAGATCTTCATCAACAACCAACTCGCAACGCAGTCGCTGCTGCGCGACTTGCGTGAGTTTCTCGTCGACATTCACGGGCAAGGCGATCAGCAGACGCTGTTCAATCCGCGCACCCATCTCGAACTGCTCGACTCGTTCGCGCTCGGCAATGGTTTGCGCGACGACGTCGCCGAGGCGTACCAGAGTTGGAATAGTTTGCAGCGCGAGCTCGATACGTTGCGGCGCGATGATGCCGAGAAGTTTCAACTGGTCGACACACTGAAATTTCAGATCGACGAACTGGAGCGCGCGCAGTTGACGATTGGCGAGGACGAGCGGCTCGAAGAGGAGCGACGGAGGCTTTCGAACGTTGAAAAGTTGACCGAGCTTAGCCAGTCGAGTTATGCGCGGATTTACGAGGATGATGACGCGGCGCTCGCGCGTGTGCGCCAGACGGTGAAAGACGTCAGTGAGCTGGCGGAGTACGAATCGAGTTTTCGCGAGTACCTGGAAGGATTGGAAAACGCGCGCGCTGTGTTGGAGGATCTTTCGTTCTCGCTGCGGGACTTTACGGACAAGTTGGAGTTCTCGCCTGCTCGACTCGCGCAGATAGAAGACCGGTTAGCTGAGCTTTCGCGGTTGAAACGGAAGTATGGCGGCTCGGTCGAGGCGGCGCTGGAGCACTTGGCGCGCTCGCAGGATCGTTTGCGGCAGATCGAGACGTCTGACGAGCGCGAGCAACAAGTTAGTGCTGCGGTCGGCGCCGCACGCACGCGCTACTTCGATCGCGCGGGAAAGTTGCATCGTCAGCGCATGCGTGCGGCGAAGCAGTTTGAAAAGAGTGTCGAAAAGTGCATCGCCGAACTGGCGATGGAGCACGCGCGCTTTCAGGTTCAGGTTTCGGACGTGACAGGTGCGGCAGGACCGAAAGGAATCGATCACGTTGAGTTTTATTTCTCGGCGAACGCGGGCGAGGATCTGAAACCGCTGGCGCGTGTGGCGTCAGGTGGCGAAGCTTCACGTCTGATGCTGGTGTTGAAGACGGTCGCGAATGCAACGGAGTTTCCCCGCACGATCGTGTTCGACGAGATCGACTCCGGCATCGGCGGGCGAGTCAGCGAAGCTGTCGGCATCAAGCTTCGCAAGTTATCGCAAACGAACCAGGTGTTGTGCGTCACTCACCAACCGCAAATCGCCCGCTTCGCCGACAGTCACCTGGCAGTCCAAAAAGCCGTCATCTCCGGCCGCACCCAGGTCGACATCACCAAACTCAATCGCGCCGGACGCATCGAAGAGCTCGCCCGCATGCTTACGGGCGCCGAAATCACCGACGCCGCCCGCCGCCACGCGCGTGAGTTGCTGAAGGATTAGTCCTTGTTTCCCGTAAATCGCTTTTCTTTCACGCGCCGAACCGACGTCTTCTGCGGCATCCTCGTGTACTAAGTCATCATTCAGGGCTTCTTAGAGGATCTGAGTTGATCCAGCGTCCGAAACTTTGCTTCGCCGCGCTGGGCACGCCTTCCTGTCAACAGAACACGTTGAATGCCAGTCAGGTGACGATATCTCGTCGGCGTCGCGTGAGGAACTCCAAAGTTGGGCAATCATCTTTAGGCGCTCAGTCACTGACATTCTCTCTATCTGAGATGATTCGATCATATCGTCAAACTACACCTTGAACCTGGTGCCGCAAGCAATTCGGAGGAATGTTGATGTGATACACAGGTGTTTCATACCTCATCCGTCGCGTCCATTAAGCGTCTAATAACGATTCCTTGAGTACCTTTGACTATGCCACAGGTTTGCTTTGATTCCTGTAAATCGCACTCTCAGCGTAAATACTCTGAATTCCCTGCTGTGGGCTCACATCGGCTCCTATTTCCTTCAGATCAAAATGGAGGCGTCGACATCAGCACCGGAGCCGCGTTCCAGCAGAACCGCAAAACAACACTCAATATTATGGTAGCGCGCTACGACTCCAAGGTGTTTTAGGGGAATTGAAGAACCACAATAGTCGAGCGGAGCCCATTTCCTAGCTGCGGACGTTCACGTTGCTCCAGTTGAGGTATTATACGAGCGAAAGCGATAGCGATTTAGACCTAGATCTTTTGCCTTCTGATGCTCGGCCTTGGCCTCTTGATGCCTCTTCAGTCTTTGCAAAACATAACCGAGTTCACTGTGATAGAGAGCGGTGCCCGGGCTGAGTTCTGTCGCCTTGCGGAGTTCAGCCTCTCCCTCTTTAACTCTATTCAGCTGTAACAAGGTAACCCCGAGGTTAAAGTGAATTGCAGCATGGTTCGGCTCTATCTCTATCGCCCTGCGATACTCCATCTCAGCCTCTTTACTCTCACCTTGCTCAGCTAAGGCAACTGCGAGGCTATTGTGATGGTTATAGTTGTTAGGCCTTAGATCCGTCGCCTTCCGAAACTCCGCCTCAGCTTCTTTAAACCTACGTTGTTTAAGAAAGGTACTTCCTAGCCCATAATAATATTCAGCTTCATTAGGGTTCGATTCTATTGATTTTCTATATCTAATCTCCGCCTTCCGCGCCTCTACCCGGCTCTCTTTCGTCTTATTCTGGCGGCTTAAGTTGTTAGCGAGATTCTTATAGAACAACGCATTATCAGGGTCGAGGTTTATCGCCTTGTGATACTCTACCTCGGCCTCTTTAAGCTTACCCTGTTCGTATAAGGCTTCCCCAAGCCAATTATGGTATTCAGCCTTGTTGGGGTTTAGGTCTACCGCTTTCCTAGATGCGGCCTCGGCTTCTTTATATTTTGCCTGATTGTATAAGGCCTTCCCGAGGCCATTGTGGTAGTCACCATTATTGGCCTCCACCTCGATAGCCTTCCTATACTGCGCCTCGGCTTCGGCATACTTATCCTGTTTGAGCAAAGCTTCAGCGCGGTTATAAGAATCGGCTCCGCTAGCGGCTTGCTTCGTATCGGTCGCGTTTGAATTTCCCCCCCGAGATGGGTGTTGCTTCGGCCATAGTGCGAACGCCAAAATACCGAGCAGCAAGACTCCTATCGGTATAGCCAAGACTTTAGCAAGTTTCCGGCGGGTATTATCAGCAGCGGGAGCCAGTTCCACATCGTGCCGCGTCTCGAATTTAGAGTGTTTTAGTTTAGGCTCTGCCGCTCGACCCTTTTGTACGGGCTTCTCTCTGGTCTGTTGCTCACGTCGCTCCTGCTCCTGCCGGTCCTGCAAACCTTTTAATTCAGTTTCGGCCTGCTCTATCTGAGCCGACACGTCCTTGTACCCCCTGTCTGCTTCCTGCACTTGCCGGAACGCGCTGAGTGCTTCGGCCCAGCGGCCGTTTTTCAAGTGCTGTAGGCCGCCGTCAAATAACGTCGCCAACTGCTCATGACCAACCTCCGCGAGCCTAGCGGCTACTTCCTCGTTACTGGGCTTGGGGGCTGTGGCTGTAACCACTTGTAATCGCTCTCTGGCAGTGTCCCAGTTCTCCGGCCCGCTGGCGCCAAGGGCCTCACGATAAAGTTGCTTGCGTGCTGGTTCCGCCTGATGCTCGCGTGCTTGCCGCTCGGCCTCCTCTTTCTCGGGTCTCTCTCGTTCAGACCGCTGTATCTCTTCGTCCAGCCCGGCGTCCGCCTCGGCGATCAAATCGGCGACACCCCTGAAGCTCTTGTCTATCGCCCGTACCCTCCGGAAGCTCTTGAGAGCCTCGCGCCAACGCTGCGCTTGGAGGTGCCTGCGTCCCGCCGTATACAATTCAACTAACTCCCTCTGCTGCCCCACCCAACTGAGCGCTCGCCGAGCTTCGGCATGCGACGGTTTGAGTTCCAGCACGGCTTCGAGTTGCTCGACGGCGGCGACCCACTCATCTCGATCCGCGACACGAAGTGCTTCGCGATAGAGCCGCTCGGCCTGCTCCGTCTGTAGTTCGTCATTAACCAGAGCAATCGAATTGACCACATCCTTGTAATTGCCGTCTATCTCGTGCACCTCCCGCAAAATCACGAGCGCCTCGTGCCACCGCTTCTCTCGCAGGTGGGCCAGTCCTACATTGTATAAGACAGTTAACTCTTGATGGTGCCGCGCGTGATTCAGTTCCGCTTCTGCTTGTGGGTGGGCCGGGTCGAGCATTAGCACCGATTCCAAGTGCTGGACAGCCGCTTTCCAATCTTCTTGTGCGAGCGCCTCCCGTGCGCCGTGATAAAGAGTTTCGATCTGCGTCGCCTTATCCAAACCCCAGATAGCAAGGAGCCGATCTTGCGCCGTTGCTAGTTCGTTACGGAAGTCAATGAATTGCAGCGGGAGTAGTCCGAGGTGCAGATCATCCGGCTCGCAAGTATCCAGCATTACGGAGATGATCCTGTCCTTCCGTTTCAAGAACGCCCAATGCACCTCGCGCCCGACCCATTCGGAAGTGACTGAACGCGGTGTGAGAACGACAAGGAACCAGTCAGACTGCCTTAGACCCGTAAGTATCTGCCGCTCCCACTGGGAAGCGGATTTGATGCTGTCCGTCGAGTACCAAGTCTCGACGCTGTGCGCACGTAGCGTAGAGATGATCTCGCGCTCCACGCGTTCATGATCCAGAGAGGAGTGGCTGATGAAGACGCGCGGCATGTATAGTCTACCTCGCAGCCCCAGATGGAAACTAAAGGGTTACTAAAGAGCGGACAGATAGGTCCGACCGATTAGCAGTAACGTCTGTATTCAGAGGAGGTGCCTACCAAGTATGATCTGGCGTGACACCAAGCATGCAAATAAGTTCCGGCTGGGAATCATATAGGAACAACGGAAATTAAAGCAATTCTCCGAAGACTTGAGCTGGTTGTTTGGGTGCGTGGGGAACGAGTTGGTGTTGAGTGAAAAGGGGCACTTGACACGCGTCCATTAAGCGTCCAATAACGATTGCTGAGTACCTTTGACTACCTTAGTGCTATCCATGCCGCAGGTTTCCTTTGAATTCCTGTAAATCGCTTCACTCTCACGGCGGCGACGCGGTTCGATCGTACGGGACGCCAAAGTATTTCTTTGAATCACCTAGCGACGGTCGACGCCGGTGGCTTTATCTCTGTGTTAGAATCCATACCCAATGAGTACCGAACTGCTAAATCGGATCACGTCGAACCCGCGTCAGTGTGGCGGGCGTCCTTGCATTCGCGGGATGCGAATCCGCGTCAAAGACGTTCTCGACATGCTCGCCGGCGGTGCTTCGGAAGAAGAGATACTCGCCGATTTTCCCTATCTTGAACCTGACGATATTCGAGCGTCTCTCGAATACGCCGCAGCCCAGATCGATCACGCGGTGGTCATGGTTTCGTAGTGAATTTCCTGGTCGATGCCCAACTGCCCCCAGGATTGGCTCGGTGGCTGGGCGAACAGGGACACTCAGCCCAACACGTCAATGATGTCCGACTTGCCGGGCCGAAGATTTCGTGATCTGGAATCATGCGCTCGGCGTCGATGCCATCATCGTCACAAAAGACGAGGACTTTGCCGAGCGGACCGCACGAACGGCTGTTGGGCCAGTTATAGTCTGGCTTCGAATCGGAAATGCTACGAACCGTGCTCTTCTCGAATGGCTGGAACCGCGTTGGTCTCCGATCGTTCAACTGCTCATTGACGGCAATCGATTGATCGAGGTCCGGTGATCCGATTATTCCGTTAAAATTGCAATCGTTCATCGCCCGTTCGATGGCAGCGGCAAGGGCTGAGGTCCATTAAGGGTCGATTCCTTAGGGTACCTTTGACTACCTTCCAATGCTACCCATGCCACGGTTCCTTAGAATTCGTGTTACAAATCCTGTATGAGCACAGAACCGAACAAAGTCATTTATTCGATGGTCGGCGTCAGTAAGTATTACGACAAGAAGCCGGTCCTCAAGGATATTTATCTCTCGTACTTCTACGGCGCGAAGATTGGCGTCATCGGCTTGAACGGATCCGGTAAGTCGTCGCTGCTGCGCATACTCGCCGGCGTCGACAAGGACTTCAACGGCGAGACAGTCATCTCGCCGGGGTTCAACGTCGGATATCTCGAACAGGAGCCGCTGCTTGACGACGCTCGCACTGTTCGCGAAGTCGTAGAAGAAGCTGTGCAGGAAACAGTCGATCTGTTGAAAGAGTTCGAAGACATCAACGCCAAGTTCGGCGAAGAGATGAGCGACGAGGAGATGTCAGCGCTGCTCGAACGCCAGGGCGAAGTGCAGGAAAAACTCGACGCGCAAGACGCCTGGGACCTCGACCCGCGGCTCGAGATGGCGATGGACGCACTGCGCTGCCCGCCGCCCGACACGCCCGTAAAAATCTTGTCCGGCGGCGAGCGTCGTCGCGTCGCCCTCTGCCGCCTGCTTCTGCAAAAACCCGACATCCTGCTGCTCGACGAACCCACGAACCACCTCGACGCCGAATCAGTCGCGTGGCTCGAGCATCACTTGCAGAACTACGCCGGCACCATCATCGCCGTCACTCACGATCGCTACTTTCTCGACAACGTCGCCGGTTGGATACTCGAACTCGATCGCGGCCATGGAATTCCCTGGAAAGGAAACTACACCTCTTGGCTCGAACAGAAACAGGAACGACTCCGCCGCGAAGAAAAGTCTGAAACGGAGCGGCAGAAAACGCTGCAACGCGAGCTCGAGTGGATTCGCATGTCGCCCAAAGCGCGTCATGCAAAAGGCAAAGCCAGAATCAACTCCTACGAAGACCTACTCAAGCAGGCGTCGGAGAAGCGCCGCGAAGATCTCGAGATTCATATTCCTCCGGGACCGCGTCTCGGCAATCTCGTGATCGAAGCAAACGACGTCAGCAAAGGTTACGGTCAGAAACTACTCGTCGAAGACATGACGTTCTCACTTCCGCCCGGCGGCATCGTCGGCGTCATTGGTCCAAACGGCGCGGGCAAGACGACGCTGTTTCGGATGGTCACAGGACAGGAAGAACCTGACGCTGGAACGATTCGAAAAGGCGAAACTGTCGTGCTCGCTTACGTCGATCAGAGCCGCACGCTGGATCCGCAGAAGTCGATCTGGGAGGAGATCTCAGGCGGCGACGACACGTTGAAGCTCGGCAATCGTGAAGTGAACTCGCGTGCTTACGTGGCGCGATTCAACTTCTCGGGATCGGACCAGCAGAAGAAAGTCGGAATGCTTTCGGGCGGCGAACGCAACCGCGTGCACCTGGCGAAGATGCTGAAGGAAGGCGCAAACGTTCTGCTGCTCGACGAACCGACGAACGATCTCGACGTGAACACGTTGCGCGCGCTGGAAGAGGCGCTCGAGAACTTCGCCGGCTGCGCTGTCGTGATCTCGCACGATCGCTGGTTTCTCGATCGCATCGCCACACACATTCTCGCGTTCGAAGGCGACAGCAAGGTCGTCTGGTTTGAAGGAAACTACTCCGATTATGAAGCAGACAGAAAAGCGCGACTCGGGGCGGCTGCCGAAACGCCGCACCGCATCAAGTACCGGCAGTTAACGCGCTAACGCCACGTGAGCACCTGATATTCGTTTAATCCGTGGTCTTCTATATCCGTAATATCAGCTAAGCCAGCGCTTATAGGAACACGAATCGCCTGGAACTTCTTGACATTCGCTGGTCTCGGTCGTCATTGGCCTCTGAAAAACCTCTGAAAAACCCTATGAATGGCTGCCGAGACGTTGTAATCTACGGCGCAATAATTCTTACCGGAGAGTCATACATGAAAACTCTGCTTCGCCTGGTTTCCGTTCTTCTGTTCTGCGTTTCGCCCATTCTCGCGCAGGACGATCCCGGCTCGATCAGAAACTTCGTCCGCGTCAACGAGCAGTTCTGCACCGGCGGACAACCCCGCCTGGAACATCTCGAAAAACTGAAGGCCGAAGGTGTCAAGGCAATCATCAATCTCCGCGTTCCCACTGAACACCGCGCGGACGAAGAAGAAGCAAAGGCCAAAGAACTGGGCCTGCGCTACTTCAACATTCCTGTCGTATATCGCGATCCGAAAGACGAACAGGCAACGGAGTTCTTGAAGATCACCGACGACCCGGCGAACCGGCCCGCGTTCATTCACTGCACGGCCGCGATTCGCGTCGGCGCGTTCTGGTTAATCAGGCGTGTACTGCGTGACGGTTGGAAGTTTGAAGACGCCTTAGCGGAAGCGGAAAAGATCGGACTGCGCGAGGCTCCGCACCTGGTTGAGTTCGCGCGGAACTATATCGAGAAGAATCGAAAGACCACCGCCGCCGCCGCGGCTCCCTCCGCTGGTGCCTCCGGCGCGCTTCCCTCCGATCCGATGTCGTTCGGCGTGTTCACCGTCCACTTCGATCCTGCCGGCACGTTCACACTCGAAGGTACCGGCTGGCCCAAGTTGAACGGCAACTGGAAAAAGAACGGCACGGAAGTGGAAATGGTGCTGAACGGCGCGCCAAACGGATGCACCGGCCCGGGTAAGTACGGTGCCAGCATGAACGGCACCCACCTTTCGTTCGATCTGATCTCCGACGATTGCCAGATACGGCGAATGCTCCTCGATCACAGTACCTGGCGGCCGGCGAGTGAAGCTGTCGCGAAACCGGCGCGAGATATCAAACTCACAGCCGGCGCGCATGCCTCGTCGAGCTTGAAACCTGGACCGGCGAAAGGAAGCTGGCCTTCGTTTCGTGGTCCAAACGCGTCAGGCATCGCCGAAGGACAAAACCTTCCCGACCAGTGGAACGGCAAGACTGGCGAGAACATTCTCTGGCGTACGCCGATTCCCGGGCTGGCGCACTCCAGTCCAGTTGTCTGGGGCAATCGTATCTTCGTCACCAGCGCGATCAGCAGCGATACGAAAGCGAGTTTTAAACCCGGTCTCTACGGCGACGGCGACGCGTCGAAAGATCGTTCGCAACACCGCTGGATGGTCTATGCGCTCGACAAAGAGACCGGAAAGATCGTTTGGGAACAAGTCGCCTACCAGGGCGAACCGCGCGAGAAGCGTCACATCAAGGCGACTTACGCCAACTCCACGCCGGCGACTAACGGGCGCATCGTTGTCGCCTGGTTCGGCTCGCAGGGACTCTACACGTACGACATGAATGGACGTCTGCTCTGGAAAGTCGATCTGGGCCGGATGGACGTTGGCGCTTACGACATTCCGACTTACGAGTGGGGCACCGCCAGTTCACCCATCATCTGGAAAGATCTCGTCATCCTCCAGTGCGACACGCAAACCGACTCCTTCATCATCGCGCTGAACGCCAACACCGGGAAGACAGTTTGGAAAACTGATCGCGATGAAATTCCGTCGTGGGGCTCGCCGACCGTGGTCACGACTGCGAAAGGCGAGGAGCTCGTGACCAACGCGTCGAACTACATTCGGGGCTACGATCCGCGCACTGGCAAGGAACTGTGGCGGCTTGGTCGGAGTTCGAAGATCACCGCGCCGACGCCGATCTTTTCTGACGACGTGCTCGTCGTAGTCAGTGGACGTGGACCAGAACGGCCGATCTTCGTCGTCAAAGCCGGCGCGCGCGGCGATCTCACGTTGCCGGAAGGAAAGACGAGCAGCGACGCCGTGATCTGGAGCCGCACCGGACGCGGTTCGTACATGCCGACGCCGTTGATCTACGACGGCATTCTCTACGTGCTGGCGAACAACGGCACCTTCGACGCTTACAACTTAAAGACGGGCGACGAAGTGTATCGACAACGGCTGCCCGTCATTGGTAGTGGCTTCAGCGCGTCGCCGGTCGCCGCGGACGGCAAGATTTATCTGTCGAATGAAGATGGCGAGATTCTCGTCGTCAGCGCCGGTCAAAAGTTCTCCCATATCGCGACGAATACGATGGGAGAACTCTTGATGGCCACGCCCGCGCTGTCCGACGGCGTGATGTACGTGCGCTCCGCCGAAAGCGTGTTCGCCGTCGGCAAGAAGAAGTGATTACGGCTGCACTTGAATGTGCCGCCGCCGTGTTGGAGGCCCCACGTCACCTTGTCGGCACTCTCAACGCCGGCGCCTTCGCCGTTGTCTTCGACGACGAGCAACACTCGCAAACCAATCGACGCCGCCACGTTCGATTCGAAGATGACTCCGCTCATTTTCTGGGCTTTCGTCGGAGGCTTATATCTGTCTGGCCCGGAAGTGTCAACGAAGCGGCCACCTCTTTGACCCTGTGTTACCCTATCGCCGATGTCTCAAGGAATCACGGGAACCCTCGTCGCACTGTTAACTTTTTTTGTTGTCGCCGCCGCCTCTCAGCAGGGCGGGAGTATCAGGGGAAAGGTCGTCGCCGATATACCGGACCAACGTCGAGTGCTCCCAGGCGTTGTTGTCACGCTGAGCGGTGAACGATTGGGAGATAAGAAGCTCGAGGTGGTCACGGATCACGAGGGCGTCTACGCGTTTCCCGGTCTCGTCGCCGGCGACTATGTGCTCACGATCGAATTCACCGGGTTCAAGAAGTACGAACACAAGATCAGCATCCAGATCGACGCGACGGTCGAACACAACGCGCTGTTGCAGCCAGTGCCGCTCAGCGAAACGGTGACAGTGAAAGAGGATCCGACAGACGCCGTCAGGACTGAATCCACGACTCCTTCAACCATCACGACTCAAAACCTGCGCGACGCGCCACTCATCGATCAGAAGTTTCAGGACGCACTGCCGTTGCTGCCTGGAGTCGTGCGTGGACCTGACGGCAATCTGAACATCAAAGGCACGCGGCCGAGCCAGAGCGGCATCCTCGTTTCGAGTCTGAACGTCACGGATCCGGTGACAGGCACGCCCGCGATCGAGCTTCCGCTGGAAGCAGTCGAGACTGTCCAGGTCCACTCGAACCCGTACTCGGCGGAGTTCGGCAAGTTCACGGGCGCGGTCACAACGATCGAAACGCGTTCGGGAACAAACGACCTCCGCTATCTCGTGACGGGCGTGTTGCCGCGCCCGCGTTGGCGCGACGGAAGCATCTTCGGCATCGGCGCCGCGACGCCGCGAATCGCAGTCGGCGGGCCAATCAAGAAAGACAAACTCTTCTTCTTTCAGAGTCTCGAATACCGCTTCGTCCGCACCAACGTGCCGAGCCTCGAAGACCTCGACGAACGCCAGCGCGACATTCAGCGCGAGAGTTTCGACTCTTTTTCACGCCTCGACTACGTGATCAATTCCAACAACCGTCTGACGGCGAGTTTCTCGATCTTTCCGCAGAAGCAGGACTACTTCAATCTCAACACTTTCAACCCGTCTGACACGACGGCAAACTTTCACCAGCGCGGCTGGTTTCTCGCCTTCAACGAGCAGGCGACGTTCAAGTCCGGCGCATTGCTGCAATCGAGTGTCAGCGCCAAGCAGTTTGACGGCGACATCTTCGGCAACAGCGCCGCGCCTTATCAGATCACGCCCGAACGCAACTTCGGCGGCTGGTTCAACCGGCAGCATCGCGAAAGCCGTCGTTACGAACTGCTCGAGATCTACAACTTCGCACCGACGACGTGGCGCGGCTCGCACGCGTTCAAGACCGGCGTGAACTACAGTCACACGTCTTACGAAGGCAGCGATCGCAACGCGCCCGTAAACATCGTGCGCGAAAACGGCACGACGTACCAGAGGATCAACTTCGCCGGCCCGGGAGATCTCGCGCTTTCGCAAAACGAATTTTCAGTGTTCGTTCAGGACAAGTGGATCTTCAATCCGCGCGTCGTGCTCGATCTCGGTCTGCGTTACGATCGCGATCAGATCGGCAAGGAGAACAACTTCGCGCCGCGAGTCGGTCTCGTGCTCGTGCCGTTCGCCAACGGCCGGACCGTCTTGCGCGGCGGTGTCGGGCTCTTCTTCGACAAGATCCCGCTGAACGTCGGATCGTTCGAGCAGTATCAAAACTTCGTCGTCACGACGTTTGCGAATAACGGAACGACCATCGTCGACGGACCACGGCTGTTTCAGAACACGCTTCCGACGGATCTCAAGAACCCGTACAGCGTCGCCTGGAACGCGCAGGTCGATCACGAACTGACGCAACGGCTGCTGCTCCGCCTCGGTTACGAAGAGCGCAGCACGCGACGCGAGTTCGTACTCGAACCTGCGCCCGCTCCGGCGACACTCACCGGCGGCAACCTGTTGCTGCTAAACTCCGGACGTTCGCGTTATCGCGAGTTGCAGGCCGTTGCGCGCTTCCGTTTCCAGGAAGGACGCAACATCTTTCTCTCGTACGTCAGGTCGCAAGCTCGTGGCAACCTGAACGACTTCAATCATTACTTCGGCAACTTGAAGCAAGCGGTCATCCGTCCGGATGAGTACGGAAAGCTGCCGTACGACGCGCCGAATCGCATGCTCTTCTGGGGCGAGTTCTCGCTGCCGTTCGACGTCGTCGCAACGCCTGTCGTCGATTGGCGCAGCGGGTTTCCGTTTTCGATTGTGAACCAGCAGCAGGACTTCGTTGGTCCACGCAATGAAGGCGGGCGCTTTCCGTCGTTGTTCTCGCTCGACGTGCTCGTCACGAAAGGAGTGACGATTCCCTTCCGCGGCAAGAAGTATCACGGCCGCGCGGGCATGACGATCTTCAACATCACGAACCACTGGAACCCGCGGGACGTTCAGAACAACCTCGATAGCAGCAACTTCGGCACGTTCTACAACAGCCCCGGACTCAGCGTGCGATTGAAATTCGAGTTCGTGAAATACTGATCCGGCATTATTGGACTTGCGTAGCGCCAGCGGATCACCCGCAGGAACAGAATTTTTTTTATTCTTCACTCCATGTGAGTTGCGCAACACGTCGCACAGGCCTACTAAAGGACATCACGACTATGAAAATACTCCTGACACTGCTGCTGCTTTGCCTCCCGATAGCAGCGCAAGTAAAAACTCTGCCCAGCGAAACGCCTGACAAGTTCGAACCGACAAACGCGGGCTTCAACTACGTCCGCCGCACCGTCATGATCCCGATGCGCGACGGCGTGAAACTGCATACCGTGATCCTCGTCCCGAAAGGCGCTCACAACGCGCCGATCCTGATGACGCGCACGCCGTACAACGCCGACGAACTGACGAGCCACGCCAACAGTTCCGACCTCGCCTCGATCCTGACCGGCTACGACAACGCAACCGACGTCATCGTCGGCGGCGGATACATCCGCGTCGTCCAGGACGTCCGCGGCAAGTACGGCTCGGAAGGCGACTACGTCATGAACCGCCCCGTTCGTGGTCCACAAAATCCGACCAACGTCGATCACGCCACCGACACCTACGACACGATCGACTGGCTCGTGAAGAACGTGCCCGAAACGAACGGCCGCGTCGGCATTCTCGGCATCTCGTACGACGGCTTTCTGCCCTTGATGGCGCTGATCAACCCGCATCCAGCGTTGAAAGTTTCCGTGCCGATGAATCCAATGGTCGACGGTTGGATGGGCGACGACTGGTTCCACAACGGCGCGTTTCGGCAGGAGGGCAGCCTCAACTACATCTACGACCAGGAGGCCACGCGCGGCAACGAGATCACCTGGTGGACCAGCCACTTCGACGACTACGACATGTTCATGGAAGCCGTGTCCGCGGGCGAGCTCGGACGCCGCCGTGGACTCGAGCAAGTCGGCTTCTGGCGCAAGATCCTCGAACACCCGAGTTACGACGCTTACTGGCGCGATCAGGCAGTCGACAAAATACTCGCCGCACAACCGCTGAAAGTGCCGGTGATGCTGGTCCACAGCCTGTGGGACCAGGAAGACATCTACGGCGACATCGCCGTCTACAAAGCAGTCGAACCGAAAGACACGAACAACGACAAGGTGTTTCTGGTGCTCGGCCCGTGGCATCACGGACAGGAGATCCGCGACGGCAGCGCGCTCGGCGCGATCAAATTCAACAGCGACACATCGTTGACGTTTCGTCGCGACGTGCTGCGGCCGTTTCTCGATCAATATCTCAAAGAGGGTGCCCCGAAAGCAGACGTGGCGCCGGTCACCGCGTTTGAGACCGGCACGAACACGTGGCACCGGCTTTCAAAGTGGCCCGCGGGCTGCGAGCGCGGATGCACTGTGAAACCGACGCCGCTGTATCTCACGTCGGGCCACGGCGCGAGCTTCACGGCGAAATCAGCGGAACCTGGTTACGAGGAATACGTGTCAGATCCAGCGAAGCCAGTTCCATATCGCGCGCGGCCGATCGATATGACTAGTTGGTCGCGCTGGCTCGTCGACGATCAGCGAGAAGCGTCAGGCCGTCCGGATGTCCTCGTCTTCACTTCGGAAGTACTGAATGCGCCGGTGAAGATCAGCGGCGAGCCGATCGCGAACTTGATTGCCTCGACGAGCGGCACCGATTCGGACTGGGTCGTGAAGTTGATCGATGTCTATCCGGATCAGGTTGCCGGGCAGCCAAACATGGGCGGGTATCAGTTGATGATCTCGGCGGACGTGTTTCGCGGGCGGTATCGCGAGAGCCTCGAGTTTCCGAAAGCGATTGCTTCGAACACTCCCCTGCTCTATCGCTTTGGATTGCCCACGGCGAACCACGTGTTTCTGCCGGGCCATCGCATCATGGTGCAGATTCAGTCGAGCTGGTTTCCGCTTTACGATCGCAATCCGCAGACGTTTGTGAAGAGTATCTTCTGGGCCAAGCCCGAGGATTATCGTAAGGCGACGCAACGAATCTATAACTCGCAGGGCCATGCCAGTTTCGTTGAGCTGCCGCTGGTTTCGAAGGAGCCGTGACATGAAAGCTCGTGTTGCTTTATTCATTTTGCTGATGTGCGTTTCCTCAGCTTCAGCTAAAGACGACATCACCAAAGAATTGATCACCTCCGGCGGACGCGAACGCGCTTATTACCTCTACGTCCCCTCAACTGCCAAAGGACCAGCGCCGCTGATCGTCATGCTGCACGGGTCGAACCGCACTGGCGTGTCGCTCGTCGAGAAGTGGAAAGACTACGCGAAGAAAGAAGGCATCATTGTCGCCGGACCTGACTCGTCGAACTTGAGTGGCTGGGGTTCGCCGCAGGACGGTCCAGACTACTTGCGCGATTTAGTCGAAGAGCTTAAAAGCAAGTATCCCATTAACCCGCGCCGCGTCTACCTGTTCGGTCACTCCGCGGGCGCGTCGTTCGCGCTGCACATGTCGTTAATGGAGTCGCAGTACTTTGCCGCCACTGCGATTCACGCCGGCGCCTTGTCGAGTCAGGACATGGGACTGATCGAACTCGCAAAACGCAAGATCCCGATCTCGATCCAAGTGGGCGACAGCGACGACTTCTTCCCGCTGAAGATCGTGCGCGCGACGCGAGACGCGTTGAAAGACGCCGGGTTCCCGGTGGAGCTGATCGAGATCGAGAACCACGATCACTGGTATTACGACAAAGCGGCGAAGTTCAATCAGACCGCGTGGGAGTTTCTGAAGAAGTACGAACTCGACAGCGACCCGCAGTTTCGCAAGTACCGGTGGAACTAAAAATCCGTGTAGGAGCCCGCCATGACTAAACTTCTCGCCGGAATCTTTATTCTGGGTCTGTTGTTCAATGTAACTCCTGTCTCATCTTCCAACGACTACAAGGCGCAAGCAGTCGCCGACGTCGCCGCCATGTCGAAACAAGCGCAAGTGATGGTCGACATGGTGTTCAGTTTCGCAGAGTTGGGATTTCAGGAAGTCGACACGTCGAAGTATCTGACAGGCGTTCTCCAGAAAGAGGGCTTCAAGATCGAGCGCGGCATCGCCGGGATTCCGACGGCGTGGGTCGCGACCTTGGGTTCAGGTAAGCCCGTCATCGCGCTTGGCTCCGATGTCGATTGCATTCCTCAGACGTCGCAAAAACCTGGTGTAGCTTATCACGATCCGATGATCGAAGGCGCACCCGGACACGGCGAGGGCCACAACTCAGGCGTGCCGCTCAACATCCTCGCCGCGATTGCGGTCAAGCGACAGATGGAACGCGGCAAACTTCCGGGCACGATCAAAGTCTGGCCCGGTATCGCGGAAGAGCTCGTCGCCGGTCAGGCATTCTTCGTTCGCGCCGGTGTCTTCAAAGACGTCGACGTGGTGCTCTTCACGCACAATCTAACCACGTCGTGGGGCCAGGCGTCGGCGACTGGATTGGTCTCAGTCGAGTACACGTTCAAAGGCGAGAGCGCACATGCTGCCGGCGCGCCGTGGCAGGGACGAAGCGCGCTCGACGCGGTGGAGCTGAGGGACGTAGCCTGGAACTTCCGCCGAGAGCACATGCGCACACAACAGCGTTCGCATTACGTGATCACCAACGGCGGCGATCAACCGAACGTCGTTCCGCCACTCGCCAGCGTTTGGTACTACTTCCGCGAGCTCGACTACGAAAACATCAAACACATGCGGGATATCGGCGACCAGATCGCGCAACGCGCATCGTTGATCACCAATACGACCGTGAGTTCCCGCGTCCTCGGTTCGGCATGGCCGCAACACTTCAACAAGCCTGTTGCTGAAGCCGCGTATGAAAACATCAAGCAAGTCGGCTTGCCGCAATGGTCCGCAGACGATCAGACGCTGGCGAAAGCGCTCCAACGCGAACTGAATCCCGCGAGCAAGGGCTGGCGACGGAACTCTCGCCGCTTGAAGGTTCCGTCGCAGACGAGCAACGAAACCGCGGCGGCTCCGACGACATCGGCGACGTCTCCTGGAACGTGCCGACCATCACGCTGCGCTATCCATCGAACATTCCGGGTCTGCCGGGTCACAACTGGCCCAACGCAGTCACGATGGCGACTCCGATCGCGCACAAGGGCGTGATCGCGGGCGCAAAGGTAATCGCGATGACGGCGATCGATCTGCTGACGAAACCGGAACTGGTGAACGAAGCATGGAAGTACTTCCGCGAGGTGCAGACTAAGACGAGGTATCAGCCGTTGATCGGTCCGGAGGACAAGCCCGCCACGTACCTCAACAAGCGGACCATGGACACGTACCGCGAACAGATGCGCAAGTATTACTACGATCCTTCGAAATACGGGACTTATCTCGAGCAGTTAGGCATCAAGTATCCGACGACGCGTTAAAGGAGGAAACTATGGCAGAGATGAAGACCAAACCGACTAATGCGAGTGTCGAGAAGTTTCTGAACCAGATTGCGGATGAGACACGACGGGAAGACTGTTTCGCCATCGCGCGGATGATGGAAGACATTACGGGCAAGAAGCCGCAGATGTGGGGCGATAGCCTCGTCGGGTTCGGCGCGTATCACTACAAGTACGCCAGTGGTCACGAAGGCGACTGGCCGCTGACGGCTTTCTCACCCCGCAAAAACGACCTGACGCTCTACCTCATGCCTGGATTCGAGCACTACAAGGACTTGATGGGCCAGTTGGGGAAACACCGCACTGGCCGATCATGCCTGTACATCAAGCGACTCTCCGACGTTCACGTGCCGACGTTGAAGAAACTGATCCGCGAGTCCGTAAAGACGATGCGTCACTTGGCCAACGTAAAAGCACCGTGACTATAGAGTGTTGTGGAGCTTCCGCCGATGGGGCGAGATGACCCAGTGCGGGTGCGGCACGGATTCGTCTAATCCCGCCGAGACCGGATACTTTTAGCCAAATGATACTTTTTTATGTAAACACGGAAATTATCTTGACCCACCTGTCATTTTGAAGTATTAAGCGTTCGCTCTGAGCGTGCGTCTTTACCGAAGTTTTTTCGCCCGCATTGCACGTTCGACAATGGGTTTGGAGAGTAGCGGGGACTGAGCCGTAAATTATGTTTACGACTCGTGTGTTTCGCCTTATTATCGGGAGAGCCTCGATCGCCTCTCACTGACAGGAATCTGTTGGAAATGTTCCTTGATTCCTCATCTTTATCGTTGATAGGACGGACCCAGATGTTGGCTTCCTGGCAACCGACTGCCATGGAGGACACAACATGAAACCAACCCTGAACCAAAGTTGAGACGACTCCCAACACTACCGCTCGTTTCGATTGGTTCTTAAGACTGCGTGGACCGAGTTGGGTTCTCACGCCGACGGAGAAGATCCTCATGAAGAAGATGAGTGCAGCCATACTCACGTCTGCTTTTTTGCTTGCGACGCTCCTGTCTCTTTCCAGTTCAGCAACTACCTCGTCAATCCCTCAAGATTGCACCTGTCAAGCTGTCGATGGGACTTGTTCAGTTACCATTAGCTGCAATGGCAAGTGTCAAAAGTACTGCGGCAACAACGGAGACTGTTGGGCCGAATGCTCCGGCTTTTATGGAGTGCTTGCCTCAGAAACGAACGTCGAAATGTCGTACGGCACCGACATACTATTCACGTCTCTACTCGCCCAATCAACGGGACAGGACATTTCCTTCACCAGGACCAAATCAGATCAGGCCGCCGGTGACATAATGTTCAGCGTTGGCTTTAGAAAGACACCGCTGTGGGATGCCCTTCAGTTTCTTGCCGATCGCGGCACCGTCAGAATAGGTGGAAGGGATTTCGAATCAATTCGGAGACTGCGGAAGGCGCTGCTGTCTGGAGAAAGGCTCAACTTCGGCGTGAGTAATACTCCCGTCAATACCTTTGTGACTGATTTCGAAGGCATAACAGGCCTGCCTTTCCGCGTGTCCAGCGGTAATCCGATGACCGTAGCGAACGTTGAATTACCCGAAGCGACGATGGACGAGATCATCAATGAAGTCTCAAGACGGACGGGAACGAAAATCGTCCAACGTAGCGACGCCAGCACGCCTTAATGCATCATGACAGCGCAATGAAAACAATCGGCACTGTATTGCCGAGATATAGAACTACGACTCCCAAATCTGCTGAAGAGGAAAAGTTATGAGAATGTCCCTCACAACTGTGTTTCTAGTCTTGCTGTTTCTAAGCGTCCATACGCCATCGGCCTACAGCCAAGTAAGCTGCTCCTGCCAAAACGCGCGTGATACGGTTTGTCCGAAAGGCGAGATTACCTGCCCGGACGGCTGTACGGCGATTTGTAGCCCCAACAACGCCTGTTATTTCTCTTGCAGGACCGACATGCTCGACAAGCGTGTGAGTATAAAGTTCAGGAAGAAGGATGGGCAGCAGATGGCCGCGGTGCTGGCAAAGGAAACTGGTAAGACCATAGATTTTGTTCCCTATCCGCAAACTGCCGGTAAGCTTTACAACTTCGAACTCAAGAACTCCGACATCTGGCCCGCGCTTGTCTTTCTAGATAAGCGCGGCACCGTCAAAATAAACCAGATCGAGTTTCGCACGTTTCGAAATATTCAGATTGAAATGAAATCCGGACGAAAGTTTTCGGTGCGGTTCCGTGGCATATCAGCGCGTGACGCCGTGTCGAAACTGGCGTTCATGAGTCGACTGAATCTGGAGATAAAATCCGGCGATCCGGCAAGTCCCGTATCCGTCGAGTTGAACGAGATGTCGCTTCGCGACATTCTTAAGGAAATCTCAAATACGGCAAAGGTCGAGATCGACGTGAACAAGACGCCTCAAAACAAATAAAGGTTCGTTCCTTTTGCACGTTCGGCCATACTCTTAAGTGACTTGTCTCTCTCTGCCTCGAGGTCGGACTTTGCTGCCTTTCGATGTTGCAGTAAGGCATCAAGCTTGTCTTCTGCGCCGACAAGCTTTTGAATCGCGTACAGGCTACTCGCGTCCAGATACTCATGGATCTTGCTATGGCTTTCGCCAAGCCAGAACCTATTCTTATCAACAGTTCGCCGGTCTTCCTGGATGAGTTTTTCTATTTGTTTTGCGCGCTGGTTTTTATCATCCGGATTTTGAGGATCATCGGGTTGGTTAAGAAGTCTATCGATCGCCCCTTCGTCTTCGTCAAGGCGTTCCCAAACATCTGAGAGCTTCTGTATTCGCTGCTTGTTTAATTCATCGGCAAAACTTCGCTCAGCAGCCAACTCGTTTTGCTTGACGCTGTAGACATAGGTTATCCAGCCTCCCATGAGTCCACTAAGGACCACGCCGGCAAAGAGTAAAAAGAGAGGGTGCGTCATAAATCGGCGCCATCGTGTCTCTTTCGGTTTTTGGTCCAATATCGCCTGAAGTCTCCTCATCACATCCTCGATAATGAACCCCTCACTAAGCTCGACGTGTTGTTCTGATTGGAAGTTGGCTAACCGTTGTGAGATTTTCGCGGTATCGGTTTCCGAGTCCACCACTCCGCCAATAGACGATGAGGGCGAGTTTTCAGTTCGCATTCGGCATTCCTTTCCTGGTGGGCGTCTAATGAGTCCGTTTGACGTGCGCAGTATACACCCGGCGTGAAGAGTGGACGTGAATTTATCCTGGGTTTGAAAACTACAAGCGGGACGCGTCAGCGGTTGTTTCGTTCGAACCAGGCGATGATCTGGGGATAAAGGTCGGCGATTGTCGTGCCGGCGGGACGGCCCTGGTAAAGGGCCACCAGAAACTTGTCGAACTCCGCAAACATCGGGAAGCCGCGGCGCGTCGTCATCATCCGCTCGACCGCCGCAATCATCTTCGGCTGTTCCTCGCGCGGCGCGTAGTCGAGCAAACGCAGGCTCACGAGTCCCCAGTTCATGTACTCATTGAACGTTGCGATACCGGCGTAATAACCCGGCCCGCGCGTGCTCTCGACCCAGCGTTCGCGATTGCTGATCGCCCTTATGATCCGGTCGGCATACTTCTCCGCCTCAGGATTGATGTAGCCGTGATTGATCTCCGTGAAGACGATGTTGCCGCGAAACACGTTCTGGCCGGCTTCCGAACCCGGCTCGTAAGAACGCTTCACGTCCTGCGGGTACGGAAAGTTGACGTGCGGTTGCAGCTCGCGAAATCCGTTGCTCTCGAACCACGTGGTCGACTGGTTATACGCGACCAGGGGAGAAAAGATGATCTTGTAAGTGTCGTAGCCGCTCGAAGTGGGAAAGTTTTTATCGAGCCATCTCTTCATCTCGGCGATGTTCGCCGTGTCGCGGTAGAAAGCAATCTGCTCTTTGTACGTTGACGCATTCTCTTTATGGAACTCGCGAAAGTTCGTCGTGTCAGCAAACGACTGCAACTGCGGGAGGTAAGGTCTCAATGTGTTGCTCGCTTCGCCTCTGAACCCGGTCCGGTCGTAGACGCTGCTTTGCACGATGCGCCCGCGCGAGTCGAATTCGAAGGCGTAGCCATTCATCTTCAACGAGAAGTAGCGGCCGAGATCCTGTCGCAAGTCGGCTTCGAGCGCGGCGATTAGCGGATGGTCCTTGTACTTGTCGAACCATTCGCGCATGCGTTTGTAGTAGTCGGAATCCTTGTAGACGAGGTTTCGATCTTCGATGGCGATGGGCGTCATCGCGATCGCGATGTTCACTAGCTCATACACCTCCGGCACTTCAACCGACATCTTGCCGCGGTTCGCCTCCTGGTATTTCTTGTCGAAGACCGCGGCCGGGATGTACTTCACGCCGATGATCTGCGTGTAACAAAGTTCGTCGCCGCGTTGGATGATGAAGTCGTACTTCTTGCCGAGTTCAACCCAGAAGCTGATCGTCTCGAGGTCTGTGATGAAGGTCACACGCTGCGGTTTGCCGTCTTTGAGTTGCGACTCGTAGATGTCCGGCTTCATTTCGGGGACGAGTCGCCAGATGTTGGCTCGGTATTGATCGCCGTCCTGGATGCTGACTATCGGACTTGTCGATTTGATGACCGGCAGTTTTTCCTGAGCATTGGCGGAAACTGCGAAAACCGCTAAAAAGAACGTAATAACTAGTTTCATGTGCCTCGCTGACCAGAGACCTGCTCCTCGCAGGTTTCCCATTCCGAGATCAAGACACCGAGAACGCATTGGATATGACACCGAAGATTTGAATGTTGAGGCGCATATGTTAACACGGATTCAGAAGCATTGCCCGCGGGTCAGTTCCGGGCGCATAATCACGGCGAAAATCATACGAGCGATCGGGGGCAAACGATGGAAAAGCATAGGCTGGCGAGGATCGAACAGTACATTCTGGAGTTCTTTCGGCAACGGCAACAGCCCAGGCTCCTTGCAAAGGATTTGTTCGACAGCACGCCTGAGTACGCCAACGCCGATCTCGTTCGTGCCCTCGAAGATTTGGAGAAGAAGAGACGGCTGCTCGTGCGCCATACTTACGAAGGTAACGATTACCTCACGTTAACGGCACAGGGGGCCGCGATGGTGTGCGTTGAGCAAGTCGAATTCGACGGTGAAGCCTCGGCCTTGCCGCATCCGCCGAAGAGCGCAACCAGGAATCACTGATGAGCTTGGTCCTAACCCGTATTCAAAAATACTGGTGGCCCGTGTGCGCGGCTCTTGTGATCCTGCTGTCGTGCTTCAACGTCGCCGCGCAGGATGGACCGGCGAGTAATCATGCTGGTTCGTTGTCGGAGTTGCGGGACAAGCAACGCGCGCTGTTGGTCGTGTTCAAGTCTCGCGTGATCGACGTCAGTAACGACGAGCGCGGGATTATCGACGACGTGCTGAAAGGCGATCGCACACCGAAGGGACGTTTCGCGTGGGTCTATAACGATCTTGCCGGCAAACTGAACAAGTACATCAACAAGCACGGCAGCATGCTGCCCGCGCGTAATCTCGCCGACGCGGAGTACGTCATCTTTTTCAACGTCGTCGAATTCCGCCGCATCCTGAACGCGCCCTACGCGTACGGCGAACTGTTTGTGATCGTGAAGGGCTCGCCGCAGGATCAAAAACCTCCCCGCATCGTCTGGCGCGCCAGGAAAGTGCTAATTGCGACCGACGCCATCGGCGACCTCATCAAAGACCTCAAAACGCTGCGGGGCGAGAGCTAGGGATTATCCAGTTGCATCAAATATTGTTAGCTTAACGCAATGAATATATACTCCCGTCTCCTGACGGGAGAATCTCAACTCAACTGCTTGTCAGGACATCGCTATGACTTAAGCCTGTACCGGCTGTTCGCGCATCTATAATTCGTGCGACTAAGTTCAAGAATTTCATGATTAGCTACCAGGACAGTTTGCCGTAACATACTCAGTTCTGGCACTTGCTTCGACCGGTTTCACCTCATTCCTATCGAGTTGTTCAGATGCCTTACGTACCCGGCTTTACGAACGACATATTTATCAGCTTCGCGCATATCGACAATTCGCGCGAGTGGGTTCGAGAATTTCATGATCAGCTCAAGGATCGATTAGCACAAATAGACGCCAAGGTCACTATCTGGCGCGACAAGAAATTGCGCGGCACGGATATTTTTTCTGAGGAGATCTTCACCCACTTACAACAATCTGCTCTGCTCATATCTATTATCTCGCCCCAAGCGATTAAATCAGGTTGGTGCGAAGACGAGCGTCAAGCTTTTCAGCGTTTTGCAGCTCTCAACGGCGGCTTACGGATCGGTAACCAGTTACGATTGATCAGGGTTGTTAAAACTCCATCCGAAGCCCAGCAGCATGACTTAGC
This sequence comes from Acidobacteriota bacterium, assembly GCA_046732935.1. Lineage (GTDB taxonomy): Bacteria > Acidobacteriota > Blastocatellia > Pyrinomonadales > Pyrinomonadaceae > PSRF01. The sequence goes on along the minus strand of JBKPOC010000054.1, from coordinate 98,304 downwards.
TGGTGTGTTAGGTTATAAATTTTACAAACCTCAAGGGGAGCAAGGTGACTTTCGCGAATTCCATCCATCCAGTCGTGAATTCCACGAGGCGATTGAAGACCTAGCGTTCGACATCAAAAGATTACTGAGTGCTTTTTACCAACACCTCAAGACTTCGCCTCAAAGAAACACCATATACGTCGCAACTACCACGCCGGATCTCAAGCATAGGCGCGACCGTATCGTGCAACAGTTAGAGGATTGGAATTATGCCGTGGTGCCTGGTGATTCAGAGCCGTCCTGCGGCTTAGCAAGTTTTTACGCGGTAACTAAAGCAGAGTTGATGGCTTCAATGTTGTCAATACATCTGGTGAGCAATAACCCTCAGCTAATCGAAGGTGCTCGAGACGCAATTACAGAACAGTATCAGCTTGCCCAATCGCTGCGGAAAGACCGAATTGTCTGGCTAGCGCCAGGGTGTCAACTTTATGCCGACTTTGATTATGCACTCAAGACCGGTCTGCAAACTGGAGACGAACTCGTCAAAAAAGACCATATTGAAAACTTAAAGCAAACAATTCGAGATAAGCTCGATGAGAAGGTCACACTGCCTGCGCGTACCCTCAAACGCGAAACAACGGTCAAACTCCAATGGCAACCCCGACGCTCCGAATCTCGGCAGCAAGATTCAGCTAACGTGCCGCAACCCAGCATTTCCGAAACCGGAAATCCTTTTCCCGGTCTGCGTTCCTTCGAGCGAGAACAGGCGCACCTGTTTTTCGGTCGCGAAGAGCAAATCGGAGAACTGATCGAGAGGCTGAGCCAATATCGGTTCCTTCCAATTATCGGAGTATCAGGTAGTGGTAAATCATCGCTCGTACGCGCTGGTCTGATTCCCGCCTTGACAGGTAGTTTCGTTGAGACTGAGACATCGGGTTGGCGCATCGTCGTATTCAGACCTGGCCGCAATCCAATGCACGAACTGGCTGCGACACTGTGTCGCGCGTTCGCTGTTTCCGACTTTGATACGGTGCTTCAAACGCTACGTCGTAGTAGCGTCGGCTTGGCACGCATTGCTCAACAACATCTCGGCGACGGACAACAGCTCCTCGTGGTGGTCGATCAGTTTGAGGAACTGTTTCGCTACCCGGAAGAGACCGATCCTACAGGCGAGACGGACGACGACGTTGCCTTCGTCAAACTGTTACTTGCGGCTGCAGGTGAAAGCAAACACCCCCTGCCGGAATTCGATGATGGGCCGGTCTACGTAGTAACAACGATGCGTTCTGAGTTCCTCGGCGAGTGCTCGCGGTTTCGCGGGCTGCCGGAAGCACTGAATCAAAGCCAGTACCTGATTCCACGCCTCACGCGGGAACAACAACGTGAAGTAATCGAGGGGCCAATCGGCATGGCGGGCGCATCGATCGAACCAGCCCTCGTGCAACAACTACTGAATGATCTGGGCGACAATCCAGATCAACTGCCTGCGTTGCAACACGCTCTGATGCGCACCTGGGAGCAATCCGCTTCTGCTCGGGACCAAGGACAACCGATTACGGTTATGGACTATGAAGCAGTCGGCGGCATGGCAGACGCTTTGAACCGTGACGCTGATCGAGTGTATCAGCGGCTGTCTAGCAAGCTCGTGATTGAGACAATTACGAGTCGCTTGTTCCAAAGACTGATTCAACCTAGCGCTCCCAATAGCGAAACACGGTCGCCTACACCGTTATCTGAACTCGTTGCAGTTACGGCCGCGAAGGAAGTTGATGTAAAAGAAGTAATCACCGCCTTCGAGAAACGTGGGTTTCTCACCGTTTCTTATGACGACGATCCAATCATCGATATAACTCATGAGAGTTTGATCCGCGGCTGGCGGCGATTGTCGGCGTGGGTTGAGAAAGAGAGACGATCAGCCGCGATCTATCGGCGGCTTGCTGAGACGCTGGATCTCTACACAACGGGAGCGGCTTCCCTGCTCGTTGATCCAGAATTGCACGTGATCATGAACTGGTGTGACGAAACAAACCCGAATGCCGCATGGGCTGCACGGTACGACTCCCGATTCACTGAGGCAATGCAATTCCTCGAGAGGAGTCGAAAAGAACACGAGGATGCACTCGAACGAGTTGAACAACAGCGGCGAACCGCGCTCAAACGCGCTCGTTTGACAGCGCTGGTATTCGGGATGTTGTTCTTCCTCACAATCGGAGCATCGACCTTCGCCGTCATTCAGTGGAAGAGCATTCGAACAGAACGTGATCGAAGCACTCGCTTGCTTTACGACTCTAACGTCTATTTCGCCAGCAGTGCCGTAGCGTCGGGTCAAGTCGTGCTAGCCCAGAAGAGACTGGATGAAGTGCTAGATGTAGGTCTGAAAGAATTGCGCGGCTTTGAATGGTTTTATCTTTGGCGCTCTCTTCACGGCGAGGAAGCCACGCTCTCTGATAAATTCGATTATGTCTTGTCAATAGCCTTTTCGCCGGATGGCAAGACGCTGGTCTTAGCTGGTGACCGCACCGTGACGTTGTGGGACATCAATACGCGTACGAAAGTGGCGACCTTTCCTCAGTTTCATGTTTCGTCGAAAGCCCTTTTGCCTGATGGTAAGACGCTCGCATTAGCTAATCGTGACACAGTGACGTTGTGGGACATCGCCACCCATAAGGAACTGGCCACGTTTGCCAGCGATTTCTTTTTCTGGTCGATAGCCGTTTCGCCTGACGGCAAAACCCTGGTATTAGGCGATGGCGACGGCGTGACATTGTGGGACATCACCACCCATACCAAGATAATCAGATTCTCTCTTGATTTGAGTGTTGTTTCGTCGTTAACGTTTTCGCATGATGGGAAAACTTTAGCCTCGGTCGGCTCTAACAACACAGTGAAATTGTGGGACATCTCCGCGCGTAAGGAACTGGGTACGTTCTTTTTCCCTCACTATCAGGCAACATTGGTCGCGTTGTCGCCGGACCTAAAGACTCTGGCCTCCGCCGATTGGGACAACACAGTAACATTGTGGGACATCACCACTGGGACCGTGGCGACGCTGTCTGGCCAAACCAAATCTATCTTATCCATAGCATTTTCGCCCGATGGCAAGATTTTGGCCTCAGCAAGTGAGGACCACACAATAAAGTTGTGGGACATAGCCACCCGCAAACAACTGGGCACACTCTATGGCCACTCAGGTTCTGTCCGGTTGGTAGCTTTTTCGCCTGACGGCAAGATCCTCGCGTCAGCGGGTGACGACCAGACCGTCAAGTTGTGGGACACAGCTAACCGCAAGGAATTTGCCGTTCTTGAGGGCCATTCAGGCCCTATCTTGTCGGTAACATTCTCGCCCGACGGTAAGACAATCGCCTCCGGCAGTACTGACCACACAGTAAAATTATGGAATACCACCCGCAAGGAACTGGCTACGCTTTCTGGCTATTCAGACTACATCTGGTCCGTAGCGTTTTCACCTGACGGCAAGATCCTGGCGGCTAGTGGTAACAAGACAGTGAGATTATGGAACACAGCACCGGTCGAGGAGCTGCCGGCGCTCTCAGGCGATTTTGGTTATGTCTTATCAGTAGCATTTTCACCTGATGGCAAGACCTTGGCTTCCGCTAGCAATGACCACACAATAAAGTTGTGGGACATGGCCACTCGCAAGGAACGGGCTACACTCTCCGGCCATTCCGGCTCAGTCTTGTCGGTAGCGTTTTCGCCTGACAGCAAGACTCTAGCGTCCGGTAGTAGTGACTCCACAGTAAAACTGTGGGATGTCGTCACCGGCCAGGAACTCGCTACTCTCTCTGACCATTCCAGACCTGTTTTGTCGGTCGCGTTCTCCCCTGACGGCAGGACCATCGCCTCCGCTAGTGAAGACCAAACGGTGAAGTTGTGGGACGCGAACACACGCAAGAAGCTGACCACTCTCTCAGGCCATTCAGGCGATGTAACGTCAGTCGCGTTTTCCCCTGATGGCGCAACGTTGGTTTCCGGCAGTTATGACAACACGGTGAAGTTGTGGGACACCGCGACAGGCAAGGAAGTGGCGAGCCTTTCGGGCCATTCCGACTTTGTTAGATCAGTAGCGTTTTCACCTGACGGCAAAATCCTCGTATCCGGCGGAAACGACAAGACCGTCAAGTTGTGGTTCGCAGCGACTGACGAAGAAGTCGATGAAGGCCGCCGCCGCGGCGATTGAGACTGCGGCGAGCTTTAGTACTGAAGGTTCGTGGTGGTACGCTGATTCGTGAAGAGCAATCACGACGATCTAATTGTATTTAACTAGCCTGCATCGTTCCTCCAGTCACGGCACGTCTCAAATTTTCCCTTGTCATTACCCGAAATAATGAAGATAGTACGGAACCGGATCTCCTATTCCCGCGTGTAACGTTCCGCTGTATCCGATTTTTTGAACTGAACCTGAAACTTTTCACCGCCCAGACTCACTAACGTGAGAAAGGAACCCGACCCGATGCTGCGCTGCCTCCTGCTCATCCTCGCCCTGTCCACTGCCCTCGCGGCCCAACAGAATACCGGCACGCTCAAAGGCACCGTCACTGACCAGCTCGGCAGCCTTGTCATCGACGCCAAGGTGAGCCTCAAGAACGCGCGCGGCATCATCGTCACTGCGAACTCAAACTCCTCCGGCGTCTACGAGTTCAGGCGAGTCGAACCAGGCACTTACGAACTGCGCGTCGTCGCGCCCGGATTCAACATCTACGAGGAAAAAGAGATCGAGATCCGCTCACGCGAAACGACGACTGTAAACGCCCAACTCAGCATCGCTGTCGAAGAGCAGCAAGTCACAGTCGACGACAGAAACATCAGCACTGACTCTGACAACAACGCCAACGCCGTCGTACTGCGCGGCAAGGAACTCGAAGCACTGCCAAACGATCCACAGGCACTCGCGTCGGCGCTGCAAGCCCTGGCCGGCCCACCCGATCCGGAAAACGGCGGCGGCGCGCAGATCAAAGTCGACGGCTTCTCCAACGGCCAGATTCCCCCGAAGGAATCCATTCGCGAAGTACGCATCAACAACAACCCGTTTTCAGCCGAGAACGAGTTTCCAGGCTTCAGCGGAATTGAGATCTTCACGCAACCCGGCGCCGACAAGTGGCACGGCGGATTCAGTTTCGACTTCAACGACGAGAGCTTGAATTCACGAAATCCGTTCACGACCTTCCGCGCACCGTATCAACAGCGCGCCTACCAGGGCAGCTTAAGTGGACCAATCATCGCGAAGCGCGCGTCGTTCAGTTTTTATCTCGGACGCTACTACAGCGACGGCAATTCCACCGTCAACGCAACGACCCTCGATCTCGCGACGCTGAAACCCATCGTCGTGAACCAGTCGTTCGTGACACCGGACGTTAACAGCTACGGCAACGCGCGAATCGATTTCAAGATCAACAAAGTCCACACGATCGTCGGCAGGTTCAACTTCAGTAAAGGGAGCCAAGATCTCCAGGGCATCGGCGGATTCGCGCTGCCGTCGCGCGCTTACCGCGGCGATCGCTCGAACTTCATCATCCAGATCACGGAAACAGCACTGCTCAACGAGAAGACCGTTAACGAAACACGGTTCCAGTACATTCGCAACCGCTTCGAGCAAACCAGCGTCGTGGATGCGTTCGCCTTGAACGTGCTCGAGTCGTTCCAGGGCGGCGGCTCGCAAGTGGGCTCGGCCTCGAACAAGCAGGACCGCATGGAGTTGCAAAACTTCACCTCGTGGACGCACGGCAATCACTTTCTCAAGGTCGGTGCGCGCATCCGGCACGTGAAAATCGACAGCATCTCGCCGGGAAACTTCGGCGGCTCATACACTTTCGGCGGCGGCTTTGGTCCAAAGCTCGACGAGAACGATCAGATCATTCCCGGACCTGACGGCAAGCCGCAGATCGTCGAGATAAGCAGTCTCGAACGTTATCGACGCACGCTGTTGTTTTCACGTCAGGGCTTGAGCGGCGCTGCAATCCGTTTGCTCGGCGGCGGCCCAACTCAGTTTTCGATAGCGGGCGGCAATCCTGAGGCTGAAGTAAAACAGACGGACGTCTCGTTTTACTTTCAAGACGAGTGGAAAGTGCGGCCCAACCTGACACTGTCGCCCGGCCTGCGTTACGAGAACCAGAACAACATCAGCAGCCCGTACAACTTTGCACCGCGGATCGCTTTCGCGTGGTCGCCGGTATTCGGCGGCGGAAAGAAAACAACGGCGGCTGCCAAACCCGCCGCGACTGCAACTGCCGCCGCGACGACGACAACAACCGCAGCCGCGCCCGCAGCCACAGCCGCAAACGCAGCTCCGTCCGGCCCGCCGAAAATAGTTTTCCGCGGCGCTGTGGGACTCTTCTACAACCGCGTCTCCGAAGATCTAATCCTGAACGCTACGCGTTTCGATGGCATCAACCAGCAACAGTTTCTCGTCGCTGATCCGGCCGTGTTGGACCTGTTTCCGCTGGTCCCGCCAGTCGAGCTTCTGGCCGCGTTTTCTCAACCTCAGATTCGCCGCGTCATCTCAGACGACTTCGACACCTGGCGGTCGTTGCGCTTCATGTTCACCATGGAACGCACACTGCCGAAAAACGTGAAGCTCTCGTTGAGTTACTGGCACTCCCGCACGCGCCACGCGCAACGAATGGTGAACATCAACGCGCCGCTGGCAGGGACGTTCATTCCCGGCAATCCCGACAGCGGCGACCGCCCGCTCGGCAATGACGCCGGAAATCTTTTCGAATATCAATCGAATGGCAAGTCGAACAGCAACAGCTTCAACGTGAACCTCAACGGAACGTTGATGAAGGTGAATTTCTGGGGCGGCTACACATTCGGTAAAGCGAAGACTACGGACCAGGGCCAAAGCGGCAATCCCTTCGACGCTTACGACTTCAGCCATGAACGGGCGCGATCGCCATTCGGCCCATTGAGCTTCAGCTACTTCGGTGGAAGCTACTCGGCGCCGCACAACATCTCCGTCAACGTTTTCGGGTTCGCCAATTCAGGCAACCCGTTCAACATCACCACCGGCCGCGACACAAACGGCGACACGTTCTTCAGCGAACGTCCGGCGTTTGCTACCGACTTGAACGAGCCCGGAGTCGTCGTCACACCTTACGGCGCTTTGGATCCGACGCCTTCGCCGGGACAGACGATCATTCCGCGAAACTTCGGGCGTGGGCCAGGCTTCGTTTCAGTCAGCCTGAGCCTCGCTAAAGTATTCAAGTTTGGTCCTGCTATCGAACCAAAAACTCCACCGCCAGGCGCTCCGCGCACAACCGATGCCGCCGCCGCTAAAACTCCCGCCAAACCACCGCCGGTGCAGCGTCCTTACTCGCTGGCGTTCTCCATGAACATCAACAACCTCTTCAACCGCAACAATGCCGGCACGCCGATCGGCAACATGTCGTCGCCTTACTTCTTGAAATCTGCTTCCGGTTCCAATAACTTCTTTTTCGGTCCAGGCGGCGGCTCGAGCGGCAACCGCGTGATCAGTCTGCGGGTAAGGTTCAGCTTCTAATCAAAAAGAAGTACATAATTCTTGTCATCTTCGTCGTTCTGCTGGTTTCGCAGATCCCTTTTGCCTTTCGTCGATACAGGCTCCGCCGGTTGAGCAACGCGATCGCGCGCGTTAACTCCGAACGCGTTGCTCCCAATAACGACAATCGCTTCGTCGAATACAAAGGCGTGATTCACGTCCACTCGTTTCTTGGTGGACACAGCTCGGGGACGTTTTCGAACATCATCGACGCAGCAAAAGCGAATGGGTTGCAGTTCGTGATCATGACCGAGCACACGGAGAGAGACTTCGACACGTCGGCGATGACGTTACGCGGCATGCACGCGGGCGTGCTGTTCGTTAACGGAAACGAAGTCAACACGGCGAATGACGATCGCTTGCTGGTGATTCCGGGCGACGCCGTATTCGCGACGAGCGCTGCAACTCAAGACGTCTTGAACGCAGCCGCGTCACATCGCGCGCTTGCAGTTGCCGCATATCCGGAAGAGTTCAAAAGTTGGGACGCGAGCAGCGTCAACGGCATTGAAGTTTTCAACGTCTATACGAATGCGAGGCGCATCAATCCGGTCGTCGCATTTTTCGACGTGCTGTGGTCGCAGCGGAGTTATCCGGATCTGATATTCGCGCTGTACTACACGCGGCCGGACGCGGGCCTAAAAAAGTGGGACCAGGCATTGACGCGGTCGCGAACGACGGCGCTGGCAGGCAACGATGCGCATGCCAACATCGGCGCCAGCTTGAAAGACAGCTCCGGCAAGACACTGCTCGGGATACAGCTCGATCCGTACGAGACCAGTTTTCGGCTGGTCCGAATGCACGTTCTGCTCGAACGAGACAAACCGCTGAATGAAGCGAACCTGCTCGAGTCGCTGCGGGCAGGTCACTGCTTCATCGGTTTCGATTTCCTGGGCGAGACTTCCGGTTTTTCGTTCACCGCCGAGCCGCAGATACAGGGAGACGACGTCGCCTTGAAACCTGACACGCGACTGAGCGTTCGGACGCCGGCGTCCAGCCGTGTTCTATTGTTTAGAGATGGAACTCAGATAGCCGACGAAAACGGCGTGACGAGCAAGGATTTTTCGGTGAGTGAGCGGGGCGTTTACCGGGTCGAGGCGTACCTGCCGCAGGTCAGTAGCGCCCCTTGGATTATTTCGAATCCGATTTATGTACGCTAAACATGGTTGCGCCCCACCGGGTGCCCTGCTAGCGGCCCTGTGGGGCGTCGAACCTGCGCCGGAAAGCTCCGACGTTACTTGTCTTCAGGAAGCGGTGCGTACGTTCACCGGATTACTGTTGGAGACCCTGTGTTGGACCTCACTCTCCTCGGTCCCCGAGTGTAGTGGGGATTTAGAAGTACAGCCTTCCACACACTGTTTTTTCAAGTCCGTTCAGTCTAGGCTTGGTTCGTTAATCTGTCAAGTTTCAGCTTGACCGAACTTGAACCATACAAGATCAAAAATGTCTAAAACCGAGATGGAAATAATCATTCCCACACCACGAAATTTCAGCTTCAAACGGACCGTAATCAGCCACGGCTGGTGCCAACTTCTGCCCTTCGCACTCGACGAAGACAAGTGGATCCTGACCCGCGTCATCGACCTCGACAACAAGCCTCCCGTCACCGTCACGATGACGGGCGGCAAGGGCCAAGTTGTCATAAATTCGTCACGACGGCTCAATAAGGCGGAGACTGCCAAAGTCGTTCGCGACGCCCGCCACATCCTGCGGCTCGACGACGACCTCCAGCCGTTCTATCTCGCCACCGGCGACGTGCCGGAGTTCGCATGGATCGCCGAACAGGGCGCCGGCCGCATGCTCCGCTCTCCGACAGTTTTCGAAGATCTCGTAAAGATGATCTGCACCACCAACTGCTCGTGGTCGTTGACGGAGAAGATGGTTACCGGCCTGGTTCAAGGCATCGGCCGAGAGACTGGTGATGGGCGGCGGTCATTTCCAACGGCTGAGGCAATGGCGTCTATGCCGGTCAAGTTTTACGTCGACGAGGTCCGGGCCGGCTATCGCGCGCCGTATCTGAAGGAACTGGCCGATCAGGTGGCGTCAGGGGAGTTGAACGTCGAGGCGTGGCTCAGCAGCCCGCTCTCGACCGCGGAACTCGTCAAAGAGATTAAAGGCGTGAAAGGCGCCGGGAACTACGCCGCGGAGAACCTGTTGAAGCTACTGGGCCGGTACGACGGGCTGGCGCTCGATTCGTGGACGCGCGCCAAGTTCTTCAAGGTCCGAAACAACGGCCGCAAGGCAAATGACAAAAAGATAGAGCGCTACTACTCGCGCTTCAAAGAGTGGCGCGGCCTGGCGCTCTGGTGCGATGTCACCCGCGACTGGCTCGACTGAGCCAGTCAGCGGCTGAGAACAATCTAAGAACTAATTAATTCTTATTTAATACCCAGGTCGAGTCCTGCGGGCCACGCCGTCCTTCGCTGTGACGGACTGCCGTCAGGACCTTACCGTCGGCTGAGAGCGAGAGCTTGTCGCTCGAATTGCTCGTGACTTCGCCTTCGGGTCCCTGGAACGTGACCTTCTGGGTCAACTCGAGGGTCTTGCCGTCGCTCGACAAAACGGCCTTGCGGACAAACTTCGCCTGGCCCATTTCGCCACTGGTCTCACTGCCGTCGAGGTTATAAGTCCTCGGAGCACCCATTCCGCCGCCCATGCCACCACGGCCCGGACCCTGACCACCGCCCTGTGCACCCGCTGGCGGGCCACCTGCCGGAGGCGTGCCAGTGCCGCCCATGTTTGCCGGGGGCGTGCCACCGGTCACCTTCTCTTCGATGGTGATGGTCTTTGCGTCCTGGGTAATTGTCCAGGTAACGCTGTCGGCGTTTTGGATGCGTGGGTTGAGGCCCTGGCTCTTGCTCTTATCAAGCGTCCAGGATCCGGCGAAGCTGGTCGGTGCAGCAGCGTGCACGGCCAGCGCGAAAACGAGCGCGCTGCTTAGACTAAGAGCGCAAACCAACTTTCTCATTCATGATCTCCTTATGACGGTTTTATTGAGAGAGTGCGCAGTCTATCAAAAGGACATTCGAAATACTGTAAGGAACTGTAAAGATTTGTATAGAGAAGGTAAAGGTTGGCTGACAAGGGAACCTTTCAAAGATAGGGTACGTAACAGGCCGAGAGTTCGACGCGGTGTTTGAATCGAGGCGCTATGGATCGTACGAGAATGTGGAGTTAGTGACGATTTTTGTCAGCCTCGAGCCGCGAATGATTTTTGCCATAACCAGGCTGCGAGTGGTGTTTGTTTGCAGAGGAATTATTAAACGGAGTTTCGAAAGGTAAGGAGAGCAGTGATGAAGTCAATCGTGAATCGGATAGTGGTGGTTGTGATGGTGGCTGCGCTGGCGAGTGTTGCGGCGATGGCCAAGACGTACAAGCAGAGAGTGACGTTCGACAACGACATCAAAGTGAACGGCACGTTGGTGAAGAAGGGTTCGTACGATCTGAAGTTCGATGACGCGACCGGACAGTTGTCGATCGTCAAGAATGGAAAGACCGTGGCGCAGACCATGGCCAAGCTTGAAGCTCGCGACGAGAAGGCGAAAGGGTTCCAGGTTAGAGCGACGACCGTCGGCGATGAGACGCAGTTGGTCGGCATCACGTTCGGCGGCTGGGACAAAGACGTCGTCGTCAGCAATAGCGGTTCGGTAAGCACCGGCAACAACTAACGCTGATTCGTAACTAACGCTGAGTTTTAATAGCGTTCCCCTCTACGCCTCGGGCCTTCTGCTTCCGGGGCGTAGTTGTTTTTGCCCCTGTGAGTTAATATCCATCAAAACCAAAACACGGAGCACACGGATGAAACAGAGACGCTTTGGCCGCACAGGCTGGGACGTTGGCGAGATGGGCTATGGCATGTGGGGCATGGCGGGTTGGACCAACTCGGACGATGAAGAATCACTTCGCTCACTCCAAGCGGCCGTCGATCTCGGCGTCAACTTCTTTGACACTGCTTACGCCTACGGCAACGGCCGCAGCGAAAACCTTCTGGGCCAGATCGTCCGCGCGAATCCGAATAAACGACTCTACACTGCCAGCAAGATCCCACCGAAGACCTTGCAATGGCCCGCACCGACTGATTCAACGCTGATGCAGTCGTTTCCGCCGGACCACGTCGAGGAGTACGTCCATCGCAGTCTTGAAAACGCCCGTCTCGAGCAACTGGACCTGATGCAATTTCACACCTGGAACGACGAGTGGATGCGCGACGATCGCTGGTTCTACAAACTCGACGATCTGCGCAGTCAGAAACTGATCAACGCGATGGGCATCAGCATCAATCGGTGGGAGCCGTGGAATGGAATACGCGCGGTGCGCAGCGGACAGATCGATTCAGTGCAGGTGATCTACAACATCTTCGATCAGAATCCGGAAGACGAACTGTTTCCCGCGTGCCGCGAGATGAATGTCGCCGTGATCGCGCGCGTACCGTTTGATGAAGGAACGTTGACGGGCACGCTGACGAAAGATAGCAAGTGGCCGGAAGGCGATTGGCGCAATACGTATTTCGTTCCTGAGAACCTGATTCCGGCGGTGGAGAAAGCAGACGAGATCAAGAAGCTGCTTGAGGAGTGGAACCGCGAACGATCGACGCGGATCACGATGTCGGAGCTCGCGCTTCGTTTCATCCTGAATAACGACGACGTCAGCACCATCATCCCCGGCATGCGCAAACTGCATCACGTGGAAGCGAACGTCGGCGCCAGCGATGCCGGTCCATTGCCAGCCGAGCTACACGAACGGCTGCGCAAGTTTCGCTGGGTCCGCAAACCCGCTCCATGGTCACAGTGATTAACCACAAAAGACCTTTGTGGTAACTCGTGAGATTAGCTTTTGATATTCAGGGTCTTCACCAGGAACGCCCAGCGGTCGGCGATCTCTTCGATGGTCTTCGAAGTCGGTTTGCCGGCGCCGTGTCCCGCTTTCGTCTCGATACGGATCAGGATCGGCGCGTCGCCCGCCTGCGCGGCCTGAAGCGCCGCCGCAAACTTGAAGCTGTGCCCCGGCCAAACGCGATCGTCATGATCCGCAGTCGTGATCAGCGTCGGCGGATACGACGTTCCCGGCTTGATATTGTGCAGCGGCGAATACGCGTACAGCGCCTTGAAATCGTCGGCGTTATCCGACGAACCGTAATCAGAAACCCACGCCCAACCAATCGTGAACTTCTGAAACCGCAACATATCCATCACGCCAACAGCCGGCAGCGCGGCCCCAAACAGATCCGGACGCTGCGTCAACGCCGCACCAACAAGCAGCCCGCCATTACTGCCGCCGCCAATCGCAAGCTTCGGCGTGGACGTATACTTGTTCGCGATCAACCATTCCGCCGCCGCGATGAAGTCGTCAAACACGTTCTGCTTCTTCAACTTCATCCCGCCCTGGTGCCAGTCTTCGCCATACTCGCCGCCGCCACGCAAACTCGGCTGCGCATAAACTCCGCCAAGCTCCATCCAAACCATGTTGGCTACCGAGAACGACGGCGTCATCGAAATATTGAACCCGCCGTAGCCGTACAGGTAGGTCGGATTATTGCCGTCGAGCTTCAACCCCTTCTTGTGCGTGATGAACATCGGCACCTTCGTGCCGTCTTTGCTCTTATAGAAGACCTGCTTCGTGACGTAAGCGGCCGGATTGAAGTCGACCTTCGGCTCGCGAAAGATCGTGCTCTTGCCCGTCGTCATGTCGTAGCGATAGATCGTGGTCGGCGTCGTGAAGCCGGTGAAGTAATAGAACGTCTCCTTGTCATTCGCTTTCCCGCCAAAGCCGGAAGCGGAGCCGATTCCCGGGAACGCCACCTCGCTGAGAAACTTCCCTGTCGTGTCGTGAATTTTGACCTGCGTGTACGCGTCTTTCAGGTAGTTGAGAATGAACTTATTGTTGACGAACGTTGCGGCCTGCAACGCGGCTTTCGTTTCAGGAACGATGACTTTCCAATTGGCAGGCGCGGGATTGTTGATGTCGATCTCGACGATCCTGCCGCGCGGCGCGTGCAAATCTGTTTGAAACCAGAAGCGCGTGCCGTCATTGCCGATGAAGTTGTAAGCAGCGTCGAAGTTGTCGAGGAGTTTGACGACTGACGCATCGCTCGCTTTTAGATCTTTGTAGTAGACGCGGTTCTTGACGTCAGTGCCCTGGAAGACCGTGATGATCAGGTAATTGCCGTCTTCGGTGACGTTGCCGCCGAAGAGCCAGTCTTTCTGATCAGGACGCTCGTAAACGAGAACGTCTTCAGCTTGCGGCGTGCCGAGCTTGTGGTAATAGACTTTCTGGAAGTAGTTGGTAGCTTTCAGCGAGTCGCCTTTTGGTTCGTCGTAGCGGCTGTAGAAAAAGCCCTTCGCGTCGAGCGTCCACGACACGCCCGAGAACTTCACCCATTTCAGATCGTCGGAAAGGTCTTTGCCCGTTTCGACGTCCCTGACTTTCCATTCCTGCCAATCCGAACCTGACGCCGAAAGACTGTAAGCGAGCAGCTTACCGTCAGGACTGACCTGCGTTCCGGCAACGGCGACCGTGCCGTCAGCCGACATTGTGTTGGGATCGAGAATCATCTGCGGCGGCGCGTCGAGGCCGGTCACGGTGTAGAGCACCGACTGGTTTTGCAGGCCGCTGTTGCGGAAGTAAAAGTAACGATCGCCTTCCTTGAACGGGACTCCGTATTTCTCGTAGTTCCAGAGCTTGGTGATGCGATCCTTGAGGGCGTCGCGCGCGGGAATCCCGGCAAGATAGCCGAAACTCAGCTTGTTCTGGGCTTCGACCCAGGCTTTGGTCTCGTCGGAGTCGAGATCTTCCAACCAGCGATACGGGTCGGCGACCTTCACACCGTGATAGTCGTCAACCTGGTCGCTTTTTCGGGTGCGAGGGTAATCGTTCGATTTGATCATTTGCTGCGTAGCAAGTGCTGCCAACAAACACACCACAGCCGCGAAACGGGTCAGTGGGTAAACAGGCATAACGGGCGCTCCCTTCGAGGTCTTTCGGCGCGTTGGATTATATCTGCGGCATTCAGGGTTCGCCTAAACCGGACACGAATAAATACTGATTGACAACTCGCCGCGCGATGCGCGAATCTAAGCCAGCGATTGCCCGCCCCCGGCCAAACGTTAACAACCCAGGCTCTCCTGAAAAAGACATTATGAGAATAAGTTCCCCTGTCGCTTTTTTCGTAGTCGCACTCGTCTTCTCTTCTGTCCAGGCTCAGACGCAACAAACCGACGCCGAAAAGCTCGTGCGGCCACGCGTGGTGACGACCCCGGTTGTTCAGGAAGCGCCGGTACAGAAACCGCCGGCTGCTGCGGCCAATCCGGTCAAACCCGTGGTAACGGCTGAACCGATCGGACATCTGACGCCGTCGCTGATTCAAACACGGATCACGGAAGCCAAACGAATGCTCCGAACGCGGCCCGTCGCCACGGCGATGACGGTTCCGTCGATTGAATTTGTGACGATCGCGGCGCTCGAGCGCGAGACTGCGCGAACGCACCTCGTCACGGTCTCGAAGGAGACGTTTCTGAAGAAGGGCTCGGAGGTCAACACCGTTTCGTCGCTAGGCACGAACGTCACCGTTCGCGTCTTGCGCGCGAACGGCGTCAACACGGCTGTAACCATTGACACTGTTGACGGCAAAACGTTAACGCCGCTCACAATCGAGTATCCGATCGAAAAGGGCGGGATATTCAAAGAGCTCGCGTACTACACCTCCGCTCATCCGGCGCTGCTGTCGACGGATCTCGTTCGTTCAGGACAATCGTATGTTCGCAACATGCTCGATCTCGCAGCCAAACGTTTGCGTGAGAAGGGCGTGACGATCGATCCGGAACTGGTTGACGTGGCCGAACGTCTCTGCGTTGTCGAGCACGTCGATCACGATCGCTTCCGCAACGAGAACCGGCTCGCGCTTTACGACGAGATCTATTCGTTGTTTGCGTTGAATGAGTTGGATACGTATCGTTACGCCGTGAGCTCAGCGGGAGCGGGCGGAGTGGTGCAGATGATTCCGTGGGCTTACAACCTCGAGCGCTCGCGGCACCCCGGCGTCGGGTTGATACCTGACTTCGTGACTGCAATGCGCAATCACGGAAACGCGCTGCAAGCGATGCTGCTCTACATGCACGACACCTGGAGCGAGCTCTCCGCTAACGAGGAAGTGCAGTACGCATTGAACTCCAAGACAGCGACGAAACCCGAACTGATGGCGGCGGGTTACAACTCGAACGCCGCGAAGCTGCCGGGTTATCTCAAGCGCGGCGGCGACGGATGGAAGGCGCTGATCCCGCGCGAGACGCAGATGTACCTTCAGATCTACAAATCGTTCGAAGGTCTCGTGCCGTTGTCGAGCCGCACTTCAAGCGTCACCTTGCGCTAACATCTCATTCTCACCCGGCTTCAGCCGGGTGTAGCGCGTCCTATCTCATTCTCACCCGGCTTTAGCCGGGTGTAGCGCGTCCTATCTCATTCTCACCGGGCTTTAGCCGGGTGTAGCGCGAGCTGTCCCGGGAAACCGTTTAAACGGTTTCCATGTTTCGCCGCTCTTGCACCGGGCTAAAGCCCGGTGAGAATGAGAAGTCTTGCGCCAAGCTCTCAAGCGTCAGTCGTCAATGCGCCAAGCTCTCAGCGTCAGTCGTCAATGCGCCAAGCTCTCAAGCGTCAGTCGTCAATAAAGGGTTAGTGGAGTCTTTGAACTCGAGTCTGCTCGAATCGGCGTACTGAAGTTTGTAGAGTTTCCAGTAAAAACCGCGCTCGCCAAGTAGTTGCTGATGCGTTCCCTGCTCGCGAATCTCGCCGTGATGCAGCACGATGATCCGGTCGGCGTTCTGAATCGTCGACAACCGGTGCGCCACCACGATTGATGTCCGATCCCGCATAACACGCTCGATAGCCCGCTGAATCAGTTGCTCCGTTTCCGTGTCGATCGAACTCGTCGCCTCGTCGAGAATCAACAGCGCCGGGTCAAACGCCAGCGCGCGCGCAAACGAGATCAGCTGCTTCTGTCCGACTGACAATCCCGCTCCACGCTCGCGAACTTCCGCTTTGTAGTCGTCTTTCAACCGGCGAATGAAGTTGTCGGCATGTACCTCACGCGCCGCCCAGCGCACTCGCTCTTCTGTAATCTCCTGCCGGCCGAGACGAATGTTGCCTTCGATCGTCCCACTGAACAGAAACACCTCCTGCAACACGACGGCGAAATTTTGCCGCAACGCTTTCAGGTCCCAATCGCGTAGATCGACGCCATCCAGCAGTATCTTTCCGCGCTGAATGTCGTAGAACCGCATCAGCAAGTTCGTGATCGTCGTCTTCCCGGAACCCGTATGCCCGACGAGCGCGATCGACTGCCCCGGCTCGACCGTAAACGAGACGTCTTTCAACACCCAGTCTTCTTCGTTGTAAGCGAACCAGACGTTCTGAAACTCGATGCGGCCGCGCGCGCGCTCAGTTTTGAGCGGCTTTTCGGGCGTCGTGATCGCAATGGGCAGATCGAGTGTTTTGAAGAGCCGGTGCGACGACACGACCGCGGCCTGCAAGACGTTGTACTTGTCCGAGATGTCGCGAATCGGCTGAAACAGCGCCTGCGAATACTGAATGAACGCCACCAGCGCGCCGAGCGTCAGCACCGTGTGATCCGGCGTGTTCTGCATGATGCGGTAGCCGCCGTACCAGATGACGAGCGCGATACCGATGGCGCCGATCAGATCGACGAGCGGGAAAAAGACGGCGTAATAGAAGATCGTGTCGATGTTCGCGCGGCGGTATTCCTCATTGATGCGGTCGAACGTGCGCAGCGACTTGGTTTCAGCGTTGAAGATCTGCACGGTCTGCGCGCCGGCGAAGTGTTCCTGAAGGAACGCGTTGATGCGCGCGATGCGCGTGCGCACGAGGTCGTAACCGCGTCGCGCGCCTTTACGGAACCACGTCGTAGCGGCGAAGAGCATCGGCACGGTTAACAATGTGATGAGCGTCAGCTTCGCGTCCATCCAGAGCATCACCACGATGATCGTCAGGATGATGACGAGATCGCCGAGCAGGTCGGTGACGCCTTCGGTAAACAACTGGTTCAGCGCATCGACGTCGTTCGTCAGTCGCGTCATGATGCGGCCGACGGGATTGCGATCGTAGTAAGCGACTTCCTGTTCTTGCAGCTTCGAGTAAAGTTCGCGCCGCAGATCAAACATCGTGTACTGCCCGACGCTGTTGACGAGGATCGACTGGAAATAGGAACAGACCAGTCGCAGCACTTGCGAACCGAGATACAGTCCGACGAGCAAGCCGAGGCCCTTCGTCGTTCGCGGCATGATGAACCAGTCGATGGCCCACTGCGTGAACTTAGGCTGCAACGTGCCGAGCCAGTTCACGAGGAAAGTGAGACCGATGGCGGAGACGAGCAGATGTCTGTACGGTTTGAGGTAACGCAGCAGCCGGCGCGCGACCTGGAAGTCGTACGTTTTCCCAATCGCCTCTTCTTCGTGAAACTGTTTTACGGTTGTCGACATGTTTAAGTGGCTGCGAGTTCCTCTTCCAGCAATTGCCGCTCGTATAAATCCGCGTAAGCGCCGTCGAGCGCGAGTAGTTCGTCGTGTGTTCCCTGCTCGATGATGCGGCCTTCGTCAAGTACGCAGATGATGTCGGCATCGCGTACCGTCGAGATGCGATGCGAGATGATCAGACTCGTGCGGTCGCGCATCACGCCGCGGAGTTGACCCAGGATCTTCTCTTCGGTGTACGTATCGACTGACGACAGCGCATCGTCGAGAATCAGGATGCGCGGTTCGCGCAAGACAGCGCGCGCGATCGCCGTCCGCTGCTTCTGCCCGCCTGACAGCGTGATGCCGCGCTCGCCGACGAGTGCTTCGTAACGATCGGGAAAACCGGCGATGTCTTCAGACAGTCCGGCGATCTTCGCTGCCTCTTCAACTTCGGATATTTCAGCGTCGCCGACACCGAACGCGATGTTCTCCTTCACCGAGTCGCTGAACAGAAACGTCTCCTGCGGAACGTAACCGATGCTTGAACGCAATTGGTCGAGCGGATATTTGTGAATCTCGATTCCGTCGATGAAGACGGTGTCGTCGGGCGCGTCGAGTAACCGCGGGATCAGGTTCGCGACAGTCGACTTGCCGCTGCCCGTTCGGCCGACGAAAGCCACGGTTGTTCCGGCGGGAATATTCAGATTGATATGGTGCAGCACCGGCTCCTCGTTCGGCCGATAGCGAAACGTCAGATCGCGAAACTCGATCGCGCCCTTGATTGGCGGCTGTTCGACAGTGTCCGGCGTGTCGTCAATCGCCGGTTTGATTCGCAGGATCGTGTTCAGCCGTTTCAGACTCGCGGTGCCGCGTTGATAAAGATTCACGACGTAGCCGAGCGCGATCAGGGGCCAGATCAGTTTCGTCAGGTACAGGTTGAAAGTCGTGAATTCGCCGACTGTGATCTCGCCGCGCACCGCCAGCGGCACTCCCGCCCAGATGATCAGCACATAACCGAATCCAATCAGAAACGTCATCAGCGGACGCATCAGCGCTTCGACGCGCACCAGCGCGAGGTTGCGTTCGGCGTATTGCCAGTTGAGCGAATTGAAGACTTGCATCTCGGCGTCTTCCTGCGCATACGCACGAACGACGCGGACGCCGGTGAAGTTCTCCTGCGCGCGCGCCATGATCTCGCCGAAGAACTGCTGAATCTTTTCGAAACGAGTGTGGACTTGCTGGCCGAAGAATTTGACCGTCAGCGAAACGAGCGGCATCGTGACGAACAGCAACAACGTGAGCCACCAGTTGAGCATAATCATCAGCGGCAGCACGAGAATCACGACGAAGAGCGTCTGCAACGTGTACATGATCATCGGGCCGGCGAGTTGTCGCACGGCGGCGAGGTCGTTCGTTGCGCGGGCCATCAGATCGCCCGTGCGGTGGTCGTGATAGAAAGACAGCGGCTGCCCGACGAGGTGCTCGTAAAACTCCTTGCGCATGTCGTATTCGACGTTGCGCGACATGCCGATCAGAATGCGACGCTGGAGGAAAAGAAAGATACCGCTGATGAGATTGACGCCGACGACTTTCAGCGCCGAGATCGTGATCTTCGACCAGGTGATGTGCGTCCAGTTTGCGTCGACTGCCTGCCCGACAAACATGGGAACGAACAGCCCAGCGAAGACGCTGATGAATATGCAGAGAATGCCTATTGTTAGCTGGAGTTTGTAAGGACGGAAGTACCGCGCAAACTTTCTTAAATCATCCATTGGCTACGACAGACTAACACGGATCGGTGTTAATCGCTGTCTGGGGTCAGCCGAGCGTAGGTGCTCACGGCCGTGGCTGCGAGGCGTTGCTGATCGTCAATCACGTCCGCCGAGACGACGATGATCCTTCGTCCCGCCCGGACTACTCGCGCGGTCGCCTTTGCCACACCATTACTTAATGGCCGCAGATAATGGATCGTGAGGTCGACAGTGGTCGTTCGCTCATGTTCTGCGAGCAACGGGATGATGGCGAAAGCCATTGCCGAGTCGATCAGCGAGGCGATCGCGCCGCCGTGAACGATCGCGTTGTTCTGCTTGAGTTCCTCACGGATCGGCAACGCCAGCACCGCGTGTCCGGAGGCAACTGACTCCAGTTGAATGCCAAGCAACTTCGCAAACGGCACCGTATCGAGCGCGCTCTCAACCCGCTGGCGTTGTGCTTCCGTGAGTTCAGACATCCCTATGCCTCGTCTCATTCTCACCCGGCTTTAGCCGGGTGCTCGCGCTTCTCAATGCGGGAAACCGTTTAAACGGTTTCCAATAGTCTCGCTGGTCTTGCACCCGGCTAAAGCCGGGTGAGAATGAGAAACTTTGGAGCAAGTTTTCAGTTTCTCAACCGCGATAACTTTCGCCGGGGTTTAGTGGTTCGACGATCACGGCCGTGCCGTAGGCGAGCACTTCAGTGACGCCCTGCGCCAATTCGGTCGTGTCGTAGCGTGCGCCGATGACGGCGTTGGCGCCGATCTCGGTCGCGTGCTGGATCATGATGTCGAATGCGTCGTTGCGTGTCTGCTCGCAGAGCGTGGTCCAGACGGTGATGTTGCCGCCGACGATCGTCTGCAACGTCGCGCCGATCGTAGCGAAGACGTTTCGCGATCGCACGACGATGCCGCGAACGACACCAAGGTTCTGCACGATACGGAAATTCGGCAGATCAAACGCAGTCGTCACCATCTGATGTGAAACTGAATAGCGCGGAGGGCTCACAGCGTAGGGCGCGCGGACGACGGGGTCAGTACTCATCGTTTGCCTCCTCGGGCGGAAGGTTTTGATTTATACAAACTCGCTGTTTCTGGTTTCTTCGATCTCGTTTTCGGAATCCACAGGAACATTTGCAGGTCGCAGCGCGCGTTCTTGTCGAACACAACACCTTCCTGCTCGAGCATGCGTTGCTGCTTGTCGTGCGGCAAGACGATGCGTCCTGTCGACGTCTTGCCTTGCGCGTTCAGCACGCGATGCCACGGCGTTCCGTCAGGCGCGCCGTGCATAACAAACCCGACCGTGCGGGGCGTGTAACCTTCGCCGAGCAGCTCGGCGATCTGCCCGTAAGTCATGACGCGGCCGGGTGGAATGCGTCGCACGATTGTATAAACGCGCTCGCGGTACTTTGGGTTTTCGCGTTTACTCAAGCGTCCTCAAAACGGCCCGCGCCGGAGCGCCGTCTCCCATCCTGCTCCGCAAACGCAACGGCAAGCAGATCAGCTCATATTTTCCCGGCGGCACATCAGCCAGATTCAATCCCTCGACGATAACGACGCCCTTCGAAAGCAGCGCGAGGTGAGTCGGATGGCCGGGCGATTTGAACTTTTCGATCGAGAGATAATCGATGCCGACCAGTTTCGCTCCCTGATCGCAGAGCCAATTAGCGGCCGGCATATCCAGGTAAGTAAAATCCTTGTGAAATTCGGTCGTTTTCCAGAACGCTGAGTTGCGGGTCTTGAAGAGAACTCGCTTGGTTCCGGGCGGCACATGTTCCTTTACAAACGCTTCCTCGACCACTAAATGGTCTTCCGGAACTTCGACCACAACGCATTCACCAATCAAAGCGTCGAGCGGCAGCGACTCGATCTTCGGCGCGCCGTCGATGAAATGCGCCGGAGCGTCAACGTGAGTTCCGGTGTGCGCGCCGAAATTCACCACGGAAACATTGGCGCTATCGCCGTTGGCAATGCTGCGCCAGTCGCCAATCTGGATCCCCGGATCGCCCGGATACGTCGGCAGCTCATTCGACAAGGGAACGGTCACATCGTAGATAGGCATGGGTCGATAGTATACTGAGAACTAAATGACAACTAAATCCCCGTTTAGGCTCGCTGCTTCAACCTATTTGAACTCGGCCCCTTTAATCTGGAGTTTCCTGCACGGATCGAGACGCGACACGGTCGATTTCGTCGACGCCGTCCCTGCTCGCTGCGCACAACTGCTCGCGCAAAACGAGGTCGACGCCGCGCTGGTTCCGGTGATCGAGTACCAGCGCATTCCCGATGGCGCTTTAGTGCCGGACGTCTGCGTCGGTTCGCTACGAGAAGTGCTCAGCGTCGTGCTCGTTTCGAAGAATTCCAAGCTCGACGACGTCCATTCCGTCGCCCTCGACGAATCGTCGCGCACGTCGGCGACGCTCGTTAAAGTGATCTTCCGCGAGTTTCTCGGGCGCGACGCGGAGTGGACCACGCGTTCGCCGAATATGGCCGAAATGCTGGAGCGAAACGACGCCGCTTTGATCATCGGCGACCCGGGAATGACATTCCCCCGGCAAGGTCTGAAGATCTGGGACATGGCGGAATTGTGGCGCAACTACACCGGGCTTGGATTCGTTTTTGCTATGTGGATGGTGCGCGAAAAGATTGACGTCGACTTCGCTGGAGCACGTGATGAGGGCGTAACACGGATTGAGGAAATAGTTGACGCTTACAAAGACAAAATCCCGATGGATCTCAGGAAATATTTAACTGAGAACATCGTCTATTCTATCGACGACTCCATGCAACGCGGGCTCGAATTCTACTACGAACTGGCCCACAAGCACGGGTTGATTGAACGTCTAAAACCGTTGCGGTACATTTAAATCAATGAATATCAAACCAATTCTCGATCGAGTGCTCGCAGGCGACCGCATGTCCGTCGACGAATGCACGGCGCTGCTCGGGTCGCACGACATCGCCGCCATGGGCGCGGCCGCGGACGAAATTCGCGCGCGGCGGCATCCTGACAACGTCGTCACCTACATCATCGATCGAAACATCAACTACACAAACGTCTGCAACGTCGTCTGCACGTTCTGCGCCTTCTATCGCCGGCCCGGCGCGCCCGACACTTACGTGCGAACGTTCGACGAGATCTGCCAAAAGATCGACGAGACGATCGCGCTTGGCGGCACCGGCGTGCTGATGCAGGGCGGGCTTCATCCCGACTTCGGCATCGAGTGGTACGAAGATCTCCTCCGCCGGCTAAGCGCCAAGTATCCGGGGTTTCAGTTGCACTGCTTCTCGCCGCCCGAGATCCACAACATTCACCTGATCTCCAAACTCGACTACGAAACGATTATGGCGCGCTTGAAAGCGGCGGGGCTTTACAGTCTGCCGGGTGGCGGCGCGGAGATCCTCGATGACGAAGTACGCAAGCGTGTCGCGACGAAGTGCACGACCAACGAATGGCTCGACGTGATGCGCGCGGTCCATCACGTCGGCCTGCGATCGACGGCGACGATGATGTTCGGCATCGGCGACGCGATCGAACATCGCGTCAATCATCTGCGGCGCATCCGCGATCTACAGGATGAGACCGGCGGCTTCACGGCGTTCATTCCCTGGACGTTTCAACGCGAGAACACCGCTCTCGGACGCCGCATCAAAGACGAACCGACCGGCGTCGATTACCTGAAGATGCTGGCAGTCTCGCGTCTGTTCCTCGACAACATCGAAAACTTCCAGTCGTCGTGGCTGACGCAGGGTTTGCGCCTCGGCCAGGTCGCGTTGCGTTTCGGCGCGAATGATATGGGGTCGATAATGATCGAGGAGAACGTCGTGTCAGCGGCAGGCGCTCACAATCGAGCTGACGAGAAGATGCTTCAGTACCTGATTCGTGAGGCGGGATTCATTCCCCGGCAGCGCGATATTTTGTACCAGCACGTAGAACGGAATGAAATGATTCCCGTACTAACGAATTGAACTTCTCTGGATGCTCCTGCTCCGGCAACATGCGGCAGTAATCGAAAACTACCAGCCCAGCGCCCGGATTCAACTCCAGCAACGCGAGCGCCTGACTCACCGGTACCGTGGCGTCCTGTTTTCCCCAGACGAGGACCATCGCCTGGTCCAGCCGCGAAAATGCCGCCCTCATATCGCAGTTCAGATAACCTGACAGGAACGCCGCGATCGCGTGCTGCGCGCCCGGCTGATGACTCGTTGCGTAATGATGCGCAACGAACCGATCCGTGACGCGGCGATAGTCGTAGAACAGCGTCCGGCGCGCGTAGTCACGAATGCTTCGTTCGCTGGCCATGACGTTGTAGAACGACGTGCCGAGCACGGGCGATTGCAGCAGTCCATAAAACGCCGCGCCGGCCATTCCCGGCCGCGTGTTCAGCGTGTCGTAGCCGGCCGGCGCGTTCAGGACCATGCCGTTGATCAACTCAGGGTGTTCGTCCGCTACACGCACCGCGTAGGAAGCGCCTAACGAACTCGCGACGACATTCGCGCGCCCGCCGGCGACTTCGCGTATGAAATCGGAGATCAGTTCGACGTAAAGATCGGCGGAGTAAGGCGCGGCGGGTGGCTTGTCGGAAAAACCGAAGCCGAGGAGATCGAACGCGAAAACGCGAAAGTCTTTCGCCAGTTCGTCGAAGTTCTTCCGCCACATGAAGCTCGAAACGCCGGCGCCGACGCCGTGAATGAACACAATAGGCAGCCCGCCATTCTCGCGGCCGGCTTCCTTGTAGAAGATCTCGCCGTACTTCCAGGTGAAGAGCCGTGCATCGCCGCCGAGCGCGCTGTCGTCAGGCTCGAGCGCGCGCCGCTGGATCGAGGCGTTGACGGCCGCGAGGGCCGCCATTCCCGCACCGCCCGCGAGCAGCGTCTTCCACAAATTGCCCAGCTTACCCATCTGTTTTTGCCTTTGGTCTTTGGTCTTGGGTTTTGGTCTTTGTCAAACCAAGGCCTAAGACCTAAGACCCAAGACCTAGATCAACGCAAAATCGAACTGTTCCTGGTGAATCGTCTCGTCGCTCGTGATATCGATCGGACCAAGATAGTCTTCGATCTCAATCAACACGTCGCGCTCGCTCGAGCGCAGCACTTTCGCCACTTCGGGATTGATGCGCAGCGTCACTTGTTTGTCGCCGTCGCCGTTCAAGCCCTTCGCCAGCCGTCGCGCTTCTTCGAGCAGCTCGTAACAGACGGTCTGCGGCGACTTTATCAGTCCCGCGCCCTGGCAGTAACTGCATGGTGAGCAAAGCGTTCGCTCCAGCGATTGCTTCACGCGTTTGCGGGTCATGATCACGAGACCGAAATCGTTGAACGAGAGCACCTTGGTCGGCGACTTGTCGTTTCGAAGTGCGTCCTGAAGCGCCTGCATGACTTTCTGACGGTTGCGACGCTCTTCCATGTCGATCAAGTCGAGCACGATGATGCCGCCGAGGTCGCGCAAGCGAATCTGCCTGACGATCTCGTCGACCGCTTCGAGATTGGTGCGCGTGATCGTGTCTTCCAAACGTCCGCTGCCGCGGCCGACAAACTTGCCGGTGTTGACGTCGATCGCCACCAGCGCTTCCGTCTGGTTGATCACGAGATAGCCGCCCGACTTCAGCCACACACGCGGCTTGATCGCTTTATCGATCTCCGCCTGCACTCCGTAGGCTTCGAGAATCGGTTGGTCTTTCGTGTAGAGCTTCACACGTCGCACTAGTCGCGGCTGAATGCGGTTGATGAACTCGATGATCGCCTGGTACTCCTCTTCGGAGTCCACTCGTATCGATTCGAAATCGTCCGACAACTGATCGCGCAGCAGCCGCTGAACGAGATCCAGGTCGCGATGGACCAGCGTCGGCGCTTTCGACTTCTCCGCGCCGCCGCGGATATCGAGCCACGTGCGCACGAGATACCGTACGTCTTCGCGCAGTTCCTTCTCGCTGATGCCGACGCCCGCCGTGCGCACGATAAAACCACCGGACGGAATATCCTCTTCCGCGCGGATCGTCTGAATCAACTTGCGCAGCCGATGACGTTCGTTGTCCGACTCGATCTTGCGCGAAACGCCGACGTGTTCGACGGTCGGCATGTAGACCAGAAAACGTCCCGGCAAGGCGATGTGCGACGTAATGCGCGCGCCCTTCTTGGCGATCGGTTCCTTGGCAATCTGGACCAGTATCTCCTGGCCCTCGCTCAGCAGATCCGTGATCGCCGGTTGATGACGTTCGCGCCGCGACTGTCCGCGATAACCACGCTGATCGCGCTGGCCGCGCTGCTCACGATGATCGCGCCCGCGCGGCGGCCGGTGATCAGCCGGCGGCAGCGGCTGCGGTGCGGCGATCTCCTCCTGCACTTCGATTGGCTGCGTTTCCTCTATGTCTTCGTCGTGGCCGTTCGCCTGGCTGCCGTCCGACTCACCAGGCGCTGCGCCAGCTTTGTTCTTGCTGGGCCGGCGTCTGCGCCGTCCACCACGCCGCGTCGCAAACTCTCCGCGCGACTGGCTGTCGCCGACGCTGGCTTCCGAGTCGGCATAGACTTCCACGCCTGGCTCACCGCCTTCGCCCTCGGCTTCTGCGCCGCCGCGTTTCTTTGAAGCCTTCTTACTCGACGTTCGTTTCTTCGACGCACCTTTGGCGGCGCCGCTCGCGGAGCGCGCACCTTTCTTCGTCGCCGACTTCTTCGAGCGTTTGCCGGTATCAGCTTTCGTTTCGACCGGCGCTGCAACTGCTTCTTCTTCGTCGTCGCTGATGCGTTCGAAACCGCCGCTCGTTAGCGGACCTGTATCGACGTCATCCACGAAAGTCGAAACGTGCGCCTCGAGCGGTCGCAGTCCTTCGCGAACCACTGGTTCAGCATCAGACTCGCCGTCGTCGATCCGTTCAAACCTGTCGCCGCCGAGCCCGCCCGAAAGCACCGAGCCGACCTGCGGCTGACCGAAGTCGTCTTCCATGTTGAACTCGACTGCATGAATCTGATCGAAGAGGCGCTCCTGGAGTCGCGCGTCTTTGAACATCTCGCCGTTCATCGCCGTCTCTTCTTCGTCGACGATGCGTTCGATCGACGGATCAGCGGCGACGAAAGGTGTCTCCGGTACTTCGAACTCTGGCTCGGACGGCGGCGCTGAAGCCACGGCTTCGTCGCCCTTTTCCCACCGACCGCGCCGGCGTCCACGACGACCACGACGGCGTCCGCCTTCTGCCGTCTCCGCCGCTTCTTCGGGCACAGCAGCAGGTTCGGGTCCCGCGACTTCGACAACGTCCGCGCGCTCCTGCGTCGCGTCAATGCGCTGCTCGCGCTCGACGCGGTTAAGCGCCACTTCTTCGGCGGCCGCATGTTCGGCGTCCGGAGTTCCCTTCTTGGATTTGTCGATGACGATTCTTTCGAACTCTTCTTCCTCGTCGAAGAAGTCGGAGACGTAGAGGAACGCGTCGCGTTCGAGCCCGATGTCGACGAATGCCGACTGCATGCCGGGCAGGACGCGCATCACGCGCCCTTTGTAAATGTTGCCGACGATTCCCTGATGCTGTTCTCCACGCTCGATGTAGAACTCCGCGACCTTGTCGTCTTCAATGATCGCTATTTTCTTCTCGCGTCCGTTGACGCTAACGATTAGTTGTTTAGCCATTACCAGCCTTTTCTCAGAATTGTTGACGGGCGGAGCGTGCCTTCAAGCCCGCGGGCGAGGCGATTGCTCCGCACAGAATCAGCGACACGAATAACCGCGTCGCCACGAAATAGATGAAACGAAGTTTGGCCGGGGAAGGTAGTGTTCTCAACCGGCAGTTTGTGGGTAGTTTTTGAAGGGCGCGCCGTGTGGCGCACGATTCTTGTCGCGCGCGGATCAAGTGTGTCCGCAACGCGACCGCGAATTCTTTCTCTCAACAGAAAACCTGACTAGCCGCAGGGCGCTCTCGATTTGAGGATTGATTCCAGGGAGCACAATAGCGAATCGACCGACTCGCTCCTGTCTGCTCAAAACCTGAATCCGCGGCTCCAACCGAAGTTAATCTAAACCGTCCGATAAACGATCATAAAACCGGACCTCGCCGTGTTAGTGCGCGCAGGCACTCTCATCGCTCCCCTGCACTTCGTCTAGTTTTGACCTAAGCACCTGAAAAAGCGGGGCGGGGCTGCGGGGGAGTATAGCAGAGGACGCAGATCCTTGAAAATCAAGTTTTAACTTGGACTTTTATACGACCGGTATTTGGGCAGCGACTCGACCAGATAATCGAACCCCAGCCACAAACTCCAACTGTGATGATAGAACGCCACCGGGAATAGGAGCGCCACGACAAACAGCACCGCCAGCACCTTTTCGTAGTTGGCGCCAATCACCACCAGGAAAAACATGCAGAAAACGAGGATCACCAGCTCCGTAATGACGACATTTGCGAGGATCGCGCCCACGAAAAAGCCGTCCTCGCGTTTGTAGAGCGACAGGCAAACGGGGCAATGGTGCCGGATGTGAAACGGCCGATCCATGATCGACACCTCGCCACAGGCCGGGCAGCGCAGTTTCAAACAGCGTTTCATGACCCGGATTGCTTGTTCTTTATCGAATTTCACACCGGTATTTTAAACTGTTTGGTGCGGGTCGGAAAGCAGCGGCGACAAATATCGCCAAGACACAATTGTTGACAGGCACAAATGCGTCTAGTAAAAGCGACAGCCATGTCCTGGCAAAGAATTGTCGTCCCTTTTACGACGGAAATTAGTCCCGACATGGTTGAAATCGGCAGGCGCGCCCTGGAATGCTATAAAAAAGACAACGAGCCGGAAGGCTGGGCGATGTTCCACGCTACCGAAGGCCCCGGCCGGGGAGACGACGAGGACCACTTTATCGTTTATTTCTCGCCTGTCGCCGCCGAGTCGTGCCGCGAGGCCATTTCCAGCGACTACACGCTCGAACCCTGCGACGTCCCGTACTACAACGAGCCAAACGTCGCCTTCGTCTTTGGCGATCCGAAGGTCATGGGCGTGCTGCGAACGGACTAGATTCGCGACACAAGAGTCTGCCAACAAGAACAAGTCAGGAAGAGGGCAAGCGAAGCGCGCCCCCGCTGATTTGGCAGGTGCTCGCGAGCGAGCGGGGGCGCGCTTCGCTTGCCCCCTTCCTGACTTGTTCTTATCTGACGAAACGATCAAACCAGGCGATCGTTCGCTCGAGCGCGTCCACGCGGTGCTTCGGCTCGCGCAGGCCGTGTCCTTCACGCGGGTAACGAACAAGCACCGTCTCTACGCCGCGACGCTTCAACGCCATGTACATCTCTTCCGCCTGCGTGATGTGAACGTCGTTGTCCAACTCGCCGTGAATAAACATCGTCGGCGTCTGAACCTGCCGCACGAAACGCAACGGCGACCACTGCCACAACGCGTCGAAGTTGTCCCACGGAAATCCGCCAAACTCCGCATGGATCAAGTCCTGGTACAGCGACGTCGAGTAAAAACTGATTAAGTTGCTGACACTCGCCACCGCAACAGCAGCTCTAAACCGCGGCGTCTGCGTGATGATCCAATTCGTCATGAACCCGCCGTAACTTCCGCCTGTAACTACGAGGCGGCTCCCGTCGATCCATGAATTCTTGCGCAATATGTCGTCGAGACCGAGCATGAGGTCGCGATAGTCGCCGCCGCCCCACTCGTTGAACGTCGCATCCGAAAACTTCTGCCCGTAACCACTCGATCCGCGCGGGTTCAGGTACAACACGCCGTAACCATGCGCGGCGTAAACCTGAAACGACGGATTGAACGACCAGCCAAACATGCCGTGCGGCCCACCGTGAATGCTGAGTACCAGCGGGCACTTGCGGTCGCTTGCACATGCCGGCGGCTTCATCAACCAACCCTGAATCTCCGTGCCGTCGAAACTCTGAAACGTGATCTCTTCCGGCAGGACCAGGCGCAGCGATCTCATCAAGGCGTCGTTGTGCGCGCTCAATCGTCGCATCGGCACGATGCTGCCAAGCCCCGCCCAGACTTCAGCCGGACGCAACACGTTGCCCATTGTAATCACCAACGGGTACGCGGTTTCGACTGCGTTGCCGCGCGTGATCGTTTGCGATCGATTAGCAACACTGAAACCGGTGATCTGAAACGGTTGGGCCAACGTGAGGGGCAGTCCGGAATCGGTCATCAACGTCGAGCCGAGTGAGGCGAAGCCGCCGCCGATCTCGCCGTCCAGCACAAAGAGCGAAAAGCGAGTGATCTTCTGGCTCTCGACATTGATCCGGAAGATGGTCGTGTAACCCTCATCGCCAGCCAGATACAGGATCGACTTCCCGTCGGCGGACCAATGCGGATCGCGCACACGGCGATCGTGGTCGGCGCCGATTTCCTTCGCCGAGCCACCGGCGGAGGGCTTGATCCACAGATGCGTATCTTCGGCGACGCTGTCGATCGTCGTGATCTCGCGTGTCGTCGCGGTGTAAGCGACGAATTTTCCGTCAGGCGACCAGACGGGATCGTATTCGCAGCCTTTCGTCTCCGTGAGCTGGCGCGTCTGTCCGCCGAGATCGACGGCGAAGATGTCGGAGTTGTTCAGTGCATCCGGATCGGATTCGTGGTTCGAGAGGAACGCGATCTCGTCACCGCGAGGACTGAAGCTGACGGCGTGATCGTAAAACGCGCCGGATGTCAGTTGCTGCGGCGATGGACGTTCGACGTCGACGACCCAAACGTGCGTCCGGCGATTGTCGGAAAAACCGGTGCGCGATTTGTACTGGATGCGATCGATCACGCGCGGATCATCGGCAGTTCGTCGCGAACGATCCGTCGGCGGTTCGAGTGTTTCCGCAGTGGCGGAAATGTAAGCGATACGTTTCGAGTCTGGCGACCATGAGAACGGTTCGCCGGCGTAAGTGATAAAGAAGTTGGTCGAACGAATTGGCGCGATGAAGCGTGGCTCGGGCTTGTCGAGTCGCACGACCCAGAGCCCGTCCTGTTCCTCCTGCTGCGACAGGAACGCGATCGAGTTCCCGTCGGGCGACCAGCGTGGCGTCGATGCGGACCAACCCGCGGGCAATAACGATCGTGGCGTTGTACGGACTTCTGGCCATTCGACGTAAGTCATCGTGCGCGCTGACGGCGACCGCGGCGTCGGCTGCGCCGTCGGTGGAATAGGCATGAACTCAGACGTCAAACGCACCAGCCATAACGTGCTGACCGTCTTGTCCTCAACAACCGAAGAGACTGTGTAAACAACGTACTGCCCATTCGGCGAAATCTGCGCATCACTAACATTCACGACCCGCGCCAGATCAGCCGGCGCCATCACCCGCCTCGGCTGCGCCGAACAAGTCATTGGCCAAACACCAACACTCGCAGCCACGAAGACCCCGACCGCAAATAGTCGTTTCATCATTAAGTAAAATTTGTCACTCATAAAATGCATGATGTTACTCTGAATCAACGCGATCCAATGACAGTTATTTGCCGTGGAGCTCAAACATTGTCGGATCGTCAGGTGGTATACTTCGATACGTGGATTGTGAGTGGGATCACGATAAGGCGGAACGCAATTTAGAGAAACATGGGGTTTCTTTTGCGGAAGCTGCCACCGTCTTTGGTGATCCGCTTTATGTTGATTTTTATGACCCAGACCATTCCGCCGATGAGCATCGGTATCTTATTATGGGCGAGTCGACAGATGGGCGTCTCCTGATTGTCTCCTATACTGAAAGAAATGATGCCGTTCGTTTGATTAGCGCGAGAGAAGTGACCTCCGCGGAAAGAAGAGCTTATGAACAAGGATGAAGTAGAAGACGAACTTCGCCCCGAATATGATTTATCGTCGCTGCGAGTTCGCAAACTCGGACCTGGGCGCAAGAGTTTTGGTGATGTGATCAAACTCGAGCCTGACGTCGCCGGTGCCTTTCCAAACGCGGACGCGGTGAATGAAGCGTTGCGCTTCCTCATAAGGGTCACGAAAGAGAATCGAAACTCGCTCCGGACTCATGACCGCGACGCCTAGTTACCTACCCCGCCCGCAATCAATCCTGATTGCTCAAAGCTGAAATATCCTCTCCGACTCACAATCAGATGATCCAACACACGGATACCAAGGATTTTCGCAGCCTCGACAAGTCTCGCCTGAGTTTTTATGTCCTCCTCACTCGGCTGTAGATCGCCTGAAGGATGGTTGTGAGCGAAGATGACAGCCGCGGCGCGATCGGTAATCACGTCGGCGAACACATCGCGCGGATGGACAAGGCTGCGGTCCAGTAGGCCGACAGTGACAATGCGTTTTTGAATTACCTCGTTAGCGCCATTCAGCGTAATGCTGACAAAATGCTCCTGTGATTTGTTTCTGATGTCTGACAGCAATGGCAGCACATCGTCCGCACATTTGATCCGCGTTGAGTCTGTGAACAAATAGCGTCGGGCCAATTCAAACGACGAAACGATCTGTCCACTTTTAGCCATGCCCATTCCTGGAACAGACATGAGTTGCTCAAGCGTGACCACGTCCCGATGGTCGCGCATCAACGCGACTACATTATGAGCCATCGTACGAACGTCAATCCCAGTCGTGCCCATGCCGAGAATTACAGCAACGAGCTCTTCGTCGGTAAGTGCCGCTGCCCCTCTTTCGCGCAACTTTTCGCGCGGTCGCGTATGTTGTGGAAGTTCTTTGATTGTCTTGGGCATGTGAGGTGGCCCCTTTCTATTAACGAATTACCGGCATTGCTTAAGCGAAGACTTCCTCCATTGTTTTCGAAGGATCACGAACACAGGCGAGAACATGGTTTACAGCTGCATTCATGAGCTTTTCGCTGTCTGTTTCTGCTTGGCGCAGTTTGGCCTCGAGTTCGTCGCAGAGTGACATGAGTTGGTTCACCAGCGCGACGATGCGTCTTTGTTCCGAGAGTGGAGGGAGTGGGAAAAGATATTTACGCAAAAATCCAAGAGAAACGAATGACTGCACCCCTCCAGCAGATTCTTCGCGCATCTGCTCTGCTGCAGTTCTCAAGAACAAATGCAAGAACATAGGTTCTGACAGCTCCCGAGAATAGTATTTAAACAGCGCCACATTTTTTATGCTGAACTCCCTTTCGGTTTGTACGATGACAGGATTGCCAATGCTTCCTATCATTGCAAAGAGGATCTCATCTTTCTCAACTCTTGATCTTTCGGAGATCTTGCGATGATCCGATTCAGATATGTACTTCACGTCCGATAAATCAAGCACGCCCGTATAGAGGTTCTTACTTGTTACTAGTGGAACTCCATCAGCCACATACTTCGGAGTATCATGTGTTCCGTCGCGAACGTCGAAAACATCATTCAGCCTAACCCACTGCCATTTCTCGGGGACCTTGAACGGTATTTCATTTTGCTGGATTGCAGGGAAGATTTGTGGCTTTTTCAGTACTTCCTGTTCAATCAAGCTATTTCTCTGTGAGTTGATCTTTCTAATCAATTCAGCCGCCGATTCCTCATGGGGATCCTGAGAAACGAGTTTTCCTTGAATAGCGAGTCGGAGAATTGTTGCGCGGAGCCTGTGGACTGTATCGATTGAGTCGTAAAGCGAATCGAAATTGCCGGCGAGACGTGTGATTGCTTGCTCAAAGTCTGATAGCGGTAGTGAGGCTGCTTTGTTGAGCGGTGCGAGTATCGACGCATTGAGGCGTACTCGGCTTTCTCGTTTTGCTTGCTGCTGCGCTTCCAAGTCATCGCAAAGCCGCATTAGTTCGTCAACTCTATGAACAATGCGGTCTTGTTCTTGGGAGGGCGGTAACGGGACAGCTGCTGTGAACAGCTTCTCATCATTGATAGCTGGATAGGCGACGCCTTGCATTTGCTCTTCGACAAAGCGGACGAAGGTTCGGCTGCGCAAGTAATAAAAGAGGTAAGTTGCCGATATTCCTTCGAACGGATGTATAACCGCAAAAGCCGTGCTTGCGATAGGCTCTGGCGAATAGTCTCTGTCAACAATGGCAATGTTCAATAGGTATGGGCGTACTGTCGAATAGATAATCGATCCTCGTTTGACTATTTTTCTGGCCCGCGACGGAGCTTCATTGGGTTTCAACAGCTTCAATTCGTCGGTGATCACGCCGCGCTTATTATCGATCGATGCGACATCAATGTACGTGAAGTCGACGTCTGGCTTTTTCTGTCCCCATTCGTGACCGACTTGAGAGAGAGAGGTCCACTCCCAATTCGCCGGGATCGCGAAGGGTGCGGCGTCGCTTACGGGAGAACTAGAGGTTAGTCCTCGACGCGAGACTCGTCTTACGTTGCCGCCGTTCCTGACCTTCTTCAGCAACAGCGACGCAGGCTCATCGCGGGTATCTTGAGCAACGAGTTTACCTTCAATAGCTAACTGCACAATCAGTTGTCGCAACCTGAGAATACCGTTCGGAGCATCCTCGAATTGGGCGAGGTTATGGAAAAAGGTCGCTAGTCGCAATTAGCTTCCTCCGCCGACCACCTGCAATGCCTTCATCAACTCTTGCTTCAACGTGTCACGAGTCTTTGCCAAGTCGACCATAATCTTATTGTGTCTGGCAATTAGTTCTTCGAAATCGCCGTGATCATCATCCGGTGCGTATGGGTTCTTAAAGTCGAGGTTGAAATCGTTTCTCGTAATTTCTTCAAACGACACGCGCCACGCTCTTTCGTTCTCGACACGATTGGACCACCATGCCTTTTCAGGTTCAAACTCTTCAATCCGAATGGGCTTTGTTTTGTTGTACGACTTCACCCCGGGTGGATATGGGTGTTCGTAATACCAGACTTCTGTCGTCGGTCGACCCTTCGTGAAGAAAAGCAGATTAGTTTTTATGCTGGTGTAGGGATTGAACACGCCATTCGGCAAGCGAACGATCGTGTGAAGGTTGCATTCAGTCAGGAGTTTTTCCTTGATGCGCGTCTTAATGCCTTCGCCAAAGAGCGTGCCATCCGGGAGTACGATCGCGCCGCGGCCGCCTTCGCGCAAAAGATGAATAATCAGGACCAGGAACAAGTCAGCGGTCTCGCGTGTGCTGTACGTTTTCGGAAAGTTCTTCTCGATGCCGTCTTCTTCCATGCCCCCGAACGGAGGATTTGTGACGATCACATCAACGCGATCTTCCGGTTGGTAATCGCGATAGGGTCGAGAGAGAGTATTGTCGTGTGAGATCTGCTGCGGCGTATCGATGCCGTGCAACATAAGGTTTGTCACGGCAAGAAAGTAAGGGAGTTGCTTCTTCTCGACTCCTTTAATTGAGTTCTGAAGAACTTGTTCGTCCTCAATGGTATGCACATACCTATGCCTGACGTGCTCGATGGTGTTCGTTAGAAATCCGCCAGTGCCACAAGCTGGATCCAGAACTTTCTCGTCCAATTGGGGGTCAATCATCTGCACCATAAATTTTGTAACTGCTCGCGGCGTATAGAACTCGCCAGCGTTACCAGCTGATTGCAAGTCGCGTAGGATCTGTTCGTAGATGTCGCCAAAGAGGTGCAAGTCGCTTTTACGATTGAAATCGATCTCATTAATCTTGTTGATCACCTGACGCATCAACGTCCCCGACTTCATGTAATTGTTTGCTTCTTCAAAGACATGACGAACAAGCTGCGCTCTAGGATCCGGCGAAGTAAGCCCCTTGAGTGTCTTGAAGAGATTGTTCACGAAGTCGGCCAGTGCTTCACCCGTGATCCCTTCGGAATTCGCTGCCCAGCTGCGCCAACGCAATGCTTCAGGCATCGGAGAGCGGTAATTGTCTTCAAGGATCTCCTTCTCCGACTCGCGGTCGTCAAAGATTTTGAGAAAGAACATCCAGACCAGTTGGTTGATTCTTTGGGCGTCACCATCGACACCCGCGTCCTTCCGCATGATGTCCTGAATGGCTTTGACCGTTGCGCTTACCGACATATCAGTTTCCGAACTTGCTAAGCTACCCGATAAAGCTGTTGCTCCAAATCTTTGACCGCCTGAAAGTATTGTTGCCTGCCGCCGAACGATTGAATGATTTCGACGGGCGTACCGTACTTATTGAAAGGCTGGACCTTTAGTACTTTCGGATCCTCCAGATTAGTCAAGCCTTCGTCGGCATACTTTTCCAACAATGCTTCAAGCACAGTTCGAGCCTTTTCTCCGTACTTTACGAAATAGTTTCGCTTCTTCACATTTTCGGCCCGTTCGCGCCGCGTCAGAGGTTTCTGTCCAAATGCAACGTGCGCGATAAGGTCGAATGGGTCGAAGTCTTTTCCCACTTCTTCAGCAAGTGCTTCGAGAAGAATTCCTTCATTTTCAAGTTCTTCGACAATCGCTTGCTTGCGATCTGCGCCCGTCCATTTGCGCAGAAAATCGTCTAGTGAGGCAAAGTTTTTGTTAACTGCTCTTCGCGTGTAATCGTTGAGTGATTCAGTAATAAGCTTTCCGTCTTTGCCGTAGTACTGGACGCGCTCAGCAACAACATCAACCGGCACGTCGCGTACGTAATATTTCGTGCGGCGCTGCCCTTTACGGACAGGCCCCACCTGCAAGCCAGTCTCGACAGACTGGTCACCTCCCTCCGACGGGTCCGTTGGGTCCTCAGGCGGCACAACGGGATCGTCGCCTTTCGGTTCATAAATCTGGACCGGCTCTCCGTCGAATGTCGGATCGGCAAAAAGCTCTGTTGCCTTGCGAAAGTCCATTATCGTGAAAGAAAACTTATCGTAGGCCTCATTGATGCGTGTGCCGCGGCCGATTGTCTGTTTGAATTCGGTCATCGACTCGATGCGCTTATCGAGCACAATCAGCTTGCATGTCTGCACGTCAACTCCGGTCGATAACAGTTTTGAAGTAGTGACGATGACGGGATATCGACTCTCAGGCAGAATAAAGTTGTCTAACTCTGCCTTGCCGGCCGGATTGTCGCCCGTGATTTGCATGACATACTTGCTGTTCTGCGAGACGAGATCGTTATTGAACGTTACAAGCAAACTTCGTATGCGTTCCGCGTGGGGAATATCTTCGCAAAACACTATTGTCTTATCGAATCGGTTTGTCGCTTTTAGAAACTCAGTTATCTTTCTGGCTACAAGTTCGTTTCGTTGTTCTAACACCAGTTCCTGATCATAGTCACTCTGATTGTAAATGCGATCAGGAATTTCTTTGCCGTACTTGTCCTTCTTTCCCTTTTCGGGCCGCCAGCCGGTGAGATCCTTGTCAATGTCAATGCGGACGACTTTGTAGGGTGCAAGAAAACCGTCCTCGATGCCTTGTTTCAGTGAGTAAGTAAAGACAGGTTCTCCGAAGTAATCGATGTTAGAGACGTACCGTGTTTCTTTGGGAGTCGCGGTCATACCGATCTGCGTCGCGTTGGAAAAGTACTCGAGAATTTCACGCCAGGCGGTGTCTTCTTCTGCGCTGCCGCGATGGCATTCGTCTACAACAATCAAGTCAAAAAACTCGCGGGAGAACTGTTTGTAAATCTTCTGCGCTTCCAGGGGGCCGGTGATTGCCTGGTAGAGTGCTAAATATATTTCGTATGACTTATCAGCATTGCGATGCTGGATCTTAGTCATGGCGGATCCGAACGGCTTGAAGTCATTAGTCCGTGTTTGATCAACGAGGATATTTCTGTCGGCTAAAAAGAGAATTCTTTTCTTAGTACCGGATTTCCAGAGGCGCCAGATGATTTGGAACGACGTGAAGGTCTTCCCCGTGCCTGTTGCCATTACGAGCAACACCCGTTTCTGCCCTTTCGAGATTGCTTCGATTGTTCGATTGACTGCGGTTAGTTGATAGTAGCGTGGAGTCTTATTTGCGGGACTGGGGTAGTAGTCCTGCGCGTAGATCCGTTTCTCTTCAGGGTCGTCGATTCCTTTTTGCTCGCAGTAACGACGCCACAGTTCCTCAGGAGTTGGGAATTGAATCAATGAGAGCTCACGTTCAACACCCTGGGCGCGATCGTGTTCGATGAATCCGTCGCCGTTTGAACTGTAAGCAAAAGGAACATCCAACAACTCTGCATACTCAATCGCCTGCTGAATCCCGGAATGCAACGTGTGGGTATTGTCCTTCGCCTCTACGACCGCTAACGGGATATTAGTTTTGTGATAAAGAACGTAATCTGCGCGTTTTTGCTTTCCCCGAGTGTGGAGCTT
The DNA here is from genome assembly GCA_046732935.1 of Acidobacteriota bacterium. Classification (GTDB taxonomy): domain Bacteria; phylum Acidobacteriota; class Blastocatellia; order Pyrinomonadales; family Pyrinomonadaceae; genus PSRF01. The sequence goes on along the minus strand of JBKPOC010000054.1, from coordinate 60,518 downwards.
TCCTTTGACAATTATTCGGCCTTTCGTGAGCGAGAGTTCTTCTCTGATCTGCGTGTCGCGATTCCATCCTGCTGTCTCCACAATAGCAGGAGTGATGTACTTGGTGCAGATATCGCGCTCGGTAAGGTTCTTTTTGTCGAAAAGATTCTGCAAGATTTTCTACGGTGCTGATAACCCTAAGCGAATGAGTCCGGCTTGGTGCTTCAACAGATGCGTGACGGAGACAAGGTACAAATGGCATTGTGAGAGCGCACCGAAGCCAGGGCGACGTCGTCTGCGAGTAGCATTTTGCCTAAAACAATTGAGTTCTCCAAGTGAGAACAGCGCAAGAAAGTACGAATCCAAAATCACACCTGCCTCGCTGGTTCTTCTGACTTACGGCTTTGGCGAAGGAGACGCTGCGGGTTTTGGTTCTTCGATTTTGAAGCTGGTCCGGACCAAATAACGTTAGAACGACGACTCGTTGGCCCAACAGCGCCCAATAGATTTTGGCCGCACCGGTTTCGCCGCCTATCGAGGCAGTGATGTTGACGCCCTCGGCCTTCACACCGCCAATCTCCGAAGCGTCCGGCGCGGAGTTGGGCCTGGCGTTCATCTGCTCGAACTGTTTCACGTTGGCAGTGATATACGGATCGATAAAAGCCTTCTTCGCGCTCGGAAACTTCTCGGCCGCGATGCGGCCGTTGTGAACGAACACCTTGATCGCTAGATCGCTGTCAGCCCGCGACAGCACGAGATCCTGCGCGTCGTCGTTGGGCATCTCCTTGAGCGTCCAACCTTTCGGGTAACTAAACGACACTCCGCTCTTCGAAAAGCTTTCGGCGGGAGTCTGCGCCGACGCAAACACGCCACTGACGAAGACGATTAGCAACAAAAACAACGTGTGTCTCATGATTCTCCCTTGTTTCCTTTGAGTAACAACAACTGCTCATTCAGCAACTCCCACACTTGCCGCACGTGTTTCTCCGTCGTGCGAATGTTTCCGACCGAAAGCCGCAGCGTGAGCTTATCGTTCAAACGCGTGTGCGACAGCAGCGCGCGGCCAGTCGCGTTGACGCCGTGCATGATCGCTTCGTTCAGCACGTCCAGGCGTTTCTCATCCCGATCGTCAACGCGCGCGCGGAAACAGACCAGCCCGAGCGGCACCGGCGCGAGTAACTCCCAATCACTCGATTCATCAACCCAGGAAGCAAAGAGTCGCGCCAACCGGCAGTGCTCGCGAATTCGCGCCGCCAAACCCTCGTGTCCGAAGTAACGCATCACCATCCATAATTTGAGCGCGCGAAAACGCCGCCCGAGTTGAATACCGTAATCGGATCCGCTGCGAACTTTCTCCTGCTCCGGCGTGCGCAAGTATTCCGGCACTAACGAAAACGCACGTCGCAGCAGATCCATGTGACGGCAATACAACACCGACAGATCGAAAGGCGTGAACAGCCACTTGTGCGGATTCACAACAAGCGAGTCAGCGCGTGCGCACCCGTCGAGAATGTGTCTGAACTCAGGCACGATTGCAGCCGAGCCGGCATACGCAGCGTCGACGTGCAGCCACATCGCATGCTCCTCGCCGATCGGAACTATCTCGGCGACCGGATCGATGCTCGACGTCGACGTCGTCCCGACCGTCGCGACAATGCAGAACGGCAGATAACCGTCGCGCTTGTCTTCCTTGATCGCGTCGGCGAGAGCTTTGGCATCCATGCGAAACTGCTTGTCAGTCGGAATCTTCCGCATTCCCCGTTGGCCCAGACCAAGCGTGATCACGGCTTTCTCGATCGACGAATGCGCGTGTTCGGAAACGTAGACGCGCAACAGCGGCAGGTCCGGCCGTCCGCTCATACCTTCCTCGCGAATGCGTTGTTCGACACCTTCGCGGGCCGCTGCGATCGCGTGCATGCTCGACACCGACGCCGTGTCGTAAATGAGACCGATCATTCCCGGATCCAGCCCCATCATCTGTCGCAACCAGTCGAGCGTCACTTCCTCGAGTTCTGTTGAAGCGGGCGATGTGCGCCAAAGCATCGCCTTGTTGTCGAAGGCGGCGGCGAGCAGTTCACCGAAGATTCCGGGAGCGGAGGTGGAGGTTGCGAAATAGGCAAAGAACGACGGATGGCACCAGTGCGTGACCGCCGGAACGACGAGCCGGTCGACGTCGGCGAGGATCTGTTCCATCGAGTCACCGTGCTCTGGCGGCGTTTTCGGAAGCTGTGCCTTCAGATCGCCCGGCTCGATAGCCGCCAGCACCGGCAAGTCTTCGATGCGCTCGAAATAGTCGGCAATCCAGTCGACGAACTCATGGCCAAACCGACGAAAGTCCTCTTTGCCCATGTCGCCAAACGCAGGCGCGAAACCGTCTTTCGCAGGCTTTGAGCTATTCACGGCGCCCTATCTTACAAGCATAAGCCGAAGATCTGCACGGCTTACATCGCGTCCGCACTCGACAGTTGAGGCGAAATCGCTATAATTCGTCGCTGAATTAAAGTCACAGTTTGACCAGAGCCCGCTCGTCTAATCCAAATCGCCGTTTTGTGAGGACTAAATGAAACGCACGCTACTCGCGCTTTTATTGATCACTACTCTGTTGGCCGGTTTCGCTTGTGAACGCCGCGGAGGCGGCTCAAACGGAGGCGGCGGCGGGCCGATTGTCGTCGGCTACTACGGCGACCTTTCCGGCAATACCTCGAGCTTCGGCCAATCGACCAAGAACGGCGTCGAAATGGCCGCCGACGAGATCAATAAGGCCGGCGGCATCGACGGCCGCCAGGTCCAGGTCATCGTCGAAGACGATCAGGGCGAACCAAACAAGGCCGCAACGGTCGTGAGCAAGCTCATCAACCAGGACAAGGTCCAGGCCGTGCTCGGCGAGGTAGCGTCGTCCAATAGTTTGGCGGCCGCACCAAAAGCGCAGGAAGCCAAGGTCCCGATGATCTCGCCGTCGTCGACGAATCCGCAGGTGACGCAAGTCGGCGATTACATCTTCCGCGTCTGCTTCATCGACCCGTTCCAGGGCGAGGTCATGGCGAAGTTCGCCGCGAACAATCTCAAGGCGAAGCGCGCCGCGATTCTCTACGACTTCAACTCCGACTACAGCCGCGGCCTGTTCCAGTTCTTCACTCGCAGCTTCAAACAACTCGGCGGCGAGATCGTTTCGGAACAGTCGTACACGCAACGCGACCGCGACTTCAGCGGCCAGTTGACGGCCATTCGCTCAGCGAACCCGGACGTGATCTACGTTCCGGGCTACTACGGCGAAGTCGGCGTCATTGCCAATCAAACGAAGCAACTCGGAATCAAAGCGCCGTTGCTCGGCGGCGATGGTTGGGACTCGCCGAAGTTGTGGGAGTTGGGTGGCCAGGCCTTGAACGGCAATTACATTTCGAACCACTACTCGGTTGACGATCCGTCGCCGGCGATTCAAAAGTTCGTCGCCGATTACAAGTCCCGCTACAACATGCTGCCGGACGCCTTGGCCGCACTCGGTTACGACTCGATGAAGGTTCTCGCGGATTCCATCAAACGCGCGGGCAGCACTGACGGCGCGAAGCTGCGCGATGCGATTGCACAGACGAAGAACTTCCCAGGCGTGACGGGATCGATCAGCCTCGACAAAGATCGAAACGCCGTGAAGCCCGCCGTCGTCCTGAAACTTCAGAATTTGAAGTTCGTGTACGACACGACAATCTACCCGGAAGGCATGACACCGCCGGCGACGTCGGCTGCATCACCTGTGACATCACCCGCGACCGGCGCTGCACCAGCCGCCGGCGTTCCGGCGCCACCGGCGCCTGCGAAAGCCGCGCCGACGAAAGCCGGCACTCCTTCTTCGGGCTCGGGAACCAATAAGTGAGCGGGTTAGATGGATACCTTCGTTCAGCAACTAATTAACGGTCTCAATGTCGGCGCCATCTACGCCCTGATCGCTCTGGGCTACACGATGGTCTACGGCATTCTCCGCCTGATCAATTTCGCGCACGGCGACGTCTACATGGTCGGCGCGTTTGCCGGGTTCTATATCGCGCTCTACGCCGGTCTGGCCGCCGGACCTTCAATGCTCGGTCTCGGCCTGGTGTTGTTGTTCGGAATGCTCACCGCGGCGATCGTGGGAATGATCATCGAGCGCTTCGCGTATCGTCCGGTTCGGAAGTACTCGCGCATGACGACGCTGATCATGGCCATCGGCGTCTCGCTCTTTATCGAGAACCTGTTCGTCGCTCGTATCGGCGCTGCGCCGCGCGCGTTCCCGGATTTTCTCGGATCGCAGAGTGAACCTCCGTATCACCTGTTCGGTAACGCCGCGATTTCCAAGGCGCAGATCGTCATCTTTCTCGTCTCGATCGCATTGATGCTGGTGTTGCAGTGGATCGTCTTCAAGACGAAGGTCGGCACGGCGATGCGCGCGGTGTCGTTCAATCTCAACTCCGCCAAGCTGATGGGCATCAATACCGACTTCATCATCAGCCTGACGTTTGCGATCGGTTCAGCGCTGGCCGCGGCCGGCGGCGTGCTGACTGCACAATACAACCCGAACATCGATCCGCTAATGGGAATTCTGACTGGCCTGAAAGCGTTCGTCGCCGCTGTGCTGGGAGGCATCGGAAACATTCCCGGCGCCGTGCTCGGCGGCCTGCTTATCGGCGCCGCCGAAACATTTGTCGTGGGTTATGGACAGCACATCGGCATCGCCTCCACTTACCGCGATGCAGTGGCTTTCGCGATCTTGATTCTGGTTCTGTTGCTTCGTCCATCAGGTTTACTCGGTTCGACCGTACAGGAAAAGGTCTGAAGATCGCAGATGCGCGCGAGCGCGACATCCACTGAATGCCAACCTTTATCAAACGGATTCTCGGTTTAGTTATCGTCGTCGTAGTGCTGGTGGCCGCCAATGCGTTCATGAGCAGGGAGGGCCTCTTTGGTTTCGGACTGCCGTACTACTGGGCCGAGGTCCTCAACCTGACGGGCATCAGCATCATTCTCGCCGTCTCGCTGAACTTAATCACCGGCTTCACCGGACAGTTCTCGATCGGACACGCCGGATTCATGGCGGTCGGGGCTTACTCGTCCGTCTTCATGACTGTCTACTACTCACAGCCGGCGGAACAGTTTCTAACGTCGCTCGTCGGCACGACAATAGCGCAAGCGATCGTGTTTATCGGCGTCATCATTTTCGGCGCGCTGGTCGCGGCGCTCGCCGGGCTGCTTGTGGGAATTCCCAGCCTGCGTTTGCGTGGTGACTATCTCGCGATCGTGACGCTCGGCTTCGCCGAGATCATCCGCATCATCATTCTGAACATCGATCGCGTCGGCGGCGCAACTGGTTTTCGCGGCGCCGTGGCGCCGTCGGTGGGACGCGCAATCATTCCGCAGTACGCTGACTTTTTCTGGATCGGCGGCTTCGCCGTCATCACCATCGTCGTCGTTTACAATATCGTCAATTCAGACGTGGGCCGCGCTTTGATCTCGATTCGCGAAGACGAGCTCGCCGCCGAAGCGATGGGCATCAACACGACGCGCTACAAGGTGCTGGCGTTTGTCATCAGTTCGGCCTTCGCGGGTATCGCGGGCGCGCTCTTCGGACACTTCCGGCAGTTTTTGCACACCAACGACTTCCAGTTCATTCGCTCGATCGAGATCATCATCATGATCGTCCTCGGCGGCATGGGCTCGATCACGGGATCAGTGTTGGGCGCGGTCGTGATCACGATCCTGCCCGAGTTGCTGCGCAAGCTTCCCGGCGATCTCTACAGCTATCGCCTGGTGATCTACTCGGGATTGCTGATCGCGATCATGTTGACGCGGCCGCAGGGTGTAATGGGCGCGCGGGAGTTTGGCCTCTCGTGGCTGAAACGGCCGCAACGTCGCCCCGAAGGAGACAAACCCGCCGGCGAAAAAGGCGTTCCAATCGCTGAGAAATAGAACAAAGGTCAACGAGCGTGTCGAAAGTAAAAAAAGAAAACGGCGATCACCCACTGCGCACGAACAAATGCACCATCCGCTTCGGCGGACTGGTGGCCGTGAACGAACTCGACATGAACGTGCGGCAGGGCGAGATCTACGGGCTGATAGGTCCGAACGGCGCCGGCAAGACGACGATCTTCAATCTACTGACCGGCGTCTACGCGCCGACTTCCGGCGAGCTTTACTTCCACGGCGAGCGCATTGACGGCCTGAAGCCGTACGAGATCTCGCGGCGCGGCGTGTCGCGCACGTTTCAAAACATCAGGCTGTTTCCCAGCATGTCCGTGCTGGAAAACGTGATGACCGCATGTCACCGGCACGCCAAGCAAACTTTGCTCGACGTCGTCCTGCGACTGCCGCGGTTCGAACGCGACGAACGCGAGCACCGCGCATTCGCGATGGAGTTGCTCGACATCTTCGATCTGACGCGTTTCAAGGACGAAGGCGGAACGAGTTTGCCGTACGGCTCACAACGCCGGCTCGAGATCGTGCGCGCGCTTGCGACGCGGCCCAAGCTGCTGCTGCTCGACGAGCCAGCCGCCGGCATGAACCCGTCCGAGCAGGAAGACCTGATGAACTTGATCAAACAGATCCGCGACCGCTTCGGACTGACGATCCTGCTCGTCGAACACAACATGAAGGTCGTCATGGGCGTCTGTGACCGAATCCAGGTCGTCGACTATGGCAAGTCGATTGCGCTCGGACTGCCGGAAGAAATCAAGAACGATCCGAAGGTTATCGAAGCGTACCTTGGTGATTAGGAGTTTGTACTTTGTGCTTTGTACTTTGTCAGTTGTCCGTGGTCAGTTGTCCGTCGCAACAGCGAACTACTGACTACTGACTACTGACAACTGACAACTGACTAGATGCTTACTTTAGAAAACGTCTCAGTAAACTACGGCGCGATTGAAGCGCTCACCGGCGTGTCGATGCGCGTCGAGAAGGGCGAAGTCGTGACGTTGATCGGCGCCAACGGCGCGGGCAAGACGACGACTTTGCGCACCATCACCGGCTTGCTCCAACCGCGTCACGGGCGAGTCGTGTTCGAAGGCGAAGACATCAGCGCCAAACCAACGCACAGACTGGTCGCGCGCGGCATCTCGATGTCACCCGAAGGACGCGGCGTGTTTGCGAACCTGTCAGTGCGCGAAAACCTGCAAATGGGCGCGTACCTGAAGAAGAACAAGTCGCAGATCGCGGCCGACATGGATCACGCCTTCAAGATGTTTCCGCGTTTGAAGGAACGCGAAGCGCAGAAAGCCGGAACGCTGTCCGGCGGCGAGCAACAGATGCTGGCGATCGGGCGCGCGTTGATGTCGAACCCGCGGCTGTTGCTGCTGGACGAGCCGTCGCTCGGGCTCGCGCCCCTCGTCGTTCACACGATCTTCGAAGCTATCGACGAGATCAAAAGTAAAGGCACGACCATCCTGTTGGTCGAACAGAACGCCCACGCCGCGCTGGGCCATTCCGATCGCGCCTACGTTCTGGAAACAGGCAGAATTGTGATGGAAGGTCCATCCAGGGAACTCGCAAACGATCCACGGATTAAAGAAGCTTACCTCGGTGAGTAGACCAAGCGCCCGCAGCCCGTCCATTTCGAAGCTCCACCGGCCACAGCACACGACTCTACACCTCAAAGCAGCGGTTCTTCCGGTCGTCATTGTTCTGATCGCGCTGGCGTTTTCGTGCTCGCACGAGGGTGAAACGATGACCACGCCTGACCACAGCACGATCAAGATCGGGTACTTCGGCGATCTGACTGGGCCAACTTTCAACTTCGGACAGTCAGCCATGAACGGGTTGCTCATGGCCGTCGATCAGGTCAACCAGGCAGGCGGAATCAACGGCCGGCGTCTCGACGTCGTGATCACGGATGACAAAGGAAGTCCCGAGGAAGCGGCGCGGCTCACCGCCAAGCTGATCGATCAAGATAAAGTCGTGGCGATTCTGGCGGGAGGCACGTCAGGCAACAGCCGCGCGGCCGCGCCGAGAGCGCAGTCGTCGCAGGTGCCGATGATCTCGCCGTCGTCGACTGACCCGGCGGTAACGCAGGTCGGCGATTACATCTTTCGCGCCTGTTTTGTCGACGAGTTTCAGGGCGAGGTGATGGCCAGTTTCGCCATTAACACACTGAAGGCCCAAAAGGCCGCCATACTTTTCGACTTCAACACTCCCTACGGCCGCGGCTTGACGAACTTCTTTCAAACAAGTTTCCAGCGGTTCGGCGGACGAATCGTCAACGAACAGTCGTACGCGCAGAACGATTCCGATTTCAAAGGCCAGTTGACCGCGATTCGCGCGTCTGAACCTGACGTGATTTACATTCCGGGTTATTACAACGACGTCACGCGCATTGCCAAGCAAGCGCGACAGCTTGGTCTGACGCAACCGTTACTCGGCGGCGATGGTTGGGATGCGCCGGAGCTGTGGCAGTTGGGCGGTGACGCACTCAACGGCGCGTACATCTCGACGCATTATTCGGTTGACGATCCGTCGCCGGCGATTCAGGCGTTCGTGCAGGAGTACAAGCAACGTTACGGAAACCTCGCTCCAGACGCGCATGCGGCGCTCGCATATGACGCGGCGCTGTTGCTGGTTGACGCGATCAAGCGCGCAGGGTCGACGGAAGGTCCGAAACTGCGCGATGCGCTCGCGCAGACGAAAGAGTTCAAAGGCGTGACCGGAACGATCAGCATGGACGCGCACCGCAACGCAGTGAAGCCGGCGGTCGTGCTGAAATTGATGGACGTGAAATTTATTTACCAGGAGACAATCCAGCCAACGCTTCTCGCGCCTTCGCCAACTCCTCAAAAACCAAAGCCCTCGCCGTCCCGCCGATCGTCGCCTTAGCGCTCAGCGTGCTCTCGAGCGACAAAGCCTCATAAACATCCGCTTCGATCAGCGGTGAAATACTCTCGAGATTCAGATCTTCAATCCGTGTTCCCTCTTTGATCGCTCGCATCACGATCTTTCCGACGATTTCATGAGCCTCACGAAACGGCATTCCCTTGCGAACGAGATAGTCCGCCAGCTCAGTCGCATTCATGTAACCGCCTAGCGCGATGTCGTTCCTGACACTGATGTTTCGCAAAACCGTACCCGTCACTTGCAAACTCGACATCACAGTATCGAACGCGTCGAAAGCCGCTTCCTTGTCTTCCTGCATGTCTTTGTTATAGGCGAGCGGCAAGCCCTTCATCGTCGTCAGCAGTCCCATCAAGTCGCCGAACACACGACCCGCTTTCCCACGCACCAACTCCATCGAATCCGGGTTCTTCTTTTGCGGCATCAAACTCGAACCCGTCGCGACAGCGTCGCTCAACTCGAAAAATCCAAACTCAGTCGTCGCGTACAGAATGACGTCCTCGGCCAACCGCGACAGGTGCACCATGATCAACGAGCACGCGCCCAGAAACTCGACGCAGAAATCACGATCGCTCACCGCGTCGAGACTGTTTCGCGAAACGGCTTCGAAACCAAGCGCCGCCGCCAACACCTCGCGATCGATCGGAAACGACGTGCCCGCAAGCGCTGCCGATCCGAGCGGCATCACGTTCACTCGCCGTCGAGTGTCGAGCAGCCGTTCGCGATCACGGCCAAGCATTTCGAAGTACGCCAGCACCCAGTGGGCCAGCAACACCGGCTGCGCGCGTTGCAGGTGCGTGTATCCCGGAATGACGACCTCGCGGTTCGCCTCAGCAAGCTCGAGCAAGGCCAATCGAGTATCGTGCAGAACATCACGCACAGCGTCGATCGCCTGGCGCACCCAGATGCGAAAGTCAGTAGCGACCTGATCGTTACGGCTGCGGCCGGTGTGCAGCTTGCGGCCGGCGTCGCCCGTCAACTCGACCAGCCGCGCCTCGACAAACGAGTGGACGTCTTCGTAACTCACGTCGTCGGCACAACCGCTTTCGAGGATCGTGTTCAGCGCGATGCGGATCTGCGTCCCTTCTTCGAGGCTGATCACCTTCGCATCCTCGAGCGCCTGCGAGTAGGCGATGCTCGCAACGACGTCGGGCCCAAACAACCGCCGGTCGAAGCGGAAGGAGTTATTGAACGCGGCAAAGCCGGGATCCGTTTTGTCCGTGAATCTGCCACCCCACATAAAAAACCACCTCCGGATTGACGTGCATCCAACTCGCGTGCTAGTTTATGCATCTATGCAACGATTATGCGAGTTCGCTGCATAAGCCGTGATGAATAAGCGCGATCGGCAACAGAAGATTTTGAGCCTGATTCGAGCCACGCCCGTCGGCACGCAGGAAGACTTGCGCGCCTTGCTTGAACGCTCGGGCGTGCCCGCGACGCAGTCGAGCGTCTCTCGTGATTTGGAAGAGCTCGGCGTCGTCAAGCATCACGGCCATTACACGTTGCCGCGAACAAACGGCGCCGCCGCGCGCGGACTGCTGAGTTTAGACCACGCGGGCGACAGTCTGGTAATCGCCCGCACTGTTCCGGGACTCGCGTCGGCGGTTGCGGTTGAAATCGACGCCGCGGCCATCGAGGAGATCGTCGGCACGATCGCGGGTGAAGACACGATCTTCATCGCTGTGCGCGATCAGCGAAGGGTGATGAAGCAAATCTGGAGTCTGTTTGGAAACACGAATGAGCAGAATTAAGAAGATCGTTTTGGCGTACTCGGGCGGGCTCGACACTTCCGTCATGCTTCGTTGGCTGAAAGAGCATTACGGTTGCGAGGTTGTTTGCTACTGCGCCGACGTGGGCCAGGGCGCGGAGCTTGCCGGCCTTGATGAAAAGGCGACGGCGACGGGCGCGTCGAAACTCTACGTCGAAGATCTGCGCGAAGAGTTTGTGCGCGACTATGTTTGGACCGCCGTGAAGGCGAATGCGGTTTACGAAGGTGTCTATTTGATGGGGACGTCACTGGCGCGTCCGGTAATTGCGAAACGTCAGATCGAGATCGCGCAGCAGGAAGGGGCCGACGCGGTGGCCCATGGCGCAACCGGCAAGGGCAACGATCAGGTCCGTTTTGAACTGACTTACTACGCGCTCCAGCCGGACATCAAGGTCATTGCTCCGTGGCGTGAATGGGACTTCAAAGGGCGCGCCGACCTGATGGCCTATGCGAGGCAGCACGGAATTCCGGTGACGGCCACGGCTGAAAAGCCATACTCGACGGACGCCAACCTGATGCACATCTCGTATGAAGGCGGCATTCTCGAGGACCCGTGGAACGAGCCGCGCGAAGACATTTTTCAACTGACGCGCTCGCCCGAAAACTCTAGCGCCGAAGCTCAGTACGTCGAGATCTCGTTCGAAAAAGGTGAGCCGGTTGCAATCGACGGACGGAAGCTCGATCCCGTCACGCTGCTGGAGACGCTGAACGAGATCGGCGGCGCGCACGGCATCGGACGAGTCGATCTCGTCGAGAACCGTTTCGTCGGAATGAAGTCGCGCGGCGTTTACGAGACGCCGGGCGTCACGATTTTGCACGCGGCACATCGCGCGCTCGAGTCGATCACGCTCGACCGCGAGGTGATGCACCTGCGCGATTCGCTCGGCGTGAAGTTCGCGGAGAGCGTTTATTACGGTTTCTGGTTCGCGCCCGAGTTCAAACTGATGCGCAAGATGATCGACGAAACGCAGGTCAGGGTGAATGGCGACGTGCGGCTCAAGCTCTATCGCGGAAACACGATCGTCGTCGGGCGGCGCTCGCCAAATTCGCTGTACGACGAAAACATCGCGACGTTCGAAGCGGACACTGTTTACAACCAGCGCGACGCCGAAGGGTTCATCAAGCTCAACGCGTTGCGGCTGAGACTGGGAGGGCAAGCACAATGACACCGGAGATAACTGTCGTCGACGTCGACAAGATCGGATCGGCTACTTCGCCGCTCGGCTTGTCGAAAACTGTGGGCATGATCAGTTCGTGTTCTTCGCCAAAAGCCGGCGACGTCGTTGTCGTTCGTGCGCTGACTGACAGCGCGACTTACAACATGCTCGAGTTGCCCACCGGACGCCTCGCGAAGATCAATCCCGGCGATCTGTTGATTGGCGTTTTGGGACGGCGCCGCGCGTTGAAGGGTTTTGTCGGCGATGTGCCCGCCACGGTACAGACCGGCGACGAATTGCATCTGCTCAATATGGGCGGCGTGATTGGTTGCTGCACCGGACATCATTCCAGTCTCGGCGACGCGATCAAGTTGGAAGTCAAAGGGCTCGTCTGCGATGAGAACGGCCGCGTGCTGCACATCGCGAATGGCGCGTTACCGCTGAAGGCCACGCTCGACGACACCGCGCCGATCGTCATGATCGCCGGGACGAGCATGAACAGCGGCAAGACATACGCGGCCACCGAACTGATCAAGCAAGCGACGCGCGCGGGTTTGAAAGTCGCCGCCGGAAAGCTGTCCGGCGTCGCGTGCCTGCGCGACACGCTGAACATGGCGGATCACGGCGCCGCGCTGACTGCTAGTTTCCTCGACTGCGGTCTGCCGTCGACAGTCGACGTCGAAGATCTCGCGCCGATGGCGAAGACCATTATCAGCAGACTGAATGAAGTCAGTCCTGATCTGATCGTGATCGAGTTGGGCGACGGCATTCTCGGCGGCTACTCGGTTGACACGGTCTTCGCTGATGCCGAACTGCTCGACGCGACGGCGGCGCTCGTCTTCTGCGCCTCGGACTACGTCGGCGCGTGGGGCGGGATCGAACTACTGCGCCGGCGAGGCGTCGAGATCGACGTCATCTCCGGATCGGTTACCGACTCGCGCATGGGCAGCGACTACATCAAGTCGCAGTTCAACGTGCCCGCCGCAAACGCGCGCCGTGAAGGTGAGACCTTGTTTGATTTGGTGATGGCGAAAATCCAGGCAACTGTACCGGTCTAACGATGAATAAAATCCGTGTTGGCATCTTTGGTGGTTCAGGTTACGGCGGCTCCGAGTTGCTGCGGATACTGCTGTTTCATCCGGACGTCGAACTCGTGTTCGTCACCGCCAACGAGCACGCCGGCAAGCGAGTCGGCGACGTGCATCGAAATCTCAACGGCTTGACTGAACTGAGTTTCGCCGCAGCGCCGGAAAACCTCGACGGGGTCGACTGTGTTTTCCTAGCGCTCCCGCACGGGCAGGCGATGGATATCGTTCCCCGCCTGCCCGTTAAAATCAAAGCCATCGATCTCTCCGGCGACTTTCGCCTGCGCGATCAAGGCGTCTTCGAGAAACACTACAAGCAAGCGCACACGGCGATGCAGTCGCAAGCCGAGTTCGTCTATGGCCTGACTGAAACGAATCGCGAAGCCATCCGCCAGGCGCGTCTCATCGCGAACCCCGGTTGCTTTGCGACCGCAACGCTGCTCGGGCTCGCTCCGCTGGTCGCGAACGGGACACTCAGCGGGCGCGTGATCGTCGACGCGAAAACCGGCTCATCCGGATCGGGCGCAAAGGCGGCAGCGAACACTCACCATCCGCAGCGGATGAACTCGTTCTACGCTTACAAGCCGTTCACGCACCAGCACGTCCCTGAGATCGAGCAGGAGCTCGAGCACGTTGGCGACTGGACCAACGAGCTCGTTTTCATGACGCACTCGTTGCCCGTGTCGCGCGGGATCTTCGCTTCAATCTATGCGGAGAGCAAAAGCGATGTGACGGAGGAACAGTTGCGCGAGATGTTCGCGGAGTACTACCGCGACTCCTTCTTCGTGCGTCTCGTCAGCGGTTCGCCCGACATCAACTGGGTGAAGACGACCAACTTCTGCGACCTCGGCTTCGCTGCGCGCGGAAAGCAGATCGTCGTCTTCTCCGCGATCGACAATCTCGTGAAGGGCGCCGCCGGACAAGCGGTGCAGAACATGAATCTCATGTTTGGCCTGGATGAAAAGACGGGCCTGTTGCTTGTCGGAACAAATCCGTGAATTCCCTGTTTACAAACGAAGATCAATTCCAGCTCGCGACTTACAAGAAGATGCCGATCGCCGCTGAACGCGGCGAGGGAGTCTGGATCTACACGAGCGACGGCGAGAAGTATCTCGATCTTTATGGCGGGCACGCCGTGGCCGGTACCGGTCATTGTCATCCGCGCGTGGTCCAGGCGATCCGCGAGCAGGCAGACAAGTTGTTGTTCTACTCGAACCTCGTCTATTCCGATGCGCGTGCTCGGGCTGCGGAGAAGCTCGTGTCGATCGCGCCGAAGGCGTTGACAAAAGCCTTCTTCTGCAACTCCGGCACGGAAGCAAACGAGAACGCGATGCGCATGGCGCGGATGGCGACCGGACGCGAGAAGATCATCACGTTCGACCGCGGTTTTCATGGGCGCACCGCGGACGCGATTAGCGCGACGTTTCTCGGTAAGTATCGCAAGCTCGGGAAACCGAACGTTCCGGGCCATCTCGAAGCGACGTTTGGCGACATCGAGTCGGTGCGCGCGCTCGTCGACGATTCTGTTGCCGCGATCCTGCTCGAGCCGATTCAATCCATGGCCGGTGTGCGCATGGCGTCGCCCAGCTTCTATCGCGAGTTACGCGAGCTGTGCGACGACAGCGGCGTGGTCCTGATCTACGACGAAGTGCAAACGGGCGTCGGCCGCACAGGCGAGTGGTTTTTCGCGGACAGCGCGGCCGGCGACGGCGTAGTGCCGGACATCGTGACGCTCGCGAAAGCGCTCGGCAGTGGAGTTCCCGTCGGCGCATGTCTCGTGACTGAGGCGATTAGTTCACACATCAAAGAGAACGATCTCGGCACGACCTTCGGCGGCGGAATGTTGGCGATGGCTGCCGTCACGGCGACGCTCGAAGCGATACAGAACGACGAGATGCTCGCCAACGTGAAAAGGGTTGAAGCGCACTTGCGCGAACGGGTGCGTGAGATTGAGCAGATCGTCGCGGTTCGCGGTCTCGGCTTTCTGCTCGGTATCGAGTTCAACGACAAAGCCGCGCCGGTTCACCAGGCGTTGCTCGATCGCAAGATCATCACCGGCACGTCGAGCGATGCGAACGTTCTGCGGCTGCTGCCGCCGCTCTGTTTGAGTGTTGACGAGGTGGATTTGTTCGTAACAGAGTTAACAGAGATATGCACTTCCTGAACACATTAGGTGTCGATCTCAACGAACTGATCGATTCCGCGCTGCAGTTCAAGCGTGGTGAAGATCGCTCGCAGCCGCTGGCGGGAAAGTCAGTCGCGCTCGTGTTCTTCAACCCGAGCCTGCGGACGCGCGCGTCTATGCAGGTCGGCATCTACGAGCTCGGCGGAAATGCAGTGGTGCTCGAGCCCGGCGGCACGAGTTGGACGCTCGAGCATCGCGAGGGCGTGGCGATGGACGGCGACAAGACCGAACACGTCGCGGAGTTTGTGCGCGTGCTCGAACGGTATTGTGTCGCGATTGGAGTGCGGACGTTTGCGAAGCTGAAAGACTGGCAGGAAGAACGCGCGGATCCGATCCTGAGTGCGTTCGCGAGATACGCGTCAGTGCCGATCATTAATCTCGAGTCGGCGATGCATCATCCCTGCCAGTCGCTGGCCGACATGATGACGATTCGCGAGAAACTCGGCGCGGGACGAAAACGCGTCGTGCTGACGTGGGCGTGGCACCCGAAACTGCTGCCGATGGCGGTGCCGAATAGCTTTGCGCTGGCGGCGGCGCAGATGGGCCACGATGTCGTTATTGCACATCCGCCGGGTTACGACCTCGACGAAGAGTTGATCGGCAACTCGCGCCGCATTGCGGGCGAAGCTGGGGGCAGCGTCACTGTCACCAACGACATGGATGCAGCACTCGCAGGCGCCGAAGTGGTTTACGCGAAGAGTTGGGGCGCGAAACAGTTTTACGGCCGCGACGAGCAGGACACCATAACGCGAGCTCAGTATCGCAACAAGTGGATCGTGAACGAGCGAAAGATGGCGCTGACCGACGACGCGATCTTCATGCACTGTCTGCCGGTGCGGCGCAACGTGATCGTAACTGACGCTGTGATCGACTCGCGCGCATCCGTGGTGATTGACGAAGCGGAGAACCGGCTGCACGTTCAAAAAGCAATTATCAGTAAGCTCTGTGGTTCATGATCGATAACCAATTACGACTCGATCTCCTGCGTGAAGCGCTGCCGTACATTCAGCGGTTCAAGGGGCACACGTTTGTCGTCAAACTGTCGGGTAAAGTCACCGAACAGCAGGAAAACCTCATCTCGCTAGCCGAGGAGCTGGCGCTGCTGCACCAGGTGGGAATCCGTCTCTGCGTCGTCCACGGAGGCGGCAAGCAACTCAGCGAGCTCGCAACGAAGCTAGGCGTCGAACAGACGATCATCGAAGGCCGCCGCGTCACTGACGACGCCACGCTCGAAATGGCGAAGATGATCTTCGCCGGCAAGATCAACACCGACATCCTGGCAGCGCTCCGCCATCGCGGCGTCGAGGCCGTCGGGTTGTCGGGCGTCGACGGCAACATCGTCCACGCAGAACGCCGGCCGCCGAAAGAGATCCTGAACCGCGAAACCGGCGTGCGCGACAAGGTAGACTTCGGTCACGTCGGCGACGTCGTGCAGATCAATTCGCGACTGCTCACCGTACTTTTAGACCACGGTTACCTGCCGGTCATCTCGTCGCTCGGCGCAGACGACGAGGGGATGGTTTTCAACATCAACGCCGACACGATCGCCGCTGAGATTGCGGTCCAATTACAGGCCGAGAAGTTGATCCTTCTCAGTGACGTCGATGGCATCTATCTCACTCCCGGCGACGCGCAGACGAAGCTGTCGCGCCTGACGGCCGCTGAAACCGATGACCTCATCAGCAGCGGGGCCGCGACAGGCGGCATGATTCCCAAACTTCAGAACATCGCGACGCTGCTGCGGCGCGGCGTTCACAGCGCCCACATCATCAGCGGCTCCAAACGCAACGCGCTCCTGTCCGAAGTCTTCACCGACAAAGGCACCGGCACAATGATCGTCGCGTGATTAAGATCATAGCGTGAGCAGTCGGTACCACCTGCGGTAGCGGGTGGATCGCACACGCATCGCCTAACCACCCGCTATCGCAGGTGGTACTGACTCCGATCCCACGGCGAGTCGCATTAGGCGCGCGTCACCCATGCGGCGACTGCGGTAGAAAGCGATCGCGATCGAATGGCGGGTCTTCGTGTTCCGGCAACTGATCGTCCGGCCAGTCGCGCGCCCACTGCTGGCGGTGCTCCTCGTCGGCGTAGTACTTCAGATACGTTTGATTGTCTGCATCACTGCCGCTGCCGGTGAGGTCGATCATGTACGCGTAGCTGGGGTTCTCGGGAAAGAGCACGGCTTCTTCGCGCAATCCGTCATGATAGAGATAGACGTAGAGCTCACGATCCGTGAGATGGTTCGTGTGCAGCAGGTACGCGCCGAGCGTCGCCATGCGTTCGACGATCGCGAGCAATTTGATCGGCAAGTGGTGGTCGTCTACCTGGTCCGGCGGCGGAATCTCCAAGCCTGAGTTTTCGAGCAGACGGAACAGACTGATCGGTTCGGCATTTTCGTATTCCAGCACCTGGCGAAGAAACTCTTCCTCCATGTCGGCCGGCATCGACTCGAGCGACATCGAGCTGCCGCCAAGTTTCTCCAGTTCCTGACGCAGTTTGGCGATACGTTCTTCCTGATCTGGTTCGTCGGCGAATTGTATGAAAGTCATTGTGGCTCCTTACGATTGAGGTTAAGGATTGAGGTGCCTGGAGGCTGTGAGGCCCTGCTTCCGATTTTAATGTCCGCGTGGGTGAGCGCGCATTCTGATACTTGCGGCTCGAAAAGTAAAGTCAGCCCTTTGGCGGCGGTGGTGCGGTGAACGTTTCGAGACTGGCCAAACCGAGACTCGCTTCGATCTCCTGCATTCTCGACACAGCCGATTCGAATCCGTCGTCGCCGCCGAAGTGCTCGGCCTCGATCTCTTCAAACTTCGCGCCCAGCTCATCAAGCTCTGCCTCGCTGAGCGACGCTTTCCACGAGGGAAAGACAACCGTGTCTTCGACAGCGGCATGATACTCGTACATCCGCGCAAACGACTCCAACGCACTCACCAACGGACCCGCCGCGTTGGATGAAATGCGATCGCCCTTAGTCACCGACAACACGTAATCCGTGATCTCGCGACCGCGGACATGTTGAGCCATAAGCGCGTCGGCGTACTCCGCCGCCGGCCCGCGAAACTTCTTAACGACCGGAAGAATGTACGCCTCTTCCAACTTCTTCTCGTGGTAGTCCTCACCGAAAACGCGGAACAGCAGCGCCGTCTTCTCCAGCGCCTCCGGCGAAACGGAATTGGGATCTTGCTTGAGTTTGGCGGCCGCTTCGCGATAGACGATCAGCGCGCGCCGCAATACACCGTGTTCGCGCATCAGATCCTCGTTGGCCGTCACTTCAGCCGGCTCGTGTGCCTCAGTCGCTTGCTCGTTGGTCGAGCTGCCGGCTTGATTCGGCGTCCTGCGGCAACCAACCAGCAACGCGCCCGCGCCGGCCACTGATATCGCCGCGAGTAGTTCTCTTCTTTTCTTGTTCAAATCGATCTCTCCTGTCATTATCGGCAAGAATGATAATCACAACAGCGCTTTGATATTATCGTTCCATGGACAACGAAGCCATCGCCCGGCGGTTTTATCGCCTCGCTGCCCTGATGGAGCTGCGCGGCGACGATCCGTTTCGCTGGCGCTCGTATCGTAACGCAGCGGAGGCGATCGAGGTCTGGCCCACGCCGTTGAAGCAGATCGCGGAACAGGACGGCGTCGCGGGTCTGCAAACGATTCCCGGCGTCGGCAAAGCGATCGCGAGCAAAGTAATCGAACTCCTCGCGCGCGGCTCGTTTGACGCGTGGGACAGGCTCACAGCCGAAACGCCGGAAAGCGTCCTCGACCTGATGGAACTTCCCGGCATCGGTCCGAAGACGGCAGCGATGCTACACCAACGTTTCAAAGTTTCTTCACTCGCCGACTTGAAGAACTTCGTCGCCGGCGGCGGCCTCGACATGGTCGACAACATCGGCCCCAGAACAGCCGAAAAGATCAAAGAAGCTTTGGCAGACAATTAACCCGGATCCGTATTGATCTACGGTTCTACATCGTGATTGAATGGGCCACACCATGACTAAAAAAATGAAACGCCGTGATTTCATGCGCAAGAGTGCGGTTGCTGGTTTGACGCTGGCTGCGGCCAGCGAAGTGACCGGGTTCCCGATGATCCTCCAGCAGAGCGCCGTCAAGCCGCTCGTTATCTCGTCGGCCAACGGCAATCGCTTCAAGAATGGCGGAAGCGTCACCGCGGTGCAGAAGGCGTTCACGATGATGACCGGCGGTTCAGACGTGCTTGATGCCGTCATCGCCGGCGTCAATATCGTCGAACTCGATCCGCTCGACGACAGCGTCGGTTATGGCGGGTTGCCGAATGCCGATGGCGTGGTGCAGCTCGACTCGTCCGTCATGCACGGTCCGAAGAAGCGCGCGGGCGCGGTCGGAGCGCTTGAAGGCGTGCGCACGCCGTCGCTGGTTGCGAAGGCGGTGATGGAGAACACGGACCATCATCTCATCGTCGGCAAAGGCGCGCAGGAGTTTGCGCGCAACATGGGATTCACGATTGAAAACGACCTCAACACCGAAAACTCGCGCCGGCAGTGGCTCGAGTGGAAACGCAGATCTGACCCGGGCCACTATCTCGATCCGAAGACGCGCGCTGAAGCGGGACATAAAGCAGCGCTCCAGATGCTCGCGGAAGGATTGCTCCGCGAGGAGAACATGCACGGCACGATCAACTGCGACGGCATCAACTCGAAAGGTGAGATCTGCGGCGTCACCACAACGAGCGGGCTCGCGTGGAAGATTCCCGGACGGCTCGGCGACTCGCCGATACTCGGCGCGGGTCTTTACGTCGACGGCGCAGTCGGCGCGGCAGGATCGACCGGACGCGGCGAAGCGAATCTCTACAACCTGTGCTCGTTTGTCATCATCGAGGAGATGCGCCGCGGTGCTCATCCGAAAGACGCGGGCATGGAAGTCTTGAACCGGATCAAGAGCAACACGATCGAGAAGCGGCTGCTGAACAGTCGCGGCCTGCCAAACTTCGGCATCAACTTCTATATCCTCAACGCGAAGGGTGAGTATGCCGGAGTGACGATGTACGAAGGCAGCTCGTTTGCGATGTGCAACGAGAACGGCCCGCAAACATTGAAGTGCGAAGCGCTGTTAACGGGCCGCCCGACTGATTAACTATTCGCGGGCGACGGCGAGTTGCCGTACTTCTGCGTGGCGAAGCCGACAATCAGTCCGACGAGTGTGCCCGGTAGTACGATTTCGAGGTAATAACCCCCCTGCATCAACGCGATCAGAAACGCGAGGAACGCGCCGACGAGGAGTCCGAACAGGATTCCGAGCGGCAGTGAATGAAACTTCCTCGCGAAGAATCCGATTGCGATCCCCGCAATGATGCCTTTGATCGTCGATCCGATAACGATCCCGCCAAGCTGATCTCGAACCGCAGGCGTGAACCACGCCGTGAGACCGTCGATTGCGCCGAGAATCGCGCCGAGTATCACTCCAATAATTGGTTTGGACATACGTAAACTCCTTCGGGGATTTTCTTCTTATCTTTCTATTAAACGTCGCGCGCGAAATCTTTAACCGCGCGAGGTGAAAATGAAAGAAATTCTCATCAGGAGATAGGCGAGCACCAACAGGACCAGAAAACGGTTCTTGACAAACCAGCGGCTGGCCTTTTCGAGAACATTCTCGCGGTAAGCCGCGACCGGCTCCTCGTCGAGTAAGCGCCCGACTTCGGCGGAGAGTTCCGCGGCGCTTGCGTATCGTTGCGAACGCTCCTGCGCCATTGCTTTCAAACACACGGCTTCCGCAGGTTTCGCGACGTGCGGATTCAGGCTGCGTGGCCGCGCAGCGCCGGGCGACTGATTGGTCAACAGGAAATAGAGCACAGCGCCGAGTGAATAAATGTCGGCGCGCTCGTCGAGTTGAGCGATCTCGCCGCGCGCCTGCTCGGGCGACATGTACTGGCGCGTTCCCATCAAGGTGCCGTGCGCTGTGTCATAAGGCGATGGCACTAATGCGTCTCCTTCGGACAACACGGATGAATCTTCGCGGAGTATCTTGGCCACGCCCCAGTCGAGTACGAGCACTTCGCCAAACGATCCAATCATGATGTTCTGCGGTTTGAGGTCGCGATGTATGACACCGTGCGCATGAGCAAACGCGACCGCATCACACGCCGACTGAAACTTCCGCAGCCGGTCCTTGATCGACTCCGTGTTCGCCGCGTACTCGTCGAGACGCACGCCGCGCACAAACTTCATCGCATAGAAAACTCGTCCATCCGGCAAGACGCCAACGTCGTGCACGGGAACGATGCCTGGATGTTCGAGCCGCGCGATGATCTGCGCTTCGCGAATCATGCGGCGGCGCAAGTCTTCTGTCAGCTCCGGCGTGTTGAGCACTTTGATCGCGACCTGCCGGTTTAGCTCCGTGTCTTCGGCGAGATAGACCGTGCCCATGCCGCCGCGCGCGAGCTCTTTAACAAACCTGTACTTGGTGGCGCTGAAATCAGGCTCGGCCGCGATTGCCCGCAGATGACTGACTCTGCTGTCCGACAGCCATTTCATTTTACGTCGACTCCGAGCAACGAACGCGCTTCGGTGCGAAACTCTTCATCTGTCGCCGTGATCTCGCGTAGTTTTTCGAGGACGATGCGGCGAAAGTCGCGGCGAGTGGCAGCGAGATAGTTGTTGACCGTCGCCTGGTCCAAACCGAACGTCTGTGCGAGAGATGCATAAGAGGCATCCTCATCACCCAAGTCATATGCTTCGAACAACTGAAAATGAACACCGCGTCCCGCTGATTCGCAGCGACGGCGCAGAGTGTCGACAGCCAGTGTAAACATCCCGCGCACCCATTCGCGATGAAAGTAGTCTTCGGGACTAACATCGACATTCGCCGCTTGCATAGCGAGTTCGTCTTCAGCGGAGAGGAAGTCGAGCTGAAAATGATTGACGTCGCCGCCGCGCTTGAGGCGTTGGCCCGCCTTTCGTTGGTTTGCCACAAAACCGTCGAGACACGTGCGCAGAAACGTTTGAAAGCTGGCCTTGCGCGCGTCGTAATTGGCAAAATGATTTTTCTCGAAGGCATTGGCGAAGAAGCCCTGCGTCAGATCTTTTGCGTCTTCGTTGTTTGCCTGCCACTTCAGGCGAATGTATTTGTATGCCGGTTTCCAGTAGCTATTGAGGATAGTGGCGAAGGCGCGCTCGCGCGTGACCTGATCGTCACTGCGCGCGGCGGCAATGGCTGACTGGTTGGTGACGGGAAAACGTTGCTGCGCGCCACCGATGTCTATATCCGGATCCATTAACAAGAGACTCAATTATGAAACGATTCCATCTGATTTTTGGGCTGATCGTCGTCGTGGTGTTTCTGCTGACGGGGCAGTACATGGACCGGTATCATCAGCATCTGATGTACATGGCCGATGGGCCACGAATGCTCTATCGCACGCGCCACATCTTCATCCTGATGGCCGGACTGCTGCACCTTGGAATCGGCACTTACTTCAAGTATGGCCCGACCGCCGCGCGTCGTGCTCTACAGATTGTCGGATCCATCTTGATTACTGTGGCTCCGGTATTATTCACGATCGGCTTCTTCTACGAACCGCACTCCGCGGAACTGCGCGTACCTTTGTCGCTTGCGGGGATGATCTCGATCGCGGTCGGTACGCTGCTACATCTCTTCAGCGGACTCCGAAACACGAATTAATAGGATTATCGATGGTTGGATTGCCGTTTGACGATCACGAGTGTGATGTCGTCGGCGGCGCTGGTGCCTTGAGCGAATTTTGTCAACGACGATTCGATGCGATCGCGAATGCCGGCTGCCGATGCTTCGACGTTGCGTTGGACGACTTCGTACAACCGGGTCGGACCAAACTCTTCACCGGTCGGACTGACAGCCTCCGTCACGCCATCGGAATAGATCACCAGCACGTCACCAAGCTGCAACTGCGTCCGGCCTTCGCGGTATTCGGCATCCCGCTTGATCCCCAGCGGCAACCCACCCGACGCGAGTTGTTCGACAGTCCCTGCCGCATGAACGATCAGCGGCGGATTGTGACCCGCATTCAGAAACGACAACGCTCCCGACTCCGGATCCAGCTCCGCATAAAACAGCGTCACGAAGCGATTTGCGGGAATGTTGTCCGCTAGATAACGATTGACAGCCGAGATCGTAGCCACCAACGAGTCATGCGACGCCGACTGCGCGTGAATCGCCGCGTGCAGCGACGACATCAGTAGCGCCGCCGCAGTTCCCTTGCCCGAAACATCGCCAAGCGCGATCACCAACCGTCCATCCTCGCGCTCGATAAAGTCGTAGTAGTCTCCGCCAATCTCGTAACACGGAAAACTGATGCCTTGCAGTTCATAACCCGTGATGTGCGGCGGCGCCGTTGGTTGAAACCGTTGCTGGATCTCACTCGCCAACGCAAGCTCGCGTTCCAGACGTTCGCGTTCGAGCCTGGCTTCAACCAGACGCGCGTTCTCGACGCGAATCGCGGCAACTGACGCCAGCGTCGTCAACACTTTCAAATGGTCCTCGGTGAAGCGGCCTTCCGCGATCGGCGAGTCGGCATAGATGATTCCAAACACTTTTTCCGCGACGCCGAGCGGAACAGCCAGCACGGACCGCACACCCTGCAACACGACTGTGCCGGTCGCGAATCGCGGATCGTGTTGCGCATCCGACGTCAACACTGACTTGCCGCGAATGACAACTTCGTCGAGCACGTTGCGGCTGACGCGTATCTCACCGACTTCGCCAACCCTATCTCTCAATCGCGCGACCGCCACTCGCAGATCTTCACTGCCTTCGTCGCGCATCATGATCAAGCAACGGTCGGCCGGAACAGCCTCGAATACGAGCGTGACGATCTGTTCGAGCGTCTCGTTCAACGTCGCAGACGCCAGCAGCGTGATGCCCACCTTACTGATCAACGCCAGCAGGTCGCCTTGTTTCGCTTTCGGAGCGACAGCCGCGGCTGCGATCTCCTCCGGCCTGGTGCGCGCGCCTTCGATTGCTTCGAGCAGTCCGGAGGTGGTGCGATCGCTCGAGGTCAGCGCGATCGTTGCTTCGGGAAGCGAGGTTCCGGAGTTGTCGGTGATCATCGTGGCGCCCATTCCGGAGTTGTAGGTGCCATCGTCAAAAATGATTTCCGTTTCGCCGATTTGAATACGGCCGCCAGCCGTTAGATGAATCGCGCCCTCGACCGTCGCGCCGTTGTACAGCGTGCCGTTCGCCGAGCCCAGGTCCTGCAAAACATACTCGTCGCCTTCGCGCCGCACTTCGGCGTGGACGCGCGAGGCGAAAGGATCTGGAATACAGAGATCGTTGCGCGCAGAACGGCCGATAGTTATGCGTAACCGACCCAGTGGGAAATGGTCGGGGGTGCGATCGGGGTACTTAACGATAAGCTCGGTCATTGTTTAAGCAGATATTGGGCGGCAAAAGAGCAGCATCAGAACTACAGCGAACCTTCCCGGACGACGATTGTGCCGGCAATCATATCGTGCAAACCTCTGCCATGCACGGACACCGCCGCGATCAAAAACCCAAGGCCAAACAAAGCGAACGAGACCGGATAGCCGATGAAGTGGCGCAGGAACGCGCGGCCGATTCCGAGTTCGCCGCCGTCGTTGCGTTCGATCCGCAGGCCGGTGGCCCACTTTCCAAGAGTCAGGCCGGTCAGACCAGGAAAGATTCCGAGGTTCATTATCAGCGCCAGGATCGTAATCACAACTCCCGCGGTCTCGGCGGAATTGCCAGCGGCGCGCGCACCGCCGCCAAGCATCCGGGCCACCAGCGTGCTCGTTACGAGCAAGGCGACGAGGATGATGTAGTCGATCAAAAAGGCGCCGCAACGAAGCGGGAAAGGCGCTCGCAGTCGTTGACCTTCGTGTCTCGCAGCGCGGCGTCTTGGTTGGGAGCGGGGCAACCCCTGGGCAGCGGTCATTTTGAGTTTTGGTCTTAGGTCTTTGGTCTTTGGTCTTGGTTTCGGATAACCTCAAAGGCCCAAGATCAAAAACCAAAGACCAAGGTCATCCAACAAGAAAATGAAGTATCGTCTCCCCGACGCGCAACTTGTCGCCACTATCCAATACGCGTGGTTGGCGCGGCGCAAGTCTCACCGAATCGTTAATAACTGTTCCGTTCACCGATCCGAGGTCCTCCACCAGATACGTTTCACCTTCGAGCCAGATGCGCGCATGCCGACGAGAGACCTTCGTCTCGGGATCGAACCGCGACAAGTCGATCTCGGGAAAGATGTTTGAATGTGGATCGGTGCGTCCTAACAAATTACTCTCTTTTTGCAGGATGAACGACGCATCGAGCTCGGTGGTTCCGGCGACGACGAGCTTCGCCGTGGGTCGCGCGGCGTGCAACATCGCACTCGCGCCAACTGCCGCCAGCGGCTGCCGCGCGCCGCAATGCGCGCAGAACACGTCGTCAGCGGCGATGCGTCCGCCACAAAAGCCGCAATAGACAGTCGCGACCTGAACAGTCTCACTGCCAACGGCCGAACCCGTCATGCCGTAGCTGACGCGTCCATGATGCAGGTCTTCGAAGTGCTGCGCCAGCGCGTTTCGTAAATCGCGCGCCGAGTGATAACGATCTTCGGGCTTGTACTCGACGCAACGCATCAGGATCTGTTCCATCTCGCTCGAGAGCTGCGGTGCAATCTGGCGCGGCCGCGGGTTTTTCGAGAAGTCGAAGATCAGCAGCGGATTGTCCTGCGGATCCGCTCCCGTCAACAGGTGAAACATCGTGGCGCCGAGACTGTAGATATCTGAACCCGGCTGCACGCGCCCGCTGAACAACTCGGGCGGCGCATAGCCCATCGTGCCGACGGCAGTGACGCCCTTCTCCTGTTGTGTGACCCAGCGCGCGATCCCGAAGTCGATCAACATCACGCGGCCGCTGTTGCCGTCGATCATCAGGTTCGCCGGTTTCAGATCGCGGTAGATGATGGGCTTGGGCCGTGAGTGCAGATAATCGAGCACGTCTGCGATCTGCATTCCCCAATCGGTGACTGTCTTTTCATCCAGTCTACCGCCGACTGCGGCGCGCATTCGCGAGGCAAGATCGCCGCCCGAGATGTATTTCATGACGAGATAGAAACGGCCTCGTGCTTCGTCGTAGAAATAGTCGTAGATGGTCGGGATTGACGGGTGCTCGAGCGATGTTAGGAGCAGCGACTCGCGTTTGAAATCGCCGATAGCTTTCTCGTGTTGGCCCGGGTCGAGGTGCGACTCGACCATCTCTTTGACTGCGCGCGGCGCGTCCCCGAGATTGCGGTCCTTCGCGAGATAAACAGCGCCCATGCCGCCGCCGCCGATGCGGCGCACGATCTCGTAACGGGAATTGAGCACCGTATCAGCAGCCAGTTGTTTGACTGTCGGCTGATGTCCGCCGGTCGTGCTGCGATGCGACGACGTTGAACTCGTTCCCTGGATGTTGATGTCGTCCGTGTATGAACCGCCGAGTGACGCAGACGATATCGGAGCGGGCGTTCCGATAGGCTCAGAAACTGAGACGCCCGCTGACGTATCGTGAAGCGCGTCGGACTTCGCGTCCGCGCCTTCTTCAAACTCAGGCGGTTCCTCGTCGCCGGTAGGCGTTTCTCGCGTTTCGGCGTCGTCGAGCGTGATGGCAAGTTGCGCAGACGTCAACGGCTGCGCACCGGGATCGTCGCCGAGGGTCGCCGACAAAGTCTTCATTTCTGATGCGCTCGGCATCAGTTGTGAGCCGCAATTCCCGCAGAAGTGTTCACCAGGGGAGTAGCGGGCACCGCATGCGCTGCACTCAGCCATTTATTTCACGATGTGGAAACGCAGGAACGTCTTGCCGACGATGATTTCGTCGCCATCACACAACGCCTGACGCTGTCCAGGGGGTAATCTTTTTCCGCGATTGATGAAAGTACCGTTGGTCGAGCCAAGATCCTCCAGAAAGTACTGGCCGTTGCTTAGGGTGATGCGCGCGTGACGGCGTGAGACTTTCGCTTCCGGATCGTCCGTGTCGAGATCGACGTCGGGGAAGATGCCGCCGTCGGCGTCCCAACGTCCAATCTGGGCCTCAACTTCACTCAGCATAAACTGCTTTCCGCTCGATCGTCCGCGCTCGATGACTAACCTCGCGTGCGGCTTGTTTCCGGGTCTTGAAGGCGGATAGCTGAGCCCGGCGGAAACGCGGCCGCCGGCGAATTCGGGATGCGCGTTTCGCGGCGCGGCGTGAGTTCCGTTTTGGCCGCCGTCCTGACTGTATGCAGTGCCGCGCGGAGCAGGGCGGCCGTTGGGCCTCAACGGAGCGCCGCACTCGTCGCAATACTGCGATCCATCCAGGTTCTCTGTTTTGCACCGGTCACAAGTAATCATCTGTAATCATCAACGAACTTGAACTACCGCAAAAGCAAGTCATTTTAGCGCGAAAGCCGCTCGCTGCGCCAACCGCATTTGATCCGCGTGATGGCAAAGTTCGAAGCTAAAGATCAACTGAGCAAGAACAAGTCAGGAAGGGGGCAATGCCCCCGCTATCGCTACGGCGGGGGCGCGCTACGCTTGCCCCCTTCCCGACCTGTAATTAAGTTTGTAAGAGCCCAAAATGTGCGCTCACTTGATCCGGGCTGCGTTAATAAGTTGCGAACCTTTTACGTCTTATTGGTGTCTAAACCGGGTTCCGTTGGTTGCTCTTAAATGAAACAGTTTGATAAGTTTCCACGTAGAAGACCTTCGAGCGTACCGGTTTAGCGTTGGCGGTCCCGATTAGAACCACTACCTCGTTTTCAAGCACTAGCTTTTAGCCCCAAATTGAAGGAAGTTACAGATGGCATTGAGTCGCAAAAAGAAAATCATCATCGGCGTGGTTGTAGCAGCAGTGCTGGCGATCGTCGTCGTCGTCAGCGTGATAGCCACCCGCAAGGAAGAGCCCGAGGTCATCACCGTTAAGCTCACCTCCCGGCCGGAATTGAAACAGACTGTTACCGCTTCCGGTGAGGTTCGTCCCATTCGCTTCATCAAGCTAACGAGCGAAGTCCCGGGCCGCATCGAAGAAATCTACGTGTCGCCGGGCGATCTAGTCACCAAAGGCAAGCCCCTGGTGCGTGTTGACCCAACTCAGTTGCAGTCGAATCAGGAAGCGCAATGGGCTGCCACGCAAGCGTCGATGAATGACGTACAGAACGCGCGCAATGCCGTCAACTCAGCGCAACAGGCGCTGGTGGTCGCGGAAGCGGCAGTCGCCGCCGCACGCCAGCAGGTTGTCGCGATGCAGACCAACGTGGACAAGGCGCAGGTCGAAGTAAACACCGCGCAACGCGAGCTCAAACGCTACACAGAACTAATCGAAGCCGGCGTCTCATCGCGGGTCGAATACGACACCGCCCGCGACCGTTATGAGACTGCCAAGATTTCTCTCGCAACCGCCAAAGCAAACCTGGAAGCACAGAACATCGCGGTGAAGGAAGCGACCGAACGCGCTAATCAACAGCGCATCGCCGTCCAGGAAGCGCAGACCGGCATCAAGTCATCTGAAATGCGCGCGAACCAGCAGCAGGCGATGCTGCGCGGGCAGACGAGCCAGCGTGAAAAGGCAACGCAGTTGTCGCCGCTCAACGGCGTCGTTGCCGACATTCCGACGCGCGTCGGCGAGTTCGCCGTCGCCGGTCTGTCGACCACGCCATTGATGACCATCGCCGACATGTCGCAGATCAACGTCGAAGTGAATGTCGACGAGACTGAAATCAACAACGTCAAAGAGGGCCAGGAAGCGAAAGTCAAAGTCGACGCCCTCGGCGATAAGGAAATGAGAGCGACCGTCGTTCAGAAGAACCCACTGGCGATCGCGAAGTCAGATCAGACGGGCGGTTTATCCAACCGCGTCAACGTCCAGGAAGCGAAAGAGTTCAAGGTCACGCTGGCGCTCGATCTGAAGGGAGTATCGCAAGACGTCCAGAGCGCGCTGCGTCCCGGAATGAGCTCGACGGCGACCATCACTACCGCCACCAAGAACAACGTGCTCGCCGTGCCGCTGGAATCGATCGTCGAGAAGCAGGCGGGCCCGGGTCCGTCGCCGGCGCCGACAATCGCCGGCAGTGTTCCCGCCGCGTCGCCCGAGAAGCCGAAAGCGCAAAAGGGCGTCTACATCGTGGAAAACAACAAAGTGCGCTTCATCGAAGTCACGACCGGTATCACCGGTGAAGCCGACATCGAGATCACGAGCGGTCTGTCACCTGATAAAGAGATCGTGCGTGGCCCAAGCCGCGTTTTGAAGACGCTCAAGGATGGAATGACTGTGAAACGTCAGACGAAGAAACCCGACAACGCGCCGGGGACCGGGGGCAGCTAAATGAGCGACGCGACTCTCACGCTTTCTCCTCTGGAGACCGCGATTTCACCACAGGCTCAGCGCGACGGGCACGACCCACGGATGCTGATCTCGATGCGCAACATCTGGAAGACTTACCAGATGGGAACCGAGTCTGTGCACGCACTCCACGGCGTCTCGTTCGACATTCCGCGCGGCGAGTACATCGCGATCATCGGCCCGTCAGGTTCAGGCAAGTCGACGCTGATGAACCTGATCGGCTGCCTCGACACGCCTTCGCAAGGCGAGTACTGGCTCAACGGCAAGAACGTTTCCGAGATGGACGACGACGAACTGGCGCGCATTCGCAACCAGGAAGTCGGCTTCGTCTTTCAAACGTTCAACCTGCTGGCCCGCGCCACTGCTCTGCACAACGTCGAGCTGCCGCTGATTTACGGCGGCATCAGCGCTTCGCAGCGACACGAGATGGCGAAGAAGGCGCTCCAGGCCGTGGACCTGTCCGAGCGCATGACACACAAACCGAACGAGCTCTCGGGCGGTCAGCGACAACGCGTCGCCATCGCCCGCGCACTCGTTAATCATCCGTCAATTCTGCTGGCCGACGAACCGACCGGCGCTCTCGACTCGCACACCAGTATGGAGATCATGGATCTCTTCGAACGGTTGCACTCAGAAGGCAACACGATCATCGTCGTTACCCACGAGCACGACATCGCGGCGCGTGCCCACCGGGTTGTCTCCATTCGTGACGGTTTAATCGAGAAGGACGAAAGAATCCGATAGGAGACTGACCATGCAGCGAAGTGGCGATCACGAGTTGGGGCCACAACGCTTCACTTACGCGCGCGCCATCCTGCCCGCGCGCATCACCTCGATCCCATTTTTCCGTTTAGCCGCGATCTGGGAATCCTTTCGCGTCGCCGTCGCCAGTCTCCGCGCCAACAAAATGCGCACGGCCCTGACGCTGCTCGGGATCATCGTCGGCGTCACTGCCGTGATCGCCGTGATGACGATCATCAACGGGCTAAACGCGACGGTCGCCCAAACGTTCTCGTCGCAGGGTTCCACTGTCTTCACCATCTCTAAAAACCCGCAGATCATCACGTCGCGCGAAGACTTCGTAAAGTTCAACCGCCGCAAGGACGTGACGCACGAGGACGCGGAAGCGATCGCCCGATTGTGTCCGGCGTGCTGGCGCGTCGGCATCGCCGCCAATGCCATCGAGACGGTCAAGTACTCGAACCAGAAAGCCGAGAACGTGCGGATCCGCGGCGTCACCCCGATCACGATGTTCGACATCGACGGCGTCAATGTCGACGTCGGACGAATCTGGACCGAGAGCGAAGGCGATTCGGGACACGAGATCTGCGTGATTGGTCCTGACATGCTGAAGAACCTGTTTCAGGATGCGCCCGCCGATCAGGCGGTCGGGAAAGAGGTCCGCATCGATGGCCGTCCGTACGTCATCCTGGGCGTGCTCGAGCCTCTCGGATCGATCTTCGGCTTCTCGCGCGACAACGTCATTTACATTCCCTACTCGACGTATCAGAAGATCTACGGCGCGCGGCGTTCCCTCGTCGTGTTCATACAGGTGCCGGCGGCGGAGCAGCTCGAAGGCGCGGAAGACCAGGTGCGGACCATCATGCGAAACCGCCGCGGGCGTTCGCCGGACGATCCCAACGACGAAGGGTTTGCACTGGAAACACAGGACGTGTTTCTGAATCTCTATGGCAAGGCGACTTCCAACATTTACTACGTGACCTTCGGCGTGGCGTTTATCTCGCTCGTTGTCGGCGGCATCGTCGTGATGAACATCATGCTGGTGTCCGTGACGGAACGGACGAAGGAGATCGGCATTCGTAAGGCCATCGGCGCGCGCCGCAAAGATATCTTGAGCCAGTTTTTGATCGAAGCCGTCGTCGTGACGGCGCTTGGCGGCGCGATCGGCGTCGGCACTGGTTTCGGCCTGGCTTATGTCATTTCGGCTTTGATCGGTTTCCCGTTGCTTGTCAGCACGCTCGCAGCGGTGCTCGGAGTCGCTGTTTCCTCGTTCGTTGGAATCTTGAGTGGACTCTGGCCCGCGTGGCGCGCCGCGCGACTCGACCCGATCGAAGCTCTACGAGCGGAATAACATGCGACTCGAAGACATCAAAGAATCGGCCCTGATGGCGTTCGACACGTTGCGCACGAACAAGCTGCGCTCGGCGTTGACGATCCTCGGCGTCAGTGTCGGCGTGCTGACGGTCATCTTCATGGTGTCGATCATCCAGGGTCTCAACAAAGCGTTCGCGGATCAGATCGAATCGCTCGGCTCGAACACGATCTTCGTCTCGAAGTTTGAACCCAGTTTCGGCCGGCCGCCCGGCCCCGACGAGATTCATCGTAAAGACTTGACCATGGACGACGTCGAAGCGTTGCGCGCCGAAGCGCCGTCGATCGTCGGCGTCTCGCCCATCCACCGCATGTTGTCCGCGACTGTCAGATACCAGGACAAACAGACCGACACGCCCATCCTTCTCGGCGTCACGCCTTACTACGAGTTCGTCCACACGCAGTACGCCGCGACCGGACGCTTCATCAACGACGTCGACATGCAGGATCGCTCGAACGTCGTGATTCTCGGCGTCGACGTGAAGCAGGCGCTGTTTCCTTACGAAGATCCGATCGACAAGGAAGTCAGAATCGAAGGCAATCCCTATCGCGTCGTTGGCGTGATGGAACCGCTCGGCAATTTTTTCGGACAGTCGCGCGACAACTCGATATTCGTGCCGATTACAACGTTTGAAAAGTACAATCTCGACCAACCCTTTCCGCAAGTCGTCTTCTTCGTCGTCGCCCGCCCGCGCTCCCGCGCCTACGTGAAGTCCGCGATAGACGAAATCCGCGACATCCTGCGACGTCGCCGCCGTCTTCGACCCGACGAACCGAACAACTTCGGAATCTCATCTCAAGATTCGCTCCTCGACGTGTACAACCAGCTCACCGGGGCCACCGCGCTCGTTCTGACTTCCATCTCATTCGTAGCGCTGATGATTGGCGGGATCGGCGTGATGAACATCATGCTGGTATCGGTGACGGAGCGAACGAAGGAGATTGGCGTGCGCAAGGCCGTGGGCGCGACGAAGCTCAATATTCTGTCGCAGTTTCTGATCGAGGCAATCGTGCTGACGGCCATCGGCGGTGTTTTGGGTCTGGCCACCGGCGAACTCGCGGGGTTTCTGATGAACAAGTACTCGCCGTTGCCCGCCTTCGTGCCTTACTGGGCCGTTGCCGTCGGACTCGGCGTCTCAGCCGCCGTGGGAGTAGTTTTCGGTCTATGGCCCGCCTGGAAGGCCGCGCGCCTGAACCCGATTGATGCTTTGCGTTGGGAGTGACCTTTGCATAATATGCAGGTTGCAACCCTATCCGTGATTAACCCGTAATACCGTCGCAACCGCTGTGAAGTTTATCGAAACTCTAAAACTCGCTATTGCTGCTATCTGGGCGCATAAACTGCGCTCCGCGTTGACGCTGCTCGGCATGATCGTCGGCGTCACCGCGTTCGTCGTCGTGGTATCGCTCATCGCGGGATTCAACCGTTACGTCGACGAAAAGATTGCGGGCATCGGGGCCAAGTCGTTTACGGTTCAACGGTTCAATCCGCTCGAAGACTTCAAAGACACTGACACGATCGCGGCAGCGCAACGGCGCAATAAAGAGCTCACGATCGAAGACTACGAATACCTGAAAGAGCGAGCGCAGCTCATCGGCAAGATCGGGGCGAAAGCACGTACTACTCCGTCCGAAGTCAAACGCAACGATGAGCTCCTCGAGGACGTGTCCGTCGGCGGCGCGACCGCCAACTGCGTAGACATCGAGAATCGCAACGTAGCCGAAGGCCGGTTCATCGCCGAGCCCGAAAACGAGAGCGCTGCGCGCGTTGCTTATATCGGCGCAGACATTGCCACCAAATTATTTCCCGGCGGTAATCCCATTGGACAGGAGATCAGCATTCGCGGATTGCCGTATCGCGTCATCGGAGTCGAGGCTGCGAGGGGAACAGTTTTCGGCATTCCGCAGGACTCGTTCGTCGTCCTTCCTTTGAAAACTTACTCCGTTAACTACGGCGCGCTGATTCGCCAGCGTTCGCTCTACTTCGTCGCGACCTCAAAAACAGACGAGTTGTTCAACGACGCAGTAGAGGAGGCGCGCTTCCTGATGCGCGTCCGGCGCAAGCTTGGTCCAAACGAAAAGGACAACTTCGGCATCGTCACGCCCGACGCAATCACCGGCCTGCGCGATCGTCTGTTCGGCACGATTTTTCTCGTAGCGATGCTGGTGCCGGGAATCGCCCTGATCGTCGGCGCGATCGTCATCATGAACATCATGCTCGTGTCGGTGACGGAACGGACCAAGGA
The DNA here is from genome assembly GCA_046732935.1 of Acidobacteriota bacterium. Classification (GTDB taxonomy): domain Bacteria; phylum Acidobacteriota; class Blastocatellia; order Pyrinomonadales; family Pyrinomonadaceae; genus PSRF01. The sequence goes on along the minus strand of JBKPOC010000054.1, from coordinate 26,829 downwards.
GATCGGGATCAGAAAATCTCTCGGCGCGCGGCAGATGGACATCATGAAGCAGTTTCTCGTCGAGGCGGTGACGATGGCCATCCTCGGCGGCGCGGTGGGAATCTTTCTCGCCTGGCTCGTGGGCATTGCGGTGACAAAGTGGATCTTTCCCACGTACTTATCGATATTTGCTATCTTGGGCGCGCTCGCCGTGTCGGGCAGCGCGGGTGTGGTCTCGGGTATCTTTCCAGCCTGGAAGGCAGCACGACTCGATCCTATAGAAGCGTTGAGGGCTGATTAGAGCTTTGGTTTTTGGCCTTGGGTCTTTGGTCTGCACCAAGGCACTCGCGAACCAAGATCTAAGGCCAAAGACCTAAGACAAACCGAGGTGACACGATGCGAATTCTCAGAAGCGATATTTACGAAAACCTCAAGATGGCCCTCGCGACCCTGCGCGCCAACAAGCTGCGTTCGTTTCTGACCGTCTTCGGCGTCGTCATCGGCATCATCACCGTGATGCTGATCGCGTCCATCATCAGCGGGATCGACGTTTCCGTGAAGCGCGAGGTCGAGTCGTTCGGCATCCGCTCGATCTACATCAGCAAGTACGATCCGGGAATTCACATCGGCCGCATGTCGCGCGAAGAGCGAATGCGCAAAGAGTTGACGTACGACGACGCGATGGCTTTGTCGACGCTTCCTGCCGTGGAACTGTCAGTTCCCTTTCTCGATATCACCAACAACTGGTTCGGCGGCAAGTTGATGGTCTCGGGCGGCGGCAAGACGTCGGCGCAGGTCGCGCTTCAAGGCACGCTGCCGGAGTTTGAAAAAGCCGGCACACAGGTGATCGACGAGGGCCGCTTCTTCACGCAGACCGAGAACGATACGAACCAGGAAGTTTGCGTCATCGGCTCGAAAGTCGCCGACGACTTCTTTAAATCCGGATCGCCCGTCGGGCAAACGATCAAGATCGGCACGCAGGAGTTTCGCGTCGTCGGCACGCTCGTGAAGCGCGAACAGTTCCTGAACGGCGGCGGCAGTGACGATCAGAACAACGTCATTTACGTGCCGTTCTCGGTGGCCCAGAAACTGAGGCCGAACGCTGACGACATCTACATCCTTGCGGTCGCCCGTCTCGGACAAATGGATGAGGCGAAGGATCAGGTGCGCGATATGCTGCGCGTCCGCCGTCAGGTTCCGTTTGCCGATAACGATAACTTCGGCATGGAAACGTCCGAGAGCATTCTCGACAACTTCCGCTCGATCACCGGCGGGTTGGCGATCGCCATGGTCCTTATCTCTTCTGTCGGCTTGATGGTCGGCGGAATCGGCGTAATGAACATCATGCTCGTTTCCGTCACTGAACGGACTCGCGAAATCGGAGTGCGCAAAGCCATCGGCGCCAAACGAAGCGACATCATGTGGCAGTTCCTGATCGAAGCGGCGACGCTGACGGGTCTCGGAGGGATCGTTGGATTGTCGATTGGTTGGGGCCTGACGCTGCTGCTGCGATTGCTGCTGCCGTCTTACGTGCCGCTGTGGGCGCCGGTTGGCGGGTTAGTCGCGAGCGTTGGGATCGGGCTGATCTTCGGCCTGTGGCCGGCGTGGAAGGCCGCGCGCCTCGATCCCATTGAATCGCTCCGCTACGAATAGACCGGGCTTACGAGATAAAGCCCGAGAACAACGACGTAAAGATCGTCACCAGGATCAGCGTCAACACGAATATCATGATCGACACTCCCCAGCCGGCGCTGCTGCTGGCGCGCGTCGCGCCGAGGTGCAGTCCCTTCGCTCGCAACCACACCAGGTAAAACGAAGTCAGTCCGAACAAGCTCGCGATTGCAAACAGGACCGGATGCTCGGCCGGTGTGAGCAGTAGACCGAGATTGTCCTGAAGTGTTGTTTCCGCGTTTAAGATGGGATGCAGGTCATCGGGTGACTTTAAGTAAAGAATCACCACTCCCAGCACCTTCTGAATAATGATCACTGGTACGGCCGACCACAAAACCACCGACAGCGCCTGCCAGTAGTTGATTCGACCTCCGAAGATCAAAATGCCGAGCATGCTGATCCCGGCCACCACGGCGCTGAGGAGGAAGAGCCCGGAGAAGGAACTGATGAGTCCCGCGACGCGTTCGGGCGGGTTCTTCAGCGCCTGCAACTGCTGGTTCTTTATCCTTTCCAACGCCTCCGGCGGCGGCGCAAACGGTGGGCCCATTTCCGACATCTTTTGAATCGTGTGGTCGACGATTCGCTCGGGTGTGATTCTGCGGACGAAGGCGAAGCTGTACACGGCCGTGAGCACGCAAATGATCGCGAGCGCGCCGATCCAGTGCGGATGCTCGCGCAGGTTGCGAAACACGCGCGATGGTTCGAAGAAAATTCCCGTCAGCTTGTCGACGAAAGACAGCGGCCCTTCTTTTTCCGGAACCGCCGGCAGTCGAACGAAACTCAAGGCGATGAGAACCAGGCCGGCGAAGCACAAGAAGGCGCCGGCGGGCACGGTCCCCGTCAACACTTTCACGATCGAGAGCAGCATGATGAGGATACCCAAAGCGGCGACCACTATGCCGACAATCAACAACTTCGCGGGACGTGAGCCTTTCGGTTCTTCTTTTGGCATTGGCGGCGGCGGAGGCGCCTGGAAGTCAGGGGCCACCGGCGGTAAGTTCGACTCGTTTGAAACACTCATCAATTCAGTCTCCTATGAGAAGACGGGGAGAAAAGCTTCCGTCGATGTTAAGTGAAAATCGGTGAAAGAGCTTGCTAGATACGGTTCTCGACAATTCAAAGTTTCATTCGGCCGGCTTCGCTTCAAACCAGCCAGGCACGCGGATGCACGCCACTGCGTGACCGGCGGAGACCTCACGCAGTTCGGGATCGATGTGCGCGCAATCTTCGATGGCGATCGGGCAGCGCGTGCGAAAGCGACAGCCGGACGGCGGATTGATCGGCGTCGGCACGTCGCCTTGTAGGATGATTCGTTTTCGTTTCTGCGTAGGATCGGGAACCGGGATCGCCGACAGTAACGCCTGCGTGTAGGGGTGAAGCGGTCGAGCGTATAACTCAGCGGCCGCGGCGATCTCGACGATTCTGCCCAGATACATCACGGCGACGCGCGTCGAGATGTGTTCGACGACGGCGAGTCCGTGCGAGATGAACAAGTAAGTGAGTTTGAACTCTTCCTGAAGCTCCTGAAGCAGGTTCACGACCTGCGCCTGGACCGAAACGTCGAGGGCTGAGACGGGTTCGTCGGCGACGATCAGTTTCGGATTGAGCGCGAGTGTTCGCGCGACGCCGATGCGCTGTCGTTGACCGCCGGAGAACTCGTGCGCGTAGCGGTTCATGTAATCGGGATCCAGCCCGACGCGGCGCAGCAGTTGGGCCACCCGATCGCGCCGCTCGCTCTTCGTGCCCGCGTTATGAATCACTAGCGGCTCGGCGACGATGTCGCCGATCTTCATCCGCGGATTCAAGGACGCGTAGGGATCCTGAAAGATGATCTGCATCTCGCGCCGGATCTGTCGCAGGTCTTTTCTATCAAGCGAGAGGATGTCTCGTCCCTGAAAGTACACCTCGCCCGAGGTCGGTTCGATCAAACGCAACAGGCAACGTCCGACAGTCGACTTGCCGCAGCCTGATTCGCCGACGAGGCCCAACGTCTCGCCTGCGAATATCTGAAACGTGACGCCGTCAACTGCGCGGACGACGTCGTCCGATCCTTCGACTGGAAAATGTTTGACGAGGTCGCGAACGCTGACGAGCGTTTCCGTTGCTTCGGCGATCTGTGTCGCGGCAGTGCTCATTTGCTCAATCGTTCGGCTTCGTGGTCCGCGGCCACGGCTGCCGCAAGGTCGTAAAGGACGCAACGCACTTCGACGCCGCCTTCGAGTTGATAAAGCGGGATCTCCTCTGCCGTGCAGCGCGGCATGCGATGCGGACAGCGCGGTGCGAAGTGACAGCCCGGAGGCAAGTCGGTCGGACGCGGCACGATGCCTTCGATCGTTTCCAGCCGTTCTTTTTTCGCGACGTGTTCACTGCTGAGTTTTGGCACCGAGCGCAACAGTCCTTCCGTGTAAGGATGTTTGGGTCGCGCAAACAGTTCATCCACGGGCGACTCTTCGACGATCCTTCCCGTGTACATCACGGCGACGCGATCCGCGACTTCGGCAACGACTCCGAGATCGTGAGTTATCAACAAAACGGCGAGCTCGCGCTGCTTGCGGAGATCGTCCAGCAGCTCGAGGATCTGGGCCTGGATCGTCACGTCGAGCGCCGTCGTCGGTTCGTCGGCGATCAATAGTTTGGGATTGCACGCGAGCGCCATCGCGATCATCACGCGCTGCCGCATACCGCCTGACAGTTGATGCGGATAGTCGTCGAGCCGGCGAGCCGGATCAGGGATGGCAACTTCGCGCATCGCTTCGATCGTCGCTTGGCGTGCTTGTTTGCGCGACATCTTGCGATGGAGCCGCAACGCCTCCGCGATCTGTTCGCCGACGGTGTAGACGGGATTGAGCGACGTCATCGGATCCTGAAAGATCATGGCGATGTCGTCGCCGCGCATCTGACGCATTTCGGAATCGGAGAGTCTGAGCAGGTCCTTTCCGTCGAAGAGTATTTCTCCGTTGACGATCTTTCCGGGCGGCGCAATCAGTCGCATCACCGAGAGCGCCGTTATCGACTTCCCGCATCCCGACTCGCCGACCAGTCCCAACAGCTCGCCACGGTCGAGATGAAAACTTACGCCATGCACCGCTCGCACGAGTCCGCTGCGAGTCGGAAAGTGCGTTTGCAGATTGTTGACTTCGAGAAGGTGCGTTGAGACGGGCATCAGTAGAGATTGAAATTATATTCGAGATTGATCCACATCGCGACGTACTTACCGTCTTTGATGGCGGGGCAAAACTTGATCTTTTTCGCGGCCTGCACGGCTTTCTCAGTTAGTCCGGAAGGAAGGCCGCTGACGATGCGGATGCCTTCCACGCTGCCGCTGGATGAGAAGACTACTTTCAGAAGAACAGTGCCGACGACTTCCTTCTGTCGAGCCTCCTCCGTGTAACTCGGCTCCGGCTTCATCATCAGGCGAATCCGTCGATCGACTTCTCTTCCTGTGAATGCTGGTTCATTGTCGGGAGGCCGAAAAGGAACGCCGATACCATCGGAAACTTCGACGCCCTCGACTTTCTTGCTCAGCACGATCGAAGAAAAGAACTGTTTGACGTGGGCTTCGTCGGCGCCGTCACCTCCCGCGCCGAATCGAAACAGATATCCGTCGAAAGAGAAATACTGGATTACCCGGGGAAAGGAGTTGTCACGCGACGAATATTCCTCACCTTTTATGCCGTTGTTGCTGACAGTGCGTTCCGTATAGTCGCGGTTTGCGCCTTGCAACTGCTCGGCAATAAAAGCGTCGAGCGACTGCTTTGCGATGTTCTCGTAAACAAAAATGCTGTAAACGACACCGTCAGCATACGCGCCGAGCGTCCGTTCCCTGCGAGTTCGCTCGAGCGCGGGCTGAAACGGGTTTTCAGTCGACATCGCAGGGACCGTCGGAAGCATCACTGAAAATCGCTCACCAGCGACTGTATACCTCTTCCACGCGCTTAGCTCCGCCTGCTTCGGCCCGAGCGGCACAGCCGTTTGTCCAGGAACCACTGCGCTCGCAATGATCAACCAAAGCATCGCTACCACTGGCGATAATCGTCTCATGTTGTTTATATCAAGACTGTTCCAGCCACCCTCGAACGTCCGCCAGGAAACATCCAAAACCACTGGGAAAGAGTTGAGCGAGTTGATCGATGTTCTGGATCAGGCGATTCGCTGCTGCTTTAGCTGCCTCTGTTTCAACCTCTAAACTCGGCTGATTCAATCCGTAAACGGCGACCTTCAACGAGTTTTTGGTGAAATTAATCTTCTCGCCTGACAATCTACCAACCCATCGAGCTTCATTTACGTGAGCATCAACTCCACAACAGTACCACGCTTCAATGGCGGGCACAGCGACGCCAGCAGCAGTTTTGAGATCAACCCGATTCGAAAGCGGTGAAAGCCGGACTATCGTGGTCTCAATGCAACTCCGGAGCAAACACAAACGACACCCGTCTCGTGGTTGTTGCTCCGGTTGATGTTCAACCACGTGAACTGGAGAGTTATCAGAATCAACCACCACCGCCAAACCATCCACCGTCGTGTCGTAGTGTAGAGACTTGATAATGGCTGGTAGCAGCTTGAGTACATGCGGCCAACCACCTGGGCGCAAGCGCACCGGAACGAGAACTGTTGTTTCGCCAATGATCGCATCAATCAAGATTTTGAGTGCGGCCTCGTCGGCCGGAGATTCACTAATAACAGCGATATTCATGGAGTCGGCGGAACCCCACCAAGAATACCGCTAAACCAAACGTCTCCCAGCGGCGCGCCTTCGAGGATCTCGTTAAGGTGTGGTTTTTCAGACAGGCGCTCAAAATGGACTCCTTGTGCGTCCTTGTGTGCTATTACGATCTGCTCTGGATGTTCCTTGTATAGATCGAGTAAGTACGGAGAGTGTGTGGTCGCTATCACCTGAACTGGATTGCGCTTCTCGCCGTAGTTTTCAGGAAACGCCAGGCGATACATGGCGTCGCGAATATCAATCAGCAATCTCGGATGAATCCCTCTATCCGGCTCTTCAAAACAGACGATTGCAGGAGGTTCGGGAAGATACGCGAGCGTCAAAAACGCCAACGCAAATAGAACTCCCTGCGAAAGGTCTGATGCGGGAAACCGATGATGGCCCTCGGTAGTTCGAACTAGAAAACTCTTCTTACCCGTTTCCGGTGTCTCAAACAGAATTCGATCAAACTCTGGTAACCATCTGTGGAACTCCTTGTTTAGCTCTTCAAACTTCTCGGGGTGACTATCTCGCAGCGCATCAAGCACTGCCGCTAAATTTGAGCCATCTTCGGCGAGTTTAGGGCGAGGTGTCGTCTGGACAGTTGCCGCTATGGCTTTGGCGTCGAAGGAAAAAACCTGGAAACTCCGCAAACTTTCGAGTAGCGGGCTCTGCATTGCGAACGGAGTATTATCCTCTCTTCTCCCGGACGTCGTTTTGATTTCGACACCCTCGCACAACCAGTTGATCGAAATCTTAACTGCCTTCGCCGATTCTCCGACGGGACCAGCTGTCAGAATTCTTTTTCGCTTGTATTCGTCTCCACCAGGACTCGCTGCAAAACGAAGCGCCTGTGTGACAGTGCTCTTACCACTGCCATTTGGCCCAACAATTAATGTGAACCGAGCCAGCGGCAGCGTGGCATCCTTTAAAGCCCTAAAGTTTTGAAAGTGTATTGATTTGATCATCAAGACCTCCAAATCTCACTTGGCCTATTATACCGCCGACGTTTCGCGATACTCGCCCCAGACGCGGCGGAGGGTGTTGCTGATCTCGCCGACCGTTGCGTACGACTCGACGCAATGAAGTATTCGCGGCATAAGGTTTTCCGTGGTCGAGGCGGCGCGTTCGAGTTCGGACAGTGCCGCGGCGACTGCGACAGCGTCGCGCCGGTCGCGTAAGGCTCTCAGGCGTTCGACCTGAGCTTGTTCCAAGCCGGGATCGATACGCAACAGCGGCACCGGCGGCTCGTCTTCAAGTTGAAAACGATTCACGCCGACGACGATCTCTTTCTCTGCTTCGATCGCCCGCTGGTAATTGTAAGCAGAGTCCTGAATCTCTCGCTGCACGTATCCAGTCTCGATCGCACGCAACATCCCACCCATCGCTTCGATCTTCTTCAAGTACTCCTCAGCACGCTTTTCTATCTCGTTCGTCAACTCTTCAATCGCATACGAACCCGCCAACGGATCCGCCGTCTCTGTGATGCCCGACTCGTAAGCGATCACCTGCTGAGTGCGCAAAGCGACACGCGCCGCGGCTTCGGTCGGCAAAGCGAGCGCTTCGTCCATCGAGTTGGTATGCAACGACTGCGTGCCGCCGAGCACCGCCGCCAGCGCCTGGATCGTCGTCCGTACGACGTTTACTTCCGGCTGCTGCGCCGTCAACGACGAGCCCGCGGTCTGCGTATGGAACCGCAGCATCAGCGAACGCGGATCGCGTGCTTTGAAACGATCGCGCATGATGCGCGCCCACAGCCGCCGCGCGGCTCGGAACTTCGCAATCTCCTCGAGCAGGTTGTTGTGGGCGTTGAAGAAGAATGAGATGCGCGGCGCAAATTTATCGATTGCCAGTCCCGCCTCGAGCGCTGCTTCGACGTAAGTGATTCCGTCGGCCAGCGTGAACGCAACTTCCTGCACGGCCGTCGAACCAGCCTCGCGGATGTGGTAACCGCTGATGGAGATCGTATTCCAGTTGGGGACTTCACGCGCGCAGTACGCAAAGATGTCGGTGACGAGACGCAGCGACGGCGCGGGCGGGTAGATGTACGTGCCGCGCGCGATGTACTCCTTCAGAATGTCGTTTTGCAGCGTGCCTCGTAGTTTATCGAACGGAACGTTCTGCTTGCGCGCCACGGCGAGGTAAAGCGACAACAGTATCGCCGCGGTTGCGTTGATCGTCATGGACGTCGAGACTTCGCCGAGGGGAATGTCCGCAAGCAGCCGCTCCATGTCGTCGAGCGAGTCAATCGCCACGCCGACCTTGCCGACTTCGCCCATCGCCAGCGGATCGTCCGAATCCAAGCCGATCTGCGTCGGCAAGTCGAAGGCGACGGAAAGGCCGGTGGTCCCGTGGGCCAGCAGGTACTTGTAGCGGGCGTTTGATTCCTCGGCGGTCGCGTAACCGGCGTACTGCCGCATGGTCCACAAGCGGCCGCGATACATCGTCGGGTGAATGCCGCGCGTGTAGGGAAACTCGCCCGGATCTCCTAAATCCGTCTCGTAATCTATGGGATCCGTGTTTCCGGGATTAAAGACGCTCGGAAGTTCGATGCCTGCTGCCATGCTGGAACGTAGCATAACGCAATTTGACAGGATTGCACGATTGACACGAGAGTATTCCCAATGAAAACAGTTCGGGTTAATCGAAAAGGCGCCGAGCGCGTCCGGCGAGGTCATCTCTGGATCTACCAGAGCGACGTCGTCGACGTCGACGCCGAGGGCGGTTCGATCGTCACAGTCAAAGACGATCGCGGAAACTTCATCGGACAAGCACTCTTCAGCGACGCTTCGCAAATCACGTTACGCTTTCTGACCCAGAGCACGGAACAGATCGATCGCGACTGGTGGCGGCAGCGGATTGCGGAAGCTGATGCACGCAGAAACATTCCCCCGGACACGGACGCGTATCGCGTCGTCTATTCTGAAGGCGATTTGCTTCCGTCGCTGATCGTCGATCGCTACGACGACGTGCTCGTGCTGCAAACACTCTCGCAAGGCACTGACGCGCTCAAGTCGATGTTCGTGGAATTACTGGCTGAACAGTTCAAGCCGCGAGCGATCGTCGAACGAAACGATGCGCGCGTTCGCGAGTTGGAAGGCTTGCCACTGATTACGGCGACAGTTTACGGAGAAGCGCCGGAAGAGTTGGAGATACTGCAACACGGCCTGCGGTTCGTCGTAACGCCGGCCGGTGGACAAAAAACAGGATCGTTTCTCGACCAACGGGAGAACCGGCTCGCCGCCCGTGCGGCTACACAAACGACGAACAAAGGACGCGCGCTCGACTGCTTCACCTTCAACGGCGCGTTCGCGCTTCATCTCGCAAGCGTTTCCGAGCACGTAAAGGGCATCGACATCTCCGCCGACGCAGTCGCCGCTGCGCGCCGCAATGCTGAAATCAACCAACTATCGAACGTCGAGTTTCGCGAAGCAAACGTCTTCGATGCGTTGCGCGAGATGGAAGCGATCGGCGAACGCTTCGACACGATCGTGCTCGATCCGCCGGCGTTCGCTAAAAATCGCGCGAGTTTGAAAGCAGCGTTGCGAGGTTACAAGGAGATCAACTTGCGGGCGTTGAAGCTGTTGAATCGCGGCGGCGTGCTGGTGACTTGCACTTGCTCTTATCACGTTTCCGAAGAGCTGTTTCTGGAGGTCGTGGCCCAGGCAGCCATGGACGCACACCGCCGCGTTCAGATTATGGAGAAACGGATGCAGGCGACGGACCATCCGGTGCTCGTCGCCATGCCCGAGACTTACTATTTGAAATGCGTGATCGCAAGAGTCCTCTGAATCTCACTGCACTCCCGGATCGTTTTCGATGACGGCTCGAGTGGTGTAGTCCTTACCACCAACCGACAGCTTCACGAGGTACGTTCCAGCTTCGAGCGGTAAGCCGAGGTTGAATCCACCTCCGAAGCCGCCGCCACCACCCCCTCCTCCTCCGCCACCACCGGCGCCACCACCACCGCCACCGCCTCCACCGCCGCCGCCGAAGCCGCCACCACCGGTCGGACGCGGCGGCGGATCACCACGAAGGTTCCACTGAACGCGGTTCAAGCCGATGTCCTTCGTGCCGGTAATGTTCCGCACGACTTTGCCGCTGTAATCCAAAATCGTGATCTTCACATCACCTGACGGCATTGATTTCAGGTAGTAGGTAATCGAGGTCCCCGGCGCCGGGTTCGTGCCGCGGAAGAGTTTGGCGCCGCCCCAGTAGCGCCCGAGCCGGGTATCCTGGAGCCACAACGTGCCCGGCCTGACGTCAAACAGATGCGCATCGGAGTCCATCACCTTCTGCGTCAACTGCTGGAGAGGCGTGATGTCGTCGAGGATGTAAATGCCGCGGCCATGCGTGCCGATGATCAGGTCGTTGTCTCTTGGATGGACAAGGATGTCGTCGATGCGCATGGTCGGTATGCCCGACATGAACGGCTTCCATTCCTTGCCCCCGTTCAATGAGACGAACAGACCAAACTCAGTGCCGACATACAGCAGGTCCTTATTCTTCGGATCCTCGCGGATGACGTTGACGTTACCCCACTTCGGTAGATTGTTGACGAGCGACGTCCAGGTGGCGCCGTAGTCGGTGGTGACGAATAGGTACGGCTTCATGTCGTTCAACCGGTGTCCGTCAACCGCTAGATAACACGTACCCGCATCGTAGTGCGACGGCTCGACGCGCGAGATGTGATACGTCTCGCCGATACCCGGCACGTTTTTGCTCACGTTGGTCCAGGTCGCGCCGCCGTCTTTGCTGACCTGAATGTTGCCGTCGTCAGTTCCGACCCAGATGATTCCCGGAATCTTCGGCGACTCCTGAACCGAAACGATGTACCCATATCCGGTGTAGCCGTCGTGCTTGGAAGCCATGGGATCTTTGCCGGGGACGCCCATGATCGGCAACGTGTTGCGATCGATCTGCTTTGTCAGATCGGGCGTCGCGGTCCAGGTGTCGCCACGGTCCATCGACCTGAACAAGCGGTTTCCGCCGAGATACACAACCCGCGGATTGTGCGGCGAAAGATGGATCGGCGTGTTCCAGTAGAAGCGATACGTCTCGCCGACCGGCGGTGTGGGAACGACGTTCGACTGCAAGTTCGCGCCGCCGAAACCACCGAATCCCTGCGCCGCTGCAAACGCCGCGAGCTGTGCCTGCGCGTCGGGCGTAGGCGAGGCTTCAGGCGACGCGGTCGGTGTAGGACTCGCGCCCGGCGCAGCCCCACCCTGCCGTCCACCTCCTCCGCCTGGACCACCACCGCCACGCCGTTGCGGTACGCCACGCGGTCGAATGCTCACGCTGCGTCCTGTGCGCAGGTCCAACCGCTGCACTGCTCCGCCCTGCGATTCAGCGTAGACGGTGTTGTAGTCCGTCGGATCGATCTGCGCGTAGAACCCGTCGCCGCCGCCGACGCGATACCAATCGGCGTTAGTGATTCCGGCCTGCAAGTTTCGCGTCTGGCTCGGCCCGCCCCACGATCCATTGTCCTGCAATCCGCCGTAAACGTAGTAAGGCTTTCGCATGTCAACGCCGACCGCGTAGAACTGCGCCGCGGGAATCGTGTTGACGAACTCCCACGTCTCGCCTTGATCGTAGCTGGCGTTCAAGCCGCCGTCGTTGCCGACGAGCAGGTTGTCGGGATTCGTGGGATTGATCCAGATCGCGTGGTTGTCGCTGTGCGCGAGACCCTGTTGCAGCGATCGGAACGTCTTGCCGCCGTCAGTCGATTTACTGAAGTTCAGTCCGCCGACGTAAACGATCTCCGGGTTTTTCGGATCGACCCGAATCTGGCTGTAGTACATCGGGCGGTTGTTCTCGTTGCTGACGACGCGCCAGGTCTTGCCCTTATCGTCGGAGCGCCAGACGCCGGGCTTTTTCGGATCCGGAGGCCGCGGAGTTGGCGATGCAGTCGGGCTCGCCGTGGGTGATGGCGAGGCGGATGGCGACGGACTGGGACTCGGCGCTGCCTGCCCACCGAACGTCGGCTCCTCGCCGCCGGTGCCCACACTCGCGCCAACCTCTATCTGCGCGTAAACGACATTCGGATTCGAGCGCGAAACGTCGAGCCCGATGCGTCCGAGCAATCCTTCCGGCAAACCCGCGCCTTCGAGTTTCTTCCACGTCTTGCCCGCGTCGACTGTCTTCCAGATACCACTGCCCGGACCGCCGCCGTTGAAACCGAAACTCGTGCGACGGCGCTGGTACGAAGCCGCGTAGAGAGTCTTGCTGTCGGACGCATCCATGACGAGGTCCGTGAAGCCGGTGTCTTCGTCGATAAACTTCACGTTGTTCCACGTGCGTCCGCCGTCAGTCGTCTTGTAAATGCCGCGTTCCTTGTTGGGCCCGAACAGGTGACCTAAGACTGCGACGTAGACGGTGTTCGCATCTTTAGGATCGATCACGATGCGCGCGATCGTTTGCGAGTCTTCGAGACCCATCTTCACGAAAGTCTTTCCCGCGTCCACTGACTTGTAGATGCCGTCGCCATAGCTGGAGCTCTGGCGGTTGTTGGCTTCGCCGGTGCCGATCCAAACGATGTTGGGATCCGAAGGTGCGACAGCAACGTCGCCGACCGAGCTCACGCTGTACGTGTCGAAAATCGGCTGGAAAGTCGTGCCGTTGTTCGTCGACTTCCAGACGCCGTTTGTCGCAAAGGCGACGTAGATGACGTACGGATTTTGTTCGGAGGCGGTGATGTCGTCGATGCGCCCGCCCATGCTCGCAGGTCCGATGCTGCGAAACACGAACCGCTTCAGCATCGGATCGCTCGACCAGTTGATCGGCGTTGGAGTGGGGCTGGGGCTTGCTGCGGGTCGCGGACTCTGGGCGGGGGCAGCAGGCGCGCCCTGAGTTTGCTGTGTGGCCTGGTTTTGCGAGTAAACTGTCACCGTAGCCAGCGCCACAGCACCCACGATGACTATTAGAAGGCCAAAATCGTAAACGGAGCGGGACCGGTCTTTCATACGAAAGTGTCCTTTCAACTTAAAGGGTTTTCTAACTTCTGCGGGATAGAACTAAGGCCTTAGAAAAAGACCTGTAGAACGGTGTTACGCAACGCAACCAAACTTTTTGCAGTTTGACCTGCGGACTATAAATAAATTGGCGGGTTGAATGCAACAAATTCGATGTTTTGTCCGATGTTTTGGACGCCGCGCAAACAATCCTTCGAGATAATATTGAAAGAGTTTTTCCATCGGCGGTTACTAGAATCCGCCTCTCAGGTCAGTCGCAAGGGGAGATTTAAGTCATGATCAATCGGGCTCGTTTGATTTCCATCTTCTGGTTGGTCGTCGCTTTATTCTTCCTTGTCCCTCGAGAGGCGGCGGCGCAGGAACGGCTCTGCGATCCTTCCTTCGAGAATTGTTACTCCGAAATCATCGATATGGTGCGGTCGGAAACCGTCAGTATCGATATGCAGTTTTATATGATCGAGCTGCCGGGTCTGGTCGACGAGGTCATCGCCAGGAAAAACGCGGGCGTCCCCGTGCGAATAATCGTCGAACCGCGCGCGAACCTGAAGTTTCCGCAAAACCAGCCGTTGATCGATAAGCTGAACGCCGCCGGGATTCCGCTTCGTTACAAACTCGGCGACGGCATCATTCACGTGAAACTGCTGCTCGCTGCCGGTCAGAACAAGGTCGTCTTTACCGGTTCAAACTTCGGCGAGGCCGACGTTGCACCTTACGATCCTTATAACAATTATGTCGACGGAGCGTGGTACTTCACTACCGACCCGACCGTCGTCAACAGCTTCAAGACCAGATACGACGACGTCTGGACTGACACGGTTACCTACGGAAATTACGCCAACATCTCCGGCCCGCTGACACGCAAATATCCGACGTTCCCGATCGATCCGACGGTCAACTTCGTGCCCAATCAGAACCCTGCGGAAGACTACGGCGCGCGCACGATTGCCGAGATCGATCGCGAGAACCAGAAGATCGACATAACGATGTATCGGCTCACGGACGTCGGCATCTGTGATGCTTTGCTGCGAGCGCTGGCGCGAGGCGTGCCGGTGCGACTGTTGACCGAGCCGCTGGAGTATCGCTTTGACGCGAGTCGATTAGGCGCGGAGTTTACCGGACCTTACAACGTCGATCGTTTGTTTGCTGCGGGCGTTCAGATAAAGATGCGGAAGCATCTTGGGTTAAATCACCAGAAGTCAGTGACGCTGTATGGGCGCGGGCTTACGATCTTCGGTTCGTCGAATTGGAGTTGGGAGTCGTTCAATTACCAGGAAGAGCACAACTACTTCACTAATAAGACGTGGTTCTTTCAGTGGTTTGTGGATCAGTTTAATCGCAAGTGGGACTCGGCGACGGAGTACCAGCCATTTCTGCCGCTGCCGCCGAGTGTGCCGACTAACCTGTCGCCTACGCAGAATGCGACCGCCGGCACGTCGGTGATGTTGACGTGGGAAGGAGGCGGTTGGGCGCACAAGTACGACGTCTATCTTGGGACTGATGACATTAACTTGACGCGCATCGCGTCGGACGTGGTGACGGGAACACTTGGGCCGTCAGGTTCGGAGACTTACCTGGTTTCAGGTTTGCAGAATGGCGTCACGTATTACTGGCGCATCGTCAGTAAGACAATGGCGAACCAGACGGCGACGGGACAGATAGGCCGGTTCACAGCGTCAAGCTCCGCGCCAACACCGACGCCGACGCCAACCCCAACAGTAACGCCGACGCCAACGCCAACGCCTATTCCGACGCCGACTCCAACTCCAACGCCGACACCTACGCCGACGCCGCTTGCGGAGTCGCCGAATAACACGCGCGTTCCGCCGGCTACTCAGATTGTCGATAGCACCGGCGCGGTCTGGACGCGTACGAGCAGCGGAATAATCCTGCGCAATGGCGCGGGAACATCAGGCGCCGGTCCTGAAGTTCTTTACTGCAATCACATCGTCTACGCGTTCGGTACGGACTCCCAGTGGTGGCGTTGGAACAATGGTTGGACACCCGTCGGTGTTGTTGATCCGTGCGGCGGAGCTACTCCGACGCCTACGCCAACACCTACTCCGACTCCAACGCCAGGCGGGGAGTCTGCGAATAACACGCGCGTCCCGCCCGCAACATCGATTACCGATAGCGCGGGCGCTGTCTGGACTCGTGCTGCTAACGGAGCAATCCTCCGCAACGGTGTCTCAGCAGGCGGCGGCGTTGGTTCTGAGATTCTTTACTGCAATCACATCATCTACGTGTTCGGAACCGATTTTCAGTGGTGGAAGTGGCTTAATGGTTGGTCACCCGTGGGAACCGTTGATCCATGTGGCGGAGCTACGCCAACTCCAACACCTACTCCCACTCCGACACCAACGCCTACTCCGACGCCTACGCCGACACCAACCCCAACGGCGACGCTGCTCGAAGACGACTTCAACGATAACTCGTTGAACTTCGCGAAGTGGCAGCTCAATAACCTGTTCAGTGGATTTACCGACGCGTCAGTGCCGACCACTGAAACAAGTCAGCGTTTGCAGATTGGTCCATTATTCGCGGGCCAGTCGGGCTCGCACTACAACGGATTGCGCTCGGCCAGCAGCTTTAACTTCAGCGGCGCGTCCGCCTACGTCGAATTGGTCCAAGCTCCATCAGCGTCAACCAAGGCCGATGCGATGTTTACGATCGGAATGGACGCGAACAACTATTACCGCATCTACGTCGAGGAAGGTGTGCTGATCTGCCAGGCGAAGATCGCCGGCACCAAGCGGAACCTGTTTACTTCCGCTTACAGTTCGGTTAGTCACCGCTACTGGCGTATTCGCCACGACTCCGCCACCGGCAACGTTGTGTTTGAGACGGCGAGTGACAACGGCGGAGTGCCGGGAACGTGGACAGTCCGTTACAGCGAGACGTGGGACACGGCATCAGTACCGCTCAGCGCGGTGATGTTCGAAATGAAGGGCGGCACATGGCAAGCGGAGCCGAGCGCACCCGGAGTTCTTATCTTCGACAACTTCCGCGCTGCAAAGCCGTGAGGACGACGCAAGTTTATTTCTTTTGACGGGGACGCCGGCGCACCGGACTGCGCTCGTTCAGCAGGTCTGGATGTCGTTTCTCGATGATGTGGGCCAACCGCTGGTAACTGATTCCCATGAGTGCGGCAGCGTAAGTCACGCTGCCGTTGACTTCGGCTAGGACGCTCCTGATCAGGCCGCGCTCAAACCGCAAAACTTCCTGCGGAAAACAGAAACTATTGGAGAGCAGGTCCGCGCCTTCAAATCTCTTCTCCCTACGCAATCTGCCAATCACTTTTTGCGCTGCCCGATTCAATCTCGCTAACAACTCCGGGCCTTGCTCCTGCGCCAACCATTCAATTGCATTGTCGTAGGCGGTTAGCAGTCGATCCAGCGGCAACTCTTCGATCTCTTCGATGAGCGTCAGCGCGGCGATACCGGCTTGATTGAGCGCGTCGAAACGATGCGCGACTTCCAGAGCTTCATGTAAAGCGGCTTGCGCCCGCACGGTCTTGGTCAACCGGGCCAACGCTATACCGTAAGTGACCAGCGTTTCCGCTAAAAAGCGGTGGCGTCCGGCTTTCCTGAAATTGTTGACCGCGTTTCGCGCCGCGAGTTCGGCTTCCGCATATTTGCCTTCCGCGAGAAAGACCTGAGCGCGAGTGTCGTCAACTTGCGCGATCCTTGCCTTGTCACGAACACTGATTAAAAGCCGTCGTGCATCGTCGAGGTGTGCGTGGGCCTTGTGAAATCGTGAGAGTTTAAAAAGGAGATAACCTATGTTGTTGTTGACGATTGCGCGATAGACTGTGTGACGCGCGAGGGTGAAGTGATAATCAGCTTCCTTGTAGTGTTTGATCGCACGCTCAAAGTAATCACTTGCATTTCTGTCCGTGGCAAGCGCTCGCAATGTCATTGCCGATTGATTGTGATAAAAACCCTTCAGCGTATGGTTTGTTATCTTCCTGAAGAGCGGCGCGTGCTCGGTGAGAATTCTCCACGATTCGTCATAGTTAGCGGCGGACCATTCCACCACCGACAGACCCAACAGTGCATTTGCGCGAGTGTTGCCTTCGGTAGTCAATCGCTCCAGCGCAGTTGAAAACATTATGCGCGCCTCGTCGTTGGCGCCTGTTCGCCAATAGCATAAGGCGAGTTCCGTGCGAGCTTCGGCAACCTTCTTTGAGTCGCCGGCTTGCTCGTATAGCGTTATGCTCTCGCTGATCAAGTCGCGGGCGTAGTCGTCTGCCTCGGCGATCGCGTGCCGGCTGCCAAGCCAGCCAGTGAGAATTCCGGCGCATAACAAAACTTCGGGAACGACGGAAGAATGAAGACCCTCAGTTTTCGGACGACTTCCGATACCGCTCCAAAGTGGGGCCATCACGTCGCGTGCGCCATCGTAATCGCCACGATCTTTTGATTCGATGGCCGTTCGACATCGGAGCACGGCTTCTTCATTCGTCGTGATGCGAGAGATTTCGAGCTTCGGCGAGGTCGACCGCATTGAGAATGAGACTTTCGGGTGCGAAGTAGGGCGACTGCGGGACCGATATTAAATCTCTTCGCCAAACCTTGCAAGATCTGTTATTGCTTGGTCTAATCTTTCTTGATGCAAATAGGTTTACATGACTTTTCATCACAGAAGGAGCTAACTCCATGAAACGGTTCATGTTAACCGTCGTCTTCACCTGCTTTCTCTCTGTCTCAGTCCTTGCCGGAGAGGCGCCGACCACCGGTGTAATGACTATGCCACCGCCTCCGGTGGGTGGCATAACGCCTCAGTCGGTCGAAGATACGACGGATACATTAACCCTCTCGGAACTGCTGGCGACGGTCGTTCTGGAAATAATTACCTGGCCTTAGTCTGATCTGAATTTGTGTCTGCATTGCTCGTTCAGATAAGAGATGAGGTCGAAGTGTGTTCGTCGCCTTCTATGTGTAAAAACACTCATGTAAAAACATTTGCATAGATCTGAGTTAGACGCTTTTCCGAAAAGCCATTGCGACTCCTGTCGACGGCAGATATAAAGCCGCGCAGTATCCGCCCCACACAAACTCCTAGCAGCCCAGAGTGTGGGGTTCGACAGGGCGTCGCCAAATCGAGCTGGGCGGGCCCGGCGACGCCCTGGCCCAGAAGCATTCTCTAAGTTTCACTTCATCTGCCATTCACGTACTGCACAGGTCAACGCTTGGACCAGCAGATCGACGGCGTCTCTTGTTTGTACCGCCAGCCGCAAGTACTGCTCGGACGAGCCGATCTTGTTGCTGCATTCCCGGACCATCAAGCCGTAGCCTTCCAACAACCGATCTCTGAGCTTTCGTCCTGCTACGTGGGACGGCAACTCAACGTAGACGAAGTTCGCCTTCGAAGAAAACACTCGCAACTCGGGAATCGCTTCGAGTTGATTCAACATATACGTTCTGTCCTGGGCGACGAGAGCGAGGCTTTGCCGGAATTCGTCCTTAAACTCTGTTACGGTTTTCAGTATGTATGCAGCCAGCCCATTGACGTTCCAGAACGGCAACTCGGATCTGAGCAGTTCGGCAGTGCCGGGATTTGTCGCGGCGTAACCGAGTCGCACTCCGTGCCAACCTAACGACTTACCCAGGCTCTTAACTACCACGAGATTCTGCGCCTTCGGTATCAAGTTCACCGCGCTTTGAAGATCAGAGAAGTCCAGGAACGACTCGTCAATCACGATTAGCTCAACTTCCGGCAAACTCATGACGAGCTCTTCAATCTCCTCCGGCTCGAACCACGCACCGGTCGGATTGTTCGGATTGGAAATCACCAACATTCTCACGCCAAGCTCATTGACGCGCGAGACCAATTCCGCAACCTCGAGCCGAAATTTTTTGACGACGTCGTGTTCGATCGTATGGAGCGGAATGTGCAATTCCTCCGGCAGGTCGGTCCAGCGGCTGAACGTGGGAATCGGCGTGAGTATTGGCCCACGAGTCAGGTGACACAGACGCGTAATGATCTCAGTCGATCCGTTTGCCGGCACGATGCACTCCGGCGAAAGCCCGGCGATGTCGCCGATGTGTTTTGCATGCACCTCGGCGTAGTCGGGATAGTATCTGAGGATTTCAGGTAAGCGCTCGCTGATGCGTTGGACCATTTGCGGCGGTGGAAAGTGCAGATTTACCGGAATGCAAAAGTCCAGCAGTGGACCTTTGTAAACCGCATTTTCTTTCACCGAAAAAAACGACGGGTTGTGCGAACGCACGTTGAATAGCTCGGCCACAGTGTGGTTGCTCATATGCTCTCTCCCTTAATTCGACGCGTAACCAGAGATTTTCTTCCATGGGAGTCACTGTTTATTGTTTTAGAGCAACGGAGGGAGAGTGGTAGTGCTGGTAATGAACGCGTGAGGGCGCGCCGGCTTGCACGCGAAGAGGAAAATTTAGATAGGAAACTTTAATTCGAGGCTGAGGACCGTGGATTCGCTGCCTTGTAAGCCTCAATGAACCGATCGAGTTGACTGTTCACGATTCGGCGCAATGTTTCTTCGGTTATCGGACCACCTTGGATCGTGTATGAGTTCCACGTCGGCATGAATGTCTCTATTTGTGGATTGTGGGCGAGTCGCACTCGCTGGAACAACGTGCTTGAAACGCTAATCTCGTCGGAACTCGACTCGTTGAGAGTAACGATTAAAAGCGGGCCATCACGTCCCTCATTCCCGGATCTCAGCAACACAATTCCTGCACGCCTTAACTTCTCTTCTGCATTCCTTCCGAACTCCCCATTCTGGATTTGTGCAGGGATCGACAACAAAAATCCAATGCCGTTCAGCCCGGCAAGAGAGTTTGCATTCTCTTGAACAGACGTGGGCAGGTCAATCGTAGTCGTCGCCGGTTGCGGTGACTTCGCCTTCGCCGACTGATAAGCCTTAATGAACTCGTGGAGTTGTCTCTCGACAATTGAGACCAGACTTTTCTCCGTTACTTCTGGGGCAACGTTGTCTGCGTTCCAGGTTGATAGCACCAGTTCCTTCGCTGGATCACGACTCAAACGAACTTTCTCGTAGAGGTCGGCATGGACAGTCACCGCCGGAGGATTGTCAGTCTGCTTTTTGAGCACCAACGCGATCACCAGCCGTGGTCTGTCTCTTAGGCTCGCCTCATCGGCTGCGTCAAGTATGCGAACCTCTCCTTTGGTCAAGACATCTCTGGCTCGTTCCGTGAGCGTTTGTAAGATGGCCGGTCGCATCGTTTCCGCCAATCCGTCTGCCTGGTTGTACTTAACGATCAACCCGATTTCGCCCAAGCCTACTAAGTTCTGATCCGTGTTCACTGCGTCGGATTGCGCGGCCGCATCCGCAAACAGATTAAGCAATAAAAGGATTGTAGCGAGAAAATACTTGGTCACTTCTAATCCCTTAGTCCCGGACAGGAAACACGTATCCGATGCTGACAGTGGCGCGGGCCGTTGGCTCGCTTCCAAGTCGGGCTTCGGGCGCGATAAAGACATGCTTCGAGACGAACAATTTCAAACCGGCGCCGGCACTGGCGCTCCACGTCGTGACCGACCTGTCAAAGGCGCCCTTGTGCCGGAGGATACCTACGCCTCCGATCAGATACGGGACAACGCGTTCGCCACGCGGATGGAATTCATAAACCACGTTGGGTTGGAACAAATAGTCCTGGTCGTTCGCTGAACGACGCATGTAGTTGAACTCAGGTTCGATGGCCCAGTGACGCCAGATCCGAATCCTGGTCGCGGCGCCGACTACAAAATGTGGATACGACTCGTCTTCATTACCAAAGTCTGACGCGCCGACAATCATTTTGATTTCGGCTCGCGGCTGGGGTTCGGAAGGCCGTTGTGCCGCAACGTGGGATGCGACTAATAAAGTGAATAAGAGGGTGGATGCGCAAATCGAGAGTCTCACTGCGTTCCTCCTAAGGAGAAGTCGAAAGGCAGTGAGACAGAATCAAACAGAGTGCCTTTGCTCGTTATTCAAAAACGTTAGACAAAAACCCGCTGCGCGAACATAGCTGCGCCAGCTAAGTACTCCATAAGAAATACCGATCAACTCAGTCAATTTCTCAGGACACGATATCAGAAACTAACTGAGAAGAATGACGATGGGTATACCGTAGATTACCGAGTAAGCGAGTTAACCCTGCCACACGCCGTTGCGGGCGTTGTCGGCGAGGCGTTTGGCATCGGGAAGGGCTTCCAGAGCGCGGAGGACCTGGACGTCGCTGTCCAGGAGAATGCGGGCGCCGGCGTCGTTCGAGAAAGCGGCCGTGATGATCTCCTGCCGCAGCCGCAGTTTCGTGAATTCGAGCTCTTCATCGATCTGCGCAGGCAAGACGTGCAAGTCAGGCTGCGCGGCAACGAAGTTGCGAAACGCTTCGAGAACGCGATCCGTGATCGGGTAATCGCCCGGCTTCGCATTCTTCCCGTACTGCACTTTGTCGACTTTATACGCTTCGAGTGCCGGAAGAATTCCTGCCGCCAACTGCCGGGTAAACTGAAACGCCGCTTCGGCAATGCGTGCGCGCGTCGCAGTGAATGCCGGCTCTTTGATTTCGATGTCAGGAGTGATGCCGCCGCCGCCATAGAACACACGTCCGACCGCGGTCTGCACTCCTGGTCCACTGTGCGGATGTGGCGTCGGCGAAGCCAGTGCCAGCGGCGCCTCGATGTTGCGTGGCCCATTCGCGGGTGGAGGCGGAGGAGTCTCTTCGCTGTCGTGTCGCGTGTAGTAATCGTAAAGCGAACCGTTGGAATAATCGCGCTGCAGCGAACGCCCGTATGGCGTGTAGTAACGCGCCGTCGTCAACGTCAGACCGGTATTGAACGGCAACTGGTAGATGCGTTGGACCAGGCCCTTGCCGAAACTCGTTTCGCCGACGATCAACCCTCGCCCGTGATCCTGAATCGCGCCCGCAACGATCTCTGAAGCTGACGCAGTGTTCCGGTTGATGAGCACGACGAGAGGCATCGCCATGGGATCGGAACCCGTCGACTTGTAAATGATCGGCTCGCTGTATTCAGTGCGTCCCTTGACGGAAACGACCGTCTGTCCGCGCGGCAGAAACTCACTCGCCACGTCGACCGCTTGCTCGAGCAGCCCGCCGGGATTGCCGCGCAGATCGAGAATCAACTGCCGCATTCCCTGCTCCTGAAGACGCTTCATCGCCTTCGACAACTCGTCGTCACTCGATCGCTGAAAACCTCCGGTGAGACCGATGTAGCCTGTGCCCGGACGAATCATGTAAGAGTTGCGAATCGTCGGCAGCGGCACGGCGTCGCGAACGATGGTGAAATACAAAGGCGCCGCCGAACCAGCACGCTCGATCTTGATCGTGACCGGTTCACCCAAGCCGCCGCGCACGTTCTTCGAGACCTGTTCGCTCGTCCAATCGCGCGAGTCTTTCCCGTCGACTTCGACGATCCGATCGCCGTAGCGCAAACCGAGCTTCGCCGCCGGCGCGCCGTCGACGGCTGATTGTACGTAGACACCATCGCGATGCTGCACGATGGTGACGCCGATGCCGAAGAAGCGCGAGTCCTGATCTTCTTTCAGCTTCTTGAACTCGCTATAAGGGAAATAAGCCGAGTGCGGATCGAGCGTCGAAAGCATGCCCTGAATCGCGGCTTGCGTTGCTTTTTCGTGGTCGATGTCGCCGGAGTAGTTGGAGGTGATGGTGGCGACGGCTTCGTTGTAATCCTTCTCGATGTTGTCGGCGACGCGATAGGAATTCTTCGACGTCCCGGAAGTGAGCCCGCTGAGCCTTTCAGACGTGCCGATAGTGCCACCGGCGAGGGCGGCCACCACGATAACAGCCAGCGCCGCAAAGGTGAACTTCCGAGTAATCCATCCACCTTTATAGTCTGACGACGGCTGTTCCAATTGGCGGGCGACTTCCATTGCCAGAATATAACACAGGGCGAGCGGGAGTTTCGAAGGTGCGAAAATCAGCGGCGACGCTGGTGTGCTATATTGCGATTGGGCGCCCGAATGTCCGACTTTCTGTCAGTCGTAATTCCTGCATATAACGAAGTAGCACGCCTGGGCAACACCCTCGCCACGGTCGTCGACTACGTGCGCCAGAATTATCCGCAGGCCGAAGTGATCGTCGTCGACGACGGCTCCAGCGACGACACGGCGGCACTCGCCCGCGAGTCGTTCGCGAAGGCCGGCCCGCTGCGCACTTCCGTTATCAGTTACAAATCAAACCTGGGAAAAGGCCGGGCCGTGCGGCTTGGCCTATTGGCTGCTCGCGGTGACGTCGCGCTCTTTTCCGACGCCGATCTGTCGACGCCCATCACGGAGACGCCGAAACTGATCAATCCGATACTGAAGAATGAATGCGACGTGACGTTTGGCTCACGCGCCTTGGACCGCGAACTGATCGGCGTTCACCAGTCGTGGCGGCGCGAACAGGGCGGCAAAATTTTCAATCTGTTCGTCCGGTTAGCGACGGGTTTGCCGTTCTGGGACACGCAATGCGGATTCAAAGCGTTCAAGATGTCCGCGTGCCGCCCGCTGGTTGAAGCCGCGACTGTCGACCGGTTCGGGTTCGACGTCGAACTGCTCTATCTCGCTTACCGCGCGGGACTGCGACTGCGAGAAGTGCCCGTGCGGTGGGACCACAACGAGGGCAGCAAGATCAGTTTCGTGAGCGACAGTTTCAAGATGCTCAGCGAGGTTGGACTGATACGCCAACAAGCTCGGCGCGGCGTTTACGACGCAGCCATTCGCGCCGTGCATGAGCGACCGAAGTCAGAGTAGGATCACGTCATGACCGCACGTCTTAACGTCAATATCGATCACGTCGCCACGGTGCGTCAGGCGCGAAGAGCGCCGGAGCCTAGCGTGATTGCCGCGGCGATGATCGCCGAACAAGCCGGCGCCGATGGGATCACGGTCCACCTGCGCGGCGATCGACGTCATATTCAGGACCTCGACATTCGACTGCTGCGCGATACGGTTACAACGTATCTCAACCTTGAGATGGCGGCGACTGAGGAGATGTTGGAGATCGCGCGGCAGGCGCGGCCGGATGCCGTCACGCTCGTCGCGGAGAGGCCGCAGGAGATAACGACTGAAGGCGGGCTCGACGTTAAGTCGAATGCGGGGACGGTGCGCAATGCGGTGGATACGCTGCGAGAGAACGGGATACTCGCGAGTCTGTTTATCGATCCGGATCCTGAGCAGATTGCCACGGCGCACGACGTCGGCGCGCAGCAGGTCGAGTTGTGCACGGCCGCGTATGCAGAAGCGATGTTAGGAGCGCGTGGGATTCATGGCGAAGGCGCGGTGCGCGCGAACCAGGAGCTGCGGAGACTGAGAGAAGGAGCGGAGTTAGCGGCGCAGTACGGTTTGCTGGTCGCGGCTGGTCACGGATTGACGTATCGAAACGTCGGAGCAGTCGCGGCGATCGATCAGATCATCGAGTTCAATATCGGGCACAACATCATCGCGCGTGCTGTGTTCGTGGGATTGGAAACGGCTGTGAAAGAGATGCGCGACGCGATCCGGCCAAGATAGGTTAACGCCCGGACGCAAGTTGGAGGCGAACCACTGAGCGCTCCAGCTTCACGCGTGCAACTTCGAAATCCTCTTCAGTCCCGCTCCACGAATGCAGTTGCTTCTCGAGGCGATCACGCGACTGCTTCGCGCGCGCAGCGTCGATCTCCTCCGGACGCTCGGCAACATCCGCAAGCACCGCAACATGATCGTCACGAACCTCCACGAACCCACCCGACACGTGTAACTGCGAGTTCTTCCCATCCTGCGCGTACGTCAACACACCGGTTTGCAGTTGCGAGATCAACGGCGTGTGACCGGGAAGTATTCCTAACTCACCGCCAAGCCCGGGAACAGTAACCATGTCCACTGACTCAGCCAGCACACGCCGCTCAGGAGTAACAACTTCGAGTTGAATCTTGTCTGCCATAACAGAAGTTTTTACTGCGCGATCGATCTCGCCTTTTGAATTGCTTCTTCAATCGTGCCGACCATGTAAAACGCCTGTTCCGGCAGATCATCGTGTTTGCCGTCGACCAGCTCGCGGAAGCCGCGCACCGTGTCTTCGAGCTTGACGTACTTCCCTTCGAGACCGGTGAACTGCGCCGCCACGAAGAACGGTTGCGAGAAGAACTTCTGAATCTTGCGGGCGCGCGACACGATCAACTTGTCTTCGTCAGACAGTTCGTCGAGACCGAGGATCGCGATGATGTCCTGCAAGTCTTTGTAACGCTGCAACACGCGCTTCACGTCCTGCGCCGTATCGTAGTGCTCCTTACCGATGATGCGCGGATCGAGAATGCGCGATGACGAAGCGAGCGGATCGACCGCCGGGTAGATACCGAGCTCGACGATCTGTCGCGAGAGCGCGGTGACGGCGTCGAGGTGCGCGAACGTTGTCGCCGGCGCCGGGTCGGTGTAGTCGTCAGCGGGAACGTAAACGGCTTGAATCGACGTGACTGAACCGGTCTTGGTCGACGTGATGCGTTCCTGCATTTCGCCCATCTCGGTGGCGAGGTTCGGTTGATAACCTACGGCCGAAGGCATGCGTCCGAGCAGTGCCGAGACTTCAGAACCGGCTTGCGTGAAGCGGAAGATGTTGTCGATGAAGAGCAGCACGTCGAGACCTTGATCGCGGAAGTATTCGGCGACGGTCAGGCCCGAAAGCGCGACGCGCAGACGCGCGCCTGGCGGCTCCGTCATCTGTCCATAGATCAAAGCCACCTTCGACTGGCCGATGGCGTTCATGTCGACCTTCGTCAGGTCGAACGCGCCCGTGTCGTGGAAATTCTTATTGAACGCGTCGCCAAACTGGATGACCTGCGACTCGACCATTTCGCGCAACAGGTCGTTGCCTTCGCGCGTGCGCTCGCCGACGCCTGCGAACACCGAGAAACCCGAGCGCGCCTTCGCGATGTTGTTGATCAACTCCATCACGATAACTGTCTTGCCGACGCCCGCGCCGCCGAACAATCCGATCTTGCCACCGCGCAAGAACGGCTGAATCAGGTCGATGACCTTGATGCCCGTTTCGAACATCTGGAGTTCGGTTGACTGTTCTTCGAAAGTGGGCGCGTGGCGGTGAATCGGATAGCGCTTGTCGTGTTTGACCGGACCGAGCGTGTCGACGGGCTGGCCGATAACGTTGAGCACGCGGCCGAGAGTGCCCTCGCCGACGGGCATCGTGATCGGGCCGCCAGTGTCGATGGCTTTCATGCCGCGGACCATGCCGTCGGTCGGAGTCATGGACACCGTTCGGACGCGTCCTTCGCCGAGGTGCTGCTGCACTTCTGCGATGACGTCGATTGGCGTGGGCACGTCGAATCCGTCGGAGGTGACTCGCAGCGCCTGGTAAATCGGCGGCAGGTAACCTCCGTGAAACTCGACGTCGAGGACCGGACCGATAATCTGCACGACTTTGCCGACGTGATTACCGTCGGCGCTCACGTTTCCATTAGGCGTAGACATACTGTCTCTGAACTCCTCTTTCGACCTATAAAGGCGAACAAAATGGG
>JBKPOC010000053.1:0-266581 GCA_046732935.1 Acidobacteriota bacterium | reverse complement strand
GGGCAAAGCGAAGCGTCGCCCCCGCTGACGCTGCACAGGCGGGGGCGACGCTTCGCTTTGCCCCCTTCCCAACTTGTTCTTTTGAGGTGGGTGCCGTTAATCGTGGCCCTGGTGGCGGCGCTCGCGCCGGTTTACTGGATGTTTACGATCTCGCTGAAGTCTGAAATCGATCAGTTTGCCAGCCCGCCACCGTGGTTCAACTTCACGCCGACGCTCGAACATTACTACGAAGCGTTTGTGACGCGATCGTTTGGACAGTACTTGATCACGAGCGCCGTCGTCGCTGTGCTCTCGACGTTGTGCGCGCTCGTGCTTGGGACGTTCGCCGCCTATGCACTCGCGCGCTTCCGCCTGCCTTACGACCTCGATCGGCGGCTTTCGTTGTGGATTCTTTCGACGCGGATGTTCCCGGCGATCGTCACCGCCGTGCCGCTGTTTCTGATGATGCGCGACTTGCGGCTGCTGAACACGAAGGCGGCGCTAATCATCGTCTATACCGCGTTCAATCTGCCGTTCGTCGTTTGGATGATGCGCGGCTTCTTCGACGAGGTGCCGCGCGATCTCGAAGAGGCGGCGCTGGTCGACGGTGATTCGCGCATGGGAGCGCTGTTTCGCGTCGTGTTGCCGCTGGTGACGCCCGGACTCGCGGCGACGGCGGTGTTCTGTTTGATCGTTTCGTGGAACGAGTTTCTGTTTGCGCTGGTGCTGACGCAGACGGACGCGTCGATGACGTTGCCGGTCGGGATCGCCGGACGCGTTACGCAGTACGAGATTAAGTGGGGCGTGATGAGCGCCGCGGGCGCGGTTGCGATCGTTCCGATTCTTGTCTTCGCGATGGCGATGCAGAAGTATCTCGTGCGTGGGCTTTCGATGGGAGCTGTCAAGGGTTGACGATCAGGTTCACCAATGTGACGAAGAGTTTTGCCGACACGCGCGTCGTCGATGACCTATCGCTCGAGATCGACGACGGTGAGTTTGTCGTGCTGCTTGGTCCGTCTGGTTGCGGAAAGACGACGACGCTGCGAATGCTTGCCGGGCTCGAGACTGTCACGACCGGCGACATCTATATCGGCGACGAACGAATCAACGACGTGCCGACGCAGCATCGCGACCTGGCGATGGTGTTTCAGAGTTACGCCCTTTATCCGCACATGACGATTGCGGAGAACATCGGGTATCCGTTGCGCGTCAGAAAGCTCGACAAGAACGAGCGTGCGAAACGGGTGAACGACGTCGCGGCGATGCTCGAGATCGAGTTGCTGCTCGAGCGCAAGCCGCGGCAGCTTTCAGGCGGCGAACGGCAGCGTGTGGCGTTGGCGCGGGCGATCGTGCGCGAGCCGCGGGCTTACTTGATGGACGAACCGCTCTCGAACCTCGACGCGCGGCTGCGTGTGCAGATGCGGGGTGAACTGAAGCGTTTGCAACACCAACTCGGGACGACGACCATTTACGTTACGCACGATCAAGCTGAAGCGATGACGCTGGCGTCGCGTGTCGCGGTGATGAAACGTGGGAAACTGCAACAGTTCGACACGCCGCTGAATATTTACAATCGGCCGGCGAATCGTTTCGTCGCGGAGTTTGTCGGCAGTCCGAGCATGAATTTCATTGATGGACGGATCGATAGTGGTGTGTTTCTGAGCGATTCGATTCGCATTCCAGTCGCCAAAGAAAACATGGATCAAATCACAATTGGAATTCGCCCGGAGCATATTCGTGTTTTTACTGAACCTCAGGATGGAGCGATTGCGGCGACTGTTTATGTGACTGAGTTAATGGGGAATGAGACTTTCGTCTTTCTCTCGGTGGGAAATAACAAACTGATCGCCCGTGCGCCGGCGGAGTTTCGTGCGGACGTGGAGAGCCCCGTCTGGTTGCGAATTGCGGCTGACAAAGCTCACTTCTTCGACACCCGGACGGGACTCTCGATTTAAACCAACCAGCTAATTTTACGACGCGCTCTTCGCGGCCGTGTCAGTCGACGCAGCCGGTTTGTTCGGTTGCGGCGTGATGCGCAGGTACGGCTTCGGCGCTCTCCAACCGCCAGGGAACTTCTCCTTCGCAGCTTCATCCGAGAGCGACGGAACGATAATCACGTCGTCGCCATCCTTCCAGTTCACCGGTGTTGCAACACTGTACTTCGACGTCAGTTGCAACGAATCGATCACCCGCAGGATCTCGTCGAAGTTGCGTCCCGTACTCGCCGGATACGTAATCATCAATTTGATCTTCTTGTCTGGGCCAATGACGAAGACCGAGCGCACGGTAAAGACATCGCTGATCTCCGGATGGATCATGTCGTAGAGTTCGGCGATCTTATGATCCGGGTCGGCAATGACCGGGAAATTGAGCGCCGTCCCCTGCGTTTCCTTGATGTCCTCGGCCCATCGCTGGTGCGAGTCAGTCGGATCAACGCTCAATCCGATCACCTTAACGCCGCGTTTTTCGAAATCGGGCTTGCAGCGCGCCACGTAGCCGAGCTCGGTCGTACATACGGGCGTGAAGTCCTTGGGATGGGAAAACAGGACGGCCCAACTGTCGCCGATCCATTCGTGAAAACTAATCGGCCCTTCAGTCGTGTCTGCTTTGAAATCGGGTGCTATATCGCCAAGTCGTAGAGCCATTTTTATCTCCTTTGTAATGCGGAAGCAGCCACGCTTTTACAACTAATGACACGCCAAGTCAAACCGCCGATCCCGTGTTATTCTGCCAACCTATGAAACTCGCTCTAAACGGCGCAACCACGATGCGCGCCAGCCTGGAAACTGACCTGCAAGCGGCTGTCGCGGCGGGCTTTGACTACCTCGAAATCTGGAAAGCCAAACTCGGCCACGGCCCGCTCAAGGACCTGTTCAAAGACTCAGGCGTACGGCCCTTGAGCATCAACTCGATCGAGCACATCACGTTTCGCGATGCGCAGGCCTACGAAGGAATCAAACAAGAGTGCCGTGAACTGAGCCGGATCGCGGCGGAGATCGAGTGTCCGTACATCGTCGTCGTTCCCGGACGGCTGCCGGCCGGTGACGTCGACGTCGTGGCTGAGTCTGTTCCAGTGGTCGCCGAACTCTGCGACATCGCAGCCGAACACGGCGTAGCGCTCGGGTTCGAGTTTTTGGGCCAGCCGGATTGCAGCGTGCAGACGTTGGACGTGGCGGAAGAGATCGTGCGCGAGGCGGCACGAGATAACCTCGGATTAGTCATCGATAGTTTTCACTTTTATGCCGGCGGCTCGACTGTGCAGATGATCGAGAAGCTCGATCCTCGACTCATCTACATCTTCCACATCAACGACGCCGAGGATCTGCCGCGCGACCAACTCGAGGATCGTCACCGGCTGCTGCCGGGCCTGGGCATCCTGCCGTTGCGTGACATGATGACGGCGTTTCGAAAGATTGGTTACGACGACGTCGCGAGCGTCGAGATCTTCCGTCCGGAGTACTGGGAACGAGATCCATTTGAACTGGCGCGCGAAGCGAAGGCGGCGGCAGAACGAATCGTATGCACATAAACATCGGAATCATAGGTGCCGGTTACATCGCCGGCGTTCACGCCGGCATTCTCGCGCGAGACGAACGCGTCAAGCTCGTTGCTGTCCACGACGTCCTTCCCGAACGCGCGCAACAACTCGCGCGCGCTCATGACGCAACAGTCGCATCGACACCCGATGAAGTAATTGAACGCGCCGACGGCGTCTTCATCACAACTCCAAACACACGTCACGTTCCGCTCGCCATCGCCGCTGTCGACGCCGGCAAGCACGTCTTCTGCGAGAAACCACTCGCCACGACCATCGCGGACGCCGAAACCGTCTTCCAAAAGGCGCAACATAGCAACCGCGTTTTCCAGGTCGGACACAATCGCCGCTTCGCGCCCGTCTATGCCACGCTCAAACAACTGCTCACAGAAACGCACCGCCCACACTCAGCGCACGTCAAGATGAATCGCGGCGAACTGCTCAAACCCGTCTGGACGGGCGACCCCGAAGTCACCGGCGGCTTTCTCTACGAAACGCCGATCCACATGTTCGACATGATGCGTTTCCTGTTCGGCGAGATCGAAACGCTGCACGCGATCGGCTCGACGCACGAGTACAACGAAGTCGACGATTTTTCAGTGTTGCTGAAGTTCGCCAGTGGAATGCACGCGACGCTGGCGACGGCCGCCGACGCGAGCTGGCTGTTTCCGTTCGAACGAGTCGAGGTGTTTTGTCATCACGCGACGCTCGTCACGGGCGAAATGGAAAGCCTCGTCACCAGCTCGAATCTCGAAGGCCATTTCAGCGAACAGTCGATGCAGCAGTTGCCGCGCGAGGAAAAGTGGGGCTACGCGCAGGAGGATCGCGCGTTCGTCGACTCCATCGTCAACGGCACGCCGCCGCTCGTGACGGCTCACGACGGACTGATGTCGGTCGAGATCGCCAATGCCGTTTACGAGTCAGTCCGCGCAGGCTCGCCCGTCCAGATCCGCAAACACATGTGCTAGACTGAGTTTACCCTGACGGTTCCCCGGAAGCTTTCCCCTGAGTAACTCCCCTCAAAGTCGATTATGTCGAGTGCGGAAGCCCATGCTCAACCGGCTGCCCGACCCGTGGAATTGGACGCGGATCTCTATCGCGAGATCTTCGCCCACTCCAACGAAGCCATAGCCATCCTCGACCCGAACGGCGTGTATCTCCAGCAAAACGGCGCTCATTTCAAGCTGCTCGGCTACGCCGACGACGACCTCCAGGGACAAACACCGGCGCTCGATCTCGGCGCAGACACATTCTCGGAGATCGCTCACGAGCTCGCCGGCGCCGGAGAATACGCAGGCGAAACCGTCTGTCATACCAAAGCCGGTGAACAACGAATCCTCGATTTGTCAGTGTTCACGATGCGCAGCAGCGTGGGCGAGCCGATCTGCCACGTCTGCATCAAACGCGACATCACCTCACGCAAGCGCGAGATCACGGCTCGTCGTCGTACCGAACAAAGGCTGGCGTTGCAGTACGCGATTACACGAATCCTTTCGCGGTCAATCGATTTTGTCGAAGGCACGCACGAGATTCTTCAGACTGTCTGCGAGAGCCTGGGCTGGCAGGTCGGCGTCCTTTGGGCCGCTGATCACCAGGGCGAGGTGTTGCGTTGCATCGACGTTTGGCACTCATCGTCAGTGACCGTTGAGCGGTTCGAGAGAGCTTCTCGCGCGTGGACTTTCGCAAGGGGAATCGGTTTGCCGGGCCGGATCTGGAAAACCGGCAAACCGTCGTGGATCCCGAACGTGTCCGACGATCGAAACTTCCCGCGCGCAACTGTTGCGCAAGAAGCCGGGCTGCACGCCGCTTTCGGTTTTCCGATACTGCTCGGCGACGAAGTAGTCGGCGTGATCGAGTTCTTTAGCCAGGAGATTCGGCAGCCCGATCAAGACTTGCTCGACATGATCGCTAGTCTGGGTTTCCAGATCGGCCAGTTTCACGAACGTAAGAGAGCGGAAGAGAAGTTGGCCCACTTGCTGGTACGCGAACGAGCGGCACGCACTGACGCCGAGAAAGCGAACCGCTTGAAGGACGAGTTTCTGGCGACGCTGTCGCACGAACTGCGTACACCGCTCAACGCCATGATCGGTTGGTCGCGTATGTTGAAGTCAGGCCGGCTGGACGACGAGAGCTCGTTGCATGCGATGGACGTGATTGAGAGAAACGCGTGGGCGCAGAAACAGATTATCGAAGATATCCTCGACGTGTCGCGCGTCATAACCGGCAAGCTTCAGCTCCACCTTGCGCCGGTCGATCTCGTTGCGGTTGTTAAAGCGGCGTTGGATGCGGTTCGACCGGCGTTCGAGGCGAAGGACATCAGCGTTGAGGAGAGTTATCAGGAAGGACTCGGAGTCATTGCCGGCGATGCCGATCGGCTACAGCAGGTAGTTTGGAACCTGCTTTCGAATGCGTCGAAGTTTACGCCCGTGGGTGGTACGGTCGCGATTCGCGTCAGCCAGGACAAGAAGTACGTCGAGATTGAGGTCATTGACACCGGACCAGGCATCGCGCCTGAGTTTCTCCCACACGTGTTCGAACGATTCCGCCAGGCAGACGGATCGACGACTCGCACGCACGGCGGGCTCGGTCTCGGGTTGGCGATCGTGAGGCATTTAGTTGAATTGCACGGCGGCGTGATCAGTGCGGACAATTTCGGGCCGCGATCTGGTGCGGTGTTCACGGTCAAACTTCCGTTGCCGAGTACTAAGCTCACGCTGCAACCCGAACCGGCTGTTGCGCACGTTGACGAGAGTGTGACGGACGTCGATCTCGCTGGGGTGCGGATTCTGGTGGTCGAAGACGACCTCGATGCGTTGGACCTGCTCACGATCGATCTCACGAACCACGGTGCGAAGGTGCGTGGCGTCGCTTCAGCCGTCGAAGCGCTCGAGTTGCTCGCGTCAGAATCGTTCGATCTGCTGATCAGCGATATCGGCATGGCTGACACTGATGGTTACAAGCTGATCAAGCAAGTGCGCGATCAAGATACCAGCCGGCACATTCCCGCCATCGCCTTGACTGCCTACGCGCGCACGCAGGACCGAGTCCGCGCGATTGCCGCCGGTTACAATACGCACGTCGCGAAGCCAATCGAGATACGCGAGCTCGTCACCGTCGTGAAGTGTCTAACGGGAAGAATAGCTTGAGTTTGGATTGAAACAGTGTAATCTGTGGCGCGATGACGAAGCGTTGCGCCTGGGCCCGGACGCCACTCTCAATCGCTTACCACGACGAAGAATGGGGCGTGCCGCTTCATGACGACACGCGCCTGTTTGAGTTCCTGATTCTCGAAGGCGCGCAGGCGGGTCTGAGCTGGGAAACGATCCTGAACAAGCGCGACAACTACCGCCGCGCCTTCGACGGTTTCAATCCCGCGAAAGTCGCCAAATACGACGAACGCAAAGTCGCCGGGCTGATGAACAACGCCGGCATCATTCGCAATCGACTGAAGATCAATTCCGCGATCACCAACGCCAGGGCTTTCCTCGAAGTGCAACGCGAGTTCGGAAGTTTCGACAACTACGTCTGGCGCTTCGTCGATGGCAAGCCGCTGCGACGAAAGCGCGGGCAATCAGTCGCCGCTCGCACGCCGATCTCCGATGCATTGAGTAAGGATCTCGCCAGGCGCGGGTTCAAGTTCGTCGGTTCGACGATCTGTTACGCGTTCATGCAAGCCGTCGGCATGGTCAACGATCACGATCCAAGCTGCTTCCGCTACTCGGAAGTTTAACCACATATTCACTAATGGAGGCCTCCACTTGCGACGAACCAAACTTCTGCTGCTCACCGTTCTTGCTGTTTTCAGCTTCGCCGCGACAACCTTCGCGCAATCGCTTTCCGCGTCACTCGCCAATCTCCCGGACGCGGACGTGCTCATTTACGTCAGCCCGCGACGCGTCCTCAACGACGCCGCACCGAAGTTGTTATCCGAAAAAGACGTCGCCGAGATGCGCGAGACTTTCGCGCAGATGAAGAGCGCCGTCGGCTTCGATCCGACGAACGTCGAATATCTCGTCATCGCGGTCCGCTTCAACAAACCCGCGGGCGACTTGAGCTTCGTCGCCCCTGACGTGATGGCCGTCGCGGGCGGAGACTTCAATGCCGACTCGCTAATGCAACTGGCCCAGTTGTCCGTCCAGGACAAACTGCACAGCGAGAAGTACGGCACGAAGACGATCTCGTCGATGAAGATCGATCAGATAGCTGCCGAAGCCGAGAAGACGCCGATGCTCAAAGCGTACACCGAGGTAGGCGCTGTAGTTTTGACCCCGAACGCGATCGCGCTCGGAAACATTCGTTATTTGAAGGCGGCCATCGACGCGGCGGAAGGAACCGGGCGCATCAAGCCGGAGACGATCCAATCGCTGACGCGCGATCCGAACGTGCTTCTCGCCGCGACGGGCGCGCCGTTGCTCGCATTCGTTCGCAGCTTCGGAATGCTCGGCACGGAAACGACGCCGCGTGAAGGCAGGTGCGATTCGAGCTTTGGCAACTTCTACGCTGCCGTTACAATGGCCGGCGCTAATTACAATCTGCGCGGCGCGATGAACGCCGACAATCCGGACACGGCGAAGATTATTACGGGCCTGGTGTCAGGTCTGATAAAACAGGGGATCGACGCGGTTCCCGATAAGAATGCGCAAACTGCGTTGCAAAGCATTCGAGTGATGGCCAGGGATAATGAGATCGTCGTCGAGGGCGATATCCCCGGCAGCATGATCGCTGACCTGATTAAGAACGAAACCAAACCAAAAGAAGCGGCCGCGCCGCAGGTCATCCCCGCCAAGCGAGCGCCGGCAAAACGACGGACAAAAAGGAGAAACTGAAAACAATGCGGAAGAGTTTACTGGTCGTGGCAGTCTCGCTGGTTGCCGTTATTGCAGTTCTTTTCGTGGTGGCGTTTGGGCCGGGGAGTTTAGCGGCACAGAACGCGAATAGCGCGACGACGACGAATAGAAATCAGAACCAGGCGGCGCCGTCGGGTGGCGGAGCGGCACAGCAACCGCAACCTGACTTCTCGAAGAATACGTGGGAGCTTCCTGAGGACGCCGCCAAGACGAAGAATCCAACGACTGCGACGGCTGAGTCGATCGCGAAGGGGAAAGAGTTGTATCTCGAGCGGCAGAAGGGGAATTGCGTCTTTTGTCACGGCGAGACGGGGACTGGTAATGAGGCCAACATGCCGCGATTGCGCCGCAAACCAGCGGATCTCACGAACAAGGAACGGATGAGTTCGATGAGTGATGGTGAAGTGTTCTGGAAGATCTCGAAAGGAATTCAGGGGATCATGCCCGCCGGCGAGCGGCGCATGAGTGAAGAAGAGCGCTGGCACGTTGTGAACTACGTCCGCACGCTCGTGAAAGATAGTAAGTAGTCATTCTAAAAATCCGTGTTCTAGAAAAATCGTTCCGCGTAGTCGCGCAGTTCGTGTAATGAGCGCTCGGCGATTACGCGGAAGACTTTGATTTCGCAGCCGGCGGGGATGCGGGGAGCCATTAGTGAGTCGGTGATCACAAAGGCGGTGGAACGCAGCGCCTTCTCCCAACCACGCTCACGCGCATCGCGAACGCTCAGCGCGTCCGCATCGATCCCGGCCGCAACCAACAACGTCCGTGACCAGCGCAAAAACTCCGGCCACCGCGAAACAATCGCAATCAACGCATCCGGCCGCGGCTTCGTCTCTCCACGAAACGACTCCACCACCGACGCTGAGTGCACCACGAGCAAGTCCGTCTGCGGTTTGATTCGGTCGCGAAACGATTCCAGATGCCCGTAAAGCACAACGGGCACCGCGCCCAGCAGCGGCCCACCTGCGCCATCAAGCTCCGCTGGACCAATTCCACTGACCTTCGCCTTCGTCGCCAACGCAACTTCCGCGACGAGGATCTGCCGTAACTCCGGATCCGGCTCCAACACGACAAAACGATCCGGCCGTTGCAGCGAAAACGAGCGCTGAACTCCGGCCTGTATCTCCGGCAGCGAATACCCACCCTCACGCAAGTGTCGAAAGAACCGCGAGATCAACTGGTCCAGCGCCAGCCCCTCCTCCATCTTTTCCACCGCCCGGAGCCGCACATAAACGCCGCTGCCTTTGCGAAACTCCACCCAGCCCCGGCGCGCCAGTTCCCTGTACGCCGCACTGACCGTGTTCGCATGAATCGCATACCGCCGGGCCAGATCGCGCGTGCTCGGCAAACGCTCCTTCGGCTTCAGGTCGTTACTAACGATGCCGAGCGTGATCTGCGTGATCAACTGCTCGCGAATGGGGACTTCACTGTTTTTGGAGAGCCAGAGTCGCATGGCGCTTTGGTGCGCGGCAGAATATCATAGGCCGCGTGAGTAATCCGTCTTATCTGTGTTTATTACGTGACGGCACGTTAGGAAAACGAGTTGCGGATTTGGAGCGGCTGCTCGAACGCTGCACCGTCTGCCCGCGCGATTGCCTGAACAATCGCCTCAACGACGAGATCGCCGCATGTTACTCTGGCCGCCTGCCGATCGTCTCGTCCTACACGGCCCACTTCGGCGAGGAACCGCCGCTCGTCGGCACGAAAGGCGCAGGCAACATCTTCTTCGGCAACTGCAACCTGCGCTGCGTCTACTGCCAGAACTACCAGATCTCGCAAACGCATAAACAACAGTTCCGCAACCAGGTCACTCACGAGCGACTCGCTGAGATGATGCTGGAACTGCAAGCGCGCGGCTGCCACAACATCAACTTCGTTTCGCCGACGCACTTCGCTCCGCAGATGGCGCGGTCGATCCTGCTCGCCGCCGAGCAGGGCTTGCGTCTGCCGATCGTCTACAACACGAACGCGTACGACGCCGTCGAAGTCTTGCGCTTGCTCGATCGCGTCGTCGACGTTTACTTGCCGGATCTGAAGTATGCCGACGACGAGTCGGGTTACACGTATTCGAAAGTCAGCGGCTACAAGGAGTTTTCGCGGCTGGCGTTGAAGGAGATGTTCCGGCAAACGGGCGATGAGTTGGTGTTTGATGAAAACGGGTTGCTGAAGCGCGGGCTGGTGGTGCGGCTGCTCGTTTTGCCGAACGACATCGGGAGCATCAGGGAATCGATCGAGTGGTTGCGCGACGAGTTGAGCCCGCGCGTGGCGATCTCGTTGATGGCCCAGTACTATCCGACGCACCAGGCGCAGACGAACAAGCGCTACGTTTTATTGTCGCGGCGCATTCGCGAGTCCGAGTGGGTGAAAGCGACCGCCGCGCTGGACGAGTTGGGAATGGAAGAAGGTTGGGTACAGGAGTTTGACGGCGCGTCCTTCTACTACCGTCCCGACTTCAACGACACCGATCGCCCCTTCCGCGATATCCGAGATTTCGAATAGCTCACGGATCGTAGCGAATAGCGGGGCTGCCAGCCGGATAGAAGATTCCCAACAATCTCAACTCACCGTCGCCCGTATTCTCAACGCAGTGCACCTGCCCTCGTGGAAGGTAGACGCATGAGCCTGGGCCGATCGGCGTGTTTTCGTCGCCCGTCCACATGCGCCCGTCGCCGCGCAGAATAAACAGCACCTCTTCGTATTCGTGAAAGTGATCCGGCGCGCGTCCTGGCGGTATCGATCCCACAAACTGCGTCACTTGCTCGCTTCCGATCTCCTGGTCCACCAGCACGCGATACCAGCGATCGCCAGTCGGCATCTCTCGCCGATGAACCAACGCAACCAACGACGGCGCCGGCGCCCTGGATTCCGTTGCGAAATCGACTGAAGCCAGCGGCACGATCCCAGTCTCGCCTTCCGGACATTGCGAGCTAACGAAACAGATCGCATCGGGCCCCGGATTGTCGACCATCAACGTCTCTCCCGGACGAAGATAAATCCCGGTCTGCGGCTGCACGCGATGCGCGCGCCCATCAATAAACACTGTACAGCGTTTCGGCTTCTCAGGCTCGTCAAGATCCTCGAGCACGTAAAGCACTTCGTCGCAGTCGCGATTTCGTAAACCCGGCGAAAGCCCGACCGCGAATTCCAAAACACGCAACGAGATCGCTTTCGCTCCCGTCGCCTTCCCAACTTGATTCCAGATTGAAAGTGAACCTGTAACGTGTGGAGTGCCTTCGCGCATAGCTGACACGCGGCAACCTCCCACCAGATCTACGGCCATTAGCTACGCTCCCATGACTCGCTGATTAAAATCCGAATTCACGCTCCGCCACTCACCGCAGGCAAGATCGTGATCTCGCTGTTCTCGGGCAGTTGCGTGTTGAGCAACTCCCGACGCCGGATGTTCTCGTCTTCGATAAACACGTTCACGTGCATCCGGACCTCGCCGCGTTCGGTCAACACGCGATCGCGCAGCCCCGGATAGATCTGCCATAGTTGTTCCAATGCTTGCCCGACGGTCGACGGCGAGGCGTCGAGCTCGATGACGTGCTTGCCCGATGTGAAGTCTGTCAAAAAACCGGAAACGTTGATGGTGGTCACGGTAGGATTCCTTCCGGCACAACCCACGGGTGAATATCGAGCGCCAATCGTCCCGCCTTCACCGCTGGATCAGTCGCCGCCAACTCGCGCGCTTCGTCGATCGAAGCGACTTTGAAAACGAAGATGCCGCGCAGCTTGCCGTCGTCGCCGAACGGTCCCGCGACGACGAGCTTCTTCATCTGGGCGAGCCGGTTGATGTTTGCGAGGTGGGCTTTTTGAAGCTCTTCAGTCGCCGGCGTTTTTTCGGCAGTCCACTTGTCGCCGCGCGTGAGAAACGCGAGGTACGCAGTGGTGAAGCGGTCCGTCGACGTGATCCTCTTCATCACATCTTCTGACCACCAGGGATGCAACTCGGGAACGATAACGCCGGCGTTAACTGCCGGATCCTGATTGAGCCACGCGGTCGCTTCTTCTGCCGACTTCGTGCGAAAGATGTGGACCTCAACCAGTTCGCCGTCGCCCGTAATTGGGCCAGCGATCATCAGCTTGTTTGCTTCGAACAGCGACCGGAGATACGCGACGTGTCGTTGCCGCAACTGGACCTTTTGCCGGCTCGGCTCTGGCGACCATGCGGGCCCGCGTTTCATCAACGCCATCTGAAACTGCATCAGTTTCGAGGCCGGCGTTTCAGGTTGCTTCGGCTCCTGCTTATGCTCCTGCGCGTTGGCGAGCGAGCAGCACAGGATGATTGCGACAATCAAAGTTAGGGGCGTTCTCATTTTCATTTTCATTTCACCACTGAAGTTTTGACACAGACTACCGGCGGCAGGCCTACAGCGATCGACTGCCACGAATCGCCAGCGTCATTCGAACCAAACAGCTTGCCATTGCGCGTTCCGAAGTAAACTCCAGCCGGATTCAAACTATCGGTTGCCATTGCATCGCGCAGCACAGTCTCGAACGCGTTCTCCTGCGGCAGACCATTTTCCAATGGCTCCCACGACTCGCCTGCGTTGCGCGTGCGATACACGCGCAGCTTCGCTTCCGGCGTGCAGCGAAACTCGTCCGACTCCAGCGGAATGATGAAAACCGAATCGGCCCTGTGCGGATCGACCACCATCGCAAAACCGAAATCCGAAGGAACGCCATTGGCGATGTCGGTCCAGTTATCAGCGCCATCGTCGCTGCGATACAGTCCCCAGTGGTTCTGCAAAAACAACCGATCGGGGTTCGATGGATGGCTGACGATCTTGTGCACGCATTGTCCAAACTCAGGATAACGATGCTCGGGCGGCAGAAACTGTGCGCGCACGCCGACGTTGCGGGCATTCCAGCTTTGGCCGCCGTCGTCGGTGCGATAAACGCCTCCGGTCGAGATCGCGATATACATCCGATCTCTGTTCGTCGGGTCTTGCAGGATGGTGTGCAGACATAACCCGCCGCCGCCGGGCTGCCACTGCGTCCGGTGCGGATGATCGAACAACCCTTTCACCAGTGACCAACTGGCGCCCGCGTCATCGGATCTGAAGAGCGCCGCCGGTTCGACGCCGCAGAAGAGCGTGTCAGGATCATCGGCGTGGCCCTCTTCGAGTTGCCAGATCTGCTTCAACGCCGTGTCACTGTCTTCGGGAAACTTGATGTTGTAAGTCTCGGGTTCGCTCCAGTCGCGGCCGAAGTTGTCAGACGTGCTCAGGTACGAGCCCCAGAAAGAGCTGTTGACGGCGGCCCAGAGCCGGTTTCTTCGCTTACGTTGATCGTGAGTGAGCGCATAAATGGCGCGGCCCGGAAAGTATGGGCCGCCGACAGTCCAATCCTTGCGCTCGGCGTTGGAGCTGAGAACAAACGCTCCTTTCATCGTGCCGACGAGTAGCAATACATCGCCGGATTGTGCATCTATATGATTGGTTTCTGGCATGCGCGGGATTATATAGCCTGCTAATCCGCGTGTTAAGATTCCCCGACTTGTTCGCAGAGGTAACGCCCATGAAACGATTGATAGTCCTGACCCTGACCCTCGGATTGCTCTACGCCGCGCAGTCGCCGGCCCTCGCCCAGGAGCCATCCAACGCGCAACCAACACCACAAGCCACTCCCACTGCCGAAGAGGTCGAAAAGGAGAAAGCTGAACGCGAGAAGAACGCGTTTCGGCTGCTGGATCAGGTAATCGACGAGGCTCAGTCGCTGCGACTGACCGAGAACCGCGTGCGCGTGCAGATTGGCGCGGCTGACATGCTATGGGACCGCAACCAGGGCCGCGCGCGTTCGCTGTTTGCGATGGCTGCCGAAGGCGTCGCCGAGCTCGGCCGAAGCCTGCAGTCGAACAATAACAACCCTCGACGCAACGACGGCGGGAACGAACGCCGCGCGTTTCAAATGCGGCAGGACCTGGTGCTCGCCGCCGCCAAACACGACGCGCAACTCGCGTATCAACTACTCGCCACCACGAAACCAGCGGCGCCGGTCGCACAACCCAGCCTCGATTCGCGCGTACCGCGACCGCCGGTGTTCAACGAAGATAACCTCGAACAGACGCTGCTCGGCCGCGTCGCCGCACTCGATCCCAAGCTCGCGGCGCAGAACGCCGAGCAGATGATGGAGAAGGGCCAGTTTCCGCGCACGGTAACCGACGTCCTGACGAACTTGTACAAGCAGGATCCTGACTCCGCCGCAAAACTTGCGGACAAGACAGTCAAGCGAATTCAATCGGCGAACCTGTTACAGAACAACGAGGCGACCATGCTGGCACAGTCGCTCGTGATGGCCGGTCCACGTCTTCCGGGAAACTCCGGTGAGACGTTGACGCCGACGTCACCCAATGTGCCCACGATCGTGTTTGGGTCGCGAGGACCGGTTTTGGATCAGTCACTGTACGTCGATCTGTTGTCGGCCATCGTCGATGCTGCAATGAAAGCTTCGCCGGCGACGCAGAACAACAACCAGCGCCCGACTCCCGCCGTCCGGCCTGTGGCTCGCGCAGGTGGCGGTCCAGGTGGCGCACCCGTTGTCGTGGCCCAGTCACCGCAAAACACCAGCGGTCCAACGCAGGCACAGAATGAACAGATTAATGCTCGCCGGCTGTTCGGCTCGCTGACGGCAATGTTACCGCTCGTCGATCAGTATCTTCCCGCGAAGTCAGCGACGGTACGTCAAAAGATGACGGAAATGGGAGTCACGCCGAATCCGGGGCTGAACAATCTCGCCGGGCTCGGTCAAAATCCAAGCGTCGACGCATTGATGCAAGCCGCAGCCACGGCGCCTCAACAACTGCAAGCGCGCCTTTATCAACAGGCTGCGTTCAAGGCAATCGACGAAGGAAACACGGACCGCGCGCGACAGATCACGAACGATCTGCTTCCCGCCAACATGCGCGACATGATGCTGCAGCGAATCGAGACTCGCGAGTTGACGAAAAAGAGCGGCGCATCGAACTTCGAGCAGATCAGGCAGTTGGTCAATCGTCTTCAGAGCGACAGCGAGAAGATCAATATGCTGGTCGAGATGGCGGCAACCGCGCAGAAAGACAAT
The DNA here is from genome assembly GCA_046732935.1 of Acidobacteriota bacterium. Lineage (GTDB taxonomy): Bacteria > Acidobacteriota > Blastocatellia > Pyrinomonadales > Pyrinomonadaceae > PSRF01. Next base: position 251,155 of record JBKPOC010000053.1, on the reverse strand, counting down.
CCAAAGCTAGCGGCACAGTTGCTCGAAGAAGCGAAGCAGATGGTGAATCACCGCGCCGCCAATTACGAACAGTTCGAGCAGCAGCTTCGCGTGGCCCGCGCTTTTGCGACCGTGGATCCGTCGCGCAGTTTCGAGATTCTCGATCCGGGAATCAGCCAGCTCAACGAGTTGCTGTCCGCGGCGGCCGTTTTGAATGGTTTCGAGATAAACATGTTTCGCGACGGTGAGATGTCGCTCCAGGGCGGAAATGGACTGACGTCGACGATCGGTCGCTTCGGTCAGGAATTAGCCGAACTCGCGCGCGTCGACTTCGAGCGGTCTGACGTGCTTGCCGGCAGGTTTCAACTCGCGGAGCCGAGAATCATGACCAGGCTGGCGATCGTTCAGGGACTTCTGGACATCCGGCCGCCACAGGGTGGGCCAAACGTTCCGCGCGGAGTGGGACAGTTTATCGGCGCGCGTCCGGAGTAGATGGCGGAGTAGATTCGTTTTTCGAACAAGGGGGAAACTATTTGATGAGCAGAATGTTGACTGGCCCAACCGATAAGCCGGACATACCGCCGGTAACGCCGTACGATCCCGCGGATCCTGAGCAACAACCGATTCCGCTGCCGCCGGACACTGATCCTCAACCGCAAGCGCCGGTGCGCGAACCTGAACCAACGCCGATGCCCGTCACCGATCCAACGCCACCTGAACCAATTCGCATGAGCGGCGTTCGATAACGACAGGAGTTTCGCGCGTTGGAAACACTTCGTTCGCTACTCCTCATCGCCGGTTCTCGCGCGTGGTTGCGATTTATGCTGCGGCTCGGGATGCCGGGGCTGTTTCTCATGAGCGCGCTTGACTCGTCGTTTCTTGTTCTTCCTTTCGGGAACGATCTGTTGCTTATCGCGCTCGTCAGTTCAAATCGCGAAAGTTTGATCTGGCTCGCGTACGTTGTCGTTTCCGCGGCTGGTTCGGTGCTTGGCGTTTTCGTGATCGATCTGTTGATGCGGAAGGCCGGCGAGAAAGGGCTCGAGCGCTTTGTCAGCGAGCGCAAGGTTGAACGGTGGAAGAAGAAGCTCGAAAACAAACTCGGGATCACGGTGTTTGTTGCGACACTGCTGCCGCCGCCGTTTCCGTTTACGCCCGTGATCATGACTGCGTCTGCGTTGCAGTGTTCGCGGAAAAAACTGTTCGGCGCCGTGTTTGTTGGGCGACTCATTCGCTTTGCCGCCGAGGCTGTGCTGGCGCTCTACTTTGGCCGCCAGTTGATCGCCTACATCAATTCGGATGTGGTTGCGTATTTCGTCTATGGTTTGATCGCGGTCGCTGCGATCCTGAGTACGCTATCGCTGCTGCGATGGGTGCGGCGGTAGTTCCGCAATGGGCCGTCCTCGTGTAGAATTCCCAAACAAAAATCCGGAGGAGCCGCAAGCATGCCAGAGAGACGTGGCGTTCAAGCCACCGACGAGGTAAAAGCAGAATGGTCCACTGCGTACAAGTTTTACCTGAGAGCGCCGGGGGATAGGTATGACAAGAAGAAAGACCGGACCGCGCGTATCGACTACGTAGCCCAGGAAATGAAGCTTACAAGAAAGCAAGCAAAGCGCCGGATCAGAAACTATGAGGCGTGGCAGCGAAATATCAAGAAAGGGATCGCCGAGCCCTTAGGTGCGAAATCCGTGTAGGTAAAACACGGATAGTTTCTGATCAGTGCGCGGGTTGCAGGTGTTTGGTCCAGTTCACCAGCTCAGCCAGCAGTTGCCGGATCAGTTTCTTGCTCGTCTCGTCAGTCAACCTTCCCTCCTGGTCGAAACGATCCTGAGCATTCGAAACCATGACCTCCGGCTGATTAACTGCATACATGTTGAGAAACACGAACGTCTGCCGTAAGTGATACTGCGCCCGCGCCGTGCCCAAAGTCCCAACCGACGCGCCCATGATCGCCACGGGCTTCCCTGCCCACGCGCTGTCGCCATACGGCCGCGAAGCACAGTCGATCGCATTCTTCAACACGCCCGGAATCGAGTAGTTGTACTCAGGAGTGACGAACAGAATCGCATCCGCACTGCGAACGCGCTGCTTCAACTCGGCAACTCTCGGATGCGGATTCTGCTCCTCATCCTGATTGAACAGCGGCAAACCATCCAACTCGAACGTCTCAAGACGCGCTCCGTCCGGAACGAGTTCCTGCGCCGCTCGCAACAACATACGATTGAAGGATTCTTTACGCAGACTCCCGGCTATTCCGAGGATGAGTAACGGATCGTTCACGATATCGGCCCCCTTCAGATTCGGTGTGTGAGTATTCTACACAGATCTGACGGGCGAGATGCTCGTGTCGCGGAGTACGTAATGGTTAATTGACGTTTTAGTGACGACTTCCGCCATCTGGAATTTGCGCAGAACTTCCGGCGGCCACACGCGGCCGGACCGGCCTTCACGCACCGTCACGTTGCTGACGCGCATGAAGTCGTCGCTCGATGGCACCGTGATTCGCGGGTTCACGAGGGTAAATCGCGGGAATGAGAGGACTCGTCGTTTTTGAGCTAATGCTTTCATAGTCACCTGTTGATCTTGGGTTAACGCTTAACGCTTCCTCACTAAAAGCAGTCTCAATCGGACGGGGTTTCCAGCGTTTCGGGCAAAAAGAAAGGGGCCCATTTTGGGCCCCTGCGAGTGGTTAGATTTGAGTCATGTGTGTTACCACGGCCAGCGGCCATTACTACGACCGTAGCGCCGGTTGTTGTAAGCGTAACGCTGGTAGCCGTCACGATAGCCTTGCACGAACGCCTGACGGAAGACCTGGTTGTAGGCCGAGTCGTAACCTCTGGTTGCGTTCCTGTAGTAATGCGAACGTTGCGGGTTGTAGCTCTGTCCGCGTTGCGCGTCGGCAGCGCCGACGTTCATGCCGTAGCTATAACCCTGTTGCCGGGCCACCTGAACGTTTTGGCGATTGCGATAATCCCAATCACGGTCACGGCGGTAACGATCGTCGCGCCGGTCGCGTTCGTATCCCCACGGATACTGCGCCTGAGCGCTGGAGCTGGCGACTGTTAAGATTCCAAACAGTAGGAAGAAGGCCAGTAAATATCCACCAATTGTTTTACCCGAGTAATTCGTTTTCATTTCTGTTCGAAAACCTCCCTGCCGGAGTTTTGGCAAGTGGCATGCCTCACGCAAACGCCGTATTTTTACGGGTTAAGGTCAGGATGGTTGATACGATTTCGTGCGCGAATGGACGATTACGCGGGACGACGTAAGTAGGAGCGCAACTCAGGGCGGGTTGCCTTGCGCACCAACGCGGCTTTCGCTTGCCACTCAGTCGCGCGACTCAACTCGACGAGGAAGTGAGTCTCGCCTGATTCGAGCGCGGCGATGGGAGCGCCGTCGTGATAAAGGACGCGGTTGCCTGTGTGTGCCGTGATGCGATTGCCGGGCGTGATGATGCCGGCGAGATTGAGCGGATCCGCGGCGCTCACTGAAATCATGCTGTCGTGCGCGCCCTCGCGGCGAATCGAGCGCAACATCCCGACTGCTTCCGGCAGCGCGAACTGTTCTCCAGAAATGCCCGCGACGAAACGTCCGCCGCGAATCTCTCCACGAGCTTCGAGCCGGTGATAGACGCGCAAGAGCACGCGCCACGGCACCGCCATTCCTTCGCGCTCGAGCAATCGTTTGAAAACGACTCCGTAACGTTTCAGCAACACCCACGCGACTTGCTCCGCCAGTTCCAGGTCTGACTTTTGTTGCGTCGAGCCGTTCATGGGAGCGGCCGCGGTGCGCTGAAGGATCGACCAGCGTCCGGCCGTCGCCATGTCGTAAACGGGTTGCCGGTGTTTGCGTCGCGCGGCGGCCTGGGTCTTGCGGCTGCCGGGTGTCAACAGCGCTCGCAAACCGGTGAAGCTGTCGGAAACGACGACCCCGGCTGCGACCAACTCCGCCAGTGCTTCCTCGACTTGGCTGCGCAACAGTTCGGTGTTCTCGACGACGTCAGTAAAGAACGACGCGCCGCGCGTCGTGAGATAGTCGTAGACCAACTGCGTCGTCGTGGAGAACTCGGAGGGCGCGTTGCTCTGCGACGACTGTGGGAAGACTGCGTTCCAAAGCGCGAAGTTCTTACGTCGCAGAAGCGCGATGGGCGTGTTTCTTACCGGACCTGAACCGCGTGAGCCGTCGGACGTGGACGAGCGCACGGGCGGCGTCAGCCTGGCCCAAACAACTTCGCCCGATAAGCACAGCGCGTCGAGCCATGCAGGATCGTATTCGACGAGTCGAGCGGGAAGCAGTTCGCCTTCCCACGCTGCGGCGGGCGCTTCGAATCCTTCCAACTGCTCGATGATGGCGCGGACGCTTTCGGGTCCTTCCATCTGGTGATCGGGCGCGACCTTTTGCCACGCCAGCAGGAAGCGAATGAAGTCGGTGCCGGCGACGGGCTCGATCTCCTGTCGCAGACGATTCAAGGTGTAGCTGTGAATGCGTGCGAGCAGGCGACGCGCACACCACTCGGTTTCAGTCGCGCCGGGTGTGAAGCGGCCGCGAATGACGAAGCCTTCCGCTTCGAGACGCAGCAGGCCGGTTTCGACCTCGAGCTTGCTTAACCCAGATGACCGCAACAAGGCTTCGACGGTGACTGGACCAAGACCTTCCAAACGTCCGCGCAGTACTTCGACCAGCGCGTCTTCCGCCGTCCAGGTGGTTCGCGAGACGCTTTCAGGAGCGACGATTGGAGGGTCTAAGATCCTGTTTGGAAATATTGCTTTTATCTGCGGTAACCGCTCAGCAGCAACCCACAAACCAGGAACCAACACGGCTGCGCGTCTGTCCTCCACAAGCTCATTGAAGAGTTCCTGCCACTCCACGTTGGCCTCGACAAAACCCAACTCAACCAGCGCATCGTGCAACTCGTCAGCATTCCGCGGATCGGGCCAGACTTCCTCGCGAACGCGATCGATCGCAGCTTGATCCAACTTGCCGAGATCGCTCGCCGTCTCCGGATCGAGCCAGCGCCGCTGAAACACCGCACGCGTGCGGCGTTCTTCGAGCGGAGCGTCGTCGAGATACGCATACGGCCTGGCGTTCAGAATCTCCTGTGACAAAGGCGAAGCCTCGATCACGTCGCGCGCAAACAGGTTCTTCTCATTGCGCTCGATCGACGTCAACAGACGCTCGAGCCCGTCGATGTCCATCGCTTCTTCAAGACAGTCTTTCACCGTCTGATCCACGAGCGGATGAATTGGAATCTCACGTTCGCCGCCGCCCAGGTTCTCGGCACAGGCGACCTGGTCGGGGAAGATGGCCGTCAACAGATCTTCCGCATCCATCCGCTGCAACTGCGCCGGAATCTTCTTCCCGCCGCGACGACGCAACACGGCGAGCGAGCGAGTGACGTTCCAGCGCCAGCGGATGTTCCACATCGGCGCGTCGAGCACCGCCTGGCACAAAAGTTGGCGCACCGTTTTCGAGTTCAGATAATGGAAGACCTCGTCGAGTGGGAAGCTGTGCGTTGGGCCAAGCGAGAGTACGATCGCGTCTTCAGTCGCAGCCGCCTGGAGCTCGAAGTTGAACTTGCGACAGAAACGTTTGCGTAGCGCCAGTCCCCATGCTCGATTCAGGCGGCTGCCAAACGGGGCGTGCAGGACGAGCTGCATGCTGCCGCTGTCGTCGAAAAATCTTTCCAGGACGAGATTGTCCTGCGACGGCATTACACCGAGCACGATCTTCGCTCCCGCGAGATACTCGACGATCTGCTCAGCCGCTGACTGCGACAAACCAACCTCGCCGGTCAGCCAATCGATCGCGGCGCCGAGTTCGGGGCTCTCAACTCGCGCGGCAACTTCTTCCCGAAGTCTCGAAACTGACACCGACAACTCGTGCGAGCGCGCCGGCGCTTCACCCAGCCAGAACGGAATCGACGGCGGCTGCCCGTGCGCGTCCTCGACTCGCACCTTTCCCTGCTCGACGCGCAGCACGCGCCACGACGTATTGCCCAACTGAAAGATGTCGCCCTGCAAACTCTCGATCGCGAAGTCTTCGTTGACGGAGCCGATGACGAGACCACTCGGCTCGAGTACGACGGCGTAATCCGCGGTGTCGGGGATCGCTCCGCCGGACGTGATTGCCGCCAGACGCGCGCCACGTCGCCCACGCAGCCGCTGGTTCACAGCGTCGTGATGCAGGTACGTCGAGCGACGCCCGCGCTTCGTCGAGAAACCCTCGGCAAGCATGCGAACGATCGAATCAAACTGTTCGCGCGTGAGGTTTCGAAACGGATACGCGCGGCGGACCATCGCGAACAGATCGTCTTCGCCCCACTCTTCCGCAGCGACTGCCGCGACGATCTGTTGCGCCAGGATGTCTAGCGGACGCTCCGGGATTTCCAGCCGATCGAGTTCGCCGCGGCGAACCGAATCGACAATCGCCGCGCACTCCACCAACTCGTCTCGCGACAGCGGAAATATTCTGCCTTTCGGAAAACCGGCGACGGTGTGGTTCGAACGGCCCACGCGCTGGAGAAAACTGGCGATCGTTCGCGTCGAGCCGAGCTGGCAGACGAGGTTCACGTCGCCGATGTCGATGCCCAACTCGAGCGACGCCGTCGCTACGAGCGCGCTGAGCTCGCCGGCTTTCAGCCGCTGTTCCGCGGAAAGACGCTGTTCGCGCGCGAGGCTGCCGTGATGGGCCGCGATGTTCTCGTCGCCGAGCCGTTCGCCGAGATGGCGAGACACGCGCTCGGCCAACCGGCGTGTGTTAACGAAAACGAGGGTCGTGTGGTGCTGGCGAATGAGTTGGGCGAGCCGGTCATAGACTTCTTCCCAGACCTCGCCTGACATGACGGCTTGCAACGGCGACTCGGGAAGTTCGATCGCGACGTCGAGCTTGCGAGCGTGACCACTGTCGATGATGGCGCAGTCAAAATCGCCGTTTTCACCAACCAGAAAATGCGCCACTTCTTCAATCGGACGCTGCGTTGCCGACAATCCGATGCGCACTAGTTTCTGCGGCGTCAGTTGTTCGAGACGTTCGATCGAGAGCGCGAGATGCGAACCGCGCTTGTCGCTGACCACGGCGTGGATTTCGTCGACGATCACCGTTCGCGCCGTTTCCAGCATCCGCCTGCCGCCGTCGCTGGTCAGCAAAATGTAGAGCGACTCCGGTGTCGTGACGACGATATGCGGCGGACGCTTCGTCATCGCCGTGCGTTCGGACGCAGGCGTGTCGCCGGTGCGCACGAGCGTGCGAATGTTGACCTCGGGCAGGCCCATCGCCGCGAGCTCTTTTTGGATTCCCTCGAGCGGCGTTTGCAGGTTGCGCTGGACGTCGTTGCTGAGCGCTTTCAGTGGCGAGACGTAGACGACGTGCGTCGTGTCGTCGAGCTTTCCTTCGACGCCGAGCCGGACGAGATCGTCGATTGCGGACATAAACGCCGCGAGCGTCTTACCGGATCCGGTTGGAGCGGCAATCAGGGTGTGGCGCTGTCGTTTGATCTCCGGCCAGGCTTGTAGCTGCGGCTCGGTCGGCGCGGGGAAAGTGCGCTCGAACCACCGCGCGACTGCGGGAAGAAAGATTTGTAAGTCAGGGTTATTCAAACTGCTTCCTAAACTGATCGAACTGCTGACGCAGACTCTCGACCTCAGCTTCGAGCATCTCGACTCGTCTCTCCAGCGTGACTCGCTCGATTTTCGGCACTGGAGCCGATGCTACTTCTTCGATTTTCGGTTCACCAGACAGGAGATGCGCAAAACGGACTTCCTTCTGGCCTATTTGCCTCGGCAAACGAACGACGAGCGGCTCAGGTTCGCGCGAGATCAACGCGTTTAGCGTCTCTTCGACCTCCTCCAGTCCGGAAAACTCGTGCAGGCGCGACGCGTTACCGCGCAGTTCTCCCGGCGTCTGCGACCCGCGCAACATCAGCACGCACATCAACGCCACCTCCGCCGGGTTCAAGTGCAATACTTCCGGCATGACGTGCTTGTACTTCGGCACACGGCTGGTGCTGCCGTAAAAGACGTACGCAAGGTTCTTCTCACGCAGGCTTTCGACGGCCGCAGAGACCTGGTTCTCGGAATACGAGCTGACGGGATTTCGATTGTTCTTCTGGTTGCAGGCCAACGTCAGCGAGTTGAGCGTTAGCGGATAGTATTCAGGCGTGGTGACCTGCTTCTCCACTAACGACCCAAGCACGCGCGTTTCGATATCCGTTAGAAACTGGGACACAGATGTTTACTGATCGTTATCGTCGGCAGCCGTCGACGACTGTCCCTGCCCGCCGCGTGGCTCCGTGCGTCCGACGCCAAGGTTGTCGTAGTTCAACGCCGCATTGAACAGCAGGAAGAACTCGCCTTGCGTCTGGTGCCGCCACATCGGATTGGTCGCGAACATCACCACATGCCCGCGACCGACGGGAACGTCTACGACCGCCGGTTTGTTTGCCAGTTCGTTGGCGCCTGCGAGCATGCCGCTGACGAGCAGGTTCTTCTCGTCAGAGACGAAACGCAGCACGACGCGTGGGCGCATCGCCGGAGGCACGAAGAACGGGCTCTCGCGTTGATCCGCGAGCGCCTGGTCGGGATCGGGTCGTCCGGGCCGCGGCTGCGGCATCGCTTGAATAACGTCCGGGTCACCAACGCCGCCGCGTCCTGACGCACGGTTCTGTCCACCACCGCCAGCGCCCTGGCCACCTTGACCGCCTCCGCCGCCACCGAAACCTCCGCCACCCGCCGCCGTAACCTGAAACAGCGGCGACTGGCTGAAGTAGAGCGGCAGCCCCGCGTCGTAACCGTAGGCGATCGGGCTCTTGCGATCGGAGAACGTGCCGTTGTAGATCGACCCTCGCGCCTGAAGCTTGTCAGCCTCCTGGATCGTGACGCCGTTCGTAAGCCCGTACTCGACAGGAATCTCCGAAACACCGGCGCCGACGGTTATGAACAAGCCGCCGCTTTCGATGAACTTCTGGAGGTTCGCGACACCGGCGACGGTCATGCCGCCGCGCATGTCGTCGGTCGTATCGGGCGAATTCGCCATGTTCGGCGTCAGGGCTGATGCCTTCCACGGAATCGGATCGCCGCGCATCGGCATGCCGTTGACGATCGTTTGGGCGTTGCCGCCGACGGGCGGGAAGATCAGCACGTCAAACTTATCGCGCAGGTTCGGTGTGTCGCGGATCACGTGATCGGAAATGTACGTGTACGGGATCTGCAAACGATCGAACTCGATGCGGAACCATCCTTCGTTCTGCGTGTTAATCCACGTGTGAACGATCGCGATTCGCGGCACGGCGAGTTCGTGAGTCTTGACCTCCGGGAGCTTATCGACGCCGACGGCTTTCAGGCCGAGATCCGTGACGGCCGGTTCCAACAGTTGCCGCAGGTTCGCCGGGTTGCCGTCCTGCTTGATGATGAACGAACCCGTGTTGAACTGTTGCTCGCCGATCTTGAAGCTATCTTCGGCGGCGCTCATCTTCACGTCTTTCAAACGGAAGCGGAACGTCGCGAGCGTGTTGTCGGTGTTGTGATTGATGACGTACGCGACCGAATTGGCCGGGCCGCTCAACGCGCCCGTGACTTTCGCGTCTGACGTCAGCAATGTCGCCGGCACGTCGAGCACGCTCTTGTCGGTGACGCGCACGGTCTTGACGTTGCGCATCGCGCCCATCGTCCAGCCTGTGTCGTCGTATGGCGATGGATCGGTGACGTTGTAGTACTGCGTGTCGAGCAGCATGTCAGCCATGCGCGAGTACGGCTGATCCATGCGGACGATGTACGAGCCGGCCGCGTACTTCTGATCCTTGACCGTAAACTCTTTCGCCGAACGGTGAACTTCAATTCCCTGCAATCGCAGCAGGTTGACCATGTCGGCTGCTTCGACGGGACGCGGCGTGTCGCCCGGAATGATGTAGGCCGCCGGGCCTTCGTTGGTCGCCTTGGCGATGGAACGTTTGCTCTTGAGATAGAAGTTATTGAGAAAACGCTCTTTGTCCTTCGCGACGAAATTCATCGCAAACAGGATCGCCGACTCCTGCATGTTCACGTTGTTGCGCATCGACCAGTTGACGCGCGAAAACGGTGGATTGGGACGGAACCACGCGCGCGACGTCTGATTCGTGGGCAGCGTGCGTTCGCGTGTGTCGGCGCCGCCGTTGCCGAATGTCTCATAGAAGCGGCCGATGGCGTTGTGACCGGTGGCGATGTAGAGCATGTAGTTCGGCGCCCAGCCATCGTAAAAACCGTGCGTCCAAACTCCGGGAACGCCGCGCTTCGTCATCTCCTCGATCTCGTGATACGCGAGCAACTGAAACTCGTCGATCGCCAGCGGATCGAGCCAGGCGTTGTACGGTCCCGTGCCCGTCATCGTGTAGAGATACGGCACTGACTCGTGCAAGTCGTGCAGCACTGTCGGGTGATACTCGAGAAACGTGCGCATCTGGTTGCGCGTCAACGCCAGCGCGAGACCGAGACCGTCGCGATTGTTGTCGTGCGCCACGTACTTGCCCCAGTAGAGCAGCGACGGCATCGGTTTACCCTGGTTGGCCTTGCGATAGTTGTACAGATCGACCATGCGATCCCGGCCGTCGACTTCCAGCGCCGGAGTGATCATGACGATCATGTTCTTGCGAATGTCTTCGATAAACGGCGAGTCTTCGACGGCAAGACGATAAGCCATCTCCATCAACATCTCGGGCGAGCCGGTTTCCGGAGAGTGAATCGATCCTGACGCCCAGTAAAACGGTTTTCCTTCGGCGATCAGCGCCTGCGCTTCGCTGTCGGTGAGCTTGCGCGGATCGGCGAGTTTGGCCGTGATTTCCTTGTAGCGATCGAGTTTGGCGAGGTTGGCTTCGTCGCTGACGAGCACCAGCATCTGCTCGCGTCCTTCTTCGCTCTTCTCAGGCGCGACCAGCACGCGCACGCGCGGCGACGCAGCCGCGAGAGTGCGATAGTAACGATACAAATCCTTCGTGTAGGTCAGCTTGTTTGGCGTGCCTACTGCATAGCCTAGCACCTTCTCCGGCGACGGAATCTTGTCAGACGCCGGCAGGTGATCGACGAGCTCGGTCATGAAGTATTTCTCGGTCGTGTACTCGGCGATCTTCGCGCCGTAGGCCGTGTCGAGCGCCGATTTCGGCGTCGTGTATTTCGGGTCGATTGTCGCAGGCTTGAACGTCGATATTGCTGCGGCGGGAGCTTGTGTTGTCGAGTCACGCGTTTGGGCAGAGGCCGAAACCACACACACGAATAACACCAGGAAAAGGGACAAGGATCTATGAGCCATGACGTTCTCCTTTGAGAAACACGGATGACACGAATTCAGGCCAGATCACGCGCGCAGCGAAAGCCTGAGATCATCCAGCGCTCGTGGGCGTGAAAGAAGTTTCTGTACGTCGATCTGATGTGCAACTGCGGTGTAGCAAACGACCCGCCGCGTAAAACCTTCTGATTGACGAACCACTTGTCGTTGTATTCGTCGAATTCGGACTTGAATCCCGGGTACGGCACGTAGTCGGAAGTGGTCCACTCCCAGACGTCGCCAATCATTTGCTGACACCCGTAACCACTTGCGCCTTCCGGAAAGGCGCCAATCGGGGCGACGGACCAGTAGCCGTTCTCGAAAAGATTTGCTTTCGCGGTGTCGGGTTCCGTGTTGCCCCAGGGAAATTCGTTGGTGGTGTTGCGCCGCGCATCATAACACGCCGCGCGTTCCCATTCAGCTTCCGTCGGCAATCGCTTGCCGGCCCACTTCGCGAACGCTGACGCCTCGAAAAAGCTGACGTGCGATACGGGTTCGTCTCGTTTGCTCGCCGCTGGCGCGAGCCCGGAGAAGTCGCGGATCATCCACTCGCCGTCGTGAAGTTCCCAGTAAAGCGGCGCGCGCCACTGCTCGCGATTGACTGCCTCCCAACCTTCCGAAAACCACCAGCGGAAGTTCTGATAGCCGCCGTCTCGAATGAACTCGAGATAATCACCGACGCTCACCAGCGCGCGATCGAGCGCGTAGTCCTGTACGAAGACCTGGTGCGCAGGCTTCTCGTTATCGAAAGCAAAACCATCTCCTTGCCATCCGATTTGAAACAATCCGCCTTCAATTTCACTCATTCCGTCGACACGCGTTGCCGGGGGCAACGGTTCAATCCGTGGTTTGAGTTCGTCGCACAGGAGGTGCTTGATGTCGTAAACAAGCAACTCCTGATGTTGCATCTCGTGTTCGAGACCCAGTCGAACCACGGATAACACGGATGGATTAGCGGATTGGAGGAATGTGAGCATTTGCTCGTCGATGTAGTTGCGATAAGCAACGGTCGCGGCGACTGTCGGACGCGACTTCGTGCCTCGCTTCGGTCGCTCGATCCTCGCCCCGAAGCCTTCGTAATACGAATTGAAATAAAAAAGATAGTCGTCGGAGTAGACGCGGTAACCCGGCTGGTGCGCCTGAAGCACCGTTTCAAAAAACCAGGACGTGTGGCCGATGTGCCAGCGCGGCGGGCTCATGAAGTCTGCCGTCTGGATGACGTAGTCTTCAATCTCGAGCGGCGCGACGATCTGCATCGTGCGCGCGCGGACCTGCTTATATAGTTCGATTATCGACACTTGAAATAATGATTGAGTGCGGGCCCCGGGGGTGAACGCGACCTATTATACGTGCATTCGGGTAGTTCTCACGTAGCCGCGCAAGCAGGGATTCGGCATTGGCTTCCGGGATCGAGATCAGCATTCCGCCGGCGGTTTGCGGATCGAAGAACAACTTAACAAGGTTTTCATCAACCGAGCTGTTAAGCGCGACGTCCGATCCGACGTATTCGCGATTCGTCTTATCGCCGCTCGTAAGCATTCCTGCCGCAGCCATCTCGAGTGCGCCCTCCAACAGCGGGACCGCACCAGCCGCGATCTCAATCGTGACTTTACTGGCGCAGGCCATTTCCCAGGCGTGACCGATCAGCGCAAAGCCCGTCACGTCGGTAGCGCCTTTTACGCCAAATTCGCGCATTGCTTCGGCTGCGTATTTCCCCGGCGTCAGCATCGTTTCGACCGAACCCGCGATGACCGCGTCGTTCGCGTGCGCTCTCTTGATCCCGGTCGAGATCACGCCCGTGCCGATCGGTTTCGTCAGGATGATCGCGTCACCCGGACGCGCGCCCGAATTTGTCGCCACCTTGTTGGGGTCGATCACGCCGGTGACCGAGTACCCAAACATGATCTGTTCGTTGTCGACGCTGTGGCCGCCGATCAACGTGACGCCGTGCTTGTTCAGCGTTTCAAGGCCACCGCGCATGATCTCGCCGAGTATCGACGGATCGACGCCCTTCTTCGGAAAACACGTGATGGCCATCGCGGTGACAGGCGTGCCGGCCATCGCCCAAACGTCGTTGATCGAGTTGAGTGCGGCAATACGTCCGTAATCGTAAGGGTCGTCGACGATGGGCGTGAAGAAGTCGAGTGTCTGGACTAAGGCGAGGTCGTCGCGAAGACGGTACACTCCCGCGTCGTCGGCGGTGTCGAAACCGACAATCAGGTTTGGATCGGCAGGTTGTTTTGGTAACCCACTCAGGACCTGAGCGAGCAAGCTCGGGCTAAGCTTCGCCGCTCAACCAGAACACGAAACCATCTCCGTCAAACGCATCCCGGCACCTCCTTTCACGCCTCCTTTCGATGGCAGCCCCGTTTGGCTATCATTCTGCTCGACACGACTTTGCTGGAGGCTTTGCGAACTATGCGAGTTCAGCTTATCAAGTTTTTCGCCGGAATCGTATTCGTTCTCCTCGCGCACTCACTGCTCCTTGCCCAGGATCCGGAGCTGGTCCGCCACTACGATTATGACAAGAACGCTCCGCTCGACCTGAAGACCATAGGCATGCAGAAACGCGGCGACGTCACGGTGTATGACGTCACTTACGCCAGTCCGAAAGGCGGCGTGGTTCCGGCGTATCTCGTCGTGCCCAGCGGTAAAGGACCGTTCGCGGGGGTAATCTGGGGCCATTGGTACTGGACTAACTCCGAAATGCGGAACCGCAAGCAGTTTCTCGACGAGGCCGTGGGGCTGGCGCCGAGCGGCGTCGTTTCCCTTCTTACCGACGGACCGGTCGCACGGCCGGGTTACACGTCCTACACTGATCCGCTCGACGACCGGCGGCCTGCGGAATTGGTGCAGCAGGTGATAGACATGCGACGCGGCGTCGACGTGCTGCTGTCTCGCAAGGACGTCGATCCCAAGCGCCTCGCATTCGTCGGCCATAGCTACAACGCAACCGTCGGCGCGATTCTGAGCGGCGTCGATCGGCGGTTCAAGCCTTCGTGCTGATGGCCGGCTCGATGTCGGATCAGGTTGATCTCAAGAGCGGCGGTTTTGACGAGTTTCGCAAGCAGATTGGACCAGAAAAGTTCGACGCGTTTATGGCGAAGTACACCTACACCGATCAAGGCAGGTTTGTGGCGCATGCCGCGCCTGCTTTTGTGTTTCTCCAGTTCGCGACGCAGGAGCCTTTTCTGACGCCGGATCGCGCTCGTGAGTATGAGAAGGTCGTCAGCGAACCAAAGCGGTTCAAACTTTACGACGCGCCGCACGCGCTGAACGCCGAAGCACGTCGCGACCGTATCGCGTTCCTCGTGGAGCAACTGAAACTGAAACCGCCGTCGCCGCAAGTGATCGCGGCCATTCCGGATCTTTATCAGCCTCCGCGACCGAATTGACTCCGATGGCAAAGCCGATTATTCGCATTGGGCCCGCCGGATGGTCTTACAAAGACTGGGAAGGCGTAGTTTATCCGCCGAAGCCGGGCAAGGCGTTTGATCCGCTCGCGTATCTCGCTCGTTTCTTCAATACCATCGAGATCAACAGCAGTTTCTATCGTCCGCCTGCGCCGTCAACAGCGGAGTCGTGGGCGCGGCGCGTCGAGCACCGTAAGGATTTTACGTTCACGGCGAAACTTCATCGCGTTTTCACGCACGAACGCGGCAAAGCGACTAAGAAAGACGAGAAAGAGTTTCGCGATGGCATGGCGCCGCTGGTAAAAGCAGGTCGACTCGGCGCGCTGCTGCTTCAGTTTCCCTGGTCGTTCAAGAACACAGACGAGGATCGAGTTTATCTAACAAAATTACTGGAGCAGTTTCTGGCGTACCCGCTCGTGCTCGAGGTGCGTCACACGTCGTGGAACAACGAAAGCGTTTACGAGTGGTTGGAAGAACGGGGAATCGGAATCTGCAACATCGACCAGCCGGTGTTTTCGCGGTCGATTCGGCCCGCGGCGTTGACGACTTCGCCCGTCGGTTACGTGCGCCTGCATGGACGGAATTATCAGAACTGGTTTCGCGATAAAGCGCCGCGTGATGAGCGTTACAACTACCTCTATTCACTCGACGAGCTCGACCCATGGCTGACGCGAATCAAGCAGGTGGCCAAACAGACGCGCGAAACTTACGTCATCACCAACAATCACTTCCGCGGTCAGGCGGTGGTCAATGCTGTCGAGATCAAGGCCGCGCTGGAAGAGGAGCGCGTGCCGGCTCCGGAACCGCTGTTCGAACACTACGCTCGTCTCAAAGAATCGGCGACGCCGCCAGACACCGACGACGAAGGCTCGTTATCTTTGTTTACTTAGATCCCTGTTTCCTGCTCGCGCCCATCGAGACGATCACGTCGAACTCATCTTTCGTCAACTGCATCACCGACAACTGCGACTGTCGTATCAGCGGAAGCTGGCTCAGCCGCTTGTCGTAACGAATCGCTGCTAACTGGACCGGACTGCCCAACGCCTTGACCGGTTTTAAATCGACTGCAACCCACTGCGGATCGTCCGCCGTCGGATCCGCATACGCGCTCTTGATCACCTCGGCCAGTCCAACAACCTCTTTTCCTTTTCCCGAATGATAAAAGAGTACGCGGTCGCCTACCTTCATCCCGCGCAGATTGTTTCTGGCTTGATAATTCCGCACACCGGTCCAATCGGTGCTGCCGTCTTTTACAAAATCATCCCAGGAGTACGTCTCCGGTTCCTGCTTCACCATCCAATATTGATGCTTCATCGATTTTTTCATCTTTGATAATCTGTGGTTACACGGATTGAATAAAACCCAAAGGATAAAACATGCTGAAAGAAGGAACCACTGCCCCCGCGTTCAAGACGACCGATGAGAACGGCGAAACGGTGAGTTTGAAAAACCTGCGCGGCCAGAAAGTCGTGCTTTATTTCTATCCGAAAGACGATACGCCCGGCTGCACGAAGGAAGCTTGTTCGTTTCGCGATGGCTTCGCGAAGTTCAAGAAGCAAGGCATCACCGTGCTGGGCGTTTCGCCTGACAGCGAAGCATCGCACAAGAAATTTGTGACCAAGTACCAGCTCCCCTTCACGCTGTTGGCCGACACGGACCGCTCGATCGCGGAGGCGTATGGTGTTTGGGGAGAGAAGAAGTTCATGGGACGAACGTACATGGGCGTGCATCGGACTACCTTCCTGATCGATGAGAAGGGCAAGATCAAGAAGATCTTCGAGAAAGTAAAACCCGAAGATCACGCCAGTGAGGTCCTGGAAGCTTTCGCTGACTGAACGCGGGCGAAGAACCGCTCAGGGCGCGCGTGCGCGCCCCCGAGGCTAAGCTGCCACCCAGCCTCCGATTTTTTCGGGTTCCCCTTCCGGGTTCTTACCGGGCATCAATCCGTGCAAACAACTAAACGAACTGGGCACGTCGCGTTTACGCGCAGGGAATCGCAGGCCCTCTTCTAATCCCGCCGGATCTGCTGCGTCGTTTAGAAAATACATCCGCGTGTTATCGACCACTTGAGTTCTAATCTCGTGCGTCCACAGCAGCAGGTTTGCCAGGGCGTCGCCGATCTCGTCCTTCCCGAGCTTCGTCTCCTGTGCGATCTCACGCTGCGTTCGCGAACCTCTGCGAATCGCATCACGCACACGCTCGACGGGCGACAACTTGCTGAGTGATTTCGCGGTGTAGTGAGCGCCACCGGACTGATCGCCGCCAAGCAACTCAGTAATCTCCACCTGCTGTGAAATGTACCGCTTGCGCGCCGACTTGTATTCCTTCAAAGCACGGCGGCTTTGTGTGACTTTCTGACGAATGCAACTCTTGCAATACAGGTTGCGTCCGTCTTTACGTGCACGACAAATACCAAAATCTGTTATGGCAAGATCAAGTGAACAGATTGGACAATGTTTGACGTTGGGGGGTAAATCAATCTCCTGTTTCATTCCGCACTCCACTGGGCATCAAAACTCTCGCTGCGATCGGACCACAGGCACACTTCGACCTGCCGGAACCTAAACCTCGCCGGCCAGGACCATCCCTTTATTTGAATTTATTTTTTGGCGAAGATGCCCGCAGGCGATCGCCTAGATTGCCTTACGCAACAGCCGCACGGGTTGCGTCCCACTACTACTTTTACCTGACTTGAACGTCGTCGAAGGCCATCCGGGCAATTGCGAGAATAGAGATGAGAGCTAGGTTAACCTTCACACGAATCAAACACAGGGTCGCTGATCAAAAACTACTTTCTGGCAATCAAACGTTTCAGCGAGGGAATCGAATTATAGTGATCGAAACTGTTTTTGCAACACCTTTTTCGGATTTGTTTCGGACCATGTCCAGATGGATTTTTTTCCACGATGAGATGATCTACAAACCCTCATTCCCGGATCGCAAACAACTCAAAGACGAGAGGATACATGATCGCATCACTTACATCCTGAAGATCGATTTTGTGTTTTAACAGTCGCGAAGGCGACGGCGAGTTGGTTTGAAATCCTTAGAAAATTTGCAGTGCAAGCGACGCTCAAAAAAGCGTTCGCCGTCTGTTTGGCGCAACTAGTTCGTATGTGTATTTGGTGGTCCTACTATTAGTAGAACGACTCTCGAAACATAAAACAGCCGCATCGATTGCCGCCCTCGTAGCTCTATTTCTTGCATTGACGTCGCGGTCGTTGTCTCGTCGAAACACGCGCGGAGATCGTCGTCTATCGAGGGTCAAAACGTTCATGCAGAAAGGTTTTTCGGCGCGCCGCTGATGTGTGCAAAATGTTGTAAGTGTGCGCTTGTAACAGCTTTGTAAAACTCGCGCGGTTGATTTCCACATAGATTTCCTCAGAATCTGTGGAAAACTGTTATCACAAAGAGGCACAAACCAGAGCCACAAAAGGCACAAACAGAACCATGAATGTTAGCTCTCTCGTTTATGAGCAATCCAAATCAGTTAGGTTTCTTTGTGCCTTTTGCGGTGCACGATCTTTCAAACGGAAGACGAATTTCAATCCTGACCAGACGTCGTCGATAGCGCAGATCTTCACGTCGACTAAACCGCTGTCGAGACCGATGCGTTGAACCCGTTCGAACGTTAGATCGGTAGTTACGCCGGAAGACTTCTTCGGCCATGCAACCCAGATCATGCCGTCGGTCGCGAGTTTCTCCGCGAGCTTCGTGAAGTCGCGAAGCAGGGCGCGTTCAGTGAGTACAAACAAGAGGACAATGTCGAGCGGCTTCGTTAACCGCGTTACAAACATCGCCTTGTCCGGCAAGTCGCCTAACGTGCGTTGAAAATCTTCCGGGGCGTTGATTAGCGCGATGCGCGATCCTTCTTTGATTCCGAGTTTCTTCGGGAGTGGTGTCGAAGAGTATCCAGCCATCGTCGTTTACCAGAGTCGCAGTATTTTCAACCACGTGAACCCAATGACGCTCCAGATCGAGATCGTTACGATCGATGTTATTAATCCGAGCGTCCACCAGGTTCGCTGCGTCGTGTAACCCGCGCCAAAGTAGATGGGCGCCGGTGTGGTTCCGTAGTGCGTCAGCGCTGCGCCGAGATTCGAGAAGTAGGCCAGTGATAACACGGCGAGATATGGAGGCGCTCCCGCCGCCAGTATCACGATGAGAAACGGCACAAACATCGCCGTCGCGTGCGCTGTGATGCTCGCGAAGACGTAATGCGCGTAGAAGTAGATCAACAACAACACCGCCAGCGCCAACCACCAGTTCCAACCCGTCGTAAGCCCCGCGGCCGCTTCGGCAAATCGTTTTGTCAGGCCGGTCTGACCCAGCGCCTCCGCCATGCGAATCAAGCCGCCGTACCAGATGAACACCGCCCACGCGGCTTTTTCGCTGATCAGATCTTCCCAATCCAGCACGCCCGTTATCAGCAGTACGCTGATGCCCAGCATCGCGACCACTGCGTAATCAATTTTGTGTAGCTGCGTCGTTATCCAGAGAATCGCAACCAGGCCAAAGACCAACAGCATCAAGCGCTCCGACCACTTCATCGGCCCCATCAGCTTCAGCTCTTCGGACGCAAACTCGCGGGCCGCTGGCGTGTGCTTGATCTCGGGCGGAAACACTCGATACAACAGCCACGGCACGACCAGCAAACTGAGCAAGCCCGGAACAATCGCCCCAATGGCCCAACGTGCGTAACTGATCTCGATTCCCGTCGTTTTTTGAGTAAAGTCGGCGATGATGGGGTTCGACGCCTGTCCAGTCAGAAACATCGCGCAGACGATCACGTTGCATTGGTAAACGCTCGTCATCAGAAACGCGCCCAGGCGACGTGCAGTCGGTCCGGGTCTCGATTCGTACGCCTCAGCGAGGCTCTTCGCGATCGGAAAGATGATTCCGCCCGAGCGCGCGCCGGTTGACGGTATGACCGTCGCGAGGACGGTCTCAGTCGAGGCGAGTGCGTAACCGAGCCCGAGTGAATGACGGCCAATGGCCTTGATGAAAAGAAACGCGATGCGTCGTCCCAGTCCCGTCTTGATCATGCCCCGTGAGATGAAGAACGCGGCGAGCACGAGCCAAACGAACCGATCGGCGTAACCCGCCAGCGCGTCCTCTATCCTCATCACCTTGAACAGCGCGAGCGCTGTGACGCCAAGCAGAACGATCGCGGCGCCGGGAATCGGTTGCACGATCGAGCCCGTGATCGTCGCCGCAAAGATCGCGAGCAAACGCCACGACTCTTTCGTGACTCCCGCGGGCACCGGAATCACTAGAATCGCTCCAGCGACAAACAGCACGACGCCCCAACGCAGCAATCGTCCTCGCCATCCGAGCTGCTCGGCAACGTCGCTTGCGGTTTCGGGCCTCTCAAGAGGTTGAACAGATGTCATAGGTTTCGTGGTCGGCGACAAATGGGCGTATTCTAAAGGCACAGGTGGTAAAAATGGCGGAAAAGATTAACCCGAAAGAGATTACGGACCAACAAACGTACCTGAACCGCAGGAACTTCATGCGGGCTGCGGCGCTCGCAGGTACGGCGGTCGCCAGCGTCGCGCTGTATCGGGGCTTGAATCCGCCGCCGCCTAAACCCGTCGAACGCGAGAAGCTCACCGACGTCGCTAAGACAGCGGACGATAAGCAGGGATTTACGGCCAAGGAGCCGTTGACGAGCCGGGAAGCGATCACCAACTACAACAACTTCTACGAGTTTGATCCCTCGAAAGCCGGCGTCGCTTCGGCGGCGCAAGGCTTCGTCACGCGGCCATGGGCTGTCTCGGTGGAAGGTCTCGTTAACAAGCCGAAAGTTTTTGATATCGACGAGCTGCTGAAGTTTCCACTTGAGGAACGGATCTACCGGCTGCGATGCGTCGAAGGATGGTCCATGGTCATTCCGTGGATCGGTTTTCCGTTGCAGAAGCTGCTGGAGAAAGTCGAACCGGCGGCGCAGGCGCGTTACGTTGCTTTTCAAACGCTGCTCGATCCGAAACGTATGCCGGAGCAGAACACCGGCCTGCTGGACTGGCCTTACGTCGAAGGGCTGCGTCTCGACGAGGCGATGCATCCGCTCACGATCCTCGCGACCGGTTTGTATGGCGAGAAACTGCCGCCGCAAAACGGCGCGCCTGTCCGCCTGGTCGTCCCGTGGAAATACGGGTTCAAGAGCATCAAGTCGATCGTGAAGATAACGTTGACTGACACCGAACCGCCGACAACGTGGAACATCCAGGCGCCGTACGAGTACGGCTTCTATTCAAATGTGAACCCCGATGTTCCGCATCCGCGCTGGAGCCAGGCGACGGAACAACGCATCGGCGAGTTCGGACGTCGTAAGACGATGTTGTTCAACGGCTACGCCGAGGAGGTGGCGCATCTTTATGATGGATTGGATCTGGTGAAGAACTTCTGATCCATGAAGATGTCGTTTCCAAAACTCGTCGTCTTTGTAAATGCGCTGATTCCGCTAGTCCTGCTTCTGACGGACTTGTATCGCGGCCGTGTCGGGCCAAATCCAGTCGAGTTTGCAACGCGAACGACAGGAATGCTCACGCTCGTGTTCCTCAGCCTAACCGTCGCCATCACGCCGCTGCGACGCATCTTCAGCATCAACTCGCTCGTTAAGTTTCGTCGCATGCTCGGCCTGTTTGCGTTCTTCTACGGCACACTGCATTTGCTGACGTACATCTGGTTCGATCGCGGGTTCGATCTTGCGAGCACGGTGAAAGACGTCGGCCAGCGACCGTTCATTCTCGCCGGCATGGCGGCGTTTCTGCTGATGCTGCCGCTGGCGATCACGTCGACGAACAAGATGGTCAAACGGCTCGGCGGCAAGCGCTGGGCGAGGCTGCATCGTCTCGTCTACGTCGCGGCTGTCCTCGGTGTCGTGCATTTCTGGTTGTTAGTGAAAGCTGACGTGCGTCTGCCGCTGACGTTCGGCTTTATCATCCTGTTTCTGCTTGGCTATCGACTGCTGGTAAAGTATTTTCCTTCCGATGTCAGGATCAGTTGAACGCTTCACAAGCCGCGTCCAAGATTATGCCAGGTATCGCCCGGGCTATCCGGTCGCGGTCGTCGAGCTGCTCACGAACGAATGCGGCTTGACGCCTGAATCGATCGTCGCCGACGTCGGTTCCGGGACTGGAAAGCTCAGCGAAATCCTGCTCGCGAATGGAAACGTCGTGCTCGGCGTCGAGCCAAACGAAGCGATGCGCGTGGTTGCCGAATCGATCTTCAAAGACGAGCCGCGTTTTCGCAGCATCGCGGGCAGCGCAGAGGCAACTACGCTCGACGACTCGAGCGTCGATCTGATCACCGCGGGACAGGCATTCCATTGGTTCGACCCGCTGAAAACGAGGACCGAGTGGGGTCGCATCCTTAAACCGGGTAGCTGGGTCGCGCTCGTCTGGAACGACAGACAACTGGAGACGACGCCATTTCTCAGCGACTACGAACAGCTACTGCTCGAGTTTGGAACTGACTATGCCGAAGTCAGGCACGACGCCGGACTGTCGCGCATCGAACAGTTTTTTGGCGCCGACGGATACACGCTGAAAGGGTTCCCCAACACGCAGGTCTTCGATCTGGACGGGCTGCAAGGCCGCGTCCGCTCTTCTTCGTACACCCCCGAACCGAACAATCCCAAGTTCGAACCAATGATGCGCCAACTGGCGATCGTTTTTGACAAACATCAGACAAATGGATATGTCAGTTTCGAATATGAGACGAAGGTCTTCTACGGTCGGCTCTCAAAATCCAGGTGAGGTAAAGGACCAGCGGAATGCCGGAAGAGCGACGCCGTAACCAACGACAAAAGGTTCTTCTGGAAGCAAGGTGGGAGAGTCTATCGAAGCGGCACGAGGCGCGCGTCGACGACGTCAGCGTGAGCGGCTGCTTCGTGAACACCTATGGACCAGTAGCGATTGGCGAGCCGGTGGATCTAAGTATTCTGCGACGGTCGGGAGAATGGCTGCGGCTGCGAGGCTACGTGGCGACGTACCAAAACGGTGTGGGGTTCGGAATGGCGTTTACCGAGCTGACTGAGGACACAAAGAAAGCTTTGATGGAAATCATCGCCTCAGGCGGATAACAGTTCAACGCTTGTCACGCTTTCGCCGCTTCTCGTCGTAGAACACGATGCTGAAGATCAGCGACGCTCCCGCCGCTGCCGCAAGTAAAAACAGGATCATCGCCAGTCCCGGATAACCAAAAATCCGAAACGACGTTTCCACGCGCATCAAGAGCGCGGCGCCGACGATCAACGCGGCGACGACCAGGCCCAACGTAATCCGGTTTGCGACTTTTTGTAGACCTTCAAGCACGACCTTCTCGTCGATCGCATCGACCCCGATCCGCACCTCGTTGTTTCCGATTGCGTCGAGGATCTTGTTCACGCGCCGCGGAAACGTCTCAGCAAACTCCTTCAGGTCGACGACGCCCGATAAAAGGTTGTTTGGCGAGATGCTCTTGATGATGTTTCTTTGCAGGATCTCGTTAGCGCGTTCGCGAATGATTGAATTCGGATCGAACGTCGAATCGAGTGTGTAGACGACGCGATCCAGATTCAAGAGAGACTTTGCGATCATCGTGAACTCCGCTGGCAAGCGGAACCAGCAATCAGCCGAGATGCGGGTGATTTCGAGCGTCACCTTGCCGGCGTTGAGCTTGCTGAGAACAGCATCGGAGTTGTCCGACACGAGATCGGTGATTCGTCTCTGGAAGCTGCGCTGATCGAAACCTTCCTTCGGTTCCCCCATCTTGATCGCAGCTTCAGCGGCGATCTCGCCGCGTCCCTCGGCGATCGCGAGCATCAGGCGCAGCAGATTGTCCTGGAACGTTCCGGTCACGCGTCCGACCATGCCGAGATCGATCAGTGCAATGCGATCGTCGTCGCTGAGAAAGACGTTTCCCGGATGCGGATCCGCATGGAACAGACCGTCGACCAGAAATTGCTTGAGATAGGCACTGAACAACTCGTGGGCCAACAGTCCACCGTCGATCTCGAGCAACCGCAGCGGATTGAGGGCCGTGATCTTCTTTCCCGAGATGTACTCCATCGTCAACACGCGCGTGGTGGTGAAATCGTCGACGGGTTCGGGAATGATGATGTTTTCAAACTCGGCGAGGTTCTGGCCGATCACGTGAAGGTTGTTCGCTTCGATCGTGAAATCGAGTTCGCGCAGCAGGCTTTTGCGCAGGTTGACGAGCATGTTGTCAAACTCGTATCGCCTGCCCAGTTCCGTGTGCTGATCGAGAAAGTGAGCCATCTCGCCCAACGCTTCGAGATCGCCGACGATCAGTTCTCGTATGGCCGGGCGTTGGACTTTTACGACTACGGCGCGGCCGTCGCGCATGTAAGCGCGATGCACTTGAGACAATGAAGCCGCCGCCAGTGGCGACGGGTCGAAATCAGCGAACGCCTTGGAGATTCGCACGCCTAACTCGCCGGAGACGATGCGTTCGACCTCTTCGAATGGGAACGGCTCGATTTGATCTTGTAATCGTTCTAATGCCTCGAGGTATGGACCGGGTAACAGGTCTGCGCGCGTAGAGAGGAGTTGGCCCAACTTAATGAAAGTTGGACCGAGCCTCTCGAGATCTTTAGCAAGCTCTTCGGCGGGAGCAGCGGCGCCTGACTCTTGGGCAATCTCATCAGGTAAGACGCTGTCTTCCAGGCCAGCCGCACTGATCAAGTCGGAACGGCCGTATTTGATAAGGAGCTTGGCGACGTCTTTGTATCGTTTGAGTCGCTCAGGTTTGAATGAGACTACCATCCGGTCAAATTCCTCAAGGGCCATTGCTTGAGGGGGAATGCCCGGGGGACGGGCCATTATTCAACTAAATTGTGTCACTTCGGTGTCGTCGCTGCACGGGCCGCCGCGGCGCGATCGATCGCCGCGCGCAGTCCTTCGGCGCTCAATTCTTTCAGTCGCACTCCGTTGATGAAGATCGTGGGGGTTACGTCGACGCCATACATCTCGCCGTCTTCGACATCGTGTTGCACCTCCGCCGCATACGTTCCGCGATCGAGTGCGGCGTCGAACTTCGCGCGGTCCAACCCGAGCTCCGTGGCGTACTTCTTCAACGATGCAACGTCGAGCGCCTTCTGACGTGAAAAAAGCAGCGCGCCGTATTCAAAAAATTTACCTTGCGCATTGGCAGCGTTAGCAGCCTCGGCAGCCTTGCGCGCGTTCTCGTGCCGGTTCAACGGGAAGTCGCGAACGACGAACCGAACCTTGTTGCCGTAGGACTTCAACACCTCCTCGAGTACCGGATGCATCGCTGCGCAGGCGGGGCATTGAAAGTCTGTGAACTCCACGACTGTCACTGGCGCGCTCGCCTCGCCGCGAGAGGGATCGTCGTCGACGCTGATGTTCTGAACAGGTGGCTGAGGCTCGGTTATTAACCAGCGGATGTCGGCGCTTTTGCGCAGCCGAGCTGAAAGCTCGCTCTCGAGACGTGCTCTGTCCTGCTCCTGAAGATAGTTCGCCACAGCATTACGGACAGTGTTGAGATCGCCGTTGATGCGCGCTTTGTTTTCGTTGTAGAACTTCACGACTTCAGCTTCGGTTGGCGGGCGAACTTTGTCGCTCACTTCAGTTCTAACAATGTCTTCCGCACCGACCTGGCGACGCCGCGATTCTTCAAGCAACAACGTATTGTTGACGAGTTGGTCAGCCTGGCTCTTGGTCAGTTCGTAAGCTTGTAGCTTGAGGTTGTAAATGATGGGCTTGAGCCGTTCGTTCAAAGCTGCCGCTCTTAATGGTTGACCGCCGACCGTCGCAACGACTGCATCGTTGTTCAGATTAGGAGTGTTGATGTCGACGCCCTTAACAACCGCAATGGTTTTGCGCAACCGGTCTACGAGATCGTCGGCCAGCTTCGCTTCGGCTTCCGCTTGCAGGTATGCCGTGGCTTGCTGGTTAGCAGTCGCGGGATCCACACCTTCCAACTCCGTGCGTTGCTCGTCCATGAACTTCTTGATTTGCGCGGGCGTGGGAACAGGTATGCGCTTGGTGACCTCCAGCTCATACAGTCGATGCGTGTCGATGTGACGCCTGTTTGCTTCGACTTGAAGCAGGATCGTGTTGATTTGTAGATCGAGTATCTCGTTGCGCGCTTGAGCGATCTTCGTGTCAACCTGCTCGAGTTGCTGGCGAACGTTCGGTTCGAAATCGGCAGTGGTCAGTGTCTGTCCGTTCAGCACGACGACGTTAACGGGACCGGACGGCGAACGTGCCGGAGGCGGCGTTGCGGGCGTCGCGGTTGGCTGTGCCGCAGGTTGTTCAGGTCGCGTGCTTGCTGCGGGAGGTTTGCGGGTGGCAGTTCCGCGCCGGTTCGTGGTCTGTGCCGCGGACGTGGTTGCCAGCGCCAAAAAGATGATCAGAGAGAGGGGGCCGAGAGCAGATTTCATACGGAAACTCGTTCGTCGTTTTTCGAGCGGATGATAGAAGAACTATCGCTTAGAGCACAAATACAGCATTGGCGCTGCCTTGGTAAGAAGCAGCGCCAATTAACTGGAGCACAGTGACTAAACAAAAGACTCAGCAGTAGCAAACGACCCGGTGACGAAACACTTAATGGTAGCGAATGATGCTTCGCCGGCGGCGTTTGACTGGTGTTCGAATTGACAGCAGGTCGCTGTGGCGGCCGTTAAGAATGAATGCAAGCCCCTGGTGCGTGACGCCGAGTAGGCGTGCGGCGCGCGTGACGCTGCCGCCGGAATCTTCGAGCGCCTTGCGGATCAGGCTGCCTTCGTAGCGAAGCACTTCGGCGTCGAGAGAGAAGCCTGGCTGCATTGTCACTTCGGGAGTTTGCGATAAATTCTCAGTCGGTTCTTTCTTTTCGGTGGCGGAGAGCACGCGACGTGCACATTCGCCAAGACGAATCATGAGACTGCGGTTTTGGGAATTCGAAAGCAGCGACTCGGCGGTTCGGTAATACTCCTGTAAAGCATTTCTCGAAAGATACGTGTTCAGTTCTTCGATAGCGGTGACCGCCGCAATGCCGCCGCGATCGGGGTTGCCGGCGGTCTGGGCGATCTCGATCGCCTGGTCCAAGCTCGATTTCGCCATTTGCGTTTGCTTCAAACGAGCGAGTGCTTTGCCGTGGGTCGTTAATGCTTCCGCGAGTAGCGCTTGTTCACCACCGCGCTTCAATGAGCGCACCGCCGAGCGCGCTGCTCTCTCCGCCTGATCGTATTTACCTTCAAGCAAGAACGCCTGCGCGCGCGTATCTTCCGCCCCCGCCGCACCACCATGGTCACCAACACTCAAGTGCAAAGAACGCGCGCGGGCCAAGTGCTCTTGTGCATCACTAAACTTGCCAATCGTCGCAAACAAGAAACCGACGTTGTTCTCAACGCGTGCCTGAAATCGACGATGACCTGCTTGCTCGAAGTGAAAACTCGCGGCTGCGTACTCAAGCAGTGCTTTATCGAGAAAGTCTTCACGATTCTCGGATGATCCGAGACTTCTCAAGAGCATCGCATACGCGTTGTGGAACTTGCCCTTGAGCGCATGACTGGTGCTCACTTCGAACAGCGGTGCTGCTTCCATGTAAATGCGCAGCGCATCTCGATCGCGAGTGGCAGCGCGTTCGATCATGGCGCTATTGGAAAGTGCACGAAGCTTCTGCTCGCTACGATTGTCTTTTAAGTTCTCGAGCACAAGCCGCAAGGTAACGCGTGCTTCATCAAGTGCGCCTTCACGCCAGTAGCACGTTGACAAATCTACTCTTGCCTCGGCGACTTTTTCAGTCATTCCGAGCGTCTCGAAAATATCAGCGCTTTCGCTGATTAGGTCCTTAGCTAATTCCTGCGCGCCGGGTACTTGTTTCGCGCTGCCAAGCCATCCAGTCAGAGTACCGGTCCGCAATAAGAGTTCGGCTTTAGCCTGATCATCGAGTCCTTCGGTCTGCGGTCGATGCGGTAGTCCGTGCCAGAAGGGTTGAAGGGTTTCCGCGGCGCTTTCGAACTCGCCGGCTTCCTCTAAACCTTTGGCCAGCTCACATAACGGAATTACGTTCTCGATAACCGAAAAATCGGCTTGCCTATCAATTACGGATGTTTGCAAATCCATAAAGGGTCTCCAGTTTTACAGATAGGCAAGAAACCTTGCAAAGCCTATCAATGGACGGATATTATCACTCCCAACCAATTAATCTACTTGGTTATACACACCACCTCACCGGCTTTGACTACAAACATCTTGAGGAGAAGATCAATGAAACTTGTCAAAAACTTGGTATTTGCGGGCCTGCTCGTATTTGCTATGAGCTTTAACACTTTCGCTGGCGAACAAGACACGCCGACCGGTCCAGGTCCGAGTCCGGAAAAAATTACGACTACAACTGAAGAGGGTACGAACCCAATTTACGATCCTTACGCCGGAGATATTACGACTGAAACGTCTGATAACCTATATTTCGAAGTCTGGGCAGCCCTGCTGTCAGTGTACTGAGAAGCACCCAATAACACAAAGCACTCCAACTGCGCCCTCGGCGTAGACTCGAGGCTTTGGTTTTGTGTGTCCGGGCTCACCGAATAGTTCGAAAAAACATGGCTTGGGAGGCGGTGACGCGACGCATCGTAACCCCATCTGGCCCCTATGTCTATAGGTACTTTAACATTTTTTTCCAAGGCCAGTGGCGCGAGCAATGCCCCCGCCCTCCGTGGTTTTTCCGGGTTTTGCCATTAATTCGGCCCTTTTTGCCCTATATCACCTGACTCGGCCAAACGCCTAACCGTCTCGAGAGTGTCTATCTCGGCCGTCGTTTTGTCGGGCCTCAGCCGAAGTATGCGCGGAAATCGCAGCGCGAACCCACTCTTGTGGCGCTTTGATGGCTGAACCCGGTCAAAAGTAACTTCGATTACTACCGTTGGTTCGACAATTCGAACCCGACCGTGTGCGAACTCCTGGACTGTGTGCTCCTTGAAATACTCAGTTAACTCCGTCAGCTCGCGATCCGTCAAACCCGAATAGGCCTTGCCGACGTTCAGCAACTCGTCGTCTTCGGCCGACCGCCGCACAGCAAAAGTGTAATCAGACAATAGATGCCGCCGTTTCCCATGCCCTACTTCCACTGCCGTCACCGCAACGTCCAGCGTTGCGATCGCCCGCTTCAACTTCAACCACTCGCGCCCGCGCCTGCCGGGCTTGTACGACGACGCCGGGCTCTTGATCATTAACCCTTCATTCCCCCGCGCTCGCGCCGCCGCGAACTCGTCGTCAAGCGCGGCCGCTTCCTTGAACAACTTCCCCTGCGAGAGACGAACTGGCCCACCATCCGGAACCAACTGGTCCAACAGGCGACGACGTTCGGCCAGCGGCTCGTCGAGCAACACCTTGCCGGCTGCGTAAAGCAGATCGTACGCGACCAGGACCACGGGCACAGCCGTGAGCAACTGTATTCCCACGTTCTTGCGGCCGAGCCTCTTTTGTAACTCGCTGAAAGGAAGGATCACGTCACCGTGAGCCGGAACGATCTCTCCATCGATAATGGCATCGCTCGATAACGACCGCAGCGGCTCAATCAACTCGGGAAACCGGTGAGTGATCTCATCCATCGTTCTTGAATAGATCGCCACTCTCCCATTCTCGACGTGTGCCTGAGCCCGAATGCCGTCAAACTTGTCTTCAACTAAAAACTCTTCGGGCATAGTGCGCGCGACATCCGCGAGGTCCGCGGCCGGCGTTGCCAACATGAACTTTATGGGATGAAAAAGCCGCATATTGACGTCTTTGAGATCGGCCGCGCGAGCGCGTACCGCGGTCTCGCCGATGTCCCCAAGCAGCATGTTTCCGTAAGCGACCTCAGCCAACGGCTGTTCGAAAATGCGAGCAATAGCATCTTCCACGAGCCCTTCTCGCAAACCGATGCGCAACTCGCCGGAGAGCAGCTTCACGAGATACTTGGCCTCGAGTGGAGTCGCGTGATGTAAGACAGTAGTGAGTAGAGCAGTTTTATTGTTGATGCCGCGCGTTTCACTCAAGCGAGTAATGAGCGACTCGGTTTCAGCAAGCGTGATCGACGGCGCGTTACTCTTCATGGCTTCTTTGACGATCTCAGCAGCGAGCTCGCCTGGATCGCCGAGACGCACGTATCGCGGATAAAGATATTCAGGACTGAAACCGGTTGCTTCGCTAAGAGCAGCACTGATGATGCTGCCGCCGACGTTTGTCGTGCGAGCATCGGCCAGCGCAAACTGATGGCCCGCGAAGTAGCGCGCAGCGCGAACCAGATCAGCATCGTTGAGGCTTTGAAGATACGCGCCGAGAATTGCGGCCTTCTCGAGTTTCTTCGTCGTGGCCGCGACCGCCTCGGCGCATTCCGCGAAGGCTTGTAGAGTTCCGCTGGCTTCTGTCATCGATATCGGTTAGTGTACTGCAACCTCGACAGATCGCGCGGCTTGTCACACGTGCAATCTTTGTCACCCGTGGGAAACTTTTAGTTTACTAGCGCCTCGCGCTACAATCCCGTATCGCAATCGACAGGAAGGCGACCAAAGCCGTGTTTGCATTTATTCTGGAATCCCTCGGCTCCACCGAATTACTTTTCATTCTCGCTATCGCTCTAATCTTTTTCGGACCTCGCAAACTACCGCAACTGGCTCGCTCGATGGGCAAAGGCATGGCTGAGTTTCGCAAGGCGTCGGACGAATTCAAACGAACGTGGGAACGTGAGGTAGCACTGGAAAGCGTCACCGCGAACGATCAGCCGATTTATAACCCAACGGCACTGCCTCAAGGCGAAAATGCAGACCTCACCACTGCCGATCGAAACCTGTCGCCCGATCCAGTACTCGCGCCGGGAAATCCGGAATGGGTCGTCCCTCGCGATGGCTCCCCTTACGAAGCTACAGCGGCAACTGCCGAAGCGGCTTCCGCGGACGGTGCTGAGACGGCTTTTGAGACCGTTCCGGTTCCTGCTGAAGCGGACAAACCCGAACCCCTCCGAAAACACGATTGGCTGTAATCTGACCTGTAATGTCTGCATTTCTAAAGGCAATTTCCGGCGATAAGGATCGCGAAGCCGAACTCGGGGGACAAATGTCCTTCCTCGAGCACCTCGACGAGTTGCGTCGTCGGCTGGTGCGCTGCTTTGTCGTCATCATTCTGGCGGCAACTGGCAGTTGGTTCGTTTCGGCGCCAATCTACAATTTTCTTGCAGCCCCGATTAACCGCGCACTAGCAGAAGCTCAGCGCCATGAAGTTCCGATCGCGGGTTACACCGGCACCGAAACGATCTCGGCAATGCAGGGTCTCAAGGAAAACGATACGGGCCGGTTTGTTTTCCCAGAGGAAACAAAAATCGGAGCAGGCGTCATGCCGACCGGCACGTCCGTCATGTCGCGCGTGCTAAAGGACTCACAAGGCAAGCTCGCACTTTTTACTGATGAACCGCTCTATGCCGGCAACGCTGTCATTCCGAAGGGCGTACGTTTACCTGTCGATCTTGGGACAGCAGCAACGATGGAATACTCCGGCGTGAACGATAAGCTGATTGTTACCACTGCCCTCGAACCGTTCTCGCTCTACGTTAAAGTCTCGCTTTACGCGGCTATTGCGATCTCAGTGCCGTTTTTACTGTTTCAGATTTGGGGCTTCGTATCGCCGGGTCTGTATCCACACGAGCGCGCATACGTAACGCCCTTCATCGTCCTATCGTCCATCTCGTTTGTTCTCGGCGCAGCTTTCGCCTACTACGTCATATTTCCGCCCGCCGCCAAGTATCTGCTCGGGATTGGATCGGATTTTCGACTGCTGCTCAAAGCGTCGGACTATTTCGATTTCATAATCCTCGTCATGCTCGGCATGGGCGCGGTATTTCAGATGCCGGCAATCACTTACGTTCTCGCCCGAATCGGCCTCGTTAGCGCGAGATTGATGATCAAAGTCTGGAAGACGGCGTTGATCGTCATACTGATCGCAGCCGCCGTGTTGTCGCCGACTAACGACATACCGAACATGATGCTGTTTGCGGCGCCGATGCTGGTGCTTTACGTCATCTCCATCTTCGTCGCCTATATTTTCAACAAGCCTCGAACGGCCAACTAAACGCGTCGTTTTGGGGTCTATCTAAAACGGAAAACTGCCCGTTTCGAGCGTCTTTAGGGCAACTAAGTCCGTTAGACACCGCATCTTGACTGTGTCTCAGCGCGATCTTAGAATCCTTGGTCTTCAACGGCGCCCAATTGCAGTCCGTATCGCTCGAATTCGTACAGCGTTCATCAGGAGTTTCTTAATGTCTTACCGGAAAGTCGCTCTTCGTCTGGCCTTCGTTGCGGCCCTCTTTGTTTTCGCCAGCCCCGCTGTTTTCTCCCAGGACCAGTCAGATCCGACAAACAAACCGCGGAACGTGAAGCCGGAACTGAAGAAGGCCTACAAAGACTGGCTCGACAAAGACGTTACCTACATCATCACCGACGAAGAACGCAAAGCATTCAAAAAACTGGCGGACGACAACGAGCGCGAACGCTTTATCGAGGAGTTTTGGCGCCGCCGCGATCCGGATCCGGACACTGATGAGAACGAGTTCAAGCAAGAGTATTACGAGCGCATCGCCTACGCTAACGAGCATTTCAGCTCCGGCATACCGGGTTGGAAGAGCGACCGCGGCCGCATCTGGATCATGTACGGCAAGCCTGACGAGCGCGAGACGCACCCGATGGGCGGCGCTTATGAACGCCCGTCGTACGAAGGCGGCGGTTCAACCACGACCTATCCGTTCGAGATCTGGTTCTATCGCTACATCGCCGGCGTCGGTTCGGGAGTCGAAATCGAGTTTGTCGATCCGACGGGCAGCGGCGAGTATCGCATCGCTCGGAACCCGTATGAAAAAGACGCGTTGCTGATGATTCCCGGCGCCGGCCTGACGCTGTCCGAACAGTTGGGTCTGACAGACAAATCCGATCGCATCACGGGCGCCTCCGGTATCGGCAACTCTCAGTATCAACGCGAACAGGACAGCCCGTTCTCTCGTCTGCAACTGCTCGCCGACTTGAGCCGTCCGCCGCAAGTGAAGTTCAACGATCTGGCGACGGCGGTGAACACCGGCGTCGTCGAGGAGAACCCGCTGAACTTCGAGCTGCGCATCGACTTCTTCCGCCAGTCAGACGAGCGCGTAATCACCGCCTTCACGATTCAGGCTGAAAATAAAGACCTGGTTTTTCAGGATAGTGGCGGCTTGCAGCAGGCGCGCATGAATATTTTCGGACGCATCACTTCGGTCGCTGGTCGTCGCGTCGGCATCTTCGAAGATCCCGTCATCACGACGGCAACGGCGGAAGAGCTCAGCGAAGCACGCGATCGCAAGTCGGCTTATCAGAAAGCTGTACCGCTCGCACCCGGCACTTACAAAGTAGACGTAATCGTTCGCGACACGGCTTCCGGCGCGACCGGCTTGAAACAGCTTGGCTTCACCGTTCCGAAGTACGATTCAGAAAAGCTCTCGACCTCGACGATGATTCTTGCGGCGAAGTTGGAGAGCCTCTCAGATCAACCTGCTGTGGGCCAGTTTGTCATCGGCACCACGAAAGTCATCCCGAACGTGTCGCGCGTTTACCATCGCGGCGCGCCAGTCGGCATCTACTTGCAGATCTACAACGCCGGTATCGATCAGACGACGTTGCGCCCTTCGGTCGACGTCGAATATGCGTTGATGAAAGACGGCAAAGAGGTCGGCAAGCAGACCGAAGATTGGCGTGGACTCAGCGATTCGGGCCAACGACTAACGCTCGCTCGCTTGATCGATACGCGCGCACTTCCGCCGGGTGAATATGAGGTAGCGATTCGCATTCGCGACCGCGTCAGCGGACAGTCACTCTCGCCGACGGAGAAGTTCACCGTTCTTCAATAGGATGAAAATCTGTGTTCAAACTTACCGCCCTTCTTTTGCTCGGTTTGATGTCAACGCGGATCGTTTCAGCACAAGAACAGCCGCGCAAGATCAAACGCGAGCCGAAGAAGGCGTACGTCGAGTGGATCAAGGACCACGACCTGATCCTCACGCAGGCTGAGCGCGACGCCTGGAAAAAACTCGAGACTGACGACGAGCGCGAAAAGTTTATCGAGGAAGTCTGGCGCAGCCGCGACCCCGATCCCGACACGGAAGAGAACGAATTCAAAGACCAGTTTTACGAGCGCGTCACCTACGCCAACGAGCATTTCTCTTCAGGCAAGCCCGGACGTCTCACCGACCGCGGGCGCATCTATATCAAATTCGGCAAGCCTGACTCGGTTGAGTCGCATCCAGCGGGTGGCACCTACGAGCGCGAGTCGTGGGAAGGCGGCGGCTCGACGACGACTTATCCATTCGAGCGCTGGTTCTATCGCTACATTCCCAACGTCAGAAGCGGCGTCACACTCGAATTTGTCGATCCGACCGGGACCGGCGAGTATCGCCTTGCGAAGAACCCCGACGAGAAGGACGCGCTGATTCAAACCGGCGGCGGCGCCACCCTCGCCGAGATGACGGGCCTCGAGACTCGCGCCGACCGCGTCGCGAACCTTGGCGGCTTCGGACGCGTCAACTACATGCGCGCTGAGGATTCGCCATTTGAAGTAATGGACTTGATTCGGTCCCTCGATCGCGACCAGCCGAACGAACGCAACTACCTCAGCACGATCACCGGCAGTCCGACCGTCGACGACAGCGCGATCAATTTCGAGACTCAGTTCAACTACTTCCGCCAGTCTGACAATCGCGTCCTCGCAGTGATGACGGTCCAAACCGACAACAGTCAGATCACCTTTACTGACAGCGGTGGCTTGCAAACGGCGCGCATGAATATCTTTGGCTGGGTGACGTCGGTCGCGAATCGCCGCGTCGGAAAGTTTGAAGACTCGGTGAGTACGACTGCGACCGCGGAAGAGTTAAGCAGCACGCGCATGAGAAAGTCAGCGTACGCTCGCGCCTTCATACTCGATCCGGGACGATACAAAGTCGAGGTGATCGTGCGCGACGTCGAGTCAGGAGCGGCGGGTGTGCGGCACGTTGGTTTCGAGGTGCCGGAATTCCCGGCGGATCGCTTGTCGGCATCGAGCGTTGTGTTGGCGGCCAAGCTCGAGACATTGAAAGACGGCATCGCCGGCGGGCCGTTCTGGATCGGCACGACGAAGGTGATCCCGAACATTTCCGGCGTCTTCCATCGCAACGATCCCGTGGGCATTTACTTGCAGGTCTACAACGCTGGTATCGATCAAACCACGCTGCGACCGGCAGCCGATGCCGAGTACGTTTTGCTGAAAGATGGAAAGGAATTGAGCAAGCAGTTGGAAGACTGGCGCCAGATCAACGACGCCGGCCAGCGTCTAACATTGTCGCGGCTGATCGACACGCGCAGTCTCGCGCCCGGCGAATACCAAATCCAGGTGCGCATCCGCGATCACGTCACGGGCCAAACCCTGACGCCCTCCGCAACCTTCACGATCGCGCAGTAATTCTCTCCCCGCGAGCGACAGATCAACGGAAAGGGACGTCTTACAAACACTCCCAGTCCGCTGTCCGTTCCGCGAAATGCGACTGCCAGCCGCAGATGCTAAGATGAATCCGTCATGAAACATGGGCAGGAATTGGCCGGAATGAGCCGCGAAGAGCTCGTTTCGTTTGTCGAGACAAGGGGTGAGCCGGCGTATCGCGGGCGACAGATATTTGCCGCGCTCCAGCACCGGCGGCTGCGCAGTTTCGACGAGATGACGGATCTGCCGAAGGACCTGCGGACGCGCCTCGCCGAGATCGCGCGACCGGCGACATTGACCGTCGAATCCCGCTATCTTTCCAACGACGGTACGCGCCGCTACTTGATGAAGACTCATGACGGGTTCCCGGTCGAGACTGTTTTCATCCCGGAAGAGCGCCGCGACACGATCTGCTTCTCATCACAATCAGGCTGCCCACTGCAATGCACCTTCTGCCTGACGGCGCAACTCGGCCTGCTGCGATCACTGACAGCCGGCGAGATCGTGGAACAGATCATCATCGCGCTCAACGACGCATACGGCGTTGGCAATCAACCGCCACGAGGAACGAACCTCGTCGGCATGGGCGCGGGCGAACCGTTTCTGAATTTTGATTCGCTATTGAAAGCCCTGCGCGTGATGGCCGATAGCCAGGGACTGTACATCGTTCCGAATCGCGTCACGATCTCGACTGCCGGCGTCGTCCCGCGAATACTCGAACTCGCGAAAGTCGCGGATCGTCCGCACCTCGCGATCTCGCTCGCCGCTCCAACTGACGAACTGCGCAACGAGTTGATGCCAATCAACAAGCGGTGGCGGCTCGAACAATTGCTGAAAGCGTGCAAGGAGTTTGAGAAAACGTTGAAACCCAACGAGCGACTCACGTTTGAATACGTGATGCTCGAGGGCGTCAACGACCGCGAAGAGCACGCGCGCCAACTGGCGAACCTGCTCAACCGGCATGACCTGAAGGCGAAAGTAAACCTGATTCCACACAACCCGGCGGAGCCGCTGCCTTATCAACCGTCAGGAGACGAGACCGTCGATCGTTTCAAGGACATTCTCGAATCCAAGGGGATTCACGTTTACGTCCGCCGCCCGCGCGGGCGCGACATTTTTGCCGCCTGCGGGCAACTTGCGGCACGCCAAGGCACACCTATCAGTATCAACTCGATCGGAGCTTAAGCACACACAAATGACCAAACGTTCCCTTTTGTACATGACACTCCTGCTCGCGGCAGTTTTGTTTATACCCGCGCAGCTCCATGCCCAATCGTCCAGCGACGTGAAGGTGAGCGGTTCGATAACTCCGGACAAGATTAAGAAGGGACGCAGGGTCAGGGCGAACGTCGTGATGGAGATACCGAACGGTCTTCACGTGCAGTCGAGCAAACCACTCGATAAGTTTCTGGTCGCCACCAAACTCGACGTCGAGACGCCATCCGGAATGACGGTGGGCCCGATCACGTACCCGCGCGCGCAGATGCGGAACCTCAAGTTTTCGAAGAGCCAGGTTGCCGTCTACGAGGGCCGCACGACGATTATGTTCCCGATAACGATTCCGGCGAATTACTCCGGCGGTTCAGGAGAGATCAAAGGTAAGCTGCGTTTCCAGGCCTGTAACGACGAGTCGTGCTTCCCGCCGGTCACGCGCGAAGTGAAGATGTGGCTCAACGTGGAGTAAGGCCCACGACCGCCATCAGCCGGCCAACCTTTCCGTTCACACGTTTTTCTTTGCGATAGGAGAAGAAGAGATCCGTGCGGCACATCGTGCAGATCGGCGCGACGTGTATTCTCTCGCGCAACACTCCCGCTGACACCAACTGATCCGTATTCGCTTTCAGCAAATCAATCCTGGCGTGATCCGGACGCGTAGGCGTGAACAACCCGTCGTCACCAAACTTCTCCGTGAACGCGTCGATCACCTCAGCGCCAACTTCGTAACAACACGGTCCAGCCGACGCGCCAATCGCGACGCGCAAGTTCGCGGGTTGCGCGCCGTATTCGTTGCGCATCCGTTCGACGCCAACGACGACAGCGCTCGCCAGCGTTCCGCGCCAACCGGCATGGACCGCGGCAAATGAGCGCGTAACCGGATCCCCGAGCAAAATCGGAACACAGTCTGCCGTCTTCACGCCGGCCAGCACGCCTGAAGCGTTGCTGACGATGACGTCGCAATAGATCGTCTCGCCGAGTTGGCCCTCAGCCGGCTTCGCCTCCTCGACCGTATTCACGACGCGAACGTCAGCGCCATGGACCTGCCAGCATCCGGTCAACGACCACTGGCCCGGAAAAAGCTTGAGAAAGCGGCGGCGATTCTCCAGAATGTTCTCCGCCCGATCGTCATTGAAGCCCGCGAGACTCAGCGCGTCGCGCGGCATGTCGCTGACGCCGCCGAGGCGGGTGGAAAAGCCGTTCACAAAACCATCCTGCTCCAGCGGCTCGCAGACAAGGGCGCGAACGCCGTCGATCTCGCGCCAGTAGAAACCAGTTCCGTTCAGTTCGTCGTCGCTCGTGATCATTTCCATCGGTATAGACATTATCGAAGTTGCACGGATTCGCGAAGTGCTCTTGCGTACGCCGCGTTTCACCGACCGCGTCTTCACGCGCGCCGAACGCGAGTATTGCGACAGTCGCGGCGCCGTATCAGCGCAGCATTATGCCGCGCGCTTCGCGGCAAAAGAAGCGGCCTTAAAAGCACTGCAAACGGGTTGGCGCGGTGGAATCAGTTGGCAGGACGTTGAGATTCGGGCGCGCGAAAGTGGCGCGCCATATCTGGTTCTTACGGGGCAGGTACTGGAAGTCTTCTACACGTTCGGCGCGACGAGAACACACCTTTCGATGTCGCACACGACGCAACATGCGATCGCGCAAGTGGTGCTGGAAAGCTAACGAGTCTCCTCTGCGAACGGACTGGCCTGCACCGGCAAGTTCCCGTGAAAGTAGCATTCGAGGTGCGGCGACGTTTGCTCCGTCACTGCGATCAACTCTCGCAGCGGACACCAAACGTTCGCGATCAATCCCGTCGCCGAATCGATCTCGACGAACTTGATTCCTTCCGGACACTCGAAATTCGATCCGCCAAGATCCGGCCTGACGGCCACTGCTTCCTTCATGAACTCGGTCCACGCCGGCAACGCTGCTTCAGCGCCGGTCAAACCAAGCTGCGCGTTGTCGTCAAACCCAATCCAAACCGCGCATACGAGGTTCGGTGAATAGCCGACGAACCAGCCGTCGCGCGACGTTCCGGTCTTGCCGGCGATTGCAGTTCCAGGCACCGCGCCGCGAGCTTTACGCGCCGTACCGTGATCGATAACGGCGGCGAGCATGTTCGTGATCATGTAACTCGTCGTCGGGCTGATCACCTGATCTTCCGACGTCAGATTGTGCGTGCCGGGCGGTTCAGACAAACTCGCGATCACCTTCGGCTCAACGCGGAGGCCGCCGTTCACGAACACCGCGTATGCAGCCGCCATTTGCAATGGCGTGACTTCTTCGGTTCCCAACGCGAGCGCCGGGTATCGTTCCGGCTTCGGCAAACCGAATCGCGTCGCGAGGTTCGCGATGCGCGCGAGTCCCGTCTGCAAAGCGACGTCGACCGTGACCACGTTCAGCGATTTCACTAGTCCAGTCCGCAGCGTGACGTCGCGCATCGAGTAACCGCCGCCGTAGTTCGCCGGGCGATACGTCCGATTACGGTCGTAGACAAACTCGCGCGGCGCATCCATGAACATCTGCACGGGCGACATGCCGTCTTCGAGCGCCGTCGCATAAACGAACGGCTTGAACGTCGATCCGGGTTGACGGCGCGCGTCCGTCGCCCGGTTCAGTTGCGACTCCGCGTAACTTCGCCCGCCAACCATCGCCAACACGTGGCCTGTGTGCGGATCGAGCGCAACCAACGCCGCCTGCGGCTTTGCGTCACGACCTGAATAAACCTTGTCCAGCCGATCCATTTGGCGTTTCAGCGCCTGCTCGGCAATCTGCTGTAACTCCAGATCGATCGTCGTGTAGATCCGTTCGCTCTCGCCCGACGTTTCAAACTGCGACTGCGCCGTTCGGTTCACGTAATCGACAAAATACGGCGCGAGTGAGTTGTCGAAACTGCGATCCGGCGCGAGCGCGATCGGCTCGGCTGATGCTGCCGCGAGTTGCTCCGCCGTGATCCACCCGTTCTGCTGCATCAGCCCAAGCACGACGTTTCGGCGCGCTTGAGCAGCTTCGGCATGTGCCACCGGCGAGTAACGCGCAGGGCTCTGAATCATTCCGGCGAGCGTCGCTGCTTCCGCGAGCGAGAGCTGGTTGAGCTCTTTCCCGAAGAAGACGCGGGCGGCTTCCTTCACGCCGCGGACCGACGCAGCGCCGCGCTGGCCCAGGTAAAGTTCGTTGCAGTAGAGCGCGAGGATGTCGTTCTTAGACAGTCGCCGCTCGAGCGACAGCGAAAGCATCGCTTCCGCGTATTTGCGTTGAAGAGTCTTTTCCGGGGAGAGATACGTGTTCTTGACAAGCTGCTGAGTGATGGTCGAGCCGCCCTGACCCAAACGTTCATCGCCGGCGTTGCGGATGAGAGCGCGAACGAGGCCGCTGAGATCAACACCGGAATGTTCGAAGAAGCGATGGTCTTCTATCGCCAGTATCGCGTGGACCAGCACCGGGGGAATCTCGGTGTAGGTCAGGATCTCACGTTTGCCGGCTTTCGACGACAGATCGTTCGACAAGATCTCGGGCTCGAGCGTGAACGACTCGAGTGCGACGCCGTCGCCGCGCAGTTCCGCAATATGCTCGCCTTCAAACGTCACGCGCACCAGACGCGCGCCATTACTGCGGTTTGGCCGGATCTCGACGACAGACCCATTCGCAGTGAAACTTCCACTCCAAACGCCGCTTCCCTGCGACTCCACATAGCCCGCGCGACGCAGAGTCGTTACCAACTTCTCGACGGAAAACTTCTGCCCCGCCTGGAGCCCGCGCGGCGCTGCATAAAGTCCCGGCCTGCTCGTCAGATAACCTGTTGCGAGCCGTGCATCGACGACTTGTGAGTAGAAGTTATAGGAACGGACCAACGCGTCGCTGGCGCAGACAATCACCGCCAAACAAAGCGCGATCGCGACCATGATGATGCGATTGCGTATCTCACGCAGATCGGGTACAGAGGTGACCTCGATTGACATCGACAACCCGCCAACGAACCTTCAGTGCTTCTAATATCGTGTGCTTTGTATAAAGAATTAAAGGACGCCGGATTTCACGGATCTCGCTTCGATGAGGGCGCGAATTTCGGGAATACTCTCGAGGGTGGCGGCGTAACCGGCGTCCATCATCTCGCCGGCGCGTCGCAACTGATCCCAGCGAATGTGGGCGATCTGTGGCGTGATAACCAAATCTGCGGCAGCAAGTTGATAGTGCGAGGAGGCTTTTTGTACGAAGAGCAGCGATTGCAGCATCACTCCGACTATCCAACCGGTCGCACCGAAAAACGTGGCGCCCGCTGCGTTCACGTCAACAGCGATGACGATGTCAGCACCGAGCGAACGACACACGGTCACGGGAATCACCGCGACAACGCCGCCATCGACGAGTTGCCGTCCATGTTCATCAGTGACCGGCACGTATCGGCCCGGAATCGTGCAGCTTGCCCGGATAGCAAAAGGCACGTCGCCCTCGTCGCGCATCACGACCGCAGTGCCGGTTTTTAGATCCGTCGCCACTACGGCTAACGGCACCTTCAAGTCTTCGAATCGAGTCACAGGCAAGCGCTTACGGAGAAACCGCTCCAGCCGTTCGTTGCTCTGCATGCCCCACCGTGACATCGTCATGCGGCCGATGTGCCGCCAGCGCAAGTCGCGGCCGAACGCCGTAATTTCGTCAACCGTCATGCCCGCCGCGTACGCGCCCGCGACGATCGAACCGGCGGAAGTCCCGGCGAGGTAATCGATTGGTATGTTGTTTTCAGTGAGGGCCCGCAGCACACCGACGTGGGCCATGCCGCGAGCAGCGCCTCCGGAGAGGGCAAGGCCGATAGTTGGACGTTCAGACATCAAATCGGACTCAAGATAACAATCTCAGCTCGTTCTCGTGCCGTATCGAGAAACGCGTCCGTATCAGACTCGATTTTCGACTCCATCAGCGTCTTTTCAATCTCCGCTCTCGACTGCTCGAGCGTCGGGACGATGCGGCCCGGAGAACGTTGTTTGAAACGCGGCACGTAAATCGTGTTGTAATAATCCGCGATCTCCTGCTGGCTGATCACTACGAAATTTCTAAAACGGAAATCGAGATACTTTTCCATCTTCAACCGTTGCTCAACGATCTCATCCAGCTTTTCGCTCGTCAAACCCACTCGCTGCAAACGCTGCTGAAACTCTTCCTGCGTCCGGAAGTTGCGCGCGAGCTCATTACGGGCGGTACTGATCTCAGCGGGCGTCGGCACGATCGTGGGCAGCTTCTCAGCTTCCTGAAGTATCAGGCGCTGGTCAATCAACAAACGCATCGCGCCGTTGAGATCGGCGGACGTGGGATTGTCGAGCGGCGTGTTCGGCTGCAACGCCAACTGCCACATGAGATCGGAATAGGTGATCAGATCCGTTTTCACACCGGCATTCACCGTCGCCACCATCTTGTCGACGACCTGTTGAGCCGCGCACGGCGAAGCAATCACCAGAACAAACAACACTGAACTGATTAATCCAAATCGCTTCATATCAGAACGTCTGCGTGATTCGAAAATGAAAAGCTCCACTGTGCAGCCGGAAAATTGCCGGCGTGCCGTCAAAACCACCCGGCCCGCGTTGCGGTATCAGAAACTCCGGCGGATTCAGTAGAAACCCGTAATCGACTGCGAGAGCGCCGCCGAAAGGCGTTGTCCAACGGAAACCTATTCCCACCGTGTTGGTCCAATGTGCTTTTAGGTTCTCTTGCGTTATGAACGCCAGAATATCACTCGGCGGTACCGTATTCGGATTCTTCTTGCCAAACAGATCGCCGACGCGACGATAAACGTTGCCGCCATCGTAAAACGGCACGACCTGAGTCGAGCGCGTCATCGGCACGCGCGCTTCGAGGTTCACGACAGCCAGCGCGTTGCCGCCAACGGGCACCGTAAACGGATTGAGAAATACAACGTTATTGTCCTGGTCGCGAAACTGGCCCAACGGAATGACGACCTGTCGCGGGCCGGCCTCTTCGAAACTAAACCCGCGCAGCGTCGTCGAACCGCCGGAGAAGAAACGTTCGCTGATCGGCAACGTGAAATCGATCTCGTCAATCTTTCCATTTTCGTCGCGATCGCGCGGGTTAAAAACGTTCGCGAGACCGAGCGTCATGTTTCCTGCAAAGACCGTGTCTCGCAGCGCGCTCATTTTGTAGTAGTGCCGATAGTTTGCCTGGAAACGATTGAACGAGATATTCCCGCCGAGCTGTCGC
The DNA here is from genome assembly GCA_046732935.1 of Acidobacteriota bacterium. Taxonomy (GTDB): domain Bacteria; phylum Acidobacteriota; class Blastocatellia; order Pyrinomonadales; family Pyrinomonadaceae; genus PSRF01. The sequence goes on along the minus strand of JBKPOC010000053.1, from coordinate 208,596 downwards.
AGCGCGACCGCGTAGTCGACGCTGAGAAAACCGCCGCGCGTCGCGTCGACCTGGTTGTAACGGCAGACCTCTCCGGGCTCGCCGCGTTTCTCGCCTTCTTCGACCGAGCGCGCGCCGAGCAGACCGCGTTCGCAGCGTTCGCGCGTGTCGCGCACAAACGAAGCGCCGATCTTCGCGAGCCGCACCTTCTTATCGGGCTCGAGAATCGGCCTCACGACGAGGCTTTCGAGATTGTAGAGGCGAACGTCTTCGTAGCTGACGCGGCCGAACAGGATCGTATGCGTCTCGCGATCCAGCACGCGCTGCGTTTCCAGCGCGGCCGTGAAGCGATTGACTGTCGGTTCGTTGACCCGCTCGCCGAAGATGTTGATTGGATTTCCCTCTTCGTCGAGCCGCTGCACGATGCCCTGCGTGCCGCGATCGATCGCCGAACGGAAGAAACGTGTCACCGTCGAGTCGCGCATGTACTCGACCGACGCAGCGAGCGGCGCGAAGTCCGTTTTGTTGTAACGAGCGAAACGCGGGTCGAGATACTCGAGTCGAACAAGTTGCTGCAAACGGCTGGCGCGCAAACGCAGCGCGCCGTGTCGCAGCCGGTTCATGAAGTTGACGTTGCTGATTTCAAATAGGCCCAGCGCGCCGGCGTCTGTCGAATAACCGCCGCCATAATCCATCACGTTCGGCTGCTTCTCTTCCACGTCGATGATTATGTCGCGCCGCTGATAGCCGGAAGTGGTTTCGCCGGCGGGCTCGGTGCGGATGATCACCTGCCGATACGCGTCCGTCAGATAAAGTTCGCGCTCGGCTTCCGAGATGCGGTCCGCTCGCAACACATCGCCTTCGAGAAGCGGAATCGCGCGCATGATCGCAGCGCGTTTCGTGCGACGAGTATTTCGGTCGCCGGTGACGCCGTTGATGAGGATCTGGTTGATGAAAACCTTCTCACCTTCGGCCGTGATCGCGTAAACGAGCCGGACCTGTTCGTCGTCGTTCTTCTTCGGCAACTCGACAACTGAAAAATCGACGCGCACGTCCACGTAGCCTTCGCGCGCATACAGCGCCGCGACACGATCGCCATCAGCCCGCGCCTGCGAGCGCGAGTACGGCGCCCCGATAACCGTTCCCAACTCCTGCCGGATTCGCTCGTCGGTGTGAATCTGGTTCCCCTTCACTTCTACGCCGGCGACGCGCGTCAGCGGTCCTTCCGTAACGTCGAACGTGATGATCAGGTTGTCGCCATTGATCGAAACGCCCTGTAGCACCTGCACGTCTGCTTTGCGATAACCCATGTCGACCATGAACGCGCGGACCGTGCGACGGTCCTGCTCCAGCAACGTAAGGCTCGTGTAGCCGCGGCCGTAGCCGAGAAACGGAATCAAGCCGATCGCGTTCTGCTTCTGGGTCTTGAGGTTCGCTTCGATGTCGTCGACTGACAGCTTGTTAGTGCCGGTGATGCGAATGTCGGTGAGGCGGAAGCGTCTGCCCCTCTCGACGTCGTACTTGATCTCGACGCTGTGTCCCGTCAACTGGTTCGGGTTGAGGTTCTGGCAAGTTTCGTCGGTGCCGTTGGTGCCGAGGTCGGCTGGTGCATTGCTGACCGTGCACGTCTCCGTGACGTCGGCGAAGAAAAAACCGTCTTCCTGAAGCTTGTTTCTGACGCGACGAGCGCCTTCGACGATCGCGGAGTAGTCGATGTTTCCCTCCCGCTTGACCGGCAGCAACTCGCGTTGCGTCTTCTCATTGATTTCGTAGTTGTTGACGGCGACGTGGACCTTCGGCCCCTGAACGCCTTTCAAAAGGATGCGGATGCGGTTTTTCTCCGGGTCACGTTCAACACGCGCATCTTCGAGCACCGGCGCGAGGTATTCCGCGGTCACCAGAGCATCGCGAATCTTGGCGACGTCGGAACCAAGCGCGTCGCGAGTAAACGGAGCGCCGGGCTGAAGCGTTAGCGTGTCGCGCACGGCCGCCGCATTGAATCCCGCGATCTGAATGTCGAACGTGTCGACGCGCGACTGTTCGCCGGGATTGACGTGGTAGACGACAGCGGCGCGCGCGCCACCGGGTGTGACTTCTTCGTTGGATTCGACCGTCGCATTGAAGTAACCGCGGTCGCGCAAGTAGACCTGAATCTCGTCAGCATTACGCGCGATCAGTTGCTTGGAAAGACGAGTGCCTGGTTGGACGAAATTCAAGCGAGCGCGCAGCTCGTCAGTTGAGATCGGCGTTCCGGTGACCGTCCCCAGTTCGATGCGCACGTCGCTGATGAGGACTTGTCGCTGAACGACGAACCGCAGCCTTACTGGCCCGGTGCGGCCCGTGCCCGCTTCGACAACTTCCACACGCGCATTCGCCACGCGTCCGGAGTCAAACAACGCCTGCAACGACTCGCGCACGCGAACCGCGGAGTACGGCGTGTTCGGGGCGACGCGCAGCAGCGATACGAACTCCGCCTGCAACGTCGGGAGCTCACGTGAACCCTCGATCACGAGCTCGACGCCGACGATCTGCCGCCCCTCGTAGTCTTCGATGCGGGCTTCTTTAGACGCCGCGCCCTGCGCCCTGCATATAAACAACAAAACCAGCAGGATGATCGGCGCTATGCGAATACTGGACATCAATCGGAACAATACGGACTCCACCCCTTGCTCAAAATCGCTTTCTAAAACGAATCTCAAAATTGAAGTTGTTAGTGCGAGCACTCAATCGTCGGGTGGAGGCCTGTTCATACTGCGCAACAAACGACAGGCGGTCAGAAACTCGATACTCGAGCGCGATGATCTGGTTCGGATCGGAGGTGACGTTAGTCGAGTAAGTCACCGTCACTTCCTTGCTGATCCTTCGGCCGAGCGTCAGCCGCGCGGCCGGAGTCGATCCCGTCGTGCCGCCGATTACGGGATTGATCTCGAAACGCGTAAGACCGAAGAGCTTGTTCGTCGCGCGTTGCGCAGGCGCGTTGATGAGCGCGTCGGTAAGTAAGCTCGTCGCAGCGCCGACTTCCGATTGCGCCAGGATCGAAGAGCTCGTGTCGCTGGTCGAGAGCTGGCCGGTCGTGATCAACGAAACGACGTCGGCCTGCGGCAACGCCGGCTCGGAACGCACCGACGCTTGCGGCTGCGACAGTGGGCCAGTCAACCCCACGATCACGCGATAGCCGCGAATCTGCGTCTCGCCCTGGATGTTGAGTATCGGATCGGCGTTGCGGCTCGGCGGCAGGTCAACGAGAGCGCGCGTGATGTCGTACCGATCGTTGCGGAAATTCAACGTGCCGCTCGTGGCCGTAACTCGTCCGGAGATCGTCGGGTCGCTAACCGGCCCATTCAACTGCAACGACACGGAACCGACGAGGTCCGCGAGGTTGTTGCGCACCACCAGCGCGTTGCGTCCCTCGACGCGCAGTGACGCAAACAATGCGGTGCGCGCGAGTTCAATCTCAGTGCCTTGCTCGATCGACTCGCGGCCTCGCGTATTGATTAAGTCGGCGAGTTCGATGTCCTGTGTGTACTCAGTGCGACGCAGAGTCACGACGCCGCCGATCAACTGCTCGCGCGACGAGCCGCGAATTTCAACGTCAGCGTCGAGTGTCGATCGGAAGTCAGGCGGAAATGGAACGGTAACGTCGTCGCCGCGCAGGTTGACGCGAAATGCCGAGACCGTGAAGCCTTCGAGCAACGCGCCGCCGCTCGCAGTTACGCGTCCGCCGCCAATCGTGCCGCTCGCGGAATCGAGTTGCGCCTGGTTAGCCGTGAATCGCATCGTCGCCACGAGGTTCGCAACCGTCCAGCGCTCGTTTCCCAACAGTACCGAGACTGAACCGTTGTTGACTGACGCGGTGCCAATCACGCGTGGATCCTCGTAACTGCCGTTGATGCGGACGGCGACTACGGCAGTGCCCGACGAGAAGAAGTCAGGCGAAATGCCGTTCAATACGCGCAGATTCAGATCGCCGTTGATGTTCAGGTTCTGCTTGCCGCCGGCGCCGCTCGCGAGCGAACCGTCGAGCACGATGTTCGTGCCTGGTCCGGTGAAGCGCGTTCCCTTGAACGTGATCTCGCTTGGGTTGAAAGCGATTTCGAGAGGCGTCGTGGCGCTGAGTTGGACGTCTTCGACGCGGAAACTGAGCTCGGAGAACTTCGCCGAGCCGGTCAAACCAGCCAAGGACAAGTTGCCGTCCTCATCCAGCAGGTTGCCGCTGGCCGTTATCGATCCGGTGGCCCGGCCCGACATTCTGACGCCGGCGCCGGGCAAAGCGAGTTGAAACAGGTTCGTTAGGTCCGCACTCGTGAACGTCGTCTCGATGTTGGACGCCAGAAACTCGTCAGCAAGATTGATTTGTGCAGTGACCTCCTGCGGCGCCCCAAGCACGCCGGTGGTGAACTTGACGTTGAGTCGCTGGTTCTCGGTCCTGCCGGTCAGCGCGATCGTGCCGGCGGAACGGCCGTTGATCGTAACGTCGCGTCCCTGTCCGTCGAACGTGATCTGATAAGCCGAGAAGTTCTGCGCGGCGAGATTGCCGACGACGTGCGCGGAGAAATCAGCCGAACCCGTGACCGGCGGTAAGTTGGGACGGTTCGTCAACGCTACGATGCGGGCCAACGCGATGTTTTCAGCTTTTCCCTGGAAATCGAAGTCGTTGCTCTTCGTGTTGAGCTTGCCGCTGGCGATGACGTGACCTGTCGCCAGACGCAGGTCCACGTTTTCGACGTTGACGTTCGGCCCGTTGAACGTGGCACGCGCGGTCATCGACTGCACCGGCTCGCCTGCCAACTTGCCGGCGCCAAGACGCACATCGGCGCTGCCGTTCATCTCATTCGGAATGCCGGTTACTTTTATCTGACCTGACAGATCGCCGTCAGTGTCGGACGCAAACTGCTGGTTGTTCTTCAGCGGCGAAAGGGCCAGCAAGACGCGCGCGTTCATCCGGTCGAGTGTAGCTTCGACCGAGATGTTGTTCTCGCCACTACGCGGCGCAGTCACTTTAAACTGAACGCCGCCGCCGTCGCGTTCGACCAAACGTCCATCGGGGATGTGAATCTCCGCTCCGTTCATCGCGACCGACGCCGACAACGTGCCGAGGTCGATGCCTTTAACGAGCAGCGAGCCGAGCGAGAACCGGCCGTTCACGTCAGGCGACTTCAAGCTGCCGCGAATGTTGCCGTTGAAGGTGAGCTGGCCGCCGAGACCGATATCCCAGGTTCGCAGTTGCTCTTCGAGATCCGGCAACAGACCTGACGAGATCAGCACGGCTTGAAGCTCTTCGGCGTCGGAGGATGCGAGATCGACGTTGAGGTTCGAATCGTTTTCAAATGAAAACTGGCCGGTGGCGTTGAGCTTTGTCGCCGGCGTTTGCAAGTTTACATTCTGAATGTCGAACAGGCCGCGATTGGCGCGAATCGCGACTTCACCCGTAATCGGGATTCTCTCACCATTGGTTTCGCCCGCTTCAGCCGAGACTCTGGTGGTGACTGTTCCCGTGGCGAGTTTGTATTCCATGCCAGGGAACGAAAGATCGACTCTGCCTGTGGCGCGGCCCGAGAGCGGCACTGCGCTGCCTGCGAGTGCCGTTAGTGGGCCAGCGACGTCGAGGTTGTCGAAGCTCGCGCTCACTTGCGACGTTCCGCCTTTGACGATCGCGATGCGCGCGTCTCCGCTGGCGCGTCCTTTAAACACGTCAGCCGTGAAGTGATTGAGCTGGATCTCGCGGTTCGTGGCGACGACGGCCGCCCGCGCCTGGCCCATCTCCATCTGGCCCATCACGCCGCCGCCGATGCTCAAGTCAGCGCTCGCACGATAACTCCCCGACGGCTCGACCACGAACACGGGTTTCGTGAGTTTGACGTTCTTCGCCTCGCCGTCGGCAAGCTTCACGGTACCAGCGTCGATGTCCGCCGTTGAGCCTTCGATCCGACGGTTACGAACAGACAGGCGAACGCCTGCAATGTTGAGACTGCCGATCTCCGCGCCCGCTGCGCTCGTCGCGCCCACCTGCACGTTTTTCACGACAACGTTTGTCACGCCGTCGCGATCGACGACGTCGATGTTGTTTGCGGTAACACCTTTGACTTGAGCGTTCGAGGCCGAGATCGTTCCCGCTTTCACACTCGCGACTGTCGCCGTCGTCACGCCGTTCTGGCTTTTCGCACGCAAGTCGGTCGCGGTGATTCCGTTTACTTTCGCGCCCGAGGCGGTGAGACTGTTGGCGCTGAACTGTTTTGACGACGCGGTCAGCACGCCGTCGTTCATCTCGGCGCGCGCGTCGTGAAGGATCAAACCGGCGAGCGTCGTGCCGTAACTTCGTTCCGCAACAGCGCGCAACTCGCCCACCCAACGGAAATTGGTGCCGGTGCCCATCACCTGTCCCGCGAGTTGCAGCGAATCGATCCGGAAGTCGCCGGCGTTCAGCAGGTCCGCGACTGCCTTGCCGTTGATGTCGTAAGTGCGGCCCTGCACTGTTCCGCTCGCGTTGACGTTCAGGCCTTGCAAGCGAATGTTGTCAGCAGCAAGCGCGTCCGACTTCACTTCGCCCGTTATCTTGAACTGATCGCCCTCGCCCGTGACTGTCCCCGCGAAATTTCCCGCGCCGCGGAGCGTCGCGCCTGGTTGCAGCGTTTCCGAGAGCTGCGTCAGATCGACTGATGACGTGATCTGCATCTGGTAACGAAGCGCGCGCCAGTCGTCCATCGTTCCCTGCAAACGCGCTTCGGCGACGGGCGAGCGCAACACGATTTCGTCAACCTCAGCGCGCGTTTGATTGACGCGGCCACGCGCATGAAACGCGATGTCGTTGATCGGCCGGCCGTCGTAGGTGAGACTCGAATCCGTCACGTTCAACGTGACCGTGTTCATCCGGCTATCGGCCGGCGCGTTCGGATCGTCAGGCTGGACTGTCGCTTCGAGGTTGCGCGCCTCGCCTGAGATCTCGTGACGCGCGTCGCCGTAGTGAATCACGCCGTTTTTGATCTCGACAGCGGCGGTCGAATACGCAAATAGGATCCGTTTGTTTGGTTCCGGCGGGGGAATGTGGATGTTGCTGAAGTTTGAGCGTCCCTGTTCGTCGAACGTGACCCACGCTTCGAAGCCTTTGATCTTGAGATCTTTCAGGTTGATGTTGCGGCGCAGGTTCAGGGCATAGAGGTCTTCGATGCGAATCGTGGCGACGAGCTCGTCGATTTTGCCGAGTTGCGCTCCCGTGACAGAGTCGTAGAGCTCAACTCCGTTCATCGTCACCGTCTGCGGCGGTACGTCCGCATGAAAGTCGCGAATCTCCGCGCGGATGCCGTAGTTCGCAAAGGTCTGTTTGATCTGGTTTGCGATGTAGCGATCGACGAAGCCGAGGCGGTAGAGGAAGAACGCCAGCACGATCAACGCGAGCGCGCCGGCGGCGATGATCAAGCCGGCAAGAATCGCATGGCGACGCGTGAAGTAGCGCCAGCGCTTTTGAGGGGGAGCTTGCTTGTTACCCGTGGTTTCAGGATCGTCTACACTCATAACACACAGCCGCCACGCGACTCAGGGAACTTTGAATGCTTGAGGGAGAGACCGAACAGGTGTCAGCTTTATACTGCACCGCTTACACGGATTTTAAACGCTGGACCACCGCGTTCGGATGACCGGAACGCTCAGGTTCGTTGCTTTGTGTTGTCGACATCTGCACGCTGCTGGTCCTTCATCGACGCCGGCTCACCCAGCGGCACATTGCCGACAACCGAAAGCTCAAAACCTTCCAGTGCTGCTACTTTGGGGGGATGATTCGATAGAAGTAATATCCGCCGCAACCCCAGGTCGTGGAGGATCTGGGCGCCCACGCCGTAGTCGCGATCGACTCCGTAACCTGTTTCCAAACTCGCCTCTCGCTTATTCAGCTTGCTCTCCTGCATTAGGGCGTACGTACGCAACTGGTTGACCAAATCGAGACTGTGCTCGCGCTGGCGCAGGTACAGGACCACGCCGCGCGCCTCGGCCGCGATCTTTTCGAGCGCCGTGTGAAGCTGAAAGCCCGTGTCGTCGATTAGCGAGCCGAACATGTCGCAGGTCACGTTTTCAGTGTGGACGCGAACGAGGACCGGTTCGTCAGTCCTCACGTTGCCCATCACCATCGCGAGATGGACGTCGCCGTTGATCACGTTTTCGTAAGCGATAGCCCGGAAGCGACCGTAAACCGTCGGGAGATCCGATTCGACGATGCGACGCACCAGCATCTCTTTGCTGATGCGATAGCGCACGAGGTCGGCGACGGTGATCATTTTCAGATTGTGCTGCGCCGCGAAGACTTCGAGCTGCGGGAGACGCGCCATCGTGCCGTCTTCGTTCATCACTTCGCAGATCACACCTGCGGGGTAGAGACCGGCGATCCGCGCGATATCGACGCTCGCTTCGGTTTGACCGGGACGAACGAGCACGCCGCCGTTCTTGGCGCGCAAGGGAAAAATGTGACCGGGACGCGCGAGATCCTGCGGCCGCGACGCCGGATCGACCGCGACGAGTATCGTCGTCGCGCGGTCGGCGGCGGAGATGCCGGTGGTAATGCCGCGTCGCGCATCGATGGAGACGGTGAATGCGGTGCCGAGATACGAAGTGTTGTCGGCGACCTGCGTGGTGAGGTGCAGTTCGTCGCAACGCTCCTCGGTGAGCGGCAAGCAGATCAGGCCGCGCGCGTGCCGGGCCATGAAGTTGATGATTTCGGGCGTGACCTTTTCTGCCGCACACACGAGATCGCCTTCGTTTTCACGATCTTCGTCGTCGACAATGATGATCATGCGTCCGTCGCGTATGTCGGCGACGGCTTCATCGATGGTCGCTATAGCCACGAAAAGTATGTTAACCGAAAGCCCGAAATTGATAAACCATCCGTTGGTCAGTGGTCAGTGGTCAGTAGTCAGTTGTTGGTCAGTTCACTCAACCAACTGACAACGGACAACGGACAACTGACCATTGACAACCCGCCAACAGACAGTCCTAGCTGTGTTCAACCAACCGTTCAACGTATTTCGCGATCACGTCGACTTCGAGGTTCACGCCGTCGCCGGGCTTCAGGTGCGACAGGTTGGTGACTTCCCACGTCTTGGGAATGATCGCGATTTCGAAATACTCGTCATTCAGGTCGGCAATCGTCAGGCTGATGCCCTCCACCGCGACTGAGCCTTTAAAGACGAGATAACGCCCGATCTCCTTCGGATACCCGATACGAACCGTCCACGACTCGCCGTGGTCCTCCACGCCGAGGTACGTGCCGCGCGCATCGACGTGTCCCTGCACGATGTGTCCGCCGAGCCGCGTCGCTGGTGTGACCGCGCGTTCGAGATTCACCGGCGTGCCGGCCGTTAGACTCCCGAGAGTCGAACGGTTGAGCGTTTCGCGTGAGACGTCGGCCGCGAAGGAATCGGGTTGAATGTCGAGCGCGGTCAGACAGACGCCGTTGACGGCGATCGAGTCGCCGTGGTTCGTCCCTTCCGTCACGACGTGCGCGCCGATGACAATCCGTGCGTTCTCGCCGCGCATCTCGATACTGCGCACAGCGCCGAGCTCTTCAATGATCCCTGTGAACATGGCTCATCATTACGTCGAATACGGATTCAATAGATAGACCGGTTGAATCGATGACGATCGCGTCGTCAGCAATCTTCAGCGGCGAATCAGCGCGCGTCGAATCGCGCCGATCGCGCTCGATCATCTCCGCTAGTGTTTGCTCCAGCGTGGCGCTGGAGTCTGTCAATACATCCTCGTCGAAGCGGCGTTTGGCGCGCTCCTCCGGCGAGGCGTCCAGAAAGAACTTGATGTCAGCGTCGGGGAAAACAACCGTTCCGATGTCGCGGCCGTTCAGCACCGCGCCGCGTTTTCCCATCTCGCGTTGACGCGTCACCATCGCGCGTCTCACTCCCGGAATACTCGAGACGATCGACGACATCGCCGTCACTGCCTCAGTGCGAATCTGTTCCGTGACGTCGCGGCCCGCCACAGATACGATCAACGAATCCGGATCGCCTGCGAGATCGATATCGATTCGTTGGGCCAACTCAGTGACAGCGTCTTTATCAGCCGGATCGAGCGCCGCTTCGATCACGGCAAGCGCAACCGCGCGGTACATCGATCCGGTGTCGATGTAAAGCAGGTTCAACGCGCGCGCCAGCATGCGGCCCAGGGTTGATTTGCCGGATCCGGAAGGACCGTCGATGGCAATGATCATTGGTTTGATTATTGGTCTTTGGTCTTTGGTCTTTGGTCTTGGGTCTTGGGCCTTTCGTCTTGGGCCTTCGTTACTGCACCTGAAAATTTAAAATCCAAAGACCCAAGACCTAAGTCCAAAGACCTGCCTCATACAAAAGCCGCAAACACTTCGTTCGACATCAACGCGCCGTTGCGCGTCAATCGCATCAGGTCGCCGTCAAACTCAACCAAACCTGCTTCGCGGAAACGATCCAGTTCGTCGCGACGCTCGGCGAGCAGATCGACGCCAAACGTTTCGTTGTACTCGCGCAGATCGACGCCGCGCATCATACGCATTCCGAGAAACAGAGCCTCCGCGCGCAGATCGACGTCGCTTAGCTCGTGCTGTTCGACGATGGGCGACGTGTGTTGCTCGACCGCTTCGACATATCGCGCGACGTCTCGCTCGTTGGACCAACGAAGCCCTCTATTCACAGAGGCACCGTCAAACGAGTGCGCCGAACAGCCAAATCCGTAATAAGGCGCGCCGGTCCAGTACTTCGTGTTATGACGCGAACTGAAACCCGTTTTGCACAGGTTCGAGATCTCGTAATGTTCGTAGCCCGCGCTCGCCGCCCGCTCGAGCATCCATTCGTACATGTCAGCGGCGAGATCTTCGTCAGGCTTCGGTTGCAAGCCGCGGCGAATGTGGTCCGCCAGCGGCGTTCCCGAGTGGACTTCGAGCAGGTAGAACGACAGATGCTCCGGTTCGAGCGCGAGCGCTCGATCGACGTTTCGCTGCCAGCCCGCGAGTGTTTGCCCGGGCAGTCCGGCGATCAGATCGAAACTCACGTTCTCAAAACCTGCTGCGCGCAGATTCGCGAACGTTTCGAGCGTTTCGGCGGACGTATGCGAACGGCCGAGTTTCGCCAACTCAGCGTCGTCGAACGTTTGCGCACCAAAGCTGGCGCGATTGATTCCGAGTTCTCGGAACGCGCGAAGCTGATCGCGAGTGACAGTCCCTGGATTCATCTCCAGCGTCACTTCGGAATCGGGCTGCACCGCGAAATGTTTGTGTACGGTCGAAAGGATTCGGTCCAGTTGGGCCGGCGTGAGCAACGAAGGAGTGCCGCCGCCGAAATAGACCGTATCGACCTCTCCAGCCTTTGCCGAATTCGCAATCTCGTCGACCACGGCGGTGACGTATCGTTCGGCAAGCTCGCCCTGGTAGATACCCGTCGCGAAATCGCAATACGAGCAGCGCGAGCGGCAAAATGGGATATGAATATACAGACCTGCCTGAGTCATTGATTTCAACGAATAATAACATGCAGCAGTGTATGATCTTTTAACGCCTTGATCGTTTTCCGAACTGTCCTTGTGCGTTGCCAGACGCAGATTTCCGCTTTTTTCCTATTGGCACGCGTGTTGTTTATCTCATTAGCGGCTAAATGTTAATCAACCAAACGGGAGGGATAGATAACATGGCGCAAGACAAAATGAATGACGACCTCAACCGGAACATGGGTCAGGCGGGCCAGAAAGACGATCAAAGCTTCGGCCAGCAGTCACCCGGACGCAATCCGCAGCAGGGTCAGCAAACCGGACAGAAGGGCGCGGGCCAGAAGAACAATCCACTCGAAGAGAATGATGATTTCGCGCAGGGCGGCGGCAAATCAGGCCAGTCGGGGCAGGGCGCACACTCGGGTCGGCCCGGAGGTCAGAACCGATAAGTAATTAACTCTCTTCTTTTACTTGCTTCAGTCTGAAGGTCCGTGTCATCGGTGGCAACACAGATGACACGGACTATTCTTATTTAATCCTTCTCGTGCTGCCGTCGCCGCTGATCGACTTGCTCATCGAACGCGAAACGCGTTCAGCTTCGGCCATCACGCGCAACAGGTTTTCGCCGAGCACTTTCCTGATGTCGCGTTCGCTGTAACCACGCTTCAGCAGCTCGTACGTGATGTTCGGCAACATCGAAACGTCTTTCGCGCCTTCCGGCATGTCGTTGGCGCCGTCGAAGTCCGCGCCGATGCCGACGTGATCGATCCCCGCAACTTTGATGATGTGCTCGAAATGGTCCATCAACTTCGAGAGCGGCAGCGGCGGCAGCGGGTTCGCCTGCTCGAGTTTGTCGCTCTCTTCTGCGAGCCGCTCCGGATCGTCTTTGTATTTTTTGTCGAGCGCGTCCTGTTGCGCTTTCAACCGCTTGTCGCGTTCCTGGCTTTGCGGCGTCACCGTTTTCGTGTCGACGAACCCGCTGTAGAAGTTGACCTGAATGACGCCGCCGTTCTTCGCAATCCGCTTCAGTAGATCGTCAGGAATGTTTCGCGGCACGTCGCTTACCGCTCGCGCGGACGAATGTGACGCGATGATCGGCGCCTTCGAGACGTCGAGCGCATCGCTCATCGTGTCGTCCGAAACGTGCGAAACGTCGACGAGCATTCCCAACCGGTTCATCTCGCGCACAACCTCGCGGCCGAAGTCGTTTAAGCCGCCGTACTTCTTCTCGCCGCGGCCCGCGTCGGCCCAGTTGTTCGTGTTGTTCCAGGTCAACGTCATGTAGCGGACGCCGAGCCGGTAGAACTCGCGCAATGTCGGCAACGAGTCTTCGATCGCGTGCCCGCCTTCGATGCCCATCAAGGCGGCGATCTTGCCCTCGCGTTTCGCGCGCCTGATGTCCGCGACGGACGTGGCGATCATCAGATCGCGCGGATGACGCTCGACGGCGCGATAAACGGAGTCGATCATGTCGAGCGTGCGTCGTGCTGAGCCGCCGTGTTCAACGTACCAGGGACGAACGTAAAGCGAGAAGAACTCCGCGGTGAGTCCGCCCTGTTTCATGCGTTCGATGCTGGTGCGATACGGCACGGGCGGCGGGCCGCTCAGATCGTAGTAGTCGTTGGTCATCGGCGTCGTCACGTCGTTGTGTGTGTCGATGACGATGGCGCGACGTTGGATTTGCAGGGCGCGCTGCCAGAGTTTCTCGTTCCGCGCTTCCTGGGCTTGAACCACAGATCCAAGCAAGATTAGACAGATCAGAGAGATTAGATTTTTCGTCATGAGGTCACTCATAGTGCGAACGGGTGGCAGGCGTCAAGGGGGAAGGGGTGAGGGGAGAAGGGGGGAAGCGGAGATACGGAGAAAGCCGCGAGCTTCGAACCGGCGTCTCCCCGTCACCCCATCCCCGCATCGCCCCTTCTCCTCTGTGGTCAGCCACGTTGCCGCTCCGCCGGGCCGGGCGATATGATCCTGCCGTCATGTCGATCCTGATTGCCGAAGACAACATGGCCCAGCGCCACTACCTGCGCGAGATTCTGGAGAAGGAGTTTCCCTCGCACGTGCCGGTATTCGAGGCGGGCGACGGCGAAGAGACGGTCAAGCTCGCGCTCGACGAAAAACCCGACGTTTGCATTCTCGACATTCAGATGCCCAAGCTGTCGGGCGTGAAAGCCGCGCGTGCGATCTGGCGCGACTTCCCGACTGCGCGAATCATCTTCTGGACGCAGTTTCCGCACGAAATTTACATCAACGAGATCCGCAAGATCGTCAAGTCAGTCGATCCGCCGCCGGCCTACGGCTTCATTCACAAGAACAATCCGGAGTCGCGGTTTTTGCGCTTCGTCGCGGCCGTGCTGGAAGACGGCGCGGACATGATCGATCCGGCGTTCAAAGACTCATTCAAACGACCGTTGCTGACGGAGTTTGAAGCCGAGGCGCTCTACTATCTCGCGCTCGGGCTTTCCAACTGGGCCATCGCGCGCAAATGTTCGTTGAGCTTGCGCGGCGTCGAAAGCCGTCTGGCTACGCTTTACGAGAAGCTGTTCGTTACCGTTGCGGAAGGTACGGACCAGGAAGCGTACGAGAAGCTCGCTTACAACATCCGCACCCGCGCATTCTTCGAAGCGTTGCGGCGTGGCCTGCTGAACAGTGATGAACTGGAAAAGGCCGCGAACGACCTCGAATCCTGGTTGCAGAAGGACCAGAAACGCTTCAACGAAGAACAGAAACGCGAAGCTGCGACGAAGAAGAACCACAGATAACACGGATGTTCAGAAGCAGATCAGCATGGATCTTGCCGCTTCTTTTTTGCGTGTTTAGTGCGCTGGCGCAAACAGGCGAACCGCAGCCGTCACCTTCACCCTCGCCGTCACCGTCTCCCTCGCCGTCGCCCACTCCGTTAACCGGACTTCATCAGTGGGGTGCGGTCACGTTGTTTCATGGCCTGCCGTCGAATCGCGTGCGCGCGATCGCTCAAACAGCAGACGGCGCGATGTGGTTCGGCACCGAAGCAGGACTGGCGAAGTTTGACGGGCGCCGCACGCAGACCATCAACGATCAATCGTTGCCCGCCGGCAGAATCCTGGCGCTGCAAACCGATCAGGACGGCACGTTATGGATCGGCGGCGAAACCGGCGCGGCATGGTTCGACGGGCGCGACTTTGTGAAGGTAAACGAGACGGCGAACCAGTCTGTCTCGTCGATCGCCATAGCGGAAAAAGGAGTCGCCGTGATGGCGACGGAACAAGGGCACGTGTTCGAGTCGCACGTGAAGGTCGAAACGACGACCGTAGACGAGCAGACCGTCACCAGGCACGTTATTCAAAGTCGCGAGCTCTTGAACAAACCGCTCGAAAGCGCCGACCGCGATCATCCGGGTCCGCTTCCGATCACGAGCATCAATTTGTCAGGCGGCCAGTTGCTGCTCGGGACATTGAGCCGCGGGTTGATGGAAGTGAACAACGGCGAAGCGAGAGGCGTGCAGATGCGGCCGATGGTCTACTTCATCAACGCCATCGAACGCGACAAGAACGGCAAGATCTGGGTCGGCGCACGCGCCAAAAAGGAGGAGCCAGGCACGTCGACGGGCGACGAGCGTGCGGGCCTGAAGCGCAGCGAAGCGCCAACGGGCCCGGTGTTGTCGTTGCGATCCATCGACGACGAAATGTGGATCGGCACGGACGGGCGCGGCGTGTTTCACGTTTCGCCGTCGAAGACGCAGCGGTTCACGTTCGACGGCACTGCCGGCGGTCTGCGTTCGGATCACGTCTACGCGATCTTCTGCGATCGTGAAGGCGTTATCTGGTTCGGAACGGACCGCGGCGTTTGCCGCTACGATCCGCAGGCGCCGCGCGTCGAGTCAGTCGGCGACAGCGGCGACAGCAACTTCGTACGAACGCTCTATCAAACAAGCAGCGGCAGAACGATCGCCGGCACGAATCGCGGTCTGTTCGTTTACGACGACGCGACGGCGTCATGGACCAACGTTCCCGGGCTTGGCAGCAACATTGTCTATGCGATCTCGGAAGACAAGGCGCAACGCTTGCTCGTGGCGGCGGTCAGCGGTTTCTACGTTGCGCCAAAAGGTCCCGAGCAGTCACTGCAAGAACAGGCGTTTACGCGACTCGAATCGGGTTCGATCAACGCAGATGGCGTCGGCAGCGTGCGCGCAATCACCCAATTTCGCGGTGCGACTTACTACGCAATCTTCGGACGCGGCATCGAGCGGATGGACGGCGGCCGCGCGAGTTTGACCTGGCCTGGTTCCATCGGACGTGAACCCATCAGCCTGCTGGCGGACGGCGATGACCGTCTGCTGATCGGAACGGCGAAAGACGGCGTGCTCGTCTCAGACGGTAAGACGGTTCGCGAGGAGCCGGCGTTCGCAGGTTTCAAAGACGTGGCTGTGCGTTCGATGGCGCGCACACCTGATGGCTCGTTGTGGCTCGGCACTTCAGCGGGCGTTTATCTTTGCCAACAGTCGCGAGCGTGCGTCCTGACGCTCCCGAATGTCGATGTGCGTTTCGTTTTAGCGTCAGACAAGACGAACGAGATCTGGTGCGGCACGCGCGGCAACGGTTTGTTGCGAGTACTGCTCGATCCGGTCGTTGGGCCAGTCTCCAGCGAGCTCGACTCCGAACAGGGACTACCTTCGCAAAACGTCTTCGCCGTTCTGCCGCAACGAATGGCTGACGGGAATGAAGCTTTGCTGATCGCCACGAACCGCGGCATCGCTCGTTACGTTCCGGGACGTTCCGCCCCGCCGTTGTCGGTGACGCGCATCTTGAGCAAGCGCGTCCATGCGCCTTCGGAGCTGCAAGCCGGACTCAATCTCGAATACCCGCAGAACAGTTTGCTGCTCGACGTCACCGCGATCAGCAGCCGTACGTTTCCGGAGCAGTTTCAATACGCGTTCACGTTGGTCGACAGTGCGGGCCGGCCGGTGAAACAAAAACTGTCGCGGGAGTCGCAGTTCACGATGGAAGGTTTGAAGCCGGGCAAGTACACGGTCACGGCGCGCGCCTTTACGAAAGACCTGACGAGCTCTGACCCGTTGACGTTTTCGTTCACAGTCGCGCGCGCGCCGTTCCCGTGGACTTCGACGGCGCTCGCAATTCTCCTGGCGCTCGCTTTACTCGCGCTCCTTTGGGCCATACTCGAACGACGGAGAATCGTCGCCACCAGCGCGGCGCTCGTCGACGCGAACCGCGAGCTTGCTGATGCGCGTTTGAACCTCGCGAACGAAGCCGAACGCGAGCGCGGACGTATCGCTCGCGACCTGCACGATCAAACACTCGCCGACCTACGTCACCTCGCGTTGCTGACCGATCAGATCAAGCCGAACGGCGATTCAGCCGGAAAGCAGACGTCGACGTTGCGAAGCGAGATCGAGACGATCTCGCAGGAGGTGCGCCGCATTTGCGAAGATCTCAGCCCCTCGGTGCTGCAAAACGTCGGCTTCGCTGCGGCGCTCGAGTTTGCGTTGTCGCACGCGGTCCAGGATGCGCCGGTCGAGAAACGGTTCGAATACGAGTTTCACTGTGACGAGTCGATCGAGGAGAACACGCAACTGCCGCCGAGCGTGCAGATGCAGATCTATCGCATCGTGCAGGAAGCCGTGAACAACATCTGGCGTCATGCGGCGGCGACGCAAGTCAAGATGTTCGTCGAGACATCCGCGGCCGGCGACTTCGCGTTGCGAATCGAAGACAACGGGCGGCCGTTCAATTCGCAGGACAACAACTCCGAAGGACGCGGACTGCGAAACATGAAAGCGCGGGCTGGGCTTATCGATGCCGAGATCGCATGGCGGCATGATAACGGGGGAACTGTATTCACGCTGATTCGAAAAGCATGATTGAAATTGACCCCGCAGTCGCGGCGTCCAAAGCTGTGGTGGCGCTCGAGTCGACCGTCATCGCGCACGGTTTGCCGCGGCCGTTGAACTTGGAGACCGCGCGCACTCTCGAGGCGATTGTTCGTGACGCGGGTGCGACGCCTGCGACTGTCGGCATCATCGGCGGCAAGCTGAAAGTCGGACTGAACAACGAAGAGATCCGTCACCTCGCCGAAGACGACAACATCAAGAAGATCAGCACGCGCGATCTGCCGCTCGCGGTGGTCGGAGGGTGGGACGGCGCGACGACAGTCGCCACCACTTGTTGGATCGCCCATCGCGCCGGAGTCAATGTCTTCGCGACCGGCGGCATAGGCGGCGTCCATCGCGGCTCGTTGCCGGACATCTCAGCAGACCTTCCGGAACTTGCTCGCACGCCCATCGTCGTCGTTTGCTCCGGCGCGAAGATCGTTCTCGACTTGCCCGCGACGCGCGAATGGCTGGAAACCCACGGTGTGACTGTCGCTGGTTATCAATGCGACGAGTTTCCGGCTTTCTATTCACGCACGAGCGGCCTGCCGGTTGACGCGCGCGCAAACACGCCCGCTGAAATCGCCGCGATCTTTCAACCGCAACGCGTTCTCGGAATCAATTCCGCGTTGTTGGTGACAGTGCCCGTGCCGGAGCAGTTTGAAGTTCCTCACGAACAACTGCAGGAAGTTCTCGATCAAGCACTGGAAAGCGCCGAGCGCCATAGCATCGGCGGCCGCGAGCTGACGCCGTTTCTGCTGGGCCAAATGGCCGAGCGCAGCGGCGGCGTCACGTTGCGTGCGAACGTCGCGCTGCTCGAGAACAACGCCCGCGTCGCCGCCCGGATTGCACTGGCGCTGGCGTCTTGAGATCTGAGGCCTTTGTGCTAATCTTTACTCACGCAATAAAAATCTGGAGGGATTCATGGCTGACGATAACGGAAAGCAGTGTAAGAACCCGAGCTGCACTTGTCCGCCGCAGGAAGGCGGCAAATATTGCAGCGCATCTTGCGAAGGGGCGGGCGACACGATCGAGTTGGATTGTGACTGTGGTCACGACGCGTGCGGCGGCAATTTCTGAGGCCCGGATCGCGTCAACTTTGGTTTAAGTCGATGAATTGTGATGCGAGTCTTGGTCCGGTGCCTTCGTCTTCATGCTTGAAAAAGACGAAGGCAGTCTTCCAGTCCTGAGCCTTCATCCGACTAATCCATTCACGTAGATTCGCCGTCGAGTACTCAACTCGCCGCAGCCGCAGGTAGCCCCAGTCGGCTGTTTTGTCGATGTGGCTGGTTGGGTGATCGTCTGTGTCGGAGACGCAGAGGACGCGGTTCTGACTGCCCAACAACTCGATCACGTCGTCGTCGAACCAGCTTGGATGGCGAAACTCGAACGCTGACGGCGGATCCGCAGGCAATTGCTTGAGAAAGGTCTCGAGAAGTTTGAGATCTTTTTCCAGGTTCTCGGGCAGTCTAAACAACACCGCACCCAGGCGATCTTCGAACACCGACATTCTCTCCAGCATCAACCGGGTTGCGCCCGCTGCTTCTTTCAGCCGCCTGAAGTGAGTGATTCCCTGCGAGGCTTTGACGCAGAAACGAAAAGTCTCCGGCGTCTGCGACTTCCAACTCTCGATCATGCTTGGTTGCGGCAGGCGATAGAACGTGTTGTTGAGCTCGACCGCCGGCAGTTTCGAGGCGTAGTAAGGCAGCATCTCCTTCGCCGGCAGCTTCTCCGGATAGAAAATTCCCTTCCATTCTTTGTAGCTGTAGCCGCTCGTGCCGACGTAAAGGTTCATTTGCGATTGCCCATTGCCAATCCCCTATGATACACAGGCAAGCCAAATCAAGACTTAGAAAAAGATATCATGTCGACTGTTACCACTAACATCGAATCAGTACTTCAGGAAGAGCGTGTCTTCCCGCCGCCGCCCGAATTCGCCGCGCAAGCGCACATCAAGTCGCTGGAAGAGCTCGAAAGCCTTCGCGCCGAAGCGAGCACAGACCCCGAAAGCTTCTGGGCGCGCATGGCGGAAGAACTGCATTGGTTCAAAAAGTGGGACACAGTGCTGAAGTGGACAGCGCCGCACGCCGAGTGGTTCGGCGGCGGAAAGATCAACGTCTCTTACAACTGTCTCGACCGTCATCTCACAACCTGGCGACGCAACAAAGCCGCACTCATCTGGGAAGGCGAACCAGGCGAGACCCGCACGTTCACGTATCAGCAACTGCACACGGAAGTCTGCAAGTTTGCCAACGTCCTTAGAGCCAGAAACGTGCAACGAGGCGATCGCGTCGCTTTGTACATGCCGCTGATTCCTGAGCTTGCGATCGCGATGCTCGCCTGCTCGCGCATCGGCGCGACTCATTCGGTCGTCTTCGGTGGCTTCTCCAGTGCCGCGTTGATCGATCGCATCAACGACGCAAGCTGCAAACTCGTCGTCACTGCGGACGGCGGCTGGCGTCGCGGCAAGGAAGTACAACTGAAAGCCGCTGTCGATGAAGCACTCAAGCAAACGCCTTCAGTCGAAGCCTGCATCGTCGTTCGCCGCACCGGCTCGCAACAGCACATGGAGCCCGGTCGCGACTTTTGGTGGCACGAGTTGATGGAAACGATCGGCGCCGATTGCCCGGCGGAAGAGTTGGACAGCGAGCATCCGCTCTACATCCTCTACACCTCCGGCACCACCGGCAAACCGAAAGGCATCCTCCACACCACCGCCGGTTACCTGCTGCAAGCACACCTGACGACGAAATGGGTGTTCGACCTTAAAGACAACGACATCTACTGGTGTACGGCGGACATCGGTTGGGTCACCGGTCACAGCTACGTTGTTTACGGCCCGCTGTCGAACGGCGCGACCTCGCTGATGTACGAAGGCGCGCCAAACTTTCCCGAGCCCGACCGCTTCTGGAACATGATCGAGCGCCATCGAGTGAACATCTTCTACACGGCGCCGACCGCGATCCGCGCGTTCATCAAGTGGGGCGAACACTGGCCCTTGAAGCACGATCTGTCAAGTCTGCGTTTGCTGGGAACGGTCGGCGAACCGATCAATCCCGAGGCGTGGATGTGGTATCGCGAGTTAATCGGCAAGGGACGCTGCCCGATCGTCGATACGTGGTGGCAGACCGAAACCGGCGCGATCATGATCACTCCGCTTCCGGGCGCGACGCCGACCAAGCCGGGCTCCGGCACCAAACCGTTTCCCGGCGTCGAAGCCGACGTCATGACACGCGACGGCCAACCGGTCGCAGCCAATCAGGGCGGGTATCTCGTGATCAAACGTCCATGGCCCTCGATGTTGCGCACGATCTGGGGCGACGACGAGCGTTATCGCCAGCAGTATTGGTCGCAGATTGAAGGCATTTACTTCGCGGGCGACGGCGCGCGACGCGACGAAGACGGCTATTTCTGGATAATGGGCCGCATCGACGATGTCATCAATGTAAGCGGTCACAGACTGGGAACAGCGGAGGTCGAGAGCGCACTCGTGTCGCATCCGGCGGTCGCGGAAGCAGCCGTGGTCGCCCGCCCCGACGACCTGAAAGGCTCCGCGATTGTGGCGTTCGTGACGCTCGAAGGTTCTCACAATCCGTCCGACGCGCTGAACCAGGAGCTGCGCAATCACGTGGCGAAAGAGATTGGCGCGCTGGCTCGCCCCGACGATATCAGGTTTACCGACGCGTTGCCGAAAACGCGTTCGGGCAAGATCATGCGACGTCTCCTGCGCGAGATTGCTACCAGCGGCTCGGTCGCCGGCGACGTTACGACACTCGAAGATTTTTCAGTTCTGGAGAAGTTGAGGGCGGAGGAAGAATGAACATGACCCGGTACACCGAACCCGAGAATCGTTCCGGACCGCGTTACCTCGCCAGTCTGGAAGTGAAGGCTGAATGGGATGAACCGAGTGGCGCGCACGTCGTCGCCGAAGGAACAACGGAGAACGTCGGTCCCGAAGGAACGCTCGTCCATTTGCCGCGCCAACTGCCCCAGGTTGGGAGCCGTGTACGGCTCGAGGTGCTCGGCGAGTCGGGCGAGCGGCTGCAAGTGATTGCTGAGGTGCTGCGTATCGAGCGTCATCCGGGACATCCGCTCGCGGCCCTGCAATTGCTTGGCGAAACTGACGAATGGAAAGGCCTGGTGTGGGAACCAGCCGCGCCACGCGTTGCGCCGCCTCCGCCCGCGGAAGGCGAAGGCGAGGGAGAAGGCGAGGGCGAGGCATCAGCAGAGGACGATGACGATGTCACCCACTGATCAGATATCTCCCGACCGCCGGCGTTACCCGCGTTACTACGTCACGTCGCGCCTGACTTTGGCCGTCGAAGACGAGAGCCTGAAGGAGTCGCTCGGCATCGGCGAACCGCAAGACATCAGTCTCGGCGGTGTGAGAGTCACGAACCTTCCGGCCGGCCCGACCGTCAAGGTTGGAGACCAACTCGGCCTGTTGCTGCTCGACGGAGACGACGCGCTCTCGTTGAACGGCGAAGTGGTCCATCACGCAACCCCCAACACGTTTGGAGTTGAGTTCAGAGAGTTGAGCAATCACGATCAAAAGGCCGTGGGAGAAATGATCGGGCGCTTGCACGCGCGCATCTGATCCCGGTCTGTGCCTCGTATGCCGGCTAACGATACAAAAGACGCTGCCGTAACGGCGGCCAAGGCAGCGGTAGAAGCTTACGGACCTCCGACTCGCGTGATCCTGCGAGTCATCTTCATCCTGCTCGCCGTAATCGCACTCTTGTGGGTGATCTCGAAGATCACCGGCATCCTGCTGCTGCTCGTGCTGTCGATCTTTTTCGCCTATCTCGTGTCGCCGTTGGTGGAGATACTTCGGCGGCCGCGGAAAATCGGCGCCCGTGAGTTCGCAATGCCCAAAGTTGCGGCGATCGCGGTGGCGTACGTCATCATTCTCGCCGCGATCATACTGGCCGTTTTCGTCATCCTGCCGAGTTTGAGCAACCAGTTTCCCGCGTTCCGCGATCAGGCGAAGGAATATTGGAAATCGTTCGGAGAAAGAACTCAACAGCTCATCGAATACTCACGATCGCGCCGCATGCCTGGCCCAATCGTCGACTGGGTAAACAGCGAGATTCCCAAGGTCATGGGGACCGTCAGCGATACGGTCACCGCGTTCGGTACGCTGTTGCTGGGTTACATCGTCCTTTACATTCCGTGGCTGGTGTTGATTCCCGTTCTCGCGTTTTTCTTGTTGAAAGACGCGGAGAGTTTTCGCAGTTCTGCATTGTTGATGCTGCCGCGCGGCCGTTGGCGGTGGCGTGGTGACGAGTTTTTCCAGGACATCAACAGCACGCTGGCCGCGTACATTCGCGCGCAGTTGACCGCGTGCTTGCTGATCGGCCTCGTGTGCGCGCTGGGCTTTACGTTACTGGGGCTGCCGGGTGGACTGGTGATGGGGTTCATTGCGGGCGTGTTTGAGTTCGTGCCGCTGGCTGGGCCACTCGTCGTCGCTTTCATGGCCGCGATACTGGCGACGCTGCACGCTGGACCATTCAATGGGTTTATGGTGCTGTTGTTCCTCGGCGTGCTGCGAATCATCCACGACTATTTCGTCTATCCGCGACTCATCGGCCAGGGCATTCATCTTCATCCGCTGGCCGTGATCTTCGCGATACTTGCGGGCGAGAAACTTGCCGGCGTGCCGGGGATATTCCTCGCAATTCCCGTGGTCGCGATCATTACTGTGACTTACCGTCACTGGCTGGAACATCGCGGCAGCGAAGGTTTCGCAGATCTGCTGGAACCGAGTCCCGCTCTCGCGAATCCGCCGCAAGAGTTGCGCGACGAGTTACGTTCCGACAGCACACCCGAACAGATGATCCGCGTTCGGCCAGACCTTACAACCGGCGAACTGAAAATGCCGCTCGAAGAATGATCACCTCAAATCAACTTCCGAAGGATCCACAATGCAAAAATTCCTCTTCCTTACTCTCTTGCTCCTCGCAGTATGTTTCGATGCGGACGGCCAGGAACCTTCACCACAAGAACCGGCGAAGATAGAAGTAGGCGTTCACTTCTCGCTGCTCCACACGGGCGAACCAGTCGATGCTTTTTTCGGTCCGTTTCCTCCGTCAAAATCCGAAGCAGGAATCGGATTGAGGTTCGGCTATAACCTCAATCGATCGATCGCCGTCGAGGCTGAAACCAACTTCTTTCCGCGGCCGGGCTTTCCGTCTCTCAATAGCGGCGGACGACTCTTCCAGGCACAGTTCGGCGTCAAGGCAGGTAAACGCTTTGACAGGTTTGGTCTGTTCGCAAAAGCGAGGCCCGGTTTTCTAAGCTTTGGGCAAGTCAGCACTCAAACGGGTTCGGTGTCGTTTCCTTTTCAAGGTAACGGTCCGATAGTTACTTTTCCAATCCTCGAACCTCTGCGGCGAAACTTCTTCTCGCTCGACCTCGGCGCCGTCGTCGAGTTTTATCCTTCACGACGCGTGATCGCACGATTCGATATCGGCGACACGATGGTCCACTTCGGCGAAGCTCCGGCGCATGCATTAGCCGATCCGGAACAGTTGCGGCTGCCCGCACATAAGTTTCAGTTCAGCTCCGGTATTGCTTTTAGCTTCCTCAATCCGGAGTCGACGGAAGATACCGGTGACGATGCGTCTCCTCGTGAGCGAAGGTTTGAGTTTGGCGTTCAGTTTTCAACGCTGAACGTTCAGGAGTTCACGTACACATTTTCAACTGCCGGCGTCCCGAACGACATTGAGCTTGACGGCACTAACACGCAGCCGGGCATCGGCGTACGGTTTGGTTATAACTTCACGCGCATCTTTGCTGCGGAAGTGCAAGCCGACTATTACCCCAGCGACCTCGGGACGTTCGGCTTTGAAGCCGCGGGTGGCAAGATGTTTCAGGTTCAGGCGGGAGCGAAAGTCGGCAAGCGGTTTGGACCGTTCGGTCTGTTTGGAAAAGCACGGCCGGGCGCGATCGTTTTCAGCCGGACCACCTATTTCGAAGGCTTCGATCGCAGCAACATCTTCAACCCCGTGCTGCGGTTTCACATCGACCGGGGAACTTACTTCTCGATGGACGTGGGCGGCGTGCTCGAGTTCTATCCGACCTCGCGAATCATTGCGCGGTTCGATGCCGGCGACACGATGATCCGTTACTCCAAACGACTCATTCCGGCTTTTCCTGGTGTGGTGGAAGCGCCTTCCGCACTCACTCATCAACTTCAGTTCAGCGCGGGAGTTGGCTTGCGGTTTTAGCCACAAAAAGGCACAAAAGAAGTTGGGTCCGACTCTGTGCCTTTTTGTGTCTTCGTTTGTGCCTTTTGTGGTTCAGTGATCCATCAACTCGATGAAGCGTTGGAAGTGATGTTCCGCGTCATGAGGTCCCGGCGCGGCTTCCGGATGGTATTGCACTGAAATAATCGGCAACGTGCGATGACGCATTCCTTCAACGCACTGATCGTTGAGATTGATGTGCGTGACTTCGACCTCCGCCGGCAGACTCTCGGCGCTGACAGCAAACCCGTGATTGTGCGACGTGATCTCGACGCCGTGTCCCGACACTTCTTTCACGGGTTGATTGCCGCCGCGGTGTCCGAAGACAAGCTTGAACGTCTTCGCGCCGAACGCGCGTCCCAACAACTGGTGTCCGAAACAGATGCCGAACATCGGAACGCTCGCGTGTAACAGCTCTCGAATCTCCGCGACTTCCTTGTTCATCGATGCCGGGTCGCCTGGTCCGTTCGAAAGAAAGATTCCGTCCGGCTTCAGCGCCAGCGCTTCGCTTGCCGGCGTCGAAGCTGGTACGACAGTCGTTCGCACGCCCAGTTGTGCCAGTTCGCGGAGCGAGTTCTTTTTCACCCCGAAGTCGTAACAGACGACGTGAAAACGTTCCTGGCCCGCCGCCGGAACATCGTAACGCTCTTTGGTCGTGACGACGCTGGCCAGCTCGCGATTTTCCATCGGCGGCGACATTCGCGCCTTCTCGACGAGGCTCTTTTCATCGAGATCTGTCGTGGACAGGCACGCGCGCATCGCGCCTTTGTCGCGGATGTGGCGCACGAGAGCGCGCGTGTCGATGCCTTCGATGGCCACGATGTTCCAGCGTTTCAGATAGGCGTCGAGACTCTCTTCCGCGCGCCAGCTCGACACGATCCGGCTCGCCTCGCGCACCACAAATCCTTCGACCCACGGACGCGACGACTCAGAGTCGGTCTCGTTAACGCCGTAGTTGCCGATGAGCGGATAGGTCATGCAAACGATCTGTCCGGCGTAGGACGGATCGGTGAGCACTTCCTGATAGCCCGTCATCGACGTGTTGAATACCATCTCGCCGCAGACCTCGCCGCCGGCGGCCCACGATCTGCCGCGAAACGTGCGGCCATCTTCAAGTGCCAGGAGTGCTGGGGTTCGTTCAGTCATCTTTTGTAGTTAGTCAGTTGTCAGTTGTCCGTGGTCAGTTGTTCTTCTAACAAAGCACTAAGTACAAAGCTCCAAACCACTGACAACGGACAACTGACTACTGGCTGCTCTTGATGAACTGCTGCGCCTCGTTCAGCCATCGTTTGCTGGTCCGATACTTGTAAGCCGGCGCCGTTTTCACGGCTTCAATGCAAGCCTGCATCAAGCTCGTCGCCTCGCGTTTGTGACCGAGTCCGGCATGTGCACGGCCCATCAGGTAAAGCCCTTCCGGATCGGACGGGCGATGTTCGAGAAATCGATCGAGCGCCATGCGTGCGTCTTCGAACTGTTCCGCCGCGATGTACGTTGCCGCGACCTCGCGCCAGATCTCGTGTTGCGAATGGGCCGGAGCGCGAGCGACGACGTGTTCGAAGTTCTGAATGGCGTCGGCGTATCGTTTCTGCTGGCGCGCGATGCGTCCGAGTTGATAGCTGGCGTCGATCTCGCCGTCGTCAATCTGCAAAGCGCGCTCGAACCGTTCACGTGCGGCGTCAAGCTCACCCCGGCTCTGATGAATCAGACCGAGGTTGTAGTGGGCCGAGGCATCCGCGGGATTCAGAGTCGCCGACTCGAGGTTCTGTTTGAACGCGGCCTTCGCGCGGTGGCTTCCCATGATGTCGGTGAAGTAACCGCGCAGAAACAGCAGCGCCATGATCAGCAGGAACGGAGAACCAAGCACGCTCAACAAAAGCGATTGCACAATCGGTGCGACGACCACCGAACCAAGACCGCTGACGATCACGATTCCCAGCGCTCGCAGGACCGACGTGCGAAACGCATCCTTCACGACAAACACCATCCCGATCCCGAACAATCCGACCACGCTCATCAGGAACAAACCTTCGGATTGAACCGCCGGGTCTTTGAGCCTGTCGATTGCTTCAGGAGCAACAGTGCCTCGCCAGTCGTCCGCGTTCTGAATAGCAGCCGCCACAATCTGCGCCTGAACACCGCTGTAGTGAAGCGCGGCCGCGATTAAGATCGAATAGAGGCTGGCCGCGGTCAACACATAGAACATCGACGCTGCAACCGGAGCGTACTCCTGCGTAATCACCACGCGAAAACTGCCGCGTCGCTCGAACGTGTTCGCGATCAAAGTAAGAATGGGAACGACGACGACGGCGATTACGGCTACGACAGTCGCAGCTTCTCGAATCTGCCAGAACAGTCCATCGCCGAGAGCGAATTGCGACGGGCCGGCAAACCTGCGGGCGACGAGATGGTAGGCAATCTGGCCGAACAGCGCCATCAACGCGAGCGGCGCGAGCGAGCCCCGATCGCGCACTTGTCGCATTCCGCGCAGGGGCGCGTAGAAGATCATTAGCAGGAGTCGCAGCCAATCAATCATGTGAAAAAACTACGCTCAACGCTGCTGCGGGTTTGGTTCGATCAACGGCGTCTGCTGGAACCCGGGCGTAGTATCGAGTGGAGTCGGCGTCGCTTGGGGCGTGATGTTCTCGTGATGAATCACACTCGCCGAAGTCAGCGGCCAGTAGCGAAACAAAGCCTTGCCGTAGATGTACTTCTTGGGCACCAGTCCCCAGAGCCGTGAATCGCTGGAGTTGTCGCGATTGTCACCCATCACGAAGTAGTAATTGGGTTTGATGTCGGTCGCCGCCATGCTGCGATGCGAAAGATTGAGGCGGGGATCGAGGTACGACTCTTCGATCTCGCGATCGTTCACGCGGACGACGCCTTCGACGATCTCGATTCTGTCGCCCGGCAGACCGATAACGCGTTTGATGTAACTCTTGGAAGGATCGTCAGGAAACCAGAACACCACGATGTCGCCGCGGTCGAGCTTTGGGGCCCAGCGATACTCGTCGTAATAGATCAGTTTGTTGACGAAGATCCGTTCGCCGTCGTGCAGGCGAGGTAACATCGACGTGCCTTCAACCTTTACCGGTTGCACGATAAACACGACGACGAGCGCGGCGATCATCAGCGCGAAGATCAGGTCGCGCAGCAGCAAACGCGCTTCCGACCAGAGGTCGTTGCGGGAAGCGTGTTCAGGCTTGTGTTCCTGGATGTCTTTGTCGTCGTCGACGTGGACGCCGCCAAACGGAGGCGGCCGGCGTTTTCGAATTCCAAACATGGCCGGGTTGAGGTTAACTTTCGCTTTAACGCTTGTCAAACAATCAGAGTTTCCGTGATTGCCGCGCACGTTGGGCAATTCCTTGACAGCTTTTACTTGCGCTATCTATCATCCTTGCCTGCATTTGCAGCCCAGACATCATCGTCCCCTGCGGACCAGAAAAGAGGCCCGAAGCGTGATCAAGTTAGACATAATCAATCGCGTGGCCGACAAGACCGGCGTACCGAAAATGAAAGCCGAACAAGCCGTCGAAGCTCTGTTTCATTCGATGAAGGAAGCTTTGACGCGAGGTGAACGAATCGAGTTGCGCGGGTTTGGCGTCTTCGTTGTGAAGCCCCGGAAGCGGGGAGTGGGGCGAAATCCGCGAACGGGCGAGGAGGTCGCGATTCCGTCCGGCAAGACGATTCGCTTCAAACCGGGGAAAGAGTTGCAGGCGCACGAGGATGGCGAGACCATGCTCGATGACGCGGGTGATGACGACGACGAGTTTTAGGTTTAGATTTGCAAGGGTGTTTACAGGCTAGAGTTGGATTGTAATTTTGACATCCAAACTCTAGCCTTTCGCTTTGATGGACATTTCATTAAGAAAATCCGCGGTTACGATATGGACGCGCGAGTGGCGGCTGCATGGCGTGCTGTTCGCCGTGACGATTGTGACGACGACGCTGGCGGGTGTGATGTCGGCGGCGACGGATTTTACGCCTCGCGAGCCGGCGCTTTCCGGGTTGTTGGATTACGTGCTTTACCTGCCGCTGTCGTATGTCTATTTCGTCGTCGGCCTGATGCAGTATGCGTTGTCGCATCCGCCGGTACTTGTTGACGGGTTAGCGTTTTCCGCGTCGCTGCTGGCGATTCTGTTCTCGCACGAAATGGGGCATTACTTGGCGTGCCGGCATTACGGAGTGGATGCGACGTTACCGTACTTCATTCCCGCGCCGCCGATCTTTTTGGCCGGCACGTTTGGCGCGTTTATCAAGATACGTGCGGCGATTCCGTCGCGGCGGGCGCTATTCGATATCGGACTCGCTGGGCCGCTCGCTGGGTTTGTGGTTGCCGTGCCGTTGGCTGTTGTCGGTATTTTGACTGTGGGTCCACCGCAGGCGCCGCAGGAGCACGCGATCTTCTTCAACGATCCGCTGTTGTTTCGACTGCTCGCGCGGGTGTTGGGTGTGACACTCGATCCGAACGCGCCGGTCAATCCTTACTACATGGCGTCGTGGATTGGTTTCCTGGTTACGAGTTTGAATCTGATGCCGGTGGGCCAACTCGATGGCGGGCATGGGACGTTCGCCGTCTTTGGCGGCCGGATTCATGGTCTCATCGGCCGCATCGCCTTCGGCACTATGGCAGTGTTAGCTGTGTTGGGTTACTGGTGGCACGGCAGCCCGAGCGGCTTCTTGTATGTGGTGCTGTTAGGAGTAATGCTCCGCGTCCCGCATCCTGATCCTTATATGATGGAGCCCCTCGGCCCCACCCGCCGCCTGATCGGCTTCCTAACCCTCCTCGTCTTCATCCTCTGCTTCTGGCCGTTCCCGATCACGATGAGGTAGACCATCTACGCAGAAGCCGCAGCGGGGAGCAGGCCTTTGATTTCGCGGACGACGCGGGCGACTTCTTCCTGGTTGGCGAGGGCGATCATGAAGAATTTGTAGCCCTGGTGGAAACAGATGACGCCGTTGGCGAATAGCCAGATGCCGTCCAGGAAGGGATTGCCGCCGAGTAACCAACTGATGGGCGCGCCAACGATTGGACCAGGTTGAAATATCTGCGCCCACATCGCCGCGCCGGCTGCACAACTAAACGCACCTAACAACGGGGCGCCAACATACTTCGCAATGTTCCGCTCAAACTCCACGCGCTGCGCTTCAGCCTCACTCAGCTCGCCGCGCCCGATCAACTCTTCGCGTTTCTTCAAGTAGCCGTCAAACTTCTCACCCGCCTTGCGCAAGCCATAGACCGGCAGCGCAGAATGCGTGAACCAGTGCGGATGCGCACCAAGAAGCACACCATCCAATCCGGGAAACGCCGCGCCAGCCCGGATACCAAGCACGAGCGAAACAGAAACGACAGCCGCCTTTCCCGGATTTTCCTTGATCCAATCACGCGCCTTCAGAATTCCGGTCGTCGCCGCCGTCGACGCTCGTGTGAATCGCGCGCCCTTGTCTATCACCTGCGACGCGCGATCGTAATAAGTCTTCGCGTCGTCAAACACCTCGCCGGCCTTCTTACCCGCACCACCAGCAACGTCACGAAAAACTTCACTCGCCTTCTTCACACCACTCGCAGCCCGACGCGCCGCGTCACCAACCTCTTCATCTTCGGTCAGCTTCTCAGCCTCTTCCCGCAAACGCTCGGCGCCGTTCGCCATCGTCTCAGCACCGCGCTTCGCCGCCTCTCCAGCCGCGCGCGCGCTCTCGCCAACGATGTCGGAGATCGCATACTTCTCATCCAGCTCGCGGGCCTTCCGGCGCGCCGCCTGTTGCCACTCGTCAAACTTTTCCCTGTAATCAGCCATTCTTATTCCTCAACCTTAGCCACGAATAGGCACAAAAAACATAAAGATTAAAGCAAAGCCACCTGTGTCTTTTGTGCCTCTTTGTGGCTAAGCCTCAGTCGCGTTGTACGTCCCCCGCCGCCACCGAGTTCGATCTGACGAGCTCAATCGCCACCACCTGGTCCCGGCCATTTCTCTTAGCCTGGTACAAGGCGACGTCTGCCGCCTTGATGATCTCAGAAGCAGTTTGCGCGTCTGTCGGACATTCTGCAACCCCGAAACTCGCAGTGATTGAGGCCCCAGACGCAGTCTCCAACGTCTTGATGGCAAGGCGCAACCGTTCGGCAACCTCCATTCCGCTCGACTGACTCGTCTCCACCAGAAGAACAGCAAACTCCTCGCCACCGACTCTCGCCGCCAGATCGATGCCGCGTGTTCCTTCACGAAGGACGCGGCTGATACGGCGAATCGCGTCGTCGCCCGCATCATGTCCGAAAGTGTCGTTGATGTTCTTGAAGTTATCGATGTCGACCATCAGCAGCGTAAACGGGCGCTCGAAACGCAACACGCGCCCGACCTCGCGCTCCAACTGCCGTTCGAACCGACGACGATTCGCGAGCCCGGTAAGATGGTCCGTAAACGCCGCTTCTTCGCAAACGTCGAGATACGCCTTGAACTCGAGCAGCGTCCGCGTGCGGGCCAACAAGAGATCGAGGTCCGTCGGATCCGTAATGTATCCCAGCGCACCAACTTCCGACGCTCGACGCAAATCTTCAGCCCGGCGCCCGGCGGCCGTCTGCATGATGACGGGAATGAACTTCGTCAGCGGGTTGGCCCTGATCCGTTGGGCCAACTCGTAGCCGTTCATCCGCGGCATCATTACGTCAGTAATCACCAGGTCAGGCTGGTACGAGTCGATGGCCGCGAGCGCTTCGTCGCCGTCAGTGGCGGTGGTGACGTTGTAACCCGCCAGACTGAGAGCAGCTTCGAGCAGACCAAGCTTGTCAGGGTTGTCGTCGACGATCAGGATGTTTGCTTTAGGCTCCATAAAAACCAAGTGCTGGCCCTATAAATCTTGCGCCGCTATGAGCTTCATGCTACAGTGCGGGCTTCGGTCAATCAGTCGTGCCGATACTCGCCCTAGCATCGCAGTCAAAGATTCATTCGAAAGAGAGTTCACAAGCCCGGAATAATTCGCGGCGGTTTTCCTTACAATCGTAAAAACTGACCCGCGCAGGCCACTTGAATACGAACCACGCTGCCAGAGGCGCTCGAAGTAAGACCTGTTAACTCGACCCCAGAGAGACGTGCAGATGAAAGCCGTGCAGGAACAGAAGCGCGCGAGAGACTTAACCGCGGACGATCGCGCGGCCCTAATCCGGCGGCTCGAGTTCGGCTCAACCTTGGACGACTCTCTCGTTACTGATCTAGCTCGCAGTTCAGTGGTCCTCGATTTCCGACGTCGCCGGTTTGTGTATCGCGCCGGCGAACCCGCAGATTGCCTCTATGCCATCGTTCACGGCCGAATAAAGCTCTGCCGCATCGAAACTGAAACTGGCCGGGAAGCCGTGATCGACATCCTTCCAGAAGGATCCCTTTTCGGCGAATCAGCGCTCTATTCTCTAGCGGGGCAACGGGCGAATTCAGCGATTGCCTACGAAAATTCCAGGCTCCTCCGAATACAGGTCGGGGATTTCAAACGGGGGATGGCTGAGGATGACCGGCTTCATGATTACACTTTCCGTTTAATCGGTCAACGACTTGATCACGCCGAGCGCCGGCTGGCCGATTTTGCCTTGAACGCCATTCCGGCCCGGCTCGACAGCCTGCTCGCGGATTTCTCCGTTCGCTATGGAGTGTCGGAGCCCGAAGGCGTGCTTATCGATATTCCCCTACCTCATCGCGAAATCGCCTCCATTGTCGGCTCGACTCGGGAAAGCGTCACGGTGCGCTTGAACGCCATGCGCCGCGAAGGTACGATCGCTTTCGTCAAACGACGAATACTGATCAAACGACCGGCTGCGCTCTAATTTGCGTATTCGGCGGCGTGCGGCTTTTGAGTGGCGATGAAGTGTCCAACCTGCGGTAAATCAATCGAGTGGAAAGAGAATCCGTTCCGTCCGTTCTGTTCCGAACGGTGCCAGCTTGTCGACCTCGGCAAGTGGGTTGAGGGTGAGTATCGCGTCCCCGGTGAGACGGTGCCTGACAAACCCATCGAGGAGCCTGAGAATCACTGATGAAACGCCGACGGAAACACGGATTATTCGGATTAATTGTGCTGATGATGTTGTTGATGTCATGCAACGGGAATGACGCCACCGAACCAGCCAAGACGCCCGTCGTTTCTGGTCCACCAGCCAACACGACGTACCCCATGCCGCCAACCGAGAAGGCGTCGTCAATCAACAACATGGGCTGGACGTTTTCCGACAAGAAACGCAGCTTGTTCTCCGAGTACAAGGGTAAAGTGCTCGTACTCGACTTCTATGCCACTTGGTGCGACCCGTGCCGCCGCAGCGTTCCTCACCTCGTAGGATTGCAGAAGAAGTACACGGACCAGGGGTTCACAGTCATTGGTCTAAACGTCGGCGGCCCGGGAGATGAACGGAAGATTCCGCAGTTTGCCAAAGAACTCGGCATCAACTACCCACTCGCAATGCCGGACGAAGACCTCTCCACGTTCCTGCTTTCAGACGAAGACGGAATCCCGCAAACGTTTATCTTCGATCGACAAGGCAAACTCGTCTATCGTCTCGTCGGCTTTGGCCCAGCGTCAGGTTCAAAAATCGACGACGCCGTCGAAACCGCTTTGAAAACTACTCCCTAAACAACAGGTCGAGAAATTGAGAAGAGCCAAGATATTAATCACACTGGGCCCGGCGTCACGCGAACCGCAAGTCATCGAAAAACTACTCGAGGCCGGCGCCAATGGCGTGCGCATCAACATGTCGCACGGAACGCACGAAGAGAAAGCGGACGACATACGTCTCGCTCGTGAGGCAGCGGCAAAGATGGGACGGCCCATCGCCGTACTCGTCGATCTCTCCGGTCCCAAGATCCGCACCGGAGAACTAAAAGACGATCAACCAGTACGACTGTCTGCTGGACAGCCCTTCACGATCACCACCCGCTCCATCGCCGGCGACGCAACTCAAGTCTCGACTAACTATCCGGATCTCCCTCGCGTAGTTAAGCCAACGACTCGCTTGTTGCTGGACGACGGCGCGCTCTCGCTGATCGTCGAAAGCACCACCGACACAGACGTGAATTGCCGCGTCATCGACGGCGGCCTGCTGGGCGAGCGCAAGGGAATCAATCTTCCCGGCGTTGCGTTGCCAATCGACTCGCTCACCGAGAAAGACAAGGTCGATCTGCGCTGGGCCGTCGAGCAGAAAGCTGAATACATCGCGTTGTCGTTCGTTCGCCGCGCGGAAGATTGCCAGCGCGCCAAGCAGTTGATTGCCGAGGCCGGCGGAGACGCGCCGCTCATCGCGAAGATCGAAAAGGCGGAAGCGATCGATCATCTCGACGCTATCATCGAGGCGGCTGACGGAATCATGGTGGCCCGCGGCGATCTCGGCGTCGAGACGAGCGTGGAGCTCGTCCCGGTCTATCAAAAGCGAATCATCGAACACTCGATCGCAGCAGGCAAGATGGTGATCACGGCAACGCAGATGTTGCAGTCGATGGTTTCAAACCCACGTCCCACGCGCGCCGAAGCGTCGGACGTGGCGAATGCTGTTTGGGACGGCACTGATTGCGTCATGCTTTCGAATGAGACCGCAACCGGCGACTATCCCGTCAACGCTGTCGCCACGATGGCGCGCATCATCGAGTCGGCGGAGTCAGGCAAGAAGGCGGACAACTTCAATCCCATTGGCAAGCAATCGGGACGCGTGAGCCGGGCGTTGTGCGAAGCGGCCGCCTTCGCGGCGGATGAGATGGGAACGACCGTAACGGCAGTTTATACGGCGTCGGGATTGATGGCGCGCAGGCTATCAGCAATACGTCACGATCAGCGAATCGTCGCCTTGACTCACGTGCCGGAGGTCCAGGCGTCGCTGGCGTTGATCTGGGCCGTGGACCCGCTGCTGGTGCGCAAGGCGGAATCGACTGAAGAGATGTTGAAGATCGGGGAGCAAAAGTTGCTCGACGAAGGTATCGTCGAGAAGGGGGATACTATCGTCGTGATGGCTGGACGATTATCTGGTTTGGGACTTTCGAGCTCAGTGAGTATTTCGACCGTCGGCGGTCCACTCGGCCGGACCCGCTCGACGTGATCGCGTTAGTCGGCGCCGATCATCTCTCCGACGGCGTCCTTCTGTTCCTGCGCCATCTGCGCCGGTGTCTTCTGCGGGTCGCGCCAGTTGTCGAGAATTCCCACCTGATGTACGCACTGTAACGTACAAGTCGGCGCGCACCATTTCTCGGTGTTGTACTCGCGATCGAAATCTTCCATCGTGTACTGCTCGAGAGGAATGCCCGGGTACCCGCGCTGTTGCGAGCACCAGTGGACCAGGCCGTCTTCGCAAACGTACAGGTAGCGAGCGCCTGCGCGGCAACGCCAGTTGTACGTTTTGCCTTCCGCGATGCTGTCCTGGAACCAGTTCAAGCGCGCGTGATCTTTGTTTCCGAGTTTTTTGACCTGCTGGAAGATGTCTTTCTCTTTACTCGACAGCGGCTTCAACGTTCCGTCGCTATCGTGAATCACGCCTACGGTCGTCGAGAACCCGAGTTCGACCGCGCGTTTAGCGACTGTCAAAGCGTCGTCCGGATTTTTGATCCCGCCGCCGATGACGGAGTTGATGTTGACGTGAAAGTCCGCGTACTCCGAAAGGTAACGCAGCTTCTTGTCGAGCACGCGCAGGCTCTTGCGCGAGACTTCATCCGGCTCGACGTTGTCGATACTGATTTGCAGATATTCGAGACCTGCGTGGTTGAGCCGTTTGATTCGCTCCGGCGTGAAGTAGTAGCCGTTCGAGATCAGGCCCGCGATCATGCCACGCAGGCGGATATGATGGATTATCTGATCGAGATCCGGATGCATCATCGGCTCGCCGCCGGAGATAGTGACGATCGACGTGCCGAGCTTCGCCAGCTTGTCGAGCCGCGACTTTACAACGTCAAGACTGATCGGTTTGGAATTGTGGTCGTACTCGTTGCAATAGCCACAGGCTAGATTGCAACGGCGCATCGGGATCAAGTGCGCGAGAACCGGGTGGCGGCTTGAAAGCAGCGCGCGGGTGATAAAGCTCGCCTCGCGCATTTTCAATTTTAGAAACTTGGTTTTTCTCATCTACTCTGCAAACAGTTTCGACGAAGAATATGCGACGAAGGCGGTCCAACGCAACTGGGACCAAAAAACACACATACAAAAACACGCATAAATAACAAAGGGCTCTGTTTTGTTGACAGAGCCCTTCAGGCTTTCGTGTTTGTGTGGCTCTCTTAGCTCTTGACGACCTTAACGTTCGAATCGTACTTGATATCGAAGTCGCCGGAGTTGATGCGCGGGTTCTTCTCGAGATCCGTCAGGCGCATCGTCGTCGAGTCGTCGTTTTTCTCGACGATCTTCGTCTGCACCGGCATGCCGCCGCCGTCGATCCAAACTTCCGCGTACTTGTAGCTCGCCTTACCTTTCGGCACCAGCGTCAAATGGATGGTGCTGACGCCGCCCCACAAAGTCTCTTCGCGAACGTCCTTCACCGGTTGGAAGCGGGATTCGAGCTGCGCCTTCGTCATGCTCATCATCGACAGCAAACTGCCGGTGTTATTGTCGTTGCCTCCGAGTTTACCGGAATCGCCCTGATATACAGTCTTCAAGGCCGGACGGTAAATCGTGTAACGGTTGTTGTTGACTGCCAGCGACTCCTTGCGCGGGCTGGTCCAGTCGATCCGCACGGCAGCTTGACGTCCGCCGGTCGGCATATAAATAACGATACCTCTGTATTTATCTTCGACTCCGAGCTGGGAGTTGTACTTCACAACGTTGATGCCCGCCCGCAGCGACTTCAAAGTTTGACGGTTCTTCTCCATCCGGCTCAGGACGGAACTCACCAGGCCTGCTCCCTGACCGTTTGCAGTCGGAGAAACGACCGCAAACGCGGAAACTATCAAAGCTAACATCAGGCCTGAGCAAAACAATCTCTTCATAAGTGCTCCTTGCTTAATCTCCTTCCCCCGAGGGCTCGCAAAAAACCTCGCAATTATAGGGAAAGGCTATCTTATGTCAACCTCAAAGCTGCGGGTCCTGCCGTCTGCGTAGACCATTTTCCGGACCGCAACCACCTCGACGTCGGCGCGTCCGGTCAGCTCCTTAATGCGCCGTTCGATTTGAGGTCTATCTGCTTCATTAACAATGACTTCAGGTCCCAAAACGAGCGTTTGGGCAACTGCGCTTTGATGCCCGGTATTTAGCGCTCGTTCGCCAGTCGTGAACCAGCTTTTTGGTGTCAAAAATATGAAAATCAGGATGACGACGCACAGAAGATCCCACTGCCAGGTGTTTCTTGCGTAATTCCAGAAGAAGATCTTCTTCAGTGTGGTTGTCAGGCCTCGCACATCTTCCAGCTTGCAAGTAAGCAGCCACGCGAGTCGCGGCTGGCGGGTGCGCACGCAGGCGCGGTCGAAATTCTATCAAAATCCGTGTTTCCTCTGGAACTAGAAAACAACGCTGGTCGAAAAACGCGGATTAGAGGCGAACTGCTGGCGAGGGTTCCACGATGTGCCCGTCGCGCATTTGCACGATGCGGCGGCACATTGCCGCAGCTTCCGGGTTGTGGGTGATCATGATGATCGTTTGATTGAAGCGGTAATTCAACTCCTGGAACATGTTAAGGACCAGCGCCGAGTTCTCTGAATCGAGGTTTCCCGTTGGTTCGTCAGCCAGGACGATCGCCGGACGCGTGACGACGGCACGAGCCAGGGCGACTCGCTGCTGCTCACCGCCCGATAACTCCAGCGGCTTGTGGTGCAGTTTGTCTTCGAGCCCGAGCAGCCGAAGCACGTCGCGACGGCGCTGCGGATCGCCACCTCCGTTGCCATGAATTCGCTCCGCCAGTCGGAGATTTCCTTCAGCCGTCAACGTGGGAAACAGGTTAAAACGTTGAAATACAAACCCGATCTTCTTGCGTCTGACCGCAGTCCGCTTTGCGTCAGAAGCAGCCGTAATGTCCTCGCCGTCGATGACGATCCGGCCCTCAGTAGGCGTCAACAAGCCGCCCAGCAAATGAAGCATCGTCGACTTGCCGCAACCCGAGGGCCCCATAATCGCGACGAACTCGCCTTCCTGCACTTCCAGCGACACGCCGCGCAGCGCAGGCACGTCCATCTTTCCGATCTTATAGACCTTTACCAGGTTTTCAGCGTTTAGAATCGTTCTCATTCGAAATGATTTAGTCTTATATCACTGAGCGGGCTGATCGATCATTTGTTCGCAGTAACTTTCTTGTTCGCGGCATCGAGATCGACTTCCGGCAGTTGCCACTTGTTCTCCAGCACAAAAGCCCTCGGCGGATATTCCCGATTCAGTTCGACGGACCCGGCTTCCTGGTAAGTGATGTTCAACTTGTACTGGTCCTGCGGGCGGGTAATCTCGATCCGGCTCGGCAACGAAGCTGTCCGGCTGCTGCCAAGTACTTTCTCATTAGAATAGGAGACGTCGGTAACAAGCGATCCTTTGTCATCGTACGACTGAACGCGAGCAAGCCGGATTCCAGAGACTCTGTCGAACCAGAACCGCCTCACAATCCGCGACTCCCCGTCGCTGGGCGCAGTAAACTCCTCGAGCAAATAGTAAGGACGCATCACACGCGCGCCTTTTTTCGCCTGCCTCCGCGCGTCAGGCTCTTCCTGAAAGAAGTCGCTCTGCACGTAAATCATCTTCGGATCGATGGGCCGAATCATGAAGGCGTCCGTCAAATGCTGTGGACGCAGGTTCGAAAGCGCACTAACAGTCTGCTTCTCGGCCTTCTTCTGATCCTTTGAAGAAGCGGCCGAGGAAGCGGCCGACGAGGCGGCCTCGTCCGTGTCGAGCTTCGGATAGACGGCGTTATTTGTTCCTTTCACGAACCGCTTGTACTTCTCGTCGCCCTTCAAAACGGCGACTCTGAAATGTTCTCCATCGGACGCCATCTGCGCGATGTCAACGAAAGTGAACTGAATGATGAGCAGTATCTTCCCCGGTCGCTGTAACGTGATATCGCCATCGACGAGGCGATATTGGTCCGCAATTCCCGCCGTTGCAAACGAAGTGTCTTCAAACTGAATGTCTACCTTGCCATGGATGGATTGCACCATCGAGAGCCGGTTTACTTCCTGCAGCAGGCGTTCTCTGCTCGCGCTCGACATGGGCGTGAGCAGTTGAGGAACCTCGATCTTCTTCTTGGCGCCGAACAGTCCGCAAGCCGATGTCAGGAACAGAACGAAAACAACGACGACTGACAGGAGCAAGCGAGTGTGAGCGAGTCTGTGTGCGTTCAGGTGTTTGAGCATCACTCTTAAGCCGCAAATCATACGTCAAACGCTGGAGAATCGCGAAACACGGATGTTAATCGTCGAGCTCCAGTGGGGGCTTGTGGAATCGCGCCCGCAACCGGTTGATCGAGTTCTTTATCGCCGGTCTGTGCAACAACTTCTGTTCCAACCGGTGCTTCCCGGGAAAATCGACGAGCATGACGCCTAACAAAACCGTCAACAGGCCCTGACCGGGCACGCCTGGCAACGACAGAATGATGCCGATAAGTATCAAAATCCAACCCAGGATGTTTTTGCCTACTACGGCCAGAACTTTGACTACAGGCGAATGCTCGGCCCAAAACTTCGAATGATGATCTTTGCGGAAATAGTTGGCTGGCAGTTTCACCAGGATCAGCGAGACTATGCCCAGGCTGAGGAGGAAAGTGCCGACGAAGATGGCTGCTCCGATTAGTACGCTACGCCACGTGAGCCCTGCGATCGCGTCCGCTATGAAATCAAACATGGCTTAGGCGATTTCGCTCCGGGCTTTCAGAAGCGACTCGAAGACGTCGCGAACGATTTCGTCGCCCACCGCGCCGAGTTGGAAGTCGGGGCTATGGGCGACCTCCCAGAATTCGTCGAGACCGCGTGCGCCCGAGCGTTCGAGGGCGAGCAGTTGAACGAGCAGGTCGAGGACGTCGGCGGCTTTTACCAATCGCGCTTCGAGACTGTCGCGTCGTTCGTAATCGTCGTAGAGCGTCGTATAGCGATCGCTGTTCAGTTCGCTTACGACGTCAGCGAAGGCGCGCGTCTCTGCTTGTTTTCTCGTGTCGGCGCCGAAGTAAGCGATTGCGATGCGCGGCATATCGCCGACGCGAACTTCAGCCCAATCGTGTAGCAACGCCATGCGCACGACCTTTTCGACGTTCACGGTCACGCTTTTTGCGAGCAATTCGTCGGCCAATAACATCGCGGCCACGCTTACGCCAAACGAATGAGCCGCTACCGATTCCGTTCCGTTTGGCAGCCCACGCAGAGTCCAGCCCGTCCGATCGAGTCGCTTGAGTCGCTGCAATTCGATTAGCGTTGAGAGCATGTTTATCTATGGGCGCTGTGCGGGCGGCGGAGTTGACGGTATGCGCGGGACGAGGTTCGTCGCGACAATGCGCCACGTCGCGACCTGACATCGAATACGCAACCCGGGAGTGTCCGTCTCGAACGACTCGTCCGGCGCGAGCGCATCGGCCTTGAACATTCCTTCACCGCAACGAATCCCCGCGGCATCGTAAAACGTCACCACTCCTGAAACGAACGCATAGAAAGTCGCGCTTGTGTTCCTGACGACGATGCGAACGTTCGTGATCGGATCGTCAAACGCACCGTTCAGCGGCGTGGTACGCAACGTCGCTTCCAACACCGCCACGCCGTCATTGTCATGAGCGACAGCGCGTTCACCGAGCGCCACACGTTTTTCGTCGGGCATGCGCGTCTCTTGCTGCGCATTGATGGCGCAGGCCGCAGTTAAAACAACTAGCGCGGCGGCGAGTCTTGTCGTGAGTTTCATCTCGTCTCCTTCTATTCGCGAACGTTTGCGTAGATAAGCTGGTCGATCGTCTGACCATCCTTCGTGCAACTCTTCTTCAACCGTCCCTCGAGAACGTATCCGGCTTTCTCCAGGACTCGGGCCGATGCCGGGTTCCACGCAAAGACGTGCGCATGTAGCCGGCACAGGTCAAAATTCGAAAACGCGTATTCAGTCACCGCAGTCAGCGCCTGAGTCGCGATGCCTCGCCCCCAGAACTCTTCGCCGAGCCAATATCCAATCTCCGCCGAGCGGTAACCGATGTCGCGTTCTACCGTGAAACCTACGCCGCCGACTGCTTCATCAGCGACAGCGATCGCGAAATTCGTTTCCGGCTTGAGCCCGACAACGGTGTCGAGCCAGTTTTGCGCGTCGCGCTGCGTGTATGGATGCGGAAACCTGTCGCGCAAATTGATCCAAACCTTTCGATTGTTTGCGTGACGAACGATCGCATCTCGATCGCGCCAGTCCCAGCTACGAACCGTGCATGATGTTAACTTAAACTCCACCTCGTGTTAGTCAGAAACCGAAATCGACCAGGGCTTTTTCGATAACGTGCAACGATGCGAAATCCGATTCATCGGTCCGCGCTTCGCCCAACCACTTGCGCAGTTGCCGCGCCTCCTGCAACGAACCAATGCGACACGCACCCGTCAACGCGAGCGTAACCAACGCATCGGGCGCTCCGTGCGTCACGAGTGCCGCTTGCAAGGCGGCCTGTTCTCGCAGGTCAAGCGTAAGTAGAAGACTGAGTTCCATATTTAACGCCTGGCTCAACCTCGTTCGGAACGAAAACACGCCGTCCCGGCGTGGCAAAAGTGAAATGTCTCGTCTTCGAAATCCGGCGTCTCCATCTGAATCGTGAGGTGATCGACGCCAAAACGATCGTGCAGCTTCGTCCGCAGTTCGCGCAACAAATCAGGCTGCGAGATGCTGTCCACGTGAATCACGTGCGCACTCAACGCGTCACGTCCCGAAGTGATCGTCCAAACGTGCAGATCGTGTACGTTCGCAACGCCGTCGGTCGCAAGAATCGCATCTTCCACCGCCGCCAGATTGATGTGCGCCGGCGTCCCTTCCAACAGCACGTTCGTCGACTCGCGAATGAGCCTGATCGAGCCCCAAATGATGAGCAAACTGATGACGACGCTGAACAACGCGTCCGCTGCGTACCAACTGAAGAGCGACATGCAAGCGCCTGCCAGTATGGCGGCGACGGAGCCCAGTGCATCGCCGATAACGTGCATCCACGCGCCGCGAATGTTCAGATCGATCTCGTGACGCCCGCCCAGTATCCACGCGCAGATCAGATTGATCGCCAGACCACCTGCGGCCACAACCATCATGGGACCACTGCGAATGACTGGCGGCGCGAGCCACCGTTCGTAGGCCCCGTAAAAAATCATTAACGAGATCACAACTAACGCGACGCCATTGACGAGCGCGGCAATGATCTCGAGACGGTAGTAACCAAAAGTCTTTTTGGACGTGGCGGGACGCGAGCCAAACCAAACAGCCGTCAACGCGAGCACGAGCGCGGCAACGTCAGTGAACATGTGTCCGGCATCAGCGAGCAGGGCCAGCGAGCCTGTCCACCACGCGCCGGCGAGTTCGGCGACCATGTAAACGACGGTGAGAATTAAGACCACACTCAATCGTCGCCAGTTGCTTGACGAGCGATGGAAATGGTTGTGGCTGGTACTCATATCCGTGTTTTCTGAGGAACACAGATTACACAGATACAACCGCAGTTACAAAGCAGTCAAACTAAACGCGGCATTGAACTCGCGGTAGAGCTCGTTGTACTCGCGGAGAGCGACTTCCATGATGCGATGCAACTCGTCAACGTCAGCAACGTTGACCACCAA
The DNA here is from genome assembly GCA_046732935.1 of Acidobacteriota bacterium. GTDB lineage: Bacteria > Acidobacteriota > Blastocatellia > Pyrinomonadales > Pyrinomonadaceae > PSRF01. The sequence continues at coordinate 166,375 of JBKPOC010000053.1, read as the reverse complement.
ATTGACGTTGCTGAGGAAGGCGGCATGCGCGTCCATCGTGCGCATCGACGGCGAAATCAGGACGAAGAAGATGCGCCGTCGTTGCGGCGGCCGCAGCACGTTGACCTCGCGGATCACGAAAGCTGATCCTTGCTCCGCCGCATCGAATTGCGGGTCGAGCAGCACGACGTCCATCTTGTTCGAGCGCATCGTTTCGATCGCCTGGCGCGTGTCTTCGGCGACGTAAACTTGATAGCCACTCTCGATCAGCCGCTGAGCGATTGTCTCGCGATGCGTCTCAGCCGTGCACACCAGCGCTTTGCGTTGGTCCCACGCCGGTCTCGCACCGGGGTTTTCAGGCGTGTGCGACGTGCCTTTCGTTAGAAGCTCGAGCAAAGCGCGTGCAGTGTCTTCCGGAATCGCCGCGGCTTCCGTCACGTTCGTCTTCGTAGCGGGCTCGTAAGCTCGCGCGGTGTTTGGTTCGAAGCGTGGATGGTCCGTCGACGGCGATCCGCCGACTGCAAGCGCGCCGTGTTCCGACGCCGGGCTCGCAACTCCCGAGCTGACCGTGCTGTTGCACTTCGGACAACGAACGTTGAACGGACGCGCCGGCGACTTCTCTTCGTCAACCTGCAAACGGGTCGCACATTTTCGGCAAACAAGGATCATGGTAGTCGTTAACGAAGGCGGGTCATTCGATCATACCCAGCATCGAACCGGAATCGGAGAACGTGCTCGCCGGCATCGCGTCGCCGTCGCGGCGAATGAAGTCTTCGGCCGCCGTCATCCCTTTTAACGAGAGCAGCAGATTATTTTGATTGGTCGCAAACGCCAGCCCGTCTTCGAGAGAGACGACATTGGTATCGATGAGTCCCTTGATGACGGTGTCGAAGTCCTGCATGCCGTCGAGCTTTCCATCGCGCATCGCGTCGAGCAGCGACTTTCCTTCAACCTCGCCGACTTCGATGTACTCGCGCGTGCGCGGGCTCGAACGCAGTATCTCGACTGCCGCGATACGTCCGCTGCCGTCGGCTTTCGGAATCAACCGTTGCGAAACGATGTAGCGGAACGTTTGCGCCAGACGCGTTCTGATTACCTGCTCCTCGTTCTTCGGATACAGACCGATGATTCGATCGACCGTCTTCGACGCATCGATCGTGTGCAGCGTCGAGAGTACGAGGTGACCGGTCTCCGCGGCTTCCAAAGCGATTTCGGTCGTTTCGAAGTCGCGCATCTCGCCGATCAGGATCACCTTCGGCGCTTGGCGCAGGGTTGCGCGCAGTGCGGACGGAAAGTCACGCGTGTCGTGCCCGACTTCGCGCTGGTTGATCGTTGAGCTCTTGTGATTGTGCAGATACTCGATCGGGTCCTCAATCGTGACGACGTGGTACTGCTTCTTCTCGTTGATGATGTCGATGATGGCCGCCTGAGTGGAGCTCTTGCCGGAACCTGTCGGCCCGGTCACGAGGACAAGACCGTTGCGCAACTCGGCGATCTCAGACAAATGCTGCGGCAGTCCGAGCGATTTGATCGACGGGATGTCGGTCGGGATGACGCGCATCACGATGGAATAGACGCCGCGCTGCTGGAAAATATTCACGCGGAAACGAGCGCGCGAAGGCAGCGAATAGCTCAGGTCCGCGGTGCCGGTGCGAGCCAGTCGTTCGGCGGCGTCGGGGTTCCCTGCGATGAGCGTCAGCGCGATGATCTCGGTCTGGTACGGGGAGAGCTTCTGCATGCCGAGGGGTTGCACCGGCGTCAGCTTGCCGTTGATCTCCACCTGCGGGGGCTGTCCGACCGAGAAGTTCAGATCGCTGATCTTGTCGGAGACCAGCAGCATTCGCTCGATTATGGGCGGTAAGTCGAAGAAGCTCATCTATGGTCCGTGATGTTGATTTAGCCGCGAAAGGAGGGTGGTTAACTACAAACCGCGATGATTTTCGCGCATAACGATGACAAACGCAAGAAAATTATGTTTGACGCGAGGACAAATTCTGCATCACCGAGCGGTACCGGACCGAGATAGCGTCTGGCCCGCCGGAAAGCAGGGCGCTGATGAGCGCAACGGAGTCGGCGCCGGCTGCGATAACCGACGCGGCGTTTGCCGCCGTGATCCCGCCGATTGCGACCAGCGGAATGTCGCCAATGGCGTCGCGAACCGCCCGGAGGCCCTCGAGACCGACCTCGGGATCCGGGTTCGCTTTGGTCGTGGTTTGGAAGATGGGGCCGATGGCGAGGTAGTCGAGGGGAAGCCGCGCGGCCGCCTGCGCCTGGGCGATGTTATGGGTCGAATATCCGATAATGGCATCATCGCCAAGCAGCTTGCGAGCCGCACCCGGCGGCAGATCGTCCTGGCCGAGGTGCACACCGGCGGCGTTGATCGCCAGGGCTACGTCGACGCGATCGTTGATGATCACCGTCACTCCTCGTTCCGCCGCTGCTTTCGCCTGATGATAAAAGTCCAAAGCCGGCAGGTTCTTCTCGCGCAACTGGACGAACGTCGCACCACCATCTGCGAGGAGGCGTACCTGATCGGCGTGTGAGAGGCCTGAGATGTGTGTGTCTGTGATTGGATAGACCGGCGGCAGACGAAAACTACTTCTCATCCGGCGCTTCTTTCTTCTTCGGCCGCAGATTGCTCGGGAGCACGCGCTTGCGCAACCTGATCGTTTCCGGAGTGACTTCGACGAGCTCGTCGCCGGCGATGAACTCCAACGCCTGTTCCAGCGACAACTCCTTCGGCGGCACGAGCCGCATCGCTTCGTCAGCCGTCGAGGCGCGCATGTTCGTCAGCTTCTTTTCCTTGATGGCGTTGACGTCGAGATCCACTTGCCGCGCGTTTTCGCCGACGATCATTCCTTCGTACACGCGAGTTCCCGGACGCACGAAGAGCGTGCCGCGTTCCTGTAGATTGAAGAGCGCGTAAGTCGTCGTCTCGCCCATGCGGTCGGCGACGAGTGAACCTGTCGCACGTCCACGCATCGCACCTTGCCACTCACCCCAACGGAGAAACATCGTGTTCAAGAGACCGGTGCCCTTCGTCTCCGTCAGGAACTCGTTGCGGAAGCCGATCAACCCGCGCGACGGAGCTTCAAACTCGAGACGCACGCGGCCCGTGCCGTGATTGACCATCTTCGTCATCTGGCCTTTGCGCCGTCCGAGCGCTTCCGTAATCACGCCGATGAACTCGTCGGGACAATCCACGACCACGGCCTCGATCGGCTCGAGCAGCTTCCCTTCGACTTGCCGCGTGATCGCTTCGGGCTTCGAGACCTGTAGCTCGTAGCCCTCGCGCCGCATCATTTCGATCAGGATCGCCAACTGCAACTCGCCGCGTCCTGACACCTTGAACTGATCCGGCGAGTCAGTCTCCTCGACCCGGATCGCGACGTTGCCAAGAATCTCCTTGTCGAGACGCTCTTTGAGCTGGCGCGAGGTGACGTACTTTCCTTCGCGCCCGGCGAAAGGCGAGTTGTTGACGCCGAAGATCATCGCGATTGTCGGTTCGTCAACGGCAATCACGGGCAGCGGTTGCGGATTGTCGACTGACGTGATGGTGTCGCCGATGTTGATGTTCTCAATGCCGGCGAGCGCGACGATCTCACCGAAGCCGGCGCGATCGACCGCTTCGCGTTTGAGTCCTTCGAAGACGTACAACTGCGACACCTTTGTCTTGTGCACCGATCGATCCGGTTTGACGACCGCGATCTGATCGCCGACGTTGATCTCGCCGGAGAAGATACGGCCGATCGCGAGGCGGCCGACGTAGTCGTTGTAATCGAGATTGGCGACGAGCAGTTGCAGCGAATCTGTTCGCAACTCTCTCGGCACCGGCAACGACTCCACGATCTGCTCGAAGAGCGGTTGCAGGTCGCGCGACTCGTCTTCCAGTTTTCGTTTGGCAGTGCCGTCGCGCGAGACGGCGTACAGAATCGGAAACTCAATCTGCTCGTCAGTGGCGTCGAGGTCAAGAAAGAGCTCGTAGATCTCGTCGACGACTTCAGCAGGACGCGCGTCGCCGCGATCGATCTTGTTGACGACGGCTATCGCGGGCAGTCGCGCTTCGAGTGCCTTGCGTAACACGAAACGCGTCTGCGGCAAACAACCCTCGGCCGCGTCGACCAGGAGCATCACGCCGTCGACCATCTTCAGGACGCGCTCGACTTCGCCGCCGAAGTCAGCGTGGCCGGGCGTGTCGACGATGTTGATCTTCACGTCGCGGTAACGCACGGCGGTGTTCTTCGCCATGATCGTGATGCCGCGCTCGCGCTCGAGATCCATCGAGTCCATCACTCGCTCGCGGACTTGTTCGTTCTCGCGGAAGGTGCCTGATTGGCGGAGCATCGCGTCGACGAGCGTGGTCTTGCCGTGATCGACGTGGGCGATGATGGCGATGTTTCGTATGTTTGTTCGCTGCATCTGTGGTTTCTGTTCACAGATTACATCATTGAAATTGACGTGTCTGCCTGAGGGCTTCGAAAAGGACGATTCCGACCGCGGTGGCGAGGTTCAGACTGCGGATGTTTGGGTTGGGCATCGGGATTTTGAGGCAGTTTTGCCAGTTGGCTTTCAAGAGATCTTCAGGAAGTCCGCGCGTTTCGCGGCCAAAGACGAGGCAATCGTCTGATTGAAACTGCCAGTCCAGGTAAACGCGATCGGCTTTAGTCGTCAGGTAGATGAACCGCGCGTTGGGTAGTGATTCGTAGAGTGCGTCGAGGTTGCGATGGCGCGTGAGTTTCACTTCGGGCCAGTAGTCGAGGCCGGCGCGGCGCAGCGCACGGTCGTCCATACGAAAGCCAGTGACGCCGACGATGTGCAACGGAACGTTAGTGGCGGCACACAGTCGAGCGATGTTACCCGTGTTGGGTGGAATCTCAGGTTCCACTAACGCCACGTTGATCATGGAACACGGATAACACGAATCATGTGCAGACAACAAAAAGAAACGACGAGCTTCGCTTGAAGGTCTCGTCGTTTCTTTTGCAAGGCCCCGTAGGCCTCAGATGTTTTTGTGCGCCGGTGGAAGGTTGTTGCTGTAACCTGCTGGTTCGAGTTATCTCTTCTTTGCGGCCTTCTTGGTTCCGCCCTTCTTCGCGGCCTTCTTGGTTCCGCCCTTCTTCCCGCCTGCTTTCTTTCCACCTTTTTTAGTTGCCATAGCTTCTATGTGCTCCTTCTTTCGAGTTTGGTTTTTTGTTTCTTCATGACCACAAGATACTGTGCTCACTTCTCTCTTGTGGGCTAGAGTAAACGGCGCACAACATCTTGCTATATAAACGCAAACACAACAGATGTCAATAACTTATTACTGCGGGCTGAAATATTTTTCGACTGCGCGCGTTGCGATTTTTGGATCGATCGAATGCCTCGATGCATCATCGCGCGCGCACTCTCGACGTCGACCTCGCGATCAGAATGCGACGCGCAACATGCCGATTACGAACGATGAGTTGATGAAGTTGTTAGTGACGATTGCGATCAGAGCGCGTGACGCGACGCGGCGGTGGTCCAACTCTTAATTGCGAAAGAGAGGAGTGAAGATCCACTGATTGTGTTGCTCGATCCCGTAGAAGGTCAGCACTGAAGCACGCTCGCTGCGACTTGAAACGCCGACGAATGGACCACTCGCATCCTCATTCGCAGCGGTGGTTGAAGGCGTTGGCCGGGCGGTCGGAAGCGTCGAGACGGGGACGACAGGAGGAACTGCAAGTTGTTGTAACTGCACCATTTGTGGATCGCGCGGCTGCGGCAGAGTGTTATTCGCATAGAACATCACTGACTGCTGAAACTCCATCAATGCTTCACCACGCGGACGAATGAAGCGCCACTCGCCTTCGATCGTTAGTGGATCGCGAGCCGCCGAGAGACGAAGTATCTGACGCTTCTTTGATCCACCTACGACGGGCACGCCTTCCAACAGTTGCTCCATCGTCGTGGGCAACGCTGCATCGCCTCGTTGGCCCAACACGGTGCTGCGATAGTCGTAGTATTGCCGAATCGCATCGGCGATTTCTTCGCCGCGAAAGATCGCTTCCTTCTCCTTCTCACGCAGTGCTTGCTGCTGCGCGCTGGGCGCGATGGCCATCGCAAACGTAGCCAGGACAGTCATGAGGGCGAGCAGTGCGACGAGTGTGTATCCGGCTTCGGAGCGTCTCTCAGCAGCCAAACCTGGTCGCGACGCCGGCGCTGAACTAGTCGACGCCGACCCGCATATATTGTGGTTGGACCATGCGCTAAGGTTCGTCATCTTCGGAATCAACTCGCGGCGTCGGACGTGATAAAGGAGAACCCAAACTCTTATCGCCTTCGGTCATCATCAGCTTGTGCTGGATCTTCAACGTGGCGTCCATCAACACCAACTCCTTATCAGAGATGCTGGTGACGCGGAACCTGTTGCCGAGCAGATCGCCGCGTTGGACGGGGAGGACGCTCTTGTTGGCTTTGTCCTGAACGAGCGCGGTGTCGCCGACGCGGTTCTGCGGACTGATGATGCCGACGTACGTGTAGTTCGGCAGCGGCGGCGCGGCAACACTCAACGTAACCGGATTTGAGAAGAGTCGATTGTCCGGAGTGCGAACCATGATCGTGCGCGCGCCGGGACTGGCGATGAAAGCAGCAGGCACGGTAGTCGAGAGTTGTTGCGGACTGGTGAACGTGGTGGGGAGTTCTCGTCCATCTACATAGATGCGCGAGTCGCCGGTGAACTTATCGCCCGCCACTTCCAGTTTGAAGTCGCCGGCACGCGCATAAGCATTCGCCGGAGACACGGAAGCCAGCAGTATCGGCGGTGGCGGCGATGGCGAAGGTTGTTCCACCTTCGGCGCCGGCGTCGGCTTAGGTGGCGGCACGTAGTAAGCGAAGATGTTGCGCTTTGCTTCCGGAGCATTGTAGGAAGACGGCTCGTAACGGACTTCCTGTATCGTCGAAAGCTCGAGTACCGCATTGGTTGTCGCGTCGCCGCCACGCTGCGTATTGTTGGGCCTTGCGCCACCGGCTTGTTGTTGAGCCGGACGACCGGGCGTCGGAGAGGGTCTCGCAGTTGCGCGCGAATTGCTGCTGCCAAAGCCCACGAACATCCACCAATAGAACAGGATCATCACCAGCGCTAAAGCGCCCGCTATGATGAGTTTCTTCTTCTCGCCTGGTTTGTTTAGATCTATTACCGGCATCGGGTTACTCCTGTTTCACCGGCGTGGTGACCGCAGGTTCGGTAACTACAGACTCGCGCTGAAAATAAGCGGCCAAACTTAATTGAAGGCTCACTAGCGAGCCGCGCGTGCCCGAGCCGGCAGCGGCCGCGGCAGGTGCTGAGTCGTCTTCGGAAGCAGTGGCGGGTGCAGCGGCGCCGTCTGCCGAAACAGGCGTGTTGTTATCGCGCGCGCGCTGCAACTCCACTTCGTTGATGACGACAAACTGCTTGGTTCTTTCGAGGTCGCGAATGAAGCGCCTGACGTTCTCGTACTGTCCTTCAACCGTCACCATCACAGCGACGCCGGGATAGAAACTCTGCCACTTTGTAGTCGTGGTCTTGCCGCCGGCTGTCTTCGTGCCTTCAGGATCGAGCGCCGTGTACATCGGACCGGACGTGTTTCGAACTCCATTCTTGATGATTAGCTGATTGAGCTCTTCGTACAGTTGCATCCGTCCCTGCTCGGGCCGCATGAGATGGTCGGCTTCAAACTTGGTGAGGCTGTCAGTGATTCGATGAACAGTCTGCGTCGTATTCTGGTCTGTCTTGACGACGCCCTGAAGCGTTTGCAGGTTCTTCATGAGTTGACTGCGATCCTGCGCCAGCGACGCGACGCGCGAACGCGCGGGCACGAGAAAGTAGAGATAACTCAACAGCACCAGCACGAGAATCAAACAGCTACCACCCAGTGCGGCGACTTCGGCAACGCCGAACATCTTGCCGCGCCGCGAGTCCATAAACTGGCTGACACGTTCCTTGTATCGTGACCCGCGCACGTTCGCCGAATCGCGTTTAACTTCTGCGCTCATCTCGGCTCCTCGTTTGCGTTCGGCGGGTTGTTCACTTCAGCAACTCGATCGGACGCGTAGCCCGGACGTGAGCGATAAAGAACGTCGAACTCGTATTCCGTTCCCTGTTCGCCTCGTCCCTTTTGCAGATTTTGCGATCGCAATTCGAGTTGAAAGATGCCCTGCTTGTGCATCTCGGTGATCATGTCGCTGATCGTCGACGGCTCTTTTGCAAACAGCGCGAGATCGAGCGTGGCCAGTGTTTGGTCGCCCTGCGTAGTGACGTCGCGGATCGCGATGCGTGAAACTTTGACGTTGTTCGGAAGCGACGACTCGAGATCGGCAAGCAGTCCGGACCAGGAGAACCGTTTGCGATCGATCAGCTCGTGCGCGGACGGCACGGCTTGCTGCTGTTCCGGACTAAGGTTGTCTTTAACTGCCTGTGCTGTGTGCAGCAGTGTCTGCTCCTGCTGCTTCAGGGCGTTGATCTCCACCTGAGCTACATCTGCCTGCTTCCGCGCGACCGTCGTCAGCCGCACGACGATAACCAGGCCTATGAATGATATGAGCAGAACAATGGCAGTCAGCGCCCACGGAAGGACGCGATTACTGAACGGTTTTGACGCTAAATTGAGGCTGCTATTCACTGGAACTACCTCGCTGTATGCCGGGGCCGGCGACAGCCGAGAAGCATACACGGCCATATCAGGTACCGCAAATCCGGTACACGCCTCACCCGGAGGATAGTTGCGAAACAACGGGCTAACACGGATAATTGCTAACCTATTTAACGCCGACTTACTCAGGGAATCGTCGATGGAAGCAGAGGCGCTGGACAAACCGTCACCCGAGACGTGCTGCGATGACATGCAGACCGGCACCGTTGAGCGAGTCGCGGTGGCCAATCTGCCCACCGAATGGGGCGACTTCCAGATCGCGGCCTACCGCTCGCTGACTACGCGCGAAGAGTTTGTAGTCCTATTTAAAGGCGAGATGCGGCGGGATGTTCCGACGCTGGTCAGAATCCATTCCCAATGTTTGACGGGCGACGTTTTTGGCTCCACGAAGTGTGACTGCGGGCGGCAGCTTCACCGCACGATGCAGATGATCCAGCAGGAAGGCCGCGGCGCCGTTGTCTATCAGCAACAGGAAGGTCGCGGGATCGGGATCGTCAATAAGATACGCGCTTATGCGCTTCAGGATCAGGGAGCGGATACGGTCGAAGCGAATGAGCGGCTTGGGTTGGCTGTCGACTTGCGCGACTATCGTCAGTGCGCGGAGATACTGTTCGATCTGGGTCTGTGCCAGGTGAAAGTAATCTCCAACAATCCTCTGAAACTGCGCGCGCTCGAAGAAGCGGGACTAAAGATTGTGGAACGTGTGTCGATCGAAGTCGACTCGACTGAAGACGCCGCTGGCTATCTGCGGACGAAGAAAGAGAAGCTCGGCCATCTCCTTACTCTGAACCCCAGCTGAGCTTCCGTTACTACCTGAACAAGAATCGAGAGCGAGTTACGACTTGCTGCGCAGCTCTTTGATCGTGTTGCGAAGCTGGTCGGCGTTTGCGGCTTTTGGTTCGAGTTTCAGGAAGGTTTCGAGCTCGTCCGCAGCCTGCTGTCGCTTGCCCGTCTGCCAGTACAACCCGCCGAGATAGTAGTGGGCCTGGCCGGCCTTTGGTCCGCCGATCGTCACCGCCTTTTGCAGTTCGGTTTCGGCTTCAGGATAGTTCTTGACGTAGATGAGGGTGATTCCGAAATAGAGATGCGCGGTATAGGCGTGCTCGTTTTTCTTCACTGCATCGCGGAGCTGCTTCTCGGCCTCTGTAAACTTCTTCTGCTGCAACAGCACGATTCCATAATTCAACCGCGGCTCAGCCGCTTCCGGTGAGATTTCAAGCACTTTCGAAAGCGCATCCGCAGCCTTATCGAGCTCGCCCTTACGCAGGTACTGCACGCCGAGTTCGTTGAGGGCTAAACCGAAGTTGGGATAAAGGCCGACCGCGCGCTTGAAGTCGTCAATCGCCTGATCCGTGTCTCCGCGCTGCGCGGCCGCGACTCCTTTTTCATAAAGTTCGACCGCCGGCTTGGGAACGCTAGCCAGAGCAGCATTCAGCACACCGGGCTTCGTCTGCTGGTCGCCTTCTTTCGGACGAAGATAAATCTGCACTGTGTACGGTCTCGAGATGGGACCGATACTCGTGTTGGTTCGCGGATCGACCACGGGCGGATCTATATAGATATCCTCTCGCACTGTTTCAAAGTAATCGCCGCCTTCGACGACGACGACGTAACTGCCTGCTGACAGCGAGCGGAAGGTAAAGTTCCCATTGCCGTCAGCGAGCACGGTCAAATCGCCATTGGTCGGGCTCTCGAGTCTTACCTTGAGACGTGCATCGGCTCGTTGTCCTGAAGGAAAGACAAGGCGACCGGTAATCGAATGCCGGCCGCCCGTACCCGTCGAGTCGACGCCTCCACCTGCCTGGGCGTTAGCGATAGCCGCCAACGAAAGCAGCACAGTTAATAAAACTGGTAGGCGATATGAGAGTCGCAGGTTGATCTGATTCTGAGCCATCTCGATAACTCCATTAAGAGCAGTTGCCGAGTTAAATCTGGAGGTTGTTCTTTGAGTGGACGCCTTGAAGGTTATCACAAAAACAAGAAGGGAGGCGTAATTTTTACGCCTCCCTTATCAAACTCCCACGCTACGAGAGCGTGGTCGAAAAACCAGTGTGGTTAGAACTGGAACTTCACACCGAGACGAACCGCCGACGGGAACTGGAAGATTGTTCCAGTGCCCCAGAACGGATTCGGAACCGGCGTGATACCCGGCGCGCCGCTATTGATCAAGAAGGTGTCATCCTGCTTGATGGCGCGCTGGTTGTTGAAAACGTTGAACCAGTCGACCTGGAGGCGGAGCTGTTTTCCTTCACCGACCGAGATCGGATAGTAGGCGCCGAGATCCAGGTTGTAGGTCGTGGGCGTGCGGTTGCTGCCCGTGATCGGATTGATCGCCGTGCCGCGCGGATGGCAGACAAAGCCGAGGGGCGCGCCGAGATCCTGGCAGAAGCCCTCGTTGTCACCGTACACGGGGTGCGGAATCAACGCGTTGAACGGAACACCGGACTGAGTGCGGAACGAAGCGCTCGTCATCAGTTTGAACGGCCATTGATAGCTGCCGTCAAACTTGAACTGATGCGGGCGATCGTTTGGCAACCGTCCATACATACCCTGGAGCAGGCTGACGAGGTCGAACAACGAAGTGATGTTCGGGTCAGCCTGGCCGTTGTCGTTACGGAACAAGCCTTCGTAGTTACCGATCAGGCTCGAGTACACGTACGAAGCGATGAACTGATAGTTGTTCGAGAAGCGCTTGGTAGCAGTGACCTCGACTGCGCGGTAGTAACGACGCGCCGGACCGAAGCAGCCGATGTCAGGATTCTGGCAGGCCAGGTCTTCAGTCGTTGTGAAATTGCCGGTGCCGCGACGACCGGGGTTGAACAAGAAGTAATGATCGCCGTCGTCGAATGAGCCGTCCTCAATGACTTCGTCCTGAGCACGATAGATACCGCGGACGCCGAAGGTAAGGTCACGCATTGAGCGCGGCCCCCACTCGATACCAGCGGTCCACTCGTTAACGGTTTGCGGCTTGAGACCTGGATCGAACGGTGTTGCGTCGCCACCAAGGTTGCCGAGGAACGAGAGAACCGTCGCGCCAGGCAGACCATTGATACGGCTGACGTTCGAGTTGAAGTCGTTCTGGACCTGAGCGCCACCAGCACGGACGTTGATGTCCAGCGGGATCGGCGTTTCGAGGAAGCGGGCGAAGTTAGCGAACACTTTACCGCGGCCCTCACCCGTGAAATCCCAGGTGAATCCGAGGCGTGGCTGCGTGTTGCTGACGAAATCGTTCAAGTTCAGGTAGGTGCCCCCAGTCAGGGAGTAAGCTTGCTGGTAGTCCCAGCGCAGTCCCATGTTGACCTGGAGGTTACGAGTCGCTTTCCAGTCGTCCTGGAAGTAGAAGCCCTCAACTCGCGTGGTTGTGAAATCACCTCGGGTATCGAGGCTGAAGTCACGTGCACGAACAACGTCGAGCAGCAGGAACGGATTGGTTGGATTGATCGATACTGTGCCGGTAACAGCGGTGGTAACACCCGCCGGCGCCTGGCCAGCAGTGATCAGCGCCTGCACGTTCGCGGTGCGCGAAGCACTCGGACAAGTGATTGTCGTCGTGGACGTGCGCGAGCAAACGGCAAAGCGGTTCTCAATGCGGTTCGGACCCACTCGATGTTCCGTACTATTGAAGTTCAGATTGGCGCCAGTCGAGATGGTATCGATCTTGTACTTGTTCTCGTTAAACTCCGCACCATACTTGAAGGTGTGGCCGCCCCAGATGCTCTGGAGGCGAGCGGCAAATTCGATGCGATCGCGATCCTGCTGAGATTTCAGACCGAAACCGCCGCGAACGAAGTTACGCTGCACGGTGCCGCCTGAACCTTCGACGAATGCCAGACGCAGACCACCGCTGGAAATCACACTCGTCTCAGTAACAGGGACAATCGAGCCACCACGGAGCACTGCGAAACGATCGGTAACGAGCGTTTCGTCGAGTTCCGGAATGGTGTTCGCGCGTTGGAAGTGGAGACCACCCGAGAACTCACCGATGAAGTTCGGGCTGAAGGTTGAGTTCAAACGGACGGCATAGTTCGAACCGCCGGTTTGCGTCTCACCACGGAAGCTCGCCAGATTGGCGCCAAAGCCAGACAGTCCGAACAAGTGACCTTCCTGCTTCGTGTAGTCGCCGAAGGTCGAGAAGTTGAACTGGTGGTTCTGGTTGATCTGCCAACTCAGTTTGCCTGCATAGAACGGCGTCGTGATCTTGTTTTCGACGGGCACGAGGAAAGTCTGAGTCAGGAAGAAGTTCTTCCGGTATTGGGGATTGAACGCGCCAAAGAACCACAGTTTGTCTTTGATGATCGGGCCGCCGATGTCGAATCCGGCGTCGACTTCAGAGTAGCCATTCGCCGCAGCACCGGTAAACGGAATGGCGCTCGACTTAACTTCGCGAACGAAGCTCTTGGCTACGAAATAGGCGTACGCGTCACCGTGAATCTCGTTGGTGCCGCTCTTCGTGATGACGTTGAAAACGCCGCCAGTCGCCTTACCAATGTCAGCGCCGTAAGCGCCGGTCTTGATTTCGATCTCCTGCACAAACTCGAACGGCAGGTTCGCACCTGAGCCACCGAAAGCGGGGTCCGTAACGGTGACGCCGTCGAGGATGTAGTTGTTCTCAGGACCGGAGGAACCAGCAACGGACGGGTCGCGTTCGCGGCCTGACGAGTCTCGCAAACCTGAGCGCGTAACTGTGGGTGCAATCGTGTAGAGCGACTGAACGGTGCGCTGGGTTGGGAAGTTCGAGAACTGGTCGGTAGAAATGTTGGTTCCGGTAGTGTTCTGAGTGACGTCAATAGCAGCTCCTGAACCGGCGGTAACGGTAACCGTTTCCGCTGCGCCTTGCGGGCGAAGCTGAATGTTCAGGTTCGACGTCTTCGAAAGACTAACAGGGACACTCGCCTGCTCAAATTTGGCGAAGCCCTTTTCGGCTTCTACAGTAACCGTGTAAGTGCCGGGCTCAATATTGTTGATACGGAACAGCCCTTCCTCATTGGATGTGGCGCTCGCACTCCGACCACCTTGACGAGTAGCAGTTACCGTAACGCCTGGCACCGCCGCACCGGTTGAATCGGTCACAACGCCCTCAATTGAACCTGTCGTCGTCGTCTGACCGAACGCACTGCCAGCAAACAGCGCGAAGCACGTCAGAAGAGCCGACAGGCTTAAAAACTTAAGGACAGTTTTCATCTTTTGCTTTCCTTTCTTGAACTAGACAAAGGCGCTGCCCCTCCTGTGTTTAAATCACCCTTTTTGTATTTTGACAGCACCAGAAGATTCCGCGGACGAGAGGCTGAAAAGAAACTTCGTCCGGGGCCGTTTTGGCAATTGCCATGCCCACAGGCGCTTTCTGGGTCTTTTCTCCAGTTTTGCCGCTAGAGTGCCCCTTTCGCTGGGCCGGATTTCGCCCGTATATCCAAAAAATTGGGAAAATCCAGAAATTTAAACCATTGAGGGACGCCGGGCCGCAAAGCCAAAAGCTCTACTTCAAGCCTTTTATTTATTTCAGATAAGTTGCCTTCGCATTGATTTGCGGTTATTAAGAACCTGCCATGCCGGAACGCATTTATCGCGATCCAGTTCACAACATCATTCGCCTGCAAACCGATACTGACGAAGGCGAGTTGATGATGCACTTGATCGACGCCGCGGAGTTTCAACGACTGCGCCGCATCAAGCAACTCGGTCTTGGTCTATACACTTATCAAGGCGCCGAACACTCGCGCTTCACTCACTCGCTCGGCGCGTTTCATCTCATGACTCGCGTACTCGATCGTTTGAGTGAACGACACGTAATCGATCCCGCCGATCGAATGGCGGCACGCGCCGCAGCGCTGCTGCACGACGTGGGCCATGGTTCGTTCTCGCACGTCATGGAGAAGGTCCTGAACTTCCATCACGAGCAGTGGACCGTGGACGTGATCTCGAGCGAAAGCTCTGAGATCGGCGAACTGCTGCGCTCGCATTCGCGCGATCTCCCGCAGAAGGTCGCGTCGATCATCGAAGGAAAGTTCAAACCGTCGGCGTTGGCCCAACTTGTTTCCTCGCAGCTCGACGTAGATCGGATGGACTACCTGTTGCGCGATTCACTGATGACGGGCGCCAAGTATGGCATCTACGATCTCGAGTGGATCATCAACGCACTGGCGATCGACGAAGCTGCGGATCGCATTTACGTCGAGGCGCGCGGCATCTATGCGGTCGAAGAATACTTGCAGGCGCGTTACTACATGTTTCGGCAGGTCTACTTTCATCGCACACTGCGATCAGCGGAAGCGGTGTTGCGCTCGATAATCCGCCGCGCGTTACAACTGTTCGACGAAGGCAAGGAAGTTTGGCACGCAGCGGGCACCGCGTTTGAAAAGATCCTGCGGCGTGAGCCGTTGACGATCACCGAGCACTTGCAGATCGACGATTCCGATTTCGTCTTTCACGTGAAGCAGTGGCAAAACTCGGGCGATCAAATCCTGAGCGATCTGAGTCGCCGCTTCATCGCGCGCCGTCTCTTCAAAGCCATCGATCTCGACATGCCGCTGGATGAGCGTGCTGAGTTTCTCGCCACCGCGCGGCAGAGGGTCGAACGAGCCGGGTTTAATCCTGATTACTATTTCATCGAGGATCGCGCGAGCGACGTTCCTTATTACAACTACTACGCCGCCGCGAAGGCTGAGCCGAAGACGCACATCTACGTCGAGAGCGGATACGCCTCGCCGCGCATCAGAGAGATCAGCGAAGTCAGCAACGTGGCGCGAGGGCTACAATACGCTTACGAACTTCATCGAGTCTGTTTTCCTGCGGAAGTGAAGACCGAGGTTTATAAACTCTATCACCGCGATGGTCTGAAGAAAGAGACTGCCGGAGCGGGCAACGATTAAAGTGATTCGAGTTTCATGAGTCGCTTGTTTCTAATCGCAGTAGTGTTGGCGCTTGTGTCGAACGCGCGCGCGCAGAACACAACCGTCAGCGTACTGGATTTTGGCGTGACGCCATTTGCGCAGAAGACCTCCGACAAACTGCGCAGCCGCTTGCGATCGGATGAATTGACTATCGCCGACGCCGACATGACACGCGCAGCGGCGACGGGCGGCGCGTACTCCGGCTCGCTCAATCTTACGGTGAGCGAAGCACGCGATCTCGGCGCCGTACTCGGAACCGAGTTTTACGTCCTTGGCGACGCGCAAACGCTGCGACGTTCATCATCCGCGAAACCGGCGTACTACGAATCGTATTGTTCGATCTTTGTCGTCAGTTCACGCACCGGCCGACTCGTCGCGTGGGAACGGCCGAGTATCGAGAAAGATGACGCGGCAGAAGCGGAAGCCGCATTGTCAGAAGTTTTGAACCGCGAAATGCCGTATAAGATCCTGATCTCCATCCGGCGCGCGCGCGAAGACGAACGCCTTCTGCGAACTGTTGTCACGCCGGCGTCCGAACCTGTGATCGAAGAAGCGCCCGCTGACGAGAAGACGGCCGAGGTTCAGGGCGTCACACTGCCGCGGCCTTACAGGCGTTTGCGTCCGGAGTATCCCGAAGGCGCCGCTCGCGCGGACGCCGAAGCTACGGTTGACGTGCTCGTCGACGTGCGCGCCGATGGCGAAGTAGCTGATGTACAGATCGCACGTTGGGCGGGCTATGGGCTCGACGAATCGACCGTTGCGACCGTTCGACAGATGCACTTCTTCCCGGCTAAGAAGAATGGCAACCCGATACCTATGCGCGTCCTGCTGCGCTACAACTTTCGCAAGCCACCGAGGTAAAAATGGGAAGACGCGTTTCAATTCTCATCGTTCTCCTGCTCATCTGTGTTGCGCAACTTGCTCCCAGGAGCGCAGCGGACGACTCGTCAGTTGTATCGACTGCAACACCGGAAGGACGCCTCATCGTTTTTGACGACGTTTGGGAGACAATCCAGGAACGCTACTACGATCCAAACCTTCACGGGATCGACTGGCAAGCCAAACGCATTACGTTCCGTCCCGCGGCCGCGAAAGCCAACAGCACCCACGAATTTTATGAACTGCTGCGCCAGATGATCGCGTCGCTGAAAGACGCCCACACTCGCATCTATGCTCCCGATGAAAAGTTCGACTGGTGGAACCCTCGTTTTGTCACCGTTGGCGTGACGATTCGCGAGATCGAAGGCGTGCCCACTGTCGTTTACGTCGAACCAAACTCCGCCGCAGATCGAACTGACATCCGGCCAGGAGACGTGATCACGAGTATCGACGGCGTGCCGGTCGCAACCGTGATCGCAAACCGGCTGAGCAACTCCGGCCCACGCGCCGACACTTTCGCGCGCTTTCGAACGGTGGCGACTATGCTCGAAGGAACTGCCGGAACTTCAGTGAAAGTGGGCTGGATGAACCGCGATCGGAAACTGAAATCGGCAGTGCTGGAACGTTATTGGACCCAACGTCACCTGGGATTCAATAACCAACGAAAAGGCAACCTTGCCATACTCCGGATCGATGCGTTCACGCAGAGCGTCGCCTGGGATTTCGCGAAGGCTTTGCCGAACGTGCTCGAAGGAGCCGACGGCGTCGTGCTCGACTTGCGCAACAATGGCGGCGGCGATGCGGAAGCAATGGCCGATATCGCGTCCCTTTTCCTCGACGACGGAATCAATCTCGGCAAATTCGCGGATCGTTTCGGTGCGTCGTTCGAGCTTCAAACTTATTCGAAGCGACTCTGGCGCACGCCGCAGTTGACGCGCATCAAGCTGCCGCTTGTCGTGCTCACCAGCGAAAGTACGTCGAGTGCGGCGGAGATCATGGCGGCAGCGTTCCAGATGAACCATCGCGCGCGCGTGATCGGCTCCGTTACGTGTGGCTGCGTCCTCGCGATTCGAAACAGGCATCCGCTTCCGGACGGAGGTTTGCTGGACGTCAGCGAGTTTGACTATCGCACCTCCGAAGGCGTGCGGCTCGAAGGTCTCGGCATCAAGCCGGACCAAACAGTGCCGATCACGAGAAAAGACATCTACTCGCACCGCGACAGCGTGCTCGAAGTCGCGAAGCGTGTTTTGAACGGCAGGTCACGCAGTTGATGCTCTATCTTTCACAGGTCCTGGGCCGGCCGATTCGCGATCTCGAAGGATTGCGAGTCGCGAGCGTGAAGGACGTTATCGTCCGTCTCGGCGACGACGAGCATCCGCCGGTGACCGGTCTTGTCGCGCGCTATCGTCGCCGCGATTTCTTTCTGTCGCGCTGGCGCATCACCGAGCTCAACAAAAACGGCGTGCGGCTGAATTCAGACATTCTCGATCTGCGTCCGTTCGTTCGTCGTGAAAGTGAAATCCTGCTCGCGCGCGACGTCCTCGACAAGCAACTCATCGACGTCGACGGCAAGCGAGTGGTGCGAGTCAACGACGTGCAGATCATTCAGGCGGCGGGAGACTGGCGCGTCACCGGCGCGGACGTCAGTCTTCAAGGACTGTGGAGACGACTTGCGCCTGCTGGATTCGCCGGCACGAGAAGCCCCGTTGAAGTGCTGGACTGGGCCGACGTCGGATATCTCGCGACTGACGCCGCGACGGTGCAGTTGAAGTCGTCGAGCGACAAACTCGCGCGACTGCACCCGGTCGAGATCGCGCGGCTCGCCGAAGCGCTTTCGTATCATCACGGATCGGAAGTAGTCGAATCACTCGACGACGAAACGGCAGCCGAAACACTCGAAGAAATGCCCGCCGAGCGGCAAGCCAGAATTCTCGGCGACATGGACCAGGAACGCGCCGCTGACATTCTCGAGTGGATGTCGCCTGACGAAGCCGCGGACGTACTCGGCGACTTGCCGGAAGAGAAAGCGGAAGAGCTGCTGGGTTTGATGGAGCACGAGGAGCAGGCTGACGTCGCTGAGTTGCTTCCATATGAAGACGACACGGCGGGCGGGTTGATGACGACGGAGTTTGTCACCTTGCCGCGCGCGCTCACCGTCGGCGAAGCGCTTGCGCGGCTGCGTGAGATGGCGGAAACGCCAAACATGATTTATTACCTTTACGTAGTAGAGGCGGAGGGCTCGTGGAAGTTGTCAGGCGTGATCGCGTTGCGCAGTTTGATTCTGGCGGATCCGTCGATGCCGCTCGAAGAGGTGATGCGCACCGAGTTCCAACGCGCCGATGCGAGCGAGCCGGCGAGAGAGGTCGCGCAAAGAATTGCTGAATACAATCTCCTGGCGCTTCCCGTGATCGACGACTCAGGAGATATACTCGGCATCATTACCGTAGACGACGCAATGGAAATTCTGCTGCCAAAGGATTGGCGGCAGCGTCTACCTCGATTATTCGGGTGAGTTTCCCGCAAAGGCGCAAAGACGCAAAGTAAGAACTTAGTACTTTGTTCTTTGTACTTTGTCTTCTTTGCGCCTTTGCGCCTTTGCGGGACCTGCTTTGATGATGAGCGACGGAGAACCTCCAAGTGGCAGAACAGCGAGCAGCGGTTCGAGCTGCCGGACGCCGTCTGATGCAGCGTGGAGCGCATGGTGTGCGACGCACCGTCGCGCGCCGCAGACGTCTGCTCGCTTACGTGGCCATACTCGGCCCCGGAATGATCACCGCCAACGCGGGCAATGACGCAGGCGGTATTGCCACCTTCGCCTCCGTCGGCGCCGAGTTCGGTTATTCACTCCTCTGGATTCTGATTCCCATCACTATCGCGCTCGGCATCGTTCAGGAGATGTGCGCTCGCATGGGCGCCGTCACCGGCAAAGGCCTTGCCGATCTGATACGCGAGCGTTTCGGCGTCCGCTGGACGGCGCTGATCATGCTCGCGCTGCTGGTCGCGAACGCAGGCGTGACGGTTTCGGAATTCGTCGGCATCGCCGCGGCGACCGAGCTCTTCGGAATCTCGCGCTTTGTGACTGTGCCGCTGGCCGCGATCGTGATCTGGTGGCTCATCGTCAAAGGTTCGTACAAGAAAGTCGAACGGGCATTCCTGCTCATGACGCTGGTATTTCTCGGTTACATCATCTCGGCTTTCCTGTCGCGGCCTGATTGGAGCGCCGTCGCTGTGGGCCTCGTCAAACCGACGTTCCGGCTGGAAACCGCTTTCCTGTTCACGTTCGTCGCCGTCATCGGTACGACGATCTCGCCTTACATGCAGGTCTACGTTCAGTCGTCCGTCGTCGACAAGGGCGTGACGATTGAAGAGTACGGACAAACAAAGCTCGACGTTTGGGTCGGGACGATCTTCGCGATCCTGGTCGTGTTCTTCATCGTCGTCTCCACGGCGGCGACACTGCATCGTTCAGGCATTCAGATCACCAGTGCCGCGGACGCCGCCAACGCGTTGCGACCACTCGCCGGCCGCTACGCGCAGATGCTGTTTGGACTCGGACTGTTCGGCGCGTCGATGCTGGCGGCTGGAGTGTTGCCGCTCGCGACGGCTTACTCGATCAGCGAGGCGCTGGGGTTTGAAAAAGGCGTGTCGCGAAGCTTTCGCGAGGCGCCGATCTTTCTCGGAACGTTTACTTTCCTCGTGGCCGTCGGCGCGCTAATCGCGATCGTTCCGAACCTCCCGCTGATCCGCGTGCTGCTCGTCACGCAGGTCATCAACGGACTGCTGCTGCCTGTTGTGCTGTTCGCGGTGCTGCGGCTGGTGAACAATCGCGAGCTGATGGGCAGTCACGTTAACGGAACGCTGCACAATATCGCGGCGTGGTTGACGGCCATCATCGTCACGGCATTATCGCTGGCTTTTATAATAATAGCGGTGATAAAAGATTAGGCGCTTCTTGGCCGAGGATTGCGCATAGTGTCTCGTCCCGATTCCACTAACAAACGCATTCTATTCTTCGCCCTCTTAGCGGCCGCGTTGCTCGACGTTTGGCTGTTCTGGAGGTTCGAGCCGGACGTGCGCGCGCTGCTGGCGCACCGGATGGGCACGAACCCGTCACCGTCGGTCGACACCATCATCGCCGCCGTCAAACTGTTACTGCTGGGCTTCCTCGGCTACCTGCTCGTCCGCGCTCTCAACTCTCTCTTCTTCGGGTTCGTGTTCCGGTTGAAACGGATCGACGCGCCGACGCTCATCCGAAACATCTTTACCATCGTCGCGTTCTCAGCCTTCTTTCTGATCGCGTTTACATTTCTGTTCCCGGACGTAAACCTCGGCGCGCTGTTTACGACTTCAGCGATCTTCGGCGTCATTCTCGGTCTTGCGTTGCAGGACACGCTGGGGAACTTCTTCGCCGGAATCTCTTTGCAGGCCGACCGGCCGTTTCAGGTCGGCGACGTGATCACGGTCGGAGCGGAACGCCACACTGGTGTCGTGGAAGAGATTAGCTGGCGGGCGATCAAAATCCGGACGTTTGCAAATCACGTGGTCCTGATCGCCAACAGTAACGCAGCGAAAGAACCGATCGAGGTCTGTCCGCGAGACAACCTGAACGCCCGGCTCGTCTACTTCAACACGCTCTATACTGACTCGCCGGCAAAGACGATTCACGTCGTTCGCGAAGCGGTGCGGGAAGCTGAAAACGTCTCCAACAGGGTTACTCCCGTAGTCCGCATCCGAGACCTGGGAGAGAACGGCGTCGATTACGAGGTCAAGTACTGGCCTGAAGACTACGCGAAGTACAACGACACGGATGCCCTGATCCGGCAGCGTATCTGGTACGCGTTCCGCCGCGCGGGTTTGAACTTTGCTTACCCGACGCGGACGTTGTTCGTCGAGCGGCCGAGCAAAACAGCGGCGCGCGACGGCGATGGCGGCGCGATTGCGGAAAGGCTCTCGGCGGTCGATCTGTTCGCGCCTTTGTCAGCGGATGAGACCGGGTTACTGGCTCAGGCTGCGGTCCGGCACGTGTTCGCGCCCGGAGAGATGGTGATTCGCGCCGGCGAGCCGGGTTCGTCGATGTTCGTCGTGCACAACGGCCGCGTTCAGGTGCAGGTCAATGAAAACGGGCGCGCGCGCAGCATCGCGACGCTCAACGAAGGCGACTTCTTCGGCGAGATGGCCTTATTTACGGGCGAGCCCCGGACGGCGAACGTCGTCGCTCTGGAAGAAACGGAAGTGCTGGAGATCGGACACGCCGCGATGAAACGGGTATTCGACGCCAACCCGGATTTGGTCGAATCGCTCAGCTTCATCATGGCCGAACGCCGCCAGGGACTTGCCTCGCACGCCGACCCCTCAGTCACCACCTCGCATACCTCCGCCGGAATCCTGTCCTCTATTAAGCGCTTCTTCGGCCTATAAACCGCCAATTAAAAGCCCAAAGGATTTTTCTATCCCATACTTGACAAGCTTGCACTCAACCTTTATTATGCTGCCACGCTCATAGTGAGCCCGAACAGGAACAAGGCTTATATATAAGGAGGAAAGAGCTCATGACTATCGTTCGGTATGACCCGTTTCGTGACCTGCGGACCCTGCAGGAAGAGGTAAATCGCCTGTTCTCCACTAATCTGACCCGTGCTTTCGACGACGAAGGCATCGGCCGCGGGGCCTGGGCGCCCAGCGTCGACATCTACGAGAACAAGGACCAGATCGTCCTCGAAGCTGAATTACCCGGCATGAAGCAGGACGACTTCGACCTCTCGATCGAGAACAACGTCATCACCCTTCGCGGCGAGCGCAAGTTTGAGAAGACCGACGAGGGCGACAATTATCATCGAGTCGAACGCTCCTATGGTTCGTTCACTCGCTCGTTCACGTTGCCTCAAACCGTTTCCGCCGAAGGCGCGACTGCTGAATACAACAACGGCGTGTTGCGCGTGACGTTGCCAAAGCGTGAGGAGACGAAGGCGCGGCGCATTCAGGTGAGTGGCACCGGAACCGGCGCTACGCAGAAGGCGATCGACACTACTGCTACCGAGTCCGGCAAAGCAAAGGAAGCGTCTGGCGGCCGCTAAGCTTTGACCGAAACGGATAATCGCGAGCGGGCTCGTCGCAGTTTGGGATGCGAACATCGAGCCCGTTCGATTCTTTTTTGATACGGATATTTAGTAATGCGTTTAGACAAGTTCACATTAAGGGCGCAGGAAGCAATTCAATCGGCGATCGAACTAGCTGAAAGGAACACTCACCAGCAGGTCGAGCCGGAGCACTTGCTGGTCGCGATGCTCGAGCAGGAAGAAGGCATCGTGCGGCCGCTGATCGGCAAGCTCGGCGCGAACGTCGCTGTCATCCTCAACGACACGCAAGCGGCCGTTGCGCGTTTTCCGCGCGTGCAGGGCGGTCAACAGTATTTCAGCACGCGCATGACGGCGGTGTTCGCCGAAGCGCAGAAGCAAGCCGACAAACTACAAGACGAGTTCATCTCAACCGAGCCATTGCTGCTGGCGATCGTCGAAGAGAAAGACGGCGACGCAGGCAAGATCCTGCGCCAGCACGGCGTCAACAAAGACGATCTGCTGAAAGTGATCGAACAGATGCGCGGCGGTTCGCGCATCACGGACCAGAACGCCGAACAGAACTACCAGGCGCTCTCGAAGTACGCGCGTGACCTGACTGAGCTGGCGCGCAAAGGAAAACTCGATCCCGTCATTGGTCGTGATGACGAGATTCGCCGGACCATCCAGGTCCTCTCGCGCCGCACAAAGAACAATCCCGTGCTGATCGGCGAGCCCGGTGTCGGCAAGACAGCCATCGTCGAAGGCTTGGCCCAACGCATTGTCTCCGGCGACGTTCCTGAAACACTGCGCAACAAGCGTCTGGTCGGACTCGATCTCGGCGCGATGCTTGCGGGCGCGAAGTATCGCGGTGAGTTTGAAGATCGTCTGAAGGCCGTGCTGAAAGAGATCGAGAACGCCAAGGGACAAATCATTCTCTTCATCGACGAGCTGCACACGCTTGTCGGCGCCGGCGCTGCCGAAGGCGCGATCGACGCGTCGAACATGTTGAAGCCCGCGCTCGCTCGCGGCGAACTCCGCTGCGTGGGCGCGACGACGCTCAACGAGTACAAGAAACACATCGAAAAAGACGCGGCACTCGAACGTCGCTTCCAGCAGGTCTACGTCGGCGAGCCGACGGTTGAAGACACGATCGCGATCCTGCGCGGCCTGAAAGAACGTTACGAAGTGCATCACGGCGTTCGCATCAAAGACTCCGCCATCGTCGCGGCGGCGACGTTGTCGAACCGTTACATCACAGATCGCTTCCTGCCGGACAAAGCCATCGACTTGATCGACGAAGCCGCCTCGCGGCTGCGCATCGAGATCGACTCGCTGCCGCAGGACATCGACGAACTCGAGCGCGAAATCATCCAGCTCGAGATCGAGCGGCAGGCGCTTCAGCGTGAAGAAGACGAGAAGTCGAAGATACGTTTGAAGGAGATCGAACAGCGTATCGCGGATCTTCGCGAGAAGTCGTCAGGCATGAAGGCGAAATGGCAATCTGAGAAAGAAGCCATCGACCATATGCGCACGGCGAAAGCGGAGCTCGAGCAACTCAAGCTGCAACTCGATCAGGCGCGCAACGGCGGCGATCTCGCGCGTGCTTCTGAGATTCAATACGGCAAAATTCCCGAGTTGGAGCGCAAGCTGAAAGCCGAGCAGGACAAGCTCGCCGCATTCCAGCAAGACGGCGTGATGCTGAAAGAAGAGGTTGACGAAGAGGACGTCGCTGAAGTCGTCGCCAAGTGGACGGGCATTCCCGTCTCGCGCATGCTCGAAGGCGAGATGCAGAAACTGGTGACGATGGAAGGACGGCTGGGCCTGCGCGTGATCGGCCAGGAAGAAGCACTGACGGCCGTTGCAAACGCAGTGCGTCGCGCTCGCGCCGGATTACAAGACCCGAATCGTCCGATTGGTTCGTTTATCTTTCTTGGCCCAACCGGCGTCGGCAAGACTGAAACAGCCCGCGCGCTCGCGGAGTTTCTGTTCGACGACGAACGCGCGATGGTCCGGCTCGACATGTCGGAGTACATGGAGAAGCACGCCGTGGCGCGCATGATCGGAGCGCCGCCGGGATACGTCGGTTACGAGGAAGGCGGACAGCTTACCGAAGCCGTTCGACGCCGGCCGTATTCCGTCATCCTGTTCGACGAGATCGAAAAAGCGCATTCCGACGTCTTCAACGTCCTGCTCCAGATTCTCGACGACGGACGCTTGACGGATTCGAAAGGCCGGACAGTCGATTTCAAAAACACCGTGCTGATCATGACGTCGAACCTCGGTTCGCGCGAGATTCAGGCGGCTGAAGGCGACGAGAAACAAGTTCGCGAAGCGGTGCTCCAGGAACTTCGCTTGCACTTCAAACCGGAGTTTCTGAATCGCGTCGACGACGTCGTGATCTTCCACCAGCTCTCGCAGGAACAGATCGGCAAGATCATCGACGTGCAACTCGAACGTCTGCGCCGGATGTTGGCCGAACGAAACCTGACGCTGGTGCTGGAACCTTCCGCGCGGGAGTTGCTGATGCGTGAAGGTTACGATCCGAGTTACGGCGCGCGTCCGTTGAAGCGGGCGATTCAGTCGTACATTCAGAATCCGCTCGCGGTGAAACTCTTGCAGGGCGAGATACTGCCGGGTCAAACGATTCGCTTGTCAGCCAATGGCGACACGATGGAATTCAAAACTGACGAAGCCTTCGCGGCGGCGTAAGCAGGTTGGGCCTTTGGACTTTGGTCTTTGTACTTAGTGGTTTGTACTTGGACTTCGAACAAGGACCTAAGACCAAAGGCCCAAGACCTAAGACCAACTTTTGGAGAATTGAGTGATGTCACAACAGTGGAACCCTTTACAGGACTTGGTGGTTTTGCAGGATCGCATGAACAGGCTTTTTGAAGACGCAACGCAACGACGCGCTAACGATGCTGGAGATCAGTTTGAACGCGCGGATTGGACGCCAGCGGCAGACATCTACGAAACGCAATCCGGTTACGCGATTGCGCTTGATTTGCCCGGCATTAATCGCGACGCAGTGGAGATAGACGTCGACGACAACCGTTTGATCGTCAAAGGAATTCGAGTCATCGATGAGACGACGCACCGGAGCGAACGGCCGCGCGGAAAGTTTCTGCGGACTTTCAGCATTCCTGCATCAGTCGATCAAGACGCGATCGGCGCTGAATACAAAGACGGCGTGCTGAACATTCGTCTGCCGAAGCGGCAGGAGCAGAAGGCGCAGAAGATTGCCATTAAAGTTTCATAGGGTAGAACAAGGAACGGGATTATGGATGAAGAGGCGAAGGACGAGTTGAGAGTAACTGACAGGCGTCGCATTTATCTGGATGACGACGGCTCCGAACAGGTGAACGAGGAAGCTGAACGCCCGAATCTGAAGCCGAGTTACGTCGAGGAGCTCGAGGCGCGGACGCAGGCGGCGGAAAGACAGGTGCAGGACGTTCAGGCGCGGTTCGATCAATTGCGCCGGCAGTTGCAGCGCGAGACTGACGAAACACGCCAGCGTTTGAATCGTTCTGCCGACGAACGCGCCGCGACAGCGAAGGCCAGGTTTATTACTGACTTCCTGCCGGCGCTCGACGATCTGAACCGCGCGATCGAAGCTGGTTCAGGCGACGCGCCGAAAGAAGCTGTGTTGGAAGGCATTCGCCGCATCGCGACGAGCGTGCAAAATGCGTTGACGAACGCGGGAGTCGAACCGATCGTTTCAGTTGGCGAACCGTTCGATCCGGAGTTGCATGAAGCTGTGGACACCGCTGAGTCAGATCCTGAGATGGACGGGAAAGTGATTAGTGAATATAGTCGCGGTTTCCGAATGGGCGACCGGTTGCTTCGTCCCGCGCGCGTGCAGGTCGGACGCGCATCTGAACAAACGAGTGAACAAGCGAGAAATGCGACCGAACAATAACTTTTAAGGAGAAACGAGAGTGCCGGCAAAAGAGTTGAAGTTCAGAGAGGAAGCTCGCAACGCGATGCTTCAAGGTGTTGATACGCTCGCGAATGCGGTGCGCGTTACGCTTGGCCCAAAAGGACGCAACGTGGTCCTCGGGAAGAAGTTTGGTTCCCCTGTTATCACCAAAGACGGCGTGACGGTCGCGAAAGAGATTGAACTTCGAGACAAGTATCAGAACATGGGCGCGCAGATGGTCCGTGAAGTCGCCGTCAAGACAAACGATAAAGCCGGCGATGGAACGACGACAGCGACCGTGCTCGCGCAGGCCATCTTCCGCGAAGGCGTGAAGAACGTCGCCGCCGGTGCGAACCCGATGTCGTTGCAACGCGGCATTCAGTTGGCGACGGATCAAGTTGTCGCCGAACTGGAACGCATGTCGAAGAAAGTCAAAGGCAAGGAAGAGTTGACGAACGTCGCGACTGTTTCCGCCAACAACGATCGGCATATCGGCGAGTTGATCTCGGCGGCCATGGAGAAAGTCGGCAAAGACGGTGTCGTCACTGTCGAAGAATCCAAAACGTTGCAGACCGAACTCGAGATCGTCGAAGGCATGCAGTTCGATCGCGGCTACCTCTCGCCTTACTTCGCCACGAATCCCGATCGCATGGAAGCCGTTCTCGACGAACCGGCCATTCTTCTCTACGAGAAAAAGATCTCCGCCATGCGCGACCTGCTGCCGATACTCGAACAGACTGCCGGCTCCGGACGCGCGCTGCTGATCATCGCCGAGGACGTCGACGGCGATGCATTGGCGACGCTGGTTGTGAACCGACTCCGCGGCACGATCAAAGTGTGCGCAGTCAAAGCTCCAGCCTTTGGCGATCGGCGCAAAGCGATCCTCGAAGACCTGGCGGTCCTGACCGGCGGCAAAGTGATCACTGAAGATCTCGGCATCAAACTCGAGAACGTCACCTTGGCCGATCTTGGCACAGCGAAGCGCGTGATCGTCGATAAAGAACACACGACGATCGTGGAAGGCGGCGGCGACCCGAAAGCGATCCAGGGCCGCGTCGCAACGATACGCAACCAAATCGAAGAAACGACATCAGACTACGATCGCGAGAAACTCCAGGAGCGACTCGCGAAACTTGCGGGCGGCGTAGCGGTCGTGAAAGTCGGCGCGCCGACGGAAACGGCGATGAAGGAAGTGAAGATGCGCGTCGAAGACGCACTGAACGCGACGAAAGCCGCGGCGCAGGAAGGCATCGTGGTCGGCGGCGGTGTGGCGCTCTTGCGCGCCTCGAGAGTGCTGGAGAATCACAACAGCGACGATCCTGATGTGCGTACGGGAGTGAACATTGTCCGTCGCGCGTTACAGGAACCGCTCCGTCGCATCGCCGAGAACGCGGGCGTCGAAGGTTCGGTCGTCATCGGCGAAATCGAACGACTGAAAGGGAATAAAGGATACAACGCGGTGAGCGGCGAGTATGAGGATCTTGCTGCCGCTGGAATCATCGATCCAACAAAGGTGGTCCGTACCGCTTTACAAAACGCATCGTCGATTGCCGGTCTGCTTTTGACCACCGAGGCAGCCGTGACCGACATGCCCGAACCAAAGAAGGCGATGCCGCCGAGTCCGGGAGGTGACGACTACGACTATTAATCCGGGATTGTCCGGAATGACACTGAATTTTCGCATGTCCGGCAGGCGAATTGCAGGAATCGCCTCGCCGGTAATTGTTATTGCATTGAAACGCAACGGCGCTTATCCTGACGACATCCAACTGTCGCGGTTGGATGTTGCAGCCGCTGTTTGAAAGTAGAGAGTTTACCGTCGCAATCGGTCAAATTGATCGTATCGATGGAACAAGAATCATGGTTGACTTAGGATCATACAAGGACAAATTTGGCGACAGCGGTCAGCGTATTCTCGAACATGCGCTGAACGAGTCGCGCCGTCGCGACCAGAACTTCGTATCGGTCGAACACATTCTTCAGGCTCTGACAGTCGAAGAGCCTGATATGTTCAACTCCGCCATGCGCGAGTTGTCGCTCGATCCGATTGTGGTCAAGATGGCAATCGAGAAACGTCTTAGCAGCAGCCGGCAGCAACACGTTGGCAAAGGCTTTCGCATCGGTCCAGATACGACCGATCTGTTCAAACGCGCCATGGAGCGCGCGCGAACCCAGGGACGCAAGGTCATCGAAGCGACTGACATCTTTGAAGCGCTGAGCAATTCAGACAGTCTGTTCGTTGACGTACTGCGGACCATGGGCGCTAATCCTGATGCTGTAGCAGAAAACGTGCGTGCACAGGTTCAAAAACGAGAGCAGGAAGAAGAGCTCAATCGAAAGAAGTTTGAGCTTCCGCCTTACCTGAAACACTTCGGAGTTTCACTCAACCGCCTGGCGCGGGCCGATAAGATTCCGCCCACCATCGGCCGGGAAAAAGAGATTCAACAAATCATCGAGATCCTCTGCCACCGCGAGAGGGCCAACTCACCAATGCTGGTGGGCGAACCCGGCGTCGGCAAGACCGCGGTCATAGAAGGTCTCGCGCGCTTGATCGAACTGGAACCGGACAAAGTTCCCGCTCGTCTGCGTAGCTCGCATATCGTGCAGTTGCAGATGGGCGGCATCGTTGCCGGCACCATGCTGCGCGGCATGTTCGAAGAGCGAATCAAGGGCATCATCGACGAAGTCAAAGAGCGCGATAACCTGATTCTCTTCATCGACGAAGCGCACACGATCATCGGGGCGGGCGCGGCCCTGGGCACGTCTTCGGACGCGGCCAACATGTTCAAGTCAGCGTTGGCCCGCGGCGAGATGCGCATCATCGGCGCGACTACGATTTCCGAGTACAAGGAATACATCGCCGACGACGAAGCTCTGGCCCGACGTTTCCGGCTGGTGAAGGTTGTCGAGCCGTCGATCAACGAGACGAAGGAGATCCTCCTTGGTCTACGTCCCCGGCTGGAGAAGAACTACTCTGTCAAGATTTCGGACGAGGCCATCAACACGGCGCTGGAAATGGCGCCCAAGTACATCCGCAACTTGCACCTGCCCGACAAAGCCATCGGTTGGCTCGACACCGCCGCAGTCAAGGTGGAGATCAACGAACCGCAACAGATGGTCGTGCAGCCCGAGCACATCATCGAAGTCATCTCGCAGGAGTCGCACATTCCGCGCGACATGATCTTCCGCGACACGAGCGATCGTTTCGCGGTGACGGAAGCGATGCTGGGCCGTCGCGTTATCGGACAGAAAGAAGCTATCAAGGCAGTCGCACAACGTCTGCGCCTCAACAAAGGTCCGCTGAAGGAATCGCACTACAAGCCCGACGGCGTGCTGTTGTTCCTTGGGCCAACTGGCGTGGGCAAGACTGAGCTGGCGAAAGCGGTTGCCGAGTTCATGTTTGGCGACGAAGAGAAGATGGTCCGCATCGACATGTCTGAGTACAGCGATGGGACCGTCAGTGTCGAAAAACTGATCGGCATGCCGCGCGGCATCGTCGGATCCGAGCGCGGCGGCATACTTACCGAGCAACTGCGTGAGAACCCGTACACGGTGTTGCTGCTGGACGAAGTCGAAAAAGCATCGCCGTACCTGATGAACTTGTTCTTGCAGGCATTCGACGAGGGCTGGCTGACTGATGGGCGCGGTAAGAAAGTCTACTTGTCGGACGCGATCATCATCATGACTTCGAACCTCGGGTCGGAGAGTTTCAAACGGTTCGAGAAACCGCTCGGCTTCGGTACGAAGACGGCTTCGGATTTCCGCGCCGTGAAGAACGAAGTGATGAAGGCGTCGGAGCAGCGCTTCTCGCCGGAGTTTCGCAACCGCATCGACGAGATCGTCGTGTTCTCGCCGTTGACGATGGATGAAGTGCGGCAGATCGCGAAGCTCTATCTCGATAAGCTGCGCCGGCACATGGAACGCCAGGGCAAGCAAGTGGAAGTGACCGAAGCGGCCGTCAATATGTTGACGGAGAACGGTTACAACACAGCTTACGGCGCGCGCTTTCTGAAACGGCACATCGACGAGAAGGTCAAACTGCCGATCACGGGCATGTGGAAGACGTCGTCACGGTTCCGCGTCGACGTCGAGAATGGCGAAGTGATCGTGAAGCCTGACGGTGGCGCAAAGCCCGAGTTCAACTAACACCCTGACGTGCAGAAACTCATTCTTCTGTTCATCTGTTTGGCCGCCGGTGTTGGAGTTGCAAGGGCGCAAAACGCTCCGTCAGTAGACGAAAAATCAAAACAGATCATGGATCGGGCCATCGAGGTTCTCGGTGGCCCGAATTATTTGAACGTCAAGACCGTTATCGGCAAAGGTTTTTACACAGCCTTCGCCGAGGGCGAGCACCAACTTCCCACGCGCTTTCTCGACTACATCGTTTATCCGGATCGTGAGCGCACGGAGTTCACTAGCCTCGGGATTAGGTCGATCCAGACCAACACGGGCGACACTGGCTGGTCGTTTGACGGTGCGGTGAAGAAGATCAGCGATCAGACGCCGGCGCAGGTCGAGGAGTTCAAGCGCTCGATGCGCACGGGTGTTGAGTACCTGCTGCGAGGGTGGTGGCAGAAGGAAGGCGGGAAGATCGTTTACGTGGGCCGTCGCGAGGCGGGGTTGGCTAAGCGCAACGAGACGATCCGGTTGACGTATCCGAACGGGTTCTGGATTGAGTATGAATTTGGAGCGAGGGATGGATTGCCGGCGAAGGTTATTTACAAACGGATGCGCAAAGATCCCGAGAGTGGCGACGAGGTCGAAACGACTGAAGAAGATCAGTTACTGAAATTCATCACCGTCGATGGCGTCAACGCGCCCTGGGTGATCGATCACTACATCAACGGCAAACAGACGACGCGTATCAATTACGAATCCGTCCAGTACAACCAACCCATCGCCGACTCGTTGTTCGCCAAACCCACCGACGTTAAGAAGATCAAATAGCGAGTCCGCCGTCCACCTGAATGACCTGGCCAGTGATGTAACGCGCGTCATCTGAAAGCAGAAACGCCGCGATCTTCGCGACCTCGCCGGCCTCCGCAAAGCGGCCTAACGGGATCTGCTCGATGATCTTCGCCTGATACGCTTCGTCCAACTTGCCCGCCATATCAGTCGCGACCATTCCCAACGCCAGCGCATTGACCGTAACTTTCCGGCTCGCCACTTCCTTCGCCAACGCCTTCGTCAAACCGATCATCCCCGCTTTCGAAGCGGAATAATTCGACTGTCCCGGCATTCCGACTTCACCGCTGATCGACGAGATGTTGAGTATCGATCCGCCAGTGTCCTGCCGCAGCATCGTCCGCAACGCCGCTTTCGCAAAATTCCACGCGCCTTTTAAGTTGGTGTCGATGACCTCGTCCCAATCGTCCTCTTTCATGCGCAGGATCAGGTTGTCGCGCGTGATGCCGGCGTTGTTGACGAGATAGTCAATGCGGCCGAATGCGTTCTTCACCTGTTTGACCATCTCAGCGGCGGCTTCGGTGTTGCCGACGTCGCACTGAAGCGACAACGCGCGCACGCCCGATGCCTCGATCTCGCTCTTCAAAACGTCAGCAGCTTCAGCGCTCTTCGCGTAATTGAACGCGACGTCCGCGCCGCGTTGGGCCAGTTCGACGGCGATGGCCCGGCCGATGCCGCGAGTGCCTCCGGTGACGATCGCTGCGCGCCCGGCGAATGGTTTCTGATCAGACAAACTGGTTCCCTTTCTTGACAGTTAGAATCGGTGTCGGCTAGCGTGGCCCTTTCTTTAACACACATCATCGAAAGAGACCAAATGCTCGATCTTAATTTCGTACGCGACAACATTGATAGGGTTTACGAAGCGCTGCAAAAACGTCATGCGTCGGACGAGGCGTTCGCTCAATTACAGACGTTTAAAGACGCAGATTTAAATCGCCGACTCGCAATCGGTAATTCCGACGCATTCAACGCCGATCGAAACAAATTGAGTAAAGAAATCGGTGTTTTGATGAAGCAGGGGGCTGCGGAAGCTGCGGCAGATCTGCGTTCAAAGGTTAATGAATTAAAGACCTTGATGAATGAAGCTGAAGCGGACCGTGAGCGATCGGAACAGAGAATGCGGGAGATATTGTCGACGCTGCCGAATGTTCCGCATGAGAGCGTTCCGGTCGGCGAGAGCGAGGAAGACAACGTCGAGGTGCGTCGTTGGGGAACGCCGCCGCAGTTCAGCTTCGAACCGAAAGATCATGTCGACCTGGCGGTGCCGCTCGGAATACTCGACCTCGAACGAGCGACGAAGATCGCGTCGGCGCGTTTCGCGATCCTGAATGGCGCAGGCGCGAGACTGGAGCGCGCGTTGATCAACTTCATGCTCGACGTGCAGACGCGCGAACATGGTTACAGCGAAACGTTGCCGCCGTTCATCGTCAACCGCAACGCGTTGTTTGGAACGGCTCAACTGCCGAAGTTTGAAGAAGACCTTTTCAAGCTCGACGATCCGCGCGGGTTGTATTTGATTCCGACTGCCGAAGTGCCGGTGACGAATTACTATCGCGAAGAGATTCTCGACGCTTCGCAACTGCCGATGCGGTGGGCGGCTTACACGCCGTGTTTTCGATCGGAAGCCGGGAGTTATGGACGTGATACTCGCGGCGTGATTCGTCAGCACCAGTTCGAGAAGGTCGAACTCGTTAAGTACTCGTTGCCGGAAAATTCGTATGACGAGCTCGAGGCGCTGACGCGAGATGCGGAGACGATCTTGCAGCGGCTCGGTCTGCATTATCGCGTCGTTACGCTGTCAACCGCGGATCTTGGGTTCGGTGCGGCGAAGACGTACGACATCGAAGTCTGGTTGCCGTCGCAGAATACGTTTCGCGAGATCTCTTCGTGTTCGAATTATGAGGCGTTTCAGGCGAGGCGCGCTCAGATCCGGTTTCGCCGAGCGGGCGGTGCGAAGCCGGAGTTTGTTCACACGCTGAATGGATCCGGTTTGGCGATCGGACGCACTTGGATAGCCGTGCTCGAGAATTACCAGCAGGAAGACGGCTCGGTGCTCGTCCCTGACGTGCTCCGGCCCTACATGGGCGGACTTGAGCGAATTGGGTCTTAGGTCTTTGGCCTTGGCCTTGGGTCTTCGGCGCTTCGATTAAACTCAAAGACCAAAGACCAAAAACCCAAGACCCTTCCCTTACTTAACCTGAATATCGAACGGCATCAGGTACATCGTCTCGCCGTTCTTCATCCGATCCATCAACTGCATGAACTTGAAAGCCCGCCGTGCGTCTTCCGGCAGCGCGGCCAGCATCGCTCGCTGCTGTTCGACCTGCGTGTTCGAGTTTTCACCACCGCCGCTGAACAGTTGCTGTAAAAACGTCGTCGGATACGGAAAGATCACGCGCTCGACGCCTTTATCAGCCGGTATCTTCGCAAGCTGCTTCGCCACATCGATCGCCTTATCCAACCCACCAAACTCATCGACGAGTCCGCGATCCTTCGCCTGCCCTCCCGTCCAAACGCGTCCCTGCCCAACCGAGTCAATATACTGCACATCCTTGTGCCGGCCCTGCGCCACCTTCGGCACAAAGTCGCGGTAGTAAGTCGTCTTGATCCACTCTTCAAACTTCGCCCGCTCTTCGTCCGAAAACTTCTCCGTCTCGCGAAACATTCCCGCGTTCTTCCCGCGCAACACGTACTCATTCGAGATGCCGAGCCAATCGTAGAACCCCTTCATCACCGGCTTGCCGGCGAGCACACCAATCGAACCCGTGATCGTCGACGGCTGCGCAATGATCTTCGCGGCGCTCGCCGAAATGTAATAACCGCCAGACGCCGCAACGTCGCTCATCGATACCACCACCGGCTTCTTCTGGTTCGCAGTCGCGACCGCGCGCCAGATAATGTCTGAAGCAAGCCCCGACCCGCCCGGACTATCGACGCGCATCACAATCGCTTTGATCGACTTGTCATCCGCGGCATCGTTCAGCGCCTTAACCACAGTGTCAGACCCGATCGACTGATCGCCTGACGGACTGTTTTGCGAACTGCCCGAATTGATCTCTCCACTCGCGTAGATCACGCCGATGCGTTCGCCTTTATTCAACCCGAGCGACTCCGGCGACACGTCGCGATAATCGTAGCCGCGCACCGTAGCCAGCGTGTCAGCCTCTTTGTAGCCGAGCAGCTTCTTAAGTTGGGCTTCTACTTGATCCCGGTACATCTGATCGTCAATCAGTCCGGCATCCTTCGCCTGTTGAGCGTTGTACGGCGCGTTATCGATCAGCACCTTGACCTCATCCGGCGTCTTGTGACGCGCCTGTGCGATCGCGTTTATCCACCGGCCATACAGATCGTTGAGAAACTCGTTGACGTACTCCTTATGCGCTTCAGTCATCCCCTTCTGCGTGAACATGTCGCCCGCAGTCTTGTACTTTCCGATCTGGTAAATGTCGGGATAGATGCCGAGCTTGTCGAGCGAGCCGCGGAAGAACATCACGTCGGCTGCGAGCCCGTTGATGAACAACTCGCCCGGCGGCGGGACGATGATCTTGTCGCAGGCCGTGGCGATGTAGTACTCCTTGTTCAAACCAAACTCGATAAACGCGTAAACAGGTTTCCCCGACGTTCGGAAGTCAGCGATCGCGTCACGCAACTCTTCGGATTTGCCCCAACCCAAACCCGACATATTGACGTCGAGCAGGATCGCCTTGATGCGTTTATCGACCTTCGCTTTCTTGAACTGCATCACGAGCCCGGTGAGCGATTGATCCGGCCCGCCGAAGACTCGCTTGAACGGATCGTCTGGAGTGTAGTCTGGCAATGGTCCGGACACGCGCAGCGTCAGCACGCTGTTGTCGCGAATGGACGGCTCGCTCTTGCCGAGCGCCATCCAGATCAGCGCGATACCGATTATCGCGACCAGGATCAGCACGCCGACGATGCTGCCGATAATCAAAAGTGTCTTACGTGTTCCTGACATTGCCATACATTGAGTCCTTTGAATTTAGTGGGTTTTTTCTCAATTGTGAGTACGCAAGGGTAACGTCAAAGGTTTAAACCCTGACGATCCAGCCGCCGCCGGCGACCTCGTCGCCGCGGTAGAAAACGGTCGCTTGACCGGGAGTGATCGCACGTTGCGGTTCGTCGAAGACGATCCGCGCGCGATTGTTTTCGAGCGTTGTTATCGTCGCCGGTGCTGCTGTATGACGATAGCGAACGCGGACTTCAGCGCGGACGGGCTCCTGCGGATCGTCGAAGGCGATCCAGTTGACGCCCGCCGCCGTGAACTCGCTGCTCAGCAGTTCTTCCGAGCCGCCGACCGTCACCCGATTTTTGTCGGCATCAATCGAAATCACGTACAACGGGCGCTCGTCGGCGATGCCGATGCCGCGACGCTGTCCAATCGTGTAGCGATGAATACCTTCGTGGTGACCGATGACGCGACCTGCGCAATCGACGATCTCGCCCGCGCCAGGCAGACGATCGCTCGCGTTCTCGGCCTCGAGATAACGATCGATGAATCCGGCGTAGTCGCCGTCCGGCACGAAACAGATCTCCTGCGACTCTTTTTTCTCCGAAACTCCGACGAGATGATGTTGTCGCGCCGCGTCGCGCGCCTCGGGTTTCGACATCTCGCCGAGCGGAAACAACGCGCGCGACAACTGCGCCTGCGTCAGTTCCCACAGAAAGTACGACTGATCTTTCTGCTGATCGCTGCCGCGAAGTAACCGGTAGCGGTTGGTTGAAGAATCGAACTCGACGCGTGCGTAGTGTCCGGTCGCGACTTTTTCGCAACCCAGGCTCGCCGCGAGTCGATCAAGCGACGCAAATTTCAAACGGCTGTTACAACCGACACACGGAATCGGCGTCTCGCCGCTCAAGTAGCTCGTGACGAACGGCGCGACGATATCGCGTTCGAAATCGCGCTCCAGGTTTAGGACGTAGAACGGAAAGCCGAGCTCTTCGGCGACGCGGCGGGCGTCGTACACGTCGTCGAGCGAACAGCAGCGCGAAGGCAGCGGATCGCCGTTTTCGTCGACATTGATGCCACGTCGCTGATCCCACAACTGCATCGTAAAGCCGACCAAGTCGTGCCCCTGCGCCTTCAAAATCGCCGCGGCCGCTGAAGAATCCACGCCGCCGCTCATTGCTACTGCTATTCTCATTGCCAATGTTAAGATGCCAAACAAATGGCTGAAAGTGCAATCCAGGACTACCGAGTCGCCACTGAACCGTATTATCTGCCGGTCGGACGCGAGGTTGAGCTCTTCGAAGCGGCGCACGCCGCGCGGCTGCCTGTCATTCTAAAAGGCCCGACCGGCTGCGGAAAAACGCGCTTCGTCGAGCACATGGCCTGGCGGCTCGAACGCCCGCTCATCACCGTCGCTTGCCACGAAGACCTTTCGTCGACCGACCTCGTCGGGCGTTTCCTGCTGGAAGGCGAGGAGACGATCTGGCACGACGGTCCGCTGACTTCCGCCGTGCGCAATGGCGCGATCTGTTATCTCGACGAAGTCGTCGAGGCACGAAAAGACACCGTCGTGATCATTCACCCGCTCACCGATCACCGCCGCCGCCTGCCCATCGAAAAACGCGGCACGATTCTCGAAGCGCCGACGGATTTCATGCTCGTCGTTTCATACAATCCCGGGTACCAGTCGATCCTGAAAGACCTGAAGCAGTCGACGCGCCAACGGTTCGTCGCCATCGAGTTTGACTATCCGCCGCCGGAGATGGAAGCCGAGATCGTAGCGCGCGAAGGTGGGGTGGACGAAGGCACCGCGCGCGACCTCGTGCTCATCGGGCAGAAGGTGCGCAACCTTCGCGGTCACGGCCTGGAAGAAGGTGTCTCAACTCGACTGCTGATTTACGCCGCCCAGCTAATCACGCTCGGCATTCCACCTGTCGACGCCGCGGAAGTGGCAATGTGCTCGCCGATAACGGACGACCGCGAGCTGCAACGCAGTATTCGCGAGATCATCACCACGGTGATTTAATCCGTGGACACTCACAAAACACAGATCCTCGAAATCAGCGCTTCAATCGCGAGCATCTCCGTTCGCGCTGCGCTCGAATTTGTGCGCGCAGCGCCGGCCGCCTCGCACGTTCTGCCACCGGCGGAGCTGCGCTCGTGGGGCGAGATGGGCCGCCGGTTGGCGATGAGCGACTACGATGCGGCGGTATCGTTCTTCGCCGCCGGCGTCGAGCCGCTGCGTGACGTGCCCCAGGAAGCGCTGCCCGCGATCTTCGCATTGTGTTCGCGCCAGATGGTCTTATCGACGTCGGTCGCGAGAGAAACATTCGAATCGCTGCCGGCGATTGCGCGCGAGATAAACGACGGCCGCGTGCTCAGCGCGATCCTCGACGTTGCGACGGAGATTGCGCGCCGCTCGGCGAAGCACAGCACGGAGCTGATCAATGTGTCGGCCGGCGTGTTTCATGCGCTCGAGGAGTTTCACAGTGCGGAGGTGACTGACGCAGCGCTGGCGTTGGCGGCTGCGTTTGCCGCGCGCGCAGGCGGGATCGCGGCTGATGCGTGGGCGTCGATTCCGGCGGCGCTAAATGAATTGTCTGCCACGGACGCGACGCGGTTGCTGTCGCGCACCAACGACTTTCTCGAACGCGGCGGTGGTGCGGCGCTGCAAGTGCTGCTCTCGGGCGGAGAGATCCTGCGCCGCGCGCCGGAGATCTTCGACGAGTGGATCGAGTTGCTGTGGGTGGTCGCAGCGCACGGCAACGCGAGCCTCGTCGCTTTCGTGCGCAGCAGTCCACGGTTCCTTCGCTTGTTGGGCGAAGGTGCGAGTCGCAACGACTCCGTCGAACTTTCGCGGCGCGTGCTGGCGCTGACGAAAGAGATTGCTGCGGTTGACGGCGAATCGGCCTTGGCGTGTTTTCGCTCGAGCGGACGAGCGCTGCGCAGTGTTTCTATCGAACAGTTTGAGGCGTGGGCGCGCCGTGGCCTGTCGTCAGGACGCGCCGACACGCGCGCGCGTCGCAGTTACTTCTCGCTCGAAACGCGCGGCAGTTATGAAGCTCTGCACAGCGGCAGCGCCGGCCTCGCGCTCGATTCGGTGCAGGCGTTACTGAGGTTGTACGTCGAGGCGTTGACGGGACGCGAGGTCGAGGTCGCGCCGCTCGCGGCTGTGCCGGACGAAGCGCGGATCGGCGACGGTCAGACGATCCACTTGCCGTCTGCCGTGAACGAGTTCGGCGACGACGAACTGGATTTCAGGCTTTACAAAGTCCTGGCTGCGCATGCGGCAGGCCAGATCGAGTTTGGCACTTATCAGCGTGGCGGCTTTGTCGACGCTGCCCATTCGGCGATACGCGAGATTTACGACGTCGACGTGCGCGATGCGTTTTCAGTTCCGGCAGAGATGTTGGTCGAGCAGGAACAGAAGCATTCGCGCGTGCACGACGCCGACTACCGTGAAGTGTTGAAGTTGTTTCCGTTGCCGCAGCTCGCGCGGCGCATATTCGGAACGCTCGAGAACGGACGCATCGATCGGCGACTGCGCCACGAATATCGCGGCCTGCGACGCGACCTCGATCTGATTCGCGAACATCTCAGTCGCCGCCGGCCGCGAGTTCTCGAACTGCCGGCGTTGCTCCTGCCGTTCGAACTGCTGTTTCAAGTGACGATGCTCGGCGGCGCTAGCGACGACGCGCGGCAGTACTACGGTCAAATCGTTTCCGACCTCGAGACCATCGCCGGCGACTATCTTTCCGACGCAAACGCCACTGTTGCGGACACGCTAATGGCGACCCACCGCGTTTACGAACTCTTCCAATCGGTCACGCCTGCTGACGATTCAGTCCAGCAGATCAAAACGCCTGAAGACCAAACTGAAAGCGACGAAGAATCTGCTGCCGTCGAGCGAATGAAGCAACGGCAGACGCAACAGATGCCGCAGCGTCGCGACGCGCGCGAGTTGTTCAACGCGTGGAACGATCCGTCGCCGGAAGGCGAGCCGGATGAGCTCGCGGGCGCCGAAGCATGGTCCGAAGCGGAGACGCCTGAGCACGCGCTGGCGGAGGGTGAGGTTGCGTACAACTACGACGAGTGGGACCGCGAGCTGACGGATCATCGTCTCGGTTGGTGTCGCGTCGTCGAGAAGCGCGTTAAGCACGGCGATCGATCGTTTGTCGATGAGACGCGCGAACGGCACAAGGGCGTGATCTCGTCGATACGTCACCAGTTTCAACTGATGAAACCCGAGAACCTGACGCGCGTGGCGAATGAAGTCGATGGCGAAGAGTTTGACTTGAACGCCGTGATCGATTACGTGATCGATCGCCGCGCGGATGGCCACCAGTCTGAACGGATCTATACGAAACGACTGCGCCGCCGGCGCGACGTTGCGGTGTCGTTCCTGCTGGACCAGTCGTCGTCGACGGCGCGGACGATCGGGCGTCATCCGTTGCAGCCGTACACGCGGCCGGGTAGGCGCATCATCGAGATCGAGAAGGAAGGTCTTGTTTTGATGAGTGAAGCGCTGGAGGCCGTCGGCGACGTTTATTCGATCAACGGGTTCACGTCCGAGGGCCGGCGCAACGTGAAGTTCTACGTCGTGAAAGATTTTGACGAGAAGTACGGCGACGAGGTGAAGCGGCGCATCGGCGGCATCAACTACCAGAACAACACGCGCCTCGGTGCGGCGATTCGTCATGCGACCGCGAAGCTCGCGAAACAGGACGCGCGTACGCGTTTGCTGATCGTGCTTTCAGACGGGCGGCCGTACGACCACGACTACGGCGACGCGCGTTATGCTCGCGAAGACACGCGCGAGGCGTTGCGGCAGGCGAAAAACGAAGGTATTACGCCGTTCTGCATCACGATCGATCGCGAGTCGGAGGCGGAGTTGCGCGATCTGTATGGCGAGATTGGTTACACCATCATTGATGATGTTTTGTCGCTGCCCGAGCGGATGCCGGGTATCTATCGCCGCTTGACGACTTGACCCCAGCCGCCGCCACCGGGAGTTTCAATTCGAATACGATCGCCGGCTTTTAGTTCGTGGGATCCTTTTGCTGCGACCTCGCGATTGTTGATGCGGTTGAGTCCGGGCTTTCCGTCGTCTCCGTTTTGTAGACCATATGGCCCACGCTTGCGCCGGTCGCAGAGCAACGACATGCGCGCGGGCGTCAGCGTTTCGATCTCGCGCACCACGCCGTCACCACCGCGCTGCTTTCCTTCGCCGCCCGATCCACGCCGCAGACGATACTCACGGACGCGCAACGGATACGCATACTCGAGCGCTTCCGCAGGCGTGTTCAGGCTGTTAGTCATATGTGTGTGTACGCCGCTCATGCCGTCGAGCGACGGTCTTGCGCCCATGCCGCCAGCGACCGTTTCGTAGTATGAAAACTCTTGACCGGTCCGCGGATCGATGCCGCCGATCGTGAGGTTATTCATCGTTCCCTGGCTGGCAGCCGGAATGCGATCGGGCAATGCCTTCGATAGCGCTCTGAATAACGTGTCGACGATGCGCTGCGAAGTTTCGACGTTACCGCCGGCCACTGACGCGGGCGGGTTCGCGTTGACGACTGTGCCGAGCGGTGCGATGACGTCGATCGGCTCCATCAAGCCCGCGCTCGCCGGCACTTCACCACCGACCAGACAGCGAAACACGTAGGACACAGCAGAAACCGTGATCGCTTCGACCGCATTGATCGCGCCAACCACTTGCGACGCGCTGCCAGTGAAATCAATCGTCGCGCGTTCGCCTTTGATCGTCACTGCGACTTTGATCGGCACGGGACCATCATCAACACCGTCGTCGTCGAGTGCGTCTTCGGCTTCGTACGTGCCATCCGGGATCGAAGTAATCGTGTGTCGCATCAGCCGCGCTGAGTAGTCGATCAACTGCGCCGCATACTCGCTCGCCTCTCGCTCGCCGCGTCGCTCGACTATCTCCAACAAACGCGTCGCGCCGGTCTTGAGCGAACCAATCTGCGCGTCGAAGTCGCCGCGTCGTTCGACATTCCCGCGGACGTTGGCCAGCAGCAACCGCATCGTGTCGCTGTCTAATTCACCACCACGGACGAGCCGAATCGGTGGGATCCGAATTCCTTCACCATAAATGTCCGTCGCCAATCCCATCGATCCCGGCGTCGCACCACCGATATCGGCATGATGCGCGCGGTTCGCTACGTAAAACAAAATCCGTGTTCCCTTCATGACCGGCATTACCAACGTCACGTCCGGCAGGTGCGTACCGCCCGCAAACGGATCGTTCACGGCAACGACGTCACCCGGCGCGATGTCGATTACGTCGAGCGCGGCGCCAACCGCCATCGGCATCGAACCGAGATGCACGGGCATATGATCGCCCTGCGCGATCACGCGTCCCTTGGCGTCGAACACAGCACACGAGTAGTCGCGCCGCTCCTTGATGTTCGGCGAAAAGGCGGTGCGGCGCAGAGCGATACCCATCTCTTCAGCGACAGAGGTGAAGAGCGCGCGGTAGATCTCGAGCGTCGTGGGATCGAAGCGTCGTTTCATAGGTCAATCAGAATGTTGCCGTACTGGTCCACATGCGCACGCGCGTCGACGGGAATCAGCGTTGTCCCTGAATATTCGGTCACTATGCACGGCGTTTGCAGTTTCATTCCTCCGCGCAGTTCATCCCTGCGATAAACGTTCTTGGCGTGCGGTTTGGCAGTACCTCGCGAAGCCGGGATCTTGCGGACGTTCAGCTTCGACACGACACCGATCGATCTCAATCGCGCGCTGACGATCTCGACTTCACTCTCCTCTTGCGCGTAGCCGTAACGCTCGCGATGCGCTCGATGAAAGCTCGCCGCTAGATTGCCTCCGGTCTTTTCGATCAACAACTCAAACGACTGCCCGCGATAACGCATCGCCAGCGCGCGTTCGTGTCGTTGACTCGCCGGCGCAAAACCTTCGCGACGCAACACCGCCGCCGCCTCGCGTTCCATCTCACGAAACACGCCGTCCAGCTTAGACACCTGCTTCGACCCGAGCGTGAACATCACCGTGCGGCTCTGGTCCTTCACCACGTCCGCCACCAGCACGCCGACGGCCGACAAAGCTCCAGGCGCGGTCGGCATGATGACGGTCGGAATACGCAACGCGCGCGCGAGCTCCACGGCGTGCAAACCACCCGCTCCGCCGAACGGCAGCAACGCAAACTGCCGCGGATCGTGACCGCGTTCGACGGAGATATGCCTTAGCGCTCGCTCCATGTTCGTGTTCGCAACCGACAACACTCCCTCGGCTGCGGCAACGACGCTCGTTCGTTTGCCCGTTACGCGTGAAAGATCGCCCGCCAACTCCGCCAGCGCCGCACGCGCGCGCTTTTCGTCGAGCTTGAATTCACCGCCTAGCAAACCACCGCCGCCGAAATGGCCCAGCACGACGTGTGCGTCAGTCACCGTCGGCAACAGCGAAC
The DNA here is from genome assembly GCA_046732935.1 of Acidobacteriota bacterium. GTDB lineage: Bacteria > Acidobacteriota > Blastocatellia > Pyrinomonadales > Pyrinomonadaceae > PSRF01. The sequence continues at coordinate 123,628 of JBKPOC010000053.1, read as the reverse complement.
GTCCATAACACGCCGGACCCGGATCAGCGCCCGCCGACTCCGGACCGACACGCAACGAACCACCTTCGTCGACGCGCGCGATCGATCCGCCGCCTGCTCCGACCGTGTGAATGTCCATCACGGATACGGCGACCGGCAATCCGGCAACGACTGCTTCGTTGGTCGTGCGTATCGCGCCGGCGTCACACAACGCCACGTCAGTCGACGTGCCGCCCATGTCAAACGTGATGACGTTTTTGAAGCCAGCCGAACGAGCAGCGCGCAACGCGCCGACAACGCCGCCGGATGGGCCGGACAGAATCGTCCGCACGGGTTCGGCAGCGGCAACTTCGGCGGAGATACTGCCGCCGGAGGACTGCATCACGCGGAGATTTGGGGTCTGATCTCTCAACCGATTTAAATAACGGCCCATCAACGGTTGGAGATACGCGTTGATGACAACCGTCGACGTGCGCTCAAACTCGCGATACTCCGGAAGTATTCGACTCGAAATCGACAACGGCACGCCGAGCTTTGCAAGCGACTGCGCAATCCGCTCCTCGTGCTCCGGATGCAGAAACGAAAACAACAATGAGATTGCGATCGATTCAACCCCCGCTTGCTTCAATTTCGCGACTAGTTCGGCAAGTTCGTTCTCGTTCAGCGGCTCGATCACTTCGCCGGACGCAACGACCCGTTCGCTAACGCCGAAACGAAGATCGTCGGCGACGAGCGGCGGTGGTTTGACAGCGTTGAGGTTGTACAGCTCGGGACGCGCCTGACGCCCGATTACCAGCACGTCTTCGAACCCGCGCGTCGTGATCAGCGCGGTGCGTGCGCCGCGCCGTTGCAGCAACGCGTTCGTGCCGACTGTCGTGCCGTGCACAACTTCAGCCGAAACGCCGATGCGCTCGAGTCCTTGTTTGATTGCGAGTGAAGGATCTTCGGGTGTCGAGGGAACTTTGAAGAGTTGAATCTGCCCGTCTTTGACGAAGACGAAATCCGTGAACGTGCCGCCGGTATCGACGCCTACGCGTATCCGCGGATTCAATGGACTGTTACCCAGCAGCCGCTTTCGTTCGACGCGCGAATGGCATCCAGAACGATCTGCACGCGATGGCCGTCTTCGAACGTCGCGGCGTCTTTGACTGTGGTCTTGCCTCCGCGCAACGCTTCGCAGATAGCAACTGCAAACGCCGTGAAGCCGCGCGACCAACTGCTCTCGCGCATGCCCTGGGCCATGTGGTCCTGATCGACTTGCACCGGACGCCACACGCCCGATCCCGTCGGCGAACGCCACAACTCGCCGGTCTCTTCGACCATCAACGCACCCTTCGTCCCGTAGATCTCGAGCCGATTTTCGTATTTCCCTGACTCGACGACGGAAAGCGCCGCTGCTCCGGTAGCGTCCTGCGTCAGTGGACCATCCGCGAAGCGAAACAGCACCTTCGTTTCATCGTCAGTGGTGACCGTCCGCGCCTCGCCGCTCGTTTTGTCCGTGCGCTGCTTGATGTGCGTCGATAACATTCCGAGCACTGTGCTGATCTCAGTGCCGAGCATCCAGCGAAACGAGTCGATGACGTGCGATCCGATCGCGCCCAGCGTGCCGCCGCCCATCGCGGCGTCCGACCACCAGTCCCATGCACGGTCAGCGATGCCGCGGTAATCGGAACGAAACACGTAGTTGCAATGACGCACTGTTCCGATCGCTCCGGTTTGCAGCATGCCGCGCATCGTGCGGCGGCTGTTGAGGAAACGCAACTCGTGATCGATCAGGGCGAGCACGCCGGCGGCGTTGGCCTTTTCCACCATGCGCGCGGTTTCGTCCGCGTTCATCGCCATCGGTTTCTCGCACAGCACGGCCTTGCGGTGTTCGAGCGCCGCCAGTGTGATCTCCATGTGCGTTGAAGGAGGAGTGACGATGCTGACGAGATCGACGTCGTTGTGTTCAACCAGCGCGCGCCAATCGTCGGCGACGTGTTCGATGCCGAATTCGTTTGCGACCGCTTCGGCGCGTTCGCGATGACCGCTGGCAATAGCGACGACTTTCGCGCCCATGCAATCGCGAAAGCCGGGGATCTGAGTCGTCCGCGCAAACCCTGTCCCGATGATACCGATTCCAACCGGCGCCTTCTTCATGGCCCCTTACTTTACACTAAAAATTCTTTTTTTCAGCTTTCGCGTCCGGCGAGTTTGGCGACCAACGTGACGAGCTGGCTCGCACCGATCGGTTTGGCGATGTGCATCTGATAGCCGGCCGCGAGCGCCTGCAATCGATCTTCGTCGCGCGCGTAGGCAGTTAATGCAGCGGCGGGCGTTTCGCCACCTTTGTCGCGCGGAAGAGATCGCACCTTGTTAATAAAACTATAGCCGTCTTCTTCGGGCATCGCGATGTCGCTCAGAATTACATCCGGCCGCCACTCTGCGAGCTTCGTGAGTGCGTCGGTGGCCGAGATACAAGCCTTCACTTCCGCGCCGGTGCGGCCGATGACGGTGCTGATGATCTCGCGCGCTTCGGCTTCATCGTCGACGAGCAACACACGCAACCCATCGAGCGATCGAAGTTCAGCAGCGGTGACCTCACCGCTGTGCGCAATCGGCTCAGCGCGGCCAAGGAGCAGCGGGAACGTCGCGCAAAACGTCGCACCCTTGCCGACGCCTTCGCTTTCGGCTGAAACAGTGCCGCCATGAAGCTCGACGAGATGGCGCACGATCGCGAGCCCCAATCCCAATCCGCCAAAACTGCGCGTGGTCGAACTGTCAGCCTGTCGAAAACGATCGAACACTCGCGGCAGAAACTCCGCCTCGATGCCTTGCCCTGTGTCTTTCACCGTTATCTTCGCATGCGATCCATCCTGCTCGAGACGGATCGTGATCTGCCCGCCCTGTGGCGTGAACTTCACCGCGTTTGACAGCAGGTTCCAGACGATCTGTTGCAAACGTGCGGAGTCAGCGGAAATCGCGCCAAGGCCGGGTTCGGCCGAGTAATCCAACGTGATGTTCTTCGCATCAGCCGCCGGCCGCACGACATTGATGGCGGCACGCGTTACTGAAGAGATCTCCAGCGGCCGCACGTCCAGGTTCAACTTGCCCGATACGATGCGCGACACGTCGAGTAGATCGTCGATCAGTTGCGCCTGCACATGCGCGTTGCGATCGATCGCTTCCAGCCCCTGATTCAACACCTTCTCATCACGCTTTGCTTCACGCAGCACGCTCGACCATCCGAGCAGCGAGGTCAACGGCGTGCGCAATTCGTGCGACAGCGTCGCCAGAAACTCGTCTTTCATTCGATTCGCCGCTTCCGCCTCAGAGCGTGCTCGCTCCGCACGCACAAGCAACTGCCCGCGTGCTTCTTCCGAATGTTGCAGCTCACTGATGTACCGCGAAAGCTCTTCGACGTGCATTCGCGCGGCGTCAGTCTGCGCTACTGAGACCTCGATGTTTTTCAGATAGGTCTGATACGTGAAGCAGATGACGAGAATGATCGGCGCGGTCGCGATAACCGCGTAAAACCCGTGCCGGTCGATCAAAACCGCTATGATTCCGGCGGCGGACGCACCCGCGAAGTAAGTCACCGAAGTCCAAAGGTAATAAGTGCGCCAGGTGTTCCAGATCGACTCTTTAATCTTGGGCGCCTTCTCGATCGAGATCAGGATGGTGTTGGCAATGTACTGCGCGAAACCCATCACGCAGATCGCGTACAAGAACTTCGGCGAGAAGCCGTTGTGCACAAGATTCGCTGGTGGACCGTAGAGCAGGTTCAAAACCGTCGAAGTAACAAACGTACTGCTGGCGAGAATAGCTGAGTTCAAGAGGAAAATTCGCGGCTTTTTGCTAATGATGACCAGCGTTACCGCGACACCTTCAAGAGCGGAAAGCACTATCGCGGCAGCTCCGCCGTACATCAGCATTCCGAGAAAAATAAACGTATCGGCAACAGTAATGCGGCCGCTGACCCGCGGAATGGGAATCGCGATGAACGAACTCGCAACCACCATCAAACAGAGGAAGAAAAAAGAGCCGTCCAGCTTATTGAACGGCAAGTAATACACTGACACCAGCGTGATCGCTGCTCCTGTAGTGACGAGCGACCACGTATAAACTTGACCAAAGTGAGGTCGATTCACATCTACTTCAGCCGCACTCATTGTTTTTATCTCGCAATCGCAGATTACGCCGCTACACAGATCGGGGAGATCTGTGTAATCGGCTCTAAAACTGGTGGATCAGTTTAATAGTCCAGACAATCAGTCCCACTATCTGATGTTGCTGACATGGATGAGCCGCTATCGCCATTTAGCATTGCTGATTGCGCAGTCGCCGCAAGTTCGCCTGTGACGACACCCTCTCCCGTTACGACGCCATCGCCGGCGACGATGTCCTCACCTGTGACTACGCCATCAGCCAAGAGATTTTGAAAAAGCAAATTGACGGCAAAGAAGGGTGCCCCCTCTCCAGTCACTACACCATAACTCGTAAGGATATACTCGCCTGTAACGACCCCGTTCGAGAAGAAATATGGATCAAGCATCAGCGTGTCCTCGCCCGTGACTACGCCAGTGCCGAGCAAATTTCCCGCAGCATAGACGAGCTGATACTTGGTGATCAAGTCTGAGCCGGTAGCGTAAGTTTGATTGAGAACGATGCCGCGCGACCAGGTGAATGTTTGATCTGCGATAGTCGTCGCGGCTTCGGGAGCGTCGCCCGTCAGGAGCGGCGATCCGACGGCGGTCGTGCTGCTGAGATCGGTTCGCACGAGACGCGCTAATTGCACTGCGCCGGCGATATTCAACTGCCCCGCGCCTTGTTCGAGCATGTTGTAGCCGTTGAGAGGTTGCGCAGAGTACATCATCAGCGCCTTGATGAGATTCGGCGTCAGCTTCGGATTCGCCTGGAGCATCAACGCCGCCGCGCCGGCAGCGACCGGCGTCGCCATCGACGTGCCGCTGAGATACATCATCTTGCGGTTGTCAGCCGAACTAATGCCCGCATCCAGCGAAGGCGTTTGCGTCACGAGGTAGTTATTGTGTGACTCGGCGTCGATCAGTTTATTGCCCGGCGCAACGATGTCAGGCTTGACGAGATTGTCGAAGTGTTTTTCACCGGCGTCATCGGTGTAAAAGCTTCGCGTCGGTCCGCGAGAGCTGTATGACGTGACTGCGTCGTCGCCGCGTTCATCAGTGCCGAAAGTGTTCGTCGCCCCGACGGTTATCGCCGACGGTTCATTTCCCGGCGAATGGATGCGGCCGTAGACCTTGTTTCCATCGTCGTCTTTGCCGTTGTTACCCGCGGCTGCGAACACTACGACGCCGGCATCGACGAGTCGCCGCACCGCGCGGCAGATCGGATCGTCACGATACGAATCGATCGCGGGCATGCCGAGACTCATGTTGACGATCCGAATGTTGTAAGCAACGCGATTTGAAAGTACCCAGTCGAGCGCGCGCAACACCTGTCCCGTCGAGCCAACGCCCTGAGAATTCAGGACGCGCAAGTTGATCAGGTTCGCGTTCGGAGCGATGCCGGTGTACTCGCGGTTCGAAACGCGGCCGTTACCAGCCGCGAGAGAGGCGACGTGAGTTCCGTGTCCGTACGGATCGTCAGTGCGTCCCTCGTTTGTGAAGTCTTCACTGTAGACGACGCGGAGGGTGTTCGATCGATTCAAGAAGGAGACGTGGCCGGTGTCGATTCCAGAATCGAGTATCGCGATGCCGATGCCGGATCCGTCGAGCTGGCCGCTGTTTCCGTTGCCGCTGCTTCTAACCTGCTCCGCGCCCGTTGTCGTCGTCAGGTGCCCCATCGACTGCACCTGGCGATTCAGCGAAACGTAACCGACGTCCGGTCGCGACGCGAGTGCGATGGCCGCGCTGACCGGCAACGTCACGATTCGCGTCCTGAAATTCTTCAACTTGCGGACGTCGCTTCCACCTGAATAATCAATCGCGGTGTCCAGCGAGAGCTCCGGCTGCGTCACGGGTTGAATGATTACGCGGACGAATTCAGCGCCATGGCCTTCGAGCATCTTCTGAAGTAAGTCCCTCGAGACTTTCCTTCCAACCGATACGCTCGATAGAGATTCAGTAGAGTCAGTGAGAGGGTCAATATAGCCGAGTTCCTGCGCGCGCGTCCTTCGCTCGAAAACGAAAGTTGCGACCAGGCACAGGGAGACAATGAGGCTCCACAGGATCGGGTGAGTAAAACGCTTCATTTAGTAACTCCAGGAATTTTGTGGGTTTTCGCGTCTGCCTACTGCGTCTAAAACCGTTACGAGACGGAGGAGTTTAGGGCAAACCCACGCACCCTCTCGGGGAGTAAAGGTGTGTCGGGAGTCAGGAGTTTACCAGAGGATAAAAGTCGTTAAACATGCAAAAATATTGAGAAATCATGTCGACGGCCGTACGCTGTAGTACTTTTGGGACAAATTGCCGGAGACCGAAATGGAGATCAGTGGATTTTGGGCGAGATTTTGAGGGAAGCGCTGAGACTGCTCCATAAAGACCCAGTCAGCGTTAGAAGGACGCCGAGGAGGGAGGCGACATCGACGCCAACGACGACCTTTGAAACGATGACCAGAAATGCGCCGGCGGTGACGAGGTAGAAAGGCATCATCCGGCCGGTCGAGCGGGCGCGAAACCAAATGCTCGTCAGATTCAACAGCAACATGACCGCCAGCACGGGCTGTAGCCACGGTGAATAGGGAATGCTTTGCAGTCCGGCGATTCCGAACAAACTGAGATACGCCGCCCAACAAAACGGACACTTCGGAAACAGCGCGAGTCCCACGGCGACGGCGGTGGCGAAAACGGGCGAAGCGAAAGCAGTTCGCGATGGCGTGCGGCTTTCAGTCTTTTCGTTGAGGACTTCGATCGCGCGCCGCACGACGTCGTTCTCGTCCCACTGAATGCGTCCGAAATATCCCGCCACTCGCGCGTCTGCATCGAGAATGTAGATCTCGATGCGGTGGCGATTGACGACGGACTCGATGAAGTTGACGCCGAGTTTGAAGTGGCGGCGCAGGGAGTCGAGGCCTTCAGGCGCTCGCAACATGCGATGTTGCGGAGCAAAGCGAACGCCGCGAAACTCGCCGTACTGTCGCACGCGTTCAGGCGAGTCGAAACCCGGATCGTAACTGATGCCGGCAGTGTTGATTCGATCGGCGACGCCTTCGGCTTCGAGTAGTTTTTGAATACGGGCGAGTTTCGTAATGGTGAGTGAACACTTCAACGGGTTGTCGCAACGCGTGTAGAAGAAGGCGACAATCGAAGGCCGGCCGCGAAAGAACTCGCCGAACGTGATTGATTGTCCATCCTGATCTTCAAAGACTGTTGATTCGATCGGCTTCGCTGTCGTTCGTGACGTTTTCATCCACGAGAACAGTTCCTGCACGCCGCTCGGCAATGAACAGCAGTCAGCCGCTTCGGCATCGGCCGTGATCGCGTTCCAAACTTGTTGGACAGTCGAATGATATTTCTTCGTGAGTGCGGTGGGTCCGCTGCGTAGCAACTCCACGTCGGGAAGAACGCCGCGCGCGTGCGGACCGAGCCACGAGAGCGTCGCGAGCAGTTCGCGCACGGGGCTAGTTCCCGCTGAACCAATAGCGAAGCCGCCAAACTTGTCGAGCGCCACGCGTTCGTCTCGATAACGGATGTTGCTGACCGCGCGGACGACAAACGGAGCGAACGCGGCGTTCGGCGTCGGGTAAGAACGCAACGCCGAAGCAGCGCACGCGACGAGATAGGCGTCGACGCCGCTGTCGAGCTCTTCGAGCACGAACGGCAGCGCCGCATCCGATAACCCGTCGCGCGCCAACGCAAGCAGCACCCAGCCGCGCATCCGCACGACCACGGCAGTGCCGCGCTGATCGTAGATCGTATGGTCCTCGCGCAGCAGATCGATCAACTGCTCGTGGCCACGCGGATCGACGACAAGCTGCTCGACTAGTTCACAAAACTCCTTCTCGCTCATTTCCCTTTCACCACAAATGCTTTTGTGGTTTTGCGCCTTTTGTGATTACTTCTTGTGTTTGATCAGAAACTGCCTCGCCGGTTTCTTGACCTTGGCCGATTTGCCTTTGCCGAGTTGATCCACTCGCTTCATTAACGTCTCATCCTCCGCGACTTTTTTCTCGTCGCCGAACTGTGTCAACGCCGTCAACGCAGTTGCCTGGATGTCGTCGTATTCATCCTTGTCGAGCAGTAACTCGCGTGCTTGTTCTTCAAATTTCTTCGGCTTGACCGTCTGCAACGCCGCCGCCGAGAGTTGCCGGATCTCGCGATCTTCACCCTTATCGCGCAACAACTTCTCAAACAGCGGCGCCGAGCTCGCATCCGCGGAAAGCAACCGCAGCGCTTCGCGTTTCGCTTCCGGGCTCGGCGGCGCGTTCAGGATCTCGCGCGCAATCGGATATGCTTCGGCGTGAACGTCGTAGCTGAGGAGTTGCAACGCTTTCGCCGGCGACACGAGAGCTTCATCCGGATTTTGCAAACTCTCGAGCAGTCGCTTCTGACCGTACCCGTCCTTTTGCCGCGCGAGTATACCGAGAGCACGTTTGCGCAGTGCCTCATTCGGATCGTCGACCAGCTCGCGCAGAGCAGCCAGGTAGTCTTCACGACACGGTTCAAACTCGATCACGCTGAAACTGGCGGCCTGTAACGATTGCAACGCCGCGAGCCTGACTTTGAGGGGTTCCTTCGTGTCGCGCAGCACGCTCAGCACGGCTTGCAGGTTCTCGTCGCTCTGACACACCATGAGCGGCGCCTCGATAAACGCGTTGGCGCGTTCCTGCGCCGGCTTCTTTGCGTTCGTCGCCAGGGCGAACGCGGCCTGCGGCTTTCGTGGCCGCGCGCTCTTCTTCGCCGCGCTCTTCTTAGCAGTAGCTTTCTTACCCGAAGACTTCTTCGCCGAAGTTTTCTTCGCTGCCTTCTTCTTCGATGACTTGCGTTTTGTAGCCATGATTCGATCTCCTGCTGTCAATCACTTTAGACAAAGGGTACGTCGTCGTAAGCAAATCCCATAACGGCGTCGGGATTTACCTTGCCGAGGTAGTCAAGGCTGTCGCGCACGCGTGGAGTTGGCCCAGGCGCACTCACGCACGGCGATGACGCCAGCGGCCCGCCAGGCGCAGTCGGTGGACGCGGAGGCCCGGTGATTCCATTCCAGGGCCACATCGTGTCGGGCAGGTTGTGACCGATTGGGTTTGCCGGATTGCTGTCGTACGACGCAGCCTGCGCCGCATTGAAACGATTGTTTTGCAACTGCCACTTCGCCCACAGCCGATCGACGTTGCAGTGCAGCATGAAAAACAGCGGATCGCGAGCAGCGGTGCCGATATCGTCAATCGAGCCGTCGAAACTCACGTGAGCGGAGCCGTGCGGATTGCCCTCCATTATGCGGAAAGCAGGATAGGCATTGCCGAGCGCGATCGTCTGTGCTTCGGTTCGCAGTCCCGGCGGTGCTGAACTTGTAGGGAACAATGGCAGACGATCGATTCCGGGGACGCCGTCAGTGGACCAGAACTGTAGCGGGTTGGTTGGGCTGAACTGTACTGTGCCCGTCGCATCCGCCGCGCCCATGAAATCGCGCGTGAAGATATTCGGCGCCGGTCGATCGAAGCGCCAGTAGTGCAAGGCCACACTCGGATCGATGGCCTGGAGCTCGCGTTCGAGGTCCAGCAGGTAGGCACGATGCCACGGCAAGAAACCGGGCCGGCCGTGCGCCTGTGGCGAACTGACGTTCGTGTGCATCTCGCGGAAAGCCGTGAAGCCGCCGGCGCCGCGATTGTTCAACTGTGCAAAAGCAGCGACGAAGCGATCGCGTTCGGCGTTGGTGAGCGTGTTCCCGTTCTTTCGAATCCGGACGGTGCACGGCGTGAAACCGATCACCTGGTTACCGTTGCCTTGCCGCGCTTCGACGCGAACGTCGTTGAGGTTGACGCTCGGACGTCCGAACTGGCCCGCCGTAAAGAAGGTGACCCAGTTGCCGTTGACAGGCACTTGAAGCGTCAAACTCGAGGCAAACGCCCCGGTTGTTCCGCGGCGAAAGACGACAGCGCCGCTGTTTGTGGTCGAACGTCCGCTGATGCGAATGCTAGGGGTGCCCTGGCCTTGTGCTCCCGCGGGGTTGCTAATGCGAATCCGACACGGAGCCGGCGCCCACGTAATAAAGCGGGCTGCGGCGTTCGGGCTATTGTTTATTTGTATTTCAACGTCCATTTAATATCTCCTTCCGACGGAGTAAAAAAGGGTAGTGACGACACGGTCCTGCCGTGGGCAATCGCGAATGAGCAATGAGAAGGCTGCCGGAGACTGCGAGGGCTCCAGCTCATCGGGGTTGCAAGGAAGTTCGTAGAACGGGCCGCAGCCTACACTTCACAAATCATGTTGTCAACAAAGAATTCGTTACGCTTTGGAACCAGTGTGGAGTTTGCGCGTCTAAGCATTAGTCTTGAAAGTGGACGTGCAACATGAGACGCGTTTGTTGGTTGGCATTGACTCTCCTCTTCTTCCTTCCCGCGGTCGCTTACGGTGACAGCGAGCGTGACCCCTACTCCTATGTGACGCAATCTGCGGATGGCAAATACCTGTTCGTGATGCTGGCGCCGGACGGCCCGGAGCCGATTTTTGGAGATGAGCTTAAGAGTATCTTCCCCGCCAGCGGTATGTACCTGAACGACGTCTCGAGAACGCCGCTGTGGACAGTCGATTGGTACGCTAGTTCGGTCGTAGTTTTGTCAGATGGAGTTCACGTCGTCCGGTGGGGCCCGTGGGCAGAACGCCTCTCCGACGAAGCACTCACCTTTTTCGCAAACGGCAAAGAGCTCCGCTCGTATCGCATCAGCGACCTCGTTGACACAAGCTTCGGCTTAGAACGAACGGTTTCACACTTCTTCTGGCAACGAGGAGACAGTGCGGAATTCAACGAGAACAACCATACGTTTTCGCTAATTACAGTCAGCGACGAAAAGTACAACTTCGACTACACCACCGGCGAAATGATCTCGGCACGGCGGCCGCTAAGAGCTTTCATGGTTCTAGTCGCCATCGCAGGTCTTTTCCTGTTACTACGACGTTTTCGCGCACGCCAAACTGCTGTGTAAACCAAAATTTTTGCGTGTTTACATGGCCCCAACCGTTCTTGTAGACTGGCTTCCCAGCGTCGGATCCTCAAGACCATAGGAGAATCAATCGATGTTTTCCCCCCGCAATGCCCAGATCATTGCTTTAGTTGTAGCGTCTTCATTTTTCTTTGCCGCGCCTTTACGATCAGTTCGAGCGCAAACACCCGATAAGAAACAGGCTGCACCGACGCAAACGTCGAAAACGGCGGCGGACGACTATTCGCAGGAAGCTGTCGTTATCGAGCAGTTGGCGACCACCTACCGCTTCGAGCGCGACGGGACGGGCCAACGTGAGTTGAGCCTGCGCGTGAAAGTTCAGAGCGATGCCGGCGTCGAGCGTTTTGGACAACTGATCTTCCCGTACAGCTCCGCGAATGAAAAACTCGACATGGATTTCGTTCGCGTGCGTAAGGCCGATGGCACCGTCGTTAACGCCACGACCGCCGACATTCAGGATCTGTCAGCGCCTCTCGCGCGTGAAGCTCCGGTCTACACCGACCTGAGGCAAAAGCACATCACCGTTCCCGGCCTGCGGCCCGGCGACGTGCTCGAGTATCACATCGTCTGGAACATGCATACGCCGCTGGCCCAGAACCATTTCTGGGTGGAACATGATTTCGTCACGCGCGGTCCGATCGTTCTCGACGACGAATTGACGGTGAACATTCCCGCCGCCAGCAAGGTCAAACTAAAAACCGAGCCGGGATACGAACCGGCCATCAAAGATCAGAACGATCGCCGCATTTACACGTGGAAAAAGGCAAAGCTGAAATGCGATTCCGAAGAAGACGAGAAAGAAAAGGAGAAGATTGAGGACGACGACGATGAGACAGAAGCGCCGGATCCGGAAGAGATCCGCCCGCACGTTCAGCTAACCACGTTTCAGAGCTGGGATGAAGTCGGGCAGTGGTACGCGGCCTTGCAGCGCGATCGCATCGTTCCTGACGAGAAGATCAAGGTTAAAGCAGAAGAGATCATCCGCGGGCGGGCGACTGAAAAAGAGAAAGTCACCGCGCTTTATGAATACGTAGCCAAGAACTTTCGCTACGTCAGCTTGTCGTTGGGCCAAAGCCGGTATCAACCGCATGCCGCGGCTGACGTGATGAGCAATCAATACGGCGACTGCAAAGACAAACACACGCTGCTCGCTTCTATGCTTGCCGCGACCGGACTGCGCGCTTATCCCGTGTTGATTAACTCCGCGCGCAAACTCGACGTCGATATTCCCTCGCCGGGCCAGTTCGATCACGTCATCAGCGCGATACCGTTGGGCAACGGCAAGGAAACGCTTTGGGCCGACACGACCGCCGAAATCGCGCCCGCCGGATTGTTGTCGCCGCGACTGCGCAATAAGCAAGGGTTGATGGTGCCGACCGCCGGTCCTGCTCACCTGGAAACTACGCCTGCTGAACCGCCGTTCCCGTTTTCCGAACTGGTGACGATGGAAGGCACGGTTGACGATCTCGGGAAAGTCACGGCCCACGGTCATCTCGTCTTGCGCGGCGACTCGGAGATGTACATGCGGTTCATGTTCCGTCGCACGCCGAAGAGCGATTGGAAGAGACTCGGCTTCTATCTCGGTATGGCGGGTGGCATCACGGGAGAAGTCAGCGACATCAAGACAACGGACCCTGCCGATCTCGACAAACCGTTTGAAGTCGAGTTCGATGTCACCCGTAAAGACTTTCTCGATTGGTCGACGAAGAAGTTGAAGCTGCCGCTTCCGTTTCCGCCGTTCAGTCTCACAGACTTTTACGGCCGCTCAGCTAAGAGCACGAAGCCGCTCGAGCTCGGTCCGGCGATCGATATCGCGTACAACCTGAAGCTTACCGTGCCGGCCAAGTACCAGACGCGCTTGCCGCTGCCTTTGAAGGTGGCGCGCGACTACGCCGAATACGCCGCCGACTACAAGCTCGACGGGCAAACGTTGATCGGCAAACGGACGCTGCAAGTGCGTCAGCGCGAGTTGCCTGCCGAGCGTTTGCAAGACTACCGCGCGTTTGTAGCGGCCGTGCGTTCTGACGCGGCGCAAACGCTGTCACTCGAAACGGAGATCGCCGGCACGCCCGCGATTCCGGATTCAGTCAAGACTGAGGATCTGATCCAGGCATCGCAGGCGGCGATCAGGAACGGAAACTATCCGATAGCGGAGCAACTGCTCAAACGCATCGTCGAGAAAGAGCCGAAACACAAGACCGTCAGGCGCAATCTCGGTTTCGTCCTGACGCAGGAACGCAAGTACGACGAAGCCATCGCGATACTGACCGAGCAAACGAAGATCAATCCGTTCGAAGACTATGCTTACAACATGCTCGGCAGCGTCTACTGGCGACAACAGGACTACGCCAAGGCTGAAGAAGCATATCGCAAACAGATCGAAGTGACGCCGCTGGACCAAACGGCGCACTCGAGTCTCGGGCAGATGCTCGTCGACGCGCGCCGGTACAAGGAAGCGATTCCGGTGCTCGAACGCGCGCTCTCCATCTCACCCGATCGCGAGTCGCTTTACGTCAGTCTCGGCCGCGCTTATCTCAGCTCGGGAGAGTCGAAGAAGGCGATCGACGCGTTTGAGGAAGCGGTGAAGCTGTCGCGTACGCCGCTCGTGTTGAATAACGTCGCTTACTATCTCGCGTTCGACGGCGCGGTTGACGCCGCTCAACTCGAGAAGGCGGTGCAGTATTCCGAATCGGCAGTGGCGACGATCGCGTCGAGTCTGCGCAATATCGAGATCGCGAACCTGACGCTCGAAGACTTGCACAACGTATCTTCGCTGGCTGCCTACTGGGACACGCTCGGCTGGGTCTACTATCAAAAGGGCGATCTCGATTCGGCGGAGAAGTACGTCAAGGCTTCGTGGATGCTGCAACAACACAGCGAAGTGGGCCATCACATGGGAGCGATCGCCGAGAAACGAGGCCGGAAAGACGAAGCGATTCGTTTGTACGCGCAAGGCGCTGTCGCCGACCGCACGCGGCCGGAAGCGCGTGAGAGCCTGCTCAAGTTGATCGCCGCGGACAAGCTCGACACGCTCTTGCAGACGGCGAAGAAGGAGTTGCCTCCGTATAACGTGCTCGCGCTGGCGCCTGCGGACGTCAAAGCGCCTGTCGAAGCCGAGTTCTATCTGCTGCTCGCGCCGGATTCCGCGCGTAACGCGCAGGTAGTTGACGCGAAGTTCATCAAAGGCGACGAGAGTCTCAAATCATTCGCGGCGCAGTTCAGATCGCTGAAGTACCCGCTCGTGTTTCCGGACAGCTCGCCGACAAAGGTCGTGCGACGCGGATTGTTGAAGTGCTCGCCGAAGCCCGGCGGTTGCACGTTCACCATGATGAGCCCCGATTTGATAATGTCGGTGGACTGACGTCGTAGAACGATGAAGAGAGATTTCTATTACAGCGTCGTCTTGCTGTTTGCTTTGACGTTGACGGCCTATGCGCAGTCAGCGAACGACGGCAAGTCGGTTCCGAAACTGTTGTCGATCCGCGAGCAGCAGGAAGTGCGCGAGAGCTGGTTGAAGAAGCGACTCGACACGATGCTGCTGCCGATGATGCGGCAACAGAAGATCGACATGTGGATCGTCGTTAACGAAGAGTTCCACGCCGATCCTGTCACGGCTTACATCGCGCCGCCGCTGCCTTACGTTGGCCGCCGCGACTTCTTCATCTTCGCCGATCGCGGCGGTGACAAACTCGATCGCATCACCGTCGTCCGTTATGCCGAAGAACACCTGAAGTATTTCTTCGAAGTCCTGAACCCGCCCGGCAGCGAGATCGCGTCGACGTTGCGTCGCATAGTCGAAGAACGAAACCCGAAGACGATTGCGCTCAACATCGGCGGCCGGCGAGGCGCGACCGAAGGCCTGACGTACGAGGCGTACAAGTTTCTGACGGACACGCTTGGTCCAAACTATGCCTCACGTTTTGTCTCCGCCGCTCCGCTGCTCGTCGAATACATGGACACGCGTTTGCCGGAAGAGCTGGAGCACTACCGAACAGCAGTGGCGGTGACAGACGTTTTGACGCAGCGCGCGTTTTCAAACGAGGTGATAACACCCGGCAAGACGACCGTTGGCGATGTTCGTTTTTGGTTCCTGCAACAGGTGAACAACCTCGGATTGGACGTTTGGTTTCAGCCGGACATGCGCATTCAACGGCACAACAGGGAGCCGGGTAAGACGCAACAGTTCCTTGACGTCACCGAGGAATCAGCCGTGATCGAACGCGGTGATGTGATTCACATCGATTGCGGCGTGAACTACATGGGCCTGAGCACGGACTGGCAAAAGATGGGTTACGTGCTGCGACAGGGCGAGAAAGACGTTCCCGAAGGACTGAAGAAAGCTTTGGCAAATACAAATCGACTTCAGGATGCGTTGTTCGCGCACATCAAGCCCGGCGCCCGCGGTTACGAAGTCTACGATGCGACGATGGCCGACATGAAGAAGCTCGGGATCGAGGCCATGATCTATTCTCACTCCGTTGGCAATCAGGGACACGCACTCGGCGCCAGTATCGACTTTCGGCGCGCGTCTGCCGGCACGTCGTTGGAACCACCGTTTCGCGAAGGTTCTTATACGGCGATTGAATTGAACACCGGCACTCCAGTGCCGGAATGGGGCGGCCAAAAAGTCACGATCATGATGGAAGACGACGCGTACCTCACGAAAGACGGGATGAAGTGGTTTCGTCCGCGGCAGACGTCGTTCTATGTGATCCAGTAAGGCAGGGTTGCGTCTCGACCGCGTTTTTCGATTAAATCGGGGCCGTTCTGGCTTCCAATCAATCGCCGGCAGGTTAAAAGGTAGATGTCTCTACTTCGCGTAAGTCTTTGTCTATTCACCCTCGTGTTGTGCCTGATCGTCATCAGTTCTCCCGCCACCACGCAGGAACAAAAGCCCGATCCTCGAGCGCCGTATCTCGATCCCAAGCTTCCACTCGACCAGCGCGTCGACGATCTCGTGTCGCGCATGACGCTCGAGGAGAAAGTCTCGCAGATGATGAACGCCGCGCCCGCCATTCCACGTCTCGGCATTCCGCAGTATGACTGGTGGAACGAAGCGCTGCATGGCGTCGCATTTTCGGGAGTCGCAACCGTTTTCCCGCAGGCGATTGGATTAGGAGCGACGTTCGATCCGCAACTCGTCAATCGCGTCGCCAACGTGATCTCTGACGAAGCTCGCGCCAAGTATCACGAAGCGCAACGACGCGGTAACCACAACCGCTTTTACGGTCTGACGTTCTGGTCGCCGAACATCAACATCTTTCGCGACCCGCGCTGGGGCCGCGGCCAGGAAACATACGGCGAAGATCCATACCTGACGAGCCGCCTCGGCGTAGCATTCGTTAAAGGACTCCAGGGCGACGATCCGAAGTATCTGAAAGTTATTTCGACTCCGAAGCATTACGCCGTTCACTCTGGTCCGGAACCAGAGCGCCATCGCTTCGACGCCGCCGCAAGTGAGCGTGACCTGCGTGAGACGTACTTTCCCGCGTTTCGCGCGACCGTGATGGAGGCGCACGCCGGCTCCGTGATGTGTGCTTACAACCGGACGAACGGCGAGCCGTGCTGCGCTA
The DNA here is from genome assembly GCA_046732935.1 of Acidobacteriota bacterium. Lineage (GTDB taxonomy): Bacteria > Acidobacteriota > Blastocatellia > Pyrinomonadales > Pyrinomonadaceae > PSRF01. The sequence continues at coordinate 106,960 of JBKPOC010000053.1, read as the reverse complement.
ATACACACCTGCTCAACGACATGTTGCGCGGCGAGTGGGGCTTTGATGGATACGTCGTTTCCGACTGCGGCGCGATCGACGACATCTACATGCGTCATAAATTTTTGAAAACGGCTGAGGAAGCGTCGGCGCTGGCGGTCAAAAGAGGGACGGATCTCGAATGCGGCGACAGTTACAAGTCGCTCGTGAACGCGGTGAAGCAGGGCTTGATTTCAGAGAGCGAGATCGATCGCGCCGTGAAACGGTTGTTCACCGCGCGCTTTCGACTCGGCATGTTCGATCCACCTGAGACAGTGCCTTATACGAAGATCCCATTCTCCGCGAACGACTCAGCAGAACATCGTCAACTCGGGCTCGAGGCGGCTCGCAAATCGATCGTTCTGTTGAAAAACGAAAACAACGCGCTGCCGCTGCGCAAGGATCTGAAGTCGATCGCCGTCATTGGGCCAAACGCAGACGACGTGCAGGTGTTGCTCGGCAACTACAACGGCACGCCGTCGCGCGCCACGACGCCGCTGGCGGGCATTCGTCAACACGTCTCTGCAAACACGAAAGTGCTGCATGCGTTGGGCACTCCGCTGATCGAACTGTCCGGCGTGCCGGTGCCGGCGTCCGCCTTGCGCGGCCCAAACGGAGAACGTGGTCTCAAGGCTGAATACTTCGCCAACAAGACGCTGGCGGGCGTGCCGGCGGTGACGCGCATCGATCCGGAATTGAACTTCGACTGGGAGATGAGGAGCCCTGCGCCCGGCATTCCGGTCGACGATTTTTCCGCGCGTTGGACCGGAAAGATCGTTCCAACGGCGACGGGCAAGTATCACTTCGGCGTGATCGCCGACGACGGCGTTCGCGTGTACGTCGACGGCAAATTGATCGCCGAAGATTGGACGGATCACGCGCCGTCGCCGATCACGGGCGAGGTCATGTTCGAAGCCGGCAAGAGCTACGACCTCAAGATCGAATACTACGAGAGCAAGATTGGCGCAGTGGCGAAACTGGTGTGGCAACCTCCGGTTGTCAGGACCGGCGCGCCGTTCGCCGAGGCCGTCGACGTCGCGAAACAAGCAGACACGGTCGTGCTCGTGCTCGGCATCTCATCACGGCTGGAAGGCGAAGAGATGAAGGTGAGTGAGCCGGGTTTCCTCGGCGGAGACCGGACGGACATCAAACTCCCTCCGCGTCAGCAGAGCTTGCTTGAAGCCGTCGCCGCAACTGGCAAGCCGATGGTTGTCGTCTTGCTGTCCGGAAGCGCGCTGGCGGTGAACTGGGCCAACGAGCACGTCGCCGCGGTCGTGCAGGCGTGGTATCCAGGCGAAGAAGGCGGAGCTGCAATTGCGGACGTGCTGTTCGGCGATTACAACCCCGCCGGACGGCTGCCGGTCACATTCTACAAGTCAGTGGACCAGTTGCCGCCGTTTGAAAACTATCAGATGGACGGAAGGACCTATCGCTTCTTCAAAGGCGAACCGCTTTATCCGTTTGGTCACGGTCTTAGCTACACGCGGTTCAAGTACTCGGGATTCAACGTCTCCACGCCGCGCGTATCAGCGGGAGCAGACGTGAGAGTCAGTGCGACGGTCGAGAACTCAGGCACGCGAGAAGGAGACGAGGTGGTCCAGCTTTACGTGACGGATGTGGAGGCATCGGTTCGAGTTCCGATTCGCTCTCTGGCGGGGGTGGAACGAATACATCTGAAGCCGGGCGAGCGCCGCGTTGTCGAGTTCACAATCAAGCCGCGCCAACTGGCGGTGATTACGGATGACGGGCGAACGGTAGTCGAGCCGGGCGATTTCAAAGTAACGATCGGTGGAAAGCAACCGGGCTTCACCGGAACGGCCGACGCCGCGACTACGAGTTACGTGGAAGGCCGCTTCTCGGTAACCGGCTCAGCGACGGAACTAAAGCGTTAACCTTTACTCGACCCTCACTCGATCGCTCTTGCTGCGGCCGAAAGTCTCCGGATGGTACATCTCCTCCGCCTTTGCGGGCGGGACGATGAACGTTCCCGGCGTTGTTGCGCGCGCCACGTAGCTGTAGTTGTAAACGCCGCCTGACAGCAACGTCGCAAAAGCTTCGGACCGCTCGTCTCGAAGGTTCTGATGGTCGAACCAAATGGGACGCCACAGCCACCACGTAAACCCACTCGCATTGCTGAAGTAACCCGTGATCGGTTCTTGTTTCTTGTCTTCGGGAACTGGCTCGCTTACGGCCAGCTCCGGATTCAACGTTTCAAGTCCGGCCGGTAGCGGATCGACCAGTGCGACGTGATACCGGCGCGACGGCACAGCCATCGTCATCCGCACGCGCACCCGCGCGCCTGACTTGATGTGCCAAACACCGTCGGCATCGCGTCGAACGTCTTCAGGATCGTCGACCGCTTCGTAAGCGCGCTCGACAGCAAAGCCGTAATCAGCACTGTCGACGTTCAAGTTGCTCGGCGCGTAATTCATCGCGAGACGGTAATAGAGCCGGCCCTCACCTTCTTTGCTGATCACGAGGTTGCGAACGCCGCCGGTATCAGCGAGGTAATTCATCGGCACATTCACTCGCTGCCGATCGACCGATCTTCCTTTGAACGATTGCTCACCTGCATACGCGTTGCCGAGCCACACGCGAGCGACGAAATCCGGCGTGACCTTCTCATACGTATTGAAATAACGATCCAGCGCGAGCAGAACGAAGACGTTCTCCTGCGTGCTCGACCAGCGGCCTTTAGTGCGATCCGCCAGCAGCCCGCGAACGATTTTCGGAATCAGATCGTTTCCCGGCTGGTCAGCTATCAGAGCTTCGAGAACAACTGCATCCGCGCGTCGATTTGAATTCAGTAACACGTGATCGTCGTCGCCGTACGAAGAGACGAAGTGTGCGGTAGCGGCAGTTTCAACCGCGCGATTTTGGAGGTTACGACGAAGCGCGTCCACTTCGTTGCGCGAGGCGTTGTCGCCCGATAGAACAGAAAGCAACCAGCCGACAGACTCGAGCGAGAGGTTTTCGACGCGCAGTTGAGACATGAACTTGCGCGCCTTGCTTTTATCGCGCTCGCCCATCTGGGCGGCGACGTAGAGCGCATAGGCCGTCAACGCTCGCTTCACGTCCAATCCATAACGAGACGGGATATGCCACTCGATGTTCCGCACGTATTCGAGTGAGCGGTCGTACGTCACCGACGGAACTACAAAGCCCTTTTGCCGCGCGCGTGCGAGCGCATGAGCGACGTGTATGCTCAAAAAGGGCCACGACTCGTCGCCGCGTTTCCAAAAGCCAAAGCCACCGTCGTCGTTCTGCAATCCTTCGAGACGCTTCAGGTCGCGCATCACAGTCGCTTCGATATCAGCCTGTGACGGCAAGCCTTTCGCGTTGAAGGCATGAAGAACATCGCGCAACGCCGCCGTCGAAATGATGCGCGACGCGAGTTGCTCTGAACACTCGTACGGATAGTTCTGAAGATAGACGAAGGCGTCCGTGAGTTCTTGTAACTGAGTTGAGGATGCTTCGATCTCGAGGCCGCCGAACTCTTTGACGACTTCCGACGGAGCTTTCACGGGCTGGCTGACTGCACCTCGATCAACCTCGCCGTAGGTTGCGAATGCTTCAGTGGTTGCCGGCGTCCAAACGGGTAATGAAACTTCAGCAGCATCGGACCACGCGCCGGCGACAGCCGCAACCTGGAATCGCGCTGTTCCCGCAGCCGTCGTCACAACTGGAATCCGAACTTCTACGCGATCGTTGGCCGCCACCGTCACACGCCGGCCTGACGCGCCTGACACACGCGCATTACTCGCGCGCAGCGCCACATCAACCGACATCGCTGCATCAGTTTGGTTCTGGACCACAATGGGAAACTCGAAAGCATCGCCGAAGTTGAGGAAGCGAGGCGCAGAAGCTCGCACCATCAAAGGCATTCGCGCCGTGATGGCCGACTCTCCGGATCCAAACTGTTTCCCTCCCGCAACAGCAACGGCCATGACGCGATAACGCGTCAAGTTGTCCGGCAGCTTTACTTTTACTTCCGCTCGTCCGTTTGCGTCCGTCGGAACCGCGGGCGCAAACACGGCGAGAGCGTTAAAGTCCTGCCGGACACGGATCGGTTCAGGCGCTGCGGCAATGTCGTACGGCGGGGCGGTTGGCATAGCCATGCTGTACATCCCGCGTGCTAACGGCGGGACCTTGCCGGCGCTTCCTCCTCCCGGCCCTCCGCCGCCCGTCGTACCTTTCTCATGAAACGTCGACAGCCAGAGATTCGCTCTCGCATGAACGTCTTCCACCTTACCTGCGCGTTGGGGATAAAACGCCGACAGCGGGTCGTCGAGTTTGTAATCAGTCAGCGCAAGCACTGCTTCATCAACGACGACGACTGCCACTTCGCCACCCGCGACCGCAGCGCCCGACGCATCTCTGACGTCGACGTTCACAGTAGTCTCACGGCCTGGCTCGAGCGCTTTATCACGCGGCGTCGCAGCTACGGAGAGACGCCGATCGAGCGGAGGTATGGAGAGGCTCAAAGCTCCACTCGCGTAGGCTGGTTGTTTCGGAAGCGATTTCGCGCCGGCCGTGGCATGGTTCGAAACCTCGCGTTCGGTCTGCCCCACGAGATCAACTTGCACGTGCACGTTCGGAGTCCAACCTGCTTCAATCGGCACTCGCAAAGTGGTGGTGGAACTATCGAGGCGAAATCGTTCGGCCTTGAGAATGCCCGAACGTTGCACGGTCATGACGCCTTCAACAGGATAGAAAGGCGCCTCGACCAGAATCTCTGCTGTATCGCCGGCCCTGTAGTCTTTTTGATTAGGAATTAACTGAACTTCATCTGCGTCCAGACCGAGATCGGAAGGTGAGTCGCCTCCGGAAACCCACATCGTCAACGTACTCTCATTCAGCCGTTCGCGATCGTCGCGAACCGCCGCTTTGACGCGATACTCGCCTCCTTGTTTCGGTTGAAACGTGCAGGTAACTGCGCTTGCAGCCGAGCGGATCAGGCATTCCTGCGGATCTGTTTCAGTCTGTTTCCACTCGTCTTTTTCGCGTTTCCAGCTCAGCCGTGTCGCAACCATCTTGATGTCGTGCTGTTCCACCAGCTTGCCATCGAGGTCGGTAACGATGGCCTGCACTTGCAATGGCTGATCGGGTTGCACAAACGTCTTGTCGCTCTTTAAGCCGACGTAGAGGTCCGCCGGATGTATGAGCAGCGTCGCGCTGGATCTCCATTGTTGCCGGTTCACGTCTGTAACCGTCGCCGAGGCAGTGACGGTGGATGGCCGCGATGGATCAACTCGATCGAAATCGATATGAAGACGATGCTTCCCGCTAGCGTCCGTTGTGCCGCTCAGCTCCTGGGTGTTGGTGTCTCCGGAACTGCTGTCGTGCCACCATGGAATCCATTCACCAAAAGCATAGTCACTGCGATTGGGAGGTGTGAATTGAGTCGGAGTGGCGATGACGCTCCACTTGACGGGCGCATTTGCCAAGCCACCACCGGCATAGTAAGCCGCGTTGACCGAAACGTCCGCGCCGGCGCCGACGAAGAATGGTCCTTCACTTTCAGTCTGCGTCTTGACTTCGAATTCCGGACGGCGAAACTCCTGCACCTGAAAAGTGTGCGAGTAGGTGTTCCCCTCGAGCGGGCTCGACGCGCGTAGTTCGATGGTCGCCGGTCCAAGGTTCAACTTGTCGGGCAACTGTAGAGCGAAATCAAAGCCGCGAAGCGCGTTCAGTTGAACGTTGCCGGTCTTGATCTCGTTACCACGTGAATCCCGCAGAACGTATGACACCTGTGTTACGGGATCCGCCGGCAGGCCGGTGTCACCATTCTTGCTATCAGCAATCTGTCGGATCCAACCTTTGAGGTGTACTTCTTCACGCGGTTGATACATTTTGCGGTCGTCGAAAACGAACCAATGTAACGAATGCGTCTCTTCCTTTCTCACCCACGTGCCGGGCGTCTCCGTCCAGTAGGCAACAGGCTCAGGCAGGATCGCGACGTCGTCATCGCGTCGCGCGACGATCAGACCTGGCGCAGTCGAGTCCGATGACTTCAAAGCCAATCGCGCCAGCCCGTCTGCGCCGCTTTTCGCGGCAACGTCAGACGGCAACAGCCTCACGTCGACGTCGCTCAACGGAGTTCCGTCTTTGAGTGACGTCACCCAACCCACCACGTCGGTCTGGTCTATGAATGCATCGAGCCCGATGTTAGTGACCTGAATCCACGATTCAGTCATTTCGGAATCGTCTTCTTCACTGGCCGGGCCACCGGCAGGATCAACGATCAGGATCATCTGACCGCGGCCGTTTGTAAGCGCCGGGCTCAAGTCGATGATCGTTTCGACGATGTCGTTCGGAGCATTTCGTATGGGAATGGTCTTGGAAACGATCAAACGGCCCGGCGGTATGGGTCGTTTTTCCTCTTCTTGCCGATCTCTTTTATAAGCAATCCACTTGGGCCAATCCTCCGGCGCGACTCGGTAGATCCGAGTGTTTAGCCTTGTAAAGTTGATAGAGAAGACGGAACAGCGCGTCGGCGCGGCAGGATCCATGACGACGAAATCTTCCGCAGGCCCAGCGTAGCGTCTCGGGCTCGGACCAACTCTGAAGGTGAAGGTGAGATCGCGTCCTAAGGTTTGGTTGAACCGGTCCTTGATCGACTTGTCGAGCGTGACCCGGTAAGTTGTATCTCCACGTTGACGGCCCTCAACAGTTAACGTCGACCCCGAGACATACGTATTGAGTTCCGGTAATTCAGGTTCGACTTTGATTTTGGACTCGTCGAAATCATCAGCTAACTCATTGGTAAACTCAATATCAAACCGGTCGTACGTTGTGCAGCCTTCGCCGCCGCAGCCATGATCAGTCACTCTCAGTGGGCCATAAGTGTTGAACCAGAAATCATGCGACTGTTGTGAAAGGTTTCGGCCTTCCGCCGACGGTGCACCGGACAATAAGGAAACTTTGATTCGAGAGTCTGGCGGCAGGGCAAGGTGCGTCTCGCCGGTTCTTGAATCGATCGCGCGAAACGCCAGCAACCTGCCGTTCTCTGCATGCGTGAACGCGGCAGTGCCGTTTCGGTCGCCGGCGATTGTTTGCTTCACTTCGTCGCTAGTGGCGAGACGAGTTTTGAGTAAACGGTCGCCGCTGCTAACTCTGACAGCAGCCAAAACGGCCGCCGGATCGATACGCTGGTCGAACTCAATGAACATCACCGCATCGCGCGATTGTCGAATGTCCTTCGATGGATACGTTGCCTTCACAGTGAGCGGTGGCGTGGTAAAGCCCCAGCGCTTTTCGCTTGTGAGTGCAGCGCCATTGGCGGCACGAGTTCCGGCGGGAACAGTGACTGTATAGCTCGTGGCCATCGGGAATCGCCCGTCGGGTTGAAAGATGAGTGTCTTTGTTCCCAACCATCGCCACTTGCCGGGCGGTTGTGGATTGAGTGTCACCGGCACATTGGCCGCGGCTTCGGTTTGCGAAGTTAGAGTCACCATTGGCTGTGAGAACGTGATGCTCAACTCAGGCGCAAGAGGAACAGCGCCTTCGGGTGAATAACGAACGACTTCGAGCGGACCTGTGGCTACCGGCTCAGTCGCGACAGTCGCAGGAGCCGGAAATGAAACGTTGATCGTGTTGCCGGTGCGAGGAGGCGGAAGCGAACCCTCACGCATTGCGAACGACTGATCGTCGCTTGGATCCGCCTGGAGTGGGCGTAACCTCTTCAGGACATTCTCGGTCTCACTCTGCGACAGCTCACTTGCAGTCGCCGGCTTTGTGGCCGGCTTCGCCTCAGAATGTTCTACGCCATGACTCAGGCGAAACTGCAAACCATCCGCATTGGCGATGTCCGTGGGGAGTAAGGAAAAGATTAGGACGGACGAGATCAGGATTCTGAGCGGGCGGCCCATGTGTTCTCCTTGAGATCCGATTTGTGAACACCTGATTAGACGCGAGTAATCGCCGATAGTTCCTTAACGATGAACTTTGAACGTCGCATGCAGAGACGCGGTTGAGTCGTTGCCTACCCAAACATCGAAGGTTTCCGCGTCCTGGACCCAATCTTTCACCGCGGCGTTCCAGTAACGCAGTTCCTCGGGACCGAGTTTGAAACGCACTGTCTTTGTCTCGCCGGCCGCGAGCGTCACGCGTTCGAAACCTTTGAGCTCGCGGATGGGACGCGAAGCGCCGCCTGCCTGCTGGTGAATATATAGCTGGACCACTTCGTCGCCGGCGCGGCTTCCAGTGTTCCTGACGTCAACGGAAACTTCGAGCGCTGCTCCGACTTTGATTTCCGGTTGGCCCAGTTTGAGATTGCTGACGGCAAACGTCGTATAGCTCAAGCCGTAACCGAACGGATACAACGGAACGGCGTTCTCGTTCCAGTATCGCTTCTCCTGCTGCGACGGGTTATGCGTCAGGTTGTGCGAGTAGTAAATGGGAATCTGCCCGACGTGTCTCATCCAGGTGACGGGAAGTTTGCCACCCGGATTAGCGTCGCCGAATAACAGATCGGCAACGGCGGCGCCTTCGCTGCCGGGATACCACGCTTCCAAAATCGCAGCAACGTTTTCCGCTGCCCACGAAATGTCGAGCGGTCTGCCGTTCATTAATACGAGCACGACTGGCCTTCCCGTGGCCTTCACTGCTTGTAGCAACTCGAGCTGCCGTCCCGGTAAATCGAGCGACGAACGCGACGCTTGCTCGCCGCTCATGTCCTGATTCTCACCGAGCACCATCACCGCGAGGTCAGCATCTTTTGCGGCATCGACCGCTTTCTTGAACTCTTCCGCCGCCTGCGTCTCGGACCACAAAGGAGGATGCTTTTCTTTCAATGTCTGATCGAAGACGGACGGGAACAGGCGATTGATTTGAACGCCGGGCGCAAAGTCGATCTGGGTTGCGGCGCCGAGCTTGTTCTTAAGACCAGCCAGAATCGTCGTCGTTTGATCTATGTCCATCGCAAAGCTCCAGGGACCGAGCGTGTTCTGTCTCGAATCGGCTAGTGGACCGATGACGGCGATTTTCTTGTAAGCACTCTTGCTCAGCGGCAACAGATTGTCTTGATTCTTCAAAAGCACTGCGGAGTGAACGGCGGCGGATTTAGCGGCTTCACGATGTTGACGATCGGCAAAGATCGCGCTGACTTTCGCCTCGTCAACGTAAGGGTTCTCGAAGAGTCCGAGCTTGATCTTCGCTTCGAGCAAGGGACGCACGAGATCGTCGATGTCTTTGACTGAAACCTGGTTCTGCTTGACGGCGTTGCCAAGGTTCTTCAGGTAAACGCTCGCGCCAAAACTCATCTCCATGTTGACGCCGGCTGTTAACGCTTTGATAGAGGCGTCCGAGGCGTCGCGTGCAAAGCCATGGTTTCTCATGTCGTCAACCGAATTGGCGTCGCTAACGACGAACCCGTCGAACTTCCAGTCTCGACGCAGAACATCGCGGAGCAACCAGCGATTGCCTGTCGCAGGTATGTCGTTCAAGTCCATGTAGGCACTCATCACGCAACCGACGCCGGCGTCGACGGCGGCCTTGAACGGAGGAAAGTACACGTTCCAAAGTTGAGCGTCGGAGATGTTGGCGGCATCGTAATCGCGCCCGCCTTCAGCCGCGCCGTAACCGGCGAAATGCTTCGCGCAGGCTAACACGTGATCCGGACTGCCGATGCGTTCGCCCTGAAATCCACGCACGTGAGCGCGGGCCATTACAGCGCCGAGATATGGATCTTCACCGGCGCCTTCGACGATGCGTCCCCAGCGCGGGTCGCGCGTGATGTCGACCATCGGCGCGAACGTCCAGTTGATACCGGCAGCGCGTGCTTCACGAGCGGCGATGCTTTGCGCCTTCTCGATCATTGCCGGATCCCATGAGGCGGCCATGGCGATCGAGACCGGGAAGATCGTGTGAAAACCGTGCGTGACGTCGAAGCCGAAGATTAGCGGAATCTTCAGACGAGATTCGGTTACGGCTATTCGTTGCAGGCTGTTGATGAGTGCTGGATTCGTAACGAAGAGGAGCGATCCGACCTGGCCGTTACGGATCTGGCTGGCCATTGCGCCCTCGGCCCGCGAGCCGAAGAAGAAAAGCTGGTTCATCTGCCCGAGCTTTTCCTCCAGTGTCATTTGCGCGAGCAACTTGTTTGCCCGCTCACGGGCGGCGTTGTCTTGCTGGGCGCCAACGTGCGACGCCGGCAAACCGATCAATATAAAAATCGTAACCGCTGCGAGTAGCCTGTTCATTTGCCCGTTTAAGGGGCGATCCTGAGTGTTGCGGAGTTGCTGATCTGACTGTGGGCCACGAGTTTGATTGTGCATGTTCCCGGAGCTAAGCCGTTCGGCAAGCGAAAAACTATTTGTTGAAGATTGAGACCCGACACCGTCACGTTTGTGATCTGCTCCGCGGGCGCCCCAATCATTTGATTATTGTGATCGGTTAAAAACAACAGCACTGACGAAGGCTGTTCGCCCGGCGCAAGGGCTGCGTTTTGCGCAAACACAATCACGCGCGTGTTCCTATCGTATTCAGTAATATTGGCCCAGTTCAGCGGATTGACGATGCGAAACGGATCTCTCAGAAACAACACAGAGTCCAAAGCCGTCACCTGGTCAACTGCCGGTCCTGATTCGTCCAGGATCAGTCTGGGCGGTGGAGGCGCCGGTGTGCCGCCAGCACATGGAGAGAACTCTGACGTGCTCCCTATTTGATCCGTCGCGGTTGCAGTGACTGCTTCAGTCGAGCTGATGGCGGTTGAAAACGTGACGTCAAAGTTTGCATTCCCAGACGCGTCGGTGGTGACGGTCGTAGATCCGATCAAGTGCTCGCCTTCGCCGTTGCCGGATGGGTCGCAAGTGGTATTACGGTAGAAGTCGAGAGCAAAAGAAGCGCCGGCAGTAGTGTTCAAGCTGCCTTTCACGTTCGTCGAGCTCGCGCCTGCGGTGACAGACGCGATGATCGGAAAGTTTTGCAGATTGTTGGGACCGGAGTCCGTATCACCCGGATCATTAGCAGTCGGGCCGGTTGGGCCAAGATCGATACCGATGCTGCCGCTCAGCGGCGAACTAAACGTTCCGTTGGAATGGATGGAGTTGCCGCGGAAGGAATTCTGAATGACGCTGGCGCCATTGGTTCGAATACCGTCGAGGCCATTGAAAGCGATCACGTTGCCTTCGCCAGGCGCCGTTCCACCGATCGTATTAGCACCCCCGCCTGCTGAAATACCGTCGTCTTCGTTGCGCAAAGCGGCGGTGCCCGTTACGTTCGTTCCGATCAGGTTTCCTTGAATGGTATTAAATGAACTGTTCACGCGTATGCCGCTGCCGCGTCCTGTGCCGCTTCCAGTTCCGCCATTTCCGGAAATAAGGTTTCCGGCGCCTGGCGCGCTGCCGCCGATCAGATTGCTGCGAGCTGAGTCGATCCAGACTCCGTCGCCGCCGTTGGGAATCGCGAACATGCCGGTCGCATCAGTGCCAATGCGGTTTCCCTGCACTGTCGTTTGGGTCGTTGTGAAGCTCCCGAGTACGATGCCGTCGAAGCGATTACCGGAAATAACATTGCCGGCTCCAGGCGCAGTTCCTCCAACGAGGTTGCCACTGAGATTAACGTCACCGGAGGACGTGCTAATGACGACGCCTTCCTGCTGATTGCCAAGAGCGGCATTTCCACTCGCCGTCACGCCGATATAGTTACCCTGAATTATCGTCCCGCCCATGGAAGCTTGTCCGCAACAAAACAACCTCACTTGCACGCCGGCTTCCTGGTTGCCTGAAATGACGTTCCGAGCACTCGCAGTCGTTCCGCCGATGACGTTGTTTGAACTGGTTACGCTGATACCCGGACCACGATTTGGAATAGCGACCGCGCCGGTTACATCCGTGCCGATGTAGCAACCTTCAACGTGACTGCCGGCACCGCCGGTTCCGATCAAAATTCCACCGGTAGAGAACCCATTGATAACCAGGCTGCGTATGGTCGTGCCGGGCGCGTTCACGAACAGGCCTCGCACTGCGGACAAATCACCGTTCAGTTCTATGACCGGAGTTCCTGAAAACCCCGGCTGAGTTGAGCCATCAATCACGACCGGGTCGGTGATGTCGGGCAGACCGAGGAGGGGTTGGATTCGACGCGATGGTCCCGCGATATTGAAGGTGATCAAATCAGCGCCGGGATTAGCATTCGCGTCGAGCATGGCCTGACGCAGAGAACCGGCTCCAGCGTCGTTGACGTTCGTCACTACGAATGTCACCGCCGGCGCTGCCTGCGTTCGATACAGCAGTAACCCCGAGTAAAGCCCCACACAGCTTGCAACAACGAGCGTCAACAGAATGGCGCGAACTGCGATCCGTAGCGGCGGGCGTTGGGAGAAAGTAGGTCCGTTTCGCATGCTCATTGTTTTGTACGGAGAAACTGAAATTGAGGAGTTCGGCGCGGGATTATACCAGAGATACAAACTTGCAGGCAGAGTGGGTGTGTCGGAGGTCTCTGTTTGCCAGTCAGCGGCTCAGCCCCTAGACAGTCTGAGTAGTCCATGCTATGCTGGCCCTAGATCATCTAGGAGGTGCGCTTAGTGAGTAAAGCGAAGGCCGGCTTACTTCAGGGAACCCTGGACATGTTGATTTTAAAAGCCCTGTTCCCTGGTCCTTTGCACGGCTACGGCATCGGTCAGCGCATTGCCCAAATCTCCGGCGACGAGTTGAAGATCGAGGAAGGTTCACTGTACCCGGGTCTGTACCGGCTCGAGCGGCGCGGGTGGATCGAATCGGAGTGGGACGTCTCGGCGAACAATCAGCGCGCGAAGTTCTACAAGCTGACGCGCGCGGGTCGGAAACAACTAATCATCGAAGAGCAGAATTGGGAGCGTCTCGCGAACGCAACCATGAAGGCTCTACGTGCAAACTGAGCGATACAAACATGTCACGCATCAAATCCACCGTAGATTTCATTCATGCCTGGCAGCATCCCGATGAAATCGCGGACGAAGTCGACGCAGAATTGCGCTTTCACGTGCAGATGCGGACGCACGCCAACATTGAGCAGGGAATGTCGCCAGACGAAGCCCGAGTTGCGGCCTGGAAAAGCTTCGGCGACTTCGACCAGGTGAAAGTCAGTTGTTGTGAGATCAAGCGAGACTTTCCCTTCGATGTGAAGCCTTTAAAGATGGCTTTGTACATTGCCATTGCCTGCGTCGCCGGTGCGGTTTCACTGTGGGCGGTCAACATTCCGCACCATAACTTATTCAGCGTTTTGTGGCAGGTAGTCGCCATCGCCGTCTTGATGCGCTCGTTCCTGGTCGGTCGCAAACATAAGCCCTCAAGCCAGTAACTAATCAACTGAAGGAGAGACGGACCATGCGCCTTCGCATTGCGCCGAAGATCGTCATAGGTGTGTGTACAGTTTTAATATTGAGCGCGAGTTTAGTGAATGCTTCGCAGGAAACCCTGGAAGACGCGCGGCCTTCAAGTCCTCGTCTGGCCGCTCTTCAGGATCGGCTCAAAGCTGGCGACACGAAGGCGCTCGATATTTTTTGGAAAGACATCGAGCAACACGGCACGCCGATGATCGAGCCGGTGGCGGACAGCGATCGCGACATGTTAGTGACCGTCCTCTTGAGAGCTACGGAAGAAACGACGAGTGCCTTCGTCTTTCAACTCCCCGCCGTTGACAAGCCGATGAAGCGCCTGCTCGACACTGACTTGTGGTACAAGACATTTCGGTTTCAGAAGGGCGCGCGCTTCGTCTACCGACTCGCTACGAACCTCCCGGACCCGAAAGGATGGACCAGCCTTGCCCGTTTCGGGAACGCGATGCGCATCGACCCGCTGAACCCACTCCAGTTTGCTGACCGGGCTAACGAACTCAACCCATATGAAGCAATTTTCTTTTCGGCGGCCGAACTGCCAACTGCCGAACCACAAACCTGGAGCGTTGCCCGGCCCGGCGTTCCTCACGGGCAGGTGCACCGCGACAAATTCATCAGCAAACTCCTCGGCAATGAACGGCCAATTTGGGTTTACACTCCGCATGGCTATGCTTCCGAAAAGAAGCCTTACGGTTTACTCGTGCTTTCTGACGGCGGTCTTTACGTCAACTCCGGGCGCGTAGCGACCACTCTCGACAATTTGATCGCAGCGGGTTTGATACCGCCGCTCGTCGCGGTAATGGTAGACAATCCTGATCGGTGGAGTGAGTTGTCATGCAACGCACAATACGCCGACTTTCTGGCGCAGGAGATCATTCCGTGGGCGCGCGCCAATTACCACGCAACCGATCGACCCGAGCAGACGATTGTCGGCGGAGCAAGTTTAGGTGGGTTGGCGGCCGCTTTCGTCGCGTTCAAGCATCCCGAGGTTTTCGGCAACGTTCTTTCGCAATCCGGTTCTTTCTCGTGGAAACCGGACAACGAAAAGGAGTGGGAATGGTTGACTCACCAGTTTGCCGCGAGCCCGCGTCTGCCTTTGCGCTTCTCGTTCGAGGCCGGGCTCATGGAAAATACAGGCGGTGGACCAGTAGGGCGGCCGTTCGGACCTACCTTGCTCGCGGCTAACCGCAATTTGCGAGACCTTCTCCAGAGCAAGGGATACTCGGTCCATTTCAGCGAGTTTAACGGTAACCACAGTCTCTTCAATTGGCGTGGGACCCTGGCGAACCATCTGATCGCCCTCGTCGGTCTCAAACCCGCGCCTAAGATTTCTATGCCGCCGAGCCAGTCGGTCGCACGTTCCTCGACTCCGAGGAAACGGATTGCGACGGCTCAAATCAAAGTCGCGCCAGGTGTGTTGCGGCAGTACATTGGCAGATATGAATTCGATCCGAAGTTCGCACATGACTTCGTCCTCTACGTGGGCGTTAAGAACGATTCACTATGGATCAAGCCTTCGTACCTGAGGGCGCGTCAGCTCATCGCCGAATCCGAGTCGCGGTTTTACGACAGCGAGATTCCTGATCTGCAGCTTGCGTTTGTCAAAGACGGCAAAGGCAACGTCACTGGTGTCACTCTCAACACTGGGCAGGGCGACATGCTGGTGAAAAAGATGATGCCGCCGGTGCCCAGTCTCACCGGCAACACGACTTTTAAGTTGCCGGGACATCCCGAGGCGGAGGCTGTCGCCGTCTACGGGTCCTTCAACAATTGGATCCAGACCAAAAACTATTGTGCAAGAGAAGGCGACGCGTGGATCTGTCGACTTGATCTGGCGCCCGGCAAGTACACGTATAAGTTCTTGGTTGATGGTGTCGGGTACAACGACCCGGCCAACCCGGCCACCGAAGATGACGGGCAAGGTCACATCGATTCCGTAATCGTCATCAAGGGAAAATGACACCGCCAACTCAGCGGTCACATTCGTTCGAGTAGCTTCTTGCCGAATACTCGAGTCTTTGGACTTTCGCTTTCCCTTACAGAGCGAGGCGGCACGGGCGCGCGGAGTGTCGCCGGCGTTCCGGTGCTTTGAACTGCAGGTTGGGCCACGGGCGTCGGCTCCGCGCTTCCGGATTTCACGACGCTCCCTCGGAGAAGCTTCTGAAACCCTGGCCTTGTTCCCGGCCTTAGCAGTTCGCCGCCCGACTGGTCCGTCAGCACTTCGACGTTGAAGTAAAACTTAAAACTACCGGGCTGCTGCACGCCGAGCAGAAAGTGAACGTTGATCGATTCGCCGGGCGCAAGTGGCGTAGCCAAAGTTACGGTGTCCGATGACAGTGAAGAGTTGAAGCCGCCACCGATGGGCTGGCTGGGCGGCTGCTCGAGTGTCGTTCCCAAAACCATTACCGTGCATGGTGCGACGCCGTTACAGCTATCCACGTCGTTCACATCATCGACGAGTATGTCGGTAGAGGTGCGTGGGCGAAGGTCAGCTATTCCCGAAGGTGCGGCCGACGTCGAGATATCGACGATGCGGTATCGGAGACGCGTGACCGGAGAGCCGGTAGCGTTGATAACGCGCTTGCGTATGTCGAGCGTGCCGAAAGTCGAGTTGTTCGCCGGATCTGAGGTTAAATCGCGCGCGCGGTTTGGTGTCGACGAAGCGGTTACAGTGCGATCCAAAAGCAGGACCGGCATGCTGAGGTTTTGCTGTGTGGGACTCGACAAGTTCTCCGGCCCCGGCGCGCCAAGACGTTGTCCAACTCCGGCAGTGTCCACGAAGTAGAAGTCCGCGGCGTTGTCGTTTGTGTTCTTCGGCACGCCGCCAGTCGGGCACGTTCCAAAAGTGGTGATCGATCCGCCTTTGCCGCAGGTGTCACGAAGAAAAGCGTGTTCAGTATCCGTACCGGGATTGATAGCGGGGTAACCTTTACCCTGTTTGTAAAGCGTGTTCGTCTCTGTGTTGGAGCCGACGGCGTCGAGACGCGTGTCTGTCGAGAAGTTAGCAGTGTTCGAGGTGCGGAAGAGCGCGATGCCTATGTTGTCAGGGATGTCCGTCGTGTAGGTGGCATCGCCGGTGGCGGTTGTCGGCTCTCCGTCGCCATTGCCGGCCGGGTAATCAGAGAGGGAGTAAGCCGTGGAGTTTACTCCGAGAAAGTGCCCGTGCGCGGGGATGAGTGTGCCGTTCGGGATCACGAAGCGTGTGACGCCGTCGGAGGCGGCGAGTGCCCAGCCGTCTGAGCCGTCAGTCGTACTTACCGCGATTGGCGTTTCTGTGTTGTTGTAAAGCTCGATGAACTCGTCGTTGGCGCCGCCTGGACCGCGCAAGCGAAACTCGCTGATAAGAAGGTCTCCGGCGAATGGACCAGTCACGGCGGTGAATGCCGTTGCGGAATTGTTCGACGTGTCAGGATCTGATGTGCTCGACGTGCCGGTTACGGTGTTACTGATGATCGTACCGCGCGGCGTGCTCTGATCAACCTGCACGACGAGCGTGGCGTTGGCGGTGCTGTCGAAGGCAAGCGTGCCGACGTTTACTGTTAATGTGGTCCCATCGAACGATACCGATCCTGTATTGGTCGAGGCGCTCACGAAGGTTGTGTGTGCGGGGATGGCGTCGGTGAGAACGATATCGACCGCGTCGTCCGGGCCGGCGTTGTAGACGCTGAGGGTGTAGGTTATCTGGCCGCCGACCGCGACCGCTTCATCACCGGACTTGAATACGACAATGTCGGCCGATGGCTCGGTTTGCGCGTGTACGCTGAGCACGCCGGGAAAAACGGTTACCACAACGATAACTACGGATTTAAGCAGACGCAGCAATAGGGAAGACGAAGAGTTCATCTGAAGAATCCTTTTTTTTTATTATTTCGTGCTGACCTCGGGCGAGAAGCGAACAGCGGTAAGACGGTACGAGTGTACCATTTCTTGAATCAGACGGGATTAATTAATTCCGTGCAATCCGTGGCAAAATTAGCCACGGATTACACGGACGCAAACAGATTTAGAACTCCACTCGCCCACCAATCTGGACCGTGAAGGGCAGCCCAACCGGAGGACCAAAGCCGGGCCCATACAACGAGACCGGCTGCAGGAAGAGGCTGGAACTAAGCGAGGTAAAACCTAAACGATCCGCAAAGGAGAGGTTTTCGCGGTTGAGCAGATTAAAGAAGTTGACGTACGCCCTCACCTTCGTCGCCTCACCGAGGCTGAAGGTCTTTTGAGCTCGAAGATCCACGTTGAAGAAGCGCCCACTGCGTTCTTCAATCTGTCCGTTCTTAACGACAAACCCAACCCGCTGACTACTCACGCTGGTTTGCGTACACCCGAGTGCTGTAGCAGCGGCCGGCACTGGCTGACCAGCCACTTGCGCCTGGAGCAGACTCAACGGATCAACGCCGGCACAAATTCGATCGATGGAAACTCGTCCATCCCCGTCTATGTCGATACCTGCAAGGGGGGAATAGGGCCGGGCCGTCGCAAACTGGACGATGGGTGCAAGCTGGAACCCGTGTCGAAAATCAAACACTCCGCTCGCGACTACACGGTGACGTTCATCGATTCGTGTTGGTCCAAACTCTTCCGGTTTGAACTGGTTCTCGAGCGTGACGGCAATACCGTTACCGCTGTACGAGGCAGTTGGTTGTCCTCCCCAAGCCTGAGATTTCGACAAGACATAACTTACCGAAAAAAGCGTGCGACTAGTTCGACGGCGAAGAGTTGTCGCCCAACTGTCGTACCTGGATCGATTTGTAGACGTGAACATGTTGATCTGCTCGATCCGTCCTGCACCCAGGCCGGCGTCGACAAAAGCCTTGTCGAAGAACCTCGTGTTGCTCCCTCTCACGCAGAGAGGCGAGGCGGGACTTGAGCCTGGAAAACCAGGATCACAGATGTTTCGAATGCGCGGATTGATGTTCACTACTCTGTTTTCATGAAGGCCCAGCGTATGCACGAAATCACTGGAGAGGATGAAGTCTCGTCCGAGTTTTGTCTCCACGCCCAGGGACCACTTCTGAACATAAGGATCCCTCAAGAGTGGATCGTTGATACGACCGAAGCCTCCAAATTCAAGATTGGTCGGCGAGAAGCTTGCCGGTGGCGCCGGCAACGGGTCGACGCCGAAGCGAAACCCTGCTAGTTGGCCGACGCCAACTGAGTCGTTTACCTGATCGAGCACTGTTTGGTAGATGGTGTCGTTTGACTGCTGTTTGGCAAACAGTATCAGGTTCTGGAAGACCTGATCGTAGAAGATCCCATATCCTCCCCTGATCACTGTGTTGCCAGTGCCGGTTACATCCCACGCGAATCCGACACGTGGTTGGAACTCCTTCAAACTGGCGGTTGTGTTCTTCAGTTGGTCAGCATCGCCGGCAATCGCCTGGGCTCGAGCGTTGTTCAGTTGACTGAGTACCCGGATGGTCCGATTGTTGGTTTGATCGATGAGCATGTGAATGTTGGCATCCCAGCGCACTCCGAGGTTCAGAGTTAATCTCGGAGTAACCCTGTAGTCGTCCTGAAAATACAACGCCACCTGATGGAACGGTGGTTGACCAGTATCACCGGAGCCGGTGTTGAAAGTTATTTCTCTAACTGCGCCGGGAGTGGCGAAGCCCTGCGGATAACAACCCTGATTTGCCGGAACAGTTGGGCAGTTGCTGGTGTGCTCGTTGTTCTTGATCGCCAGAGGATTGTCGAAGAAGAAGACCTGATACCCGTTGGCGCCGAAAAAGAAGAAGCCCTGCAGTTCGGTCCTGATGTAGTTTGCTCCAAACTGCATCGCGTGCTTGCCCTTTATCAGAGAGAAGTCATCGCGGAACTGAAACTTCCGCTCGATTGTCTGCTGGGGCACATTGACATTGGCTCCGGTCTGAACGGAGGGGAACACAATGTTCGGATTGGTAGTGACACCGAGAATTGCATTCTTGAAATCCTGATAGTGGAAAGAGAATGTGTTCAACGTGGTCGGGCTAAGCGTATAAGTGTCGCTGCCCAAAATGCTGTAGAGGCGATTATTATTGAGGTTACCGCCAGTTAGATCAGAAGGTAATCCCGGATCGAACTGATCGTTCGGGCTGTCGTTCTTCTGATAAGCAAACCGATACATCAATACTTGCTTGTTGCTGTAACGATGATCCACTTTTACCGTGAGCAGAGTGTCGTTGTAAGGAAGCGGGATCGTAGGCGACGCGGTCACACCCGGTATGGCCGCAATCTCCGGCAGCAAGGCAGGATTGACAAGTAGGTTCTGCCGCTCTCTAAAACGCTCGAGTGCGGTGAAGAAAAAGAGCTTGTCTTTGACGAGTGGGCCACCAACCGAGCCTCCAAACTCCTCTCGGTTGTAATCAGGTTTGGGATCTGTTGTCTGTTTTTCAAAGAAGTCCTTTGCGCGCAGAGACTGGTTGCGAAAGTTGAAGAAGCCTGATCCATGTAGCTGATTGGTTCCTGACTTAGTGACCACATTAACTACACCGCCGACCGAGCGGCCGCTTTCCGCCGTCCAGCGATGTTCTAACACCTGGAATTCCTGAATACCTTCGTAAGCGAAGTTCTGGAGCAGGCTGCCGACGACATTGTCTTTGTTGTCTCCGCCGTCGACATTTACATCTACCTGCCGGCCATCACCACCACTGAAGGCCACGTTTCCGACGTGCGTTTTGGTCGGATCGAAGGTGCCGGCTGGCCGCGCCTCAGGCGCAACAATCGATAGATTGGCGAAGGTTCGATTGAGTAGCGGGAAAGTCTGGAGCTCGGTGGGCGTTATGCTTTTGCCTAGCTCTGAAGTCGTTGTATTAACAGCAGCAGACTCGCCTGTTACGGAGACTGTGGCTGTGATCTCGCCCGGCTGTAGCTCGAAATTCTTCGTTGCCTTCGCGCCAACGTTGAGTTCAAAGTCCTGCTGTAACGCTTTGCTGAAGCTCTGGGCCTCGACGGATAGATCGTACTTTCCGGGAGGCAGTTGGGCGATTGTGTAATCGCCGGCCTCGTCGGTTGTCGCCGTGCGCGCGACTCCGGTGCCTTTGTTGGTTGCAGTGATAGTAGCGCCTGGAACAACACGGCCCTGTTGATCGGTAACACGTCCGGTTATGTCTGCGGTACTCACTTGTGTGTAAGCTGGAAGAACAAAAAGAGAGACTAGAAGGAAACCTGCGCTTAGAACTCGACAGAAGAGTTTCATGATCGCCTCCTGATTTACGAACCGATGTGAGTGTGGTCGAATTACCTGAGAGATGGAAACTAAGCAGGGAAATCACCAAACATGGGGTGAAAAACGATGCTGCACTCACCTCCGCCGGAATTCGAATCCGTATGCTTGCCGATTTTGTCGATTAGGCCTCTTGGCCTCTTAGGGAGAAATGTATCCTACTCCTCTGCCAACGTGCCCGCAATGAAAAAGGAGAGGCCACTGGGGTTGGACGAATTATCAGATCAACAGCACGAGGAACTAAATGTGAGACCAGTCGAAACTTATCGTGATAAGTCAGCTGCCTGATATGCGAGCGTGGCGCAGGGTTTCGAGTTCTTTCTTGAGAGGCATCCAATAACGTCGATCTGCGTTGCGTACCTGCTCCTCCTCCTCAATCAACAATTTCGCGAGAAGTGCTTCGTCTTCGCTCTTAAGCGCCTTCAGGAGGGGTCGCTCTCGGAAGAGTTGAGACGGAATTCGATTTTGCCGAGCTAACTCAATTAGCAACTGCGGTGTCCTCAGCTCAAGAAACCAGAATCGAATTTGGTTTTTAGTAGGAGTTTCACGGTTCGCGAAGTAATTCACCTCAACAAGTCGGCGAATCATGGGCCAATCTTTGTCGCGCTGCGTCTTCTTGGCTTGAACCAGGTCGGGAAGTCCCATGAGCTCTATCGTTGAGCCGTCTACTTCAATGGTTGTACGCCGTGTCCAAAGTCTTGCGAAAGGCGCAACGCCACGCATCTTTGTCATCACGTCTACTCTCATCCCGAGGGCTTCGACATGATTACATCTAAAGTGTATGGCGTGGCCTTTGCGAAGATACTTTAGGTCGAACGGCGGGACAGCGATGACTTCCGCTTTCACATCTTTTAAGGCTTTCTGAAGCCGCACAAGATTCTCGGAGCTTGCGAGTATGGCGAGGTCAGTATCGCGGCTAAACTCGGCTGCGCCGTAGAATACGCACGCCTGACCGCCCATGAGCAGCGCTTGTACTCGATGCGTCTGGATCGAAGAAAGGACTCTGAGTATCGGGTTGCGTATCAAGCGAGCCACCAAGGTAGAAATAAACTTGCCACAACTTTTCTGATTCACGCCAACGCTCTTGCGGGGAGAGGCGATACCAGGAAGCCCACTCTTCGCCAACAATTTCTTCTGGCGTGATCATTACAAACCCACGTTACACTGTTAACTAACGTTTCACCACCCAAGATCAAAGAATCGTGATCACAATTCTGGTGCCCCCGCAGGGATTCGAACCCCGAACCAACAGATTATGAGTCTGCTGCTCTAACCGTTGAGCTACAGGGGCACAACATAGTGTTGAGTCGGGGAATTGTAGCTTGCGGTTCCGATGGCGACAAACGCCGCCCTCAGAGCGAACGTTAGAACGTATTACGCTTGACGTTTCTAGATATAACGGCCGCTCGTATCTATGTACCCAATCTTCATCGCGTATTTGGCTTTGCCTTTAACAAACACCTTCGCATTACGAAGTTATCAACGCGCGGAACCGCGCAAGCGAAAGCTCCTCCGCGCGGAGCGGGAAGTCGTCACCGAAAAAGACGTGCAGGTTGCACATCGTCACCACATAGCCCTGGTACATCAGACGCGCACTGACGTCCGCGCCTAACTTACTGAGCGTCGTCGCGACCGCCGAGTTGTCGTTCGCAATCTGCGTCCACTCAGCGCTGCCTGGTCCCTGGGTTAGAAACTCGAGCACGTCACGCGCACGTTGGCCCACGGCTGTCTGGTCGTCTTTGAACTTGTTTGGCACGACGAACGGACTCTGCGCGATCTGCACCAACACACTCGGCAGCGCCGACGCTGTCGTCGGATCGGCGGGATTGAAACTCGCGACGATCACCTGCCTGCGCACGTTAGTCGTGTTGATAAACATCACGTCCATCACACGCAGCAACGCCAGCACTTCGCCAATCAACGGGATGAGCCTGCGCCTGAAAGGACTCCACGGAACGCGGGCCGACGCGTTGACGACGACGAGCCGATTCGGCGGTATCCGTCCGTCGGCAAGTCCGGTCCATCGCTTGACTCTGTCCGCGAACCCTCTGGCCCACTGATCGCCCATGTTGTCGTACACACCGCCGTCGGTTAACACCATGTAATCGGGCGGCGCCGGCGGGCCGCTCGGTGGCGGCGGCGCGCCGGTGAAGTGGTGCCTTCTCGCAGGATGCGTCGCGGGCGGAAAACCTCCGGGATACGCAGCCGACGCCTGCACGGCCTCGGCGAGCGGCATTTCGGCGGGCGTGCCATGACCGAGCGCAAAGCTGTAGACGAAGTCGCCGGCGAAGTAGACCTGCTCGGCGGAACGAAGCTCGGTAGAACAAATCACATGGTCCAACCCGTCTTTCCTGATTTGCGATAGTGTCGTTGTGCGGCCTCCGGGTGAGAACAACGTTTTCCGGAACGCGCTGGCGCAAAGCGCGCCTCGCTTGCCGAAGAACCATCCCCACGACGCAACGAGCACCAGAAAAACAACCAACCGCACGTACCACGGAGCCCAGCCAATCAAAGGCACGACCACAGCGACTATGCCCCAAACGATCAGCACAACGAGATAGAGCTTGCTTAGAAATGGGGCGAATAGCGTTCCCTTCAACGCGATCTGGGTCGCGAGCGGACCAGCGACACGCTGCCGGAACTCGGCGCCGTCAGTCTCTCTGAAATTGACTTCCTGGCCCACCAGACCATTCGTCAACGAGCCGCCGGAAACGGACGCGATCGAACTGACGTTCGCGTTTGCTTCGGCATCGACGAGATACATGAGTGCGCCCAATACGAAAAGGGTCGCCCGATGCCCGCCGCCGGACAGACTCACCGCCAAGCTCTTCACTGGGTTTTCAGTCATGCTCATGGAGGGATATATAACCCGACTTACAACTCACACGAAATGATTTTCTTGATCCTGCCATTACAACTGGGCACGCAAATGGCCCGCAGCCCGACACAAAGGAGCTACTGAATGTCCGCACCGCCTGCTGATCTTCCCGCTCAGGCTGTTTCTCCGCCTGCTGGTGTTCCTGCCCCGACTAATGGTTCTCCGCCGACTGATCTGGGTGCAGCGGCGGATGTTCGCGCCTCTACTCCAGCATGGCTACAGCGCGTCGTCTACTTCCTTCCGCTAATCCTGCCGCTGGTGGTTGTCATAACGTTCTTGGGCTTTTACAAACTGTTCCTGCTGTGCCCCGAACACCAGGCGTGCAGCCCGTTCACCTCGGCCGAGATTATGGCCAACCTCAGCAACTCCGATCAGACGCGCGTTGACTCCTACGTCGCGAGAGCGATGTGGACGCTAATCAATGGCGTGCATCTACTCGCGTGTCTCACCGCAATCGTCGCCGCCGGCGTGGTCATCGATCGCGCACTCTCTGAATATTCCCCAGCCGTGCGCTGGACGATCATTCTGATCACGATTGCTGCGGCTGCGGACATCGCACTTGGCACGTCGCTGTGGACGCTTAAAAAAGATCTGTTGTCACCGGCCCAACTCCTGCATCAAGCGACGATCGGGAAAAAAGACTTACCTGGGATCAGTAAATACAATCGTATCGCCGAAGCGTTCAGCCTAACCGGCGCACTGTCCCTGGCCGCCGCCGCGTGCGCAATCCTCTGGAAACGCGACGTGAACAAACTTCTCGACGAAGCAGACCTGAAAAGACGAATCAACCTGCTCCGACCTGTGCTTTACGTGGGCGCCGCTGTATTGATCCTCGGCGTGATCAGACTCTCGGCAACGCACGGCTGGGCCGTCAGCTATTTACCTCCTAATAAAGACATCACTACGACCGTCTCGAGCCTGACAAGCGGCATCATCGGTTCACTCGGGACCACGTATACGTTGGTGATTGCCGGCATTTACTTACCGGCCATTCTGATTCTTCGTTCGCGCCTGAACGACGTTGCGCCTGGTCAAACCGACTCGAGTGGTTGGATAAAACTAGTGCCGAAAGTCATTGCCATTATCGGTCCATTCTTAGCCGGTCCGCTGGGCAAGCTTCTGATCAATCTAGCCAACTCGCTGGGAGGCAACTTATGAAGCCCATGACAATAGCATTGATAGTCTTCGGAATTTTATGGGTCGTGGGTGGAGTTTTGGGCGCGCTGTTGATTAGCGCTGAACAGAAGCCACTCGAAGAGGTGCAGAAAATGGAACCCACCCAAAGCAAGATCGTTGCTACGCGCGACTTGCCCGCATTCACGTTGATTAAGGAAAGTGACCTTCAATCGGTTGCCGGCAGCGATGACTCGAAGGGACCGGAGACCAGCAACTTTCTGAATCGTTACCTGCTGACGAGCATTAATCAAAAAGGCGAGGTGAAGGACACAGACCTTGCTCCTGTCGGCGCAACGGAAGTGCTGAATGATGCGATTGCGGTCAGCATCGCCCCTTCGGCAGCCACTTCTCTCGGTGGTCAGTTGCACGCCGGCGATGTAGTTGAACTGCTCGCCGTCCAGCCGCCAAAGCCACCTATCAAGCTCGTGGTGCTGAATCCCGGCAGCAAGGACGCTACTCCGGCCGGCACGATTACGCTCGCAGTCGCGTCTAATCAGCGTGAGCAGTTCGCGGCGGCTATTGGCGCAACAACCCTGGCGCTCACGCGAAGAATCGACGTGCACAAATAATAAAATCGGCCCTCTGCAATCGAAACAAGTCCAATGCAGAGGGCCGCAAACACACCGATCGATTAGTGCACCACGGTGTAGGAATCGTCCTTCGCGGCGGCGCCGTCGCCGTTCCACGAGCCGTTCGTCTTCAGCACGACCTTGATGCAGCCGTCCTGTTTATTCTTGAACATGTCGTACGCACGCGGCGCTTCGTCGAGACGCATCGTGTGAGTCACGACAAAGCTCGGATCGATGTCGCCGTCCTCGATCCGCTTCAACAATGGGCGCATGTATCGCTGCACGTGCGCTTGCCCCGTCTTGATCGTTAGCGAACGGTTCATCACCGATCCCATCGGAAACTTGTCGATGAATCCCCCATAGACGCCGATGACCGAAACCGTTCCGCCGTTGCGGCAGCACATGATTGCTTCACGCAACGCGTGCGGCCGGTCAGTCTCCATCATCAACGCCTGCTTCACGCGGTCGTAAGCAAAGATGAGCCCCGGCGCGTGCGCTTCCATACCAACGTCGTCGATACACGCATCCGGACCGCGGCCGCCAGTCTTCTCCATCAGCGCTTCATAGACGTTCACTTCTTCGTAGTTGATGGTTTCAGCGCCGCCGGCTTCCGCCATCTGTAAACGTTCCGGCACCTGATCGATTGCGATCACTCGCTCCGCGCCCAACATGAAAGCACTGCGAATGGAGAACTGCCCGACAGGCCCGCAACCCCAGATGGCGATCGTGTCGCCCGGTTTGATGTCGCACATTTCCGCGCCCATGTATCCGGTCGGAAAGATGTCAGACAGAAAGAGCACCTGCTCGTCTGTCAGCTCAGCCGGCACCTTGATCGGTCCGACGTCCGCGAAGGGCACGCGCGCGTATTCCGCCTGGCCTCCCGCATAGCCGCCCGTCAAATGTGAATAACCGAAGATGCCCGCGGCCGCGTGTCCGAACATTTTCTCGCCCATCCACGCGTTCGGATTCGAGTTCTCACAAAGCGAATACATCTGTCCTTCACAGAAGAAACACTTGCCGCACGCAATCGGAAACGGCACCACGACGCGGTCGCCGACTTTCAAGTTGCGCACTTCACGACCCACTTCGACAACTTCGCCCATGAACTCGTGGCCGAGTATGTCGCCGCGCTGCATCGTGGGAACGAACCCGTTGTAGAGGTGCAGATCGGATCCGCAAATCGCGGTCGATGTGATTTTCACAATCGCGTCCTGCTGGTTGAGGATTTGCGGATCCGGAACCTCTTCGACGCTCAATATTGTTTTGCCATACCAACAGTTCGCTTTCATCGCTGCGGCATCCTCCCTTCTGATTCGTAATCGTCGCGGTAACCGGAGCGGTAGTCCGTCGCGGTCTGGCTCGGCAGCGTGTCGGCTTGTTCGAGCTCCTCCGCGGATGCCGGCTGTCCGGGCCGTTGCTCCATGTAGCCGGTGCCCAGCAGCGTCGCATCCGATACGACGACTTCGCCCACTTCCATCACCTGTTTGAACCGGCGCAGATCGTCGTCGAGTTGTTGTTCCGGCTCTTCGCCAAACAGTTTTGCAACGGCAGCACCGAGCGCGCCGCCCGGCGGGTTGTATTCGAGATTCACCTTGACGATCGTGCCTCTACCGCCGGGTGCTCCTTCGAAACGAACGGCGCCGGCGTTGTCGACGTCCGAACCTTCGAGTGAACGCCACGTAATGACACGGCCTGGATCATCAGCGATGATCGTCGCCTGCCATTGCACTTCCATGCCCGCGGGTCCTTTCGCTCTCCAAACTGAACGCCCGCCACCGACGTCTTCGACAGACTCGAGATGGCGCATGAAACGCGGCAAATTCTGGAAGTTGCGCCAGAAGGTGTAAACCTCTTCCGGCGGACGGTTAACGATGCATGTTCCTGTCGCGTGAATTCCCTGGCTGCCGTTCGCGCTCAGTTGTCTCGCGCACATGATGTCCAGCGCCGTCACCGCCACGACGTTAGCGGTCGCGAACGCAAGGCGTCCCTTTTTCGCATTCGGCGACGTGAACGACATTCCTAAACTCGCGAGATCCATCGCATCGCCCGCGACGCGCGACCACATACCTTCCCGCGGTTTCTTCTGAGCGAATATGGTGACACCCGCAGCGATCTCACGCAGACCGTACAGTCGTATTAAACCGGTGCGCTCCTTTGAAACACCCGTGATGTTCGCAATCGTTCGCGGGGCGAGTAGTTCGGCGAAACCGAGTCCCAAACTAAACCAACCTAAACCTCTTGCTAATCGTTGTGCGCTCGACGAGGGCAGCCCCGGTTCGGCGCGTTCGGTCATGTAAATTGCTCCTTCGCGATCATCCGTTAACGATGATTCGCCTCGATGCATTGCTCTCTGTGCAGTTGTCGACATGAAGTCCCCCTTGGAGTAAGTCTCAGACGGATTGATATACGTGATGTTTAGACAAACATCATGCCCTCGCGCGACTTCACAGCAGCGAGCAAACTTTTGGGACACAAAGATGGCAAGGTCGTCACCTCCCGATCCCCTGCCCGACTCCGATCGCCACTCCGACACGATCAAACAGGAAGCTTCGCCCAGTCGAAAAAACTTTTGTTGGTATAGAGCAGGCGTGCCCTAAGAGTTCTTTCTCATTTTCACCCGGCTTTAGCCGGGTGTATCGCCGAGGCGATACAGGGAAACCGTTTAAACGGTTTCTCGATGCTGCGCTGCTCTTACACCGGGCTAAAGCCCGGTGAGAATGAGAAAGAACTTTGACCATGCTCTGTGGAGGTTTGTATGAAATTTGTACTCGCTTTTTTGCTCGCTTTGTTATTGGCTGCGACGAATGCTTACGCTGCGACTGTTCCACCCGGATTCACTGACGCGGTCGTCGCGAGCGGGCTCAGCAATCCGACGGCGATGGCGCTTGCGCCCGACGGCCGTATCTTCGTTTGCCAACAAGGCGGCGCGTTGCGCGTGATCAAAAACGGCGTGCTGCTGTCGACGCCATTTCTCACCGTGACTGTCGATTCGGCAGGCGAGCGCGGACTGCTCGGCGTCGCCTTCGATCCAAACTTCGTTTCGAATCAACTCGTTTACGTCTACTACACCGCAACAACGCCAACGGTTCACAACCGGATCAGCCGTTTCACTGCGTCAGGCGACGTCGCGTTAGCAGGCAGCGAAACGATCATCATGGATCTGCCTAACCTCAGCACGGCGACAAACCATAACGGCGGCGCGCTGCACTTCGGACCTGACGGCAATCTCTACGTCGCCATCGGCGACAACGCCAACAGCGCGAATGCGCAGTCGTTGTCCACTCGTCTCGGCAAGCTGCTGCGCATCACGTCAACCGGGGGCATTCCTGCCGACAATCCGTTCATCAACCAGACGAGCGGCGCGAACCAATCGATCTGGGCGCTGGGACTGCGCAATCCGTTCACGTTCTCGTTTCAAAGCGGCACGACGCGCATGTTCATCAACGACGTCGGCGAGAACACGTGGGAAGAGATCAACGACGGCATCGCGGGATCGAACTACGGCTGGCCCAATTGCGAAGGCTTCTGCAATCCGCCGAACGCCAACTTCCGCGATCCGATCTTCGCTTACATGAACGACGCGCAGACGTGCGCGATCACGGGCGGCGCGTTCTACAACCCGCAAGTGCCGCAGTTTCCGGCGAACTTCATCGGCAACTACTTCTTCGCTGATTTCTGCGGCGGCTGGATTCGCCGCCTCGATCCCGCGGCCGGAAACGCTGTTACAGACTTCGCGACCGGCATCGCCGCGCCGGTTGATCTGCAAGTTTCACCTGACGGGTTTCTTTACTACCTGGCGCGAATGGCGGGATCGGTTAACCGCATCGGCTTCTCGAGCGGCGACACTGTTCCGCCAACTGTCGCGATCACTAACCCGGCGAACAATGGGACCGTGGCGAGGAAGTCGAACGTGACGATCACTGCGACGGCCAGCGACAACGTCAGCGTGACGCGAGTCGATTTCCTGGTGAATGGCGCGGTGCAGTGCAGCGATACGACAACGCCGTACAGTTGCGTCTGGCATGTGCCGAACCCGATGAACCGGCTGTACCAGATTCAAGCGCGAGCATTCGACGCGGCGGGAAACAACGCGACCGCGACGATACAAGTGAGAGCTAATTAATCGAGGTTATTTCAGGATCGCCGCTTGTGCGCTCAGGTTCAGCACATGCCAGCGTTGGAACGTGTTGATGGTTTCACTGGGCATGAGCCGCACATAGGCGGTCTGGAAGTAGAGACGCTCGGGCGCCGGCCATGCGAGCCGCACGATTGGGTTGAACGACGCCGGCGTGGACGACGTTGACGCCGCGGATTGGGGAGATGCTGAAGGAGACGGTTTCTTCGCGGCCAACGCCTGATCGTAAGCAGCAGAAGCGCTGAGGAGTTGATCACCCAACTTGATGCGCGCCTGCGTCGGCGTCTTCGCGGCCGCGTCGTAAATCGCGATGTCCGTATCGAACGCCGTCGCGACTTTCGACGAATCTGGCGACCAGACCGGCAACGCGTCCGTCATATTGTCGTCGAGCAATCGTTCGCTGCCGTCCGGCAGGATCAGACGCGGACGTCCGGCAGGCAATTTAAACTGCCGCTCGCGCTGGTTCCACTCGTCTTCCTTGCACGCGAGCGCGGCCAACGCGTGTCCGTCCGGCGCCCAGGCAAAGTAGAAGTAGATGAGTCCTTCGCGGGCGGTGAGCGGCTTGAGATCGTAGCCGTCACGATTGCAGATGTAGATCTGTTCCGTGTTGAAACTCGCCACCGGCGGAAATGCCGGAGCAACTGACGCGGCCGGCGCCGGCGACAGATCGGGCACGGGAGCGACGTCTGACGGAGGCGTCGGCGTGGGGCTAGCCATCACGCGCTTATGCGCGATGAAGTTGATATAGCCGCCGTCCGGCGACCACTGCACGGTCTCGGGAAACACGCAGGAGATGTCAGGCGGAATGATGTTGCGGAGAAACTGTCCTTCCGAGTTGTAGAGGTCGATACGAAAAGCGGAGCTGGGTTCGTCTGCCGTTGCGTACAGCGCCAGGGCGCGTTTTCCGTCGGGTGATACGACGGTGCGCAGCAGTGCTTCGTCTTTTCGTTTAGTGGTGAAGTCGGTGGCGACGGTGCCTAACTTTTCGAGTGGATCGTCGGCGTTCGCATCGGCGGGTGCGTTAGTGTCCGGCGTCAGGCGATAGGCGAGGTTTTGCGACGGCACGTCGCGCAACACTTTCGGCCGGACGTCCTGGCGATCGATGACAGATTTACAGCCGGCAGCTAAGGCCAGCGAAACGATTATTGTGAAGACGTGGGAGGTCGTGGTTCGTCTTGCCATCCGTATCGTTATTCTGTCTAATCCGTGTTTCTATACGCGTGACACCAGCTAACGCGACGCTGATAGAGAACACGAATTAACCGAATCTCAAACACGCCACTATCGTTACTGTTTGCGAGGCTCCTCGCGATCGTTGATTAACTCCTTGACTAAAACCGGGTGCAGCGCGAGCAGCGCGCGGATCGTGTTTCGCGGCGACAGATGGTCCTCGTCGCCTTCGTCGATGTCGACGCAATTGTGCTGGACTGATCGCGCCAGCCGACGCGCGATCGACTCGTAACCAGGTGTGTCGGACACGTAAGCCCGCACCGCCATCGCGCCGATCAAGTCGCACGTGATCTCTTCGCCGCGTTGACCGCTGATGTCGAGCCCAGTCAGATCAGACGCTTTGTTGCTGATAGCAGCGACGAGCACGCGCAAGCTGTCGTTGTCGCCGTCGGCGATGTGCATCAACTCGTGGGCCAGCACGCTGATCATGCCCTCGTCCGAACGCAAACCGGCGAGGAAGATCGTGCCGAACGTGATCACCTGCGGCCTGCTGAGAAACACGGATGCGTTGTCGCGCGAGTCCATGTCGGGCCTGACTTTCTTCACGGCGTTGACTCTGGCGATCGCCTGCTGCACGCGCCGCGCGAAGCGCGGCGACGCCTGCAGGTTGTAGTCCGACACGAGCTGCCGCAACGACGCAATCACTAAAGACTTCGCGGTCGGCAACAGTTTTTGCGCGCGCTCTGCGCCGGCTTGAGCGTCCGGATGCTGGACCGGCAACGAAGGCCGCGCCTGCATCTCGTCAATGGCGATGCTGCTCTTCGGATCCAACTTCGCCTGCGTGCAAACAATGCCCATCGCCTCTTCGAGCAACGCTCGGGCTTCCGGCGCCATCGTCGCCCGCCGCGGGCTCGAATGCGATCCTGACTTGTGCTGCGCCGGAACACTCGCCTGCACACACAACAGCAGACAAACAAGCAGCACAAATTTTGAAATGGCAGTAGTCACTTCGCACAGATAGCCGGGTGTCAGCGGCTTCGCCGCCTGATGTGCGGCGGGGCTACGCCCCGCCGAAAAGGTATGACTTTCATGGGGCTGGGCCCCTCGTTCGGCCTTTGGCCCAAAAACCTTCGGGCGCAGCCCGGACCAGGGGCAAAGCCCCATTCTTGTTGGAGCCTGTGACGGCGAGGCATAGCCACGCCTCACATCAGGCGGCGAAGCCGCAACAATCGCGTCACTGACTTTTTGTGCGAAGCCGCTCTTACTCATGCTCTAACGATGACGCCAACTCATCTAGCGATGACGCCACACTGGTTTGCGTTTTTCCATGAACGCTTTGACCCCTTCATTAGCGTCGATCGTCTTCATCAGCTCGTGCAGGTAGATATTTTCCTGTTCCTTCAACGCCGCGTCGAGCGTGCGGCCGCGGCCGAGGTCCAACGCGCGCCGTGTATACTCCAGCGACGCGCCGGAGAGATCTTTCAGCTTGGACGTTATCTCGAGCAGCTTTGGTTCGAGATGAGCGCCGGGAACGACGTGGCTGCACAGGCCCAGCCTTCCAGCCTCAACGGCGTCGATAATCTCGCCGGTCAGGATCAGCTCACGCGCCCGCTTCTCGCCGATCATCAGCGGAAGCAGGATAACAGCTACGGGCGGAAAAACCCCGAGCTTCACTTCCGGAAGTCCAAAGCGAGACCGATCCGACGCAATCACGATGTCGCACGCAGAAACGATCTCACAACCGCCGCCGAGCGCTGCGCCGTCGACGAGCGCGATCGTCGGCTTGGCGAGTTGTTCCAGTTGACGAAAGATCGCATGAAACGAGTCGAGCATCTGGTAGATCGTGTCCTGAACGTGCTCCTCAACCGCGACTCCGGCACTGAACGCGCGGCAATCCTTGTCGGCCGAAAACGCAATCGCCACAATCTCACGCCGCGCACACTCGCTAAGCGCCGCGCCAATCTCGCGCATCATCGCGATGTTGAAAATGTTCAGCGGCGGCCGCGCAAACGTGACCCGCGCGACGCGATCGTCAATGCGAAACCTGATGTGTTGATACTCGGAAGACATTAGTTTTGTACGGCGCGATCGGTCTTCGGTCTTCGGTCTTGGATCTTCGGTCTTCGGTCTTGGGTCTTGGGTCTTGGGTCTTGGGTCTTGGGTCTTCTAAGAGAAGGCGTCTTTAGCAAAGACCTAAGACCTAAGGCCCTATTCCCAACCAGCTTCGGTAGATTTTCTTCTGCGCTTCAGTCGGCGACGGCACTGGAACGATGCGATACGTTCCCTCGGTGCGCCCGCCCAGCTTGATGAGCAACGTGCTGAGATCGTCAGACCGGAAGATCGTCAGGTTGAGCAGATCGCCGGGACGCTTCTCCGCCAGCCGCGCGTTGAAAAGAGTTTGCGTCATGCGCGCGTTGTCGAGCGCTACGATCTGATCGCCCGTGTTCAAGCCCTGATCGTACGCCGGTGACCCGGCATAAACACGCGTGACCATCAGTCGATCATCTTCCTGTCTGACGTCCGCGCCGAAATATGATCGCTGAACCGGTTGGCCATTAGGTCCATTCGTTGCGCCGGTGTCGAGACGAAGACCGACGGCTTCGAGCCCTGCGTTGTAATCAAGCTCCTCCTTGCCGTGCACGTACTTCGCGAAAAACGTTTCCAAACTTCCGCCGGCCGCCAACTCCGCCGCCTTCTGAAAATCTTCCGGCGAGTAGTTGCGCTCCTTCTTGAAAAACTCGGTGTAAAGATACCGCAAAACGTCGTCGAGCGACTTCGCTCCGTTCGTCCGCTTGCGAATCTCGAGGTCGAGCAGCAAGCCGAGGATCGACCCTTTGTCATAATAGGAGACCTGCGAGTTGATCGAGTTCTCGTCCGGACGATAGAACTTGATCCACGAATCGTAACTCGACTCCTCAACGCTTTGGACGAGCCGGCCCGGCGTGTTCTGCAATCCCTGGAACGCTCGCGCAGCGCCCGCAAGAAAGTCACTCTCGCTGATCAGTCCAGCGCGACGAAGCGCGACGTCGGCGTAGTAATCCGTGATGCCTTCGGCGACCCAGAGCAGTTTCGTGTAATTCTCCTGCGTGTAGTCGAACGGGCCGAGCGCGTCGGGGCGGATCCGTTTTACGTTCCAAAGGTGAAAGAACTCGTGGGCCACCAACGAGAGAAAGTTGCGATACTCGCCCTGCACAGGCTGCGCGGCATTCGGCGATGATGACGTGGCGCGATCGCCGCCGCCGCGAACCGTGAAACCGAAACGTGGATACCCGAGCGATGTTGAATTCAAGTGTTCGAGCCCGCCACCCGCGTTCGAACGCAAGTGAAGAATGAACGTGTAGTCGCGATACGGAACCTCGCCGCCCATCACCTCCACTTCCGTCTCGACGATCTTCTGCACATCGCGTCGCATGCGTTCCGGATCGTAGTTGCCTTCGCCATCGATCACGATCCGGTGCGGAACGCCTTTCACGTTGAACACGAGACTCTTGAAGTTGCTGACTTCGAACGGCGAGTCGTAAAGAACGTCGAAGTTGTCGGCGCGAAAAGTATTTCGCTGGCCGGGAACGCCGGGAAGTCCGGTCGCGACTTTCCAAACATCAGGCGCGAGGACGCGCACGGTCGACGGGCTCTTCAACGATCCGTCGAGATACATCAACAGGTTCGCGTTGTTCCAGTACGCGTGAGACGAATTGAGCTCGCTTGTGCGGACCGAAAGCTCGTTGGCGTACACGCGATACGTCGCATGCCAGTCGCGCGCACCGTTCGTCGTCACTTTCCACGTGGTTTTGTTCGTTTTTTCCCACTTCAACGGCTGGCCCGCGGCGTCTTTCGCGGAGAAGTCCTGCACGTGACGCTCAAACTCGCGAACGAGATAAGAGCCCGGCGTCCAAACCGGCATGATCAGCAGCTCGTCCTGTGGAGCGGTCGCCGTCGCGGCGCGTTTGAGCGAAACGTCGATCTCGAACAGGTGCGTGTGCGGGCGCGACATCGCAACCGTGAACGCGATATCCACCGGCGACGTCGTTTGCGCAAACGCTGAAAGACCAAAGATAAGAATCGTCAACAGTGCTGGGGCTATCAGTAGTCGGCGTGTGGACATTAGCAGGCATGTTACTATCTCCCTGTTCTGCAAAACAACGTAATCGGAGATTCGCATGTTAGGTCGACTGATCGCGACTTCCTCGACGTGGTTTACACTGCCCATTCGCCTGGCGCTCGCGGCGGTGATGATCGCGCACGGCTCACAAAAGGTGCTCGGAACGTTTGGCGGCCCGGGTTTTACGAACTTCGTAGCCGGCAACACGCCTTTCAGCTTCATGCGGCCAACGTGGTTCTGGTTGGGCGCGGCGGCGTTTTCGGAGTTTGTCGGCGGGATACTCGTGCTGCTCGGGTTGCTGACGAGAGTCGGAGCGTTCTTTATCGCCTGCGTGATGCTGACGGCCATCATCGGAGTGCACTTGCCGGGCGGTTTCTTTGGGGCCAATAAGGGTTACGAGTATCCGATGTCGCTGCTGGCAATGGCGATCGCGTTGCTGATTGCAGGCGGCGGACAAGCATCCGTGGATCGAGCGTTAACGGGCGGTCGCAGGTAACATTTGGGTCTTTGG
Organism: Acidobacteriota bacterium; assembly: GCA_046732935.1. GTDB lineage: Bacteria > Acidobacteriota > Blastocatellia > Pyrinomonadales > Pyrinomonadaceae > PSRF01. The sequence continues at coordinate 71,882 of JBKPOC010000053.1, read as the reverse complement.
TCTTGGGTCTTTGGTCTTTGTGCTTTCTATAACACTAAATCCCAAGACCAAAAACCTAAGCCCCAAGACCAAAAACCTAAGACCTAAGACCCAAGTACAATGAATCGTTCGCCTCTCATCGTCATCCTTACTACTGTGTTCATTGACCTCGTGGGATTCGGGATCGTGATCCCTGTCTTGCCGTTCTACGCCGAGGGAACGAAATTCAACGCGACGCCTCGCACCGTCGGCCTGCTCTTCGCCTCGTACTCGATCATGCAGTTGATCTTCTCGCCCATCCTGGGGCGGCTGTCAGACAAATACGGTCGTAGACCAGTTCTCTTGATTTCGATCATCGGCACGGGCATCGGTTTTCTCGTCCTCGGCTTCGCCACCACACTGGCGATGCTCTTCGCGGGGCGAATTCTCGACGGCATTACGGGCGGAAACATATCGACCGCGCAGGCTTACATCGCAGACATCACCACGCAAGAAAATCGCGCCAAAGGCATGGGACTCATCGGCGCTGCTTTCGGCCTCGGCTTTATCTTTGGGCCGGCCATCGGCGGCATCTTGAGCCGTTGGGGAATTGAAGTGCCGTTTATCTTTGCGGCAGCGCTCTGCTTCGCAAACGCGATCCTGCTCTATTTCAGGCTGCCGGAAACAGTCAAAAAGAATCGTCCGGTTGAACATGCCGCTGCGACAGGACGCGGATTCAGTCATTTAATGAACTCGCTGAAGCAGCCGCGGCTTGCGTTTGTGCTGGCCATCTATTTCCTCTTCATCGTGGCGTTCTCGATCATGACGACGTCGTTTTCGCTGTACACGATGTTTCGCTTCGGTTACGACGCGCAACACAACGGTTACCTGTTCGCTTACGTCGGCATAATCGCGGTGATTATTCAGGGTGGACTGATCGGGCGATTGGTGAAGCGATTTGGCGAAATGCCGTTGATAATTGTCGGCGCGCTCTGCTTTGCGATCAGTTTGTTTGCAGTGCCGTTTGTCGGTCCGGCTGCGGGTGGACTAGCGGGATTGCTAATCGGCGGCGGCGTCTTTTCACTGGGAAACTCGCTCGCGACTCCTGCGCTTACCAGTCTGGCTTCGAAGAGTGCGCCGGCGCAACAACAGGGAACGATTCTCGGCGTGACGCAATCGGTCGCCAGTCTGGCGCGAGCTGTTGGTCCGTCTCTCGCAGCGTTCCTGATCGCCAGCCCGATAGAACACATGGGCGCCGACGGACAATCGCATTACATGAGCGACAACTCGCTGTTCGCCACCTTCTGGACCGCTTCAGCGATCATGCTCCTCGCGTTCCTGCTGGCCTTCTACTTCTCGCGAAAACAAGAGAACAAGTTGGGAAGGGGGCAAGCGGAGCGCGCCCCCGCAGTTTAGGGGTACTATCTTGACCAGCGGGGGCGCGCTACGCTTGCCCCCTTCCTGACTTGTTCTTGCTGGCAGAGCTTCTACTGCGCAAACTAATAAGCTTCTACTGCGCGAACCGGCCAATCGGCCCGTCCGGCTTGATCACGTCCTTCAGTGCCGAATAAGGCACCAGCACAAACTGCGGACCTGTCGCGTATGGCCCAACCTGGTACGAATCAAACGTGATTCCTAATCCCTGTTTCGAGATCGTCCAGTTCTGGTAATTCTTCGCGTTCGGCCCGGCGCCTTCCTGGATCTGGTCGGGCAGCAAATCCTTATTTTTCTTTAGCTCCGCGATGCAATAGGCCGAGATTGTCTGCAAGTACTTCGCGCCGGGCTGGAACAGGTCCGCCAACTTGATCGGATTGCCGTTCTTGAGATCGTAGTTGATGACCTTCGAATAGGAGTTCGGGTGCGCAGCGCCTTGATAGTAACTACCGACGTCGAACTTAACGCTGATCAGATCATCCTGCGCGAGCGCGATTTCGTAGCCCATCGTCAAGTCGCTGCCCATCGAGTCCGGGGGCGATGGATCCTCGCCTTCTTCCGGCGCCATCGCCTTCTTGAATTCAGCGACTTCTTTCATCACCGCCGCGCGCGCCGCCTGGTTGAACTTCTCGAAATTCGGATTCACGAAGGCGCCGCTCGCATTGAACTGCGGATACTGCGCGTCGATCTGGTAATTGAGCTTCTTGTTATTATCTTTGAGCTGCTTCGAGACCAACTCGACGTCGCCACTAAGAGTGATCGGCTCTTCATGAACTGAAAACGCCGTCTTCTTATCGTCGCCTTTTTCACCCGGCGGCTTGGACCAGTTTCCCGCGAGCGTGATCGAGTTGTCTTTCGGGTCGACTGTCCAGATACCTTTGAAGACGCCCGTTTGTTTGCCGCTCGGATCGAACTCGTCGAGACTGAGATTGCCGTTTTTGTCGATGGTGCCGCGCAGAGTGATGCGCGTGCCGACCTTCTGATAGAAGTAGCTTCCGATCAGGTTGTCGCCTTCGCGCACGAGCTTCATTTGCAAGTCGAGCGTCGAGCCGATCGAGCCTTTGAAGTACCTGGTTTGCGGCGGCGGAGTCGTGCCGCCGGCCAGGTGATTCAACTGTTCGGTGGGTGATGCCGACGCAGGCGGCGCGGCAGGCGCGGGCGGAGACGACGTTTTGCGGCAACTCGCACCGCCGATCGATGCGCACAACAAAAGAACGACGAGCTTCTTCATTTTGTGATCAGTCCGGATCGCTGGATCTCTTCTCTTAATTCGGAAAACGTCAGCTCACACAACCTGCCGCCGGTGAACAACGGGTCGTTCGTGACGTCGGCGACTGCGAACGGCGGCTGCGGATAATTGTCGAGCTCTTCGTCCGTTTCGAACCCGACTTCCGCCAGCACCAGGCCGAACAGATCGCCCAGGAACATGTCGACTGAAAACCGCCGGCCTTCGTAGTCGAAGTGGTAACGGTTCTTTCGGATCTCGTTCGAGTTAAAGACTGACAACGTCTCGGCTTCGAGCGCGTTGAGATAGGTGTTGGTAATGAGCGTGCGAGAGAGATCGTCGGGGTTTGGCGCAAGCTTCTGGGTGAACTTGACGGTCCACTTGTTGGTTCGCGGTTCACGCACTTTGCGAATGCGCAGCCGCGTGCCGGTGATGTAGTTGTCGGTGATTTGCAGGTGCGGGTCCACGCGCGTCAGGCCTTCAGGCAAATCTCGCAAGAGATAACGCCGTTCACGCTCGACGCGCGCGTACTTACTTTCAGGAACGACAGTGTTCTCGTCGGTTAACTTAGCTACGCCCATTTAAAACACAGATAGCTAAATCTTCCCGGCCTTCATGTCGGCGAGCCGTTTTTCGAAATTTGAGATGGCAGTGGCATCGACGTTATCGGCCTTGCCGCGTTGAATCGCCTGGTCTGCCAACGCGAAAGCTTCCTCTTTCTTGCCCGCCTTGTACAACGCGTTCGCCTTCGACGAAAGATTCTGGAATGTCGCTTTCACCTTGATCGACTGGTCGATCCATTCCATGCCCTGCGCGTCGTCAGCCGGGTTGGTGTTGTTGATGAGATAGTTTCCGGCTTGCAACGGAGTGCGCCAGTCGTTAGGTTTCGCTTCCCCAACGGTCCTCTTCAGCCGCGCCAACGTCGCCGCCCCGACATCCGGAACTTTCACCGTGAACGGAACGCTGATCTTCTCCCACCGAATATTGACCTGCGCCGAATCCTCGGTAACCGGATCGAAAGTAAACTCGAGCCACTCCTGGCTTTCATTGACCCACGTCGGCTTCGCTTTCACTCGCAACGTGTCCTTCGCCGGGTCGTAGTCGAAACTGCCCCACTGGTTCGCGGTGCCGTTGAAGACGATCGTCCACTCGTCTTTCGTCGGTATCGTGTGCAGGCTGTAAGTGCCGGCCGGAAGCTTTTGACCGTTGATAAGTACTTCGTCGCTAACCGAAAACATCGTCGCGTCGTCAGCGCCCGTGCGCCAAACGTGTCCGTAGGGAACGATCACGGCCTCTTTCGGACGAACGTTCTGATTGTCGAGGGTCGCCTCGCCTTTGACGGAAGCTGCTTGACCCGGCAACGGATCGCCCCAGATCTTCCTGCCCTTCACGCCGGGCCGGCTGTAGGTAATGGTGACGTCGGTTGTCCCGATTCTTTGCATGACGCTCGCCTTTTGACTCGCACGCGGCAAGACGACTTGCGCAGATGCAGAAACGGCGAAGCAGAGAACAAAGGTGGAGGCAAAGATAGCTATGCTGCTGCGTTTCAGGGTCCTCATTGTCTTTCTTTCTCCTCGAGATAGGTTTCGCGCATGATACAATTCCCGCCAAAGACAATTCAAACCGTCCGCTCTTACAAACTTGCCTGTTTTGGAGGTCACGTCAAGGATGTTGAAGCGCATACTACTGCTCGCAGCCGCTTGTTTCGTCGCCGTAACTCTTTCATTCAGAGTCGAAGCGCAAAATGGACACGGCGGGCAAACACGGCTGCTGCGCACGCCCACAGTCAGCGCAACACAGATCGCTTTCGCTTACGCGAACAATATCTGGGTCGTCCCGCGCAGCGGCGGCAGCGCTCGCCGGTTGACCAGTTTTCAGGGACAGACCGCCAACCCGCACTTCTCACCTGACGGGAGATTGATCGCTTTCAGCGGCGAGTATGCCGGAAACTTTGACGTCTACGTCGTCTCCTCGGAAGGCGGCGAGCCGAAGCGCCTGACGTGGCATCCCGGGGCTGACATGGTCGAAGGCTGGACGCCCGACGGCAAGTCGATCCTGTTTTCATCAACGCGCGCAACATGGTCGCCCAGCGGAGCACCGCGCTTCTGGACGATCTCCGTGGAAGGCGGCGTTGAGGAACCGTTCCCGTTGCCGCGCGCGTATCAGGGCAAGATTTCACCTGACGGCACTCGCGTCGCTTATCGCATGAACAACTCGTGGGACGAAGAGCGACGTAATTATCGCGGTGGACAGAACCGGCCGATCTGGATCGTCGATCTCAAGACTTACGATCTCGTTTCGCCGCCGTGGACTGATTCGAAAGACGTCCAACCAGTCTGGGTCGGCGACTCCGTTTACTTCATCTCCGATCGCGACGGCGTCGCGAACGTCTGGCAGTACGACACGAAGAGCAAGAACCTTTCGCAGGTGACGAAGTTTACGGACTTCGACGTGAAGTCGATGGACTCAGGCGCGGGAACGATTGTCTTCGAACAAGCCGGTTACGTTCACGAGTTGGACCCGAAGAGCGGCAAGGCGAAGATCGTGAGCATCATTGCGGCGGGCGACTTTCCGTGGATGATGCCGAACTGGGAAGACGTCAGCAATCGCATCACGAACATGGCCGTGTCTCCAACGGGCAAACGCGTCGTCGTCGAAGCGCGCGGCGAGATCTTCACGATACCCGCTGACAAAGGCGACGTGCGCAACCTGACGAACTCGAGCGGTTCCGCGGAACGCGATCCGGCGTGGTCGCCTGACGGCAAGTTTGTTTCATACTTCAGCGACAAGTCGGGCGAGTACAAGCTTGTGATCGAGGCGCAGGACGGGCTGACGCCGCCGCGCGAGATCACGCTCGCGAAACCGACTCACTATTACACACCGTCGTGGTCGCCTGATTCGAAGAAGATCGTGTTCACCGATACAAACCTGAAAGTCTGGGTCGTCGACGTCGCGAGTGGAGAGGCGAAGATCGTCGGCAACGATCCGTGGATGGTGCCGCAACGCACGCTGAACCCGACGTGGAGCCCTGATTCTAAGTGGGTCGCTTATTCGAGCCGGCTGCGGTCGCTGTATCACGCGATCTTCATCAGCAATGTCGAGACCGGCGAGACGAAGCAGGTCACTGACGGGCTTGCCGATGCCGTGTGGCCCACGTGGGACGCGAGTGGAAAGTACCTGTGGTTTCTGGCGTCGACTGACTTCGGGCTGCGCTCGCAGTGGTTGGATATGACTTCGTACGATCACGATGAGACGTTCGGGTTGTATCTCGCCGTGTTGAAGAAGACTGATTCGAGCCCGTTACTGCCGGAGAGCGATGAAGATCGCGGCGTCGGAACGGGAAGACCTCGGCCTGCACCCGGCGTGTGCGTCGGCGATGCGCCTGCGGCCGAAGGTGGTGAAGGCGGTGGAGGTGGTCCTCGCGGTCAACGCGCGCCGGTGACGGTCACCGTGCAGATCGATTTCGAAGGACTGTCGCAGAGAATCATCGCTGTGCCTGGCGTGCCGGAGAGGCAGTACACGGATTTACAAACAGGAATTGATGGGAATGTTTTTTATATGGAGGCTGGTCGGACGCCAGGCAGCGGCAATGAGTTGATTCGTTATCGACTGTGCGATCGACGCGCAAATACCTTTGTCACGAACGTCGCTGCCTATGAGATCAGTGCTGATCGGCGGAAGCTTGTGTATCGTCTTGCTGGTGGCCAGGGTGCACCAGGCGGAAATCCTCCGCCCCCGCAGTTGTTCCTCGTCGACGCCGATCGCAATCCGCCACAGGCCGGCGCCGGCCGGTTGAACGCCTCGTTGCGCATGTATCTCGAGCCGAAAGAAGAGTTCAAACAGATCTTCAACGAAGGTTGGCGCAACCAACGCGACTATCTTTACGTCCCAAATATGCACGGCGCGGATTGGCCGAAGATGAAGCAGATGTACGGCCAGTTGCTGCCGTACGTGATGCATCGCGCCGACCTGAATTACCTGCTCGATATGATGGGCGCTGAAATCGCCATCGGTCACTCCTACGTTCGCGGCGGCGACATGCCGTCCGTTCCGCAGCAAGTCGCGGGGCTGCTCGGCGCTGACTTCACGATCGAAAACGATCGATACAAAGTCACGCGCATCTACGATAACGAGAGCTGGAACCCCGACTTGCGTTCGCCACTCGCCACGCCGGGAGCAAACGTAAACACCGGCGACTACATCCTCGCTATCAACGGCGTCGAACTGCGCGCGCCTGACAACATCTATCGTCTGCTCGACGGCACCGCGAATCGTCAAACGTCACTGACCGTGAACTCGCGTCCGGTGATGGAAGGGGCTCGCACAGTTACCGTGATTCCCGTCGCCAGCGAACAAGCGCTGCGCACGCGCGCCTGGGTCGAATCCAACCGGCGTCTCGTCGAGAAACTTTCAGACGGTCAACTCGCGTACGTCTATCTGCCAAACACGGGACAGCCGGGCTACACCAGTTTCAATCGCTACTACTTCTCGCAGCAGGACAAGAAAGGCGTGGTCGTCGACGAACGTTTCAATGGCGGTGGTTCGGCGGCCGACTACATCATCGACGTCCTGCAACGCGATTTCGATGGTTACTTCAATAACGTCGCCGGCGAGCGTTTTCCGTTCACGAGTCCGTCCGCGGGGATTTGGGGACCGAAGGTGATGATCATCAACGAGATGGCCGGCTCCGGCGGCGACTTGATGCCGTATATGTTCAAGCGCCGGAAGATCGGTCCGCTGATTGGCAAGCGAACGTGGGGCGGGTTGGTCCATACAGCCGATACGCCGCCGTTTATTGACGGCGGATCGATGATCGCGCCGCGCGGCGGGTTCTTCACGCGGGATGGAAAATGGGCAGTCGAGAACGAAGGCGTCGCGCCGGATATCGACATCGAAAACTGGCCCAAGGAAGTCATCGCCGGACACGATCCGCAACTCGAGCGCGCGGTTCAGGAAGCGATGCGGATGTTGAAAGAACGTCCCGTCACACGTTCGACATCCGAGCCGCCGCCGCCGACGTGGGGCAAACGACCGTAGAGTAAGAGACGGGGACGAGGTGACGGGGAGAAGGGGCGACAGGGAGATGCGGAGATACGGGCATGCGATGCGGAGATACTTCGCCCCATTCCATCCCCGCTTCTCCCCGTCTCCCCGTCCCCGCTTCTCCCCAGTTGCCTACACCGCTATCCTTCTGCTCCTCCTCTTTCCCGGGCTGACGCCTGGGCAGAAGCCCAAACGCAAAGACTTCGGCTCGAGTCTCAAGAAGCTGAAGTGGGATCCAGAAAAGAACGCGACCTCGGAAGTCAATTACGGCTCGACGCCGGACGACGACGTCATCAAGATCGACACGGCGCTCGTCTCCTCCGAACTACTCGTCCTCGACAAGAACAACCGCGTCGTCAGCGGCCTGAAAGCGTCCGACTTCGTCATCACCGAAGAAGGGGTGCCGCAACAGGTCGGCCACTTTCTGCTCGGCGATAATCGCAGTCTGCCGCGCTCGATCGTGCTGATCATCGATTACAGCGGCAGCCAGTTTCCTTACATCAAGAACAGTGTCGACGCGGCGTCTGTTCTCGTCGACAAGCTCGGGCCGCGCGATCAGATGGCCATCGTCACCGACGACGTCGAATTGCTGGTCGACTTCACGAACGACAAGCGTGAACTGAAGAAGAAGCTGAACACGCTGCTCGAGAAGAGCCGCGGAAGAGACGGCTTCCTCGGCGTCGGCGGAATGAGACGGCAGTTCGGCAAAAGCGCGCAGTACAGCGCGCTGATGGCGACGTTGAAAGAAGCGTTCGACGAAGAAGACCAGCGTCCAATCATCATCTTTCAGACTGACGGCGACGAAGCGACGTACTTGCGCAACTCGATCATCGTTCCGGCTGTGCCGCCTGACATTCCGCCCGAGTTGTTTGCGAAAGTTCAGTACGAGATCGAGCAGCGGAAACAACTGCAACGCTCGGGGATGACGGAGTTCAGTCTCGAAGACGTTTATCGAACGGTGGAGAAATCGCGCGCCACGATCTACACCGTCGTGCCGGGACCGAAGCTGATCGGCCTCACGTCCGATCAGCAGTTGCAAACGTTGCTCAATGAAGACGAACGCGCCATCAACGAGATGCTGCCGACGTTGAGCAAGAAGGCTCGCGAGGCGTTCATCGCGCGGCAGGAAGAACGAAAGAAGATCGCGCCTGTTCAGGTGTTGCGCATGCGCGCGGAGGAGAATGCGCGACTGCAAGAGGCGCTCGCTGCGGTGGCGCCGCTGAGTGGCGGCTGGACGGAGTATCTGGAGCAGCCGTCGCAGGCGCAGGGGATCTACGCGCGCATCCTTTCAGACATCAGTCAGCGCTACATCGTCGGGTTCTATCCGACGAACAAAGCGCGCGACGGCAAGCGCCGCAAGATCAACTTCGAAATCAAAGGTCACCCAGAGTACACTATCCTCGGACGACGTTCCTACTACGCCCCCACGCAGTAACTAATCAAAAAAATTCATCGGTGTTTTTATGACGCGAATATTTGTACTCATTGCGTGTCTGTTAACGTGTCTCTCTTCCACCAACGCGGCGACGCTTCCAACGAACTTTACCGAAACACAGATCGCAGGGATTTCGCGTCCGACGGCGATGGAGATCGCACCTGACGGGCGCATCTTTGTGTGCGAACAAACGGGCGCGCTGCGCGTGATCAAGAACGGCGCGCTGCTGACGACGCCGTTCATGACGTTGAGTGTCGATCCGGACGGTGAACGCGGCCTGCTCGGCATTGCGTTCGATCCGAATTTCGCCACGAACCATTTTCTGTACGTCTACTACACCGTGCCGATCGAACCGCGACACAATCGCGTCAGCCGGTTCACCGCGAATGGCGACGTCGTCATTCCGGGAAGCGAAACGATTCTGCTCGAGCTCAACAATCTGACCACGGCGTCGAACCATAATGGCGGCGCGATCCACTTCGGTCCCGACGGGAAGCTTTACGTCGCGACCGGCGAGAACGCCACGCCGTCAAACTCGCAGACGCTCAGCAACATGCTTGGGAAGATCCTGCGCATCAACTCTGACGGATCGATCCCGGCAGACAATCCGTTCTTCACGCAGGCGACCGGAAACAATCGCTCCATCTGGGCGATGGGACTGCGCAACCCGTTCACCTTCGCCTTTCAACCCGGCTCCGGTCGTTTGTTCATCAACGACGTCGGACAGAACACGTGGGAAGAGATCAACGACGGTATCGCAGGGTCGAATTACGGCTGGCCGGTGACGGAAGGCGTCACGACGGATCCGCGCTTTCGTTCGCCGCTCTTTGCTTATGGGCACGGCAGTAGTGCGACGACGGGATGCGCCATTGCCGGCGGCACTTTTTACAACCCGGTGACTGTGCAGTTTCCGTCGAGCTTTGTCGGCAAATACTTCTTCGCCGATCTATGCAGTGGGTGGATCCGCGTTTTCGATCCTGCGAGTGGGACGGGGTCGGATTTTGCGAGCGGGATCTCGCAGCCCGTCGATGTGAAAGTCGGCGCGGACGGCAGTCTCTATTACTTATCAATCGGATCGGGATCCGTGTTCCGCGTCCGGTTCACCGCGCCGCAAGCGCCGGCGCCGATTATTGCCACTGAACAAAACAGTGACATCGCAATCGCGCTTGATTCACCGACGATGTTGCGCGATCCGTTCGCGCTCGTAAACCCGTTCAACTTCGGGGTCGATAATCGAACGACGTTGATGTTGTTCGTCACTAATTTCGATCTGTTGCCGGGTGAGGACGGTTCGGCTGTGACTGCGCGGTTCCAGGATGCGAGCGCGAATGTGTTTCCGTTGCAGGTGGAGTTTGTGGGGAGAGTGCCGGGAGTCGACGGGCTATGGCAGGTGATCGTCGGATTGCCGTCGAACACACCTGCAAATCAATCGATCTTCATCAGCGTCACACTTCACGGCCAGACGAGCAACCTCGCGCGCGTCCGAATGAAGTAGTTAAAGGAAATCCGTGTTTACCCGACCATTCTCAAATCGGGCTCGTCGAGCGAGATGCCAAGTCGTTTAATCTTGCAATTCAGCGTTGTGACCTTGACGCCCAGCAGTTGCGCGGCGCGGCGCTGGTTGCCCCGTGTCCGCTGGAGCGCATTCCTGATCAGCTCGCTCTCATAACGCTGAACTTCTTCCTGCAACCCAAATTTCCTGTTTCCATTCGTCTCGCGACTGGTCAGCGAATCCACTTCTCGTAAAACAGTTAATGCAGCTTCCCGCAGGCTGATCAAGTTGTAATTAAACGAGCTATCCATTCACTTAACCTCCCTGGCTTATCTCGGTTATGCGGGAGCAACGCAAACCAACCACAAGTACGCTCAATCCTTGCTCAGAAGTTCTCTAAAAAACGCCACCGCGCGTTCGTCGCCGATCTGGCCCAGCACCTGGATCGCCGTTTTCCGCACCGCCATCTTCGGATGATTGCGCGCGGTGCGAATCAGGATCGGTATCGCTTCCTCTTTCGGACGCCTCCCAATCGCGACCACTGCCTGCTTCTGAATCTCGACGTCACCATCGCCGTCAACCGTGCTCGTCAACGCGCCCAAACTCTTTTGACCCGCAATCCGCCCGAGACTCGCGATCGCGTTCTTGCGCAACTCCATGTCCTTCTCGGTCTCCCCGAGGTGAATCAGGTACGTAGCCGCGGCGTCGGCGTTGTCGTTCCGAGCGATGCCGTTGAGCGCGCGGCGTTTCAGCTCGCGCGTCGTCATCGTTTCGTAGAGGTTTTGCAACAGCGGCAACGTCCCGGCCGAGCGGCTCATGCCGAGAGCCGACATCGCGCTCTGCCGAACGTCAGCGTCCTCATGGTCGTTGCGCACGATCTCGGCGAAGAGCGTGTTCTTCACCTGTGTTTCGGGAGTGTTTCCCAACCAGTAGATTGCGCGGGAGCGCATTGCATCGGACACCGGCTTCCGGATCATCTCCGTCAACATCGCGTCGACTCGCGCGTCGTCATGCAGCGCGATCGCAAACACAGCGCGCTCCGCGAGACGTTTCACTTCGGGATCGTTTGAATCGACGATTGATTTCAGGTAATTGAGGCTCTCTTCGTTACTGATGCGTCCGGCCCAGTAGACCGGATAGTTGCTGAATTCATGTTCGCGCCGCAGGTTGTAAACTTCCGCGCGAATGAAAGCCTCGCGCTGCTTGTCGAACAGCAGGAACAAGCCCAACTCGCGCGTCTCGTGCCGCGCGTCGAACATCATCGACGTTCCATCCGTCGAGATGTAAATCCCGCCGGCGCTGTCGACGATTTCGAAATCGACCGCCACGCCCGGCCGTACTTCAAACTGGTACGCAACCCAGAAGCGGCCGTTCGGCGCATTCACCCGTCCGGCGGCGACAGCAGCGTCGATCTTCGCCTTGAGGTTCGCGCCCTCCACCGGCGTGAAGTTCTTCGTTTGGCCCACGGCGAGACCAACTGAAGCGAATAGAAGCGCTACGACTATGAGGATGTGGGCGCGCATTATCTCAGCAACTCCTCGAGGAATTTGATCACCGCCGGATCCTTGCTGCGGCTCAACCAACCGATGGCCCACCGGCGTCGCTCCATCGGCGACTGCTGGTTTCGAGCGATCTCGATCATCTTCTGGATCACTCGCTGATCGTTCATGTGACCGCCGCCACCGCCTATATAGGTCACGCTCTGGCCTGAGCCCGCCCCGGGACTGAGAACAAACGCGCCCGTCGCGAGCGAGTTGATGATCTGGTCTTTCAACTCTTCATTCTTCTCGCTATCGTAAAGACTGAGCAGGAAATCAACCGCTTTGTCGCCGCCGCGTCGCGCGATGCCGCCGATCGCTGCCTTGCGCAACTCGATATTCTCCGAGCTGCGCGCGATCTCGAAGAGCTTATTGCTGGCGCGTTCGCTCTTGCGGTTCGCGAAACCGCCAATCACCGCCCTGCGAACGTCGACGTTCTGATCCGCGTCGTAGATCCGCAGCAGCGCATCGACGGCCGGCTCTCCCGGACGCCCGGCGATGCTCGCAATCGCGACCTTTCGCTGCGCAATGGTCTTGCCGCTGATCGCGATGTCGCTGAGCACAGCAACCGCTCGATCGCCCGGGTGCCTGCTCAACGCATACAACGACGCTTCGACGATCTCGTTATCGTTCGAGTTCAACGCAAACTCGCGCAACGGCTCGATCACGCTGTCGTCTTCCGTCGCGGCGAGCACCGAGATAGCGCGTGCGCGTAGTTTCATGTCCGGCTCGCTGCGGGCGACGCCGAGTATCACCGGCGTCACCTGCTTCCCGCCGTTCCGGCCCAACAACGTCAGGGCCGCGCTCTTGCAACGCACTGTTTGCGTCGACCCCGGTTTTAGCCAGTCAGTGGCGGCCACGATGCCGCGCTGCAAATCGGTCTGAAACAGTGCTTGCAGCACGACGATCTTGAACTCGCATGGATCGTCGTCGTTATCCGAGCCGCCGAGTCCATCGACGTAATACACGCCCGGCGCGCGAATACTCTGAGCAGGCAATGCACTGACGCCAACCGCGGCGGCTCCCGAAATGGCGGTCGGGGCGGGCGTGTAATAGATGTCGGCGTCAGGCGCACGACGAGCGACAGCGACCGGAGATGCGAGCCTGGAAGGGTCAATCAGCACCTGGTCAGCCTGCGCCGCGATCACGGCTGCCGGCGCGACAGTGACTGCGCCCGGCAGTTGGGCCAACAGGACGCGCGCGTCGTCGCGCCAATTCGTGCTTGGGTATTTTTCGAGCAGTCGCATCAGCGTCGCGCGGCAGTCGTCGTAGTCGGTCAGTTTCTGTTGCGAATAGGCCAGCCAATAAAGCGCGGCGTCGAGGTTCTTTTGGTTCGGATACGAGTTGACGTACTCGCGGAACTTGTCGCGCGCCTTGGCCCACTCTCCGTCGGTGATGAGATCTCGCGCGGCGCGAAAGACGGCTTCGGCGTCGTTCGACGACTGCTGCTGAGCGAGATTATTGGACGCCACTCGTCGTTGCTGTCCCATTGCGGGACTGGCAACGGCGGCGAGGAGTAATAGTGAGATGATGAGAATACTGCGTGGAAGCTGATTCGACATGTTCGTAGCCTCTGTTTCTGTTAACGACGACGGTCTGCTTTCGTTAACGATTGTTCGCGCCGCGCTCTCGATATTCCATCAGGGCCGCGACGATTTCGGTTTTCTGCACTCGGTCTTTGATCTCTTGCACGTCTTGCGGCCGGGCGTGGTCCGGCAGGTTCGCAATGTCAATCAACAAGGGCTCGAGATCGGCGAGCAGCATCTTGGTTGGAAACTTCGCTTTCATCTCGGCGTCTCTGCGGAGCACGACGTTTTCGTTCAGTAGACGTTGCGAAAGCGCCTTATCGTAAGTGACGTCGATTTCCTCGTCGCTATCGGAGACGGGGACGTTTCGGATTGAGCGCAACAGGTTTTGAGTTTGCTCGAGGTGATTGACTGTGTCCTGATCGTCGACGTCGAGGTAAGCGAGATCTGATGACAGGACGCCGGGGTTATCTTTGATAATCGGTTTTCGAATTCGTGTTTTTGTAATTCGTGGTTTTTGGGGTTGTGATTTGAAAAGGGCGACACCGGTTTCTTCAGGCACGGGCGGGATTGTTGGTTTTGGGTTTTCTTCGTTCAGGAGAAACACGGATCCAAGCCCAATTGATAGAATCACAACCGCTGCAATTTTCATCCAACCGTACGAAGCTGGCGTAACAGCGATTCGTTCTTCAATGCCACTCCAAACAGCAGGCGATACTTCGATCTCCCGGTCGTAGAGCGCGAATAGTTCCTGTTCGACGCGATCCTGATCGTCAGGCGCAAGCTCTCCATTGACGTATTCTTCGAGCAGCTTTTCGTAAATTTCACACTTCATAACCAACTCCAGCGTACGGACTGATCCGCCGTCGCATCTCCGCTCGCGCGCGGTGCAGGTCCGTCTTCAACTTCGCGATCGAGAAACCGGTGATTGCCGCGATCTCTTCGTAGCTGCACTGGTGCAACACTTTCAGCGTGAACACCAGTCGCTTGTCTTCGTCGAGCGCCGCCAGCGACCGCCTGATCACGTCGTTCAGCTCTTTGCTGAGCAACCCTTCGACGGGCGCCGGCTTTTGATCGCTCAAGTCCATGACTGATTTATCGGCGATGTCGAGGTGGCTGTTCGCGCGGGCGCGCGCTCGCAACGATTCGCGAGCGACGTTTCTGGCGATGCCAAACAACCAGGTCGAGAGTTTCGTGTCGCGCCGCATGGTGCGCATGGCGCGATAGGCGCGGACGAAGGTCTCCTGCGTCAACTCTTCCGCGAGGCCGCGGTCGTTGACCATGTCGAAGATGAAGCTGATAACGGGACGCGAATACCTTTCAAAAATCAGGCGAAAGGCCTCGGAGTCGCCCTGGCACACGCGAGTAACCAGGTCGGCTGAACTATTCATCAGAGTTCCCGCGAAGGCGCCAGGCTGACCTTCAAGATTTAATTCGTCGACCGTCAGCCTTTTCATCATTGTCTCGCTAGGTAAGTGAGCCGCGGGGCTGAAAAGTTTCAGGTTTTTGTTAACAGGGACTCCGCGGATTTGAGGTACTCGGCAGGTTCGACGATCTTTCCCGCAATCGCTGAGGCGGCGACGACGTAGGGTGAGGCGAGGTAGAGTTTTCCGGGGCCGCTGCGGCCGGGAAAATTCCGGTTCTGGGCGCTGACTGTGACGGTCTCCGCTGACGGCGAGGCGCCCGGGCCGGCGTTGATACAGGCGCCGCACGACGGGTCGATCAGCTCCGCGCCGGCGCGTTCGAAGATCTCGATATAACCCTTGCGCCGCGCGTACTGCTTGATCTTCTGCGATCCAAACTGAATGTAAAGATGAACGCCGTCAGCAACCCGCTTCCCCTGCGCCAGCGCGTTTTCGAGGACTGCGGCGTACATGTCCATGTCGGCCATCTTTCCGCCAGTGCACGACCCGCCATAAGCGGCGTCGATGCGGATTTCCTCGGTAAGCGAATCGATAGGAATGCCGTTGCGCGGATCACCCGGCGTCGCGACCATCGGCCGGATCTCGTCAAGGTTGATTTCAAAGACGGCGGCGTACTCCGCATCCGGATCGCTGTAAGTAAAACCTTTGCGAACCTCGTCCGCATCGAGGTCGCGCGTGCGAACGATGTATTCGAGCGTCTGTTCGTCGGGTTCGATAATGCCCGTCGTGCCGCCCGCCTCGACCGCCATGTTGGTCAACGTCGCGCGCTCGTCCATCGACCAGTTCCGCAAATCTTCACCAGCAAACTCGAGTACCTTCCCGATTCCCTTGCTCGTCTTCATATACTCGGTCGCGAGAATGACGAGCATCACGTCTTTCGCCGCGACGTCCGCGCGCTTTCTGCCCTTCAAAACATAGCGCACCGTTTCCGGGACGCGAATGCGAATGTCTTTCGTGTACCAGGCGTTAGCCATGTCGGTCGATCCGACGCCGAAAGCGAAACAACCGAGCACGCCGGCCATGCACGTGTGCGAGTCAGTGCCGATCACGATCTGCCCCGGCAGCGCAAGATCTTCGACGACGGCGTTGTGACAGATCGCTTCCGAACCGCCTTCCGGGTTCTCGCCATAGAGCTTGATCTTCTGTTGACTGGTAAAACTCTCCTGCGTCGTCGCGAGCCCTTCCGCCCGTTCGAGGAGTCCCATCTGGCGATGCTTCGGCGACATCACGCGGCCGAGAAACGTCAGATGATCGCGAAAGGCAAACACCGATTCCGGCTGCGACACGCGCGCGTCCGCGCCAAGCGCCTGCTTGAACAACGACTCCGCCATCGGCGTGACGTACTCGTGCGAGAAACGCACGTCGGCAACGGCAAACAACGCGTCGCCGGGTTTGACTGCCTCGACCCCAATCTTCCCGGCACTTACAAAGACATGCCGCGCGATGATCTTCTCGACGATAGTCATCGGGCGCGGCGCGGTTTCCAGCCGCGGCGGCGACACGAGCCCCGCCAGTCGAGCTTTGTTGTAGTTGAAGAGCCCGCCGTGTCTGACGATGTCCTGCGAGATCGGATCGAGTCCGTTCGTGAATTCTGTTAATGCAATTCCCTCCCCACTGCGAATCCGATCAATAAGGTCGAAATCAGTAGACGTCAGCAGTCCGATGTTCTGCGAGTTTTGCCCGTAGATCTTCTCGATACTTTTGGCGATGACGAGCTGAATGCCCGCGGCCTTTTCGGCGTATGGCGCTGTCTCGCGCGACGAGCCGCAGCCTTTTGACAGCCCCGACACGACCACGGCGAAACCGCCGTTTTTGACCTCGTCTTTTTGCACGGCGCCTTCGCGCATGCCGACGTAGACGTACTGCCCGAGCGTTTCGTCGTAGTAGAAGCAGACCCAACCCGGCGTGATCTCGTCGGTGGAGATGTTGCTCATGAGCGGCAGGTCGTCGTTCTCGAGCCGCGTGGCCAGCTCGGCCTCGAGTTGCGCGGCGGCGGCGCCGGTGGCCGCGAGTTGCTGGCGGATGAGCGAAGTGTCTTCGGTAAGAAAGAGAATACGGCCGGAAAATTTGATGTTTTCAGTCACTTTGGTTTGTCGCGATCATTAATTATTATTGGTGCGGAGCGATTATAACCTCACCCTGATAAAACCCTTAACGCACTGTTAGGCGTCTAAGGCAAAGCGGAGGAGAGTTGCATGAAGTTTTTAATGACGGCGGCGTTTATGGTGGTTTCGTTGACGACGTTCACTGGCGTCGTCAGAGCCCAGGAAACTGACGACCCGGCCAAAATCGCGATCTACAAACGATTCGTGGACAATCGCGTGCCGAACCCTACCGTCGCTTACCAGGCCGCGCGCGACTACTTGCAGAAGTATCAGAAAGACAAGGACCAGTACACTGACTATCTCAATAAGTGGGTAAACGCTTACGAGCGCGACGAGCGCAAACGAATGCTTCCCGGCCTGATCAATGAGAAGAACTTCGCGGAAGCTTACAAGACGGGCGCTCGAATTCTTACCGACGAGCCCGATTACCTGCGCGCGCAAATCGACCTCGGATACGCGGGTTATATCGCTGCGTCAAATAAAGACGAGTCGCACAATGCGGAAGCGCTCGCTTACGCGACCAAAGCTATTCAAGCCATTGAAGCCGGCAAAGCGCCGAACGAGTGGGCGCCGTTCAAAGGCAAAGACGACACGCTTGCTTATCTCAATTACGCTGTCGGTTTTCTGAAACTGAAAACTAACCCCGCGGACGCGATCGATCCGTTGTTGAAGGCCGCGACGCTGGAGAGTGACATCAAGCGAACGCCATCGACGTATTACTTCCTGGCGGTGGCTTACGAATCCGGGCCGTACAAGACGCTCTCGGCTTCATATCAGACGGAGTTTGCAAACAAGCCTGAAACTCCGGCCAGCAAGGCTGCGCTCGAGAAACTCAACGTCCTGATGGACCGCATCATCGACGCCTACGCGCGCGCGATTGCCACCTCGGGAACTGATCCGAAGACGGAGCAAAGCCGTAAGGAATGGCAGCAGCAGTTGCTGAACTACTACAAGTTCCGGAACAACGGCAGCGACGCCGGCCTGGCCGAGTTCATCGCCGCCGCCCCGAAGAAACCGTTGCCGCCAAAGCCGTAATCACAAAAGGCACAGAAGACACAAAAGGCACAAGAGTAATTTCAAAAGGGGAGTAACGCATCTCAAAAAGAGCGTTACTTTCCCTCAGAATTTCCTTTTGTGCCTTTTGTGTCTTTTGTGCTTTTTGTGATTAACTTCGCAGGCATGCGAACCCTGCTCCTATTCGTTTTCCTGCTGCCAATCACTGTCAACGCGCAACAGCTTTCCATCGACGCCATGCTCGATCGCGACATGGCGTCGATGTTGTCTACATACAAAATGCTCCACGGCGCGCCGGAGCTTTCGCACCGCGAGGAAAAGACGTCGACGTTCTTCGCAGGCGAGCTGCGCAAGTTCGGCTACACCGTCACCGAACGCATCGGCAAGTTTGAAAACGCGCAGTGGACCGGCTACGGCGTCATCGCCATCATGAAGAACGGCGCCGGCCCAACCGTGCTCGTCCGCACCGAGCTCGACGCGTTGCCAGTCGACGAAAAGACCCGCCTGCCTTACGCCAGCACCGTGCGAACGAAGAACGACGCCGGCATCGAAGTCGGCGTGATGCATGCCTGCGGTCACGACATTCACATGACGAGCCTGCTGGCGACCGCAAAGGTCCTCAGCGAACTCAAGTCGCAGTGGCAAGGCACGCTGATCCTGCTGGGCCAACCAAGCGAAGAGGCCGGCGACGGCGCGCGCGCATTGTTGCGCGACAATCTCTACACCCGCTTCCCACAGCCCGACTTCGCAATCGCACTGCACGACAAACCTGAACTCGAAACAGGAAAGGTCGGCTACACGCCCGGTTACGCGATGGCCAGCGCGACCTCGATCGACATCAAGCTTCGCGGCATTGGCGGCCATGGCTCCGCGCCGGAGACGACTAAGGATCCGATCGTGCTCGCGTCGCAGGTCGTGCTCGCGTTGCAGACGATCGTCAG
The DNA here is from genome assembly GCA_046732935.1 of Acidobacteriota bacterium. Classification (GTDB taxonomy): domain Bacteria; phylum Acidobacteriota; class Blastocatellia; order Pyrinomonadales; family Pyrinomonadaceae; genus PSRF01. The sequence continues at coordinate 52,747 of JBKPOC010000053.1, read as the reverse complement.
TCGCGAAAACTCGCCGCTCGAGCCCGCTGTCGTCACGGTCGGTTCGATACACGCCGGCACACGTTACAACATCATTCCCGATGAAGCGGATCTACAGTTAACCGTCAGGACTTATAAAGAAGACGTTCGCAAACGAATACTCGCGTCGATCGAACGCATCGTTAAAGGCACGGCGATGGCCGCGGGAATTCCTGACGATCGCGCGCCGATCGTCAAGGTCAGTGAAGGCACGACGTCGACTTACAACGATCCGAAATTACTCGATCGGCTGACGCCCGTGCTTGCGCGGGCGTTGGGTGACGACAACGTCGTCAAGATGCCGCCGATGATGGCGAGTGAAGACTTCGGCTACCTGAGCTTGGACCACAAGATTCCGGCGACGATCATCTGGCTCGGCGCTTCCGATCCGCAGAAGGTCAAGCAAAGCCGCGAGACTGGCGTCGCGCTTCCGGGGTTGCACTCGGCCCTCTTCGCTCCCGTTCCCGAGCCGACATTGCGGACGGGAGTTAAAGCCACGGCCGCGGCGGTAATGGAGTTGATGAAGAAGTAAATGGATCTCGAAGACGTTCGGAAATACTGTCTGTCGTTGCCGCACGTTACCGAACGCGTGCAGTGGGGCAACGATCTGTTGTTCTGCATTGGCGAGAAGATGTTTGCGGTCGCGGGCATGGATGCAAAGTATCCGGCGAAGCTGTCGTTCAAGTGCACGCCGGAGAAGTTTGCCGAGCTGATCGAGCTCGAAGGAATCGTTCCCGCGCCGTACGTCGCTCGCTATCATTGGGTCGCTCTTGAAGATCTCGAGGCGCTCAACAAGAAAGAGCTGAAGGACCTGCTCAAGAACGCCTATCAACTGGTCCACGACAAGCTGCCCCTTAAAGTCCGTAAACAACTCGGCACCGCGTGATCCGCTCATTAAAACTTCTCCTGCTTCTCTTTGTGGCGGCGTTCGCCGTATTCGGTCAAACGACGCAAGACAAAGTGCGCGAATACCGGCGCGCTAACGAACATCAGATCCTGCGCGACTACTTCGAGTTACTCTCCCTTCCTAACGTCGCCAGCGACATTCAGAACATCCGCCGCAACGCCGCGCACATCATGACGATGATGCAGCAACGCGGTTTGAATCCGCGCCTGCTGGAAGCAGACACGCCAAATACTCCGCCCGCGGTTTACGGCGAATGGAAAACGCCCGGCGCACAACGCACGCTGCTTTTCTACGCGCACTACGACGGCCAGCCCACGGACCCAAAACAATGGACCAACACATTGCCGTGGCAACCGGTGTTTCGCACGAAAGCGCTCGAAAGCGGCGGCGAGATCGTGCCGGCGCCGGCTGAAGGAACGCCCATTAACCCTGAGTGGCGCATCTACGCCCGTTCCGCTTCGGACGATAAAGCCGGAGTGATGGCGATACTCCTCGCCTTCTCAGCGTTGCGCGAAAAGGCGATCGCGCTCAATTCCAACATCAAGTTCATCTTCGAAGGTGAAGAAGAGGCCGGCTCGCCGCACCTGGGCGAGATCATCAAGCGGCACAAAGATCTGCTCGCAGCGGATGCGTGGATCATCTGCGATGGACCAGTGCACCAGTCGGGACGCAAGCAGGTCGTGTTCGGCGCGCGCGGCGACGTAAACGTCGACGTCACTGTTTACGCAGCCAAGCGGCCGTTGCACAGCGGGCACTACGGAAACTGGTCGCCTAATCCGGCGATGATGCTGGCGCGTCTGCTGGCGTCGATGAAAGACGACGACGGTCGCGTCACGATCGACGGTTGGTATTCCGACGTCGAGCCGTTAGGTGAAGTAGAGCGCCGCGCGATCGCCGAAGCGCCGCAGTACGACGAAGAGTTGAAAAAACAGTTGGGACTGAAGCGTGTTGAAGGCGGCGGCAAGACGCTGATGGAGCTGATCAATGTTCCGTCGTTGAACGTCAACGGGTTTGGCAGCGGCGACATCGGCGCGCTGGCGCGCAACGTGATTCCCACAACCGCGACCGCCGTGCTGGACCTTCGCCTCGTCAAGGGAAACGATCATCAGCGCCAGACGCAACGACTCATCGATCACATAAAGAAGCAGGGCTACTACGTCATCGATCGCGAACCGACCGACGCGGAACGGCTCCAGTATCCGATGATCGCGCGCGTCGCGGCCCGGGCCGGCGGTTACAACGCGGAGCGCACGCGAATGGACTTGCCGATCTCCGTCGCCGTGATCAATGCGGTGCAGTCGACGACGCCTGACAAGATAGTGCTCATGCCGACGTCAGGCGGGAGTTTGCCGCTTTCGATCATCAGCGAGAACTTGCGGACGGTGACGATCTCAGTTCCTATCGCCAACTACGACAACAACCAGCACGCCGAAAACGAAAACATCCGCTTGCAGAACCTTTGGGACGGGATCGAGACATTTGCGGCACTGATGAGTATTAAATAAAAACGTGGGAGGAAATCAATGAAAACGATCACCAGTCTGTTAACTCTGCTGCTCCTATGCTCGCTTCCTGCTTGCGCGCAGGACATGCATTCGGGAAACCATCACAGCAGCAACACCTCGGCGCCGGCGGAAACCCCGGAGACGCAGGAGTGGGCCAAGCAGAGGCTCGCGAAGTCGCCGCGCCATCAGGAGTGGGTCAAGGTCAAGAACGGCAATCGTGAAGTCAGCAGTTTTGTCGTCTACCCGGAAGTGAAGAACAAGGCGACGGCGGTCGTGGTGATCCACGAGATCTTCGGAATGTCAGATTGGGTGCAGAGCTTGACGGATCAACTCGCGGAGGCCGGTTACATCGCGATCGCGCCGGACCTGCTCTCGGGCATGGGACCAAACGGCGGCGGCACAAGTTCGCTCGGCGGCGGTAACGCAGTGGGCCAGGCGATTCGCGATCTTCCGCCGGACCAGATTACGGGCGACTTGAACGCCGTTGCTGATTACGTCGGTAAACTTCCGGCCGCAAACGGCAAGATCGTCGTCGCGGGGTTCTGTTGGGGCGGCGGTCAAACGTTCCGCTACGCCACTAACAACCCGAACATCAAAGCGGCGTTTGTCTTCTATGGTCCAACTCCCGCAGTTGCGAATGCTCCGGACAAGGAAGCGCTCGCAAAAATCAAGGCGCCGGTGTACGGCTTCTACGCCGGTAACGACGCTCGCATCAACGCCATGCTTCCGGCGACAACCACCGCGATGTCCGAACTGAAAAAGACGTTCGAGCCGGTGACGTACGAAGGCGCCGGTCACGGCTTCATGCGCGCGGGCGAAGCGCCGGAACCAGTCGCGCCGCAACCCAAGGGTGACAAAGAAGCTGACGACAAGGCGGCCGCCGAATATCAGAAGAATCTGGAGACGTGGAAAGGCAACAAGAAAGCACGCGACGAAGCGTGGGCCAGATGGAAAAAACTTCTCGCTGGCGTCTAACATTCAAAAGCTGTAATCTGAGCGCGAGCCTGATTCTCCCCGAATACTCGCGCTCAGAGGAGTACTCCCAATGCCCCGAACGTTGTTGCTTTTCACCCTGTTTGCGTTGTTGTGTGCCGTTTCTCCCACGAAGGCCCAAACTCAGTCAGACGATGTAGTCCGCATCACCACAAACCTCGTTCAGATCGACGCCGTCGTCACTAAAAAAGGAAAGCCGGTTAAGGATCTGAAACCCGAAGACTTCGAGATCTTCGAAGACGGAAAACGTCAAACGATCACCAGCTTCGCTTACGTTTCGAACGTTGGCGAGACATCACCGTCCTCAGGCACGACTGCCACGGGTGCAGTTCCCGGCGCGCCGGTTGATCCATCGGCTCCTCCAGCAGCGCCGCCAGTTCCTGTCAATCGCAGAATCATCGCGCTGGTTGTGGACGATTACGGCTTGTCCGCACAGAGTATGAGTGCGGTCAGGACACAGGTGCGCAAATTCATAGACCAAAAACTGACTCCGCGTGACTTGATTGCCATCATCCGCACCAGTCGCGGCAGACGCGAAGTGCCGCAGTTCACCAACGACAAGGGCCGCCTCAACCAGGCGTGGGAAGAGTTGAAGTGGAACCAGTGCAGTCGCGTAGGCGTCAAGACGATGCCGAGAGTTGGCGCGGAATCCAGCGGAGGTTGCGGAGGCGCTGCTTCGTTCGATGAAAGTATTAATTCAATCCGAGCGATCGTCAGGGCACTGCGCGAGATTCCCGGACGCAAGTCGATGATCATCTTTTCGGACGATACGCCCTTGCGGGAGAATGAAAAATTAACCAATAGCACCAGCGTTCTGGCCCCTGACTCCAAGAGCGAGGAGGCGCACAGTTACCTGGGCCGCCTGCGCAGGCTGGCGGAACTGGCGATTCGTTCTTCGGTCGTTATCTATGGCGTCGATACGGGCGGCCTGCAAACCACGGGCGTGACTGCTGCTGACGCGACGATCAGGCCCAATATCGCAGGCCCGGCGGGCAATGGCGTATTTACGGGCCAGTTGCGCGGTCAGTCGAAGCTGATCGACTCGCGGCGTGATAGCGCAAATGTATTAGCGAAGGAGACGGGCGGGTTTCTCGTTCGCGATCAAAACGAGTTCCAATTCGATCAGATTCTCGAAGACCAGAGTGGCTATTACCTGATTGGCTATCGTCCCAGCACTGAAACCTTCGACAAGCGCTTTCACAAGTTTCGCGCGCGCGTCAACAAAGCGGGTTATGAGGTGCGAACGCGCTCCGGTTTCTTCGGCATGACTGAGGAAGACGCGAAGCGCCTCAAGGATTAATCATAAGAGGCGCCTCGTGATTATTTAGTCAGCACTTCCCGGAAGTACTCGACCGCGCGCGGATCGCCTGACTCACCCAACGAGCGAATCGCCTGCTTGCGCACGAGTTGATTCGGATGCGTGCGGGCGATCTTTATTAACAACGGCACGGATTCTTCCGAGTGTCGTTCGCTGATCGCGCGCACGGCCTGCACTTGCACTTCCACGTTCGCATCCGTGTTCTGCGCGGTCTGACTGAGAAATTCGAAACTGCGTTTCCCGACGCGCTCGCCCAACAACCGGATCGCCTGTTTGCGCACGTCCATCGAGTCGCTGCTTTTCGCGACTTCGAACAGCTTGTCTTCAACCCGCGTGCTCTTAATCTCGGAGAGCGACTGCAACACAGCTCGCTTCACCTCAGGCGCCTGTTCCGAGTCATACAGCTTGAGCAAATCGTCAATCGCCGCTTCACCGCGTTCGCCGATTACGCGGATCGCCTGTCGGCGCAAGTCGGCATTCGGCTCAGTGCGTGCTAGTTCAAGCAGACGCGTTTGCGCCCGCGGGCTCTTCGTTTCGGCCAGCGCTCGCAAAGCACTGCGCTTGACGTCGATCTGCGTATCCGCGGCGTAAATCTTCATCAACTCGTCAACAGCATCTTCGCGTTCGAACTCACCGAGCCGGCGCACTGCCAACCGGCGCGACTCCGGATCGGCGTCGTTCTTCGCCACACTCAGTAGAAACGCAAACGCCGGTTGCCGATCGACGCTGTGACCCGCCGCTGAGATCACGCTGCGACGCACCTCGATGTCTTTCACCGATTCATACAGGCCCACCAGTAACGGTACCGCGCCACGATCCTTGCTTTGCCCGATCGAATGCGCCGCCGCACGTCTAATTTCCTTGTTTTCCGCTTCGTTGCGCACGATCGACGCGAGAAAAGCCGACTCGCCGCCGATCTGACCGAGCCAGTAAATCGCCGACGACCGGATGTGCTGGTTCTGCGACGAGGAGACGAAGCTCTTCAGCATGCCGCCGACGCGCGCATCGTCATGCAAAGCGATCCCCAACACCGCTCGTTCGCCGAGCAGGTCGAGCGGCGACGCAGCCGCGAGCGCGCGGAGATAGTTCAGACTCTCTTCGTTGTTTGCGCGGCCCATCCAGTACACCGGATAACCGCTGTACTCGCGTTTGCGCTCGAGGTTGTAGATCTCCATGCGCGTGATCTGGTTGGCTGACGGATCGCGCAACAAGAAGATGCCGACGTTGCGTGTTTCGACGGTCATGCCGCTGGCCGTCGTGCCGACAAACACGGTCGTGTCGCCGATCGTGTTCATCGTTCCATTGAAGTCGTGGATCGATGGATCGATACCGACGCCCGGACGCATGTCGAACGTGTACGCGGACCAGTAGGGCGTTTGACGCGTGCGGCCGCGCGCCTGGGCCGCGTCGAGTTTCGACATCAAGTCAGCGCCTTCGACCGGCGTGAAACTCTGCACGGTTGCGCTGCTCGACTGCGTTTGCAGATCGTCGCGAGCTTGCGCCGCCGCTGTCAGCTCGGGCCCGTGATTGGCGCAAGCGATACCGGCAACCGACAACAAGACGAGCACGACACACGTTAGTTTTGTATTAAGCATGAGGAGCTCCTACTTCAGTAAGTCTTCGAGAAATTTCAGCGCTTCGGGATCTTTGCTCTCGCCAAGAAACCGGACGGCTAATTTGCGTAGTTCGACTGACGGATCATTGCGTGCAATGGTCATCAGTTTTTTCACGGCGACCTTTTGTTTCGAGTCGCCAAAGGCGCGCAACAACATCGTCTTGATCTGTTGGTTCTGTTCCGAGTCGTACATGCCAACGAGCTGAGTCACCGTTTGTTCATCGTCGCGGCCGCCCGCGACGCGGATGGCGTATGCGCGCATTTCCACTGATTCACCTGAGCGTGCAATCTCGAGCACCTTCGCCTGCGCGCGCGGATCCTTGTTGTCGGCAAACGCGCGCAGCAGACTGCGTTTGATATCGACGTTCGTTTCGCTGTTGTAGAGTTGCAGCAGATCGTCGAGCGCGACCGCGCCGCGATCACTCAGACGGCGGATGGCTTCGACGCGAATTTCCGGCGTGTCGCCACTGCGCGCAATTTCCAGCAGCTTCGCGCGGGCGCGCGGCTCTTCGCGTTCCGAAAGCGAGCGCAGGATCTGAAACCGGATCTCGCGCGTTTTGTCTGCGTCATAGATGCGAATCAGCTCGTCGAGTGATGCGGCGTCGTTCATTTCACCGAGGAAACGAAGAGCAAACTGGCGAGCTCCGACGTCGTCGCTGGAACGCGCAATCTCGACTACCTTGGCGTTACCGCGCGGCGTGCGGCTGTTGACCAGCGCGCGCAGTATCTGCCCGCGGACTTCCCTCGTGCGATCGGCGTCGTAGATCTTGATGAGGTCTTCAATGACTTTTTCATCGTGTTGGTCGCCGAGGCGTTGGATGGCCGTGAGCTTTAGTCGCGTGTCGGGATTGTTACGTGCGATGTCGAGCAAAATCGGAATTGCGCGCGCGCTGCCGTGCGTGCCGAGCATTGAAACGGCCGCTGCCTGAAAGCCCTGGCACGGCGGTGGATTGGTCTTCAACGATTCCAGCACGATCCCGATGGCGCGTTCTTCGTCGGCCTGAAACAGGCTCTGCAACGCGAGGATCTTGATCTCACAGTTGTCCTGCTCTAAACGTTGATCGACTAAATCCTTGCGACCGAGCACGACAAGCGACGCCTCCGCTTCTCTGCGCCAGCTCGAATTCGGAAAACGCTTCATCAGTTGCACCAGCGGCGGCACGGCTTGTTCTTTCATGCCCTGCTTCTGCAACGCGTAGGAGTACCAGTAGAGCGCGGCGTCGAGGTCTTTGTCCCTGGGATAACCTTTGATGAAATCGTTGAACTTCTCCGCGGCCTTTTGCCATTGCTGGGCCTCAATAAAGTCGCGGCCTTCGCGGAAGATCTGCATCGAGGCCGTGTTGACCTTCTGCGATTGCACGAAGCGATTGAGCTTGGCGATGTCCTGGTTGGGTCCGGCAACACTACCGACGCTAAACAAAGCGAGCAATATGATTGCGAGAAAGTTCTTCATAGTCATTCGTTGTCCTTAATCTCGATGGGGGTTCACTTCACAGGCACAGAGAACGAGAGCAGGCGCAGCGATCGAGCGGTGATCAAAAACGAACGCTCCATGTTCCCTGTGCCTCTGAAGTGAAAATCCGTCTTGGGTTTTTGGTCTTTGGTCTTGCTGTAACAAAGCTCAAAGCTAAGTCCAAAGCCCAAAGACCGGTTTTCCGTTAATCAAGCGCTCGCGCGAGCGCAGCAGAATTGACTTGCAATAGGGCGACGATGTTTTTGCGTTCGACACGGTCGCGAATCACGCGGACGGAAGCCGCCGACGGCTTGTCCGGAAGGTGCGCGATGTCGAGCAGTATGGGTTCCAGACTCTCCAGCAACTGCGCGCTTTGAGCGTCGCCGGCAGCATCAGCTTCACGCCGCAAGATCATGTTTTGATAGACCAGTTGCTGCGCGCGCTTTCGTTCGTAAGCAACTTCCGCGGCCGTGCTCGGCTCGTTCAGACGAACATTCCTGAACGCACGTAAGAGTGTTTCTGACTTCTCAAAATGCATCGCCGTTAGCGTTTCAGCGTCAGCAGAGCGAACGGGCGATGGAGCCGCATCCGGGACTGTGACCGTCGCAAACTGTTCGCCGGGCTTCGGCTCGTGCACGATCGGTTTCTTTACGGGATTGCGTTTGGGCGCCTGCTTGTCGCCTTCCTCTGGTTTGGACTTTTCAGGACTAACGGATGGAACCGGCGACGGCGCTGGGGACGGAACCTCAACTTTTGCGATTTCTTCTTGGTTGTTTGAATTCTGATAAAGAATGAAGCCAAATATCGCGGCGACGATGAGCAACAGCGCGAACGCAACGGCCGGCGTGCCCCAACCCCATCGCAAGCCACGCGCGGGAGCGCGACGGCCGTCTGACAGGATCTTCTTGAGTGCGCGGTTCTGCACGACCGGCTGCGTGGTCGTCTCGAAACTCGCGATCTCGCTGCGCAGATGCAGAAAGTCAGCGCGTACTTGTTCGCACTCGGCGCAACTCAGCACGTGGCGCTCAACCTCGCGAGCTTCCGCCGGCGCGAGTTCGCCGTCGATCAACCAAGAAATCTTTTCCGTGTAATTGCAACTCATAATTAGCTTGCACTCGCTCCCGCTCTCTTTGCCCGCTTGCTCCAACGCTCTCGCAACGACGCCCGCGCGCGGAAGATGTCGACCTTCACCTTGCTCTCCGAAACGTTCATCACTTCGCCTATCTCGCGGTAACTCAACTGCTCCTGCTCTCGCAGCAACAAAGCCGTCCGCTGGTCTTCCGGCAACGTCTGCAACATCTCGAGCACCAACTGCTTTCGCTCGCGCGTCTCGTACTCCTGCTCCGGGTTGCGTGCCGTTGGTCTCATTGCCTCCACTACTCGATCAAAGAGCCGGTAACGCGTGTTTGACTTGCGAAACTCGTTAATCGCCAGGTTTCGCGCCACGCGATAGAGCCAATAGCGCGCTTCACCGGCCGGGAGAGTCCCCCACGCCGTCCGATGTAGTTGCAGGAAGCTCTCCTGTGCCAGATCCTGCGCCAGTGGCGCGCGGCCTCCCAATAAACACTCCAGAAAGCGGCATAGGCTGGGGTAGAAATCCTGAAACAGCATGGTGAACTCGTAATCTTCGCTCGCCATAAGCTGCGCTACGCCTCCTAAAACACGCGGGTTCAGGAAAAGTTACAAAGAAAATTCAGTTTTTCCCATTCTTCGTATTTTTCTGGCCCAGAATAGGCCGACACGATAGAATTCACCGCGCAAAATGAGGAAAACGCTTCTCATCGCCGGAATCTCGATAGCCGCCGTCTTGCTGACGGCAAATGGCCCAGCCTTCGCTCAGGAAGATGTCCCAAGGGTGGCCTGCCAACGAGCGTTCGACGAATACGGCAATCTCCACGGGTGCGACCACAGCGCCCGACTCGATAACTTCGGCATCCAATTAATGAACGAGCCGACGGCCCGCGGTGTCATCGTTGTCTATGCGCCGGAGTCTGCCAGCAAACGCATCTTTGGAAGCATTACAGATTACCTCGTCAACACGCGCGGCATATCGGCGAAACGAATCAAGACCATCTACGGCGGCTACAACTACGATGTGACTGAGCCGCGCATTCAACTGTGGATCGTGCCCAAGGGCGCGGACTTCGAAGTCGAAAAGCAGGAGGTCAACCTCGAAGCGATCAAAGGTATGGTGGCCGAGTATCAGGATGCGGACTACGTTGAGCTGGAGTACGACGGCGCCGAGGAAGATACCGGCCCTCCAATCGGACATGTCAGGTACGCAGCGATCGAAGACATTCTCAAAGCACAAAAGCAATCGGTCGCGTACATCATCGCGTTCGACGGCTCCGATACTGTTCCCGGTGGGTGGAAGCGAGTGGCTGAGTCGACACTCGCAAATCTCAAGCGCTTCAGCGTTGATTCCGATCGCGTCAAGATCGGTTATGGCGGCCAAGCCAAAGATGCGAAGGTCCAGATCTGGATATTGCCTAAAGGAGAGACGCCGCCAATCAAAGATCCCGCATCGGAGCGGCCGCTTGCGAAGGCTGTCACGATGGGCGAGTTCACCGCCGATGAACTGGGTTACGCGAAAAACGAGCTTGCCGTCTTCAACCGTTTGCTCGCTGTGCTCCGCGAGAATCCGAACATGCGGGCGTGTTTGGTTGTAACGTCGCTGGTTCCTGCGGCTGATGAAAAAGTTGTCGAGGAAGCTATTGAACCTGTTGTCGAAGAGCCTGACGAGCCTGTCGATGAAAGCGGACCTGCCAAACCGGAACCTGAGCCTGCCGATGTTTTGAAGTTAGCGGATAAATGGAAGAACGAACTCGCTGCCAAACACAAGATCGGGCTCGACCGCATCGTCCTCTTGTATTCAAAGTCGGCTTCCTATGCGTCAATCAACATTTGGCTCGTCCCGCCTGGACAGCCGCTGCCGAATCCAAATGCTGACGAGCATGAGGAAAAGGCGTCAGACGTTGTTAAGGATCCTAAGAGCCGTCCCTGAAAAGATCTCTGTCTTCTCCTCGCCCGTGATGTTCAGATCCTCGATCGACGACACTGCGCGATCGATCGAGCCGAGCAGGTGCGGGTAGTCGCTTCCCATTACCATGTGATCGGCGCCGACCATATTTCTCACCATCGTTAGCGTGTGCGGGCTGAACGAAACTGTGTCGTAGTACAGCCGCTTCAGATAAACGCTCGGCAGCTTGTCGATCTTCGCGCGACAATCGGCAAAGTCGCGAAAGCCGTTGTCCATTCGTTCCATCAGGTACGGCACCGCGCCGCCGAGGTGTCCGATGATCCAACGAATGTCAGGCAACTCCTCGAACATGCCGTCGTAACACATCCGCGCCACGGCGAGGCTCGTGTCAAACGGGAAACCGATGATTGGGCCGAGCACGTATTCGCGAAACGACTCCGAATTCGTGGGAATCATCGGATGCAGAAAGATGCACAGCTTCATTCGGTTCGCTTCTTCGAAGAACGGGCGATACTCCGGAGACGTTAGCGGCTTGCCGCCGATGTTGCTCAGCAGGATGACGCCGTTCAGCTTCAGCACGTCGAGCGCGCGATGCAGCTCGTCGAGCGCCGCGTCAGGGGCGTCCATCGGGATCGATGCGAAGCCTTTGAATCGCTTCGGGTGTTTCGTGATGAGGTCGGCGTATGAGTCATTGATCATACGCGCGACTTCCGGTTGGTGTTGCGCGCCGGTAAAGAAGACGTTTGGCGTCGATAGTGAAACGACTTCGACGTCGATGCCGACGCGGTCCATGTCTTCGAGGCGCTTGTTGACGTCAGTCATCGCGGGCGTGACGCCAAAGAAACGCGCGCCGCGATAGGTGATGATCGTCTGGCCGGTCGAGCTGGTGTCGAAAGAGAACTCCGAAGGAAGATCTCGAATCGTTTGGAAAAACTGTTCGGTGTAGAAGTGTGTGTGCAGGTCGAGTTTCATCGCGTTGTGTGGTTTAGAGTGGCTTTATCATTTCGTACTGGCTGAGCACATGTTTGTAGCCGTTCGCTTCGTAGAATGCCAGCGCGCTTGTGAGATCCTCGTCGATGTTGTTGACCTTCAGATGGTCCGGAGTTTCGAGTGCGGCGAGAATGGCTGAGCCGATGCCCTTTCGCCGGTGGTTTCGTGAGACTGCTAGTTGCATCAGGTTCGCCGAGGGTAGAAACACGACGCCGTAACCGACGCATTCGTCATTCACGTAAGCTGCGACGATGGATCTGTCGTCGGCGACTCGTTCGACTGCTTCTGTGGAGTTTTGCCAGGATGGCTGTCCGTCCCAGAATGATTGATACCGTGGCCAGTCCGGCTTTTCCACACGTTCGATGGAAACATCTCGGGAAGGTTTTATCTGTGTTTCTGACCTGAACACTGCGAGCCGTCTGGTGTCGACAAATCCGAGTTTTCTGTAGAGCGATGCTGCTGGCGTGTTCGAGGTCAGAACTTCGAGCAAGTATTGCTTGATTCCGTGGTCCTTCAGTCGCGGCGTCAGAAACGCGAACAGTTCTTTGCCGACTCCGCGTCCTCTGTATTCGCGAATGACGCCAGTGCCCGCGTCGTATGCCGTTTCTGTTCCCTGCCATTGTCCGACACCGTTGATGCAAAACGCGATCATGCGCTCGTCGTCGAACGCTCCGGCGCTCATTGATAATCGCACGCCGTCGCGAATGATCCGCTGTCGAAACTGTTCGCGCGTCATCTGCATATCGACTTCGTAGTCGGAAAATGCGGCGAGAAAGCAGTCGTACAACGAGTCGGAGTCGTCATCAGACAGGAATCGATAGTTGATCATAATCGAAACGCAAGAATCGGGAATATCGGGCGGATGGTATAGTAACGAACCAGTAAGGTATTTCTTCAATTCCCAGTAGCAGCGGCGGCGCTCCCCGGCAGCTCCCCACCCTCCAAATTTAATCAGCGGGCAACCCGAAAAGAACAGAACGGGAGCGTAAGGCGATGACTACCCAAGCAGTTGCGAGCAAAGATGAACGCGGTAAGCCGAGGCTTGTGAACGGCAATCAGGGAAATATGAATAAAGACAACTGGCTTGGGTTTGTTGGCGACGTGGTCAACTTCAGCGGGGAGGTGTCGTTCAAGTCGATGCTGCGGATCGACGGACACTTCTCGGGAAACGTGACCTCACAAAACGGGACGCTCATCATCAGCACCGGCGCGCAAGTTACAAAGGCGGTAATCAAAGTCGCCGTCGCGAAGATTAATGGGACCGTCGAGGGTGACATCCTTGCGAGCGAACAACTCTTCCTCGGCCGCACGGCAAACGTCAGAGGCCACCTCACCGCCCCCGCACTCGTCGTCGAAGAAGGCGCGCAATTGAACGGCAGCTGCCACCGGCTGTGATGCGAATCGGAGTGCTGCCGTAGCCGTCGATCAGCGTCCCACCGACCAGCGCTTTCAGAGCGCCGGCGGATCGTGTTTGCGGGAATACGGACGACGCCAAAACAAGGATCAAAACCAACACAATTCGCAGTTTCATTGGCTGTCACCTCTTCCACACATAAACGGATACGACAGAACCAGCCCGACCAATAAAAGCGTCAGGCCTCCAAACGCCGGCAGCAGATGCTTCACACTGTGATAGCCGACGACGTAATGCACGCTGATCGCAGCGGCGTAAGCAATAACTCCGGCGACGAGTAAAGTCCACCACAACCACGACGAGCCTCGGCGATAACCCCACAGCGCCGGCAACAGGAAAACCCATCCACTCGCCAGCAACATTCCTCCGAGCGTCGCGCGATCATGCGCAACGAGCGGCACGAGCCGCGGATTTGCAGACGACAACGCCTCCGCCGTAGTTCTCATGAACTCCAGATCTTCAGGTACAAAAACGTGAGTGACGCCAATCGCAGAGATCGCAGCGCCCGCGCCGAGCAACGCGAAGCCATGGACGACGAGCAACAGTTGTCCCCATAAACTCAGCCGCCATGCGCGAGTGCCACGCGTGTCGGGACGCGTCGCCGGCGTGTATGGTCCAAGCCGCGCATGCACGCCAAGCAGCAGTAACTGAAGCAACGCCGCCGTCACAAACGCGTGAAACGGATCGAGATACCCAAAACCAAGAAACAGGAAGAAGCTTGCGAACCCCGTAAACGCCGAGATGAGTATTGCCTGCCGCGCCCAGTGCACACCATGACGACTGCCGTAGAGTGAAAGCGACACGTAAAGCAGCCCGATCGCGATCATCGTCCCCGCGAGTGTGATGCGATCGTGGGCCATGAAATCGAGCAAGTGCGGATTGATCGACGGCAACGCGCCTGCCGGCATTCCCAGAAACGATTCGTCGTAGGGCAGGACGACCTTCGTCGCCGCGATCACCAAAGCCAGAACGCCGCCAATCAACATCCCGCTGCCCATCAACGTCGTCCAGAACCACGACCGTTCGGGTACGCGTTCGGGCGGAATAGGCGGCGCGTCGCGCGTAGCTTCAAAGAGCAGGCAATCGTTTATTCGTTTCGGCAGACCAGGTCCGGTGTAAACGAGTCCGGTATCCACCTCGATCAAATCGGCGCCTGCCGCGCGTAACTCGAGCGCATGTTCAGGTTCGTGCACGCCGCCGGACGCGACAATGAAGACGTCCGCGCCCCATCGTTCGCGACATCGTCGCACTTGTTCCAACGCCAGCTCGCGCACCGGTAGGCCAACAACCCGTCCGCCTGATTCGGCCCGCATGCTGCCATCGACCATCAACCCTGCGACGCCTTCGCCGAGCGCAACGTCAATCAACTGCGCCACGCGTCCAAAATCTTGATCTGCTGCGATAACCAACATCACCGCCCGTTGCGTTTCGTGCGCTCCAGCTATGACGTCACGCAACCACGTCGTCCATTTGTCGATCGACCAGTCGCGCGCAGCTTCGAGGATCTCCAACGACACAAACCGAACGCCGGGCGTGAGTTCGCGGATGAGATGTGTATCGGCATCGCATTTCAACCGCACGATCACGGGCACTGCAAAACTGGAAACATCTCGGAGCCGCCGGTTGCAGTCGTCGAGTGAAATGCTGTCCGGAACGTCGTCGATACAAAACGCTTCGAGAGCATCGATTCGATCGATCGGCCGTGCCGCAGTGTGTCGTTCCGCTGTTACCGGCCCGACTTCGATAAACCCGACTCCAAAACGCACCAGCGCTTTGACGGCGACCGCATGAGTATCCAACCACGGCCCGATCCCCACCGCGGTTGGAAAATCAGTTTGGACGAAGGATTGACGCAGCCGAGGATCGGCGCGCATGTGACCGAGAAAGTCGATCAGGTATGGCCCAAACGGCAGACGCGAAAGTCCACCCATGAAGCCAAGTGCGAAGTCTCTCGCGCGCGGCGCTGAGAAACGAAACAAGATCGGCTTCGATACTGTCCGGTAAAACCAATCGGGCATCGGCTACTTCGAAAAGTGGCGAACGATCAGCGCGATAGGCAGACCAATGCAGAGCATGATTATCAGCGCCTCGACAGCGCGGTTCGACAACGGCGAAGGGCGGAAGCCAATCTTCGACAGCGGTACGACGACGAAGTTCATGAACAGGTAAACGAGCACGCCATACAGCAAACCCATCGAGATAGGATGCTCGACCAGAAAGCGCAGCTTGCGGCTGGCGAGGTAAAAAACAACCGTCGCCGTGGTTGCGATCAGGTAGTGAAAAGCAAAGCCGAGGAGCACGGTCCCAGTGCCGCCCGTCGCCGCTGCCGGTCCGAGCACGCCGCCCGCGATGTACCGGCCCACGCGAGCCGGCGTGACGCCCGCTCGCAACCAGGCTCGCACGCACGCGGCGGTGATGTCCATGGTTCCGGCTATTAAACCGCCGAGCAGGATCGGTTGATAAGCCCTTGTGTCACGGGGAGAAGAGGTAGTGGAAACCGCGTCCAGGGTCGCACTCATGAAACCTCCGCTGGTGTAAACCGAGATCGAACTAGATCTATGCCGCAACCGGTTCGGCCGCGTCTTTGTAAAGAACGGCGCCGACCAACACTGCCACGATTGACGTCGCCAGGTGTAGCGCTCCGACTTTAAGCCAAAGCGCGGTGGAGAAGAACCCCAGGGGAATGAACTGTGCTGGTCCAGTCAGTGAGAACGCGATCCAGCCGGCGACTGCGGCGATGACGGCCGTCTTTGGCCCAGCCCCGAAGTACGCGCGCATCGTTACGTAAAGCAACATCGAGATGAAACCGCGGCCCAGCTCGAACAGCGCGAAATAGACCATGTTGCTTCCGTGCGCGACTGGTTCATTCGCGCCCAGACCGGCGTAGACCGCCTGCCAATCAGCACTCACGAGTTTCTCGTGAATGAAACCGTCAGTGAAGAACATGATGACCGTGGCAACCAGACCACCCAGGATTAGACGGCCCCAGTTGATTCGTCGCATCGCCCGCCTCCTTCACAGATTTCAGTTTTTGGACCGGCGAATTATCGAACGGATTTGGCAACCGCGCAATGGTTATTGAATGTTGACGTCCAATTCGCGGACGGTTGGCGGAGGTAGACGCGTAAACTGCTCGCGGCCAGTTGCGACCGCGCGCAGACGTGCCGGGCCGGGTTGGAAGCGCGTGAGCGTTTCCTGGTTGAGCGTCGCGGTCTGCGATCCGTCGCGTGGTCTTGGATCGAAAAACGCAAGCTCGTTGCCGCGCAAGTGGAGCCGAAACAGCTTCTCTGAATGCGAACCTTGAATCAACTCGACGTCGACGTCGACCGTGGTGCGGCCTGACGTCACAACTGCGACCTCGACGATCGAGCCGGCGGCCAGTGCTTGCGGCGCCTTCAGGTCCAAACTTCGCACCTGGACCCACGCGCGGTGAGCCGCAATCGCGCCAATCACAAGCAGCGCTGCAATGACGACGACAAACGAGCGCTTCATCCATGCGATGGGCCGCGCGTCCTTGATGACAAGAGCGTCGAACATTAGCGGTACCAACTGACGATTGAAAGACGTTCACCATGAGTGACGGGCGTCACTTCATGCGTTGTCTCGGAACGGAAGGCGATCAGTGTTCCCGGTTCGGCAACCATGCGAAACTTCGCTCGCTCCGGCGGCGCGTTGAGATTCGTGAACACGAGCGATCCGCCGCAGTAAACATTTGGACCAGGCTCGGGCAACTCTGATTCGCGGCCCAAGAGTATCACGGTGGAGACGCGCCGGCTCTCGGTGTCGAGACGAAGCAGTCCGGTGTTGCCGTCCTGGTGAGCGACGAAGAAGTCGCCCTCCTTGTAACGAAGAAACTGCGGGTCTTCGCATTTGCTGAGCTCAACTCCGAAGTGACTGGCGATGCGGCCCATGCAATCCCGCAGCTTGTTTACGACTAACTCGGCGGTCTCAGTTGCTGGCGTCAATCTCAGAGAGCGGCGGGAAGTTTCGTCGACCGTGCCCGATTGAGTGCTGCCGTAAACAACGGACGAATGTCCTGCGGCACTCCTGAGCTCAGCGACGATCTTCGCGTACACGGGCGGCTCAAAGAAATCTTCGATAACTAAGATGTCCGGCTGCCACGGATTGTTCCCAATATTTGTATTCTGGAGGTTCGTGCCCGTCTACCTCGCCCCCGCAACTGGCGCGGGATAGCGGTCCGCGTTACGAGCACGCGCCTTCGCCGCTTCGACTGCGCGATCGCGAGGAGGCGCGTTGGTCACCAACGAATTCAACAGCTCGTGCGCAGCCTGGGCCACCTGCTCGACGGCGCGATTGAACACTTCCTCATTCGCCTTCGACGGCTTCGTGAACCCACTGAGCTTCCGAACGAATTGCAACGACGACGCTCGGATCTCTTCTTCCGTTGCCGGCGGTTTGAAATTATGCAGGGTCTTGATGTTTCGACACATAACTATTCAGTACCTTTATTCACAAGATACCACAGCCTCTCTCAAAACTGTCGCGCGTGATCTGAAGAAAGAATCCAACAAACTAGAACTACTTGACGGCGCTTGCCGCGAGTGTTTTGAAGTCAGAAAAAACTGAAGACTTCCAAAAACCGAGCCACGGATTTAAGCGGATTTATTTTTCTTCTCTTCTGCGCGCGCTCTGGCCCGCAATTCCCACACGTGCACGAGCGCGAGGATGATCAGCGTGAGCGTCGTGCTGATCAGCGCCAGGCCCAGTTCGCCAAGGCCGATGGCGATGCCGATAGCGGCCGTCATCCATAGTCCGGCGGCGGTCGTGAGTCCTTTAATCTCGTGCTCGTGGCTTAACTTGAGGATCGAGCCTGCGCCGATAAAACCGATGCCTGTGACGATACCTTGAATCACTCGCGACAGGCCCTCGACCGTCATGCGCCCACCGGAACACGCGAGGACGACGGTGGTAGTGCCGAGGCAGACGAGTATGTGCGTGCGCAGTCCCGCCGGCTTTCCCGCTCTCTCGCGTTCGTAGCCAACGATCGCACCGAGTACCGTCGCGGCGATGACACGCAACAGCACACGAGTCAACTGCGCGCCATCGGGAAACCCCGCACTCAACTCTTGCCACAATACGTCCAGCATTCGGCTATGATTCTATTTATCCGTGTTCTGTTATATCCGTAACGCCAGCTAACCTGGCACTCACGGGAACACGGATTACCTACATCCCGAAAAAACCGGGATCCATCAGGTACCAGTTAACCAGTCCCGCGGCCAGTCCAACGACGAACACAGCAAGCACCACAACGCGCTGGCGCGTCGTCTGCGGCCGCCCGGCCATCGTCGGAAACAACAACACAAAGAACCCGCCAATCACTCCCACCGGCCCAAACGCGGCCATTTTCAACGAGTAACGCCCGTCGTTCCAAAGCTGTTGCCAGTTGTAATACGTCAAACCAATAAACCCGATAATCATCACCAGAGCAAATAGACGCTGCTTAATGTACATTCAATTCAACTCCAACTCATCTCACAATATCGTTCAACAGAGCAGCGCTCGCCTCGCACATGCGCGCGGCGCCATATCTCTCCCGGACCCTTCTCCGGTTCATCGTTCCGATAGTAACGCGTAAATCTGAGTCGTTTGCGAGCGTCAATATCGCCCGAGCCAATGCCTCATCATCCCCAACAGACGCCAAAAACCGACGATTTTCCGGTCCAACGACCGCGCGAATCCCCTCGATGTCCGTGGCGGCGACCGCCAACCCGGCAGCCATGCTCTCGAGCAAACCGTTCGGACACCCTTCGGAACGCGAACTAAACACGCCCATATCCGCGGCGCTCAACAGCCCCGCGATATCCGTCACCTGCCCGGCAAAGCGCACCTTGTCTCCAATCTCCAACTCCTGCGCCAGCGCCACAAGCGATTGGTACGCGCCAAAGTGTCTGCCCGCCAACACCAGCACCGCATTTGCGTTCAGTTCATAAACCACTCTGCGCCACGCGTTCAGCAGCGTCTTGTGGTCCTTGTTGTCGTGCAGGTTCGCCACCATGCACGCCACAAAACTCCGATCGTCGACGTCGAGCCGGGCGCGCCACGCAGCCCGGTCCTCCAACGGCTTCAACTCCTCGATCCCGTTTTCAATAACCCTGACCTTCGCCGAATCGACATTCAATTCCTCAACCAGAAACCGCGCGCCAGCCGCCGAGTTGGAAACAAACACCGGAGTCTGCTCAACCGCCGCCCGCTCCCACGGCGCCGTAAACGGCGCGACACCTTCGTCTCTCTGGTTCCACACACACGTCCGCGCGCCGGTCCAATTCCAGATCAACCCGCACACGACATTCGGAACAAACGTGTAAGGCAGAAGAATGTCAGGACGCGCCCGGCGTAACAAATGCGCCAGCCGGACCAAGCCCGCGAGCCGCGTCAACGATCCACTCTGAAACGGATACGGCACGACGCGCCACGGCAAACCCGCTTGCTCGCAGAGCTGCGCGACCGGGCCGGATCGATTGAAGCCCCACACTTCAACCTTCGCATGCTCGCGCTCGACCAAATGCCGCGCGAGGATCAGCGCCTGTCGCTCCGCGCCACCGAGATCCAAATTGAAAAGGACAAAAATGATGCGACGCCCGGTGAGCATCTCAAGCCAGCGGCACAGACTGCCCTGCCTGAACGTAGGCGTTTTCGAAAAGCATGAGGCCGATGAGAGCGAGCGGCGCGCCGCCAATGCTGTACGACATGTCCAAGACGTTGAGCAAACCAAGCAATGGCAGCAGGCCGCCGAAGAATGAAAGTATGACGCCGATCCAGAATTCCGTTTTGTAACGGCCCTTCATCATCTCCCACACAGCGAGCCGCGAATGCGACGTCGGATGCGTCAATGACACTTCGCCCCAGATCATCATCAAGTGAACAAAACTGGAGATCGCGAGTATCAACGCCAGCCGGTAATTATTAGCGATCATCAACAGCACCGCCGAACCTGCTAACACCGCTTGGAAAAACAAGTGCGGCGGCAACAGCGGGTTTTGCCACATGTCGCGCGCCTTCGCCTGCGCGAACAAGTACGCCGTATAGACCGCCGTGATTACCGACAACGGGATCCCGGCGATCATCAACCACTTCTGCACCGAAACAGATCCGGCCCAACTCGCAACGAAGTGCGCCACGAGCACGAGCGTGTAAGCCGCGATCACAAACGCGCCCTTAACGAGCCAGCTCCGCCACTGCGGGCGCGTGAAGATCAGATAAAACCGGCCTGGATGTTCGAGGTCCCAAAGCAATAACCCGCCAGTGATTGCGAGAAATGCGCCCGAAATGACCGGCGTGGTCCAAAGCCAGTGAAAACTGTTCGCGCCGAGAAACCCGAGCAGCACCAGCAACGATGCAACCAGGTACACGCCCGACGCGATTCCCTTCGTCCACGTATAAAGACTGACGCGCCAGTCCCACGGTATCGAATGCGCGACGTCGTACGACAACAACGCCGCCGCCGATGAGTTGTTGTAGTTTGGATTCCCGGAAACGACGAACTCCGTGCCCGCCTGTTGCTCGCTCCACATGAACAACCCGCCTTCAGGACGGCGCGCCGCTAACGGGTCGAGCGTCGCCTGGTGCGCGCCTTTGTAAAACAGCTTCGGCAGCGTCTCCTTTTCGGGACGCCGTACCGCGACTGCTTCACGATTAACGATCTGCGCGACGTACGAGTCGCTGTCGTTCATGTCGCCGATCAGGATCGCCTGCGTCGGACAAACGACGACGCACGCAGGTTCGAGTCCGACGTCGATGCGGTGCGCGCAAAAGTTGCACTTCTCGGCGGAGTGGTCTTCCGGGTTGATGAAGATGGCATCGTACGGACACGCGGCCATGCACGCCTTGCAACCGATACAGATCGACTTGTCGAAATCGACGATCCCGTCGGCACGCTTGAACATCGCCGACGTTGGACACGCGGTGACGCAGGGCGCGTGCGCGCACTGGTTGCAGCGTGTGACCTGATGCGCCCGGCGCGCTTGCGGAAACACGCCGACGTCGACGTGCTTGACGTACGTGCGCGTCACGGAAAGCGGCACCAGGTTTTCTGATTTGCAAGCCGTCGTGCAGGCGTGGCAGCCGATGCAGCGCGTGTGGTCAATGACCTTGGCCCACTGTACCGGGGCCGAGGGCTCTGACATCCCGTTATCTGTGTTCTCCTGTAACACGGATTAAACGAATTTACTGTTTCTTATCGATGGGCCGGCCTTCTTTCTCCCACGTCTGAAAGCCGCCAAGGAGTGCTGCTACGTTTTCGAAACCCTTCGTCTTGAGTGTGCCCGCCGCACCGGCGGACGTGTGCTCCTGCGGTCAAGAGCAGTAGGTGACTATCTGCTTGTCCTTCGGAAACTCGTTCAGGCGATTGATGACCTCGCCGACTGGAATCAACTTCGCGCCGCGTATGTGACCCGCGTCGTACATCTGCTGGTTCCTGACGTCGACGACAAACACCTTGCCTGCGTCCATCAACTGCGTCAGTTCAGTAGTTGTAACGCGCTTCACGCCATCGTTCGCTTGCTGCGCCGGCGTGCTGTTCGCGTTGTGGGCCTGGCTTTTGACTTTCGTATCAATCGCATTACAGCCCGCGAGCATTAACGCGACGAAAACTATCAATGCTTTCAGATTCATGAAAAAACTCCCATCTACGTCTGTGGCACTGCCTGCGTGACGAACGCCGGCAGCGGCGTGACCACCTTCGCCGCCGGAACACACAACACCGGGCAGGGCGAGTTTCTGATCACTCGTTCAATCTCCGATCCGAGCACGGGATTGTTGCCAAACAGCGAACCGTGAACAGCCGTCCCTAACACGACCAGGTCCGCTTCAATCGTTGCCGCCAGCTTGACGATCTCCTGGTACGGACGGCCCTCGACGATGTGCGTTTGCGCAGCCATGGCGCCGGTTCGCGAAAGGTTAGTCATTCGTTCCTCGACGTGGCTGCGCAGACGAGTCAACGCCGCGAACCCGCCTTCGGGAAACAGCGCCGAGATCTGCTCGAGGTAATCGCCGAGCACGTACACGGCATGAAGCTCGGCGCCGAGTTGTTTGGCGATCCCGGTCGCGAGTTGCGTCGCGGCAGCGGAGGACGGGCGAAAGTTCGTAGCCAGCAGCACGCGATTCAGACGAATGCTCGTCTGGCCGGAGCGATGCTCGACGAAATCGTGTTGTGGCGGGCGCACGACCAGCACGGCACTCGGCGCGTCAGCCACGACAGCTTCGGCAAGCGAACCACCAAACGCGCGTGACAGCCGGTTGCGATCGCGAGTGGCCACCGTGATCAAATCGACTTCATGTTCGAAGGCAGCGCGAGCGATCTGCGCTCCCGGATCGCCGTCGAGCAGCACCGGCTCGACCTCGACGCCGTGCAGCAACGGATCGGCAAGCAGCGCCTTTACCTGTGAACGGAGGTCGGAAAGCCACTGGTTGTTCTCGTCTTCGAAAATGTACTCCGGCATCGTCAGAAGGTTCGCCGGCACTTTCGCGTCCTGAACGTTCAGCAGCACCACTCGGCCGTGGCCCTCGCGCGCAAAAGCGGCGGCATATTTCAGGGCCGCATGCGCGTGGGTAGAAAAATCGGTCGGAAACAGGATATTTCTGAATGGATACATGATTGTGTTCAACGACAAACTAGATCAGGTGGTTTTAACTTTCAAGGGTTGACCACAGATCCGAACAAATGCCACACTCCGCTCGCCACGTCGCTTTACCAGTAAACGCTATCAAATCCACGGTCACGGAGGCGACACATTGCTGCGCGGACTCTTTCGTACCAAGAACCTCGACGAAATTCTGGCCAATGTAGGCGGCCCACAGTTTTCACTCAAGCGAACGCTTAACGCCTTCAGCGTAACCTTGATCGGAATCGGCGCCATTATCGGCGCCGGAATCTTCGCCACCGTCGGCACCGCGGCTTCCGGCACGGCCGAACGCGCCGGCGCCGGACCATCGTTGATGCTCTCGTTCGTGATCACCGCGATCGTCTGCGGATTCACGGCGCTCTGTTACGCCGAACTCGCTTCCATGGTGCCGATCTCCGGCTCCGCTTACACGTATTCCTACGCGACGCTCGGCGAAATCATTGCCTGGATTATAGGCTGGGACCTGATCATCGAATACGCCATCGGCAACGTCGCCGTCGCGATTAGCTGGGCCGAGTTTTTCAACCGCCTGATGCGCAATCTGGGAATTCACATTCCTGACTGGTTGACGTCGAACTACCGCACCGCAACGGCAGAGACTCTCGCCGCCGCACCGCACATCGGGGGCGTACCGATCGTCTTCAACATCCTCGCCTTCGGCATCGTTGCCCTGATCACGGTCGTGCTGGTTTGGGGCATCAAGGAGTCGTCAAACTTCAACGCGATCATGGTGCTGATCAAGATCGTCGTGTTGCTGTTCTTTATCGGACTGGCGCTCTACTACGTCTCGCCTGCGACGATGACTCAAAACTGGAAACCATTCCAACCGCAAGGCTGGTTTGGCACGCTGACGGGCGCGGCCGTTGTGTTCTTCGCCTACATCGGGTTCGACGCCGTTAGCACTGTCGCTGAAGAAACGAAGAACCCGGCTAAAGATCTGCCCGTCGGCATCATCGCATCGCTGATCATCTGCACGATACTTTACGTTTTGGTGGCCGGTGTCTTCACCGGCATGGTGCCGTGGGAAACTGTTCGCGGTTGGACGGCGGCGCAACGCGGCGAATCGTTGACGATGGCGCTCGAAACCGTCGCGCCGCAGGCGCTATGGCAGAACACAGTCATCGCTTTCGGATCGGTCATCGCACACACGGCGGTGCTGCTCGTGTTCCAACTCGGCCAGCCGCGCATCTTCTTCTCGATGGCGCGCGACGGATTGCTGCCGTCGACTTTCGCGAGCGTTCACCCGCGATTCAAAACACCGCACGTTACGACGATCTTGACCGGCGTCGCGGTTGGCGGTATCGCTGCATTCGCGACCGTCGACGAGATGGTGAGTTTGACGAACATCGGCACGCTCTTCGCTTTTATTCTCGTGTGTTTGGGCGTCATCGTGTTGCGACATAAGGATCCGAACCGAGTGCGGCCGTTCAAGGTGCCGTTGGGTCCGTATCTTTTGCCCGGCTTGGGCGCGCTCTCCTGTGCGCTGCTCATCTACTTCCTTCCGGAAGGTT
Organism: Acidobacteriota bacterium; assembly: GCA_046732935.1. GTDB lineage: Bacteria > Acidobacteriota > Blastocatellia > Pyrinomonadales > Pyrinomonadaceae > PSRF01. The sequence continues at coordinate 28,399 of JBKPOC010000053.1, read as the reverse complement.
CTTACTGGCGTTTCGTCGGCTGGTTGGCGCTCGGGCTGGCAGTCTATTTTTCCTACGGCTACACGCGCAGCGCCGTCGGACAGCGAATGGGCCGGCCGGAACGCACTCCGATGGGTCTCAAGTTCGCCGCGATCTGTTTTGTCCTGATCGCCGTTGGATTGTTCGTCATCCCGCACGACGTCGCCCCGCGCGAACTCTTCGCGGAGGCATTCGACGCCGCGGCCGAGAAGCACAAGCAAACGCTGTATGGTTTACTGATCATTATCGGGGGTTTAGTCGGCGCGCTGGTCGGCATTCAGCTTGGGAGTAAGAAAAAGGCATGAACGCGCTTCCCATTATTATCGGGTCACTTTGCGTAATCGCTATCGCCTATCGCTACTACTCCGCGTTTATCGCCGCGAAGGTCCTCGCGCTCGACGACTCGCGTCCCGTGCCGTCGCAGACGATGTACGACGGGCACAACTATTACCCGACTAATAAATGGGTGCTGTTTGGACATCACTTCGCTGCGATCTCCGGCGCGGGCCCGTTAATCGGCCCGGTGCTGGCGGCGCAGTTTGGTTTCCTGCCGGGGTTGCTGTGGCTGGTTATCGGCGTGTGTCTCGGCGGCGCGGTGCACGATTTCATGATCATGGCGGGCAGCGTCCGCCGCAAAGGCAAATCGCTGGCCGAGATGGCGCGTACGGAGATCAGTCCGCTGTCGGGACTCGTGGCGGGCATCGCGATCCTGTTCATCGTCGTGATCGCGCTCGCGGGCCTGGGACTCGTGGTCGTCAACGCGCTCGCGGAGTCACCGTGGGGAACGTTCACCGTCGGCTTCACGATCCCGCTGGCGTTGCTGATGGGTCTTTACATGTACCGCTTTCGTATAGGAAAGATTGCGGAAGCCAGCGTCATCGGCATCGTCGGGCTCCTCTTCGCCGTTTACCTGGGTGGTTACATCGCCAACACGTCTCTCGCGCCGACGTTCACGCTTTCGCGCAACACGTTGATCGTGATCATGGCAGCGTACGGCTTCATCGCTTCGGTGTTGCCGGTGTGGATGCTGTTGTGCCCGCGTGATTATTTGTCGTCGTATTTGAAAGTCGGGACGATTGCTTTTCTGATCCTCGGCGTGATCCTGGTTGCGCCTCACCTCAACATGCCGGCGTTCACACCGTTCACGGCCGGCGGCGGGCCCGTGATTCCCGGCAAGCTCTATCCGTTTGTCTTCATCACGATCGCGTGCGGCGCGATCTCCGGTTTCCATGCGCTGATCTCGTCCGGCACAACGCCGAAGATGATCGCGAAAGAAACCGACACGCGGATGATCGGCTACGGCAGCATGTTGATGGAAGGCGTTGTCGGCATCGTCGCGCTGATCGCGGCGTGTTCGCTTTTCCCCGGCGACTACTTCGCCATCAACACTACGCAAAAGACTGACGCGCAAAAAGCCGCTTACACGCAGCTTGTCGAAACGCACACTGCCGAAGGTTTCAACCTGCAACCGCGCGAGATCGATCAACTCGAAGCAGAATCAGGCGAGAAGAACCTGCGCGGGCGCACCGGCGGCGCCGTCACGCTCGCACTCGGCATCGCGAAGATCTTCAACGGAATCCCCGGACTCGGCGGACTGATGAAGTACTGGTACCACTTCGCGATCATGTTCGAAGCGCTCTTCATCCTGACGACGATTGACACCGGCACACGCGTCGCTCGTTTCCTTGTCGGCGAATTCGGCGGGAGGTTCTACAAAAAACTGGAGGAGCCAAACTGGCTGCCGGGTTCTGTCGTGACGTCGGCTTTGGTTGTCGCCGCCTGGGCGGCGTTCATCTGGTCGGGTTCGATCTCGACGATCTGGCCGATGTTCGGCGTCGCCAATCAACTACTCGCCGCCGTAGCCCTCTGCGTCGCGACGACGATCATCATCAACTCCGGACGCGCGAAGTATGCGTGGGTAACGATCGTGCCGCTCGTCTTTGTTGGCTCGACCACGCTCGTCGCCGGGTTCAAATCGATTACGGACATCTTCTGGCCGCTGGCCCAAAAACCCGAAACGTCCATGCAAGGCCTCATCAACACGAGCCTCACCGCCATCATCATGGCGGCTGCCGCGGTGATCATGTTGGATTCCATCCGGCGGTGGACAGGAACGAGGAAGCACCCCCGGATTACACAAACTCAAGAGCCTCTCTTTGAAAAATCAGTGTAATCTGTGGATAATACGCGGCTTATCTGACGCTCGAAAGGAATCTCCACAGTGGAACTATCGCTAAAACTGCGGAAAGCAGCATTTATTACTGCGGCTACCGTTACCTCTTTACTCCTGGCGGCGCCAACCTACGCCCAATCACATCAAGGTGGCGAAGCAAATCTCGAATTGCCCGACCTGTCGCAGGTGACATTCCTCAACGGAATCACCGGTCACAACCTGCTCCTGTTTGGCATCGTCATCTGCCTTCTCGGCCTCGGCTTCGGTCTCGCCATCTACATGAATTTACAGCGGTTGCCCGTGCACCGCGCCATGCGTGAGATCTCGGAGTTGATCTACGAGACCTGCAAAACGTACCTGATCACGCAGGGCAAGTTCATTCTGATTCTCGAGGCGTTCATCGCGGTCGTCATCGTGCTGTACTTCGGCGTGCTGTCCGGTTTCGAGCCGATGAGAGTCATCATCATTCTGCTGTTCAGTTTGGTGGGCATCGCGGGCAGTTATGGCGTCGCGTGGTTCGGCATCCGCGTGAACACGTTCGCCAACTCCCGCACCGCTTTCGCGAGTCTCGAAGGCAAGCCGTTTCCGCTGTACGCAATTCCACTGAAAGCCGGCATGAGCATCGGCATGATGCTGATCAGCACCGAGTTGCTGATCATGCTGTGCATCCTGTTGTTTATCCCGGGCAGCTACGCCGGACCATGCTTCATCGGTTTTGCGATTGGTGAGTCACTGGGCGCGGCCGCGCTGCGTATCGCCGGCGGCATCTTCACGAAGATCGCCGACATCGGTTCCGACCTGATGAAGATCGTCTTCAAGATCAAGGAAGACGACGCGCGCAACCCGGGCGTCATTGCGGACTGCACCGGCGACAACGCAGGCGACTCGGTCGGCCCCAGCGCTGACGGTTTCGAAACCTACGGTGTGACGGGCGTCGCGCTAATCACGTTCATCCTGCTCGGCGTCTCGAATCCGCGAGTGCAGGTGCAGTTGCTGGTCTGGATCTTCGTCATGCGCGTTATGATGATCATCGCCAGCGCGCTTTCCTACTTCGTCAACGACACCATCGCCAAGGGGCGATACAAAACCGCTGACAAGATGAACTTCGAGTCGCCGCTGACGTCGCTCGTCTGGATCACGTCGGTGGTTTCGGTCGTCATCACCTTCGTTGTTTCGTATTTCACGATTCCGGAGTTGGCAGGCAACCGGACGCTGTGGTGGAAACTCGCGTGCATCATCTCCTGCGGCACGCTCGCCGGCGCGATCATTCCCGAGCTCGTGAAAGTGTTTACGTCGACTGAATCGCGCCACGTAAGCGAAGTGGTGATGTCCTCGCGCGAAGGTGGTCCGTCGTTGAATATCCTTTCCGGTCTCGTGGCCGGAAACTTTTCGGCTTACTGGCTCGGCATCAGCATCGTTGCGCTAATGGCGATCGCTTATTTCTTCACTAATCTCGGTTTCACTGAAGGATTGGGATTGGGTGGGTTGATGGTCGATCCGGTGGCGGCGCCGGTGTTTGGTTTCGGACTAGTGGCGTTCGGCTTCCTCGGCATGGGACCGGTCACGATCGCCGTCGACTCGTACGGCCCGGTAACTGACAACGCACAGTCGGTTTACGAGCTCTCGCTGATCGAACAAGTGCCGAACGTAGAAGAGGAAGTTAAGAAGGACTACAACGTCAACGTAAACTTCGCGCGCGCAAAACACCTGCTCGAAGAGAACGACGGCGCGGGCAACACGTTCAAAGCGACAGCCAAACCCGTGCTGATCGGAACGGCCGTGGTCGGCGCAACGACGATGATCTTCTCGATCATCATGGCGTTGACCGAAGGTCTGCGGGTCAACACCGAAAGCTTGTCGCTGCTGCACGCTCCCTTTGTGCTCGGGCTAATCACGGGCGGCGCCGTCATCTACTGGTTCACTGGCGCTTCGACGCAAGCGGTGACGACCGGCGCGTATCGTGCGGTCGAGTTCATCAAGGCGAACATCCGGCTCGAAGGCGTCGAAAAGGCGTCAGTTGAAGACAGTAAGAAGGTGGTTCAGATCTGCACGCAGTACGCGCAGAAGGGCATGTTCAATATCTTTCTGACGGTGTTCTTCTCGACGCTGGCGTTCGCGTTTGTTGAACCGTTCTTTTTCATCGGGTACCTGATCTCGATCGCGATCTTTGGTTTGTACCAGGCGATCTTCATGGCGAACGCCGGCGGCGCGTGGGACAACGCGAAGAAAGTCGTCGAGGTTGACCTGAAGATGAAAGGCACCGCGCTGCACGACGCGACGGTTGTCGGCGACACGGTTGGCGATCCGTTCAAGGACACGTCGTCGGTGGCGATGAATCCGGTGATCAAGTTTACGACGTTGTTCGGGTTGCTCGCGGTTGAGCTGGCGGTCAGTTTGACGGCGCGCAATAACGGTAACACGCTGCTGACACACATTTTGGCTTTACTCTTCTTCCTCGTCTCGGTCTTCTTCCTCTGGCGTTCGTTCCACGGTATGCGTATCGGAACGATGGCCATAGAGCCGGCCACGACGGAGCGAGAAGTAGTGAAGTCTGCCGCAGGAGACTAAACACAAACTGGGTCTTTGGACTTAGGTCTTTGGTCTTGTAACGAGTTATCCAAGACCAAAGGCCAAAGACCCAAGACGAAATCGACATGCACAATCAAGCAAACACCGATACCTTAATTGGAACGCTCCTCTCTCCCCTCGATTGGACACGCTCGTTCGGTCTCGTGATCGTTTTCAGTCTGTTCATCGCGGCGTGTGCTCAGTTTTCGCTTCCTATCGGCGACGTGCCGATCACGGGACAGACGTTTGCTGTCCTGCTGACCGGCGCGTTGCTCGGGTCGCGTTTGGGCACGGCCGCGGTCATGGCTTACTTGATTGAAGGCGCCGTCGGCTTGCCGTTCTTTGCCGGCGGCGGCAGTGGACTCGTTCGGTTCTTCGGGGCGACGGGCGGTTACCTCGTCGCATTTCCCGCTGCCGCGTTCATCACCGGCGCGTTCGCGGAGCATGGCTGGGACAAGCATTATCACACGGCCGTCGCCGCGATGGCCTTCGGTTCCGCGATCATTCTTCTGAGCGGTTGGGCCTGGTATTCGATCATCACGAATACTTCGCCCGAGCTTTCGTTCAAGTTGGCGGTGTTGAGATTTCTTCCCGGCGACGCGATCAAGATCGCGCTGGCCGCGGCGGTACTTCCAAGTGGCTGGGCCTTACTTAAGCGGAAGGCGTCAGGTAAAGATAAATAATCCGTGTTTGTCCTGAACGTTCGTTCTCGGAATCGCGAAGAGCTCGTCGAGTTCACCGACCTCGTCAATCAGAAACTGCGAGAAGCGGGCGCGAAGGAAGGCATCGTCGTTCTTTTCGTCCAACACACTACTGCCGGTCTGACCATCAACGAGAATGCCGATCCGGACGTGCCGCGCGACATGCTTCACGCGCTGCGAACGTTGATTCCTCAACACGGCATGGGGTTTCGCCACGGCGAAGAAAATTCCGACGCCCACATCAAGGCCAGTTTGATCGGCTCATCCGTTACCATCCCGTTTGCAGATGAAAAGCTGTTGCTCGGCCGCTGGCAGGGCGTGTTTCTGTGCGAGTTCGACGGCGGACGCGAGCGGCAAGTGATCATGATGATCCGCTGATCGACTCACTCATCCGGCTTTAATTCCTTCAACGCCTCAGCGAATTTTTCGATGTCCGTGCGGGTTTTTTCCATCGCTCGCCGGCTGTCGAGATAGGCGGTCCAGGTCGGTGTTTGCGTGAGGGCTTTGGTGGTGTCTTCGTCAAGCACCTGGGCCATCAGCGCGATCAGGTCGCTGACGATGCGCGTGTGCTCGATCAGGTTTTCGATGATCGAGTAAGCGAGTTGCGCCTGCGCGTAATCCAGATCGTTCTTAGTCATACCAACTACCACGCACAAAAGGCAGTTCTGAAACAGTCCCGGGAACGTCGCCTGCTTTCACCTTCGTCCCGGCGGCGAGATATTCGTATCTCACGTAGCCAAGCGCGATGTGGGTTTGGAGTTTCGGCGAGTAGGTTGCCGAGGTTACGTGACCGATCTCTTTTCCGTCTTCGGACGTAATCGCCGCTCGATCATCTACAGCCGCTTCGAACTTCACGCCAGTCAATTTCTTCGCGACGTGGCCGCGATGTTTGATGCGAATGATGATCTCCTGGCCCACGTAACAGCCTTTCGTGTAACTGATCGCGTCGTCGAGGTTCGTTTCGAGCACGACGTTCGTTTCGTCCATGTCTTTGCCGTGACGCGCTATCCCCGCTTCGATTCTCAAAATTTCAAAAGTTTCGGGACTCACGGGTTGGGCTCCCGCTGCAACCAGTTGTTCCGTAACGGAACCGCTAGTCAAAATATCGTATCCATCTTCGCCCGTGTGCGTTGCACGGATGCCGGCGATGCCGGCCGTCTGCATCACTTCGCGGGCGCGTTTCCCCTGCACTGACACCAACGCCATTTCGCTGCTTACGTCTGTGACATGAAAATCACCGGCGAGCGTGAACCGCGAGATCGTTTTCAAAACCTCCTCATGCGCTGCGACTTCGGTATCGATCAAAAAACCCGAATCTATGCGTACGATTCGAACTGCGCCGATCAGTCGCCCCTGGACCGTCGGAAACACCGCGGGCAGCCAGCTAGTCTCGGTCGCATTCTTGATGTCGTTCGTGATCAGGCCGTTGAGGAACATCGTGGCTTCAGACCCAGTGACACGAATCCGACTCCGCGATGCGGAGAGATCGAGTAGACCGGCACCACCTGCACGTACGACCTCATAGTCGATCATTGCACAGCCTTTGCTACCACTTGATAATCCTGCAACTGCTCCGCCTCTCGCCGGTGCGACGCCAGCACCTGCGGGCTCGGATGATAAATCGGCACGAGCACACGATTGTTCCACGAGTGAATCTTCGCCGCCGACTCTTTCAGGTTCAACTCATGATACTGAATACGCTTCAGCGCTTCGAGTGCGACCGACCCGAGCGTGACGATCACGCGCGGATCGATCAGCTCGATTGTCCGTCGCAGGAAATGCGAACAATTCGACAGCTCTTTTTGCGTCGGTCTGCGGTTCGCGCCCGACTCCGCGCGGGGATTACACAACGCTGCGCTCGTGATGAAGATCTGTTGGCGCGTCAGGTTGATCGAATTCAGGTAACGATCGAAGTTCGCGCCCGATTGGTCGCCGGAGAATGGTATGCGGGTGCGGTCCGCGCCTTTGCGTCCCGGCGCTTCGCCGATGAACATGATGCGTGCTTTCGGCGAACCGTTCAGTTCACTCAAGACTGCGCTGCGCCCGCACATCGCCGGACACTGCGTGCAGGTCGCCGCCTCAACGGCCAGTTCCTTGAACAATTTCTCCTTCAACATTTTCGTGTCTTTTGTGCCTTTTTGTGGCTTCATTTCACAATCGTAATCTCGCGCGTTTCGACGGCCACGGGCCAGCCTTCCGCACCAATCAATTCAACACGAAGCATGTGCTTGCCCGGGATCCAACCTGACAACGCAAGCTGTTCCCAGCGATCGAGCCACTGCATGTCTCCGTCGTCGATCATATAACGAATCCGGTACTCGCCGCCGTCGCCCTTGAGCTTCGCATTGCCGAGGACAAAATTCACTACTAATTCTTCACCCTCGCGAATTGTCGTTTGCGGAATGTTCAATAACAACAACGAAGGTTTTGATTCGCTGGTTTTGACTTGTAGACCAGGCCGCAACTCCGCGCGCAACACCTGCTGCGGCGGTGGCGGAACGATCGTCGTCGCCGTCGTGTGCTCGTTATCGTTGTGGCCCGAACAGCTCGCACAAACAAGGACCAACGTGAATATTAAAACGAGTTTCATCCGTGTTCGAGCATACACATCGGTAGACAATTCGCAAACGCAAATGTAAGAATCCGGCGACACGGTCCAACAAGTCGATTCTCAGGTTCACAAAGTTTATGTACACGAAAAAACTGTCCCTTCTTCTGTTCACGCTTGTCATTGCCTTCACTCTATCTTGTCACATAGGCGGTTTCACTCCGGAAATCCAGCCGCTGCCGGCGCAACTCACGACGTACGAAGCGATGTCGATCCCGGCAGACAATCCGATGACGCCTGAAAAAGTCGCGCTGGGCCGGCAGTTGTTCTTCGACGAGCGACTCAGCATCGACGGATCGAAGTCGTGTTACTCGTGTCACGTTTGCGAGCATGGTCTAACTGACGGTCTGCCGAAGGCGATTGGCGCGGGAAATAAACAGTTGACGCGCAACAGCCCGACGCTTTGGAATATTGGTTATCACAAAGAGTTTTACTGGGACGGACGCAGCCCGTCGCTCGAGAAGCAGGCGATGGCGGCGTGGACCGGTGGCAACATGGGTGTGGGTGACAAAGCGAACGAGATCGTCGCGAAGATCAATGCGCTGCAAGGATACAAGACGCAGTTTCAAAAGGTGTTTGGGAGCGATGCGACGGCCGACAATATGATGAAAGCGATTGCGGCGTTTGAGCGGACGTTGATTGCCGGCAACACTGCGTGGGACCGTTGGAAAGCAGGCGACAATTCGGCCATTAGCCAGAGCGCGTTTCGCGGGTGGAATATCTTTCAGAGCATCAAGTGCAATAACTGCCATGACGGCGTGCTGTTTACGGATCAGCAGTATCACAATATCGGCATTGGCATGGACCAACCAACGCCTGATGGCGGACGTTTCAATGCGACGAAGAAGCCGGAAGATACGGGTGCGTTTAAGACGCCGACGTTGAGAGACGTCGCGAGGTCAGGGCCGTATTTTCATGATGGCAGTGCGAAGACGCTCGAAGAGGCCGTTGACATCATGTTGGGTGGGGGAAAGCCAAATCCGTACCTGGATACAAAAAATCTCAAGCCGCAGAAGGTCCTGCCCGAGCAGCGCGAAGACATTTTGAACTTCCTCCGCTCGTTGACAGTCGACTGCGGCTTGAAGAAACCACCGCTACCGCAAAACTAATCCGCGGATCCGTGGTTAAGCCCGCGCGGATTGGACGCCCGTGATCTTCTTGAGGCGTTCCTCGACGGTATCCCACGCGATGTTCGAGAAGAACGCTTCGATGTACTTCGGCCGCTCGGCCGGTTTGTAGTCCAACAGAAACGCGTGTTCCCAAACGTCCATCACCAGGATCGGCGTGAACCCAGCCACGTTCCCCGTCTCGTGCAACGTGATCCAGTGATTTGAAAGCCGGCCGTTCATCGGATTCTGGTAGCAAATGGCCCAACCAACGCCACGCATCTTTCCAATGCCGACGAAGTCAGCCTTCCAAATGTCGTAACTCCCGAAACTCGTCTCCGCCGCTTTCGCAAACTGCGTCGTCTTCTCCGGGTCGCCAGGGCCGCCGCCGCTCTTCAGATTGTCGAAGTAGTATTCGTGCAGCACCATGCCGTTGTATTCGAACCCCAGCCGCCGCGTGATCTCGGAATACGCCGGCATCTCTTCCTGATCGACGTTGCCGTCGCTGATAAACTGCGTGATCTTCTCCGTCAAGTTGTTCGTCTCCTTGACGTAGCCTTCATACAGTTTGAAATGCATTTCCAATGTTTGGTCTGAAATCCCGTTGAGGCCGCTCAGGTTGAACTGCCGCGGTTTATAGGAGCCAGTTGAACTCATTACTCACCTCCTTGTCTTTATTCGTGTTTCACCACCGATTGACACGAATTATTATCCCACTACTTGCCGAAAATAACCCAATCGCCGTGCGACGTAGCCATGAATAGCAACATCGGCAACGACAGCCACGTGTTTGTTCGCGAGGCGATAAATGCCTGGCGCGCCAGTTCAGGCGGAGCAGCCGGTCCGGTGCCGGCGGTCGCAGCCAGGATTCGCTTGTTGTTGGGCCAGATGATTCCCCAAACGTTCAAAAGCATCACGAGGCCGTACGCGCCGCCGATGCCGATCGAGTACGACTTGTTGCTGGCCCAGCTTTGTCCGTTGACGGTCAACATCGCCGTGAAGAACCTGATCAACCCCCACGTCACGAACGCAGTCAGCAAAAACATGACGACGGCGAAAACTCTGCCGTCCTTGATCAACGCAGGGACCCTCTTGATGATCAGAAACTCGAGCAGAAACAGCACGACGGGATACGTCAACCACGCAAAGAGTACGAACCAAAGATTGATGTGGCCGCCTCCGACTGCATTCGCGTTCGCAACGTCGGCCTTGAGGATGAACATCGCGAAGTAGCCGAAGCCCGCGACGACGGTTATCAGCGCGCCCCAACGGAACCACCAGAGCGCGCGACCCAACAGGTCCGGGTTCACCTTCTTCTTCGTATCGGCGTCGAGGCCTTTTTGGAACGGAACGTTGACGAGGTTGAAGAAGTAAAGCATGCCGATCCAGGTGATGCCGGCAGCGAAGTGAAACCAGCGAAAGATGATTCGGGTTAACGCCTGTGCATCCGGTGAGTGAAAGAGCTCTTGAAACATAGCCAGACTGATGGGGAGCTGAGCAGTTGACTCAATTAGCATAAGTCCCTCCGTGATGTCTTGGAATTACGCCGCGAAGATTACACCCAGACCAACCGGCGGCGCAAATAATCGTTGTGGCCCGTGGCCCGATTAATCGACAGGACGTGGACCGGCGTCCATGCCGCGCGTGCTTACCTGGTTGATGACGCGGACCTTGAGATCGCTGTTGACGCGAATCTGGCACGAGAGTCGAACGTTCGGCGCGAGCTCGGCTTCCATCGCGAGGCGATTGCGTTCGAGTTCTCCCATTTCGCCGGGTTCGCCTTCGAGCAGCTCGACGCGGCAGGTGGTGCAGCGGGCGTTGCCGCCGCAGCGGTGAAGAATGTCGACACCGGCGTCTTCCAATACCAGTACCAGTTTCTTGCCCTCCGGCGCCTCGATGTCGAGTGGACCAGTAGCAGTTTCGGCGTTGATCTTAGGCATTTTTGGTTTGTTCCCCCTTAACAAAGAAACGGGAGATCGGGATCGCTCCCGTCTCCCGTCTCGGTATCTGAGATAGCCTTGTTTACGCGGTGAACGAGGAGCCACAGCCGCAGCTGCCAGTGGCGTTCGGGTTTTTGAAGGTGAATCCCGAGCCCATCACGCCAGTCACATAATCGATCTCGACGCCATTGAGGTATTGCGCGCTGAACATGTCGATAAACATGCGCACGCCTTTCTCGTCGATGATGAAATCGCCTTCACGCGACTGCTCTTCGATGTTGAGGCTGTACTGGAAACCCGAGCATCCGCCCGGCACCACGCGCACGCGGAGCCCTGATGTTTCGGGAAGGCCTTCCTCGCCGGCCATGAACTTCTTGATCTCGGTTGCGGCCGACTCGGTCACGTTGAGTGCGACGGTGGGCGCTGTGGTTGCTGACATTTCGTTTATAAATCCTCTCTCAATATCGGTCTCTTCAGACTCGTCCTTATCTTATTGCCCTTTGCCTAAAACGACAAGTTCGGGCTTCATCGCCTCAATCGATATCTGCCGCGCCACTTCCTCCGACACTCGACGAAACGCCAGCGCCTGCGGCGAGTCAGGTTTGCTGACCACGACTGGGACGCCCTTGTCTCCGCCTTCACGCACCTCGATCCCGAGCGGGACCGCGCCGAGGAACGGCACCTGATAGCGTTGCGCCAGCCGTTCTCCGCCGCCTTCGCCGAAGATGTTGTAACGCGTGCCCGTGTCGGGCGCGATGAAGTAGCTCATGTTCTCGACGATCCCCAGCACCGGTATGGCCACGGTTTCAAACATCCGCAACGCGCGGCGCACGTCGGCAATGGCAACGTCCTGCGGCGTCGTGACGAGCACGGCGCCCTGCACTGGCACGAGCTGCGCCAGCGACAACTGCACGTCACCCGTGCCCGGCGGCATGTCGACGATCAAGTAGTCGAGCTCGCCCCACTTCACGTCGGTCAGAAATTGTTTCACCAGCCCGTGCAGAATCGGTCCGCGCACGATCATGGGCTTGTCACCCGGTTGCAGCAGCGCCATCGACATAAACTTCACGCCAAACGCTTCGATCGGCACGAGCTTGTTGACTTCGACTTCCGGACGCGCATCACTCGCGCCAAGCATGATCGGAACGTTCGGCCCGTAGACGTCCGCGTCCATTAATCCGACGCGCGCGCCGTCAAGCGCCAGCGACACCGCAAGGTTCACGGCGACAGTCGACTTGCCGACGCCGCCCTTGCCGGACGAAACGGCGACGATGTTTCGCACACCTTCTATGACGATCTTCTCGCCGAGTCCACGGCCTTTCGGCACTTCGGCATCCATCGTGACGTTCACGGCTGAGACGCCGGGCAGTCCACTGACGATCTCGCGCGCGGCCGTTTCCATTTCGGCTTTCACCGGACACGCCGGCGTCGTGAGAACGATACGAAAAGAGACGTTGCCGCCGTCTACACGCAAGTCTCGGACGAAGCCGAGTGTGACGATGTCTTTGTGCAGATCCGGATCTTTGATCTGTCTCAAACTATCGAGAATCAGTTGTTCATTGAGTTGTGTCATCGGTGCATGAAGCGTAGCTGATTTCGCCGGTTTTTGACAAACGCGAGAGTGGCGGGTAGTTTCAGCAAACGGTGGCGGATGTATCAAGTCATTTCCTAAATCCGTGCAACGTCGGCGACGCGGATGAACCCAGTTTCAGGGGACGTTCGGCGTCTTTGCTTTGCGGGGCTCACGCGCGAATCTCGATACAGATCGACGAACTGCACCGCATCTCGCAAGCGCGGTTCCGAGCTGCCGGATGCGACGTCCTGGTCGCGTCAGCCTCGTTGCTGACACAACGCGTCGTGGGAATAACGACAGCCGAAGCTGCGGTCATCGCACAGGAGACGCCGGTCGGAAATATCCCGCCGAATCATGAACACTGTCCCGGACTCGCATGCGACGCACTGCTCGCGGCCATTCGCGAATACAGCAACGCCGCTCGCGACGATTGGGCAGGCGACGAAGCGTTGATCTGCACCTGCTTTTTCGTCTCGGAACGCTCGATCGAACGCGAGATCCAGCAACACGGATTGACTACAGTCGCCGAGGTCACGCGAGCCACTAACGCCGGCGGCGGCTGCGGATCCTGTCACCAACTAATTCAGGAGATACTCGAAACACATGATCTACCTTGATAACAACGCCACGACGCGTGTGGCGCCCGAAGTTTTCGACGCGATGCAGCCGTATCTGCGCGAGCTCTTCGGCAATCCGTCTTCGGCGCACACGCTCGGACGCACAATGAAGCAAGCGGTTGAACATGCGCGCGAGCAAGTCGCGACGCTGCTCGGAGCCGCCGACGCCAGCGAGATCGTCTTCACGTCCTGCGGCTCGGAGTCTGACAACTGGGCCATTCGCAGCGTGCTCGCTTCCCAGCCTGCGAAGAAACACATCGTCACGACACTCGTCGAACACGAAGCAGTGCGAAACGTTTGCCGCGCGTTGGAGAAAGATGGCTACGAAGTGACGTGGCTCGGCGTCGACGAACAAGGCGAGCTCAATCTCGACGAGCTGCGCGCGGCGCTGCGTCCTGACACTGCACTCGTCTCGATCATGTTGGCGAACAACGAAACAGGCGTCCTGTTTCCGGTTAATGAGATCGGAAAGATCATCAAGGATCGTTGTGAGGCGCGGTTTCACGTCGACGGCGTGCAGGCGGTCGGCAAGGTTCCGATCGATTTGACGAACGTCGATCTGTTCGCGCTTTCCGGTCACAAACTGCACGCGCCGCAAGGTATCGGCGCACTTTACGTTCGCAAAGGAATCGCGTTGCCGTCGTTCATCATCGGCGGCGCGCAAGAGCACGGCCGTCGCGCGGGAACTTCCGCGGTTCCGAACATCGTCGGCCTTGGCGCAGCGTGCCAGCTTGCTCAAGAAGACGATGATCATTCGCGAATCCGAAGACTACGCGATCGGCTCGAGAACGGCATTCTCGAAAACATTCCCAAGACACGTCGCAACGGTCATCCGTCGAATCGTCTGCCAAACACGTCGAACATCTCTTTCGAATACGTCGACGGACAGAACATCCTGTTGCATCTCGATCAACTCGGCATCTGCGTCTCGACAGGCTCGGCGTGTCATTCGACGACGCATGAGTCGTCGCCAACTCTGCACGCGATGAACGTGCCCTTTACTGCCGCGCAAGGTTCCATCCGTTTTTCACTCGGCAGATACAACACAGACGAAGACGTCGAGACGACTTTGAACGTTCTGCCCGGCATTATTCAAAAGCTCGCGGCGATGTCGCCGTACGATCAGGAACTGCAAGCGAAGACGTAGCATGATAGAATCCATAGTCGCCCACCGACGGCGATATACATTCTGAAAGGCCTGACGATAAATACCCATGAGCACTGTTATCGAACCGCCTGTCACGCAGGTTGAAAAGCATCTTGAAGAAGTCGAAACCGTAACCATCCGCTTCGCCGGCGACTCCGGCGACGGTATGCAGTTGACCGGCACCCAGTTCACCAATACCTCCGCTGTCGTCGGCAACGACATCTCGACGTTGCCCGACTTCCCCGCTGAGATTCGCGCTCCTGCCGGCAGCTTGCCGGGCGTCAGCGGTTTTCAGCTCAACTTCTCGAGCACCGACATCAAGACCCCCGGCGATCAACCGAACGTACTCGTGGCGATGAACCCGGCGGCGCTGAAAGTGAACCTTCCCGATTTGGAAGAAGGCGGCACGCTCATCATCAACACCGACGGCTTCACGCCCGAGAACCTGAAGTACGCGAACTATGCTTCGAACCCGCTCGAAGACAATTCGCTCGCGGGCTATCGCGTGCACAAGCTGCCGATCTCGACGCTCAACATGAACGCGCTGAAGGGCAACGTCGAGTTGTCGCGTAAAGAGATCGATCGGTCGAAAAACTTCTTCGCGCTCGGCGTGCTCTACTGGCTGTACGACCGGCCGATGGAGAACACGCTCAATTGGATCAGAAGCAAGTTTTCGAAGAAGCCTGAACTGGCGAAGGCGAACGAGATCGCGTTGAAGACGGGTTACAACTTCGCCGATACCACCGAAGTTTTCACCACGCACTACACGGTCAAGCGCGCGCAGATCGCTCCGGGGAAGTATCGAAAGATCACGGGTAATGAAGCGACTGCGATCGGATTTATTGCGGCGTCGCAGTTGTGTGGGCGTCCTTTGTTTTACGGTTCGTATCCGATTACGCCGGCATCTGACATTCTGCACGAGTTGTCGCGGCACAAGAGTTTTGGCGTGAAGACGTTTCAGGCTGAAGACGAGATCGCGGCGGTTTGCGCCGCGATTGGCGCGAGTTTCGCGGGCCAGGTTGGATTGACCGGAACGTCCGGGCCTGGCGTCGCGCTTAAGCAGGAAGCGATCGGACTCGCAGTGATGACTGAACTGCCGCTCGTGATCATCAACGTGCAACGCGGCGGACCGTCGACCGGTTTGCCGACGAAGACTGAGCAAGCGGACCTGTTTCAAGCGGTGTGGGGACGCAATGGTGAGTGTCCGGCGATCGTCGTTGCGCCGGCGACGCCTGCCGACTGTTTCCACATGGCGATCGAAGCTGTGCGACTGGCGTTCAAATACATGTCGCCGGTGTTTTATCTCTCCGATGGATACCTGGCGAACGGCGCGGAGCCGTGGGCGATCCCCGAGATCGAGGATCTGCCGAAGATCGAAGTGAAGTTTCACACTGACCCGTCGACGTTCATGCCGTACGCGCGTGATGAAGCAACGTTGGCGCGTCCGTTCGCGCTGCCGGGTACGCCCGGGCTCGAGCATCGCATCGGCGGTATCGAGAAGCAGCACATTACCGGCAACGTCAATTACGATCCCGAGAATCACCACCTGATGGTCAAACTCCGCCAGGAGAAGATCGACCGCGCGGTGCAGGATGTTCCGCTGTTGGAAGTGATGGGTGAGAGGTCGGGTAAGGTGCTGGTGCTTGGATGGGGTTCGACGTACGGATCGATCTCGTCGGCAGTCGAGAAAATGCAGCGCGAGGGGAAGAGCGTTTCGTCGGCGCACCTGCGGCACCTGAATCCGTTCCCGCGTAATCTGGGTGAAGTGCTCGCGGCATTCGAGACGGTAATCGTTCCCGAGATGAACCTCGGCCAGCTCTGCACCATGATCCGCGCCCGCTATCTGGTCGACGCCGTTCCCTTCTCGAAGGTGAAAGGCCGCCCGTTCCAGATCCGAGAGATTGTTCGCAAAGTAGAGGAGTATTTGTGAGATGAGTACAGAGATGAATGGACAGAATGGGAATGGGAACAAGCCGCTCATTACGGAGCAGGGGGTTTCAGCCGAGAGCGACGGCGGATCGCCGGTTTCGGGCAGGATTGCGCCGCCACCAGGACAACTCAAGAAGACCGACTTCGTTTCCGATCAGGAAGTGCGCTGGTGCCCGGGCTGCGGCGACTACGCCATTCTCAACAACGTGCAGAAAGTGATGCCCGAACTCGGCATCCCGCGCGAGAAGATCGTCTTCGTCTCCGGCATCGGCTGCTCGTCGCGCTTTCCGTACTACATGAACACGTACGGCTTCCACAGCATCCACGGCCGCGCGCCGGCTATCGCCACCGGCATCAAGTGCGCGAACCCCGAATTGAGCGTCTGGGTGATCACGGGCGACGGCGACGCGCTCTCGATCGGCGGCAACCACTTCATCCACGCGATCCGCCGCAATCTCGACATCAATTACATTCTCTTCAACAACCGTATCTACGGTCTGACGAAAGGCCAGTACAGCCCGACTTCAGAATTCGGCAAGAGAACGAAGTCGACACCGTCGGGCACGATCGACTACCCGATCAATCCGCTGTCACTCGCGATCGCCAGCGAGTCGACCTTCGTGGCGCGCTCGATCGACATCGACGTCAAACATCTCGGCCAGATGGTCGAAGCTGCCGCAAAACACAAAGGCATCTCGTTCATCGAGGTCTACCAGAACTGCAACATCTTCAACGACGGCGCCTTCGATAATTTCGCTGAACGCACCGTGCGTCCGGATCGCGTGCTCTACCTCGAACACGGCAAACCGATGGTCTTCGGCAAGGAGCGCAACAAAGGCATCCGCATGAACGGCGCGATCCCGGAAGTCGTCATGATCGGCGAAAACGGCATCACTGAAAACGATCTGCTGGTGCACGACATCTACCAGAAGGACGCATCTGTCGCGTTCATGCTCGCGCGTATGGAGCAGCCTGAGTTTCCGCAACCCGTCGGTATCTTCCGCGCGATTGAGCGGGCGACGTATGAAGAGATGATGGTCGACCAGATCGACGCCGCCATCGCAACGGCCGGCCCCGGAAGTCTGGAAAAACTAATCCATAGCGGTGACACCTGGGTCGTGGACTGAAACACGACCCTCCCTGCATCTGTAACAACCACGGTTCTACGACTTCGTACTCTGCTCGCGCTTTCGCTGAACCTGCTGCCCGCGGCAGCCCAGTAAGCGGCACCCGTAAAGATGACCGCAAAAACTTAAAAGAAGGTGAGGAATGCTTTTTAAAAAGCGTCCCTCTTCCTTTAAAAAATCTTTTGTGCCTTCTGTGGCTTTTTGTGCCTTTTGTGGTTGCTAGAAACGGAAGCCTACGCTCGCGTTGAACTGAAACTGGTGTTCAGTTCTCGCGGGCCGGCTTATCGGAAACAGCCGTGCGCCACTCGAATCGAAGATCACTACGTTTTCGCTTCGCCGCCTGAAAAAGACGATCGTGTCGCCGAAGTCGAAACGCGTGACGATTCGCGGCGACGGATAGAACTCGGCAACTGCGCCGACGTCGGTAGCAAAGCTGGTCAGGCTGTTTTGTTTGACAGAAAAGGATGCCGGGTTGGGATTGGTTATCGTCACGTCGGTCTTGCCCTTGCTGAAACTCACGAGTCCAGGCCGTGCCTTTCCAAACAAGCCCCAGCTATGGAAGCGTTTGCCGATCTTTACGCCTCCCACCGCTTCCGACATCGCGCCGTTTTCCCGACAATCAAAACACTGGCGCGGAAAAATGTAGGCCGCGCCTTCCAGCGCGAAGATCTCATTCAGGTTGAACGTGAATCGTCCACCGACGCCGGCTTCGTTGCGGGTTCCGCTGAATGAGTCGCGACCGAGCGTCGCAAACTCCGCTGCGACCTCATAACGCGGCAGCGGCGTTGATTGAGACTTCGCGCTCGACTGCGCCAGTAACAAGCAAACAATTGCCACCGGAAATAATCTTCTCGTCATGTGCACCTCCCTGCACGATGTGTAGACACACTGGTCCCATGCTCAACCAACCATTGCTGTTGAGACGTTAGTTAGCGACTGCTGAAGTTGGGAGACTTAAGCGAGTTTAAGGAATCTTCGGTAAGAGATTTTCCATGCTGTCCGCGCCGCCGACCATGACGCGTTGAGGCGCATCCATGCTCGGCTTTCCCTGCGCCTTCCCGATCCCGACATTGCGTAGCAGCGAAATTCCCTGGCGCGTCAGTAGTTTGTCTTCGATTTTTTCGAATACGCTCGGTCCCTTTTGCGCACTAGCCGGCACCGGCGTGTTCCTTTGCGGCATGAAGAGCGGCGTGTAGTTCGGATCGTACAACACCCAAAGGTTCCAGGCGCCACCGCTCGGAAAGATCGTGTCGCTCGAGAACCACTCGTAAAGCTCGCCGTTCAGGGTGAACTCGATCCGGTTCCCGTCGACCATGCCGATCTTTTGAAATGAGTATCCGTCGCGCGGCGATAAGGAAATGATAAAACGGCCGCGGTCGGGAACGTAGAACCAGAGCAACGAGCCGGCGCAGCCGATCTTCGATATACTCTTCCCGATGATGACTCCATCGATAGCAAGTTCGTAAGTTTTGATCGACAACGATGAAACCTCGTCGATCGAGAAGTCCTTTGGCGCCGCGTCGAGAAAATTTTCACGCAGGATCGAACGATCGAACGTCACCTTCACGACGTCGATTATCTTGATGCCAGATTCGCGGTTGACGAGCAACTCGAGCGAAACGGCGTCGCCATCGTCGAGCGTTTGCGGAGCAGTGGAGTTGGGAAATGTCGCAAACGATTCGTGAGCTCGCACCGGCGCCGAGTCTTTCAGAAACGAGCGACGAAATGCTTCGTCGGAAGGTAAGACGACGAGTCTGAACTTCTTCGTGACCGGATCCGAGCTGACCGCAAGATCGTAAGCGAAGACGACGCGACGCTCGGAGTTGGTGAGTACGCGATGAATGACGCGGTCCTCGCCGGCGAATGCCTGCGAGAACAGCAACGCGGAAAGCGATCGGCTCGCTGCTGCGGGCGCATTGCCTGACGTCTCACTGCGGAAGGCTACGAACCCGCCGCCGTCCGAGATGGGCAACACCAACTGGCGCTTGGCTGGGTTCTGGGCCATCGCGGCGATCGCGAGACAGTGCAGACAGAGCAGCAGGGCCCACGTTTTACTTCTCATTCGCAGCCCCTCCTTTGATGACGGTAAGCTTGACTTCATCCGCCGGCTTAAATCCTTCGAGACTGGCGACGGACGCATCGTTCGAACGAACAACGCGTGTTGTCCTGGGACGGTTTGGCGTTCGGTCACGGTAAACAATCTGTGTAACCGTTTTCTCTTGAACTACGGGAACCTCAACAGGAACATGGACGATGGAGACTGTTGGTTTCGAACTACGGCCCCAGCTAAATGCGACCGCGGATAAAACTATCAACGCCAGTCCAACCGGCACAGGCACGCGAATCGACGCGCGGAAGAAGCGCAACAACCACGACTGATGACGAGCGATCGGGTATTGGCCCGGCTCGACGCGTGGCTGCTGCGCGGCACGCAGACGTTCTTTGAGGCGCGCGTGGTAACCGGGCCAATAGTTGTCGGGTGGCGTCGCGGTGTCGATGAGTCGGGTCGTTAGTTGCAGCGTTTCCCTTAGCGCGCGAAACTCTGCGCGGCAGTCGGCGCATTCACGCAACTCCGTCGACAGTGACAGCCGCGGATCGGCCCCGTCGAGAAGAAGCTCCGTGATGCGCTCCGTTGTTTCCTTGCAGTTGTGCATTTCAAAACTCCTGCGCCGCTAGCTGGGTGAGTTGCTCGGGCTCGTCGTTTTCAATCTCCAGTTTCACTCGTAACTTTGCGATCGCGCGCGACACGGCTTTCTTGACTGTGCCCGCGGAACAATTCATCGCGCCTGCGATTTCGTCGTACGACATCCCTTCGTAATGCCGCAGCAGAAACATCAGTCGCTGCGTCGGCGTCAGGTCAGCCAACGCGCTCATCACGCTTTCGAAAAGGACCTTGTTGTAGATCGTTTCGGGCGAGGTCGCGTGCGACTCGAGCAGCTTTTCGGAACCGGCCTCGATCAGGTCCGTCACGCTTGTTTGGCCCTGACGGCGGAACGTGCTCGCTCGTTGATGATTCAGAAAAGAGTTGATGGTGATGCGGCGCAACCAGGTGTAGAACGAAGAGTCAGAGCGGAAACCGGCGAGGGCCTGATAAGCTTTCAGCCAAACTTCCTGTGAGAGATCCTCGGCGTCCTGAGTATTGCGGCAATAGTGAAACGCAAGCAGATAGATCCGGCGCGCGTAACGTTCAGCCAAGGAGCAAAAAGCGACTGAATCGTCAGCCTGTGCCCGCCGGATCAGATCTGTTTCGCTGTCAGTCACCGTTGCCATAGACACAAATCTATGGATTTCGTTGGCGTCCAGGCCGCCTACTGGCATTGGCGGCGCGGGTGCTTACTTCGTCTTTAACGGCCGCATCCCTGGGGTTAATGGGCGGTTAGTGCTCGGCGTCACTGAGTCGCCGCCGATGTGCTGCTCCGAAGCGTCGCCAAACATCTTGTTGGTCTTCTTCCGAATGCCGCGCAGTGCTGGAGTATCGTCCATCGCCTGCCGGTTCTGATCGGGATTGCCGGCGAACCCGGTCTGTTGTCCGCGAGGTTTAGCGGGCGTGCCGGCCTTATGCTGATCTTTCTTTGTTCCCCTTGTTCCCATTGCGTGACCCCTTCTTTTTCTTCGTCGTCTTTCGAGCCAACGACCATTTCAATCCCGGGGGCGCTACCAGCGTGGTGATAATAACCATGATCACGATGGCGCCGAAAGTCGCGGAGTTAATTACCGGCTCCGTCGCACCGCTCGCCGTCGGCAACATCAACGTGGCGCCAATCCCAGCAAATATCAGACCGACTTCGCCTCGTGGAATCATTCCGATGCCCACGGCCACGCGATTCACGCCGCGCTCGACGACTCCCAGACCACAGATCTGTTTGCCCGCGATCGCCGCTAACGTCAACACCAGCGCGAACCCGAGAATATCGACTCGAGCAAAAAGCCGTAGATCGACCTTCAATCCCATCAGGACGAAAAAGATCGGCACCAGCACCGTGCTCACCGGCTGCAACAGGTCGTTGAGATCTCGTTCCGTGCGCCCACCTTTCGGTTTGTAGTGGACTTCGTCGAGCACCAGGCCCGCCGCAAACGCGCCGACGATTGGCGCGAGTCCGACCTTCGCCGCCGCCCAGGCCAGAAACAGGCAAAACGAAATGGCGAGCGTGAGCAAAACTCCACGCGTCTCCAAACGGCCCGCGCCGCGAAGCATTCTCGGCACCACCAAGAGGCCAATCGCGATCGACGCCACCAGAAACGCGATCGACTTCAGCCCGATCAGACTGACATCGAGTATCGATAACACGCCGCCGGAAGCCGCGGCCCTGATCGCTCCGGCGACTACGGCCAGAATCAAGAGTCCGAGCACGTCGTCGATCACTGCCGCACCGAGGATGATTCTTGCCTCGCGTGTGCCGAGTTTTCCCAGATCCTTGAAAACACGCGCGGTGATGCCGACGCTGGTGGCGCAAAGCGTAGCGCCGATAAAGACGTGCCCGAGCATCGCTTCTTCGGGGACGAAATAAGCCGACACCGCCCAGCCGAGTAGAAACGGCGCTATGACGCCCAACGTCGCTACCAGCAGCGACGACCACCCGACTTCGATCATCTGCCGCAAATCCGACTCGAGCCCGACTTCAAACAACAGAATGATGACGCCCAGTTCCGCCAGTGCGGCGATCGTTTCATTCGTCTTCAGTGGCTCAACCCTGGTGAAACCGAAAATCACCAGGTTTCCCAATACGACACCGGCCAGTAGTTCACCAAGAACAGACGGCTGCCCGCGTCTTTCAAACAGCTCCCCGCCGAGTTTTGCGGCCACCAGCATTACGGTCACGCCGATTAAAACAGCAGGATCCAGTCCATGGTTCATTGGACCTTAAGATAACATCTAAATCGCCTATAGATTTGCTTCTGGGCGAGCGGGTCTCTATAATGCGCCCCACTTAAGCGCGGCACCCGGCAGGTACGCGCTAACCAACTGCAAAAAGATGGCGACTCCGATCCGATGGAACCAGCGTAGACGTGTCGCGCCTTACGGCGGTTCCAACCGGCCAGAAACTCCCCTCCGGTCCCTTGCGGTTAGTCTGACGCATGTCGCTCGGGCTGCACTTACTGAGCCCTACATGCTCACCATCGAGCATGAACGCATCCACCTCGACCGGCTGCCAAAGAGTTTCGACGGCTTCCGCATCGTTCAACTGTCAGACGTTCACCACGGCCCGTTTTCGGATCGGGAACAGATCGAACGCGCAGTTGAAACCGCCAACAGGCTGAAACCTGACATCATCGCGCTCACGGGGGACTACATCTCGAAAGAGCGTCATTACGCTGCCCCGTGCGCCGAGATGATGGGCCGTCTAAAGGCGCGCCATGGCGTTTATGCCGTCCTCGGAAATCACGACCACTGGACTGACGCCCCGCTGATCACCGACCTCTTTCGCGCCGAAGGAATCAACGTCCTGATAAACGAGGGCATGCACTTCGAGCTGAACGGCGAAGCGATCTGGCTGGCGGGAGTGGACGACTACATGGTCGGTCTCGAAGACCTGTCGCTGGCGCTTGCCGGCGCTCGCGGCGACGAGATGAAACTGCTGTTGGCGCATAACCCCGTCGTTTTGCGGCGCGCCGCCCGCGCGTCGGTCGATCTCGTGCTCAGCGGCCACACGCATGGCGGCCAGGTCGCGATTCGAAGTGAACGGAGCGCTTCGGGCCGTCCGCGGCGCCGGATGTGGAAAGGGCTGGGGCGCTGGGGAAACACACAGATCTACGTCAACCGCGGCCTCGGAACCGTGGTGCTGCCCATCAGGTACGGATGCCCTCCTGAAATCTCTTTGCTGGAACTCCGATTAAATCAGCGTCTTTAAATCCGTGTATCTAAATGTCCGCACGGATCATCACTGTTCCCAATCTCCTGACGGTGTTCCGGATGGTTTTGATCCCGGTCTTCGTCTCGCTGCTCTTCTACCAGAAGTTTGTGCTCGCCCTCTCGATTTTCGTCCTCGCCGGAGTCACCGACGGTCTGGACGGCCTGCTGGCGCGCCGTTTCGACCAGAAGTCCCAACTCGGCACGATCCTCGACCCGATTGCCGACAAGCTGCTGCTCGTCACCGCCTTCGTCGTGCTGTCGATGCGGTCCGTTTTTCCACAGCCTCTGCCGTCGCATCTGCCCGTGCCTTTCTGGGTGACAGTCGCCGTCATCAGCCGCGACGTTTTCATCCTCGTGGGCGCCGCGGCAATCAACATCGTCACGGGATTTCGTGGTTTCCGCCCGTCAATGCTTGGGAAAATCAACACGACCGTCCAGATAGTCGCCATCGGCCTGATAATTTTCGCCGCCAGCGTTCCCTACGGCACGGGCTACTATCTCCCGACCATTTACACAACCGTCTTCGCCTTCTCCGTCCTCTCGGGCGCTCACTACGTGTTCTTCGTCTCGAAGCTAGTCAACGAAGATCGCCGGTAGGCCGCTATCAGTCGGCGCACTCAAATAAACTGGTAATTATCTACTTGACACGGGTAAGCGAGTAGGGGATAATGCTTCCCGTGACGAGCGCTCCTAACATTCCTGTTCAGAATCAGTACTTTCCGGTGGCTTTGCTGCCCGCTTTACCTCGTCGGCAAGTTCTGGATCTAGAGCGAAGTCAAGTAACTCGTCACTCGTCATTTCTATCGGTTCTTTCTCTCTCAGGTTGCGTGCCTGTTTGTCATCTTCTTTGCCTTTAACTCGCATAAGGACTCCTTACCATGCCAAGACCTATTAACCGCGCTTCCGACATGAACCTGATGAAGCTAATCGAACGCTTCGACAGTGACGACAAATGTCGCCTCACTCTTGAGAAGCTTCGCTGGCCGGAAGGCGTTCGCTGCATTCGTTGCCAGTCTGAAAAGGTGTTCCGGGCTGACAAGCGCAAGCAATTCGAGTGCGGCGGCTGTGGCTACCACTTCTCTGTTACGGCCGGCACGATCTTCCATGATTCACACTTGCCTCTCCGTAAATGGTTCATTGCCGTCTACCTGATTTGCGAATCGAAAAAAGGCGTCTCCGCGCTCCAGCTTAAACGGACGTTGGGTGTCGCCTACAAGACTGCGTGGTATCTCTGTCACCGCATCCGGGAAGCCGTCAAAGACGTTGACCATGAATCACTCCTGTCCGGCATCGTGGAATGCGACGAAAGCTACATTGGCGGCAACCCCAAGAACATGCACAAGTCGCGCAAGGACAAGTTAGGCCGCGTTCCCGGTACTCAACGCTTCGATCACAAAACAACCGTTCTTGGGGCACTACAACGCAACGGCGACGTGCGTTTGGAAGTCTGCACGGTTAAACAACCAACCCGCGACGAGCTACATGCTTTCATCAGAGCCAAACTCGCGGACGAGACTTCAATCATCGTTACTGACGAAAACAATCAGTACGAAGGCATTGCCGACAAGAACACGCGCCATGAAACCGTTAGCCATACGAAAAAAGAATGGGTGCGCGGCATCGTTCATACAAACGGCTTGGAAGGCGTATGGTCACTGTTCAAGCGTTCAATCGTTGGCTCGTACCATCAAATCTCTGTCAAACATCTAGATCGTTATTTGGACGAATTCGAGTTTCGATTCAACAACCGCGAAAACTCTTTCTTGTTCCGCGATACGTTGCTCAGGCTCTTAGCCTCAACGAACCTCGAATATAAAAACCTCATTGCGGACGACGAAGAGGCCGCATAACCGAATCTTATTCACGAATCCGTAGCGCATTACCATGTGTTATGCGAAGAAAGTGTACGCCGTTCGCGTTAGCGAATACGACGCGCCCTTGACAATCGAACGAATCCCGCCAATACAATACAACGCAAGCAACATACTGGACGTATGCAAGCGCCCTATGTTGATTCCCTTGAATGTTTTCCTGTTTGTGAATTATGACCCGAGTTCTCCTCTAGTAATCACACGGAACTTTAAGCCACGGGCCATGAAAGAGTATAGTTTCATTCTTAGAGTCTTATTGATTCAGCACAACGGCTTATGGGCCGCGCAATGCATTGATCACGACATTGTCGCTCAAGGCAAATCCCTACGAGAAGCTAAGGCCGCGTTTGAGCAAACTATCATTGGGCAAATTCTCTTCGATATTAAGAGGGGACGCGAACCGTTAGCGTCATTCCCTGCGGCTCCCGCACATCTACAAGAGTTATATGAGAAGGCCGCAGACGTAACACTAGACGACAAAGGCCCATTGCTGCCAGATGTTCCAGAGGGTACTCCCGACGCATACATTTGCAATCACATTACCAAAGAATTTCGAGTCTGGGACTAAAAGGACAACGTGTGCTATTCCCACTTGGCGCACCTCACATATCCGAATTCAAAAAAGTTCTAGAAGAAGAGTTCGGCTGTGAATTCAAGACGGAAACTCTTGAATTCGGTCCGAACCACTCACACGAGTTTGTTCGCATAGAACGCGATATGAACGGCGAAATACTCGAATACCCGTTTTATGACTACGACGAGAATATGCGAGTTCACGGCGCTCTCCTGCTAAGTATTTGCAAACACCTAAGACTTGACTGTTCACGATGGGGCGTAACGCTCGACACATGGTATGACGTTGAGTTATAGCGCCCTATGGCAGCTTTAACTTGTCATCAATCAAAACATCCGTCGATATTCCCGCTAACCTGGCATACGCCAACACAAGCATCATGGTTGGCTCACGTTGCCCATTCTCGTATTGACTGATCTGCGACGCTCGCAACGGAGTATCTTTATAATTCAAAGCCTCAACGATCTGCCGTTGGCTCATTCCTAGATTCTCGCGGATCTGCCGCATCTTCTTACCTAACTTCTTAGGCATCGCTCGTCTGTTCATCAGGAGCGCCCTCCTGATTTACACTTGTGCGATGCGCTACCTAGTGGTAGCATCGTGACGCGTTCTTTATAGCAATGTCGTTTCGCCCAGATATACCGGGCGAGTCTCACGTCACTGTTTCTCCTGAGGTTCTAAGCATGGCTAAAGTCGCTCTATTCTCACTGCGTAAGAGGGTCTTTCTCAACCCTGCCTCAACCGGCCATACATCTTATGTCCTTGCCGAAGTCGAACACTCCCGCGATGGCGAGTATCCGTGGGGTACTAACATGCTCACTATCGCCGATTGCCGCCGCTCGATCCAAATTGAATTCTTTCTCGGCAACAGACGCGAACGCCGCTTGTCCCTCGCAAAGATCAGCTTGCTAATCAAAGTCCTTACCCGCTTCCGCGACGTTCTCACCAGAGAGATCGCGGAGATTGAAAAATTCAATGAGACAAAGACCAAAAAATCTTCCCGCTAAGTTGCTGGCTATCCGGCATCGCTTGGGCCTTAGTCAATCGGAAATGGTAAAGCGCCTTGGTGTGGATATGCACTACAGCCGCATCTCCGAATTCGAGTTGGGCCGTCGCTTTCCTCCGGTCTACGTGCTTCTGGCTTATGCCCGCACCGCTGGAATCCATATTGACGATCTGGTTGACGATGATGCGCAGCCAAGCATTTTGAATCCACCGAACTAAGACGGGGGTACGGGCCAAGCGAACCATGCAAAAACAAGAACAAGAATAGCCATGAGAACGATCCCGCCTACGGTTTTGAACCACGACCACTCGCGGTAGCGCGCAACTAAAAACTCAGCGGCCGCGAGCAGCACAAACATACATACAAGCCAAAAAATAACAGAACTCACAGCTTTCGGCGGCAATAAGTAACCTGCTATTGCTAACACGGCAGCCCCCAGCGCGAGTACGACGGCCACGACCAAATCTCCCCGCTTGTGCCAAGGTTTGTCGTTCGGACTCGCAGGAGGGGAAGTAACCGCGTCTGCCATCGCGTGAAGATCGTCTCCCAGTTGTAATGAAACTTCCTGAGACGGGCGCAAATTCTCTTCAATCGACAAAGGTATATTCTGAGACTCAGCCAACGTCGGGGGATACGAACCTTTCGGATGCGGAACAGTAGGTTTAGCCTGCGACATATACTCGTGCCACTTGAGAAGTTCGGGCATTGTCCAGTTTTCAGGCGGCCGCTGATCCGCTTTATCGGGATCTTCTTTGAATCTTTGAAGCATATCCAAAGCATCAGCCATGCGTTGCTCTTCAAGTAAACGCCTGTGCTGTTTGCGTATCTCTGCTTCCTCGAATGCTCGCTCGTTTGCTGCCCAAATGATTTGCTTTTGCTCGAAGTCGGCCGCGTCGTAAGCCGCTCGCACCTGGTCTGACATAAAGGCGAGAAGTTCACGATCGCGCTCTTCTTGCGGGCTTGTTCTTTCGTCGGCGGTTTGGCCGGGAACTCGTGTTCCCTTGACGCTTTGTTCGCCTCGCTGCTTGGCGGCTGCTCTTTGGCGCTCATCCCACTGTGCGCGGGCACCAGCCCATAACGTCTCAGCAAGCTCGGACGGAAGACTACCCGCCGCGAGGCCGTCTCTGTGTTTCGTATTAACGTACTTGAGAAGGTCCGCACGGGTAGGCGTAGGAATATCGGGATCGATTGACGGAGCGAACGGATCGCGAAACTCAGACACGAGGCAGAATCCTTCGGACGGGATAGAGGAACGCGCAGGCTACCAAAGTCTCCCAAATCCTCAAATAAGAATCTGGTAAAATCCTTAGTAAACCTGAACGAACCCATCCTATACACTGATAGCCTCCGTATCAAGTAGATAATTACCAATAAACTTGACAACAACGCACTCAGGTCTTATATTGTGTGGGCGTTCAACTGTAGTTATTGGAGATTAGAAGAACATGAGTAAGATTATTGGCATTGACCTCGGAACAACCAACTCGGTGGTGGCGGTGATGGAGGGCGGTGAGCCCACCGTGATCACAAACTCCGAAGGCGGCCGCACCACGCCATCAGTCGTGGCCTTCACCAAAGACGGCAGCCGCC
>JBKPOC010000052.1:0-104429 GCA_046732935.1 Acidobacteriota bacterium | reverse complement strand
CGAACCGCCACCTACTCCGGCTGTGGCTGCGCCGGCACTATGGTTGCCACGCTAACGGACGAAAGAGGTCGACGACAGAAGGTCTACAGCGACGTGTTAGGCCGGCAGCTAAAGGTTGAAGTATTGCAGTGGGATGGCACGACGGTCTATTCAACGCGCACGAACACCTACAACGCGCGCGACCAGGTAACGAACGTCAAGCAGTTCCAGGGTCCGGACTCGAGTGGCATCTACCAGGAGATCGAAAAGGATTATGACGGATATGGTCGTCTAGTACGGCGAAAGGATCCCGTGCAAACAACGGGCACAACCTACACCTATAACGCGGACGGCCAGCCCTTAACAGTGACCGACGCGCGCGGAGTCACGCAGACCTTTACCTACAACAGTCGTGAATTACCCACGAATGTGTCGTACAGCGGCAATTGGGCGTTGTTGGCGCCGGTCGAAATCGTGTATGACTCGGCTGGTAATCGAACTTCGATGACTGACGGCACGGGTATGACTACATACCACTATAATCAACTATCCCAATTGACTTCAGAAACACGGCAGTTCACCGGATTGAGCGGCAGTTACACGATCAATTATGAATACACCGTGGGTGGAGCGTTGAAAGCAATTACCGATCATGTGGGTTCGCGCGTTGATTACGCTTTCAATAATGCGGAGAACTTGACGGCCATCACCGGCTCCGGGGCGCACAGTACGCCGACCTACGCCTCCAACTTTCAATATCGCGCATGGGGCGCAATAAAGGACTTCGACTTTGGAAACGGCGCTCACCAGCATCTCACCTTCAACTCGCGCCTGCAGAACGCGTCTATGTCGCTCAGCAATGGCTCCATTTCGGCAAGCTGGAGCTTTGATTATTATGACGATGGCAAGATCGAAAAGGTCACGGATAGTCAGAACCCAACCTTCGACCGCGCCTTCGCGTACGACCACATCGGACGTTTGCAGGAAGTAAAAACCGGCGCCGAAGCCCGCGGCGGCACGACCCCCGATGGACCATTTAAACAAACCTACAACTACGACGTGTGGGAGAATACGACTGCTCGTAACTACCGGCTCTGGAGTGAGAGTCCACAAAGTGAAGGCGCCAGCTTCACGAATAATCGCCGTCAGTTTTGGTCGTATGACGCGGAAGGAAACCTTGGCTCAGATGTCAGTGCGAATTACGGCTACGACGCAGCGGGCCGGCAGAATCAGTTTGTCGCAAACGAATATGCTGGCGGCTGGCCAACTCCGTATCCGACGCAATCAGTAATGGAAGTCTTGCAAACTTTCGACGGCAACTCGGTGCCTGTTAAAAAGACGACGACTAATCGCTGGGAGGAATACATCAACGAAGAGTGGCAGGTTCAGGCGTCGACCAGCTCGGTCTATTATCTGCGATCAACGGCGCTGGGAGGGAAAGTAATCGCCGAACTCGACGAGACAGGTTATAAGCGAGTGGGTTACGTATTTGCTGGCGCTATGCAGATCGCGAAGCAGACTGTTTGGACCAACTCAAGCGCTGTCGAGTGGACCAGCACGAGTCCGGCAACGGGCAGCGAATACATGGTTGGCGGGTCATACCTGGGACGAAAAGAATTGGATCCGTTGGGAGCCGATGTCACCACGCCTCCGTCACCTTCGCTCGTTACTGAACCGATTTTCTACAATCCGAAGTTCGATCAGAT
Organism: Acidobacteriota bacterium; assembly: GCA_046732935.1. GTDB lineage: Bacteria > Acidobacteriota > Blastocatellia > Pyrinomonadales > Pyrinomonadaceae > PSRF01. Next base: position 102,744 of record JBKPOC010000052.1, on the reverse strand, counting down.
GCCGCTGGAAATCGAAGGCGGACCAAGTGAAGAATACGAACAGGCTAACCGCGACCAGGCTGTCTTGATGGCCGAGACGTTTCAGGCGCTTTATGATCGCGAACAGGCGGAGAAACTGTGGCAGTCGGGCAAACGCGACGCGGCGATGGCGATCCTGGAGAAGAACCCGAACGTCGGCATCGAGTATACGGCCTTAGTGGGTGGCGAGGTCGTCAAGCAAGGTTCGTACTTCGGCAAGGACGCCGCTGACTTCCTTAACGGGATAAATATCGCCCTCGCTGCGGGACTGTTGTCGCCTCAATCGAGTGCAAGCGTCTATAGCAATCATGCTGGAGCTAACCCGGCGAATACCGGCTTTGATCTGACCCGGATCACGGACAAGGTCGACGCCATTATCTCAAACATACAGTGTGTCGTATTTGCAAAGCGAATTTTGAATGCGGTTGCAACAAAGGATAACCCTGCACTTAGGGGAGGAGATCTGCGGGACATCTTTGATGATTTTCTCGCGCAGCGTAAAGGAGGATACACGCGGAGGATGCCACCAGGGAGCTTGGGTTATGGAAGTCCAACAGGATTGATCCGGCACGGCAACGCGACGATTTTCTCTCGAAGGAACGCGCATATGTCTGCTGACGAACAAAATGCATACGATGCGGGTACGACTGTCGCTGAGCTATTTCACTTAGCAGGTCGAAATGAGTTTTACATGGATCGCGCGCTCGCTGAAGCGGCGCACAACATCCCTGAATATGCAGCAAAGTATCGGGGCACTGTTCCCGAGCACAACGTTTTTGATCCGCGCTATGTGCACAAAGCGGAGGCAGCAAAGGATCCCGGGGAAGGGGGCTGGAGCAGCTACTTTCATGACATTGAAAAACAGTTCTGCCAACGGTAAGTAGGAGGTGAGCCAATGATCAAAACACACCTAACGTTTGTGGCCGTGATTCTACTCCTGGCGGGCGCCGTTATAGATGTGACTGCTAAAGATTGGCAAGGCATTGTTCCTTTGCGGTCTACGAAGAGCCAAGTCCAAAAGCTCCTGGGCAACCCGAATGAACTGGGCCGCTATGAGATTGGAAATCAACGAGTAAGTATCCTCTATTCGGAAGGGCCGTGCGAGAGCTCATACCAACTCTTAGCAAAACCAAATTGCGAGTGCTTGGTCGGGAAAGACACGGTTCTGAGAATAACGGTTACATTTGATTTGCCAGTAAAGGTCGCGAACTTCAGCCTGGATAAGAGCAAATACGAACGCACCGTAGTTTATGGATATCGACCTACAGCGACCTACGCTGATTTTGCGGACGGGATCGTCTATACAATCCGCGAATCAGATGACGTCGTGACGAACATCGATTACCTGCCTTCCGCTAAAGACTGTGCTGTCGTTATTAAAGATCAGACCCAAACCACTGCACCTAATGTTTGGCGCGGAATTGTTCCTCTCCGCTCCGTCCGCGCCGATGTCGAGAAGTTGCTCGGCACCCACACAAGTTCGATTGGTGGAACCTACATATACGCGACCGCAGAGAATAGAGTGGATGTTACTTACTCCGATGACCCCTGCAAAACAAAAGACTCGAGTGCTCAAGCGACTACTACTGCGGTGGTTGTGAAAGTCGCAGTTTCGCCTCGAAAGACATTACTGGTTCAAAATCTGAATCTCGACAAGGCCAAATATCGGCGAATTCCAGATACTCATCCCGCGAACTCGGTTCAATACATAAACACCAGCGAGGGAGTGATTGTTGAGGCTTTGTCTATTAACGAATGTGAGGAGGTTATAAGGATTGTGTTCGAACCCACGGCTAGCGATCGAGAGTTGCTGTGTGGCGCCGTCAAAAAGCCTTGAAACGGAATTGGGAGGAGATGTAATCGAGGTATTTTAAATCGCCACTGGTCCCGCCGTTACTAATATCATCAACAATCCAGAGTATGGTTGTGACCTCTCCTTTAAACCGGGCCAAAAGATTTCCATGATTCCCGCGCCACCGCTGTTGCGCTTAATATGTCCGGGTGCAGAAGCGCGTGGAGACAGAGTTTTTGCTGCGGGAGTTGCCCGACCAGCAGGGCGCGAGGTTGGCGCTCGAGAGGATTGAGAAGGAGAGCCCCCGACAGTATCAACAACTCGTCAAACAACCAGCACTGCTCGCGGACGTTCTCGCCATCGCAGCGTGGAGCCCACTGCTCTCCACCACACTCGAGCAGAACCCGGATTACCTGGGTTGGCTTTCGCGCGAGCGATCGAATCCACGTCTCAGAACACGCGATGAGTTGAAAGAGTCGCTCGCTCGTTTCGCACTCACAAACTCATCACTCAACCCGCAAAACCTGCTCGCGCGTTTTCGCCGCCGCGAACTGCTGCGCACTTACCTCCACGACATTCGCCGCTCACACACACTCGTCGACACGATGGAAGAACTCTCCAACCTCGCCGACGCGATTCTCGATTACGCCCTCAGCCTCGCCGTCCAGGATCTCGACAACCGCTACGGCTCGCCACGCCGCACTGACGAACGCGGCCGCATTGCCGACGCAGAGTTCTGCGTCATCGCACTCGGCAAACTCGGCTCGATGGAACTCAACTACGCCTCCGACATAGATCTCCTCTTCCTTTACTCCGACGACGGCACTACGTCAGGTCACGGCGAACGCGGCGAAGTCAGCAACCGCGAGTACTTCGTCAAGCTCTCCGAAGCAATCGCCAAACTCGTGGGCCAGTCGGGCGGCGAAGGTGCTGCTTACCGCGTCGATCTGCGCTTACGCCCGCACGGCCGCGACGGCGCGCTCGCGTGTTCCCTAAACGAAGCAACTCGCTATTACGAACATTCAGCCCAGGATTGGGAGCGCCAGGCGCTGATCCGCGCCCGCGCGGCCGTCGGCTCCGCAAGTCTCTTCTCGCGTTTCAAAGACGCGGTGACGCCCTACGTCTTCCGCCCCGACGTTTCCGTCAGCGACGCGCTCGCCAACGTTCGCCTCGCAAAACAGAAGATCGATCGACAGACGGAAAAGAAGAGCGGCTTCAACGTAAAACTCGGCCGCGGCGGAATCAGGGAGATCGAGTTTATCGCGCAGGCACTACAGTTGGCCCACGGCGGACGCGACGACTGGCTGCGCGTGCCGCACACGCTCGTGAGTCTCGGACGGCTTGCCGATCGTGCGTTCATCAGCGAACAAGAACGCACTGAACTCTCAGACGCTTACTACTTTCTGCGCGCACTCGAGCATCGGTTGCAAATGGAGCACGGTCTTCAGACGCATATCGTTCCCGAGTCTCGAGCGTCGCGCGCATTGGTTGCGCGGCGGCTTGGCTTCTCCGCGGTCGAGGAGTTTGATGAGACGCTGAAGTCTCACAGCGGAACTGTTCGCCGGATCTACGAACGGCTCTTTTCTCATCGGGTGCCAATTCAGGAAGAGGTCAGCCATACAGATTTAGCCGACCAGGATTCCGTTCTCGCAACTTCGTCTGCCCGAGTTTTCGCGCCACACTCGGAAAAGAAGATAACGAAGCAGACGATTCAATTGCTGGCCCGCGAGTCGCTCAACCCACATCGCGCGCTGGTCCAGGCCTCTCGCATCGCGGCTTCGCTGGAGAAGACGGACCAGCAACTGCACATCTCCGAAAAGAACCTCGAGAACCTGGTCCAACTCTGCGGCTCGTCCGACGCCTTCGCCGAAATGATCGCCGCCAATCCGGCGCTGATCGCTTCGCTCCGCACTCGGCTCGCGAGCGTGCTTCGCCGCGACTACCGCGCGATCCTGCGCTCGGCGATCGACCGCGAAAAGACGTTCTCAGGCGAGCTCGCGGCGTTGCGTCTGAAGTGGGCCGAACTTATGTGCGAGATCGGCTCGCTCGACAGTTCAAACGAACTCTCGATCTCCGACACGAACCGCTTGCAGACCGAACTGGCAGTGGCGAGCCTGAACGTGGCTTACCTGGTGGCGCGACGCGAAATGGCGCGGCGTCATCATTCGTTTCGCGCCGGTCCGCGCGTCGCGTTTTACGGACTCGGACGCCTGGCTTCGGGCGGCGTCGATTACGGCTCCGATCTCGACATTCTGATCACTTACGACTCGCTCGTCCCGTCGCCAATCGAAAACCTGACGCAGGACGAAGCTTACGCTCGTCTCGCGGAGCTGATGATTGCCGCACTGTCGAGCATCACGCGTGAAGGTTACCTGTACCGCGTCGACTTGCGTCTGCGGCCGCACGGGAAGAATGGCCCGCTCGTCACGAGCTCCGAGGGTTTTCTGGACTATTTGAAGGAGCAGAGCGCGCCGTGGGAATGGCTGGCGTACGTGAAGCTGCGTGCCGTCGGCGGTGACCACGAGCTCGGACGCATGATCGAGACCCACGCGCGTCATCGCATTCACGCGAACGCCGTGCGGTTCGATCCGCAGGAACTGAAGGCAGAAACGCGACGCGTTCGCGATCGTCTCGAACGAGAGAAGGGACGCAGAGGGCGGCAAGCGGGTATCGATATCAAGTATGGCCCAGGCGGAATGCTCGACGTTTACTTCGCGGTGCGCTACCTGCAACTGTGCGACGAGCTGGCCGACGAAGGCGAAGATCGGTCGACGGTGTTTACGCTCGATCGCTTGCGCGACGAAGGGTCGCTGAACGAAGACGACTTCGTTGCACTGAGCACCGGCTATAACCTGTTGCGCACGACGGATCACAACCTGCGTTTGATCGTGGGCCGTTCGACGCGGCTGCCCGATCCGGATCACGTGATTGCAAAGGATGTGGCTACGAGGATGGACCTTGATGCTAAGGAGTTGGAGGCCACTCTGTTGGAACAGATGAGCGGAATCAGAGATGCTTACAACCGCATACTCTACTGATCAGGTGTGTTGAGACGTATCCGCGCTCTCGAACCAACAACGGGTACACCAGCGATGTTTCGCCTGTCGTTCAGCAAGATCGAACCGGGCCGAGGCAGGCAAACGTTTGACGAGTTCGCGTTGCTCGTCGTCGAGCTCGGCCCAGGATTTTAGTCCTCGTTTTTCGCAGCGCGGGCAGGTGTTGCTATCCTTCACGGCGAACCCCCAGTGCTCATGTTTAGAGACAATTAAGGCTGGCAAACGCACTTAGATGTTTACTAGCAAACTTTACTCGTGTAACTTAGCAGCCGCGCTGCGGGAAACCAAATCTCCGGCATCGCGCATCAACGATCTGGCATAACGGTTAACGGAGAATCAATGTTTCGAATCAAGGCTTCCTACGCAGACCAGGTGGAACTACAGACGACGCTCGAACGGGCGCGAGAGTTTTTCGGCGAGCTCCGTAATTTTGCGGATCTCATGCCGGGGATTGAGGGAATACGCAAGGAAGCTGAAGGCATTATGCGCTGGATGGTCCGGGCGGATGTGCCCGTGATCGGCGCTGTCCATGCGAGTTTTACGGTCGAGAAGACGGAGGATTCGCCGGAGCGGCTGGAGTGGTCGCCGGCGCGTTCCGAGATGAAGAACTATCTCCGTTATGCGGCGGCTTTCGAGGAACGCGGGCACAAGGTGCTGATCAAGATCGTTCAGCACGTCGAGCTCAGACGGAAGCACGCCAAGGATCTTCACCGGTTTGCCGTGCTTGTTGGCGAGGGACGGATCAGCGCTGAGATGCAGAAGCGCGTCCGTGAAATGATCAAGACCTTTCTCGAACGCGCACGCGTGAAGCTTGAAGAAGAAGGCGGCAACCTCGAACAAGAAGGAATGCTGGACCAGCCCGCTTAACAGAGAAACGGTGAAGCGGGGACAGGGAGAAGCGGTGATTGGCCCCGCATCCCCGATTCACCGCATCGCCCCGTCTCCGCATCTCTTAATCAGTGGTCTCTTTACGTCGCCCGTAACTGATCAGATTCGCAAACATGCGGTAGCCGCCAGGGAGTCCCGCCCGAAGCTGTCGATACCAAATATAACTCGTGTAGATATAGTTTCCTCGTCCGTACGGTGCGACCAGCAGCCCACCTCGCAACGGCGGCTCGCCCTTGTCCTGCGTAGATAGGATCGCCGCATACTTCGGATCCCACTCTTTCGGGAAGTAGAGCCCGCGCTCCTGCACCCAGTTCGCGAAATCCTTCTGCGTGATCCTGTTCGGAAAGTTCAACAGCGGATGACGCGGCTGCAGAAACAGGATCGGCGCATCTTCCTCCGTCACGCGATCGTCGTTGATAACGATCGGATACGGCGCGAGCTGCGGACGGTTCCGCCGCTCATCGGGATTCCACTCATTCGTTCGATGATAGAAGACAAGCAACGTCCCACCATCTTCGACAAACTTCAGCAGTCGAGCATTATTCGCAACCAACTCCGGATGCGCCTGATACCCGCGGTTATCGACGATGATCGTATGAAACACCGAGAGGTCCGCCTTGGCGACGTCGTCAACCGTCAACTGCTTCGCATCGACGCCGAGCGCCGCCAGCGCGCGTTCCAGCGTTCGATCAGAACTCGGAATGTATCCAACCTTCCGCCCACTCACCACGATCGCTTCCGCATACACCAGCGGCACAACGCGTTTCGCAATCGGATCTTTCGGATTCGGCAGATCGACAATCACCGCAACTTCCGAATTCTGCTGCGCATTCAACGGCAACGCCGTACGGATGACAATGTTCTCGACGTCCGCAGAGTTCGCCGCAATGTGGATCTCGCGGCCCGTCTCCAAACTCTGGCCCCGCACCCGCAACACTCCGCGAAACTCGGAAGGCAAATGGTTCTTCAGATGGACGGTGAAGTCGAGCGGCTTCTGCGACGTCGCAGGCGTGCTCACATACGGCGAAGGATCGACACTCACGATCTCGACCGCGGGCGCCACGTCACGCTGCGTTTCAGTGGTGACGGTAAACGACACCCCTTCCAGCGTCAGCTCCGCTTCAGCCGCCAGTGGTTCGCCGAACAGGCGACCGTCGTACAAGTGTTCCGATGACGGGACGCTGAAGCTCAGATTCTTCGGCGTCGTGACGTCGACGGCAGCGGAAGTCTCCGTGCCCGGCAACAACTTGTCGGCGATTTCGAGTTTTTTCTCGATCCCGAGTCCGCGAAACTTCAGTTGCTTGACTTGAATCTCGGCCATTCCGGAGTTCGACAGGACGGCGTTGAGTCGCGACGGTTCACCGGGAACGATGGCGTCTCCAGCGGAAGCGATTTCGACTGAAGCACCGGCCGCGACTGCGAGAGCGTTGTCGAGACGCTGGCCCATCAGTTTGAACCGCTGCGGATCTGTGTCGACAACTTCCTTCGGCGCACTGAAAACGCCGCGGCGTTTGGCACTCAGCAGCCCGACCAGAACTTCGAGACGCCGATCGAGATATTCGACGAGCGGTTTGCCTTCGATCGTCGGCGCAACGAGGCGATTTGCAACAGCGTCCGGCAGGCGCAGTCCGTCGAGCGGTGTTTTCGCATTTGCCGGAAGCGGCGCGGCAGTCTGGACCTGCTTCACGAGGTTATAGCGAATCGGACGCGCGCCGCCAGCCGGAACAGTTGCCGGCCACGGACCTTGCGTGGCGTGTTTATGGAGACCGCTGAGCGCCTCTTGAGCGTAGGTCATGCCGCGGACAGGATCAGTCTCGTTAGGATCGATCGCAAAGAACTGCGGCGGCGCTTCGGGACCGGTGGGCGCGTCGGTCTGTTGGCCGCGCGAACGGACAAAGAGTCGTTGCACCTGCCACGTGCTGACCTGCGTCAGTTGCTCGGGAAACTCCTTCGGATCGGCGGCGGCGAAGAAAGCCTGAATAACTGTCCGGCCCGTTGCCTGATGATGGCCGTGACCACTCGTCGTGTCGTGGTTGGTGATAATTACGTCAGGGCGCAGACGACGGATCTGGAGCACCATGCGCCGGAGTAGTTCGCGTTCGCCCCAGACGCGAAACGTCTCTTCCGCCGACTTCGAAAAACCAAAATCGCGGAAGCCGAGGAAGTGCGGTTCCGACCCTTGCACTTCGGCGGCGGCCATCGTTTCGCGAGCCCGAATGACGCCGAGGTCTTCGTACAGCTCGGGACCGACAGCATTTTGTCCGCCTTCGCCGAACGTGGAAAAGAGCGACACGGTATGAACGCCGTACTTCCGCCGCAGCACCGTCAGCGTGCTGCCGTCTTCATCGTCCGGATGCGCGGCGACGCACATCACCGTCCAGGGATTGGTGAGATCGAGTAGTGCCTGATGGAGTTCGCCAACGTCGGGCTTGTCGATCTGCTGTTCGGTCTGCGACAGCGCCGGCAGCACGAGCAACGCCAATGATAGAACAACTAAAATCTGCGGTAGCTTGAACAGTTTTCTCATTTTGTAACTATTTTACCCGCGCATTCGTTCCAGTTTGCCAGCCACCACCATGCTGATTGAGATGATGACGATCAAAACCACGCCGTAAGCCGCTGCCGCGCCGAGATTGAAGTCGCGCAGCTCAGATGCGATGGCAATGGAAATCGGACGGTTCGCCGGCACAAACACCAAAACCGAAGCAACATATTCGCCTAACGCGATCACAAATGCCAGCACCGTACCCGCCACCGCGCCCGGCCACACCAGCGGCAACGTGACGCGGAGAAACCTTTGCCACGCGCGCGCGCCGAGCGAGCCCGCGGCTTCGTCGAGCGCGGGATCGAGTTGTTCCATGCTGGCTTGCAGCGCCCGCACGACCAGCGGCATGAAACGCAGGAAATAGACGACCGGCAGGATCCAGAACGTGCCGACGAGCACAAACGAACCGAGCAACGATCCCGGGCGGCCGTAGGCTTCCGCGACGGAGACGGCGACGACGGTCCCCGGCAGCGCCCAGGGAATCAGCACCATCAACGACAACACCCGCCGCCAGCTTTGGTTCAGCAGTTTTACGCCGCGCCGGCTCACGACCAACATCACCACACAAAAACTCCAGAGCAGCGCGGCAACCGCTGCAATGGCCGACATCGAAAGACTGTTCACGAAAACCTCGGCGGCAAACGGTTCGCTGAACAGCCGAACATAGTTCGCAACTGTGTAAGCGGACGGCAGCGTCTGCGTCGTCCACGATCCCTCGCGAGCAAAACTCACGAGGATCAGAGTCGCCACGGGCAACACTAAAACGATCGCAAAAACGATAGCGACGATCATCGCGAGCGCGCGCACGGTGCCGCTTGCGATCGCAGCCCGACGGCGCGGTGCGCCTTTCGTCGCCGCCGCCGCGAACCTGCGCGTGCCCTCGTAGCGTTGAAAGAAGATGAGGGCGGCCAGCGAGATGACTGCGAGTACGACCGTCTCAGTCACAGCCAGCACGACGTCGCCACGCTGTCGTGCAGTGAAGATCTCGAGCGTCAAGATGCGGACGTGCCCGCCGAACAACAGCGGCGCGCTGAACGACGCCATCGAAGTCATGAACGTTAACAATGCCGCGGCGATCAGCGACGGCGTGAGTTGTGGCAGCAGCACGCGCCGGACCACCACGAACCGCGACGCGCCCAGACTGCTGGCTGCCTCGGCGAGACTCGCGTCGATTCGTCGCAGCCCGGCGCCAGTCAGGACGTAGAAGAACGGATACATCGTGTAGGTGTGGAAGAACAGCAGCGCGGGCCAGCCGCCCAAGGTCCAGGGCGGCGACTGAAGCCGGAAGAGGTTTTGGATGCTGTGCGCCAGGATTCCCGACTCGCCGAAGAGGAAGATAAACGCGACGGTGCCGACGAGCGGCGGCAGCACGAGCGGCAGCGCAGCGAGCGCGGCGAAGAGCCGGCGTCCGGGAAAGTCGAAACGTTCGAACAAGAACGCCAGCGGCACGCCGACGAGCGCGCAAAGCACGACCGTGCCGATCGATAAGACGATGCTGTTCACGATCGCCTCGACGACGATGCCCTGCGACAGCACTTCGCGATAGTTTGCGAGCGTCCAGCTTCCGTCGCGTTGCAGCGACGTCGCGACGACGAACAGGTTTGGATAGATGACGCCGTAGATCAGTACGACGACGGTGATCGCAAACAAGACCGCGGATCGCTTTTTCATCCGCGTTGGTTTTGCAGGAGCGTCAGGCGATCCTGCGGAAGCACGACGCTGCATTCCTGATCGACCGCGAGACCGTCAGGTTGCAGGACCAGCGCTTCGAGCAGCAGTCCCGCGGCGTCGACGCGAACCGTGGAGGTAGCGCCGGCGAAGACGATCTCGCGAATGTGTCCGCGAATCGCGTTGGTCTCGGGTGCGCCGTGCGCGCGAAGTTGGACGTGTTCGGGGCGGATGGCGAGAAATACGGGTTGGTTCAACGGTGAAAGGTCAGCGTGTTTGATCGGCAGACTCAGCGTGTGACCGCCTTCGAGCGTCTTGAACTCGCCGTCGTTAGTGTTGCTCGAACTTAGACGCATCGCCTTGATCAAGTTGTTGCGGCCGAGGAAACGAGCGACGGCGATATCGGATGGTTGATTGTAGAGCTCTCGTGGGGCGCCTGTTTGCATTAGACGTCCGCCAACCATGACGCTAATTCGATCGCACAGCGCGAACGCTTCCTCCTGATCGTGAGTGACGTAGACTGCGGTCAATCCAAGACGCGTCACGAGCTCGCGCAGCTCGCTGCGTGTTTCTTCACGCAGCGAGACGTCGAGATTCGAGAGCGGCTCGTCGAACAACAACAGGACAGGCTGAATAGCGATGGCACGGGCGATGGCAACGCGCTGCTGCTGGCCGCCGGAGAGTTCGTGAACTGCGCGCTTGCCGTAACCGGGAAGTTGGACGAGGTCGAGAGCGCTGTCCACACGTTCGGTCAGTTCGGCTTTGGATGCGTGGCGCGCGCGCAGTCCGAAGGCAACGTTCTCGAATACATTTAAATGCGGGAACAGCGCATAATTCTGAAAAACCATGCCGAACCCACGACGCTCGGCAGGTAAATTCGTAATATCCGTGTTTTGAAAGTCTATGTTTCCGGAGTCGGGCTTCTCCAGACCCGCGATCATCCGCAGCGTCGTCGTCTTGCCGCAACCTGACGGTCCCAACAAACCAAAGAACTCGCCCTGTTCGACGTCGAGAGAAACGTCGTCGACAGCTCGAGTCGATCCAAAGCTGCGCGAGATGTTCTTTAGAGACAGAAGGGGCATTATCGATTTTTGCCGCGAATCTCAGTGTCCCAGTATCTTAACCAATCGCTTCCGTTTTTTTGCAACAGCTCCCAATCCATCGGCAGCGTCTTGAACGGTTCGTTCATCCATGCCGGCAACTGCGAACGATCCAGATCGCTGCGCACCGGAATGCGGTAATACTTCTCCGCCGCGTATTTCAAACTCTCCGGCGTCGTCACAAACTCGTAGAACCGTCGCGCTTCGTCCGGGTTTGGCCCACCACGAACCAACGCGATGCCGTCGATGATCACGGGCGTTCCGCTCGCCGGCACGCTGTAGCCGACGGGAAGGTTCTTCTGCTCCTTAAAAAGACGTACGTCAGGCATGTCCCACATCGTGATCAGGCCTTCGCGGCGCGCGAGTTTCTGCATCAACAGCGTGCCGTCGGCCGTGTATTCGTGAACGTTGGCGTCCAGTTTTCGCAGCCAGTCGTAGCCTTGATCGGGCTTGCCGGTGTCTTTGTAAAACCTCAGGATCATGGCGCCGAAGATAGCGCGCATCGTGTCGGAAGGATTCGGATTTCGAATCAGAACCTTATCGCGCCACTTTGCATCCAATACGTCGTCCCAATCGCGGGGCGCTTCGACGGCGGGGACGGCGTCGCTGTTGTAGGCAATGACTTGCGGTGTTTCATAGGTTCCGTACCAGCGGTCTTTGTCATCGCGGGCTGAGGCGGGGACCTTGTCGGCCCACGTGGGCCGAAACTCAGCCAACAGGTTTTCCTGGGCGGCGATCTGAAATGTGGTGTGCGACGCGCCCCACCAGACGTCAGCCTGCGGGCGGTTACGTTCGACGCGAACGCGTTCGAGAATCTCGCGGGAGCCCATGTCGAGAAACTGGACGTCGGCGTCGGGATATTGTTGCTTGTAGCGCGCGATGAAGTCTCGTAAGAGGTCCTGGCCGTGCGGCGTGTAGACGAGCAGCCGGCGTTGTCCGCTGTTGGTCCCGGAACGGCAGGACACAAGCAGAGCGAGGGCCAGCAGGGCGAGAAAGAATGTGCGTCGCATCTCGCTATGCTAACATTAAACAGATGAGCACGATGAAACGCAGAATCATTAGGGCCGGCGGATGGGGCATTGCAAAGCGCATTATCAAACCCATCCCAATCGTGGGGACTGTCTTCGCGTTCGGACTGGCGGGCTATGAGATCAAGAGGAAGGGTTTGCTTCCCGGCGCGGTACATGTCGGACTCGACGTGACGCCCGTGATCGGAACTGCGAAAGGCGTGCTTGAGTTGTTTACCGGCGACTTAATTCCTGATAAAGCCGATCGCAGAAAACGCGCTGTCCAACGAGATCCCTTAGTTCGAGCGTAGCTCCACCGCAACACTCATGGGGAAAAGAATCTTGGAAATCCCTTTTGCCCGCTAGCGTACACTACGCAAAGACCGGTGGGCGCTCGGTGAACGGACGCGCCTGCGCGTAGCCGTGGGCCAAGTTGAAGAGCGTTGGTTCCGACCAGTAAGGTCCCAGCAACTGAAATCCAATCGGCAATCTCTCCGACGAAAGACCACAAGGCACGCTAATCCCCGGCACTCCCGCCAGGTTCGCTGTCACCGTGTAAATATCGTTCAGATACATCGCGAGCGGATCGTCCACCTTTTCACCGATGGCGAACGCAGGCGTCGGCGCGGTCGGCGTGATGATGGCGTCGCACCGCTGGAAGGCTGATAAAAAGTCGTTCTTGATCAGCGTCCGCACTTGCTGAGCTTTGCGATAGTAAGCGTCGTAGTAACCGGCGGAGAGCACGTACGTACCGAGCATGATGCGTCGTTTGACCTCCGCGCCGAAACCTTCTTCACGCGTGCGCCGGTACATCTGCCGCAACTCCGGCGCGTCTTCGGCGCGAAACCCGTAACGAACGCCGTCGAAACGCGCCAGGTTCGACGAAGCTTCAGCAGTGGCGATGATGTAGTAAACGGCGATCGCATATTTTGCGTGCGGCAGTTCGACGTCGACGATTTCCGCCCCGAGATCGCGATAAACGTCAACCACTGCGTTCACCGCGTCGCGGACCTCGCGATCGACTCCTTCGCCAAACAACGCGCGCGGAAAGCCCAGGCGGGCGCCTTTTAGATCACCCGTCAACGAAGCGACATAATCGGGAACAGGAACGTCCGCCGACGTGGCATCATGCGGATCTCGTCCGGCGATTACGCCCAGCACGCGCGCGACGTCCGCAACCTCACGCGCAAACACTCCAATCTGATCAAGCGATGAAGCGAACGCGACGAGCCCGTAACGCGAGTTGCGTCCGTACGTTGGTTTCATACCCACGACGCCACACAACGACGCCGGCTGACGCACCGAGCCGCCAGTGTCGGAGCCAAGCGCGACCGGCACAATGCCTGCCGCGACCGCCGCCGCCGATCCGCCGGACGAACCGCCCGGAACGCGCGTCGTGTCCCACGGATTTCGCACTGGCCCAAACGCGGAGTTTTCATTCGACGAGCCCATCGCAAACTCGTCGCAGTTGGTTTTGCCGATGACGACTGCGCCCGCGGCCGTCAGACGCTCGATGACAGTCGCGTTGTAAGGCGGATGGTAGTCGCCGAGGATGCGAGATCCGCACGACGCTTGCAGCCCGCGCACGCAGATGTTGTCTTTAACTGCAACCGGAACGCCGGCCAGTGGCCCAACGCTGTCTGCGGCCGCCGCGGCGCGTTCGAGCGCGCCCACGCGATCGATTTCGAGAAACGCATTCAACGTGTCGTTAAGCTTCTCGGCTGCCGTTATCGACTGTTCTACTGTTTTAAGCGACATGGAGGATTAGAGTACTTTCGGAACGCGGAAATGACCCGATGCGGGATCGGGCGCTTCCGCCAGGGCGGTTTGCTGGCCCAACGATCCCTGGATTTCATCGTCGCGCGAGGAGACGGTCTTTTCACCTTCGGGCGTGAGACCGCCGAGAGCAGGCATGACGTTCGCGGTGTCGAGCTGGTTTAGTTGCTCGACGTAGTTGATGATGTCGGTGATCTGCGGAGCGAAAACTTTGAGCTCTTCGTCGCCCACGTCGAGATGGGCGAGTTGGGCCACCTTCGCGATGTCTTTTTCTTCTATCGGCATAGCTTATTTTGAACCGGGTCAGTACCACCACGCGGTAGCGGGTGGGTTCCGATCAGCATAATGATGTTTACAATGATTCTTGAACCTACGGTTTCATCCACCCGCTACCGCGTGGTGGTACTGACCCGATTTAAGTATGAAACGCTAACTTCTCAGGATCGATAATGAACTCGATGTTGCCCACGACCGGCTGGCCTAAAAGGGAATTGATTCGATAAACCATTTGCCCGCGCATCGCATGTAACTGGTTTTGCCAGATGAGGTCGGCGACGGCGACGCGCAGCGTGCGGCCTTGCAACGCGAATGGCAGCGCGCGATCCCTGAGGCCGTCGCCCGCGCAATGCTTCCACGCCGCAATCGCGGCCGCTTCCGCGACCTCGGGCGCGTTGCCGGACGCGCGCAGCACGTTCGGTAATAATTTGATTAATGCTTCCACGGTTGTTGCGATCTGGGATTGAAACACGCAAACTCTTCACCCGCAAGTATGCCAAATCATCTGCGTGAAAAACTGATACTCGCGTCCAGTAGTCCACGGCGCAAGGAACTACTGGCTGCCGCAGGCTGGGAGTTTGAGGCGATAACAGCGGGGATTGACGAGTCGTTGCTGCCCGCCGAGGATCCCGCGGCTTACGTTCAGCGTCTGGCGAAATCAAAAGCCGAAGCCGTCGCCGCGAAACTGGAACACGGATTGGTGTTGGGCGCGGACACAACCGTTGTCGTCGACGATCAGATTCTGGGTCAACCGGAAGACGATCAAGACGCGAAACGGATGTTGCAGTTGTTGAGCGGCAAATGGCACGAGGTGTTGACTGGCGTCGCCGTTGTGCGCGTCGGAGGCGAATCGCGCGTCGACTACGAGACCACGTGCGTGCGTTTCGCCGAGATGACTGAACGCGAGATCGACTGGTACGTCTCGACCGGCGAAGCGCGCGGAAAAGCTGGAGCTTACGGCATTCAAGGCGCGGCCGGCCTGTTCATCAAAGAGATTGAAGGCGACTATTTCAATATCGTGGGACTGCCGATCAGGCTGGTGTACGAGCTAACTGGTCAGGTCTAGTTCAACACCGATCCGCCGTCGATATTGATGCCTTGCCCGTTGATTCCGCGTCCTTCGTCCGAAGCAAGCAGCAACGCCACAGCCGCCACTTCTTCTGCCGTCGCCAACCGGTTCTGCGGGCTCATCTTCTTTATTGACGCCAAAGCTTCATCAGCGGAACGTCCGGTTCGCGTCGTGATCCGCTCGATGCCGCGCGACACCATTTCGGTATCGACATAACCCGGACAGATCGCATTGACCGTGATTCCCGTCGCCGCGACTTCGAGCGCCACGGAACGCGTCAGACCAATCACGCCGTGCTTCGACGCGGAATACGCCGCGATGTACGGCGCGCCCGTCTTGCCGGCAATCGACGCCACGTTGATAACGCGTCCCCAGTTCTTTTCCAGCATCGCCGGCAGCGCCGCGCGCGTGCAGTAAAACGTGCCGGAAAGATTTATCGCCAGATGACGATTCCACAATTCGTCGGACGTCGTGACGATCGTGGCGCTCTCGGCGATGCCGGCGTTGTTGACGAGAATGTCGACGTCACCCAAACGCTCGCGCGTCTCGTCAAACATGCGCGTGACGCTCTGCGGATCCGAAACGTCGCAGACGAGCGCGATGGCGTCGTTTCCGATCTCCGTGGCAACGTGTTCGACCTGTTCCGCTGTTCTGGCGGCGACTGCAATGCGCGCGCCATGACGCGCGAACGTCAGCGCGATCGCTCGCCCGATCCCTCGGCCGCCGCCCGTGATGAGCGCGATTTTTCCGTTGAGCATTTCAGTGACCAGTGAAACGAGGATCGCGTTTTTCGAAGAACGAGCGCACGCCTTCGTGTGCGTCGTCAGATTCAAAGCAACGAAGTTGAGCTTCCGTTTCGTAGCGCAGCATCTCGTCGAGATCCGAAGAACTGCTCGCGTAGATTGCCTGTTTCGCCGCCGCGATAACGATTGCCGGAGCGGCTCGCAGCCGTTCGGCGAGTTGCAGCGTCGCAGACTCCAACTCTTCCGGCGCAACGACCTGGTTGACGATGTTCAATCGCAGCGCTTCGGCGGCGTCGATCGCGTCGCCGAGGAAGAACATCTCGCACGCTTTGTTTGGACTGACGAGCCGCGGCAGAAAGTATGTGCCGCCCCAATCCGGATGCAGCCCGACTTTGACAAACGACTGCGTGAACGTTGCGTTACTCGACGCGATGCGCAGGTCGCACGCCAGCGCGAGATTGAATCCGGCGCCCGCGGCTGGACCATTGATCGATGCGATTACGGGTTTGGTCATCGAGCGAATGGCAGTGATGACGCGCCGGCCCGCGCCCAGAATGCGCGAGAATTCATCGGCGTCGCCGCGTTCCATCAACTCGGCCATGAAACCGACGTCGCCGCCGGAGCAGAACGCCCGTCCCGCGCCGGTGAGAATCACGACTTTGATCGAACGATCGCTGCCCGCGTGTTCGAGCGCCTCGGCGAGGTCGCGGCGCATGTGACCGATGAACGCGTTCAGCTTGTCGGGACGATTCAGCGTGATCGTCGCGATGCCTTCGGCTTCGGATACAAGAATGTGTTCGTACATCTACTGACCTTTGAACTGTGGCTTTCGCTTTTCGACGTAAGCGCCGATGCCTTCCTTTGCGTCTTCTGATTGAAACAGTTGCTGCTGTAACTCCCGTTCCAGTGCCAAACCGTGCTCCAGTCCTAGCTCCGCGCCTGTCTGCACCGCGCGTTTGATTCTACCAACAGCCATCGCCGCTTTGTTCGGCGTCGTAAACTTTCGCGCGTAATCGATTACAGCAGACAAAAAATTCTCAGACTCGAATATCTGATTCACGAGTCCGAGCTCCAATCCGTGTTCAAAATCGAACAAGTCGCCCGTCGCCATCAACTCGATCGCCTTCGACTTTCCGACGATGCGCGCGAGCCGTTGCGTTCCACCGGTGCCGGGCAGCACGCCGAGATTCACTTCGGGCAGGCCCATCTTTCCGCCGCCCTTGCGGGCGATGCGAATGTCAGCCGCCATCGCGACTTCCAACCCGCCACCGACGCAGTGTCCGTTGATCGCGGCGATCACTAGCTTTGGCGTCTGTTCGAGTCTCAACAGCGTCTCATTAGCGTGAAGACAGAAGTAGTACTTGAACGTCGGCGTGACGTTCGCGAGCATCTCGATGTCCGCGCCCGCGCAGAAAAACTTTTCGCCGGCGCCGGTGATGACGATCACGTGCACGCTGTCATCCATTCGCGCCGCGAGGATCGCCCGATCGAGCTCCTGCATCATCTCGTAGCTGTAACTGTTCGCCCGCGGATCCGTCAGTGTCAAAACAGCGACACCGTCTTCAGTCTTGTAATCAACTTTCATCGGTTCCATATGCTCAAGTTCTCAACTCGCAACGACGTGCTCGCCGGTTCCAGCAGCAGCCCCGGCGAAAATCCACCGAGAAAGAGCTGCGTCAAATGCTGCGCCAGCTCGTGGACTCTCAATTTGCCCTGCGGATCGTACCAGTTATAGATCCAGTTCATCATTCCGAACAACGCGTACGTCGCCACCGTCAGATCGACGGTGCGGTTCTTCGTCAGCTCCTGAACCTCCTGGAGAATCTTGCGTGCGAGTTTCGTGTAGTTGTCTTTGCGCGTCGAAACGTGGGCGTGCAGCTCGCCACGCAGCGAGTCGGCTTCATGCGAAAGCACCTTCATCTCGGCCATGTTGGCGGCGAAGAACGAAAGGTGGTTCTCGATGAAGATGCGAAGCTTGGCGATCGGATCGTCGACTTCCTGGAGCTGTTGTTCCAGCCGTTCGAGCACGCGCCCGAAGCAGTTGTCCTGGATCAGAAACAACAGCTCTTCCTTCGAACGGCAGTAGTGATAGAGGCCCGCGAGACTCACGTTCGTCGCGCGCGAGATATCGCGCATCGACGTCGAGTGATAGCTCTTCTCGGCAAAGATGCGCGCCGCCGTGCGCAAGATGAACTCCAGCTTTTGATCGTGACGCGAAACCTGCATTGTTTAAGTAAAGGCCTCCCGCAAAGGCGCAAAGGCGCAAAGAGAGAAAGAAGCCCGGTCCTCGATGTTTTCTCTTTGCGCCTTTGCGCCTTTGCGGGAGACCATGCTTTAGAGCCTCACGTATTCGAAATCAAACGGCTTGCCCTTGATTCCTGCTGCCGGCGGTGCGATCCAGTTCGCGAGCTTGCCAGGTTCGACGACCGGATGCATCAAGCTGCGGACGTATTCGCGGTCCTCCATTGTCGGCAGCCATTCCGACTTGCGCCGTTCAAAGTCTTCCTTCGAGATCAGATTGCCTTGGAGGTCGAACGAATGACCCGCGTACTCGCCGACGTGACGATGAAAGCGCGGATTCGGCAGGAATAGTCGCTCCGTCCGGCCCTCGTCAGCCAACACCTTGTTCCAGCGCGCCAGACCCTTCTCACAATCCTTCACGTACTCAGTGCGCAACACTTCGTTCAGCGCGTTGCGCAGCGGCACTTCGCGCGGCTTCAGTTGACCGTCTTCGACGACGAACATCGTGAAGATTTCATTCGCCGCCGTGTGTTCGGTGTACTGGTCCTGCTCCTTGTAACGGCCTTTCAATCCAGCGGCGAAGAAGTCGGCGGAGTTGGAACTAATCTCGCCGCCGAAGAGATCGAGTGAATAGCTGAACCAGAAGTTGATGTATTTCTGGATGATGTCGAGTGGGATGCCGCCGAGCTCGCGAACATTGTCGATGCCGCCCTCTTTCATCAACTGTGCCGTGCGACGGACCACGCGGCCGAGACCGGTGTCGCCGACAAACATGTGGTGCGCTTCTTCGGTCAGCATGAAGCGACAGGTGCGCGCGAGTGGTTCGAAACCTGATTCCGCCAACGCTGAAAGCTGGTACTTGCCGTCGCGGTCGGTGAACATCGTGAAGGCGAAGAAGTTGAGCCAGTCGTCGCATGGTTGATTGAAGGCTTCGAGAATGCGCGGCTTGTCTTTGTTGCCGCTGCGGCGAGCGAGCAGATCGTCTGCTTCGTCGCGTCCGTCGCGTCCGAAGTAACCGTGCAGCAGGTAGACCATGGCCCACAAGTGGCGCCCCTCTTCGACGTTTACCTGGAAAAGGTTTCGCAGGTCGTACAGCGACGGGCAGGTCTTGCCTAGCTGGCGTTGTTGTTCGACTGACGCTGGTTCGGTGTCGCCTTGAGTGACGATGATGCGCCGCAGCGCGTTGCGAAACTCGCCGGGGACTTCCTGGTACGCGGGGCGGCCGTAGTTGTCGCCGAAGCCGACCTTCGCATCAGGTTGCGCGGGTTCGAGAAAGATGCCCCAACGGTATTCGGGCATTTTCACGTAGTCGAAGTGGGCCCAGCCTTCGGAGCCGACGTCGATTGCGGTGCGCAGCCAGACGTCTTTTTCCTGAAAACCTTCAGGGCCCATCTCGCGCCACCAGTCGAGATAGTTTGGGAGCCACTTCTCGAGCGCGCGCTGGAGTTTCTTGTCTTCGGAGAGATTTACGTTGTTAGGAATGCGATCGTAGAGGTTCATGATGCGTTACTCATTTTTAATCACAAAAGGTGCCTCTTGTGGTTAATGTGCGCCGTACGCTTAAGTGCGTTTGAAATCGAAGTGTGCCTGCGTCGGCTTCCCGTAGTTTGTTAGGGCGCCTTCGGGGCCGACGGCGTTCGGGCGTTGGAAGATCCAGTTTTGCCAGGCGGTCAGGCGGCCGTAGATCTTTGTGTCCATCGTCTCCGGGCCGGCGAAACGGAGCGACGCTTCCATGCCGGTCAGCGCATCGGGCGACAACGAGGTGCGCTCTTCGATAGCGACACGAATCTCGTCTTCCCAATCGAGATCGTCGGGAGCGAACGTGACGAGACCAAACTCTTCCGCTTCTTCTGCGTTGAACGTCTTCTTATCCGCGAAGACTTCTTTTCCGGGCTCGGCGAGAAAGCGCGACTGTAGACGCGTCAGACCGTTACTCATCGGAAATGCGCCCGCGTTCAATTCAGAAACAGCGAGCGATGCGTCGGAATCCATCAACATGTAGCTGCGATCCGAAGCCAGCAACAGCTCGAGGAGATTGCCGGCGAAACACGAACCCGGTTCGACGATCGCAAAGAAACTCTTCGCTGTTAGATCCAGACGCCGCAGCACGCGCGCCATGTACAGGATGATTTCACGTGCCAACCAGCTCTCACTGTGAGCAAGTGTTTCATCGATCTGTAACACGGATTCGACGGATCCCTGTGTGCGCAGGCAAACCAAACCGATCTCGGGTTCGTTAAACCGCAAGTTGAGCAGCGCGTCGTCGAGTTCGCGATAAGCTCTAAGCGGCCAGTACTCCTCGCCGAGCTCAAGGCCCTGTTCACCTTCGGGTCCGTGAATAATTAAATCCGCGTAACGCTGTTCACGATGGAGGTCCAACTTGACGTACTTATATTCCCCCAACGGATTCAGCTTGATGCCGGTTACATCTCGCGATTCCGAAAGCTCCTGCACACGCGCGTCAATCGCTTCTTCAAACTTGCTCGTCGGAAAGTAGCCGTCTATTAGTCCCCACTCCTTCGCGCGCTTTCCCTTCAACCCTTCCGCCAGCGTCGAAAAAACATCGGCCCGATCGCGACGCACCTTTCGCTTGTCGACCAGACGCGTCAGCCCACCGGTTCCCGGCAGCACGCCAAGCAACGGCACCTCGGGAAGCGACACGGCTGAGTTGCCGTCGTCGACGAGATAAATTTCATCGCATGCGATCGCGAGCTCGTAACCACCGCCCGACGCCGTTCCGTTCAGTGCGGCGATATAACGCCGCCCGGAGTGTCGCGAATCATCCTCGATCGCGCAGCGCGTTTCGTTCGTGAACTTGCAGAAGTTGACTTTGAACGCGTGCGACGACGACCCGAGCATGTAGATATTCGCGCCCGCGCAGAAAATCCGCGGTTTCAGGCTCGTGATCTTGACGACCGAGACTTCCGGGTGCTCAAAGCGCAGACGCTGGACAGCGTCGGCGAGCTCGATATCGACACCGAGGTCATACGAGTTGAGCTTGAGCTTATAGCCTTCGGCGAGGGTTTCGTCTTCCTGGACGTCCATCGTCAGCGTCGCGACGGACCCTGCGATCTCCAGTCGCCAGTGTTTATACCCGTTGGGTGATGTTTGAAAGTTAATCATAGCTGGTTCGAACGTTCGTTCGGGATTCTAAGAGACAGAGATGGCAAAATCAAATCGGCGGCTGCCTTGACAGTTCTACAAACCTGAGCGTAGGGTTTGGAGCCTTGTGGAGGCGAATCTGTTCTGGTGAATGGCGCGGTCTTCAAAACCGTTAGTGAGACCGTGAGAGCGGGCTCAGGTAGGTTCGATTCCTACACGCCTCCGCCAAAGCAGCAGTAACTGATCTTTTAAAACGACGAATAAAAACGCTCAGAAAAGGAAATCCTCACATGATTAGAGACTGGGTCGAGCTCAATATGACACCCGGCATCGGACCTCGCGCCGCTGCCAAACTCCTGGAGCGCTTCGGTTCCGCCGGCGCCGTTTACACTGCGACTCGCGGCGAATTGGAGCAGTTGCGGCTCGCGCCTGAGGCAGTCGACAGCATCATCAGCCGCGAGCTACAGGCGCGCGCTGAAACGGAGATCGACGAGGTCAGGAAGCTCGGCGGCGACATCCTGTTGCTGGACGATGGGATTTATCCCTCCTCCTTACGAGAGATTTATGACCCGCCAATCGTCCTGTACGTAAAAGGCGCGTGGTCAGACTGTTTGGATCAACCCTGTCTCGGCGTGGTGGGATCACGCAGGTGCTCGACCTACGGCCAGAACTCGGCGTCGATGCTCGCCCGCGACGTGGCCAAGCGCGGGATGACGGTGGTTTCAGGGTTTGCGCGGGGAATCGACGCGGCGGCGCATCGAGGCGCGCTCGAGGCAGGTGGGCGGACGATCGCGGTTTTGGGCACCGGCCTCGACGAGATTTACCCTCGCGATCATAAGAAGTTAGCGGCAGACATTCTTGCCCATGGCGGCGCGTTGGTGACGCAGTTCCCGCTGAAGACGCCGCCGGTTTCGGAAAACTTTCCGTACCGCAACCGCATCATTAGCGGGCTGAGTCTGGGCATCGTGGTGGTGGAAGCCGCCGAGAATTCGGGATCTTTGATAACGGCGCGACTGGCGATCGAACAGAACCGCGAGGTGTTCGCGGTACCGGGAAACATCACGTCGCGCAATTCGTTCGGCACCAACTATCTGATCAAAGGCGCCGGAGCGAAGCTGGTGCAGCAGTGGCAGGACATCGCGGCGGAGTTGCCGCCGCAGATCTCAGCGAAGTTATTGCCGCCGTCGTTGGGCGTGAAGAATGAGTCGATCTCGGAGCGGCTTTCGCTAATGCCGGAAGGACTGACGGCGACCGAGACGTGCGTTTTCAAGTTGTTGACGCCGGATAGTCCGGCGCATGTTGATTGGTTGATTGATAAAAGTAAGTTGGCGGTTTCGGATTTGACCGCCGCATTATTGAGCTTGGAGATCCGTGATCTCGTGCGCGCTTTGCCAGGCAGATGTTTCGTGAGACGGCTTTAGGTCTTTGGACTTTAGGTCTTTGGTCTTGGTAAGTAGTCTGACTGGCTCTTAGACAAAGACCTAAGACCAAAAACCCAAGACCACTTTCGGAGAAAGATGGCAAAAAACTTAGTAATAGTAGAGTCGCCCGCAAAGGCGAAGACAATTAACAAGTATTTAGGAAAGGACTATCTCGTTAAGGCCTCCATAGGCCATATCAAGGATCTGCCCTCGAAGGGCCTCGGTGTAGACGTCGAGAACAATTTCGAACCTACCTACGAACTGATCCCCGATTCGAAGAAGCGCAATAACAAGAGGATCGTCGCTGAGCTCAAGAAAGCGGCGAAGGAGGCGGACGCGATCTATCTCGCCGCCGACCCGGACCGCGAAGGTGAAGCCATCTGCCAGCATCTCGCCGAAGAGATCGTGCCGAAGCGTCCGGCGAAACCGACGCATCGCGTGATGTTCAACGAGATCACGAAGCGCGCAGTCAACGCGGCATTCGAACATCCACGCAAGATCGACGAGAACCTGGTCGACGCACAACAGGCGCGACGCGTGTTGGATCGCTTAGTCGGGTACAAAGTCTCGCCGTTGCTGTGCCGGACCATCGGCGGGCGCTTGAGTGCCGGACGCGTGCAGTCAGTGGCGTTGCGCATGGTGGTCGAACGCGAGCGCGAGATCGAACAGTTCGTCAAAACCGAATACTGGACCATCGCGGCGAACCTCGGCGCGAAACTACCGCCGGCGTTTGATTCGCGGCTGTTCAAGATCGGCGAACAGACTGTCAAGACGAGCGGTTTCGATCAGGACCTCAAGAAGAACGAGATCCTGATCTCGGAACAGACAAACGCCGACCAGATCGTTGAAGAAGCGCGGCAACAGACGTTCGTCGTCGGCGACGTCACGACGAAAGAACGGAAGCGCAATCCAGTTCCACCGTTCATCACTTCGAAACTGCAACAGGAAGCCTCGCGCAAGTTGGGCTTCGCAGTGAAGAAGACAATGATGCTCGCGCAGAAGCTTTACGAAGGCGTCGAGCTTGGTCCCGAAGGCTCCATCGGTCTGATCACCTACATGCGTACTGACTCGACGCGCGTTTCCGACGCCGCGCTCGGAGAAGTGCGCGACTACATCAGCCGCCAGTACGGCGAAAACTATCTTCCCGAAAAAGCCGTCTACTATCGCTCGAAGAAAGACGCGCAGGACGCGCACGAAGCGATTCGTCCGACCGAAGTCATACGCACGCCGGATTCGCTGGCCCAATATTTAAAGCCCGAAGAACTGAAACTCTATCGCTTGATCTGGCAACGCTTCGTCGCGTCGCAGATGATGCCCGCAGTGTTCGATCAGACGACGATCGACATCAACGCCGGCCGCTTTGTCTTTCGCGCCACTGGTTCGGTGCAGAAGTTCGACGGCTTCCTCAAGATCTACCAGGAAGGCCGCGACGAGAAGACGGAAGAAGACGACGAAGCAGAGCGCACGCTGCCGCTGGTCGAGAAGGGCGAGACGCTGAAGCTGAACTCGATCACGCCCGAGCAACACTTCACCGAACCGCCGCCGCGTTACACCGAAGCGACGCTCGTGAAGGCGCTGGAAGAGAAGGGAATCGGACGTCCATCTACCTACGCCGCGATCATGTCGACTATCCAGGAACGCGAGTACGTCGAGAAGATCCAGAGCCGTTTCCATCCGACCGCGCTCGGCAAGACCGTCAACGATCTACTGATCGACGGCGGCTTCGACGACCTTTTCAACGAGAGCTACACGGCGCGGATGGAAGAGGAGCTTGACGAGATCGAAGAAGGAAAGATCCGTTGGACCAAGGCGCTGCGCGAGTTCTACAAGAAGTTTGAAGGCGACCTGAAGCAGTTTCAGCATTACATCAAAGACATCAAAGAGACGAGCGTGCCGACCGAAGAGGTGTGTTTGAAGTGCAACACGCCGGGGATGGTCCAGAAGTGGGGACGCTTCGGTCCGTATCTCAAGTGTCTCAACTGCGAAGCAACGCGCGATGCCGAACCGCCCGCTGGTTCTGACGGCGCGGCGAATAATGCCCAGGCAGATGGCGGCGCGCCGGCGGAAGAAGCCGAACCGGAAGCTTGCGAGCTGTGCGGTAAGCCAATGCAGTTGAAGCGCGGGCGTTTCGGTCCGTTCCTCGGCTGCACGGGTTATCCGGAATGCCGGAATATTCGCAAGATCGGAAAGAGCGGCGTCGCTGCGCCTCCGCCTGTGCCGCTCGACGAGAAATGTCCCGTCGACGGCGCGCAGTTGGTGAAACGCTTTGGACGTTACGGCGAGTTCATCTCCTGTTCGAACTATCCGAAGTGCAAGTACATCAAGCAGGAGACAGTGGGAGTTTCCTGTTCGCGTCCGGGTTGCAAGGGCGAGATCGTCGTCAAGAAATCGAAACGCGGCAAGGCGTTCTACGGTTGTTCCGAGTATCCGAACTGCAACGTCGTTTACTGGGACAAGCCCGTCGTGGATACGTGCCCGCAGTGTAACGCGCCTTTCCTGCTGGAAAAGACGACGAAAAAACAGGGCACCTTCCGCTACTGCGCGAACGAAGATTGCGCTTATCGCTCGGATCCTGTTAGATCTGTGTCCACCGGATAACACCGATCGCAGTCAAACCTACAATTCAAGGAGAGTCCACCATGCTAGTTCGGCGCTATGCAGCTATAGTGCTGCTCCTCGTTATCTTCTTATCTTCGCCGGCGTCACTGTTTGCCCAAACACAGCAACAGACCCCGCAACCGGATCCCAACGATCCAATCGTGCGCATCAAGGACGAAGGGATGAACCGGTCGCAGGTGATGGCGACGTTGAGCTACTTGAGCGACGTCATTGGACCACGTTTGACCGCGTCGCCCGGAATGAAGCGTTCCAACGAGTGGACGCGCGATCAGTTGGCGAAGTGGGGACTCCAGAACGCGCACCTCGAACCGTGGGGACCGTTCGGCCGCGGCTGGACGTTGAAGAGGTTCTCCGCGCAGGTAGTCGAGCCCTTAGCGATCCCGCTGATTGCTTATCCGAAAGCGTGGTCGCCCGGGCTGAGCGGGCCGCTTACGGCGGAAGTCGTTTACGTCGACGCGCGCACCGAAGCTGATCTCGAGAAGTACAAAGGCAAGCTGAAAGGGAAGATTGTGTTGACCGCGCCGGTTCGCGACGTGGCCGCGCATTTCGACCCACTCGGCACGCGCTTGAACGAAAAGGAATTGTTGGATCTCGCCGATGCGCCCGCGCCGCGTCCCAATCCGGGCCGGCCCAACTTTCCTGCCAATGCACGAGCGGCGGCGACACTGAACACGCTCAAGCTGCGAATGTTTCAAGATGAAGGCGCCGCGATGTTGATCGATCCGAGTCGCGGCGACGGCGGGACGATATTCGTGCAGTCGGCCGCAGTTGTTCAGCCGCCGACGACGGATCCGAATGCGTCGCCATTCGGGCGCGGCATTCCGCCGTACGACAAGAGCGCGCCGAAGATCATGCCGCAGATGGTCCTCGCCGTCGAACACTACAATCGTATCGTTCGCATTTTGCAGGCGGGCCAACCGGTGAAAATGACCGTCGATCTCGCAGTTGAATACCAGGACGCGGATCTGATGGGCTACAACACGATTGCCGAGATTCCCGGCACGGATCTGAAAGACGAGATCGTGATGCTCGGCGGCCACATGGATTCGTGGCACTCCGGCACTGGCGCCACCGACAATGCGGCCGGCGTCTCGGTAGCGATGGAAGCTGTTCGTATTATTCAGGCGCTCGGCTTGAAACCGCGTCGCACGATTCGCATCGGGCTGTGGACCGGTGAGGAGCAAGGGCTGCTCGGTTCGCGAGCTTACGTCGCGGAACATTTCGGCAGCATGCAGAATCCCGCGACGTCGTCAGCGCCGTCGGCGGGTGGCACGAATGGCAACGGCAATGGCAACGGGAATGGAAATGGGAACGGCAACGGGAATGGTAACGGCGCAGCTCAGTCGCGGCCGGCGCCCGTGCTCGTCAGGAAAGCTGAGTACGAGAAGCTGAGCGGATATTTCAACCTCGACAACGGAACGGGCAAGGTTCGCGGCGTTTACCTGCAAGGTAATGAAGCCATTCGTTCGCTGTTTCGTGAATGGTTGATGCCGTTCAAAGACATGGGCGCGAACACGTTGTCGATCTCGAACACGGGCGGCACGGACCATCTCTCGTTTGACGGGATTGGGCTACCGGGATTTCAGTTCATCCAGGACGAGATCGAATACGACACGAGGACGCACCACTCGAACCAGGACGTCTTCGATCGCATTCAGGTTGACGACATGAAGCAGGCCTCGATCATCATGGCGGCGTTTGTCTACAACACCGCAATGCGCGACGAGAAGCTGCCGCGCAAGCCGGTGCCCGGCACTACCCGGTAGAGCAGAGGGAAGAAACCAACAAGTCAGGAAGATCCAAAGGAACAAGTCGGGAAGGGGCAAGCGAAGCGCGCCCCCGCCTTCGCGCGAGCTATTCGCCAAGACAGCGGGGGCGCGCTTCGCTTGCCCCCTTCCTGACTGTTCAATTTCTACTAACGTGTTCTATTTCTACTGACTGTTGTTGAGGACGTAGGTCTTGACGTAGCGGCGCAGTTTGTCGGCGTTGGTCTTTCGATAAGCGGCGAAGTCTTTGGCGATGCCTTCGTCGGGCATGGCAAGAAGAATGAAGGCTTCGAGCAGTCCTTCCTTGTCGAGCTTCGTGATCGTTTGCAGCGACGGGTCGATACCGTTCGGGTCCTTGGCCTTGTTCTCATCAAGGACCTTGATCGCGCTGCGAAACGCCGCCGCTTCCTCTTTCAAACTGTGCCGGTATTTCTTCTCATCCGGATACTGCTTCGCAAACTCCGTCATCGACCAGCTCGCACGGATGAGCCCGTACATCATCCACGCGCCATCCGAAGGATTCTTTCCTTCCTTCTTGAACATATTAGGATCGAGCGTGATCGTGACGTTCCCATCGCCCTTCGGCGTGACGTTCGTGGGAATCTGAACCTCCGGATGCGACAGCGGAACGTTCAGCTTCTGCGCCCAATTCACAAACGCCGCCCGAGACAGCCGGCTGTACGGCTCGGCGATGTAAGCCTCGACGAACTTGTCGCCTGCTTCAGTCGCGCGGCCCTGCCTCATCAGCGAGTCGCCCCAGTAGCGGTAAGCAGTCTCTCGATCGGGATTGATCGCCACGGCTTTTCCGAACCACTCGCTCGCCTTCTTTTGATCGGCCGTTCTGAAGTAAACGTCGCCGACATACAGCGCCGCTTCATAAAGCGTCGGATCGAGCGTCAACGCCCGCTGGTATGCTTCGAGCGCTTTCGTCATGTCGCCTTTGCCGAAAGCGGCTTCGCCCTCGCGCATCGCCTCGTCAACTTCCTTACGCGACGAGAAGCCTCTATCGTCGCCTCCATCCGGCGGCACGGCCTCGAGCATCGACTTCAAAAGCGCACTGTCTGCACCGAGCTTCTGCGCCTCGAGCAGGATCTCTCGTCCCCGCCTGCGTGCTTCCTTTCGCGCGGCAGCATCTTTCAAGTGGGCAGTTTGGCTGACCATTACCAGGCCATAAAGCTCGAGAAACTGCGCGTCTTTCGGGTAACGCGAGGCAAGCTTCTCCAGCAGCGGCAGCGCCTCGACCAATTTGCCTTCCTTGTAAAGCTGAAACGCGCGCTGTCGCTCGGCGTCATCCTGTGCAAACGCGGCCGGTGCTAAAGAGAGAAAGACGAAGATAAGGAGAATGGAGGCGAGTAGTCGTTTGGGCATGCGAGGAGTCTAGGTAGGTGAGGTACCCGCGTCAATGGAAATCCGACCCGGATTTAATGATCGCGCGCCGGTTCGTAGGTCGATTTGTGTGCGTTCGCCGCGTTCGGCGCATTCGCGGCGTTTGCCGTGTTCGCCGCGTTGGGCAAATGACCGCCGATGAAGTTTCTCAGCGACGTGATCAGCGCCGGCAGCACGACCTGCTTCGCCGTGTTCGACAACTCCTGGACCAGCGCGTTGCCGACGTTCGCCGCTTCATCCTTCACGCGTTCGTAAGCCTGCGTCTGCGTGACTCGCTCGAAGAAACCCGGTCCGTCGTGCGATCCGTTTCCTGTTTTCGTGTTATAGCCGGGCGTCGCGGCCGGCGCCGCCATCGCCGACATACTTGCCGGACCCGCACCGAGCACGGGTTGCGCCGCGTAACTCTTCTCCACGTCGCCGTAGCGATCGATAGCGGAAGAATAGTAACGATCGTCGTCGTCCCTGAACACGGACGCGATGCCGCAGCCAACGAGGAATCCGACACCCAAAGCGCCGGCGCTCCAAACCACCGGCCGTTTTTTGAATTGTTCGCGCCAGTCGAGAGTGTCTTTCACTGCTTGGACTTGATTTGCCACTGTTTCTTTAATCTCCGTCACTGTTTGCGAAATCGAGTCTCGAGTGTGATCGAGTCGACGCTGAAGCTCCTCTTTGGAAGGCTCTTCAGACGTTAGCTCCTGTGCGCGAGCAAGTCCTAGAGTTCGTTCTTCAGCCATTGTTTGTCCTTTCTGAGTTCCTGGACCGTCCTTTCAGGCACCGGGTTGCGCCGTGCGAGCCGGTTTTTCATCACCAGCACAACGATGGCGCCGACGAGGACGTAGAACCCACCCGTTACAAGAAAGCCGAGCGCATAGCTTGCGGGCTGACTGAAGTTGGCCTGTGAGAACAACGTCGACACCGCAAAAGCTATTGCCACATCCAACAGGGCGAAGCCGACCATCGCGATAGCGGCGCCAAAGGCAATCATGGCGGCGCCGCGCGCATACGCGTTTGCCTCCTCCTTGATCTCAACTTTGAACAACGCGAGCTGTGAATTGACCAACTGCATCACGTCGTCGGCCAGGCGACCGAAGAGATTCGGCAGACCGTCATTCACAGCAGGTGTCGATGCGTCCACGTTTATCAAGCTCTGTTTAGTAGCCGCCATGTTAGTTCACCCCCTCTGAGTTTGTTCCCGGCCGTGCAGACTAGCGTCTGGAGCGGATGAGCAAACCAAGTATCAATCCGACTCCCGCTGAGATCAGCAGCGCCTGGCCTGGTTTCTTGCGCGCATAGTCTTTCGCGTTTTCAGCCAGCTCGCCGAGGTCGGCGTTCTGCAAGTCTTTTAGCTTGTCTCCGACGACGGAAACTTTGTCGGCGACGTAGTCTTTGGCTTGTGTCGCGACTTCAGAAATCTTCTGACCGTAGTCGTGTGCAGTTTGCGATAGAGCAGTTGCGGTGCCGGTTCCTGTGCCGGTCGTTCCGGTTGATCCGGTAGTTCCGAGAGATCCGCTCGAGCCGGCTGCTCCGCTCGAGCCGGCCGATCCGGTCGAGCCGGTTGTTCCCATTGATCCGGTGGTGCCGGTGGTGCCCTTTGTTCCGGTTGGTTCGTTTACGTCTGGCATTGGAGAATCTCCTTCTTAGCAGGGTTTAAGTTCATATGGATATGAGCAAGCATTGTGCCGACTCGTAATGGCCTCGTAATGACTGGGAAAGGCCGCAGGATGCTCTCTTCTTGTTGCGAAAGGGTACGTAAATCTTCACGTTAAAGATCGGGATCCGTACAAGAGAAGTAGGAGCTGGGTTAGCGATTGGTGCGGAGGCAGGGAAACACGGATTACGAGAATTAGACGTCTTGACACTCGTCGCTCGGAGTGGTAAGTAAGTACTTACTTTGAACGACGGATGAGCAGACAGATGAGTACTAACAATGGCGTGAGCGGTGCACGCATGGCTGGAGAAGAGCGGCGGCTACAGATTCTGGCCGTAGCCGTCAGTCTCTTCTCCAACCGAGGGTTCCGCGGCACTACTACCAAGGAGATCGCCCAGGCGGCCGGCGTCTCCGAAGCCATGGTCTTCCGCCACTTCGCCACTAAAGAAGAGCTTTACACGGCCATTCTCGACCACAAGGCGTGCGCCGGCGGCGAAGCCTTCGAACCCGAGAAAATGACCGCCGATGCCATCGCGCGAAAAGACGATCGCGCCGTCTTCGAGGCGCTCGCCCTCGAAGCGCTAAAACACCACGAACACGATCCGGAGTTTCAACGTCTGCTCCTCTACTCGGCGCTCGAGAAACACGAACTCGCCGACATGTTCTTCGATCAGTTCGTGCGCCGCGTTTACAAGTTTCTCGGCGGCTACATTCGCGAGCGCCAGCGTGACGGCGCACTACGAGAAATGGATCCGGCCATCATCGTGCGCGTCTTCATCGGCATGGTGATGCACCACTCGCTCAACAACAATCTCTGGGATCCGAAACGCCGCCTGCTGGACATCTCGAATGAAGCGGCGGCGAGACAGTTCACAGACATTCTCCTGGGCGGAATCACTTCTGAAGGTCAACAATGATGCTCTCTCGAACGAAATTGAAGTTTGCGGTTTTGACGGCGTTGCTGTTCGTCGTCGCTGCTGTCGCGTTTTCAGCATGCGGCGGCTCGCGCGCGAACGTCAGGAAAGATGAAACAGCGGCAACGACGACGCCCAGCGCTGTTACGGTCACGACCGCCGCCGCGATCAAGCGCGACCTGCCGCGATTTTTCGAGGCCACCGGCAGTCTCGCCGGCGATCAGCAGACGGACGTCGCACCGCAGACGCAAGGTAAGGTTGTCGCCGTTGGCGTCGACATCGGCAGTCCGGTCCGTCGCGGGCAGATGCTCGTGCAGCTCGACGACACGGAGTTGAAACTGCACGTCGAGCAGGCGGCGGCTCAGCTCGAACAGGCGAAAGCGAACGTGCGGCAGGCTGAAGAGAAGATCGGTTTGCGCTCGGGCCAGGCTTTCGATCCGAATCGTGTGGCGGAGGTCGCGGCTGCGAAAGTCGCACTTGATCTCGCTGAAAAAAACCTGACACGGGCGGAAAAGTTGATCGAGTCGGGAGACGTGTCGCGATCTTTCTACGACGATGCGAGGGCGCGGCGCGATCAGTTGAAAGAACAGTATGACGTGCAACTCGCGCAGGCGCGGCAGAATTACGCCGGCGTCCAGGTAAACCGGACCAGCGTCGCGAACGCCGCAGCGGCACTCGCACTCGCGCGCAAGAACCTTTCGTACGCCGTTATCACTTCGCCGATCGACGGTTTTGTTTCTGAGCGGACTGCGGACCTCGGCGAGTATGTCTCGCCGCAGCAAAAGGTCGCGACAGTCGTGCGGACGAACCCGCTGCGCGTTCGCATCGACATTCCCGAACAGGCGATTCCGGAAGTGCAGATTGGGCAGTCAGTGTCGGCGACGACGAGTGCGTGGCCTGATCGAAACTTCAGCGGCCGCGTGGCGCGGATCGCGCCGAACGTTTCTGCGCAGTCGCGCACGTTGACGGTTGAAGCCGAGATCGAAAACAGCAGCGGCACGTTGAAGCCGGGACAGTTTGCGACCGTGCGCATCTTGCAGCCGCGAACGCAGCCGGCGGTGCTCGTTCCGTCGCGCGCTGTTTCGACGCAAGCGGGTGTGAGCCGCGTGTTTGTGATCAAGGATGGACACGCGCAACAGAGAATCGTGCAGACGGGACAGACGGAAGGCGATCTGATCGAGATCAAGAATGGCGTCGCCGCCGACGAACAGGTCGCGACCAGCAATCTCGAAATGCTCAGTGACGGAATGGCCGTCAAGCAGTAACCACAAAAGGCACAAACCAAAGCCCAAAAACGCACAAAGACCTAAGACAAAGAACGAAGTACTAAGCACAAAGCTCCAAGACAATGCAAAAACTAGCTGAAATATGTGTTCGCCGTCCGGTTTTTGCGACGATGCTCATCCTGAGCCTGACCGTCGTCGGTTTGTTCTCTTACAAGTCGCTGGGCGTCGACCTCTTTCCGAAGATCGACTTGCCGACGATCACGGTCACGGTCGTGAACCCCGGCGCGTCGCCGCAGGAAATCGAGACTGAGATCACCGACAAGGTCGAAGGCGCCGTCAACACCATCTCCGGCATCGACGAGTTGCGCTCGACGTCGGTGGAAGGCGTCTCGCAGGTCTTCATCACGTTCCTGCTCGAGAAGAACCCGGACATCGCGGCCCAGGAAGTCAGAAACAAGATCGATCTGATTCTGAACGACCTGCCGCTGACGGCCGAACAGCCAATCGTGCAAAAGCTCGACACTGACGCCGCGCCCGTGGTCCGCATCGCCGTGTCAGCGTCGCGTTCGCTGCGCGAAGTCACTGACATTGCCGACAACAAAATCAAGCAGGAGATCGAGTCGATCAACGGCGTCGGCGACGTGCAGATCATCGGCGGCCGCCGGCGCGAGATCGAGATCTGGGTCGATCCCGACAAGCTGCGGGCGTTCAACGTAACGGTGGCCCAGGTTGCCGAGGCAGTGCGCGCCCAGAACATGGAAGTTCCCGGCGGCCGCGTTGACGAAGGCACGCGCGAGCTGACAGTGCGGACGATGGGCCGTATCGTCGACCCCGCCGCATTCAATAATCTCGTCGTCGCGAGTCGGGGCACTTACGCAGTCAAACTCAGCGACGTCGGTTACGCCGAGGACGCCGCGGAAGAGCCGCGCACCGAAGCGCGCTTGAACGGCCAGCCGGCCGTCACGCTCATCGTCTCGAAACAGTCGGGCCAGAACACAGTCGCCGTCGCCGACGCGGTGAAGGCGCGTTTGCTCGAGATCGCGAAGACGTTGCCGCCGGGTTTCAAAACGGAAGTCGTCGGCGATCAGTCGATCTTCATCAAGAACTCGATCGAGGCGATTCAAACGCACTTGATCGAAGGCAGCATCCTCGCGG
This sequence comes from Acidobacteriota bacterium, assembly GCA_046732935.1. GTDB lineage: Bacteria > Acidobacteriota > Blastocatellia > Pyrinomonadales > Pyrinomonadaceae > PSRF01. The sequence goes on along the minus strand of JBKPOC010000052.1, from coordinate 69,328 downwards.
CCATCGTCGTCTTCATCTTCCTGTGGAGTTTTCGTTCGACCATCATCGCTGGCCTGGCGATTCCGACTTCGCTGGTTGCGACGTTCGGATTGATGGCCGCGATGGGTTTCACCTTGAACCAGATCACGATGTTGGCGTTGACGCTGATGGTCGGCATCGTGATCGACGACGCCATCGTCGTGCTCGAAAACATCTTCCGCTTCGTCGAGGAGAAAGGCGTGCCGCCGTTTCAGGCGGCAATCGAGGGCACGAAAGAGATCGGCCTTGCGGTCATGGCGACGACGCTGTCGTTGCTGGCCGTGTTTCTGCCGGTCGGTTTCATGGGCGGCATCGTCGGGCGCTTCATGTCGTCGTTTGGTTTGACGTCGTCATTCGCGATCGCGGTGTCGTTGCTGGTGTCGTTCACGTTGACGCCGATGCTGGCGGCGCGCTTGATACGTCGCAGCGACGACGAGAAGGAACGCGCGCTGGAACGGCATACGGAACCCGACGATCACGGCTCGAAGGAATCGCGTTTCTACCGTCCTATCGATCGCACTTACACGAAGATGTTGAGCTGGTCGATGTCGCATCGTTGGGCCATCGTGATCGCGTGCGTCCTCGTGATCGCCAGCATCTTTCCGTTGTTCATGTTCGTCGGCAAGAACTTCCTGCCCGTCGACGACCAGGCACAGTTTGAAATCAACGTGCGCGCGCCTGAAGGCTCGACGCTCGCGGCCACCTCGGCATTGGCGGAGCGAATCGCGACTGACGTTCGCAAGCTTCCCGGCGTTACCGACACGCTGACGACGATCGGCGGCGGACAACAGGAGCTCGTCAACAACGCGTCGATCTACGTGAAGCTCACGCCGATCGAAGAACGAAAAACTTCGCAACAGAACCTGATGGTCCGCGCGCGTAACGAGATCTTGCAGAAGTTCGTGAAGGAGTATCCGAACCAACTGCGGACGAGCGTTCAGCAAGTGGCGGCGATCTCCGGCGGCGGTTTCCGCAATGCCGACATTCAGTACGTGATTGGCGGACCGGATCTCGAGAAGCTGACCGAGTACTCCAACGCGATGCTCGCGAAGATGAAGACGATCCCCGACGTCGTCGACGCCGACTCGACGCTGATCAGCGGCAAGCCGGAGTTGCGAGTCGTGATCGATCGCGCGCGTGCGGCGGATCTCGGCGTCAGTGTCGGCGACATTGCGCAGGCGCTGAACACGCTCGTCGCCGGGCAAAAGGTTTCGACGTTCAACGCCGGCACGGACCAATACGACGTGCGCGTGCGAGCCATTGGCGAGTTTCGCGCCAGCGTCGAGGGCTTGCAGCGAATGATCGTCTCGTCGCAGAAGATCGGATGGGTCAGTCTCGACAACCTCGTGAAGATCGAAGAGGGAACTGGGCCGGCGGCTATTGACCGTTTGAACCGCCAGCGCCAGGTAACGTTGACCGGCAACGTGCGGCCGGGCGGATCGCAAGCCGCCATCATCGATAAGCTGAACCAGTTCGCGAAGGAGATCAACATCGATCCGTCGTACAAGACCGGCCTCGCGGGACGTTCGAAAGAGCTCGGGCGCGCTGCGTACTACTTCCTGCTGGCGTTCATCCTTTCGTTCGTCTTCATGTACATGGTGCTGGCCGCGCAGTTTGAATCGTTCATCCATCCGGTGACGATTCTGTTGACGCTGCCGCTGGCGATCCCGTTCGGCATCGTCTCGTTGTTGATGACGGGACAGACAGTGAACATCTTCTCCGGACTCGGACTGTTGCTGTTGTTCGGCGTCGTGAAGAAGAACGCGATTCTCCAGATAGACCACACTAACCAGTTGCGCGCGCGCGGCATGGAACGGTTCGAAGCGATCATTCGCGCCAATCGCGACCGCTTGCGGCCGATTCTGATGACAACGATCGCGCTGGTCGCGGGCATGATGCCGCTGACGATCTCGACTGGTCCAGGTTCGGGCACGAACCGCTCGATCGGCGTGCTCGTCGTCGGCGGACAGACGCTCTGTTTGCTGCTGACGCTGTTGGCGGTGCCGGTCTTCTATTCACTGTTTGACGATCTGGCACGCAGTCATGTTTGGGGCAGGCTCCGGGCCAGTGGCCATGCAGTCTTTGGACGCGTGCGGCGCAGAGCAGCCAGCACGGCCGCTTCACTGATTCAAAAGCATTAAGGAATAAGCGATGCGAAGACAAATTCTGATTTTATTGGTTCTAATTCTTGTTTCAGGTGCGGCTGTTGCGCAAGATCTAAACCGCGTCGGCGTCGACATGAATCAGCAGCATCCGTTGTCGTTGCGCGAAGCGTTGTCGATGGCTTTGTCCAACAACAAGGACATCGAGGTCGCGCGCGAGACCGTGCGTATGGCTGAGTTCGATTTCCAGGGCGCGAAGGGACTCTACGATCCGCGCATCAACGTTAACTCGTTTTACGAGCGCGTCGAGAACCCGATCTCGAGTTTCCTGAGCGGCGGTCAGAACGGGTCGACGATTACGTCCGACTACACGGGCACTGCGCGTCTCGAAGGACAGTCGCCAAAACTAGGCGGCAATTACCGGCTCGACTTCTCGTCGATTCGACTGACGACGAACAACGAATTCGTGGCGTTGAATCCGCAATATCCGACGGCGTTGACGTTTACGTACACGCAGCCGCTATGGCGCGGATTGAAGTTCGACGCCAGCCGCCGGCAGATCGAGATCGCGCGCAAGAACCTGTCGTTGACTGACGCGCAGTTTCGTCAGCGGGCGATCGACACGATCACGAACGTGCAGCGTGCTTACTGGGATCTCGTGTTTGCGTTGCGCAATTTGCAAGTGCAACGCGACGCGGTCACGACCGCTCGCACGCAGCTCGAGCACAACCAGCGTCTTGTCCGCGAAGGTGCACTCGCGCCGATCGACGTGGTTGCTGCCGAAGCGCAGATCTCTTCGTACGAGCAGGCCGTGTTCAGCGCGCTCGAAGACGTGTCGCGCACCGAGAACAATTTGAAGAACCTGATCGCGGAGAACCAGCAGGCGGCGATTTGGAGCCAGTCGATCGTGCCGACTGATCCGGTCGAGCTCGCGGTGCCGAACGTATCGCTGCCTGATGCGTTGCAGACGGCGATGCAAAACAGGCCGGAGCTGCAGCAGATGACGGTCGTGAAGGAGATCAACCAGATCGATCAGAAGTTCTTCAAGGAGCAAACGAAGCCCGCGGTCGATCTCGTCGGGACGTACGGCATCAATGGTCTGGCTGGTTCGGTCAGCACTGCGGGTGTGAATCCGTTCACGGCGTCGAGTCTTCAGGTTCGTCAACGCGTGGATGAACTGTCGGCGTTAGCTGGGCTCGAGCCGTTGCCGATCGTTCCGCCGCAGACGTTCTCGCCGGATTTGTTAGGCGGATACGGGCAGTCGCTCCAGAATTTGCTCGCGAACCGCTACAGCAATTTCCGCGTTGGGGTGCAGATCAGTTTGCCGTTGCGCAACCGGACTGCCGAGGCGAACCTTGGGCGTTCGCTGGTTGAGGGCGAGCGCATTGCGACGCAGCGCCAGCAGATCGAGCAGAACATTCAGGTTGACGTGCGGAATGCGTTGCAGTCGATGCGCAGTGCGGAGTCGCGGTTGCGGGCAGCGGTGGCGACGCGTGAAGCTAACGAGCAGCAGTTTGCGAGTGAACAGCGGAGGCTGGATGCCGGGCAGTCGACGACGTTTCTCGTGCTCGAAAGGCAGAATGCTTTGACGACTGCGCGCGGGTTGGAGTTGAAGGCGCAGACGGATTTGAACAAAGCGATTGCCGATCTGAATCGAGCGACGGGAAATGCGTTGCATGCGAACAGCATCGTTGTTAAATAGAAACTATGGCTGATAATCAACTCATCGAAACGTGGCAGATACACGACCGCATCAATCTCTACTTGCTTGACGCTGTAGATCCGGAGTCGTTGGCGAGTTATTCGGCGTCGAAAGGGAGGAGTGTGGGTGAGCAGTTTGCGCACGTTCACAATGTGAGGTTGATGTGGTTGAAGTCGGCGGCGCCTGAGTTACTTGCGGGGCTTGAGAAGATCGAGAAGGAGCAGGCTGGAGATAAGAAGCACTTGCGGAAGTCGCTGGTCGATTCGGGGAAGGCGATTGGTGAGTTGTTGGAGGCGAGTGTTGCGGCTGGTGGGAAGGTTAAAGGTTTCAAGCCGCACGTCGCTGCGTTTCTCGGCTATTTGATCTCGCACGAGTCGCACCATCGCGGCCAGATCGCGCTTACGTTGAAGCAGTCCGGCAAGCCGCTCGACAAAAAGATCGCGTTTGGTATGTGGGAATGGGGCGTGAGGTAACTAAAAAATATTCTCCACTGCCAGGAACGCCGCGTACACTGCAACACCGACCGCCACCGTCGCCCAGACATACCACGCCGGTAACTTCGTGCGGCAGGCAGGACAGCGCCGTCGACTCCAGGTCGCTTGTCGTTCGCAATTAGGACAAATCATTTGCTCGACGGCCGCTTTAACGTGGTCCAAAGTGGCCAATGGTCCGAAATCTCTATCTTCCGATCGATACCATAACTGGAAGCTTCAAGTCCCCGCAACCACACCCAATCAAGTCTGAACTCGATCGGCAACAACAACACGCGACGGTGAAACGTGTTGTCGCTGCCGAACGGCGTCCGCAGCCCCGCGTCGGAGAACGCTTTGATCGTCTTCCGTTCAGCATCCCCTTGCCACGTATTCAGATCTCCAACCACGATCGCCGGCATGTCAGACGGATACTTCGCTAAATCCTCGAGCACGGCCTTGAACTGTTCGACCTTCTTATCAACCGAGATCCGCGTCTCAGCGTGCGCTGAATACACGCGCCACTTTTGATCGTCAATCAGCACCGTCGCCCCAACGGCAACACGACGCCGGCCGTTCGGCCCTTGATTCGGCAACACGATCCGCCGCACGTCCTCCAACGGATATGCACTCAGAATCGCCACACCCGTCTCTTCCTCGTCGCCGACTTTCGCCGCGGGCGGCGCCGCCCATACGTAATGCATCCCCAACTCGTCAGCCATCTGCTTGGCGCAATGGCTATTACGGCTTCGCTTCTTCTTTCGATCCACCTCCTGCAATCCGATTATAGACGCGCTCCCGATTTCCGGATCCTCACGCAGCAATTTGGTGAGTTGCTTGAGCTCGTCGCCGCTGCGCCAGCGAATGTTGTACGACACGACTTTGATTTCACCTTGCTTGCCTGTATTCGTTTTCAAAGTGGCGCCTTTTCCGGACTCGAGCAACAGCGAGTCGCTGCTTTTTTCGACGTTTGGATGAGATTTGTGTTGGAAGGCGGGTGACGGAAGCGGCACTAGTAAAAGAAACGCCAGTATTACTTTTCTCATTGCTCAAATCTCCTATGAACAAACGATCTCGTATCGTCGTCATTCAAGTGGAGTGCCAGTCTAATCCACAAATTCGTCAAATCTGTTAAGCTAAAACGCGCATATGAGCTCAAGTGAAGTCCAGCTCGACGTTCTCGCAATCTTTTCTCATCCCGACGATGCGGAACTGTCGGTGGCGGGAACGCTGCTCAAGCTCAAATCGCTCGGCTATCGCACGGGCGTCTGCGACTTCACGCGCGGCGAAATGGGCACGCGCGGGACGCCGGAACTTCGCGCGCAGGAAGCGGCTGACGCAGCCCGCCTCATGAAACTCGACGCGCGGATAAACCTCGAGCAGCCTGACGGCCACGTTTGGCCGACGGAGGTCGCGCGCGTTGCGCTCGTTCGTGCGTTGCGAATGTACAGACCGCGGGTGCTGTTGACGACGCACGAAGACGATCCGCATCCGGATCATGCGAACACGTCGATTATCGTCAGGCAGTCGGCACGGTTGGCGACAATGAAGCGGTATGACGAAGAGGCTGGACTGTCTGCGGTGCCGATGCCGGCGATCATGCATTCGCTCTTCTCGCGCCGCATCGTGCCTTCGTTTGTGGTTGACGTTTCTGAGTTTGTAGACGAGAAGATGAACGCGATCCGCGCGTACAAGTCGCAGTTTTACAATGCGGCGTCACAGGAGCCTGCGACGCGGATCAGTGCGCGAGGATTTTTGGAAGAGATAGAGCTGCGGATGCGTTACTTCGGGACTCTGATCGGCGTCACGGCCGGCGAACCCTACTACGTACGCGAAGCGTTGAACGTGGAAGACCCGCTCGCACTCCTCACGCGCCCCATGAACATCTACTCTTAACCACAAAAGGCACAAAATACACAAAAGGCACAAAAGATTTTTAGAGAGGGTGAGTTACCCTGTTTCCCCCTTTTGGGTTTGTGCCTTCTGTGTTTTTTGCCTTTTGTGATTACTACTTCTTTTTCGGTTCAAGAATCGCGCGGGCGATCGCGATCGTCGCGACGGCGCGTGGCCCTTCTTTCTGAAAACCCCGCGCCAGTTCGACCGCACGCTCGTAATCCATGTCAGCCAACTCCTTGAAGATCCCTTCCAGATCGAAATCCGGAACGTCGCTCGTGTTCACGGACGACTGCCCCTTCGTTTGAAACTGAAGCACGATTCCGCCGTCCTCACCCGTGAAACCTTCCGCGGAGTTCGCAGCTTTCACAGCGTCGAACGTCGCATCCCAAACACGCGGCGGATCGATAGCCTTCAGCGCGTTCGCCACCGCGATCAGCCCCTGGGCGCGAGCAGGATCCGAGACGTCAATGCGTCGTGCCTCGTTCGCTGCTTCTTCCACGACTCCCAACGCAGCTTCTCGATCCGTCTTCGACAGAATCTTCGCGCACTCTGCCAACGCCCAGGCGCGATACTGGTGCGTGAGCTCGCCTTTCCGAATCAGATCCAGCGCCGGCTCGGTCTGTTTCTTCTGCACGTAATAATTCACCAGTTGGCCGTCCATGTACGCTTGCACCGCTTTCCGCACTTCGGAATCGTCGATCTTGCTGACGTAGTCGCGCGCGCGCATGTCGCCCTTCCGTGCCATAAGTGAAGCGAGTTCGATGTTCAGCGAATCGCGTTCGGCGGAAGTCTTCGCGCGATCCAGACGATCGAGCAACGCCAGCTCACGGTCGGCGGCAGGCTTGTCGGGCTTTACGCCTTTGTTCAGCCACTCGTCATCGCGTTTGCGCGTACTTTCCGACGCGACTTCGTTCAACGCGCTGAGCTGTCCGCGAAGGGATTCCACCATTTCGGCCGGCGCGGATTGTTCGAAGAACGGCAGTAGCCGTTTGATAACCAGATACTTTCCGTCGATACCAGGCGAGCCTGGGCTCTGTTCCTGCCCGGGCGGCGGCAGCGGCCGCAGCAGGATGGAAGATGCCGCCTGGAAGAATGCCATTCGCAATTCCGGTGTGACCTCGGCGGGCGTGATCTTCGACGACATCTGCGACGAAGAGACGCCGTTGCCGCTGAATATCATGTACAAGCCCGGCGTGAAGATGTACGACGAAAGCAGCGACACCGTGTTCGCGTCTGCTTGCGGGTTGGTCGCTGATGCGGCCACCATTGCCGCGTAACGCTTGTCGGCCGCGGCCGGATCCTTGGCTCGCAGTTCAGTCAGAAAAGCGAGAGTGTCAATGCCGACGGTTGATAGTGCCGGGTCGGCAAACTGGATTGCCGCGTCGATGTTGCCGCTCTCCAACATCTCTTTTGCGACGCCCAGGCGCTGACTCATCGATTCGTTCACCCGGCCCGATCGCGACGATGCCGCTTCGGCTTTTTCCGTTTTCATCTTTTCGAGGAACTCGTCGCCCAACGGACGGTCGTGTTTCGCCGCCAGCCGCAGCACTTCGCGGCGAATGTTGGGCGGAAGACTGATGGCGTAGCCGCCGTTGCCGGTCTTGGCCTTTTGCTGTTGGATCTCCACTTCGAGTTTCTTTGCGCTTTCCTGGTCTGCGTCTTCCGCTGCTTCCCACGCTTTGCGAAACAACAAACGACCTTGTTCGGGATCGACCGTCCAAAGCGCGTCGGCAATGCGAGCGAGCGATCGCGCACGCAGCGTTTGATCGGCAAACGTGCGAGCGTCGGTTGAGAGTGCGATGAGCAGTGAGCGTGCTTGTTGGCGGCGCAGTTTGGTGGTTTTTGCATCTTGACCAGCAACACCAACAACAAACACGAATAAAAGCAGAACTTGAAGAATTCTCTTCATCCCTGTTTCCGTTTCTCCAAAATCGATCGTGAGATTGCCAGCATGGCGACGGCGCGCGGCGCTTCGCCCGTGAACGTCTTCGCGAGTTGCACGGCGCGAAGCAGGTCGGCGCGCGCGAGATGGCTGAAGATGGCCAGCAGATCGAAATCTTCGGCAGTGCTGCTGCCCATGAGGACCATCGTCGGTGTTTGCAGACTCGAATTGATGCGGCTGTCTTCGCCGGTGAAAGCTTCGGCGGCGTTCGCAGCTTTAACGACTTCGCCCAAGGTTTCCCACGCCCGCACGAGATCCAGATCCGCGAGATTAGCAGCCACTGCGGTCAGAGCGCGAGCGCGATCCGGATCGCTGTTGCCGATTCGGTGGCTCTCCGCGAGTGCTTCGTTCAGCAGATCGAGCGCTCGCGAACGTTCGGAAGTTATCACGAGTTTGGCGGCGCTGGTGTAGGCCCACACGCGCTGGATGCTGGTGAGCTCGCCGTTCTTCGCGAGACGCGCGATTTCTGTCGCGTCTTTCTTACGCACCGCGAGTTGGACCGACTGAAAATCGGTGTAGGCTTTGACGCTCTTGCGCAACTCGGAATTCGAAATCTTGTCGAGGAGATCGCCGGCGCGCGCATCACCTTTGTCGGTCAACACAACGGCGTAGTCGGCATAGATCGCGTCGCGCTCGTCAGCCGTGTTTGCTTTGTCTAAACGTTCCTGCATGCGCTGGTAAGGATCCGAGGCGGTGTCTTCAGGCACGATGCCGGCCGTCACGGCGCGATTCTCGCCTTGCTGAAGATCCGGTGGCACGTACGACGCGAGCGCCGTCATTTGCGTGCGCAGACTTGCCGCGAGATCCGGCGCGTCTTGTTCGAATATCGGCAGCAGCCGTTTGATCACCATGTACTTGCCGCGACGTCCTGACGTAGTGCGGTCCTGATCGGGCGCCGGCGACGGTTGCATCAATATCTGAAAAGCGACTTTCAGGAAGTTATTGCGCAGGCGCGCGTCGATTGCCGGCGCCGGCTGTGGTCCACGAGAGCGGCTTTGATTCGCTCCGCCGCTCGGCTCAAACATGACGTAGAGGAACGGAGTCAGAACGTACGATGACAATCCGGAAACCGTATTCGCGTCGGAAAACGGATCGCGTGCCGCGAGTGACAACAGATTACTGAAAGCATTATCTGCGAGTTGCGCGTTCTTTTCGCGTAACGCTGAGAGGAAGAAGATCGCGTCGGCAGTCACTTTGTCGAGCGCCGGCGCCGCAAACTCCATCGCTCGTTCGATCTGTCCGTCGTCGATCAGGCGCCGGGCGAGTTGCAGTCGTTTTGAAGAGGCGAATGGATCCGTGGGACCGTTGCGACGGGCCTGCGCTGATGCTTCTTCGTTCGCCTTCGTATTCGCTTCGTCGAGCGACTTCAGAAACTCCTCGCCGAGTTTGCGATCTCGCTTTGCTACGAGCCGCAGCACTTCGGTGCGCAGGTCCGGCGCGCCGCGCATTACGACAGGACCGCCGGAAGCTTCCATCCGCTTGATGTCTTCGGCTCGCTGGCGTGCAGTTTCGCTGTCGACGTTTTCGGCGGCTTCCCATGCACGACGGAACAGGTCGCGGGCGCGTTCGGGATCGGTGTCCCAGAGAACGTCGGCAGCGCGCGCCTGGACACGCGCGCGCCGCGTCAGGTCTTTGAAGCTGCGCGCTTCGTCGGCGAGCGACGTGACGAGCGAGATGGCGATAGTGCGTTGTTGCTCGGCGTCAGCATCGACTTCTTCGGTCAGTGGCTTGGGAGTCTTGGGTTTTTTATCTTGATTGAACGCGGGCGTGGCGACGAGGAGGACTACGAAAAACAGCATCAGTAGCCGTCGAAACATAATTGGGCTCCTTGTTGGACAGAAAGGCGGATGGAAATAACCGACGACTTACACGCCCGGCGAAGGCAATAGTTCCAAATTCTGCGGCCTAGACAGCCACGACTTCCAACTCAGGATCGACTTCCTGCTTCAGCATTCCCTCGATGGCCATCAGTGTGCCGGTGAGCGAGCTGGGACAGCTTCCGCAGGCCCCCTGATAGCGAATGCTCAACGTGTGGTCTGTCAGTCCGAGGACCTCGAGATAGCCGCCATCGCCCATCAGCGCCGGCCGCACTCGCTCGTCCAAAATCTCGTTGATCTTCAACAACCGCGGGTCGTCGCTGGTGACGGCGGCGATTGGTCCACCAACGGCCGCAGCCGCCGCGGCGGCCGAAGACGAAACAGCTTCGGCAGCGCGAATCGGCACGGCGAGCGCCGGCAGGAGTTCGTCCCAGTCGCCCTCGTCTTCTTTTTCGACCGTGATCATGCGGTCCATGTAGAAGACGGAAACAACCTGGCCCACGTCAAACAGCGACTTCGCCAGCGGATCGTCCTGGGCCTGGTCCGCGGACCCATACTGTCGTGCGACGCCGTTACTGACGGGTTCGCGCAGAATAAATTTCACTGCATTCGGATTTGGTGTCTCTTCGATATCGCTGATTTTCGGCATCACAAACTCCCTGATCGCACTTTTCGTAACGCTATTATAGCGACTTTACTGGGCATTCGCAGTTGGTGAGAATTAGTTTCAAAACCCGCTGCAAGAATTATTGCTAATTTCCCAAACCGGGCATATACTCCCGCCCTCACTTGCCCCCCCTCTCAGAAGGTGAGTCAAGTTGAGATAGAGGCAGGCGATAGCGAGGGTCGCCTGCCTCACGTGTTTTTGGGCGAAAACCGGGCGAAAACATAGCACCGGGCCCACGGCGACTTGGAACTCGAAAATCATCGGCTTACACTAACCGTCACGCTTTACAAACGAGGCATCGAAACGGGGAGAGGAGACGGGGAGACGCGGAGAGAGTCGCACATCTGTTCGCCGCATCTCCGAATCACCCTTTCACCGCATCCTCTTTCATAAGAACGGCTGCGATGAACATCGGCATCACGGTTTATCCCACGTACGGCGGCAGCGGCATCGTGGGCTCCGAGCTTGGCAAGGAACTGGCCGCACGCGGGCACACGGCCCATTTCATCTCGTCCGCGCTTCCGACGCGGCTGACGGAGTTGAACGAGCGAGTCCGTTTTCACGAAGTCGAGATGATGTCGTATCCGCTGTTCGAGCATCAGCCTTACACGCTCGCACTGGCGACGAAGATGGCCACGGTCGCCGAAGAAGAGAAACTGGATCTCATTCACGTTCACTACGCAATCCCGCATTCGATCAGCGCGATTCTCGCTCGTGAATCACTAAAACCACGACGCCATCTGCCTGTTGTTACTACTCTGCACGGCACTGACATCACACTGGTCGGCGCGGACCGCTCGTACCTGCCGATCACGCGCTACGGCATCGTCCAGTCAGACGGAGTGACGGCGATCTCCCATTACCTGAAGGATGCCACGAAGGAGATATTCCACTTCGACGACATCCGCGTGATTCCGAATTTCGTCTGCCAGTATGATTACAAGCGGCTCGAAGTTCCCGGCCTGCGCGAGACGTTGTCGCCGCAGGGACAGCCGTTGCTGGTCCACGTTTCAAACTTCCGCCCGGTGAAGAGGCCGGTTGACTGCGTCGAGATTTTTGCGCGCGTTTTGCAAAAGGGAGTGAAGGCGAGGCTCGTCATGGTTGGGGATGGAAGTGAACGGCCCAACTGCGAGCATCGTGCGCGTTGTCTCGGCGTTTATGAACAGTGTTCTTTCGTCGGCAAGCAGCCGCGCATTGTCGACTATCTTTCAGCATGTGATGTTCTGTTGCTGCCATCGGACCAGGAGTCGTTTGGTCTGGCTGCTTTGGAGGCCATGGCGTGCGAGGTGCCGGTAATTGCCTCGCGCGTTGGCGGTCTTCCGGAGGTCGTGACCGACGGCGAAACCGGGTTCTTGAGCCCTGTGGGCGACGTCGACAAGATGGCGGTTGATGCGGCACGATTGATTGTCGATGAGAAACTGCGACGCGATATGGGCCAACGTGCGCGCGAATCGGCCATTGATCGCTATCGCACTGACGTGGTGATTCCGCAGTACATTGAGTTTTACGAACAGGTAATAGCAAAACAAGTGTGAGTGCTGAAATGACGTCTCTCATCGTCGGGACAGCCGGTCACATCGATCACGGAAAGAGTGCGTTGGTGCGCGCTTTGACGGGCACCGATCCCGACCGCCTGCCGGAAGAAAAACGCCGTGGCATAACCATCGACCTCGGTTTTGCCGATCTCCAACTGGACAATCTTCGTCTCGGTTTCGTGGACGTTCCCGGTCACGAACGTTTCGTCAAGAACATGCTCGCGGGTGCGCACGGGATCGACGTGCTGGCGCTGGTGATCGCGGCCGACGAAGGCGTCATGCCGCAAACGCGCGAGCACTTCGATATCTGCCGTTTGCTTGGCGTGCGCAACGGACTGATCGTGATCACGAAGAGCGATCTGGTTGAACCTGACATGCTGTCGCTGGTTGAAACGGAAGCGCGCGATCTGGTCGCCGGGTCGTTTCTCGAAGGCGCGCCGGTCGTTGCCGTGAGTGCCAAGACGGGCGCCGGACTCGACGAATTGAAGCGTCAACTTGTCGCGATTGGCAGTCGCGTTCCGGCGCGTTCCGCTGACTTCATTACGCGCCTGCCGATCGATCGCGCGTTTTCGATGAAAGGGTTTGGCGCTGTGGTTACGGGCACGCTGATATCCGGCAAGATAGCTGAAAGCGACGAGCTCGAACTGTTGCCGCCGGCGATCAAGGTCCGCGTCCGCGGGTTGCAAGTTCATGGAAAGGCTGTCAACGAAGCGCATGCCGGGCAACGGACGGCCGTCAATCTAGCGGGCGTGGAAACGGCGCAGATCGAACGCGGGATGGTGCTGGCGCCGCCGGCGTGCTTGCGTCCGACGCACATTATCGATGCATGGATCAATGTGTTGCCGGATGCGCCGCGCGGCGTTCGTTCGCGTTCGCGGGTACGTTTGCACATCGGGGCGACGGAGGTGCTCGGTCGTGTGAGGGTGCTCGACGAACCTACAGAGTTGTCGAGTGGCGGCAGCGGGCTGGCGCAACTGCGGCTCGAAGCGCCCATCGTGGCGTTGCATGGGGATCGTTTCATCCTGCGCAGTTATTCGCCGCAACAGACAATCGCCGGTGGCGTCGTTATCGATCCGTTCGCCGTGAAGCATCGCGGGAAGGAGATGGCCCAGACGCGTCGATTGCTGCGGGCGTTGATGGAAGACGATCGAAGGACGAAGTTCACGGCGTTTGTTCGTGGTTCGGGTGAGCGCGGATTGCGACTCGCCGACGTTGGCGCGGCGACCGGTTGGAATGATCGCGTGCTGGCGAGTGTTGCTTCGTCCGCACAAGCCGGTGAACAGGTCATGGACGCGGGCGGTGTTTATCTGTCGCGCGAGAGTTTTGATCGGCTTAGCGGCGGTGTGCTCGACGAGCTGGAACGGCACCACAAGCGCGAACCGCTGGCGCGTGGGATGTTGCGCGAGACGCTGCGTGAAAAGGTGTTTGCGCATTCGCTGCCGGAGCTTTTCGGCGCGGTGGTGGCGAAGTTGGAAAGCAGCGGCGCGATCGTTTCTGAGAAAGATATTATTCGCGCCGGGAGTCATTCGGTCGGATTGTCTGCACAGGATGCGCAGTTGAGTGACCGGCTGGAGAAGGTTTACCGCGAGGCTGGGGTTGAGGCGCCTTCGCTTGATGAGGTTATGACACGCGTCGGTGTCCCTGTCGCGCAGCGGACGCAAGCGCGGAAGATCCTGCAACTGCTGATCGATGGGAAGAAACTGGTTCGCATACAGAATGAGATGTTCATGCATGCCGACGTGGTCGAGGGATTGAAGACGAAGTTACGCACGTATGCGTCGCAACACGAGCCCGAGCGGCTGATCGACGTCCCGACGTTCAAGCAACTCGCCGGTGTTTCGAGAAAGTACGCGATCCCGTTGCTCGAGTATTTCGATCGGGAGCAAGCGACCCGCCGCGCCGGGGACAAACGAGTCATTTTGAAGCTGATCAGCCGATAATCCGTGTCTTTCATGTGAAACACGGATAGCACGGGAATTGAGACTTGCATGCCGCGCGGGGCGGCGTTAACATGCTTTCCATCATAAGGATATAGAGCGGCTTTTTCCTTAACCTTCATTTTTCATTTCTCAGCCGGAGGTTCAAAATGAAAAGCCTGAAAGACATTCTGGCGATAGTTGTCGGCATAGCCGCAGCCATCGGCGCGATCTTTTACTTCTACAAGTTCGTGACCGATCCGAACCCCGCCGGCGGTCACACGTCGGGCTGGATCGCGCTCGGGCTCGCAGCAGTCGCGTTTATCTGTGGCCTGATCTATTTCCTCGGCCACGTGAATAAAGAAGAGGAGATACACATCACTCAGTAGGCGACGCTCGGCGATGCCACAAGTTGGGAGTCACTGGGCTGACTTTCCACGTAGAGATTTGCAACTGGCACCCGACCACATTCTCGACGCCGTTTGTGCACAAACCAAAGCGGCTCACGTGCGCAGACGGCGCTTGCTTTTTGTTGACTAACTTATCAGCTAAGGAGAGATCGCACACAAATGTTCTTCCCACTCCTGTTGATGCTTTTCCAGCAACTTCGGGCCACGCAACCCCAGTACTTCTTTCTCGTCACCTTGCTCTTATTGATCGCCGGCGGCGTCGCCTGGCTCGTTGCTGCCGTACTCGGCTTCGCCAGATCGTCAGCCTTCGGCCCGTCGGCGCGCTGGTTCTCGTACGCCGCTGTTTGCCTGATCATCTATCATCTTCACTTCCTGCTGTTCGGCGTGTTTGTGTTTATGGGCATGTCGGAAAACACGGCTGACCTGTCGATGGCGCTCGGCGTCGGCGCGTTCTTCAACTTGTTTGTGGTGCTTGGAGCGATCTGCGCGATTATGGGCTTTGTTCGCATGACGAGCCCGCGCTAGACTAACTTTCGTTGATGAAGAAGAAACTGTTTGCGGTCGCCGCGCTGATCCTGATCGGAAGCGCGGCGGTTCTTTTTTTGTCTGGCTGTGATGGTAATGGCGGCGCAATGTCCAATGGCCGGTTTGCGACGCAGCGCGGCGGGCGGTTTTTCATCGGCAATAAACCGTTTCGTTTCGTGGGCGCGAACGTCGCGGTCATGTATCGCGACGAAGATCGCGAGCGCATGCCTGAGACGATGCGTAAGTCGGCGGAACTGGGAATCAAGGTGGTGCGCGTTTGGGCTTTCGGAGAAGGAGGGCCGAACGACGTCAAACCGATTGCCGATTTTGAAGACTGGCCGCGGCATCATTCGTTTCGACTCGCGCCGGGACAGTGGAACGAAGAAGCGTTCGTGCATCTCGACAAGGTCATCGCCGAGGCTGCGAAGAACAACATCTACGTCCAGCTCTGTTTGACCAACTGGTGGCGCGATACCGGCGGTGTGACGCAGTACTTGCGCTGGGCTGGAATCAACGGCGCTGACGACGACGGCTATAAATTTGGCATCAACAACCAGAAGGCGGTCCTCTTTTACACGAATCCGGAGACGCGCCGGTTGTATCGCGAACACGTCGAGAAGCTGGCGACGCGGCGCAATACGATCACGGGCGTTTTGTATCGCGACGATCCGTCGATCTTCGGGTGGGAGTTGATGAACGAGGCGCAGGTGATCACGGGACATTGGAATGAGCGGCGCGCGTGGTTTGCGGAGATGAGCGCGTACTTGAAGTCGCTCGATCCGAATCACATGATCGCGCCGGGCGCATGGGGTTATCGAACGTCGGCCGAACGGCGCGAGTGGTTGGCGGACCATGCGCTTCCGACGATCGACTATTGCGACGTACACGCTTATCCGCGTGATGACCACAACAGTTTCATCGACTCGCCTGCGTCGTTGAAGTCGTTCATCGAGAACCGGTCGGCGGCGGCGTATTCGTTGGGTAAGCCGTTGGTGATGGGCGAGTTTGGAATGGGCCACGATGGGCACGTTGGTGTATCGCAGGCAGATTGGTATCGAGCGTTGTTCGACGGCACCGCGCAGGCTGGCGCGGGCGGCGCGATGTTTTGGATCCTGACGCCTGATCCGCGGCGTGGTTACGGTGTGACGTATTCAACGTCGCGAGATGAAGGATTGATGAGCGAGATCGCGCGCGGGTCGAAAGTGTTTTCGGAGTTGCAGTCGATGGAGTTGCCGCAGTCGTTGCAGGAGGCGTCGCGGCATCTCGTTCCGCGACAGTTTGCGTGGACGCGGCCGGCGGGTGATGCGGCGACGCAGCCGCAGATGATCGTCAAAGACGACCAGTCGGTGCTTTACCAGTTCAAACCGCAGGCGGCGTCGGCGCAGCGTTTCGAGAAGATAGGTGAAGGGCCGGGTTATATCTGGGGATATGGATCCGGGTTTGTCGAGTATACGGTGCCTGAGCGATCGGATCCGCGGCGCGTGAGCGAGATCGTCGTTCGCGCGCATATTCAGCCGGTGCTTCCCGAGGACGCGCCTGCTGGTTTTGTGAAAACGCGCGTCACGCTGTTTGTGGATGGATCGGATGCGGGTTCGCGGCTTGTAGCGGTCGAATCCAAGGGCCAACCCACAATTCCCGAATGGCGCCTGACGGGTTTGCTTCTTCGTCTTCGCGCCATGCGCGGCCTTCCGTTAACAATCCGCTTCGCCGTCACCCCCGAATCCGACTGGCTCTACGGCATCAACATCTCCAACTGGCCCGAATCCTACGACCCCCACGACTCGCGCCCTATCGAAGTCGAGTTACGACATTGACTCAGGGACACCGACCAATCCGTATTACCTGACCTGGTTGAATTGTTACTAACGCCGTAAGGACTTGAGGCATTAATGGTAGTGTGTCGTCCAAACGAGTGCTTCGCGCTTCAAGCACGATGATAGCGAGTTTTAGCTTGCAGACGTTGTGCTGAAATCTAAGGTTGCGATCTCCGGTTAAGAATACATCGACCATTTTCTCTGCTTCTTCGAGTAATTCGCCATTCCTGAGACTTCTCCACCCCGCATTGCGAACTGAGCTGCATTCGTGGGTAAGCAAGGCGCGACAAAGACGCCAATCAAGGCATTCATCAATCAGAATTCGCATTGATTGTGAGGACTAGACTGTTTCCAACATTTTGAGTTTACCGGCCTCGATGACAGCAATTGCTTGCCCGCGAGTTACGGTTGGAAAAGCCTCGAGGAAGTCTTCCACGGATTCGCCACCCTCCAAAGAATCGATGAGGTTCTGCAAGGGCACGCGCGTCCCGACGAACACAGGTGTTCCACCCATGATTTCAGGATCAGAGTGAATAATTCCTTTGAGTTCTTCCGCTTTCATCTGCGGAGGAATATATCACAGCTAGCGTGAAGCTTGCCTGAATAGGGACACTGAGCTCTCGTCCAGTCGGTAGATCTTCGCCGAAGGCACGGAACCGAGTTTCAGCTCGGTGATGGGGGTGAAGTGGGTGCGGAGGGTGGTGATGAGGGGGTCGTTGCTGAAGTAGCGGCGGCCGCGGGCGACGATGATGAAGTCGCCGGGGTGGAGTTGGGTGACGGCGGCCGCGTCGGAGAGAGAGACGCAGATCAGGTCAGTGCGTCCGGCTCGCTCTGCGTAGTAGGTCGCCAGGGAAGGGCTCTCGCTGGCTACGTGCGCACCGGGTTGAGCATGGCTCGCGATCTGCGTTATCGCCTCGCGCATACTCGCGTCGTAAAACTCGTCATGCGGGAAGTAGTAACCGGACCATTCCGTTCCGCCGCCGATACTGTTGGTAAAGAGGCGAAAGTGCGGCGCAGCCTGAATCGAACTGACCGCGGACGCGACGATGACGATCATCGCCAGCGATGCCGGAACGTAATGTTTCAAACCCGATAACGAAGCGAGACGATTCGCAATCCATCTGCCCGCAAACTGAATCCCGATCGCAGACGTGATCAGCACGGCCGGCAAAACGGTCGTGTAGTAGCGCGTAAACTTCCCGCCCGGAAAGCAGAACGCGACGACCCAGAGCAAAAACCAGAAGAGCAGGAAGTAACGCCCGTCGCCGAGCTTGCGTCGAAACAACAACGGCAGCCCAACTAAAAATCCGGCGACAGAAAGCAGCGGAATCTTCACCGCTGTAAACACGAAGTAGAAGTAAACGGGAATGCCGTTGAGCCAGTCGACGAAGCGCTGCGTGTAAAGCTTGTTCATGAACTCGTAGCCGTCGTGACTGACGCGCTTGCCGCCGGCGAAGAGTCCCATCTGCCGCCACGTGTCCGGCAGCAGCACCGTCGGGCTCAAGACGAGAAACACGAGGCCCATGACAGCGAAGAACACGACGAGCCTCTTCTTTCCGAGACGCCAGCGCGTTTCCGGAAGCTGTTGGAACATCCAGTAGTAACACCAACTGATCGCGATAAAGTGCGGCACGTACTTCGACGCGACCATTGCGCCGTAACACGCGGCGGTGGCCCAGTAGTAACGATTCGGATTTCGGTCGGTGCTTTCCGCGACGCGTTGGCCGCGCAACCAGAAGACGTTCGCCAGCAGAAAGAAGAAGAGTAGAAACGTATCTTCTTTGGCGACGCGATTGAATCCGATCGCCGTCGGATCGAACGTCCACAACGCCGCGGCGATTAGCGCGACTTCGACGCCGAAGAGTTCGGCGGTGATCAGGTAGATCAGGAAGGCGGTCAAGGCGCCGGCGATTGCGCCGGGCAAGCGCAACGCAGTTTCCGGCGCGATGCGATCTTCGGGTCGCGCGGCGACGAACGAACTATTGTTCCATTTTTCAGCGAGGATGATGGAGGTTGCTTGCAAGGCTTTCATCAGCATCGGATGCTCGCCGTTGGCGCCGGTGAGTCCGTTGGCGCGGTAGTCTGCGACGGCGTTGAGTTTGTTGAGCTCGTCTTCGCTCAAGCCTTCGGCGCTTAGGCCAGTGATACGAAAGCCGAAGCCGGCGATGACGAGGATGACGAGCGTGACGAGGACGAGTGTGCGGCTGTTGCTGAGGACACTGCGGCCGGCGAAGAGTTCAGGGCGCAAACCAGCGGTGACGATTGCTTCAGCTCGTGCTGCCAAATTGGGATTAACCTTTCGACAAAACGCGAAAGGTTAGCGGAAGCGTTCGGCCAGTGTCAAAGACGGATTAACACTGATTTATCTGCGGCCGCTGTTCCCCGCCGCTGGTTGCGTGTCGGTCAGGTTCGACTCATCCCTCGCCTGGTGGCGCGGGTTGGCAGTCTGCAAGCGCGGGTTTTCGCTGTCGCGTTGCGCCTTATTCTTCTTGTCCGTTCGCTTGTGGTCCTTCTTCTGTCGATCCTTGTCTGACATCGTAAAATTCACCCCCTCTACATAGAAGACTTCGAAAACGCTCGCGAGCGCGGCACTGCGTCGCCTTGTTCATACGGCGCGGCATTCTCAGCCGTGATGCGATACCGCAACAGCGCTCCAACGCCGCCCAGTTGTTCGAGCCGTGTTGCATCTTCGATGAACGTGACTCTCGCCGCCGAGAGCTGAGTCGCCCGACGAATCAGTTCGTCTGCGACGGCGCGTTGATCGAGCGTCTCCGGCATATCGTCCGTCGCATAAACTTCCAGCACCTTCTTCACCTCTTCTTCGTCGAAACGAAGACCATCGGCAGACGCGGCAATCAGCATCTCTTCGACCTGCCCGTTCGAAAGCGCGGCCAGCGTGTCAGGCACACCCGCAACCGCGAGATTGTCGCCACGAAACTCACCGACCAATCGTTCGACCTTCTCCATGTCCGTCAGACTGTCGTGCCGCCGAAACGCCGTGAGCGACTCCTCGAGCAGCTCGTGTTCAGGCGTGTCGATGCCAAGACTGATCACGTCGATGATCTTCTCCTGAAGCGTCTTCGACATCTGTTCTTTCAGCAGCGGAATGACGACCGCTTCGTCGCCGGCGAGAATGATCGACTCGAGTTTCTCTTCGCTAACGATACGGTCGAGCGCATCAACGACTTCTTTCGCGTGTTGCAAGTGATAGTTTTCTTCGTGCCGCTGGTAACGCGCTTGCGACCAGCCGCCGACGCGCGAGTGTTTCGTCTTCACGTTCTCGACTGAATCCTGCTCGACAGCACGTCCGGCGGAAAAGACGAAGATCTGCGCGCGGTTAGTGTCGGCGAGCACGACTGCATAGTGACGATATTGATCGGTCAAACGCGCGAGCGGATAAAGATGCGGACGATCGGTAACCATCAGTCGATTACGTTCGAACGGCGCTTCGAATTGTCCGGCTTGAAAGTAGTCGTCGAGCGCGGAGCAGGCGAACACCGCGACGCCCTGCGTCGGCTCGCGAATGCCTTCCTCGACGTACCGCATGATCCGCACGAAGTCTTCTTCGAGACTGGCGCGTTCTTCACTCTGGACCGGATACGTTTTCAGCCGTTCGGAAAGCTGTTTGCGCACAAACGGCAGGAAATTGCGTTTGCCGTGTTCGTTGACGCGGGCGTCGAGATAGAGACTGATCACGGGCGCCGGCACAGCGTCGAATTTCAATAGATTGTCCAATAATTTCTGTGGGTCGGTTGCTTCATTCATTTTCATTTCTCCAACGTCCGCGTCTGAAATACATACGTCGACGGATCATCCATCAACGTAAAAGCATTTCGGGTTCCACAGGTTTTTAGCGAAGACTTTTGCGCAGTGCGGTGCGGGCGGCATGAAATCCGCACAATCCGTGTACGCCACCGCCGGGCGGAGTCGAAGATGAGCAAAGATAGAGATTTTCTACCGCTGTGGAGTACATGCTTATGGTGGGACGCAGGAACATTTGGGCGAGGTCTTGAATGCCGCCGTTGATGTCGCCGCCAACAAGATTAGCGTTGTGACGTTCAAGATCGACGGGTGCGAGGACACTTCGCGCAAGGACACAATCACGAAAACCGGGCGCGAAGCGTTCGATTTGTCGTTCGATCGCGTCAGTCATGTCGACGGTCGATCCGTTAGGTACGTGACAATAAGCCCACAGCGTATGTTGGCCATTTGGCGCGCGCGTAGGATCGAACAGCGACGCTTGTGCGACGAGGATGAAAGGCTTTTCAGACGCGCGGCCGTGCGACGCGTTCCACTCTGATTCCAGGATCTCCGCGAACGATCCGCCGAGATGAACTGTCGCCGCCGTCGCACACTCGCGAGCTTTCCACGGCACAGGCGCACTCAGCGCCCAGTCGATTTTGAAAGCGGCCGGCCCGTAGCGATAACGTTCCAAACGTTTGCGAAAACCAACAGGCAATGACGCACCAGCGATACGGACGAGTTGTCGAGGCGTGACGTCACATAACGTCGCTCGCGACGGCGGCAGATCGGCCAGCGACTCGACTCGATGATTCGTGACGATCTCGCCGCCGAGCTCCTTTAAATATGACGCGAGCGCGTTCGCAATACTCTGCGAGCCGCCACGCGTCACCGGCCAGCCCGTCGTGTGCGCGAGTATTCCCAGCACCAACCCGAACGCCGTCGTCCCCAATTGATCGAGCGCCAGGAAAGAATGCGCCGCGAGCCCGGCAAACATCGTGCGCGTCTTCTCTTCCTGAAACTTTGACTCGGCGAACGCCTTCGCCGATCTGATTCCACGCAACCCGAACCGCGCCATCGCAAACGGGCGTCGTGGTATTCCGATCGGAGCGAGCAGATCGACGGCCAGCTCGTCCCAACCGGCGACGAACGGCGAGAACAGTTTCTTGTACGCCGCGCGATCGCGGCCGAGTCGCGCGGCTGTCACGTCGAGTGATCGATCGAGAATGATCGCGGTGCCGTCGTCGAACGGATGTGCCAGTGAAGCAGGCGGGTAGACGAATTCGAGCCCGTGCTTTTGCAACGGCAGTTGCGAGAAGAAAGGCGATCCGGCGGCGAGCGGGTGAACAGCCGAACAGACGTCGTGAACAAAACCGGGCAGCGTTAACTCCGCCGATCGCGTTCCGCCGCCGATCGTCGGATTCGCTTCGTAGAGACAAACGGAACGTCCGGCGCGAGCGATCTCGATTGCCGCAGCCAGTCCGTTCGGACCGGCGCCGATCACGATTGCGTCATGTTTGTAGTTTTGCTTAGGCGGCACTCTTGTTGCGTCTAATGCCGCTAAAGTAACACTTCGTATGGAAAGCGAACCAGCTTCAAGGGGGATTGATATGTCCAACAAACAAACTGACGTGCTGAAGTTCACCGCCATCGGGCTCGGGGCGGCCGCTGTGGGAAGACTAATCTGGCGCAAGATGACTGAGTACAACTTGCGAAACAAAACGGTACTGGTGACCGGCGGATCGAGAGGATTGGGGCTGGTGCTCGCGCGCGAGTTTGCCTTCGAAGGTGCGCAGGTGGCGATCTGCGCGCGCGACGAAGAAGAGCTGGAGCAGGCGAGAGTCGACCTTCAAAATCGCGGCGCTGCCGTGATGACCGTGAAGTGCGACGTCACGAACGCGGAAGAGGTCGAGAACATGGTGAACCAGGTGCGCGGACGTTTCGGGAAGACCGACGTGCTCGTCAACAACGCCGGCACGATCCAGGTTGGACCAATGGAAGTGATGAACCGCGACGACTTCGATAAGGCGATGCACGCGCACTTCTGGGCGCCGCTGAACACGATGCTGGCCGTGATTCCCGAGATGCGTGAACGCGGTGATGGGCGCATCGTGAACATCTCTTCGATTGGCGGGAAGATCGCTGTGCCGCATCTGGTGCCGTATTCGGCGAGCAAGTTTGCGCTTGTCGGGTTGTCGAAAGGGCTGCGCGCGGAGTTGCGCAAGGATGGCATCGTCGTTACGACGGTTTGTCCGGGGCTGATGAGGACTGGAAGTCCGCGCAACGCAAACTTCAAGGGGAAACATCGCGAGGAGTATGCGTGGTTTAGTATCAGCGACTCGTTGCCGGTGACGTCGATTAAGGCTGAACGGGCGGCGCGGCAGATTGTCGATGCGTGCAAGCAGGGGCGGGCGGAGTTGGTCATCACGGTCCAGGCGAAGCTGGCGGTGTTGTTCGACGCGCTGTTTCCGGAGTTATCGGCGGAGATGTTGGCGCTCGTGAATCGGGTGCTGCCGGCAGCGGGAGGCATCGGCGCGCACTCGGCGAAGGGAAGAGACAGCGCTTCGAGCTGGTCCCCCTCGTGGCTCACCACGCTGACTGAAGAAGCTGCTTTGAAGAACAACGAAGTGGTCCATTAGTGTATTATCCGTGTTTTTGAGATTCCTGGTTCTATGAGCGCTGCGCTGGCGTGACGTATATGGGGAAGAAGATCTAAAAATCCTTTTTCCATGAGAGTTGCGCTGGCGTGACGTACATTGAGAAACGGATTTTAAGAATCACGGAATGCCTGAACCAGAACTCGCACGACGTCTCGGACTGTTTGACGCCACCATGATCGTGATGGGTGGCATCATCGGTTCCGGGATCTTTATGAACCCGGCGATCGTCGCTCGGCAGGCGAGCACGGACACGCTGATCATCGCCGCCTGGTCGCTCGGCGGACTATTCGCACTCGCCGCCGCATTCATCTGGGCCGAACTCGCTTCTGTGCGCCCCAACGTCGGCGGCCAGTACGCTTACCTGCGCGAAGCGTTTCACCCGCTCGTAGCATTCGTTTACGGCTGGGTGCTGTTACTCGTTATTCAAACAGGCGGCATGGCCGCAGTCGCGGTTACCTTCGCCCAATACTTCGTCCAGTTAACTCACGTTCCGATCAGCTATCCGTACCTGGCAGCGCTCGTCCTGGCAGTGCTAACGATCATTAACTGTCTCGGCGTACGCGCAGGCGGCAACGTGCAGAACGTCCTGATGGTCCTGAAGATCGCAGCAATCGTCGCGCTCGTCGCCTGCGGATTTCTGTTCGGGGAAGCGGCATCGCACAACGAAGTCGTCACTGCACGACCAGCATTCCTGCTCGCTCTCGTGCCCGTAATCTTTTCTTACGGCGGCTGGCAAACGGCAACGTTCGTCGCCGGCGAGATCAAAGAGCCACGAAAGAACCTGCCGCGCGGACTGATAATCGGCGTCATCGGCGTCGTTCTGCTTTACCTTGCTGCCAATGTCGTCTACCTCCGCTTGCTTGGCGCGCCAGGACTGGCTGCTTCAAACGCGCCGGCATCAGACGCCATGCGCCACGCGCTCGGCGAATTCGGCGCGCGCGCCATTGCGGCTGCGATCGCCATCTCCACCGTCGGGTTTCTGAGTCAAAGCATGCTGACCGCGCCGCGCGTCTATTTCGCCATGGCGAACGACGGACTGTTCTTCAAGAGCGTCGGCATGGTCCATCCGCGAACGCGCGCGCCCATCGTCGCGATCGCGCTGCAAGGCCTGCTCGCGATCGTGCTTGCGCTGCAAGGCGACTACGGTGCGCTTCTCGATTACGTCGTCTCGATCGATGTAATCTTCTTTGGTCTGACGGCGTGTTGTATCTTTATCTTTCGCCGCAGACTTGCGTCGGCTGAGGGACTCACTCGCGTGCCCGGTCATCCGATCACAACGGTCGTGTTCATCGCCGTCTGCTGGCTGGTTGCGATCAATACGGTGTATCAGAATCCCAGGAACACGATGATAGGTGTTACGATCATGCTTGCAGGCATTCCCGCGTACTTATTTTGGAACTGGAGGAGCAGCAAATGACGGCGGCGCGTAAGGACGGTGGCTCGTCGTACATCCATTGGGCCAAGACGCAGTCGCAATCGCGATTCAATCTCGCGACGAGCGGTTTGGGCAACTTGAGTATTCGCGACTTGCGCGTCTCGCTCGGCGATCTCGAACTCACGTACGGCGGTTACGGTTACCCGCCGCTGTTGCGAGCGCTCGCATCGCGTTATCACGTTGAGCCGAGCTCGATCGTCACGGCCGCCGGGACCAGTTTCGCGAACCATCTTGCGATGGCGGCGTTGTTCAAGCCCGATGAGGAAATATTGTTTGAAGAGCCGGCGTACGAGCCGATGCTTACCACGGCGCGCTATCTCGGCGCCGACGTCAAGCGTTTCCAGCGTAGATCCGAAGACGGCTTTCAAGTAAATCCCGAAGAGATCGCCGCACTCGTCAGCGAGCGGACGCGTCTGATCGTGCTGACGAACCTTCACAATCCGAGCGGTGTACTAACCGACGACGACGTGCTTCGTGAAATCGGCGACATCGCGCGACGCGTTGGCGCTTACGTACTCGTGAACGAGGTCTATCTCGAGACGTTGTATGAGGACGTGCCGCGAACGTCGTTTCATCTCGGCGACAATTTTGTTGTCACGAGCAGTTTGACGAAGGCGTTTGGACTCAGCGGCCTGCGATCCGGCTGGATCATCGCAGCGCCTGAACTCGCGAGCCAGATGTGGTTGCTCAACGATCTCTTCAGTGCGACGCAGGTGCATACGAGCGAGCGGTTGAGCGTCGTCGCGTTGCAGCAGATCGGAGAGATCGCGGCCCGCGCGAAAGCATTGCTGGACCACAATCGCGCGTTGCTGAACGCGTTTCTGGATACGCGCGACGACCTGGAGTGCGTGCGACCGCCGTTTGGGACCGTGATGTTTCCGCGACTGCGCAGCGGAGAGAACTCGGACAGACTTTGCAGCTTGTTACGTGAGAAATACGAGACGACGGTTGTGCCGGGAAGGTTTTTTGAGCGTCCGGCGCACTTTCGCGTCGGCGTTGCAGGGAACACGGATCAAATGGAAGCAGGCCTGGAGCGACTCGGACGAGCGCTTGAGGAATTGTAGGAATTCACCTCATTTGCTCCAGCGCCCGGATGGCTTCACGGGCGTAATAGGTCAGTATGATGTCGGCGCCCGCGCGTTTGATACTCGTCAGAGTTTCCAGCATCACGCGCTCCTCGTCGATCCAGCCTTTCTGAGCGGCGGCCTTGATCAAGGCGTATTCGCCGGAGACGTGATAAGCAGCCAGCGGCAGATCGAAGCGTTCGCGCACCATGCGCAGAACGTCGAGATAGATCGTGGCAGGTTTGACCATCAGGATATCGGCGCCCTCGGCTGCGTCGAGGTCCGCCTCGCGCATCGCTTCGCGCGCGTTCGGCGGGTCCATCTGGTACGCGCGACGATCGCCAAACTCCGGCGCGCTCTGCGCCGCTTCGCGAAACGGACCGTAAAGACCCGAAGCATACTTGACTGCGTAAGCCATGACCGCGGTACCGTCGAATCCCGACTCGTCGAGCGCCTCGCGGATCGCGCCGACCTGCCCATCCATCATCGCCGACGGCGCGACGACGTCCGCGCCCGCTGCTGCCTGGCTCACGGCCGTCCGCGCCAGCAGTTCCAGCGACTCGTCATTCAGCACTTCGCGCCCGCGCACGACGCCGCAATGACCGTGCGACGTGTATTCGCACAGGCAGGTGTCGGCCATGATCAAGACGTCAGGCGACGATTGGCGAATCGCGCGAATAGCGCGTTGCGTGATTCCGTCTTCGGCGTACGCGCCGGAGGCGAGTTCGTCTTTCGACTCCGGCAGACCGAAGAGAATGACGCTGCGAACGCCTTTGTCGTAAGCCGCGGAGACTTCCCTCGTCGTTTCGTCGATCGAGAGATTGAAGACGCCGGGCATCGACGAGATCTCACGGCGCACGCCCGAGCCGGGACAGACAAACAGCGGCAGGACGAAATCGTCGCGCGTAAGACGGGTTTCGCGCACCATCGAACGGAGCGCATCGTTTCTGCGAAGACGGCGAGGTCGATAGATCATATTTGCTTTTACCAACGGTGATATGCCGGATGACCTGGCTTAACAGCCACAAACGTCCCGCGACATGTGGCGCAAATTTTGTCGTGCGCGATCAGTTCGCCTTCGACGATCGCGCGATCGTCGGTCGACTCGACGACGCGCGCGCGCAGTCGCACGGGA
Organism: Acidobacteriota bacterium; assembly: GCA_046732935.1. Classification (GTDB taxonomy): domain Bacteria; phylum Acidobacteriota; class Blastocatellia; order Pyrinomonadales; family Pyrinomonadaceae; genus PSRF01. The sequence continues at coordinate 42,479 of JBKPOC010000052.1, read as the reverse complement.
GCGTCGGAAGGCGTGGGACGCGTCAGTTTGATCGCATAGTCGGCAGTGACGGTGCACGGCGGCTTGTCAGCACCGCTCTTGTGCATCAGGTGCCACGCGGCGGTCCAGTTGCAATGACAGTCGAGCAACGTGCCGATGATGCCGCCACTCAACACGCCGGGAAACGCTTCGTATTCCTTGCTCGGCTGCCACTGCGCCACGACTTCGTCGCCGTCCGGAAAGCTGCCGATGTGCAAACCTTTCGGGTTTGCCGGACCGCAGCCGAAACACGCAAGGTTCGGTGCGTACGTTTCCTGAATGCTCTTCATTTTCTTAGTCAGTGGTCAGTAGTCAGTGGTCAGTTGTCAGTTGTGTTCAACTGACTACGGACAACTGACTACTGACTCCTTAGCGATTGTCTCAACTTGAACCGCTGAATCTTCCCCGTCGCCGTGTACGGCAACTCGTCGACGAAAACGTACTTCCGGGGTTGCTTGAATCTCGGCAACGCCGCCGCGGCCGACTCACGCAGCTCCTTTTCAAACGCAGCCGCGTCGGATTCTACATCCTGTTTCACCACAAACGCACACGCGCACGGAAGGTGATCGGCGTCGAAGTCTTCGACCACTGCGACAGCATGAACACCGCCATGACGCAGCAACGCGCCCTCGACTTCCACCGGCGAAACCCACTGCCCGCTCGACTTGAAGCAGTCGTCGCTGCGCCCCATGTGGAACCAGTAACCCTCGCTGTCGCGCCGGTAGAGATCGCCCGTCCGCACCCAGCCGTCGACAAACGTTCGCGCGGTTTCATCCGGCCGCTCCCAGTAATAACGCGCGGCGCTGTCGCCTTTGATCCAGAGATTGCCCTCGACGTTATCGGGCGTTGGTTCGCCGTGCTCGTCGAGCAAGCGCGCTTCGTAGCCTTCCAGTAATCGTCCGCTGCTGCCGTAACGCACGTCGTGCTCGTGGTTCGACATGAACATATGCAGCATCTCGGTGGACCCGATCCCGTCCAACACCGGCACGCCGAATTCGTGTTCCCACGCTTCGCCCAGATGCGCGGGCAGCGCCTCGCCTGCGGAGACACACAGCCGTAGGCTCGAACAGTCCAGTTTCTTGCCGCTGCGGTGGAGCTCCAGGAGCAGGTTGTAAACGACGGGCACGGCAAAGAAGAGCGTGGGGTTTGCTGTTGTGAGTAGGTTGGCGATGACGTCCGGCACCGGTTTTTCGCTGCACAGGATCGTGGTCGCGCCGTTGAGCAGCGGAAACGTGAAGCTGTTTCCGAGACCGTAAGCAAAGGGCAGGCGCGATGACGAGAACAGGCGATCTTTCTGAGTCACTCGCAGCACTTCGCGGCAGAACGTTTGGTTCGTGTAGAAGACGTCGGCCTGGCGGTGGACGGCGCCTTTCGGTTCGCCGGTGCTGCCCGACGTATAGAGTATGAATGCCGGATCGTCGTCGTTTGGAGCGGGGAATTCAGGCTCCTCGGCAGGGCCGGTATTGTCCAACAGGGATGTCACCGAATAGGTTCTGATTGCATCTGTCGGCGGCGTATTGCAGAGCTGAGCTTCCGCGAGCGCGAAGCGGGCGCCGGAGTTGTGAAGGATCGAACACTGTTCCTCCGGCCGCAGCGACATATTGACCGGAACCGCGACCGCGCCCAGCGCGCAGGTGGCGACGAAGGCCTCGATAAACTCAGGTGAATCATTCAGCAAAAACGCAACTCGGTCGCCGCGCTCGACGCCTAACGACGTGAGTGCCCCGGCCACGCGCAGCGTCATGGCCCGCAGTTCGCCATACGTCATAACACGCCCCTGGTAGTGAATCGCGGGCGAGAAAGGATCGTGGCTGAAGACGGCTTCGAAAAGATTCATTGTTGTTTTTGCTTGGTTCGGTCTAGTTTGTATACCAGAATTACCGTCTCTGTCACCGGCCTGAGACAGGGTAAACACGCATGGAAGCTCTCTTTGTCTTATTCATACTGTTCGTGATTCTGACGATCGTGACGATCGTCGGGCACCTAATCTGGGTAATCGCCAGAGAGTTCCTGAAGGTTGTGTTCGGCGCTCACGAGAAGTATGAGCCGCCGTCTATCGTGGTTCCCAATCCTGTCAACGATCGATTGAGAGATCTCGCCGCAACCGAGAGGCAGATCGCTCGGTTCTACAGTGAAGGGAAGTTGAGTGATGAGGTTTACGAACTTCTTATCGCGAAGATCCGAGCCGAACGAGAACCACGCAGGCCGAAGCCGGCGCCGGTTCCAGTAACGCCGATTGTAGAACCTGTTCCTCTCCCTGTTCCCATCCCTGTCCCCATTCCTGTTCCGGTTCCTGTTTCTACACCGCCGCCACCGCCGCGCCAGCCGCGCAGATCGTTTTCCGAAGTGCTCAACTCCTTCATGGAAGAGAGCAACATTCGCTGGGGCGAGATCGTCGGCGGCCTGCTGATCATCGGTTGCTCGACGGCCCTCGTCGTCAGTTTGTGGGCGCAGATCTCGCAGATTCCGGTGCTGAAGTTTTTGATCTTCACGAGCGTGAGTGCGATCCTTTTCGGCATCGGTCTTTACACCGAACATCGTTGGAAACTTCCGACGACGAGCCGCGGCATTCTCACGATCGCAACCCTGCTCGTCCCATTGAACTTTCTCGCGATCGCCGCCGTCTCCGCGAGCAACACTTCAGGCGCGCTCGTGATCGGCAGCGAACTGGCGGCACCGGCGATATTCCTGTGTCTGGTCTATTTCGCCGGACGTGTGATCACGCCGGGTTGCGCGCACGTTTTATCGGCGGGCGTGTTGGGCTCGTCTATTGGACAACTGCTCGTGCGTCACTTCGCGGCGCCTGATTCTGGTCCAGGCCTGCTGATCTTTCTCGGCGCGTTCCCCGTCATCTGTTACGTCGTCACTGTAGGGCTCGCATTGCGCGTCGTGCTGTCCGATCACGAGATCGACGAGAGTGAAACGACAACTGTCTTCACCGTCCTGGGCACGATGAGTTTCGCCGCCCTGTTACCGTTCGGACTGTTGCTGTACAAGTCGGGCCCGCTGGCGATGTCGATGATGTACCTCGCGCCGCTCGTCACGCTTTGGGGACTGCCGATGCTCGCGACCGGCACGATCCTGTGGCGTCGCATTAACAACAAGGCACTGGTCGCCTCGCGGACCGCGGGAACGGCGCTGGGAATCCTCGGTGTGTTCGTCGTCTTCGCGGGCATGGTGCTCGCATGGCCCAACCCGGCGAGCATCGTGCCGGCGGCGTTACTCAACTTCGCGATCTTCACGGCGCTTGCGGTGTTTCTCGAACTTCCGGCCGCACACTTCGTCGCGGCGAGTGCTCTCGGAATCGCTTACCTGGTCGCGTTTCATGTGCTGGTTGGCCGCATCCGTTGGGAAAACCTCCGCGTGATGTCGCTGCTCGAGGTCTGTCTTTCGGTGGCGAGCGGACAAGCGTGGGCCGGCGCGTTTGTGCTCTTCATCGTGGCTTCGGAATGGCTGACGCGGCGCAAACGTACGCGCGATGCGAATTACTACCTGCTGGCTGCGGGCGTGTTCGCTACGTTGAGTCTCGTGCTGGTCACGTGGTTCGGAAAACTGGCCGGCGAGTATCACTCGCTATGGACCGTCTACGGCATCTACGCGCTCGGCGCATTCTGGATTGCCTGGCGACGACGGCTCGTGCCGTTGGCTTGGATCGGTTCCGCCTTGTTTGTCGTCGCGCTGGCGGATGGTTTTGCCGATCCGCTTGGCTTGTCGTTTCCCTGGCAGACCGCGTGGTTCGCGCACGCGATGATCTGCGCTATCGCGGCGATTGCGTGTTCGCGCGATCGGCGCTTCGCCATCCTTTCCCAACCGCTCAACGCGAGCGCGATGATGGCAATCGTGCTCGGCGTCGTCAGTCTGTTTCAAGCCAATCAATGGGAACAGACGGCGATGCAGGCGCAGCGCGTCTTCTGGATCGCGGGAGTGTTGCTGGTCCTGCTGTGGCTCAACCGCCGCCGACTGCTGGTCAACGCTTTTCAGATCGCGTTGATCTGCGCGTTCGTCCTGACTGTGAAAGCGGCGTTGCAGCACTACGACTGGTATTCGTATCTGCCGCATGCGTTTCTCCATCCAACCGCGTTGCAGATCCAGGGAACTGTGTTGACGCTGCTCGTGCTCGCTTTCGTCGCGTTGCGCGTCATCGTGCGGCGCAAGATGCCTGCCGAGGGACAACACTGGCTGAACGACGCGTGGCGATTGCTCGACGACGACTATTCAATCGACCGGCTCCTCTCGTGGGCCCTCATCGGCGCGTTTCTGCTGTTGGCCGTTTACGGCGCATTCGCCGGCGTGACGCAGGAGTTGGCCGCGTGGGGCAGTGGTTATCCGGGGTTCGACGTCGCCGGATTTCCGCACCAGGAAGCCCTCGGTCTCGGTTCGTGGATCGTGCTCGGTCTGCTGACCGTTGCGATGCTGGTCACTTATTGGGAGCGCCGTAACGAGACTTACGTGCTCGGCGCGATCGTGGTGCTCTCGGCGGCGATTCCGTTGATCGCCGGACTATTTGAAGCACAGGTCGCGACGGCGACGGCATGGCGTTGGTTGGCGGCGCTGTTCTTGATCGCAGGCTCGCTGGCGCTGTGGTATCGCGACATAAAATCGCCGAATGTTCGAACCGTTTTGATCTATTTCACCGTTGCGCCGCTGCTCGTGCTCACGTTCTATCCCGCGCTGCGAACGATCTACTACCTGCCGGTGCAGGGTCCGATCCGCGGCATCTTCTCGTGGTTTAGCGACGGCGTCTCTTACGGCACGCCGCTGGTGCTCGTCGCGTTGGTGATGATCGGTTACGCGCTGCGCGAGCGGCAGCCGTGGTTCAGTCTGTTCGGCGGGTTTCTGCTCAACGCCACCGTGACGCTCGCGTTTCTGTTGGCAGTCGTCACCGCCAAAGGTGCGATGGATCGCGTGGTGACGGTGCGGCTCGCGCAACTCAACGCAATCACGTTTGCAGTTTACGCGCTGCCGTGGTTGAGCACGCGCCGTCGCTGGCTAGTAGCACTGGACCATCAACGAGGGCGACTCGCCGACTATTTATTGAAGTGGCAGATCGGGCTCGCAATCGTGCTGAACGTCGTGCTGTTGGCGCCCGTTGTTGCGGAGCTAATCGGATCGCCGGCGCGCTCGGTCGTCGCAGCGGCGGCCGCTGGAAGCTTTCTCGGTTGGCTGGCGTTCGCGGCGATGCTCGTTGCTATTACGTGGTTGATAAGGGCGCAGGGACAGAAACTGCCTGCGATGTGGGTAGCCGGAACGCTCTGGGGCCTGACGTGTCTGACCGCGCTCAGCGTCGTCGACGTCAGCGGATGGGTCGGACTGCACACATTGACTGTGGCTGCGACAGTCTCGACTGGCTTGTTGATATTGAGCGCCTTTGACGTGCCGGCAGGAGGCGACTGGCCGTCGAGAGTGTTCGACCTCGGCGAGAGTTGGCAAACGAAATGCCGGCAGTTAGCAGTTGTGACCGGCGCATTCGCGATCTTCCTCAGCTTGCGTACCGTCAGCGATGCGCGCATGAGCCGCTGGTGGTCCATCGGGCCGCTGCTTGCGCTTACCGTTTTCGCGGCGACAGTTAACTGGCAGACACTCAGGCGCCGCTATCTCTACATCGCTGCTTTCTTACTGACTATCAACACGACACTGTGGTGGTTCTTTATTAATGAAACTCACAATGACTTCGATTATTTCTTATGGTCGAACCTCATCGTCACAAGCTTAGGCGGCATCCTATGGCTGTGGCTCGAGCTTCGCGCGCGACGATTGCGTGAGGCGCCCGCTGTGTTCGCTCCGATTTCATTACACAACTTCGTAGTGCTTCTGGCGGTGCTGATCGTGGTATTGATGGTTGTTGCCTCCTTTGTATTTCCTCGGAACGATTCGCTATTGCTCAACGTGCGTCTGACGTGGCTCGGATTCGCTTCGGTCCTTGCGCTGATGGTCGCAACGTTGTGGGACCGGCTTGCGAAATACGCCGTCGCCGGAATCTACTTCCTCGGCGTCATCGCGACTGCGATCGCGTTTCATCAACTCGACTTGTCGCCGGAGCGCCTGCCGTGGGCAATCACGATCTTTCTCGCGCTCTATTCACTCGCGGTCGCACTGCTGTGGCGGAGACGCGAAGACGTCATGGACTTCGCGGCTCGCTACCGCATACCACGCCGCATCGGACTTGAAACGACGGAAGTCTGGTGGCTGTCCGCCGTCACGGTAATCGCCGTCGTGACGCTCGCAGCTTTTGCTTACAGCATCAACTCCGAGTCTCTCGACTTCACGCTGAGAGTTACGTCCGCGCTCGCCCTGGCCACGCAGTTTTTCGTCTTTGTCTTGCTGGCGGAAGGCAACGTGGCGGAACGCTGGCGTCGTTTCGCCCTGGGAACGCTGATGCTCGGTTTAGTGCTGCTTGGCTGGTCGTGGTTGACTCCCTATGTCAATGCGACGTGGTTGAATCGCAGCGTGATCCTGATGCTCGAAACGTTTGGTATGACAGCCCTGTACGCGCTGCTGCTGAACAAGATTGCTACGGAGCGTCCGAACTGGACCAACGCCACTCGTGCCGCGGTGCCGTGGCTGCTCGGCGCGGGCGTCATCGCCTTGTTCTTCAACTTAGGCACTGAAGTTTTCTATCAGATCAACTTCGGCGCCGTTCACATCAATCCGTTTTCGCTCGCGACGATCGGCTTGACGCTCGCCGCCGCGGTGATCATCTCGGTGCTCTTTGCATTGTCGCCCGCGCACGATCCGCTGCGTCTGTCGGAACGTGGGCGCATGAATTACGTCTACGTCGCCGAAGTGATGCTCGCGCTTTTGTTTCTGCATATCCGTTTGACGCTGCCGTGGTTGTTCACCGGATTCATCGAACGCTACTGGCCGCTCGTCGTGATGGTCATCGCGTATCTCGGAGTGGTGACGAGCGAGTCGTTGCGACGCCGCGACATGCTCGTGCTGGCCCACCCGTTGGAACGTACGGGAGTGTTTCTGCCGCTGTTGCCGGTGCTGGGGTTCTGGCTCGCGGCGTCGGAAGTCGACTTCTCGTTGTTGCTGTTCGTCATCGGTGGTCTATACGGACTGCTGGCGGTGCTCAGGCGGTCGTTTGTGTTTGGCGTGATGGCCGCGATCGCCGGCAACGCGGGACTCTGGTACATCCTGCATCGCACGGCTGACTACCAGTTCTTCCAACATCCACAGTTGTGGCTGATTCCGGTCGCGCTTTCAGTGTTGCTGGCGGCTTACTTAAATGAAGACAACATGAGCGAGGACCAGATGACGGGGATCCGATACATGTCGCTCGTCACAATCTACGCTTCGTCAACTGCCGACATCTTCATCAACGGCGTCGCGAATTCACCGTGGCTGCCGCTGATACTCGGATCGTTCTCGTTGGCGGGCGTGTTTGCAGGAATCCTGTTCCGCGTAAGAGCGATGCTGCTGCTCGGTTCGGTGTTTCTGTTGTTGTCGATCACGACCATGATCTGGTACGCATCAGAAAACTTCGGCTGGACCTGGTTGTGGTACGTCGCCGGCATAGTCACTGGCGCCACGATCATCTTCATGTTCGCCGTCTTCGAGAAGAAACGAAACGAAGTGATGCGCGTGGTCGAAGGACTCAAAGAATGGGACCGGTAACAAAATCCTCACAGTCGTTACAAATGTAAGTCACAGTACGAAGGCGTACCGTTGACCTGCGGGGGCAAAGGTACTTTCCTTTCACCTGCTTAACCCGTCTGCTCAGACGTACGTTCCAGTGCGCGAGTGGTGAGTTGTTGTCGTGTGATAACGGTATCGCACACATGACTCAACAGATTCTCATCACCGGCGGCGCCGGTTTTATCGGTTCGCATCTCGCGGACGAACTGCTGGAAGCGGGTTATCGCGTTCGAGTTTTGGACGCGCTGTTGCCGCAAGTGCACGGGCCCGAAGCTGTACGACCAACCTATCTCAATCCGGAAATCGAATTGATTGTCGGCGATGTTCGCGACCGCGACGCGGTGGAAAAAGCGTTGCAGGACGTCGACGCCGTCTTCCATTTCGCGGCGATGGTCGGCGTTGCACAGAGTATGTACGAGATCGATCGCTACACCTCTGTCAACAACTTCGGCACCGCGATGATCTTGCAGTCGTTGATCGAACATCCGGTCGAACGGCTGATCGTCGCGTCGAGTATGAGCATCTACGGCGAAGGTTTGTATCGAACGGCCGGCGGGGCCATCACGAACGGCGTCGAGCGAAAGTTGCCGCAGTTGAAACGGCGTGACTGGGAAGTGCGAAACGAATCCGGTGAGGCGTTGACGCCAGTGGCAACCCCCGAATCGAAACAGCCGTCGCTCGCCTCGATCTATGCTCTTTCCAAATACGATCAGGAGCGCATGTGCCTGCTCTTCGGACGCGCTTACAAGATTCCGACGATCGCGTTGCGCTTCTTCAACGTTTACGGCACGCGCCAGGCATTGTCGAACCCGTACACCGGCGTGCTCGCGATCTTTGCTTCGCGACTGCTGAACAATCACCGTCCAATCATCTTCGAAGATGGACTCCAGCGGCGCGACTTCGTCTCCGTGCAAGACGTCGCCCAAGCGTGCCGGCTGGCTTTAGAAAGAACGGACGTTCAAGACGCGGTATTCAACGTCGGTAGCGGAACGTCGTACACGATCCGCGAGATCGCGAAGCGAATGGCGACGGTGCTCAACAAGCAGCATCTCGAACCGCACCTCACGGACGACTATCGCATGGGCGACATTCGACATTGTTTCGCCGACATCTCACTGGCCCGCGAGCGACTGGGTTACGAGCCGCGCGTCATGCTTGATGCAGGTATCGAGCAGTTGAGCGAATGGCTGCGAGATCAAGTCGCGACGGACCGCGTCGCCGAGCATCAGGCAGAACTACGAGCAAGGGGGTTAACGGTATGAAAACGAACGGAAAGGATAAGCATCGCCGAACATTGATAACCGGCGGCGCGGGTTTCATCGGCTCGAACGTGGCGCACCGCCTGTTGTCTTCCGGCGAACGCGTGCTGATTCTCGACAGACTGTCGCGCCCCGGAGTCGAAAAGAACCTCGAATGGTTGACCAAGACGCACGGAAATCTTCTCGACGTCGATATCGCTGACGTTCGTAATTACGGTCACCTGCAACTCGCCGCGCGTGACGCTGGCGCAGTCTTCCACTTTGCGGCACAGGTGGCAGTCACTTCGAGTCTGGACGATCCGATCGACGATTTCGAAATCAACGCGCGCGGCACGCTCAACCTGCTGGAAGCGCTACGCGGGAGTCCCACACCTGCACCGCTCGTCTTTACGTCGACCAACAAAGTCTACGGAACGCTCTGCAACACAGCAGTCGAAAAGAAGAGCAGGCGATATATCCCGAGCGACGAGCAGCTCGAGGCAAACGGTGTTTCCGAAGACTGTTCGCTCGACTTTTGCAGCCCGTACGGCTGCTCGAAAGGCGCGGCCGACCAGTACGTCCTGGATTACGCGCACAGTTACAAAATGCCCTGCGCTGTCTTTCGCATGAGCTGCATTTACGGCCCGCGACAGTTCGGGAACGAAGATCAGGGCTGGTTGGCCCACTTCATCATCAAGAGCCTGGCGCGGCAGCCGATCACGATTTATGGAGACGGAATGCAGGTCCGCGACGTCCTGTTCGTCGAGGACCTGGTAGACGCGTTGCTGCTAGCTCAGGAGAACATGCCTCGCATTGCCGGCCAGGCATTCAACATCGGCGGTGGACCGCGGAATACCGTCAGTCTTCTGGAATTGCTCGACTTGATACGTGAACTGAACGCCGGGGAGTGCATGATTCGCTTCGAACCGTGGCGCGCAGCCGACCAGCGCTACTACGTCAGCAATACGGCGAAGTTCCGAAGCGCAACTGGGTGGGAACCAAGCGTCAACGTACGTGAAGGCGTGAGACGTTTGTACGAGTGGTTGGCAACTCAGTTCGTTGCTTCACCTCAGCCCCTACGCTCGGTCCCGATGACAGCCCCCACGACCTCGACGAGAGTCAGCACTTAACGACGTTGTTGGTGCGCGCGTGCGCGGGAAGTTCGTATGCAGATGCTTCATCGATCCACGCTGGATTCGTGTCCGGACGCGATTGCCGGTCGCGCGGCCGTGATCACGCAGCCTGGACGAATTGAAATGAAGCAGACGTTGTTTCGCGTTCCGATAGCCGGCGAGGTGCGTGTGCAGCTCGAAGGTTGCGGTGTTTGCGCGTCAAACATCCCGGTGTGGCAGGGCGAACCGTGGTTCCAGTATCCGCTGGAGCCCGGCGCTCCCGGGCACGAGGCGTGGGGGTTTGTTCACATGACCGGGCCGGACGTGCATGACGTCTTTCCCGGCGATCGCGTGTCGCTACTTTCGTCGCACGCATACGCGGAGTACGACTTTTGTCGCGCGAGCGAGCTCGTGAAGATTCCGGCGGCGTTGCAGTCAGTTGCGTTTCCCGGCGAAGCGCTCGGTTGCGCGATGAACATCTTCAAACGATCAGCAATCAAGCCGTCGGACACGGTCGCTATCGTCGGTATCGGTTTTCTCGGCGCGCTGCTGACGCAACTGGCAGCGAATGCCGGCGCGACAGTGATCGCCATATCGCGACGTGAGGAGCCGTTGGCGATCGCCAAACAATTCGGCGCAACGGAAACGATCAGCTCGACCGACCTGGAACAGGTGAAAAGAAGCGTGATGGAGATGACGTCTGGCCGCGGCTGCGAGTGCGTGATTGAAGTCGTCGGCAAACAGCCGGCGCTAGATCTGGCGACGGAGTTGACGTCTGAACGAGGGCGTCTGGTGATCGCCGGTTATCACCAGGACGGACCCCGGCAAGTGAACATGCAGTTGTGGAACTGGCGCGGCCTCGACGTCATCAACGCTCACGAACGAGACCCGCAGGTTTACGTGCGCGGAATGAAAGACGCGATCGCCGCGATCATGTCAGGAAAACTCGATCCAGCGCCGTTGTACACGAACCGCTTCGCTTTGGATCGACTGTCAGACGCGTTCACCGCGATCACCGAACGGCCCGCGAATTTCATGAAGGGACTCTTGGTCTTATGAAGCGTCCTTTCAAAAAGGACGGTTCCCGTCCTCGGCTCGCCTTTGTCGGTCTCGGATGGATCGGCGTGAATCGCTTGAACACGATCGCGACTAGCGACGCAGTCGAGATCGCTGCGCTTTACGACGAACGAAGAGACGCCCTCGAAGCAGCGAGACGGATCGCGCCCAAAGCCACGGTCATCTCCTCTTACGACGAGATCCTCGCAGACTCGATCGACGGCGTCGTGATCGCGACGCCTAACGCGTTGCACGTTACGCAAACCGTCGCTGCCCTGCGCGCGGGTATTTCAGTCTTCTGTCAGAAGCCGCTCGGTTGCAACGTGCCTGAAGTGTGGCAGGCAGTTACAGCCGCGCGTGAAAGCGACTGTCTGTTAGGTGTCGACTTCTCCTACCGCTTTATTCCGGGGATGCAGCAGGTCAGGAAGTTGGTCCAGGACGGACGCCTCGGCCAAATCTTTGCGGTCGATCTGAAGTTTCACAACGGCTACGGCCCGAACAAGAAATGGTTTTACCAGCGAGAGGCTTCGGGCGGCGGGTGCGTTCTGGATCTCGGCATTCACCTGATCGATCTCGCGCTGTGGACGCTGGACTTTCCGCGCATCGCCGACGTGTCGAGCGCGCTTTTTCATCAGGGAAATCCGATCAAGGAGCCATGGTCGGAAGTCGAAGACTACGCTGTCGCTCGCATGCAGACTGTCGACGGCGTGGTTCTGAATCTCACGTGTTCCTGGAACCTGCACGTGGGAGCCGATGCCATGATTGAAGTGCGCTTCTATGGCACGGAAGGAGCTGCTGCCCTGCGAAATCTGGACGGCTCCTTTTACAACTTTGCAGCGGAAACGTATCAGCGTTCGCAGCGCGAACGGCTGTACGAGAGTGGCCCGGATGGAGAATGGGGCGGGCTTGCGGCGCTCGACTGGTGCGAGCGTTTGGCGCAGGGAGAGAGATTCAGCGCGAACACGGAGGAATTTTTGAGCAGTGCAGCAGTTATCGATCGAATCTACGCGCGCAAGTGAAGCTTGAATATGACGACTATTCCAAAACGTATTTTGATGACCGCCGACACGGTTGGCGGAGTTTGGACCTATGCACTCGAGCTGTCCCGGTCATTGGGTAAGTACGATATCGACGTTGCGATAGCGACGATGGGTCCCGAGCCTTCTCGCTCGCAACGCGAGGAGGCTTCGGCGATTCGCAACGTCGATCTTTTCAAGAGCAAATACAAACTCGAGTGGATGCAAAACGCAGGCGCCGACGTGCGCGCGGCAGGGGAGTGGCTGCTGAATCTGGAAGGTCGTTTGCAGCCCGACGTGATCCATCTGAACGGTTACGCGCACGCGGCGTTGCCGTGGAATAGCCCGAAGCTCGTTGTCGGACATTCGTGTCTGTACTCGTGGTGGCGCGCTGTGCGGCAAGGCGATCCGCCGTCGAATTGGGCGCAATATAAAACCGCCGTGCAGCGTGGCTTGCGCGCGGCGGATCTCGTCGTCGCGCCGACGCAGACAATGCTCGATGCGCTCCACGAGAGCTATCCCCGTTGCATCAAGGGCGAAACACGCGTCATTCCCAACGGTCTTGACCCGGCGGAGTTTTCACCCGCACCGAAACAGAAGTTCGTGTTTACGGCCGGACGCTTGTGGGACGAAGCCAAGAACATCGAAACGCTGGCCGGAGTTGCGTGGCAACTGCCGTGGGCCGTTTGCCTCGCGGGTGAAAAGCAGGACGCGCAGAGCGGCGCCGCGGTGGTGTTGAAAGAGAACTGTTATCCGCTCGGCAACTTGCCGCGTGAGAATTTGCGCCAATGGTATGCGTGCGCCTCGATCTACGCGATGCCGGCCCGTTACGAACCGTTCGGCCTGACGATTCTCGAAGCAGCGTTGTCGGGTTGCGCGCTCGTGCTGGGAGACATCGAGTCGCTGCGCGAGAACTGGTACGACTCGGCGATATTTGTGAATCCGCTGGACCGCATGGCATTGCGAGATGTGCTGTTCAGGCTCATCAACAATGAAACGTACCGCCAGCGGATGGGCCGCGCGGCTCGCGAACAGGCGCTGGAGTTCAGCAGCACGCGCATGGCTGAACAGTATCTGGATGCGTATACCAGTCTACTCACTCGACGAGAGACGGAGGAACTTGTCGCATGCGCATCGTGATGTTCTACCAGTCGTTGATTTCCGACTGGAACCATGGAAACGCGCATTTCCTGCGCGGCATCGCGACGGAGTTTTTATCGCGCGGTCAGGTGGTCGAGATCTACGAACCGGCGAACTCGTGGAGCGTCGAGAACCTGTTTCGCGAACACGGCGACGAGCCGGAGCGCGAGTTTCGTAAAGCGTACCCGCAGCTTTCGAGCATTCGTTACAACTCGAGCACGCTCGATCTCGATCGCGCTCTGGACGGCGCAGACCTCGTTCTCGTGCACGAGTGGAACGAACCGGAACTGATCGAGAAGATCGGGAAAGTCGCGCGAGTGGCTCGCAGTTTCAAGCTCCTCTTTCACGACACACATCACCGGCTCGCTAATCAGCGACAGTTGGATTTTCGTCTCGACGATTACGACGGCGTCGTCGCTTACGGCGCTGTAATCACCGACATGTACCTACGAAGAGGCTGGGCCGAGCGCGCCTGGACGTGGCACGAAGCCGCGGACGTTCGCGTGTTTCGTCCGCTGCCGGCGATCGAGCGCGTAGACGATCTGGTCTGGATTGGCAACTGGGGCGACGAAGAACGTTCGTCGGAGTTGAGAGAATTTCTGCTCGGACCGGCGCGAGATCTCGGACTGACAGGTCACATCTACGGCGTCCGTTATCCGCGCGAGGCGATCGACGAGATCCAGCAGTCCGGCCTGAAGTACGGCAACTGGTTGCCGAACTATCGCGTGCCGGAAGCGTTTGCGCGCGCGCGCGTGACGCTGCACATTCCGCGCGGTCCTTACGTGCAACACCTGCCGGGAATTCCGACGATTCGTGTCTTCGAAGCGCTCGCGTGCGGCATACCGCTCATCTGTTCACCGTGGTCCGACGTCGAGCAGCTTTTCCGCTCCGGCAAGGATTACCTCGTGGCGCGCGACGGTACCGAGATGCAGTCGCATCTCCGCGAGGTATTGCACGATCGCGCGTTGGCGGAAGAGCTGGCAGTCAACGGGCTCGAGACGATTCTGCAACGCCACACGTGCGCTCATCGCGTCGACGAGCTAATGACCATCTACGACGAACTGACGTCGATCCCGACCCCGCAAGAAAGGACGCAGATTGCCCTCGTATGGAAAGCAGACTAAACATCGCGTTTTTTGGATCGAGTCTAGTATCGGCCTACTGGAACGGCGCGGCCACGTATTATCGCGGCATCATTCGCGCCCTGAATCAACTGGGCCACAAGATCACTTTCTACGAACCTGACGCTTACGACAGGCAGAAGCATCGGGACATCGACGATCCCGGTTGGGCACGCGTGGTTGTTTACAAGACTGACGGTCCTGACGACGTGCTTCGCGCATTGGAAGGCGCCCGCAAGGCTGACCTTCTAATCAAAACGAGCGGTGTCGGCGCTTTCGACCAGCTACTCGAGTCGGCCATTCTCGAGATGAAAGCGCCGCACACCCTCGCCGCGTTCTGGGACGTCGACGCGCCGGCTACGCTGGATCGAGTGTCCAACGATCCTGCCGATCCGTTTCTCGCGCTGGTCCCTCGATACGATCTGATTCTGACTTACGGCGGCGGCGAACCGGTCGTCTCGGCTTACGAGCGGCTTGGTGCGCGTGCGTGCATTCCGATCTACAACGCATTAGATCCCGAGACGCATTATCCAGTGGCGGCAGACGCGCGCTTCACTTGCGACCTCGCTTTATTAGCGAACCGGTTGCCGGATCGCGAAGCGCGCGTCGCGGAATTCTTCCTGAACGTCGCCGCCTCGCTGCCGGAGAAGATGTTCGTGCTCGGCGGCAGCGGTTGGGCCGACAAGCCGATGCCATCGAACGTCGCGTACGTTCATCACGTCTACACCAGAGACCACAACGCTTTTAATTGCACTCCACTCGCTGTGCTGAACGTGAACCGTGAAAGCATGGCGCGTTACGGCTTCTCGCCGCCGACGCGCATTTTTGAGGCAGCGGGCGCTGCGGCCTGCGTGATCACTGACGATTGGGAGGGGATCGACATGTTTCTCGAACCGGAGACGGAAGTGCTGGTCGCGCGCGACGGCGATGAAGTTCGCGAGCACTTGCGTTTTCTGAATCCGTATCGCGCCAGGAAAATCGGCGTCGCCGCCCGCAACAGAATGTTGAGCGAACACACCTACCAGCATCGCGCGCTTCAGCTTCAGCAAGTTCTGAATGGACACTTCGCAGCGCCACGAGCGACGTCAATGTCGATCGACAGCGCTCAACAAACAGCGGTTGCCGAGGTGAGTGCATGACGACGCCGCTGAACATCGTCATCTTTGGTCTGTCGATCAGTTCGTCCTGGGGCAACGGGCACGCAACCGTCTATCGCGCGTTGATGCGCGCTCTCGGCGCGCGCGGGCATCACGTGCTGTTTCTCGAACGTGACGTTCCGTGGTACGCGGCTCATCGCGACTTTCCCAGGTCGCCGTCGGGCTCGTTGCAGTTGTACACGAGCGTGGAAGAGCTGACTGAGAAATACGCGTGGGACGTTCAGAATGCCGATCTGTGCATCGTCGGATCGTATGTTCCGCAAGGGTGCGACGTGGCCGATTGGGTGACGCGAACGGCGAAGGGGATCACCGCGTTCTACGATATCGACACGCCGATCACGTTGACGAAACTCGCGTCGGGCGACACCGAGTACATCTCGCCGGATCTGATTCCCAGGTTTGACCTGTACTTGTCGTTTACGGGTGGACCGTCGTTGCGGTTGATCGAGCGGAAGTATGGTTCGCCGAAAGCGGTGGCGTTCTATTGCTCGGTCGACACAGATCTTTACTTTGCGGAAGCGAAGGAAAAGCAGTGGGACCTCGGATATATGGGGACGTACAGTCCTGACCGCCAATCGTCACTCGACAAACTGTTGTTCGAACCTGCGCGTCAGCAAAAGCCGGCGCGCGCCATCGTCGCCGGGCCGTTGTATCCGGCGGATCTCGATTGGCCCACGAACGTGGAGCACGTCGAGCATATCGCTCCGGGGAAGCATCGCGAGTTCTACAACTCGCAGCGATTCACGCTCAATCTCACGCGCGCGGACATGATCGCCGCGGGTTACTCGCCGAGCGTCCGGCTGTTCGAAGCCGCGGCGTGCGCGACGCCCATCATCAGCGATTACTGGGCGGGGCTCGAAACGTTTTTCACGCCGGGTACGGAGATTCTCGTTGCTTCGACCTCGTCTGACGTGGTCGCTTACTTGTCCGAGATAACGGAAACGCAGCGAAAAGAGATTGGCCGGCGCGCGCGGGCGAAAATTCTTGCGAGGCATACGTCTGAGCATCGTGCTCGCGAACTCGAGCAGCATGTCGCCGCGCTCGTTGATGGCCGAAGACCTTTGAATGAGGAGACGGAGTTGGTCGGAGCCGTAGCATGACCACCTTTTTTCTGATTCGACACGCGCACTGCGACGGCGTTGGCGAAGTGCTGTGGGGCCGCCGGCGTGACGTGCACTTGAACGAGCACGGCAAGTCGGCAGCACGCGCACTCGCCGAGCGCGTTGCTCTTCGTGGACTCGATGCGATCTACAGCAGTCCCTTGGAACGTGCGGTCGAGACGGCGGAGGAGATCGCGCAGCGGAGTGACAGCCTGCCGGTAAGGATCAACGAGCAACTGAACGAGCTCGACTTTGGCGACTGGACGGGTGCGACGATCGCGAGTCTCGAGAACGATCCGGTATGGCGCCGTTTCAACACGGTTCGCAGTCACACGCGGATTCCCGGTGGTGAGTCGATATTCGAAGCGCAGGAGCGAATCGTCGCGGAACTGAAGCGATTGAGTTTGCAACACGTGGACGGGCGGGTGGCGATCGTGAGCCATGCCGACATGATCAAGATAGCGCTGGCGTATTTCCATCGAATGGATATTGATAAGCTCGGCGAATTCGACGTGCCGCCTTGTTCCGTCAACATGCTCTCCGTGTTTCCTGTGAGTGTTGCGGTATGAAGATCGTAATGTTTGGTCTGACAATCAGTTCGTCGTGGGGCAATGGACACGCGACGCTGTTGCGCGGTCTGTTCAAGGCCCTGGTCGCGCGTGGCCATCGCGTCGTCTTCTTCGAGCACGACGTTCCTTACTACGCAGCGCATCGCGACATGATCGAGTTTCCCGGAGTCGAGCTGCATCTCTACGACGACTGGGACAACGCACGTGCCGGTGCAGCGAATGCATTACGCGATGCTGATGCCGGTGTCGTCACCTCGTATTGTCTGGACGGGATCGCCGCCACCGAACTGTTACTCGACTCTCCAGTCTCGTTGCGCGTGCTTTACGATCTCGACACGCCGGTCACACTCGACGCATGGAAACAGGGACAACGCCTTTCGTACATCAGCGAACGCGGACTAGTCGACTTCGATCTCGTGCTGAGTTACACCGGCGGCGACGCGCTACTGGATTTGCAACACCTTCTCGGCGCCCGGCGGGTCGTTCCGCTGTACGGCAGCGTCGATCCTGACGTTCATCGTCCCGTCGATCCGTCGCCTGAACCGGTGACGGATCTTTCGTATCTCGGCACCTACGCCGACGATCGCCAATCGCAGCTCGACTCGTTGTTCATCGGCGCGGCACGGCGACTCCCGGCGCGGCGGTTTCTGATCGGCGGTTCAAAATATCCGCAAAGTTTTCCCTGGCTCCCCAACATCTGGTACATCCAGCACGTTCCACCGGCGAACCATTCAGACTTCTATTGCTCCTCGTTGCTGACGCTCAACGTGACGCGCGCAACGATGGCGCGGATGGGCTACTGCCCGTCGGGACGGCTATTCGAAGCAGCAGCGTGCGGCACCGCGATCCTTTCGGACTGTTGGGACGGGCTCAGCGACTTCTTCAAACCAGGCGAAGAGATACTCGTCGTCCACGACGTCGACGAAACGATCGAGGCGATCACGCGATCACCCGCCGAACTCCGCCGGATCGGCGCCGCCGCTCGGCAGCGCGTGCTGGACCAACACACGGCGATGCATCGAGCAATCGAGATGGAATCAATTTTTGAGCAAGCGTTCTGCCACACACCGGCGCAGCCGGTGCAGGACTCGAGCGCCGTTGTCGGAGGTTAACAATCGTGTGGGGAATCGTGCCGGCAGCAGGCACCGGCAGTCGCATCCAGCCGCTCGCGTTCTCGAAAGAACTGCTCCCGGTCGGCAGCCGTAGCGAGAACGGAGTCGAGCGCCCGCGCGCGGTCAGTGAGTATTTGATCGAGCGCATGGTGAAAGCCGGAGCGAACAAGATCTGTTTTGTTGTTTCACCGGGAAAGTCGGACATCGTCGAGTATTTCGGCGGTGAGATTGAGTCGGCGCATGTGTGTTACACCGTGCAGCACCAACCGGTCGGTCTATGCGACGCGATCTTTCGCGCGCAGCCGCTGATTGCGCCGGAAGAGGTCGTGATCATCGGTCTGCCCGACACGATCTGGTTTCCGATCGACGGCTTCAACGCACTGCCGGATGATGTGCTGTCGTTTCTGGCGTTTCCCGTAAATCGCCCCGAGCTCTTTGACGCGGTTGTTTCCGATGAACTCGGAATGGTTAGAGAGATCCAGGTCAAGCAGCTCGACGCGGCTTCAAACTGGATCTGGGGAGCGATAAAGATGCCCGGGGCGATCCTCCACGAACTGTACGCATTGTGGCAGTGGCGCGATCGTTGTGATGAATACCTGGGAACGTTGGTGAATGCTTACCTGGCCCAGGGCGGCCAGGCGCGCGCCGTGCGGACCGGCGAGGTGTACGTCGACGTTGGAACGTTGCATGGCTATCGCGAAGCGATGCGCGTACTGAACATCGAAGTCTAATAACGAATGGAAAACGCAACCCTATCCGCGGATCAGATTCGTCAGCGCGTGCAGGAGCTCGGCAACTGGTTTCACAACCTCGATCTGCACGGCGTCAAAACCGCGCCGGACCACTTTCTCGGCGATTATCCAAACACGAAGTGGCAGCGCTTTGCGGATGCGCTGCCGCAGGATCTGCGCGGGCAGACAGTGCTCGACGTCGGCTGCAACGCGGGCTTCTATTCGATCCAGATGAAACTGCGCGGCGCCGACCGCGTCGTCGGCGTCGATACGGATGATGCTTACCTTGCGCAGGCGCGTTTCGCGGCGGAAGTCAGCGGCGTCGACATCGAGTTCCGGCGCCTGTCGGTTTACCAGCTTGACCGGCTCGAGCAGAAGTTTGATCTCGTGCTGTTTCTCGGCGTCTTGTATCACTTGCGGCATCCGTTGTTGGCGCTCGATCTGTTGCACGAACACGTGGTGAAAGACGTGTTGGTGATCCAATCGATGTTGCGTGGCAGCGAGTATGTCGCGGACGTGAAGGACGACTACGAGTTCTGGGAGCAGGAGATCTTTTTCGACAGCAAGTTTCCGCAGATGTATTTCGTGGAGCAGCGGTTCAGCGGCGACCCGACAAACTGGTGGATTCCGAATCGCGCCTGTCTGGAGGCGATGCTGCGCAGCGCGGGTTTCGAGATTGTCGCGCATCCTGAAGCCGAGGTTTTCGTGTGCCGCCGAATGGATCACATTGGCGTCATCAACCCGGCTGATGAATTGAAGGAGATTCAAAGTGATCGAAGCTGTGATGTTCTGGAACGAACCGAATAACAAGTCGCACTGGGACTTCGAAATCGATCCGGGCTGGAACAAGTTCGCAGACATGATCAAGCTGGCGACTGATGCTGTCGCGGCCGAGAACCCGCGTGTGACGCGCGTGCTCGGCGGCATCTCGCCGATCGATCCGTCGTTCATTCAGAACCTGGAGACAAAAGGCGCGCTCGACAAGATCGACGTCGTCGCGTTGCACGGCTTTCCGCTCGACTGGAACCACTGGAGCATCGACGAATGGCCTGACAAGATTCAGGAGATTCGCGACGTCACCGAGCTTCCGATCTGGATCTCTGAAGTGGGCGCGTCGAGTTTCGGGGCTGAAGAGGTCCAGGAGTTTGGACTGAAGCGTTCAGCGGAGCTTTTGATCGGCAAGGCGCCGCGCATTCACTGGTACAGTCTGTACGATCTGCCAAAGACGTGGCCCGCGACCACGCGTCACCGCGAAGCGGAAGGCTCGTCCTACTATCGTCACTTCCACATGGGATTGTTGGACGAAGACGGCAAGCCGAAACGCGCGCTCGCCAGTTTTCACGAGTACACACCGGAGCTCGGCATCTGCCAGTGGTTTCATTTCGAAGACTATCGTTTGGATGAAGCAGCCGTTTGGCTGCGCCGTCTCGGAGTGAAGTACTTGCGGACCGGTCTCAGTTGGTCTGATACTTGCCGGCCAAACTACGAGCAGTGGTTCGATCGCATCGTCAAAACGCTCGAACCGTTTGATGTGACGATCACGTTCTGTTTCACTCCCGAATGCGAAGGCATCGCGCCTCACCACACCAGCGCGCCGCGCGTCCTCGCCAACTATGCCGACTTCTGCGCCCGCATGGTCCGCCGTTACGCTGCCTGAGATCCGTGGTAAATTCACCGGCAAGATGAGATTACTGATTCTGTTCGCGTGTCTGCTGGCGCTGGTCCATTCTGCGCCGGCGCAACCAATTCAAAACATCGAAGGGCGGAAGACGATCAGTCTCGACGGCGAGTGGAAAATCATCGTCGACCCGTACGAGTCCGGTTACTACGATTATCGCTATCAACCAAGTCCGAATGGTTACTTCAAGAACACGAAACCGCAGACGAAGACGGATCTCGTTGAATACGACTTCGACAAGTCGGCATCGTTGAAGGTGCCGGGCGATTGGAACACGCAATCGGAGCAGTTGTTCTTCTATGAAGGGACCGTCTGGTACAAGAAGTCTTTCGATTACCAGCGCCGCCCGAATACGCGGCTTTTCGTCTACTTCGGCGCGGCGAATTACTTCGCGGACGTTTATCTCAATGGCGAGAAGATCGGGCAGCATGAAGGCGGGTTCACGCCGTTCAATTTCGAGATCACGCGGCTGGTCCGTGACACGGGCAATTTCCTCGTCGTCAAAGTTGATAACAAACGGCGGCGCGATGCTGTTCCGACGTTAATGACTGATTGGTGGAACTATGGCGGGCTTACGCGCGACGTGAAGCTTGTCGAAACGCCGGCGACGTTTGTTTACGACTACTTCGTGCAGCTCAAGAAGGGCACGCGCAATCGTATTAGCGGTTGGGTGAACGTGAATGGGAGTAACCCGAGTCAGGTGCGTGTGCGGATTCCGGAGGCTGGGATCGACCGCTCGTTTACCACGGATGCGAATGGATTTGCGGCAATCGATTTCGAGGCGAATCTGCGGTTATGGTCGCCTGAAGATCCAAAACTCTACGATGTGTGGATTGATGAGGTGCGCGATCAGATCGGGTTCCGCAGCATTGAAGCAAGAGGCACGGAGATCCTGTTGAACGGTCGGCCGATCTTTCTGCGCGGCGTCTGCATGCATGAGGAAGCGCCGCTCCGCGGAGGGCGCGCGAATGGCAGTGAAGATGCGCGGATGCTGCTCGGTTGGGCGCGCGAGCTGGGTGCGAATTTCGTGCGGCTGGCGCACTATCCGCACAATGAGTTTATGATTCGAGAAGCTGACAGGTTGGGCATACTGCTGTGGTCCGAGATCCCTGTCTACTGGACGATCCTTTGGGACAATCCTGCGACGTTGGAGAACGCGCGGAACCAGTTGAGCGAGGTGATCGCGCGCGACAAGAACCGGGCGGCGGTTGTGATCTGGTCTGTTGCCAACGAGACGCCGCTTAGTGAACCGCGTCTCTCGTTTTTAAAGAACCTCGTCTCACATGCACGTCAACTCGATCCGACTCGACTCGTATCCGCGGCGATGGAGCGTCACTACGTCAACGACACGACGCAGATGATCGACGATCCGCTTGGTGAGTTTTTGGATGTGCTTGGGTGTAACGAATACGTTGGTTGGTACGACGGCTTACCGGAGAAAGCCGATCGACTCGAGTGGAAGAGCAAGTACGACAAGCCGCTGATCATGAGCGAGTTTGGCGGCGACGCGTTGTTTGGTCGTCATGGAGACGCGTTGACGCGCTGGACCGAGGAATACCAGGAGAACATCTACCAGCACCAGATCGGAATGTTGAAGAAGATCCCGTTTCTGCGTGGCACCGCGCCCTGGATCCTCATGGACTTTCGTTCCCCTCGCCGTCCCTTGCCGGGCATCCAGGACTATTGGAACCGCAAAGGCCTCGTGTCGAATCGTGGCGAGAAGAAGAAGGCGTTCTACGTTCTTCAGGGTTGGTATAGGGAACTCTCGCGTTAAGATTTATCGCTGAGGATCTCACACAACACCGCGGCGTCGATATTGCCGCCGGAGACGATGCAGATGACTTTGCCGTTACCAGCTTTGCCTGCAAGCGCGGCGGCGACGGAACAGGCAGCGGCGCCTTCGGCGATGATGTGGTTGCGCTCGGCCATCAGTCGTAGAGCTGCCGCGGCCTCGTCGAGTTCAGCAACGAGCGAGCCGTCGATCAGTTCCTGTGCACGCGCGAGCATTTGCGGAAAGACCATCTTCGCGCCGATGCCGTCGACGAAGGATGGTTTATAGTCGACCGTCTGCGGCGATCCTGCTGCGAGCGAGGCCGCCAGCGGCGCTGCCGTTGCTACTTCCGCTGCGTACACCTTGCACTTCGGATTCATCGCGCGCATCGCGGCCGCGATTCCGCAGGTGAGGCCACCGCCGCCCCACGGGACCACGATCGCCTCAACGTCCGGCAGATCCTCGACGATCTCCAGCGCGATCGTTCCGTTTCCCGCCATCACGTTCAGATCGTCAAACGCATGTATGAACGTCGCGTCGACGCCGGGAAACGCGCGCTCCTCGAACGCTTTCCACCACGTGGCGAACGGCGCTTTGATCACGCGTCCGCCCAGCCGCTCTATCGCTTTGATTTTCGCGTCGGGCGCAGTTTCCGGTGAGACGACGGTGCAGGGAATACCAAGCTCGCGAGCGCGCCACGCCACGCCCTGGGCCATGTTTCCCGCCGATGCAGTCAGCACTCCACGAGCCAGGCTGTCACGCGTCATGCGGCCCATCGCGTTCGACGCGCCGCGAATCTTGAACGATCCGATCGGTTGCAGGTTCTCGAGCTTCAGGTAGATCTCAGCGGGTGCGTCGTTGACGTTGAGTCGAACAAGCGGAGTGCGGATCGCGGACTTCGCGATCATTTGTCGAGCGTCCTGAATTTCGGCAAGTGATGGGACCAGCATCAGAATTCAACCCACGTTCCGGCATTCGACTCTTTTGCTTTTGCATACAAGTATGCCGCAGATGCGAGATCTTCGACAGCCAGGCCCAGGGATTTGAACAGCGTGATTTCGTCAGGTGAAGTCCGGCCGGGTTGCGAGCCTGTCAGGATCTCGCCGAGTTCGGCTCGGATATGATCCGGGCCGATGGCGCCTTCGTTCGCCGCGAAGAGGTAGTCGCCGGCTTCATTGAGCGTCGATTCGCGACGGTCGACGAATAAACGTGCCGCAGTCATCGTGGCTGTGTCTACCTCGCGTGTTTTCGCACTGCTCGATCCGACGACGTTCAAGTGAGCGCCCGGTGAAATCCACTCGCGCTTGACGACAGGCTCTTTCGCGTTGGTTGCTGTCACAATCACGTCGGCGTCTTCCAAAGCCTGTTCGACAGTCTCAACCGGTTCGATCGCGAAAGGAAATCGCTCACCCATCTCGTTCACCAACTGTCTGGCGTGCTCGATGTTTCGACTCGCAATGCGGCAGCGCTTGATCGAACGAACGTGCGACATCGCTTCGAGGTGCGTGCGCGCCTGCACGCCTGCGCCGGCGATCGCGAGGTTGCGTGCGTCTTCTCGCGCGAGCAAGTCGGTCGCCACACCTGAAACGGCCGCAGTGCGAATCGCCGTGATCGCGGACGCGTTCATCATCGCCTGCAACTCTCCAGTCTCAGCGCTGAAAAGCATCACCGATCCCTGGTGCGCGTCTTTCCCGATTGCCGGATTCTCAGGAAACACACACACCGTCTTCAAGCCATAGGCGGCATCTTCACCAGACATGTACGACGGCATTAGTCCCATGAAACCGGCGGCATCGGGCGGCCTGACAATCATCCTCAACGGTTGATGCACTTGGCCCTGGGCCAACTTAACCAACGCCTCCCGCATGAGACCGATGCACTCGTTCATCGGCAAAAGCCGCACTACTTCGTCGTGGTTTAGAATCAGAATCTTCATCAACGGAACTCAATTACATCGATTGCCGTTTCCATGATAGACGATAAAGCGGAGATCACATGCTCGAGTTTATCATTAGGATGTTGTTGGAAGCCGTCTTCGGGTTTGTCGGTGGAGTTTTAGCCAGCGTATTTGTTGAAACTAGCGGCGGCAGTCACTGGATAAACAAGGCAGGCTCGAATTTGCTGACTGCACTCGTATTGTTCGTGTTTGGCGCATTTATCGGCTGGGTCAGCCTCTGGATTTTTCCCGCGGCTTTCGTCAGCAGCGATAACTTTCACGGCATCAGCCTGGTGATCACGCCCGTGTTGGCAGGTTTGGCGATGGCTGTGTTCGGCTGGCTTCGTCAAGGGCGGGGGAAACCGTTAATCCGGCTCGGGAATTTCGCGTTCGGTTACGTAGTCGCCTTCGGCCTCGCACTGATGAGGTTCTACTTCACCGAATGAACGCCGCCGTCAAGACCGGACCACCAGTAATTAGTATTAAAGTTGCTTTGGGATCCGAAGAAATGATTTCCAAACTGGGACGCTGTTCGGCAGGGCAGGCGCTGACTCGTCGCGCGCGTAATCGCAACGCTCGTAAAAACCAACTGCTTCAACAGCCGCATTCGATCGAACCTCGCTGCAACCTTGCGCCTTTGCAAAATCTTCCGCGAGTTGAAGCAAGACGCGCCCGTGTCCGAGCCGTTGCAAATCGTCTCGAATCGCGACTCTGCGAAACCAGGCCACCGGTCCAGCGATGTCGATGCGGATCACGCCGATAACGGCGTCACGGTAAAGAAAGACCAGCGGATGATTGCCTGGTTTCGCATCGTCCGGATGATTCTCGTTGTACGTTTCCTGCTTGCCGCGATTGTCAAACAACACCTTGCGGCGAATGGCATGGAAGGCGTGCCACTCTTCGTCGTTGCGCGGCGCTCGCAGTGTGTGATCGCTCATATGCGACGCGAATCGTAGGCCCAGTGCAGCAACGCTTGTCGCTGGCGAGGGCGGCACTCGGCCTCACCGGGCGGGCAATTTTTCCGAATCTGCTCGATGTGACGGCGCATCGCGCGCCAGCGTTTGATCTGGCGCTCGTCGTCGGGACAGCGACGGCCCATGTAGTAACGGCAGTACCACTGAAACCAGCCGCGCGGATCTTCGTGATAGATCCAACCTTTCTTCTTCCAGTATGAAAGCGGCTTCGACGCATTCACACCGAAGTGGTTCAACTTCGGATCGTGTCGCTCGTGACAGAGCTTCGCGCGACGAAACCACGACGCTGGAAACTCGCCGGCGCAGTCCGTCATGTACTTGCCGCCAAACACGCCGAGCTCGAGCATCTCGCGGGGTGTTAGTTCGGGTTTGAAATCAGGATGAAAGTTGCGGCCCGACGGCTCAGTGCAGAAGTAGACATAACTCGACTGCATCAAGTCGTTGACCGCAACACGTCGTCTCTTCATCGACGACAATTAAAGCAAAACTCAAATTCTTTTTGCCATGTGAGGGGCGCCAGGCCGCTTCGTCACATTTTCGCGCGGCGAGACGTTGAGTTGTGTCGTATACTGTCGCGCTTTTTCTTGATCCCACTCCTTTAAGGCGAAGTTATGCGACGAAAAATTGAATCTCCCTCCGGTTTTTTGCTCTGTGCGCTATTGCTCGTTCCGTTCACGATTCAGGCCCAGGATACGGCGTGGCCGCAATTTCTTGGGCCGGAGTCGAATCCCGTCGGCAAGCACGCGCGTCTCGCGGATCGGTGGTCCAAGACGGAGAACGTCGAGTGGTCGCAGGAGATTCCGGGCCGCGGTTGGTCATCGCCGATCGTCACCGGCGGCAAGATCTATCTGACCACGGCGACGACTGACGGCAAGTCGAAGCCGCCGCAGACGGGCACGGAATATAGCAACCAGTACGTCGCGGAATTGCAGAAGCAGGGGCTGTCGATGGAAGAGATAATCAAGCGCGTCACGGAGCGCGACATCGAGCTGCCGCACGAGGTGAACCTTCATTACTTTCTTTACTGCGTCGACCTGAAGAGTGGGAAGGTTGAGTGGACGAAAGAGTTTCATACGGGCCGGCCGCCGGGTGGACGTCATCGCAAGAACAGCTTCGCTTCGGAAACGCCGGTGACTGACGGAAAGCATATCTACGTCTACGTCGCAAACATGGGATTGTGGGCGTTTGATCTGAAAGGCAAACAGGAGTGGACCGTTCCGCTGGAAGCGAACCCGATCTATCTCGATTTCGGAACTGGTAGTTCGCCGGCGCTCGCAGGAAACCTGCTGGTGATCGTGGCGGACAATGAAAAGCACCAATACATCGCCGCCTACGACAAGCAAACGGGCAAGCAGGTCTGGAGCACGGATCGCGATCTTGGCGGCAAGGGCCAACCGAGTCAGCATTCCGGTTGGGCGACGCCGTATATCTGGCGGCACTCGTTGCGCACCGAGATCGTGACGATCGGTCCACAGACGGCGGTCAGTTACGATCTGGCAGGGAAAGAGTTGTGGCGACTGAATGGAATGGCGGTCACTCCCATTCCAACGCCATTCGCATATGAAGGTCTGCTTTACATCAACGGCGGTCGCGGGGGTGCATTGTTCGCCATTAGCCCGGGCGCTACCGGCGACATTTCTCTGAAAGAGGGTGAGACGTCGAACAAGTACATCGTCTGGTCGCAACCACGCGCCGGAACGTATCTGTCGTCGTCCGTTGCTTATAACGGCGCGATCTACACGCTTACGGCGACCGGGATCTTGAATCGGTTCGATGCCAAGAGTGGAAAGCAGACTTACAAGACGCGCATCGATCCTGCGGCGGCGAACTTCACGACAACGCCCTGGGCATACAACGGGAAACTGTTCTGTCTCAGTGAAGAGGGGCAGACGTTTGTTGTCACTACGGGCGAGCAGTTTCAGTTGCTACACGTCAACGAGCTCAACGATATGGCACAAGCGTCACCAGCGCTGGTCGGCGAGCGCCTCCTCATCCGCACCGAACACCGTCTCTATTCGATCCGACGCAAAACATAAATTGTTGTCATATCCGTGTTCCCTATGACTGCTGGGGTTAGTAGGTGTTACGGATATGGAAGAACGCGGATTGGAAACTAAGTCCGGCCGCCGAATGCTGCGGACGCTGGGTCTCGGATTGATCACGGGTGCAGCAGACGACGATCCGTCAGCTATCGGAACTTACGCCAGCGCCGGCGCCGCGCTCGGCCCCGCATTCCTCTGGACCGCGCCCGTCACGTTTCCCATGATGTGCGCCGTCGTCTACTTGTCCTCGAAACTCGGACAAGTCGCGGGCAAAGGTCTCTTCGACGTCATCAAAGAGCATTACTCACGCTGGCTCCTCTACCCGGCTTTGATCGGCGTCATGATCGGCAACACGATCGAAGCAGGCGCCGACATCGGCGGCATGTCAGCAGCACTCGGAATTCTCGTCCCGCTGCCGACACCGATCGTCATCGTCACCGTCACAGTCGCCATCCTCGCCCTCCAGGTCTGGGGCTCCTACGAGCTGATCAGAAACATCTTCCGCTGGCTCGCGTTGACACTGCTCGCATACGCCGCCGCCGCAATCCTCGCAAAGCCGAATTTGCGAGACGTGTTGAAAGGCACACTGATCCCGACGTTTCAGTTCAACGCGCAATTCCTTTCGCTGCTGGTCGCCGTCATCGGCACGACGCTGTCGGCGTACCTTTACACGTGGCAGTCGAACCAGGAAGTCGAAGAAGAGATCGCGAAAGGCCGCCGGCGGCTGTGGCAACGAAAAGGCGCTACACCCAAGGAACTGAAAGAAACGAGAATGGACGTCGTCAGCGGGATGTTTTTCTCTAACCTCGTAATGTACTTCATCATCCTCTCGACGGCATCGACGTTACACCCGGCCGGAACGAGAGACATCAGCACCGCAGCCGAAGCTGCAGAAGCGTTGAAACCTCTCGCCGGTGATGCCGCAGGCGTACTCTTTGCGATCGGCGTCATCGGCGTCGGATTCTTGGCAGTGCCGATCATGACCACCGGCGCGGCGTACGATCTGTCGCAAGTGATGGGATGGAAACACAGCCTGCACGCGCGGCCGGCGGAGGCGAAGAAGTTCTATCTCGCGATCGCAGGCTTCACCGCGTTCGCAATGGGAATGAACTTTCTCGGGTTCAATCCAATGCGGGCCCTGGTCTTTTCCGGCATCGTGCAGGGATTCTCCACGCCGCCGCTCTTGCTGCTGATCATGCTGATGACGAACAACCCAAAAGTGATGGGCAAGCAAACCAACAGTCGCGGCATCAACATCCTCGGCTGGATCACTACAGCCGCAATCTTCGCGGCGTCAGGCGGACTGATCGTCAGTTGGTTTCTGTAACGCGCGCTTTTCAAGCGCGACTGTGACTCGATCGACTACCTCTTTCCAATCGCCTGGTCGCGGCTGACGAAAGAGACGCATCGTCGGATACCACGGACTGTCGTCGCGCTGTTCCATCCAGCGCCAGTCTGCTTCGTGTGGAAGCAGCGTCCAGACAGGAACACCGAGAGCGCCGGCAAGATGCGCCGTCATCGTATCGACCGAGATCATCAAGTCGAGCGCCGCGACCAATCGCGCTTCGTCAAATAACTCACCACTGCTAATCGCGCCGAGTGATGGCGGCCAGTCGGCAAGCGCCTCTTCGCGTTGAAAGACATACCAATCGACGTTTGGAACGCGTGTTAGCGGTCGCAGCGCTTCGAATGGAATCGACCGCGCTTCGTTCCACGGTCCGCCCGCCCACGTCAAACCAACAGCGAGCCGCGAACCTCGCGGCGGTAACTGTGCCGGCGTCACGTGCAGGTAAGGAACTTCCGCGGGAATCGTCGAGAGTGTCGTGCGGAATACGTGCGGCAACTCCATGATCTCGACGCTCGTGTCGAAATCGATCTCAGGCGCGCCGTCGTGTAGTGGCAACAGAAGATCGATCCCGGGTACGGATCGGAATAGCGGAATCAGTTTCGGCTGGACCCACAGAATGACTTCACGTGCGCGCGACCGCAGGAGCGGCGCATAACGGACGAACTGGATCGTATCGCCGAGCCCGTGATAACAGCGGACCAGCACTCGTTTTCCGTCGAGCGGCTGGCCGTCCCAGAAGTACTGAAAGTGCCGCGGAAGATGCGTGCAGGGCACGCCGTTACGCCCGCGAAGCACTGCGTCAGACACACGCCACGCAGCCTCGAAATCTCCTCGCAGCATGTACTGCATCCAACCGTCGCGTTCCTCTGGTCCCGCCCCCTCGTTCGCTCCCATTGACGAACGATTATCAAGAACTGTCAGGAAGCGGGCAAGCGTAGCGCGCGTCCCCGCGTATGCAGCGAGCGTCAATGTTTACCTCGGGGGCCGTTGCCCCCTTCCTGACCTGTTCTACACAGTGCGCGCCTTGATATTCAAAGCGCCTTGAAGATGCAAGCTGTAATAGCCGAGGCTTTGCACAAAAAGTCGTTTCAGCGGCTCCGCCGCCGGATGTGCGGCGGTGCGGCGGCGGCTATGCCTCGCCGGAAAGGCGCTACTGTGAGCTTGGCTGCGCCTCTCGTTCGGCCTTTGGGCTACAACGTGGGGCAAGCCCGAACGACGGGCGAAGCCCACTCCTTGTGGTACAGGTGATCGGCGGGGCACAGCCTCCGCCGCACATCAGGCGGCAAGCCGCGACCATCGAGTCAAAGTTTTTACGAGGATGAGGAATCGATGGGCCGAATGGGCCAAAAATCGCACAAACTGGCGACTCCTGGCCCATCGGCGGCTGTGGAAGGATTTATTTAGCGTCGAGCTTGCGCCCGGCGTTCAGGTTGTCCCAGTTCAAAATGGCGTTGAAGATCAGGAAATAACTCCCTTTCGTTTGTCCACGCCACATCGGATTGGTCGAGAACAACAACACGTGACCATTGCCGGAAGGCGCGTCGATGATCGCCGGATGTTGCGCGATCTCATCGCCGCCGTCCAACAATCCCGAAACGAACAGGTCGCGGCTGTCAGCGTAGCGCAGCACGACACGCGGACGCTGGTTCGGTGGAATCAGACCGACTGCGTTGCGTCGTTGTTCGTCCGTGACCGGCGGCGCTTCCCACAACTCGACCTTCGGCGGCGGTTCGGGCATCTCCGTGGGCGGACGTCCCTGCACGACGTCGGGATCGTCAGGCGTGCCGCGTCCGGTGGCTCTTGGACCCTGCCGTGGACCACGACCGCCAACGCCGTTGTTGATGTTGTAGATCGGACCGTTCGAGCAGTACATCGCGAGCGAGTCGCCGTAGCCGTAGGCGATGGGACTGTTCGCGTCGACCGTCTTCATCCGCAAGACGTCGCCGACGGCACGCAGGCGTGACGAACGTGTCACACTTACGCCGGCGGTGAATCCGACGCTGACGGCAAAGTCCGTCGTGTCGTCGACCGTGATGAGCAGGCCGCCGTCCTTAACGAACTTTTGCAGGTTTTGCAGGCCGGTCCAGCCGAGGCCAGGGCGCATATCGTCTGTTTCGTCGATGCTGCCGAGGTTTGGCGTCAACGAAGTTTTTCGCCACGGCAGGGCGTTGCCGTACATCGGCATGCCGTTGATGATGGCCTGCGTTCCGCGCCCGACGGGTGCGAAGAGAATCACGTCGTACTTGGCTTTCAGGTTGGGGTCGCGCGCGGCATCCTGCGTGCTGATGTAAGTGAACGGCACGCCGAGGTGATCGAAACCGAGGCGGAACCAGCCTTCGTCCTGCGTCGACAGCCACGTGTGCATGATGGCGACGCGCGCGGCGCGAACCGGGTGCGTTTTCACTGACGGCGCGTCGGCGACGGCGTAGACGGGAATGCCGAGTTCCGTTGCGACGCGGCGCATCTCTTCTGCCGGCGCGTGGCGAATGATGAACGAACCGCGATTGAACTTGCGTCCCGCGGCGTCGAACGGTTCCTCCGCGGCTTCGACCTCGACGTCTTTCAATTTATAACGGAACGTAGCGAGCACGTTGTCAGCGTTGTGATTCACCAGGTAGACGGTACTGGCGCTGCCCGTGATCCCGCCCGGCGATTTGATCTCGTTTGTGATCCGCTCCATCGGCGCCTGCAACACCTTCGTGTCGACGACGCGAATGACTTCGACGTTCGCGAGTTCACCCATGGTCCATGCTGTGTCGTCGTAGATGTCGGTCTGCGGATCGTTCGGCGCCCAGTACTGGTAATCAAGCAGCGCATCGGCGATGCGGCTGTAGGGCTGATCCATGCGGACGATGTAACTGCCCGCGGGGAACGTTCGATCCTCTGTCTTCGGTGGCGGCGTCGGCGAGGCAGCGGGGCTCGCGTTTCCGGCCGGGCGGTTGCCGGCGCCAGGTCCGCCGCCGGCTTTTCTTTTCACCTCAACTGTGAACGGCGCGGTCGCTTTGCTGATCTCGACGCCCTGCGCTTGCAGCGTTCGCAGCAGCTCGGCCTGATTTCCCGCACGCACCTCATCGCCGGGCAGCACGTAAGCCGAGGGGCCTTCGTTCTTCGGCTTCTCGATCGAGCGCTTGCTCTTCAGGTAGAAGTTCTTGAGGAAGAGTTTGCCGTTGTTGGCGAAGTGATGCATCGTCGTCAACAGGGCTGTTTCCTCGTAGTTGTTGTTGTTGCGCTGCGACCACTTGGCTTTTGGCAGAGGCGGATTCTGACGGTACCAGGTGCGCTGATACTCGTTGGGCGACAGCGTGCGTTCGACGGTGTCGGCGCCGGCGTTGCCGAAAGTTTCATAAAGCCGGCTGATGCCGTTGTGCGTCGCGGCGATGAACATCAGGTAGCCGGGCGACCACGTGTCGAAGTTGCCGTGCGCAAAGACGCCGGGCATTCCGAACTTCGTCATCTCCGAGACGTTGTGCCAGCCGATCATCTGCCATTCGTCGGTCAGAATCGGATCGACCCAGGCGTTGTACGGGCCGTCGCCGATGGTGTTGTCGTAGAGATACGGGACTGACTCGTGCAGGTCGTGCAGCACCTGCGGTTTCCAATGCAAGTAGGTGTTGAGGACGTTGCGCGTCAGTTTCAACGACAGACCGATGGCGTCGCGATTGTTGTCGTGCGCGACGTAGTGGCCCCAGTACAGAAGCTGCGGCCAATTGCTGTTCGGGTTGGCGAGGTGCCAGTTGTAAACGTCGACCATGCGATTGCGGCCGTCGACTTCGACGACGGGCGTGATCAGCGTGACCATCTGATCGCGAATCGCTTTCACGTACGGACTGTTGTCCACGGCGAGGCGATAGGCGAGCTCCATCAACGCGGTGGGCGAACCCGTTTCAGGCGAGTGAATCGTGCCCGTGATGTAGTAGACGGGAAACGATGCGGCAACGAGCCGATCGGCTTCGGCCTCGTCCATGTTGATGGTGCGAGGATCGGCGAGTTTCGTGAGTCGCGCGCGGTTCTCTTCCAGCTTGGCGAGCAACTGCTCGGAGGCGACGGCGACCGCGATCATCTCGCGTCCTTCTTCGCTCTGGCCGATCGAGAAGACCTTCACGCGCGGCGTGGCGCGCTCGAGCATTCGCATGTACTTGTAGACGTCTTCCGCATACGGCAGCTTGCCGGGCGCGCCCGCGACGTCGCCGAGCACGGCTTTCGGCGTGGGCACGTCCGGTGAAGCCGGCAGGTAATCGGTCAGCGGCGAGTTGAAGTACGGCGCGGTCGTGTACTCGCGAATCTTGTTTGTGTATTCCTGATCGATAGGTTGGTTGGGATCGCGGCCCGGTTTGATTTGGGCGTTAGAAATTGTTTTGAAGGTTGCGAGACAGAGAATGAGCAGTAGAAGCGACCGGAAGGGGCGCGAATTGATCATATTGGTTTGTCCTTCAGTTTGATCGTCGTCAGGCTTTTAACATAATCTGAGCAAAGATGTCGAAGGAAACCAATAGTGCCGGTGGCGTACCTGCGATCGTGGCCACGTTGAAAACACTTTCAGCGGAGACAGGGCTGATTCGCGGCGCGCGCATGATGTTGAAAGTGAATCAGCCGCAGGGCGTTGACTGTCCCGGTTGCGCGTGGCCGGAGCCTGACGAGCATCGTTCTCATTTCGAGTTTTGCGAAAACGGCGCGAAGCACATCGCCGAAGAAGCGACGACGAAACGCGTCACGCCGGAGTTTTTCCAGCAGTGGAGCGTTGCTGACCTGGCGCTGCAATCCGACCAGTGGCTCGGCGCGCAAGGCCGAATCACGCACCCGATGGTGCTGTCGCGCGGAGCGACGCATTACGAGCGGATCGGGTGGGACGAGGCGTTCGAGTTGATCTCCGGCGAGCTCAATTCGTTGAACTATCCCGATCAAGCAATCTTTTACACGTCAGGCCGCACCAGTAACGAGGCCGCGTTTCTGTATCAACTCTTCGTTCGCCAGTTTGGCACCAATAATCTTCCTGACTGCTCGAACATGTGTCACGAGTCGAGCGGTACGGCGTTGAATGAGACTGTCGGCGTCGGGAAGGGAACAGTCACGCTTGAGGATTTCGACCTTGCGGACGCCATCTTCGTCATCGGCCAGAACCCGGGAACGAATCATCCGCGCATGTTGAGCACGCTCCAGCGTGCGAAGCAGCGGGGATGCAAGCTGGTGCACATCAATCCGCTTCCGGAAGTCGGCATGACGCGGTTCAAACATCCGCAGCAATTTTTCGGTTGGTTCGGAGCGGGCACTGAGCTGGCGGACCTGTTTTTACAAGTGCGCATCAACGGCGACGTCGCCTTGCTCAAGGGAATCTCCAAAGCGGTTCTGTCAAACGAGCACGCTCTCGATCAGGATTTCATTTCGACTCACACGATAGGATTTGAAGAATTCGTATCAGCCTTGAACACCGTGTCATGGGATGAGATCGTCGAACAAAGTGGAGTTACACGGATTGACATTGAAAAGGCGGCACGAATCTTCGTCGAAGCCGAGCGGACGATTTTCTGTTGGGCCATGGGACTGACGCAGCACCGCAACGCCGTCGCCAACATCCAGGAGATCGTGAACCTGATGTTGCTGCGCGGACAGGTGGGCAAACCCGGCGCGGGCCTTTGTCCGGTGCGCGGTCACAGCAACGTTCAGGGCGATCGCACGATGGGCATCTGGGAACGTCCGACGGAAGCGTTTCTCGACCGTCTTAGCGCGGAGTTCAGTTTCGAACCGCCGCGCAATCACGGCTTCGACACGGTGCAGGCGATCCATGCGATGCACGAGGGACAAGGCCGCGTGTTCTTCGCGCTCGGCGGCAACTTTCTCTCCGCGACTCCGGACACGGAATTCACTGCCGCCGCGTTGCGTCGCTGCCGTTTGACGGCCCATGTCTCGACAAAGCTCAATCGTTCACATCTAATCACCGGTGAACGCGCGTTGATTCTTCCGTGTCTCGGCCGGACCGAGAGCGACGTCCAATCGAGCGGGCCACAGTTTGTCTCGACGGAGAATTCGATGGGCGTCGTGCAGATGTCGCGCGGATCGCTCGCGCCTGCGTCGACGGAGCTTTTGAGTGAGCCGCAGATCGTCGCGCGTCTCGCGCGGGCGACGCTTGAACACCGCACCACTGTCGATTGGGAAGAGCTGGCGGCTGACTACGACAAGATTCGCGACGCAATCGAGCGCGTGGTCCCTGGATTTGAAAACTACAACACGCGCGTTCGCGAGCCGGGCGGATTTTATCTGCCGAACGCGGCCCGCAATCGCGTTTTCAATACCGCTTCGGGCAAGGCAGCATTTACAATCCACCCACTTCCCGAACACAATCTCGCGCCGGACCAGTATTTGATGATGACGATTCGCAGCCACGACCAGTTCAATACGTCGGTTTACAGTGCGAACGATCGGTATCGCGGCATCAGCAACGGGCGTCGCGTCGTGTTTTTGAATCGAGAAGATATTGACTCCGCTGGTTTGCGCGAGCGACAGTCGGTCGATCTCGTCAGTCATTTCGAGGGCGAGGAGCGAATCGCGCGAGAGTTTGAAGTTGTACCTTACGACATTCCGCGCCGTTGTGCGGCGACCTACTTTCCGGAAGCGAACGTTTTAGTTCCGGTGCGCAACGTGGCGGAGAGAAGCAACACCCCCGTTTCTAAATCTGTTGTAATCAGCATCAGGCCCACATCCCTATGACACCTGTAATGAACAAAACAGCGAAGCCGAAGAAGGCGCGCGCGCGCGCGGGTACTAAGTCGGTCAAGACGGCGAAGAAAACGCCGCCGGCCCGGCAAACGGCCAAACAGAAACTTTACGCGAGCCTCGTGGTGCAGTTGTTGAGCCTGCTCAAGGGCGAGCACGATTTGATCGCGAACGCTGCGAACTTCAGCGCGTTGCTGTTCAACTCGTTGCCGAACGTCAATTGGGCCGGGTTCTATTTTCTGCAAGGCGAGGAGTTGGTGCTGGGACCGTTTCAGGGTAATCCGGCGTGCGTGCGGATTCCGCTGGGCAAGGGCGTGTGCGGGGTCGCGGCGCAGCAGTGTGAAACGATTATCGTGCCGAACGTTCACGAGTTTCCCGGACATATTGCGTGTGACGTAGCGTCGAATGCGGAGATCGTGGTGCCGCTGTTTGATGGTGAGCGACTGCTTGGCGTGTTGGATCTCGACAGTCCGACGATCGGCAGGTTCGACGATCAGGATGCTGAAGGCTTGAATGAGTTAGTCACAGTGTTTGTCGCACATGAAGAGGGGATTGGAGCTTAGTGCTTCGTCTTTGGTCTTTGGTTTTTGGTCTTAGGTCTTAGCCTCGGATCCAAACTTAAAGCCCCAAAGTCCGAAGACCAAAAACCAAAGGCCAAAGTCCAATGATTACAATCAGGGGAGCACAGGAGCGCGGCCACTTCGATCACGGGTGGCTCAATACGTATCACACGTTTTCTTTCGACCAGTACTACGATCCGCGTTACATGGGATTTCGCGAGTTGCGCGTGATCAATGAGGATTTTGTCGCGCCCGGACGCGGGTTTCCGATGCACGGGCATCGCGACATGGAGATCATCACGTACATTCTCGAGGGTGGGTTGAAACACGAAGACAGCATGGGGAATGGATCGATCATTCGGCCGGGTGACGTGCAGCGGATGTCGGCTGGGACCGGCGTCAGGCACAGTGAGAAGAACGCCTCGCCGGATGAGCGTGTGCACCTGCTGCAAATCTGGATCTTGCCGGATACGGTCGGACTCGAGCCTGAGTACGAGCAGAAGGCGTTCACGGAAGATGAGCGGCGCGGGAAGCTGCGGCTGATTGCTTCGCGCGATGGGCGTGACGGTTCGGTCCGAATTCATCAGGATGTGACGCTGTTTGCTTCGATACTCGGTGCGGGTGAGCGTGTGGCGTTTTCAATGGAGCCGGCGCGGTTTGCGTGGATTCAAGTAGCGCGCGGATCGATCACGGTGAACGACACACCCGCCGACCAAGGTGACGGCGTCATGGCCGCGGGAGAAAGCTCGTTGCAGATTGTCGGAAACGAACCATCAGAACTGTTGTTATTTGATCTCGCGTGAGTTCGGTGTAAATCTGTGGCCCAAACCCCCGGACGGTGGCGCGCACTGACACTACTCGCGGCAGCAGAGCTGCTCGGCATGTCGCTATGGTTTAGCGGCTCCGCGGTCGTACCGGCGCTCGAAAGAGAATGGAGACTGTCAGGCGAGCAGGTCAGTTGGATCGCAATCGCCGTTCAGCTCGGCTTCGTTGCCGGAACTCTACTCAGCGCCACTCTCAACCTTCCCGACATCATCACGACTCGCCATCTCTTCGCCGTCGCAGCCTTCCTCGGCGCCGCGGCAAACGCGTTCTTCGGCGTTTACGTCAACGATCCAAAAACAGCCATCCTCGTCCGTTTCCTGACCGGCGTGTGTCTCGCCGGCGTCTACCCGCCGGGAATGAAGATCATGGCGACATGGTTTCGCGAACGGCGCGGCATGGCGCTCGGTGTTTTAGTCGGCGCGTTGACGCTTGGCAAGGCGACGCCGTATCTCGTCAACGCGATCGGCAGCGCTAACTGGCGGACCAACGTCCTCTTCGTTTCGCTCCTGTCAGTGATTGGCGGCCTGATCGTTCTGTTCTTCGTCACAGACGGGCCACACGCATTGCCACCTGCGCGATTCGACGTGACGCAAGTCGTCAGAGTGTTCGGCAACCGCGGCGTGCGCCTCGCGAGTCTCGGCTACTTCGGTCATATGTGGGAACTGTACGGCATGTGGATCTGGATTCCGGTGATGATTCGGGCGAGCCTGGCCACACACGGCGGCAATCCTCAACTCGCCGAGATCGGCTCGTTTCTGGTGATCGGCTCGGGCGCGATCGGTTGCGTCGTCGCGGGATTGATCGCCGATCGCGCCGGACGAACTGCGGTGACGTCGTGGGCCATGGCCATCAGCGGCACGTGCTGTCTAGTCATCGGACTGCTCTACGGCGGAAACCCGATCCTGCTGCTGGCACTAGCGACGATCTGGGGCGCAAGCGTCGTCGCCGACTCGGCACAGTTTTCCTCGTGCGTGACGGAGCTTGGCGATCCGCAGTACATCGGAACTGCGTTGACGATCCAGATGTGCATCGGTTTCCTGCTCACCACGATTTCGATCGAGTTGATTCCGAAAGTCGGAGACTGGCGTTACGCGTTCATGATCCTCGCACCCGGTCCGTTTCTCGGCGTGCTGGCGATGCTGCGTCTGCGCGCAATGCCGGAGTCGGTGAAGATTGCGCACGGCAAGCGGTGAACACGGAACAAATGTTCTTGCAAAACGTAACACCTTCCGCTAGGCTTCTGCCCCAATGGTGATTAAAGGAATGAAAATTCTCTTCCTCCTTCGGTGGGACGCGCTGACGTAACTCTGCAGGTCGTTTTGTCTCTTCCTGCCAGAGTTTCGTCCAAACGCTCGAAGTGTATTCGAGCGGCGGCGGGCGCCTAACCGCCTCCTCTTTTTCCAACTACAACCCAAAACGTTTGTTTTCGTGGTCGATTCTGTCGATCACTCGCGAGGTACTTATGCAACGACCGGCTATTGAGGTGCGGAAGCTCCGTAAGAGTTTCCGCAAACGCGCAGGCTTTCGGAAGTATTCCGAGCTGTGGGCGATTGACAACGTCTCGTTCAGCGTTGCGGAAGGCGAGACGTACGGGCTGCTTGGGCCAAACGGCTCGGGCAAGTCGAGTCTGATCCGCATCCTTTCGACCTTGCTGATTGCCGACAGCGGCGAGGTCAAACTGCTCGGGTTCAGTTTGCCTGAGCAGCAGGAAGAAGTGCGCCGGATCATCGGGCGCGTCAGCGTCGACGCGGCGTTCTACAAAAAGCTTTCGGCGCGCGAGAACCTGCTTTACACGGCGCTGCTTTACGGGCAGAAGGCGCGCGAGGCGGAGGTTCGCGTGATGGAGATTCTCGATCAGTTGGGGATGGAGAACGCGAAGTTCTCGACGCCGCTGGAGGAGATGAGCCGCGGCATGCAGCAGAAGATCAGCATCGCGCGGGCGTTGATGATCAATCCGCCGCTGCTGCTGCTCGACGAGCCGACGACGGGGCTCGATCCGAAGAGTCGTCGCGACGTGCAGTCGTTTCTTGAGCGACTGCGCGAGCGTGAAGGCACGACGATTCTGTTGACGACGCACGACATGGCCGAAGCGGAGCGTCTCTGCGCGCGCATCGGTTTTCTCGCACACGGGAAGCTCGTCGCCGAAGGCACGGCGCGCGAGCTGATGCGTCGCTCCGCCGCTGAAACACTCGACGACGCGTTCATTGCGTTGACGGGCGAAGACTTGGTCGAGGAGGGCGAGTTAGCTGCCGTGGGAGATTAAGGAGTCAGTACCACCTGCGATAGCGGGTGGGTCGACGACGCGCATCACCCACCCGCTACCGCAGGTGGTACTGACATCGATGCAAGACACGTAGGAGAGTAATCATGGAAACAGCAATACGACAGACGTGGGCCTTCCTTTTCAGGGGCTATCACATCACGCGGCGTTACATCGGTTGGGTGATCGTGTTCAACTTCTATGCGCTCGTGACGTCCGCGACAGTGGCGTTGATCGGCGTCGCCGAGAACAAGCCCGAGTTGACGCTGACGCTCGTGGTCGGCGCGCTGTTGTGGAACTACCTGTCCTGGCTCTACAACGAGATCGCCATGTCGATCGCGTACGAGCGCTGGGAGGGGACGCTCGAATACACGTTCATGGCGCCGGTATCGCGAGCAATCCACTTGCTGGGCGTCAGTCTGTTTTCACTGCTGAACAGCATAGTGACCAGCGTGATCGTGCTGTTTGGCCTGTTGCTGTTCACGAACCTGACGTTGCGCGGCGCGAACCTGTTCGGCGTGTTCGTGGTGCTCGCGGTGAGCACGGTCGCTTTCGTCGGACTCGGACTGTTCGCGGCAGTGTTTCCGGTGATGAGCGCGGAACGAGGCGCTGAGGCGACGCACATCTTTCAAGGCTCGCTTCTGCTGGTTTCCGGCGTTTATTATCCGGTCGACGTCCTGCCCCACTGGATGCAGCCGCTCTCGGCGATTTCGCCGGCAACCTACACGCTGTCTGCTTGCCGGAAGTTATTCGGAGTGGGAAACAGCGCTTCGACTCCGGAGCTTCTTGCAGGCGCGCCGTTGTCGGCTGTCTCGCATGAGCTGCTGGTCCTGGCGGTGATGGGCGCGATACTGTTGCCGCTCGGTCTGACGGTGTTCATACGCGTCGAGGCCTGGGCCAAGAAGACGGGCAAACTGAAGAGAACAGGTTAATCACAAAAAGGCACAAAACAAAGACACAAAAAGGCACAAGAGGAAAGCCCAGACGATGGCCAAACGCGAAAGTATGGAGGAACTGAAGGCGCGTACGCGCGATGTTATTCGACGATTGAAGCGTGCGTATCCCGACGCGAAGTGTTCGCTGAATCATTCGAACCCGTTTGAGCTGCTGATCGCGACGATCTTGTCGGCGCAATGCACGGACGAGCGGGTCAACATCGTGACCGCGGACCTGTTCCGAAAGTACCGGAAGCCGGAAGACTATTTGAAGGTGTCTCCGCGAGAGCTCGAGAAAGACATCCAGTCGACCGGCTTCTTTCGCAACAAGACGAAGTCGATTCAGGGGACGTCGCGTGTGTTGGCGGAGCAGTATGGCGGCGCTGTGCCGCAGACGATGGACGAGTTGCTGGAACTGCCGGGCGTGGCGCGCAAGACGGCGAACGTGGTGCTTGGGAATGCGTTCGATATCAAAGCCGGAGTTGTCGTCGATACGCACGTGACTCGGTTGTCGCACCGGCTCGATTTTACGCAACAGAAGACGGCGGAGAAGATCGAGCAGGACTTGATTCCGATCGTGCCGAAGAAAGATTGGGTGATTTTCCCGCACCTCCTGATCGCTCACGGGCGGAAAATCTGTAAAGCCAGAAACCCGTTGTGCGATCAGTGTCCGGTCGAAAAACAATGCCCATCCTCGTTTCTGAAGACGGGCGTCATGCCTTAACCACAAAAGGCACAGAAGACACAAAAGGCACAAACCAAAAATGGGGGACAAACGG
This sequence comes from Acidobacteriota bacterium, assembly GCA_046732935.1. Lineage (GTDB taxonomy): Bacteria > Acidobacteriota > Blastocatellia > Pyrinomonadales > Pyrinomonadaceae > PSRF01. Next base: position 1,655 of record JBKPOC010000052.1, on the reverse strand, counting down.
GGAACTCACCCTCCCTAAGAAGTTTTTGTGCCTTTTGTGACTTTTGTGCCTTTTGTGGTTAAGGCTAGAATGGCCCGCCGTGAGCTATCGATTCCCCTGGCACCGTCTCAGCGACGAACAGTTGCTTGACCTGCGTATCTGCGACCTGCCAATCAAAATCAAGGGCTCGTTCCTGGAGCCCCACATCAAGCGCCTGTACAGCGAACTGAACTCGCGCAGCATCCGCTTCAAGCCCCATGTTTGGCTGGCTGAGGAGTGGTTTTCGCCCGACGGCGTCCCCGGAATCGCGATCCCTTTTTACCTGGCGCACCCCCGCCTGATGAAACTCGAACGCAAGCAGATGCTGGAAGTCGAAGGCGGCACTGACACAGAGTGCATGCGCATCCTCCGTCACGAGGCCGGCCACGCCCTCGACACCGCTTTCCGTCTTCATTTCAAACGCCAGCACCGCGAGCTGTTCGGCTCGTTCGCGCAGCCGTACCCCGACTTCTACAAACCAAAACCGAAGAGCCGGAAGTACGTTCTGCACCTGCCCGCGTGGTACGCGCAGGCGCATCCGGCGGAAGACTTCGCCGAGACTTTCGCCGTCTGGCTGACTCCGCGCTCGCAATGGCGGCGGCGTTATCGCGGTTGGCCCGCGTTGAAGAAGCTCGAGTACATCGACGAATTGATGGGCGACGTCGCCGGCACCAAACCACGAAACCGGACGCGCACCAAAGTCGAACCGCTCTCGGCATTGAAGATCAAGTTACGCGAACACTACCGCCGCAAACGCGAACGTTACGACTTCGAATGGCCCGCTGTTTACGATCGCGATCTGCATCGAATCTTCTCCGACGATCCGCGTCACCGGAACAAGCCGAGCGCCGCGAGCTTCCTTCGCCGCGTCCGTCGTGAGGTGCGCCAGATCGTCGCCGAAGGCACCGGAGTGCACCAGTACACAATCGATCACGTGCTGCAAAACATGATCGACCGCTGCAAAGATTTAAAATTACGCGTCGCCACACCTTTTCGAGAAACGCGTCGCCGTGTCATGATAAGTTTGACTGTGCAAGTAATGAACGTGCTCCACTCGGGTTATCATCGCATAGCCGTATGACCTTTGAGCCGCGAAAGAAACTGCGCATCATCGTTCTCGTTCACGAAGATTTCGTCCCTCCTGATTCGTTGAACGGTCTCTCCGACAAAGAAAAGCTCGAGATCAAAACCGAGTACGACGTCGTTTCGACGTTGAAGAAGATGGGCCACGACGTCTATCCGATCGGTTTGTACAACCAGCTCAACGTGATCGGCGATGCGTTGCTGGAGCACAAGCCGCACATCGCTTTCAACCTGCTCGAAGAATTTCACGGCTATCCGCTTTACGATCAGCACGTCGTCAGTTATCTCGAGTTGATGAAGCAGGCGTACACCGGCTGCAATCCGCGCGGCATGACGTTGGCCCACGACAAGGCGCTGACGAAGATGATCCTTTCGTATCATCGTCTGCTGGTGCCGAACTTCGCGGTGTTTCCGCTGAATCGAAAGGTGCGGCGGCCGAAACGATTGAAGTTTCCGCTGCTGGTGAAGTCGATCAGCGAAGAAGGATCGGTCGGTATTGCGCAGGCGTCGATCGTTTACGACGACGAGAAGCTGGCGCAGCGCGTCGACTTCAT
>JBKPOC010000051.1:0-72541 GCA_046732935.1 Acidobacteriota bacterium | reverse complement strand
TGAGATTTTAAGAGACAACCCGATTTTAGATCGCCTCATCGAAGTCGACACGAAGGCGTTGAGGCGCGGGCTGATGTCTGGGGAGACGCTGCGGGCACCGCGCCAGCAGTTACGTCGGTTACGCGCCTCTGCCTTCGACGTCGCTTTAGACTTCCAAGGACTACTTAAATCCGCTTCAATAGCGCGCCTTTCGGGCGCGCGACGTGTTTTTGGCTACTCGCGCGCGGGGCTGCGAGAACCGGCCAGCAGTATATTCCTCTCCAAAAGAGTTTCAGTACCCAAACGGACGCACATCATTCGAAAAGGCCTGCTGCTTGTCGAGGGCGCTTTGGGTATTCCTGTTCCCTCCGAGCCAGAAAAGTTTTCCTTTCCCATCAGCATTGACGCCGCGGACGAAAGAGCCGCGCGTGAGGCTGCCAACGGCGCCGGAGGAAACTATGCGATTCTGAATCCCGGCGGCGGCTGGCCGACCAAACTGTGGAGCGCCGAGCGGTTTGGTAAACTTGCCGATGCGTTGTGGGCCAGTCACGGGTTGAGGTCGCTCGTGACGTACGGGCCGGGCGAGGAAGAACTGGCGGAATCCGTCCGGCGCGCGTCGCAGTTAGGAAAAGCACAGCCGGTGAATCTTTCGTTGAAGGCTTTTTACTCGCTGGCGAAAGACGCGCGAGTTTATATCGGCGGCGACACGGGACCGACGCACCTCGCCGTCGCGGCAGGCGCGCCGATTGTCGGGCTGTTTGGACCGACGGAGTGGTGGCGCAATGGCAGTCCACGCGCAGAAGATGTTTGCGTGGACCGGACTGATATCGACTGCCGGGTTGATTGTCACCGGCGGTCGTGTTCGAAGTGGATCTGCATGGACATCGAGGTCGAACGGGTGTTGCGGGCTGTGGAAAAAAGAATCGGATGAGTAAAAGATCAGGAACATGGATTCAGCGTTGGCGTGTGCCGCTCGGGTTTTTGTCTGCGGCCGTGTTCCTGTTCTTCGCGCGGCCAACGCCAATCGCGCTTGCCGCCGGAGCGTGCGTGTCGCTTTTGGGCTTGGGAATTCGGGCCTGGGCGTCGGGTCATATCCGAAAGAATGCCGAGCTCGCGACGTCGGGTCCTTATGCTTTCACGCGCAATCCGCTTTATTTCGGGAGTTTCCTGCTCGGGCTGGGGTTTACGATCGCCTCGGGCCGGTGGCTGCTCGCATTGCTTTTTGCAGCACTATTTATTGGCATCTATCTTCCGACTATGCGCGTCGAAGCCTCGACGATGGCCCAGTTGTTTGGCAGCGAGTTTGAGACCTATCGGCGTTCGGTTCCCCTCTTCTTTCCCCGTTTGACGCCGTATCGGCAACGGGATTCAGCCGCCGTGAGATTCGACGGCCAGCTTTACCTGCGGTACCGCGAGTATCGAGCCGCCCTCGGGCTGATCATCGCCTGGGGATTGCTTTTGATTAAGACGCTATATCTGTGAAATTAACCGTAATTGCAATTCTACTGGTGACGATCGCGATCTGCGTTCCGTCTGTCCTTGCGCAGAAAGGCGCCACTCCGAAACCGTTCGAGGCGGGCGAGGAGCTTCACTTCGAAGCCGAGTTTTCGCGTTCGCTGCTGCGCAAACTGGACGTCGCGGATCTGAAGTTTCGTGCAGAGTCGACTCCGTACGCGTTGACGTTCACCGCGGATATCGCGAGCAAAGGTTTCTTCGCGCGGTTGTTCAATCTGAAGTTTCGCGAGCAAGTCGAATCGACGGTCGAGCCGATGTCGTTCACGGTCCAGAAGACGACGATCCTCGACGAGCAAGGCAAACGCGTTCGCGCGACTGAATCGACATTCGACAGATCGAAAGGCAAGATGACTTGGACGCTGCGCGATCCGAACAACCCATCCGCGGAGCCTCGTCACCAGATCACTGACTTCTCCGGTCAGCTTCAGGACGTGTTGTCGGCGATCTATTTCATCCGCACGCAACGGCTGGAAGTCGGAAAGAGTTTCGACATCTTCATCGGCGACGGTGGACGCGTTTACCAGATTCCCGTGAAGGTCGTCGAGAAGAAACGAATGAAGACGGTGCTTGGCCGCGTCGACGTGCTGCGCGTCAATCCGGAGCTGTTTGGACCGGGCCGGCTGATCGATGGAAACGAGGGCGAGATGTCGCTTTTCGTCACCGCCGACGAGCGGCATGTTCCCGTTGGCGGCCGCGTGAAGACTGAATACGGCACGTTCGATATCAAACTAAAGCGCGTCATAACGAATCCGCCTGCTGCCGCAGCGAAATAAACAGTGGCCCTGATTATTGCCCACCGCGGCGCTTCTGCTGTGGCTCCCGAAAACACAATCACCGCCTTTGAAGCCGCGATTGCCGCCGGCGCTGACGGCATCGAGTTCGATGTGCGTTTGAGCGGTGATGGCGTTCCGATCGTAATCCATGACGAGACGCTCTATCGTACTCATGGTGTGCGCAAGCGTGTCGCCGATATGTCGTTAAAAGAATTGAATCAGTTCGATGTGCCGGGTCTGGCCCAGGTATTTGATTTATTTCAGGCAAACAAACTGATTCTATATTTGGAGATGAAAGAGACACGCGTGGCGGAGGAGTGTTGCCGGGTAGTTGAGCACTACGGTTTGAAAGATCGCGTCGTCTTTGCCTGCTTCGAACACTCCGCGCTGCAAACGATCAAGGACATCAATCCGGCATTCAAAACCGCCACCCTCTTTCAACCTCCTGCCTTCTCCATACTCAAACGCGCCCAGGCGATCGGAGCAGACGGAATCGCGTTGCATCATCGCCTGGTAAACGCGCCTCTCGTCGAGGAGGCCAACCAGGCCGGTCTCAAAGTCGCTGTTTGGACTGTTGACGATCCAACCTGGGTAAAACATGCGCAAGCGATGGGCATTTATGCCCTGATTACCAACAATCCCTCCACCTTGATACAGTTGAATGGATGACCCGTTCGCTGTCCCCGCTCAACAGGTTCTTTGTCTCGCCTGACTTCTCGGTTTACTACCGACGAGCAAAACATCTTCACTGGCAAAACCAGGCGAGCGACGGTTATTCACTGCTCACCGTACGCGAAGGGCAGCTTGAATACCGTATCGACGGAAAACAGCATCAACTCGCGCGTTCCCAATCAGTCGTACTCGAACCTAATGTCTCTGTTACAGCCGGGGGCAACCAGGCGGAGCTTTTATTTCTGACGTTCTCAGCATCGCTGGTGCTTCAATGTGCCGCGAGCATGCATCTCATTCCGCCAAACTCCACCGTCACTTTCACGCGCAGCCATCTCGACGAAGACAAACGGCTCGATGCGCTGCTGGCAGAATTCGGCGTCGAGCTCGCCGACGATAAACCCGGCAAGGAGATCGTCATGCGCGCGCTGGCAGAACAGGTGCTGGTCCACGTGCTGCGAAACTATTCGCAGCCGCGTCTCTCCGATCAGCTCGAACTGTCGCGCGTCGGGTTGGTGGACCGTCGCATTCGTCGCTCAGTCGAGTTGATGCATACGCAACTCGATCAGGATCTCACGTTGAAAGCACTCGCTGCTGCTTCGTATCTCTCGCCGTTTCACTTCGCGCGGCTGTTCAAGAAACTCACCGGCGCCACGCCGCATAACTATCTCGCCGGCATTCGGGCAACGCGAGCACAGTCGTTACTCGCCGACACGGATCTCTTAATTACTGAAGTCGGCGCGCAAGTCGGTTACTTGAGCGCGAGTCACTTCACGAAAGCGTTTCGACTCGCAACCGGCACGACTCCGCGCGAATTTCGCAAAGGCCTGATCGCAAGGCGTCGCCAATAATGAGCAAGATCCGGCGGGTTTGATTTCACTTTCTTCGTTAATATTCCAAACATGCCAGTAGAAAAACAAACACAGATTAGTCCCGCTGAAGGGAAACTCGGAGTCTTGTTAGTCGGTCTCGGCGCCGTCAGCACTACTTTCATCGCCGGCGTAGAAGCGATCAAAAAAGGCTTCGCGCAACCCATTGGCAGTCTTACGCAGATGGGAACCATCCGCCTCGGCAAACGTACCGACAATCGCGTTCCCTTGATCAAAGACTTCGTTGCGTTGGCCCAGTTGAAGGATCTCGTGTTCGGCGCGTGGGACATCTTCCCAGACTCGGCTTACGACGCAGCATTAAACGCCGGCGTTCTTGAAAAAGAACTACTCGCGCAACTCAAAGAACCGCTGCGCAAGATTCGGCCGATGAAGGCCGTCTTCGATCAGTCTTACGTGAAGCGCCTGAGCGGAACGAACGTCAAGAGTGGAAAGACAAAGTTCGAACTGGCCGAACAGCTCATCGACGAAATCAACGAGTGGAAACGAAAGAACAAGTGCTCGCGCCTGGTGATGATCTGGGCTGCGTCGACTGAAGTGTTCCTGAAACCGCATCCGGTCCACAAGACGATCGAGTCGTTTGAAAAAGCGATGCGCGAAAATCACAAAGCGATCGCTCCGTCGATGATCTACGCGTACGCCGCGCTGAAGTGTGGCGTTCCTTTCGCGAACGGCGCACCGAACCTCACGGTCGACATTCCCGCGCTGATGTCACTCGCCGATAAAAACAAGCTGGCGATCTGCGGCAAGGATTTCAAGACGGGCCAGACGTTGATGAAGACCATCATCGCTCCTGGTTTGAAGTCGCGCATGCTCGGACTCCATGGTTGGTACTCCACCAACATTCTCGGCAATCGCGACGGCGAGGTCCTCGACGATCCTGACTCGTTCAAAACAAAAGAAGAGTCGAAGCTGTCGGTGCTCGAGTACATCCTGCAACCGGAAGTCTATCCGAGTCTCTACAAAGACTTCTCGCACGTCGTACGCATCAACTATTACCCGCCGCGCGGCGACAACAAAGAAGGGTGGGACAACATCGACATCTTCGGCTGGCTCGGCTATCCGATGCAGATCAAGATCGACTTTCTCTGTCGCGACTCGATCCTCGCAGCGCCTATCGTTCTGGACCTGGCATTGTTTCTGGACCTCGCTCAGCGCGCCGGAATGAAAGGCGTACAGGAGTGGCTGTCGTTCTACTTCAAATCGCCGCAAACCGCGCCCGGCTTGTATCCCGAACACGACATCTTCATTCAGCTCATGAAACTCAAAAACACGCTGCGCCACCTGCGCGGCGAGGATCTGATCACGCACCTGGGACTGGAGTACTACGACTAATCCACCAATCCGTGCTTGCATACACGGTTTACTGCAATTTATTGTCAGTCCGTCAGTGATGTTTTGACAGGAAATGTCACGGTAAATTGAGCATCTAAAGCGATCGTCAGCGAGATGCGATATTTTGTGGTGACAATTCCGGCAGAGTTGTATATATAGCATCCGTTCAGCCGGAGGGGGTTCACCAAAAACTCCGGTTGGCGAACCCTCGTAGCTTTTTAAGGCATCAATTTATTGAACGGATCGTTCCTTGCTAGTGTAAGAAAATGGGCCAAAAACGTTCAGGGGCCCTAAGCGCTCTTGAAATCGCCCGATTGGCAAGGAGCAGAGCCGATGTTAGTTGAGAGTGAAGTGACAAAGACACGAAACATGAACACCACGGGAACGGTCTTCCTGGACCCTGATCAAAAAAGCCCCCGTGCTCAGGATTTTGAAGAGCGACTTACCGCTCGCATCGTGGGACAAGAGCGTGCAGTTCGCCGCATGAGCGGCCTTTACCAGATCTTTCTCGCCGGCATGAATCCGCCGAACCGTCCTATCGGGACGATGCTCTTTTTGGGACCGACTGGTTCCGGAAAGACGCGCGTCATCGAAGCGGCCGCCGAGGTTCTCTACGGCGATCCCAATGCGGTGGTGAAGATCGACTGCGCTGAATTTCAACACTCACACGAGATTGCCAAGCTCATCGGTTCGCCTCCGGGCTACCTCGGCCATCGCGAGACTTCGCCGATGCTGACCCAGGAAAATCTCGATCGCATGCACACGGACGATATGAAAGTCTCGCTCGTGCTGTTCGACGAGATCGAAAAAGCTTCCGATAGCCTTTGGCAGTTACTGCTCGGCATTCTCGACAAGGCGACTTTGACGTTGGGTGACAACCGTCGCGTCGACTTCTCGAAGGCCATGGTGATCATGACCTCGAACCTGGGCGCGCGTGAGATGTCTGAACTGATCTCCGGCGGCATCGGTTTCGCGCCGGGCAAAGGTTCCAAGACGCCGAACGACACCGAAGTCGATCAAAAGATCTATCGCACGGCCGTCGAAGCCGCGCGTCGTAAATTCTCGCCGGAGTTTATGAACCGCATTGACAAGGTGGTCGTGTTCCGCTCGTTGAAAGAGCATCACCTGCGGCAGATTCTCGATCTCGAATTGCAGGCGGTCCAGGATCGCATCATGCAATCGGCTGGGACCAAGTTTGTCTTCCAGTGCTCGGAAACCGCGAAAGACATGCTGCTCAAGGAAGGGCTCGATTACAAATACGGCGCTCGTCACTTGAAGCGAGCGGTCGAGCGTTTCCTCGTCTACCCGCTTTCGAACCTGGTTGCCACGGGCCAGATCGGACTTGGCGATCTCGTACACGTCGACGTCGACGGCATCAGAAATCGGTTGGTCTTTTCGAAGAGCTCCGGCGGTGCGCTGATTCACGATAACGTGCCGCAGCACGAAACTTCTGAAGTTCCGAGCGAATCACTTTCGGGTGGTGTGGGGTTGCCGATTCCGGCAGCGTCGAAGGCGGCCAAGAAGGGACAAGGCCGAGATAAGACAGAGACTTAATTGTTTCGCTCGACTCTCTTCAAGGCTTGAGAAGCCAGTTGAGAGAGGTACGGATCTGACGACATTGAAACGGTCCTGAGCGCAGACGTCGCCGAAGGATCTCCAATCAATCCGAGCGAACGAGCCGCTTCACGCCGCACGTCGCTATCGAATTTCTCGTTACTCATTACCGAGACTAAAGCCGCGGTTCCGGCGCGGCTTTTGATTTGTCCGAGCGCAGCAGCCGCTGCTCTCAACACAAACACGTTCTCTTCGCGTTTTCGTTTGCCACTTCCGCGCGCTGACAACTGCGGCGCCAATACTCCAACAAGACTGATCACACCTGCTTCATCGCGGATGTCTCCCAACGCGACTGCCGCCGCGCCGCGAACTCCGGCTTCCTTGTCATTCAACAAGCGTTCGCTGAGCGCTGCCGTCGCGGTTCGACTGTGCGTTCGGCCGAGCGCGTAGGTGGCCTCGCGACGAACGAACTCGTCTTTGTCTTTCAACAACGGAAGCAACGAAGCAACGGCGTGCTCCGGCTCCGCTGAAAGCACTGCTTTCGCCGCTGTCGCCCGCACTATCGGCGACGGATCAGACAACGCAGGCATTGCAGCGCGCGACGCTTCAACCAGGTGGAAGTTGCCGAGTCGCATCACGGCATCGCGGCGTTCTTCCACATCGCCGGAAGTTAATCGCTCGCGTTGTTTTTCGATTTCGAATTGAGTTGGCGTGAGAGTGCTGCTCGATTGGGCAAAGACAGGAATACTAATGAGGGAGATACAAACGAGAAGCAGGACGAAAGGTGCTTTACGCATTCAGATCTGTGCGTACACCTTTGCCGCGGCTCGTTTTTCAGCTTTACGACGCACCACTTCCCACTCGAATGCCTGACGTGCACGACGGTTCTCACGAGCGTCCGCCAAAGCGGTCAACACGTCATCGTCGCCGGCCGGCGGCGTGGTCCGGGCCGGACGAGACGATTCCATCGTCGAGATATAGTCCAGCACCTCGCACACTTCGGATTCATTAAGTGCGTCGAGTTTTACAGCAAGAAGTTGGCGTTGGCTCACGGATTTGCCCATAACCGTGCTCCTTATGTTGGGACTCAGCACTATACACGACTGAAAACGGGCGAGGCAACACGGATCTGGTTAATTAGTCGATGCGCGAGGCGATGCCGTGGACGGTATCGACGATGAGAACTGCGATTGGCGGACAAATGACGAGGTCCGGAACCAGGATGGCTGTTGAGGTGAAAGCCAAAAGACTCGACTGCACGCCGGCGACGCGATGACGAAACAGCAGCGTCACGTCGTTGAAGAAATCCTGCGTGTGCCAGCCGATGTAGAGTCCGATGCCAATGCTCAGCGCATACCCGACGAGCAGGAAGGTGTACGCGGAGAAACGTGTGAACGGCTGCTCCGGCGTCTCGTGGTCGGCAATGAGCGAGCCTTGAATCCTCTGTGGCGTGTATGTGTAGTGGGCCAGATACTCGCGCAGCCGGTTCGCCAGGTGCCAAACGCCAATGACAAACAGCGTCAACACGATGACGCGACCCGGGATGGAAAACAACTGCCACAACTGCGGCCGCATCATCGCCAGGAAGAACGTCGAGAGAAACAGCGAAACCGTTGTGAACACGGCGCGCTGTCGTTCGCGGTTCTCGAGACGGTCGCGCTCCAGGACTTCGTCGACCAAGCGGTCCCATTTCGCCTGAACCGCGAGATTGCGAGCGCGTTTCGCGTGCGGATTATTCGAGTCGAGAATCGAGTAGCCGCGGTTCTTTTGCGCTTTCAACTGATCGTCGTAGTAAGCGCGTTCCTGCGGATCGATGAGCGTGTGGTAAGCCTTGGAAAGCAAGGCGAAATCGCGAGCAGCCTGGGAGTTGTGATTAAGATCCGGGTGACTTTTTCGCGCGAGTTTCCGGTAGGCCGATTTGATTTCGGCCTGAGAAGAAGTGGTCTTAACGCCCAGAATTTTGTAGTAGTCGATCACTGTGCTTCTGCTAACTCCTTAAAGCCAGCGATGGATGCCAAGGGCTGCCTGAGGAACTCGCGCACCTGGCGCGCGTCACTCGCCCCGAAATTATACCACCTAGCGCAAGTCTTTCGGCCCGACCTTTGTGCCCGTCGTCTGCTGGTGTTGGATGGCTCCTCGTCGAAGGGGGGTGCCAAAGGGGAGCCGGGAAAGTTACCTCGAGCGGCATTCGAGGGGGCGAGGACAAAGTATTAAGGCGACTCGCACCCTTTGGCGATTGCTATCTAGCATTACAACCGCTATGCCATATCTCGATTTTTCAAAAACTCCAGCAAAACCAGCAGTTCACGTTTCCGGACCCTTTTGAAGTGTCAACTAGTGAAGACACCCAGTGTCTACCGCTAACGACACATCATTTTCCGCAGGCTCGATCCACGATTCTCAACAGCGTCCGAACAGCGATTCCGGTTGGACCTTTTGACCGATAGGGCTTCGCATCGTCGCCCCAGGCCGTGCCGGCGATGTCGAGATGCGCCCACGAAAGCCCGTCCGCAAACTCTTTCAGGAACGCGGCCGCCGTGATTGTTCCAGCCTTGCGTCCACCGACGTTCTTGATGTCGGCAATGTCTGACTTGATCTGTTTCGAGTATTCCTTGTCGAGCGGCAACTGCCAGAACTTTTCGCCGACTTCCCTGCCCGCGTCGATGATCTCGTCGATCAACTCCTGGTCAGTGCCCAGCACGGCAGCGTTGACGTCGCCGAGCGCGATTGAAACTGCGCCCGTCAGCGTGGCCATATCGATCACTTTCGTCGCGCCGAGCTTTTTCGCATAAGCAATGGCGTCGGCAAGGATCAGCCGGCCTTCGGCGTCGGTGTTGATGATCTCGATCGTCTTGCCCGTCATCGCCTTCACGACGTCGCCGGGTTTCGTGGCTTTTCCTGACGGCAGGTTCTCTGTACAAGGCGCGACGCCCAGGATCGGAATCGGCGGTTTGAGCTGCGCGATCGCGCGCATCGCTCCCAGCACTGTCGCGCCGCCGGTCATGTCGTACTTCATCAACTCCATGTTCTCGCCCGGCTTCAGCGAAATGCCACCCGAGTCGAACGTCACGCCTTTACCGACGAACGACAGCAAGCCTGAACTGTCAGTTTCGCTCTTTCCCGCCGGCGTGTATTTCAAAATGATCAGCTTGGCTGGTTGATCGGAACCGCGGGCGACGCTGAGCAGCGAGCCCATCCCTTCCTGTTCCATGCGCGCTTCGTCGAGCACGTCGATGCTCAAACCAAACTCGTTCGCGATCTCGCGCGCTCGTTCGGCCATGTCGGTTGGCGTCATGTAAGCGCCGGGCTCGTTTGCGAGGTCGCGCGTGAAGTTGATCGATTCGCCGATGATTCTTCCCGCCTCGACGGCGCGGTTCAGAGCGTCGTCTTCAGCGCCTTCGATCACCACGACGAGACGGTCGATCGTTTTCTGCTCTTTCTCGACAGTTCGATACTTATCAGGATCGAACAGCGCGATGAACGCTCCCTGGACGGCCGTCGACGCCATCTGTTCGGCATTGCCGGTAGAGCGTGGTAACACGGCGACGCTTTTGACGTTCTTGCTGCGCAACGAACGAACCGCGGTCCCGGCCATCTGCGAGACCTGGCCGTTCTTGTAGTCTGCGGCTTCGCCGACTCCGACGAGCAGCAGGCGCCGCGCTTTCAGTTTGCTATTTCCCACCAGGTGGAAATAGCACTGCTCACCTTCCTTGCCGGAAAACTCCTCGGCCTCGAGAGCGGAGCTGACGAGCCCGCCGGAAAGTTCATCGAGTTTCTTTATGAATCCGTCATCATCATTTTTGAAAACAGCAACCGCCAAAGCCTGAACGTCAAGTTCTTCTATCGGTCCCCGATTCGCTTCAACTTGCATGTGAGTGATTTCTCCTGCGTCCGTGTTATCCGTGTTTCTTCTGGGAAACGGATTTATCGATTGCGTTCTTTCAGTTGCGCTCGCGTCTCGCGTTCAACCGTGCGCTTCAACTCGGTCTCCCGTTTGTCGTACAACTTCTTGCCGCGGGCGACACCGACTTCTATCTTGATTCGGCCGTTCTTAAGGTAAAGCTGTGTGGGAACGAGAGTCATTCCCTGTTTTGCCGTTGCTTCGTCGAGCTTGAAAATCTCACGCTTGTGAAGCAGCAGCTTGCGAGTCCTGAGTGGTTCGTGGTTCTCGCGGTTGCCATGAGAATACGGCGAAATGTGTGCATTGAACAACCACGCCTCGCCCTCGCGCACGGAAACGTAAGCTTCCTTGAGCTGGACGCGCCCATCCATGGCGCTTTTTACTTCGGTGCCGGTCAACGCAATACCGGCTTCGTACTTATCCGAAATGTGATAGTTGTGAAAGGCAGCGCGATTGGCCGCCAACACTTTCTCTTCTTTCGCCATTCAGGAAACTGTCGCAAAGCGCTCGCTTGCGAGCACAGGTCGGGATTAGTGCGTGTCGCCTTTCAACTTCAGATCTAATACATCGTGACGCGTGATGATGCCCGTAATTCTGCCGTACTCTTCGACCAACACGGCCGGACTCGTTTGCAGCCGGTTGAAGACTTCATTGGAACTCGCGTCGACGTCGACGATGGGAAAGCTCGACTCCATGACGTCGCTCACCGGCGACTCCAGCAGCGCTCGATCGCGTACTACTTTCGCCAACACTCGATTCTCACGCAAAGATCCGACGCTCCGGTCCTCCTCGATCACGGGAATCTGAGTGAGACCCAGCTCGTTCATCTTTTCGAGCGCAACGCCGACTGTATCAGTCGGCAACACTGAAATGAGCGACTTCGGCGCTTGCGCCTTCTTCGTGTCGTTAATTAATCCTGCCGTGATCTTCTGCGGGGCGAGCAGCCGTTTCTCTTTGAGCCACTCGTCGGAGTGATGCTTCGTCAGGTAGTGCTCGCCTGTGTCGCAAACGATGAAGACGACGATGGCGTTTTCGTCGAGCGTACTCGCGATGCGAAGTGCTGCGGCGAGATTTGTGCCAGTCGAACCGCCGCAGAAGATTCCTTCGATTCGTCCCAACTGCCGCGACATCTCGAACGACTCGGCGTCCGTGACGTTTATAACTTCGTCGACATACTTGATGTGTACGTTGGGAGGCACAATCTCCTGTCCGATTCCTTCGACGAGATACGGAGTCGCTTCGACGAGGTTGCCGGTTTCTTTGTACGTCTTGAAGATCGAACCATACGGGTCCGCGCCGACGATCCTGATGTTCGGGTTCTTTTCCTTCAGGTATCTGCCGGTGCCCGATATCGTTCCGCCGGTGCCGATGCCGGCGACGAAGTGCGTGATCTTGCCTTCAGTCTGGCGCCAGACCTCCGGGCCGGTCGTGCGGTAGTGGGCTTCGGGATTTGCCGGGTGCGAATACTGATCCGGATAGAAGGAGTTGGGAGTCTCAGTGGCGATTCGCTTGGCGGTTGAGACGTAATGGTTCGGCGTGCCTGGTTTCGCTGATACCGGCGTGATGACGACGTCCGCGCCGAGCGCTTTCAAGTAGCGCGACTTCTCAACTGACGCTTTGTCAGTCATGACGAAGATGCACTTGTAACCTTTTACGGCGCACGCGAGCGCCAGACCGATGCCGGTGTTTCCGGAGGTTGCTTCGACGACGGTTCCGCCCGGTTTCAGGGACCCTTCACGCTCCGCTGCCTCGATCATGGCGATGCCGATCCGGTCCTTCACGGAGTAACCGGGATTGAGGCTTTCCATCTTGGCAAAAACCTGCGCTTTGATGCCGCGCGTCAGCCTGTTGAGTTTGACTAATGGTGTATTCCCGATCAGGCCGAGAACGTTCTCCTGAAATTCCATCGCAATCTCCGGCAATGTGTGTAAAAGCGGCTACTATCTATAACAGAAACCGGAAACCGCTGCTATTGGCGAGCCGAAAAAAGCGCAGCAGACAGACATTTTCTAGCGGGCAGTCAGTACCACCTGCGATAGCGGGTGGGTTCACGATACAACCTGAGCCAACCGCTATCGCAGGTGGTACTGACTACGATGCAAAGCGAATAAAAATATTGATGCAACCTGACGCTAAAAATGTTAGAGCCCGGATGTGCTCTCCCCTTCACATCCGGGCTCCCACAAGGCCACTCATCTTGCAATGCGTGACCGAACTTGAATCAATCCCTTAGTAGCGCCGTCTGCGCCAGTTGTTGTCCTTATCGCGAATTCCGTAGGTGTAAATCGCTGCGCCACCTCCACCGACGATCGCGCCGATGATCGCGCCTTTCTTACCACCCATTACGCCACCGAGCGCTGCACCCGATCCGGCGCCAATCGCCGTCGTCAGCTTGTCACGATGCCGGTCCCAAAAAGATCTTTCGTCCCACCGATCTCGATATCGGTCGTTGTAACGCCAATCACTAGTAACTCTCTGCTCGTACCTTCTACCGTCGTTCCAGCGTCTCGTTCGCTGGGCACTGGCTGGCATCGCTCCGACCATCAGCACCAGCAAGATCAAAATACTTACGAACCCCTTTTTCATCCCGGTCACTCCCTCCGTGCTCAGCTATTTGGCAAGGTGTGTGCCAATTCACGGCAGCGCGCCAATCGCCCATTTTTTGCAGATTTCTCGAACTTCGGATAAATACTTAGCGTTGGACGTGAACGATACCGTGCGAAACTTGTGAAGCGATTCACCTTTTGGGGTAATGGGAGGCATTGATGACTCAGGAGTTCCTCGACGCCGCAACTACAGGCGATGTTTCGACAGTGAAATCGATGCTGGGCGACGACCCTGCGCTGGCCCGCGCGAAAGACCCGAACGGCGTGTCAGTGATCATGAAGGCGACTTACTACGGGAAGAAAGACGTCGTCGCCGCGCTACTCGATTCAGACGGCGTTGAGCTTGACGTCTTTGAAGCTGCGGCGACAGGGCAGACGGCACGGCTACTCGAGTTGATAACGAAAGATCCGTCACTGGTGAACGCCTATTCTCCTGACGGTTTCACTCCACTCGGATTCGCTGTCTTCTTCAGCCAACCTGAGATCGTCAAAGCGCTGCTCCACGCCGGCGCTGACGTCAACCTGCCGTCGCGCGAGTCGATGAAAGTGACGCCGCTCGCCTCAGCAGCGGCAGCCAGACAGACCGAGATCGCGCGCGTGCTGATCGCGCATGGCGCGAACGTGAACGCCAGAGCAGCAAGCGGGCACGTTCCACTTCACGAAGCCTCCGCAAACGGCAATCTCGAACTGGTGAAACTCCTGATCGAAAACGGCGCGGACGTTAACGCCAAGACTGACGACGGCAAGACGCCGCTCGACTTCGCGGTCGAGTACAAACGAGACGATGTCGTTGAGCTACTAAAAGAGTCCTGAGGTTTGATACGCGTACCAGACACCGAACGCGATGCTCAGCGCCGCAGCAGTTGTTTGTAGATGATGATGAACTCGGCTGACGTTCCGCGAGGTGAGCGCGAACGGAAGTCCAATCAAGCCTGACATCAATATCATTCCCGCAATCGAGCCGAGTCCAAAGACAAGCAGATAAAATAATCCGACCCACGCGGAACTGCTCCGCGTTAGTACGAGCAACGTCAGCGCGGCAGAGCCGGCGAGCCCGTGCATGGTGCCGATCAGCACCGGCTTGAGTCCGACGGCCGAAACGGCGTGGCTGTGTGTCTTCCTCGCGTGATGGCGCGTTTGGTTCTCGTGGAAGTGGACGTGAACGTGGGAGACGCCGTCGTGACTGTGCTCGTGAACGTGGACGTCTGTCCTTTTAAGTAAAGCGCGCCATAACGCGGCCGCGCCAAGCGCGATGATCATCAGCGCGACGCCGAACTCGAGCCAGTTGCTGATGCGCTCGGGAATCGCCACTCGCAACGTCAAAACGATCGCGCCGGTAATCAACAAAGCCGCCGTGTGACCCGCGCCCCACATTGCGCCGACCAGCGCCGAACGCCAAACGCTGCGGTACCGGCTGACGATCGTCGAAACCGCCACAACGTGATCGACTTCCGTCGCGTGCTTCAGTCCCAACGCCAGTCCGATGCCGAGAAGGCTAAGTGTTTCCCACATAATTTCAGATAAGACGGTCGCCAGTTACCGTAACAGAATCCTGCCGGTAATGGCACCCGCGACTCTGCCGGTTGTGTTGCGCAGCATGCGCGACGATCAGCGCGGCCTCGACCGCGTTGCGCAAGCCGATCAATCCGTCGGACAGCTTGGTGCTTCGATAAAAGGTCTCGATCTCGTTCCACAAATGGCGCAGCTCGCGAATCGCCCGCGACAGCCGGTCGGCGCTTCGCACCAGCCCGACGTAGTGCCACATGATGTTTTGAATCGTCTGCATGTCGCCCTGGATTAAAGCCGGATCGGGCTCGGCGCTCAGTCCGCTTTCGTCCCAGGGCGGAACATCGTCGAGGTGCACGTGCTTCACCGGATGTTCAAGCGCCCTTTCGATTTCGATCGCCGCCCGGTTTCCCCAAACCAAACCTTCGAGCAATGAAGTCGACGCCAGGCGATTCGCGCCGTGAACTCCGGTGCAACTGATCTCGCCAACGGCGTACAAATTATCGATCGTCGATTTGGCCCACTCGTCGACCAGAACGCCGCCGCAGAAGTAGTGCGCCGCCGGGACGACGGGCACCGGCTCGTGCGAGATGTCGATCCCGACTTTCAGGCACTCGTCGTAAATAAACGGAAATCTCTCGCGAATGGCCGCGGCCGGCATTTTCGAGGCGATGTCGAGCAAGACGTAGGAATAACCGTGCTGCTCCATCTCGTGATGAATCGCGCGAGCGACGATGTCGCGCGGCGCCAGATCTTTCCACTGCGGCGAATAGTTGGCCATGAACGGGCGCAACTCCGGCGTCAACAAAACACCGCCTTCGCCGCGCACCGCTTCACTGATCAGCAAGCCTTCAGCACCCGGCGCAGCCAGCGCCGTCGGATGAAACTGCACGTACTCCGCGTTTGCGATTCGCGCGCCGGCCCGATGCGCCATCGCGAGGCCGTCGCCCCGCGCGCCGACAGGGTTCGTCGTGTTGCGATAGATCCTACCCAGACCGCCCGTTGCGAGTACTGTCGCCTGCGCGAGATAACGATGGACGGTTTTCTCTTCGCGATCGAACACGTAACAACCGTGACATGAAATGGTGCGGTAGTTATCGAGCGGATCGCGCGAGTGGTGCGGAAACGTGATCAGGTCGACGGCAGTCGCGTCCGATTCGATCTTGATGTTCGGATACTGTTTCAGCGCTTCGACGAGACCGATCATGATCGCGCGGCCCGTCGCGTCGCCGACGTGCAGGATGCGGCGTCGCGAGTGCGCGGCTTCTTGTCCCCAAACGGGCGTGCCGTCGTCTTGGTGATCGAAAACTATGCCTGCTGTGCGTTCGAGTACTTCGTTTAGTAGCGGTGGTCCTTCTTCGGCGAGTATGCGTGCGGCTTCGGGAGACGTAACACCGGCGCCGGCGGCGACGATGTCTTCGAACAGGAGCTCAGACGTGTCTTCCGGGCCGCGACCGATAATGCCGCCTTGCGCGTAACGAGTGTTCGATTCGTGAGGATCGGGCGCGCGGGTGATGATCGTGATCTGGCGTTTCGGGTTGCGGGCGAGCCGGAGCGCAGTCGTCGCGCCAGCGATCCCGCAACCGATGATCAGGACCTCTGTGGAATCTGTGGCTGCCAAAACTTAATCTTCGCGGCCGATTTCCAGCATGCGCTCCACCGAGCGCAGCGCCTTTACGCGAATCTCTTCGTCGATCTCGATCTCGTATTGCTCCTTCTGAAGCGATTCCAGCGTATCTTCGAGCGTGATCTCGTTCATGTGCGGACAACGCACGCTGCAAAGCCGCAGCATCTCTTTGTCAGGATTTGCGGCCGCGATGTTGTCGCCCATCGAGCACTCAGTCAGCAGCAGATATCGCGGCGCGCGCGTTTTTTCGACGTAGCGAATCATGGCCGTCGTGCTGCCGGAAAAGTCGGAAGCGGCGACCACTTCGGGACTGCACTCCGGATGGGCCAGGATCACAACGTCAGGAAACTGCTTCCGCACGTTGTCAATGTCTTCAACACTGAACTTTTCGTGGACCTCGCAGCGGCCGGGCCAACCGATCATCTGGTAATCGAGATCGTTCGGAAAACGCTTGAGCGGCTCGCGCGTCGGAAAGATTATCTTCTTGCCCGTTTCGCGCGCGACGTTGCCGGCGAGGTATTCATCCGGAATGAAGATGACGCGATCGGTCTTCAGCGATTTGACGACGTCGACGGCATTCGACGACGTGCAGCAGATGTCTGACTCGGCCTTCACGTCGGCGTAGGTGTTGATGTAAGTGACAACCGGAACACCCGGGAACTGCTTCTTCAACTCACGCACGTCGTCGGCCGTGATACTGGCGGCGAGTGAGCAGCCGGCTTTCAACGACGGTATCAGGACTTTCTTCGTCGGGTTCAAAATCTTCGCCGTCTCGGCCATGAACCTGACGCCGCAAAAGACGATGATGTCTTTATCAGTCTGCGCCGCCCGGCGACTGAGCTCGAGAGAGTCGCCGACGTAATCCGGAATCGAGTGGAAGAGCGCGGGCTCCATGTAGTTGTGGCCCAGGATGACGGCGTTCTTCACTACCTTCAGACGGTTGATTTCGGCCGCGATTTCCGCCTTCATGCGCAGCTCGAAATCGGGGACAGTGTCGGACAGGAGCTCGCTAAGCTTCTCGTATATTTCGTCAGTAGTAGTATCAGTAATCATCATTTCAAAAAACGCCTCTTAACCCACCCATTCCAAACTCACGTCAAATACGCGCGGCGAATGCGTCAAGGCGCCGACGGAGATGTAATTGACGCCGGTGCGAGCAACTTCGAGTACGTTTTCGAGCGTAACGTTGCCGGAGGCCTCGAGTTTTGCCTGGCCCCCGAGATCCTTAGCCAGCTCGACCGCCTCGCGCATCATCTCCGGTGTCATGTTATCAAGGAGAATGCGCTCGACTCCGAGCCGCAGCGCCTCACGTACATTTTCCAACGTGCGAGTCTCAACTTCAATCGCGCACGCGCCGGCGCGCATGGTCCCACGGACGCGCTCGACGGCCGCCGTAATCGAGCCGGCGAAGTCGATGTGGTTGTCCTTTATTAAGACCATGTCAAACAGGCCCGTGCGGTGGTTTTGGCCGCCGCCGAGCCGGACCGCGAGCTTGTCGACGGCGCGTAGACCAGGCGCGGTCTTGCGGGTGTCGAGAATCGTGGCGTTTGTGCCCGCGACTGCGTCGACGAACTGGCGCGTCAGCGTGGCGATTCCCGACATGCGGCCGAGAAAGTTCAACGCCGTTCGCTCGCCGGTCAGCAGGGCGCGGGCGTTGCCTGAGACGTCTGCCAGCACCACGCCGCGGTCCACTTGCGATCCTTCGTCGACGTTGGCGCTGAACGTTACGTCGTCACTTAACTGCCGGAACACTTCGTTTGCGACACTCAAACCAGCGACGACACCGCGCTGCTTCGCGATGATGCGGCCCCGCAGCGAGGCGCCCGCAGGCACAATACTGTCCGTGGTCACATCGCCGCTGCCGATGTCCTCTTCGAGCGCACGTTTTATGCAATCGGAAATCTGGGTCAAGTTGTATCTTGCAATATCCCGACACTCAGTGCAATCGGCGGTTCCTAACGGATTGTAATGTTTAGGTCTCGGCCTTTCTGCGCTTCGTTTCCCGAGTAATCGGCGGCGATGATGCGCAGCACGTAATCGCCTTTCGGCAACCGCGAAGTGTCCCACGTGCCCCGCTCTGCGCGCCCGTCTCGCACCGTGTTGGTGATCTCGTAGAGGAACCGCGTCCGGGCGCTGCCGTAGACAGTGATTCCACTCTCTCCGGCGTAAGCGATCTTCGTCGCTTCGTCGTCGCGCGGGAGGCGATTGAACATGATTGTGATGCGAGGCTCTTCGAGCGGAGAAGCGTCCGGCTTCAGCAACTGGTAGCCGAGTTTGTATAGACCAAGCCGGCGGCGATCGGGGTTCATGTTGTTTCTGTCGTAAGCGTCGACGACGATGCGAATGTTGCCGCTGATCACGAAGCGATCTTTCGTTTGTTTGATCTGCGCCCCTGCGGCGTCGAATAGTTGAACACTCTCGATCGTCGGAGCGACGTCGTCCTTGAAACCGACGGGTGAAAGCGACAGCGGATTGATCTCACCGCCAGGTGGACCGACGTTCATGTGAACGTGGTACATGCGGTTGACCGTGCCGAGTGCGTCGCCGACTTTGAACCGCGTGCCGCGTTTAATTCGGACGCGTGTGATTTTGTCGTCGTGCTTTACGGAGATGAAACGCGCGTCGTCGAACATGTTTGCGTCTTTGTCGCGTCCGACGTGCATGTGAATGTAGGAGACGACGCCGATGCGAAACCCTTCGTTTAGCGAACCGAAGCCCCAGTTGGGCAGCGGGCTGGTGACTTTCTCGTTTCGCACTGCGCGGACGGTTTCGTTGTACGCGCCGAAGACGTCGAGTCCGCTGTGCAGGTGGTCGCGGCTGTCGGTCGAGTCGAAACTACCGCGCACTTCGCCGACCGTCGCGACGACTTCGTGCGGCGACTGTTGTGGATCGAATGGCCAGAGAAGCGACTGTTGACCGAGAGTGTCGTTGGTTAGTTTGGGCGCGTCGTCAATAGGGCTGCCGCTTTGATTGCCTTGGTCCAGCTTGCGGACGAGATAGTTTCCGCTGTCGGCGACGTAGAGATCATTGCTGTTTGGTTTGATGGCAACACCCGCCGGCTGGTTAAACCCGGTAGCGATCGTAAACGTCGAGCCGTCTGGTGCGATTTGCAGCACACGCGAGCGGTCGAGCTCTGTAACGTAAATGAAGTTGTCGTGCGTAGAAGCGACGCCAACCGGACGGGAAATATCCGTGTTGTTAATCACGCTTCCGTCAGGCGCGATCTTGTGCAACTGATTGCTGCCGGTGTCGGCCACGATCAGCGAGCCGTCGGCCGTCACGACAATGCCGCAGGGCGTATCGAACGACGGACCCATAGTCGATACGTCGCCTGCGGCACTAATCCTCCGAACACGATCATTGTAAGTGTCGGCGACGTAAACGTTCCCGTCCTTATCAACTGCCACACCGATCGGACCGTTGAATCGCGCCTGGGCCGCCGGACCATCCACGTAACCCGCGACGCCGTCGCCCGCGATCGTCGAGACGACGCCTTCGGGCGTCACCTTGCGAATGCGATTATTACCAGTATCGGCAACGTAAAGGTTGCCGTCATCGTCGATAGCGAGACCGGAAGGCGTATTGAGTACATCTTCGTTTCCGCCTGCGAACGTCGTCACCTTCCCATCCTGAGCGATCTTTAGAATGCGATTGTTGTCGCCACCGTCAGTAACGTAAACCGTTCCGTCTTTCGCGACGGCGACACCAAACGGATCCGCGAGCGTCAACGGCGAACCATCGCCGGCAACTGTCGTGACGTGCGCTCGCCACGCGCGCGGAGTTGGCAGGGACTTCCGCGTGAATCGAAAGAATAAGTAAGCGGCAGCGCTTCCGAGAAGCAGAAGCAATAGGATCGCTAAGAGGATTTTACGCACGTGAGATCGATGGGTTAGTCGAGGAAATTTTGCGGCTTGGCGAGCATCTCTTCCATGCGCTCGATGTAACGGCCAACGTGCAAGCCGTCCATCAACGCATGATGCACCTCGACGGAAAACGGCATCAACGTCCGTCCGTTCTCCTGCACGAATTTTCCAAACGAGATCTTCGGAACTGAGTCTTCCCTGCCCCACCAGCGGCGCGCATGTGAAAAACTCGTAAACGCGATCCACGGCAACGTCGTGCAGTGGATGCGCGCGTCGTCTTCATGTTTCGGACTGAACTTCCAGTCGCCGGAGCGTATCTCGTCAACCGCCCGCGTCGCACCGCCGAGAAACTTGCGAAAGCTTTCAGCGTAGTCCCAGTAGACGAGGGTGAACGTCTCGTTCGGCAGGATCAGCGTCGTGCCGCCGTTGATGACTTCATGGACCAGTACTTTGCCCTCGCGGAGCCGGTAATGAAACGGCTCGACGTCGTTGGCGGCGCGCAATGCGAGATAGTGATACGTCAGCCAAACACTCGGTCTTTCCTCGCGGCGCCGGAGTTCATTCAACAACTCCGTCACGTCAACGCGCAGGCAGACGTTAAAGTATGGCTTATCGAAACGTCGATAAAACTCGAACACATCACGCCGCGGCCACGTGTCGAGATCCAGATAGTAAGACATGGCGGGCGATTGTAACCCGAAATCGAAGGTTAGCGACAAAAGGCAGAGGCACGTCGACCAACGTTGAAGAGGATGCGATGTCACTGAACGCGTTGTATGAAGACGTATTGATAGTGGTGCCCATCGGACTGCGATGCTCCCTGGGAATGTTGAAAGGTTGAATGTAAGGAAGGGTAGGATTTGACGCTTACCAGCTACGCGCCTCTTCGACGATGCTTTGCAGGTACCCGTGCTGGAGGTTTTGTTTTTGTTTCTCGGGTACCGAGGCGATTTCAAGCTTCAACAGCCCATGCGCTTGCGACATGAACGACTTGAAGCGGTCGAACGAGAACCCGCGGCCGATGAAATAAGGGATCGTCCAGAAATCGAAAGACCACTGCGGCAGCCAAAGCGATTCGTCGATGGTGAGGAACATCTTGTCTATGTGGTCCATCGCTTCGAGGCTGTCCATCGTGGCGTGGCTCCAGACGAAGCCGTCGCCGTTAATGTCGTACTTCGCTCGTTCGTTTTGGATCGGCGTGCCCGGCTCGCAATACCACACTTGCGAGCGATAGTAGTCGGGCTTCACTTCGCGAATGAAACCGATTGTTTCCTGGACGGTTTCGTCGGTTTCGCCCGGGAAACCGGTGATGAAAGAGCCGAAAGTCATGATTCCATGCCGGCGCAGCATCTCGATCCCTTTCGCATACTTCTCGATCGTCGCCGACTTGTTCATGTTCTTCAGAATCGTCGGAGAACCTGACTCAATCCCGAGGAACACTCCCTTGCACCCGCTGCGGGCCATCAGCTCGATGCCCTCTTCGTCAGAGTTGCTGCAACGGAAGTATGAAAACCAGTTGAACTGGTAATCATTCTTGATCATCATCCGGCAGATCTCTTTGAAACGCGGGTAAGGAACGTTGAACGTGTCGTCGATGATCACGACGTTACGGACGTTACCGAGCGCGCGCATCGAGTCGAGCTCTTTTTCTATGACGTCGAGACTGGTGAGCGTCAACGCGCCGGCGCGATTCGGATAGTTGCAGAAGGAACACTTGAACGCGCAACTACGAGCCGTGCGCATCTGGAGAGTCGGTCCGAGTTGCTCGTCGGAAAACGTGCGCCAGTCGATGAAGTTGTCGTCCATCGAGTTGTTCTCGGCAACAACTTTCGTGCGCTGCAACTGGCCGTTTTCGAAGTAAGCAATGTTCGGGACGTTTTTCAGATCGCCGCCGTTCTTGAGAGCTTCGACGATCGTCGCGAGTGTTAATTCGCCTTGTCCTTCAATGACATAAATGTCCGCACCCATGTCGGAGAGAGCCGCCTTCAACGCCTCGCCGCTCGACTGCCGCGCGTGGTTGGAGATCAATGGGCCGCCGACCACGATCTTCACGCGCGGGTTGTGCTCCCGGATAAATTCAACCATCTCGTTGACGGGAAGATTTACAACGTAGAAGGTCGTAGTTATTGCCACGCAATAAGGATCCTGCGAGAGGTATTCGATCAACTTCTCTTTCTCACTCTGGAAGAGGTTGATGTACTTCGCCGAGTGTCCATGATTGCGCAGGAAGTTTGTTAGATAGGCCGCGCCGAGACTCGGAATGTCGCCCGACTTGAAGTCATCGCTCGGAGTCGAACCGTTGTTGTTTTTGGCCAGACCCGAGCTGTAATTCATCAGGCCCATGTAGTCGAGCTTTGCCCCGCCGACGTTGACAAAGCTGAACTTCAGATCGCGATAGGCTTCGCTATCTTCGCCGTAGTTCCGCAGAAAGCTCTCATACCGCCCGAACGGAATCTCGTTATAGCCGATAACAATGCAATCGAGGTTCTGCTTCATTAGAACTCCCTGGTCACAAGCGGCCGGCGTTGCTCGTCCGTGTCGTAAACGATCACTCGTTCGACATCGGGACAGGCAGCGAAAACGAAGCGCGTGATTGCATAGTTTATAAGACCGCAGCCGAAAAGGCCCAGCGTCGACGAGTCGAGACCTTCGTGCAAAGTCCGCGCTGCCAGAGCAGCACTCGCAGCCGTGCGTTTCGCGCTGATGATCGAGCCTTCTATAAAGGCTTCCGGCCGGCCCGTCTGTGCCGAGTTCAAGATTATGACGGCTGACGCGCGGTCCATTCCCCGGTTTAGGTTCTCGGGGAACACACCTTCATTGACTCCGGAGTTGGACACCCTCCGCGCGCATCCACGGTTATTGACATGGTTGAGCATCGGTATGCGAGAGGTGCGTGACGCTCAAATGCACTATCGTTTCACAGCCCGGCAAACAAACTGCGCACAAGCAAACTCCTGCTTCCAGAATACAGCCACCGGTTTGCTGTCCAACAGTGCTGGCTGAAACTGTACACCTTTAAGAATCTGCATGGCGCGTTCGGTAAGGCCCCACGGCAACTGGTTTTCGATAGTAACGTTCGCGACGCGTCCAGTACTACATAGAATTGCCTGCAAGACGATTTTTCCTTCCACGTTGTTTTTGATCGCGTCGTCGGTGAAGAAAGGCGGAAACTCACTCGTGATGGTCGCCATTTGACTGACGTCGGAAGGTTGGTAGATTGGGCCTGGACAACCCGCATTTGGCTGAGCTTTATCTGATTCTTGCTTTGCTTCAGAGGTACTCTTGTCCGCGTCTTTCGGAACCGTAGATTGAGGCGAAGGTTCTTGAATGGGAGGTGCAGGTGTTGGCGCAGCAATACTGTTGGACGGAACCGGTGTTGGCTGTGACACAGTGGCCGGCGGTGCGGCGGATTGTGGCGGAGCAGTCGTGGAAGTTTCTGTTTTAGCCGTTGCCGTCGTCGGTGTACCGCCGGGCTCTACTCCAGCTATAGCATTTGCCAGACGTGCCTGAAGATCAAATCCTTGCAGCTTCTTAATGATCGGAAGTAAAGGTTGGGCCAGATCCTTTCTTCCTAACGCCAGATAAGCGCGACCAAGGTTGTAAGTCGCGCCGGCAAATTGGGGTGTGATTCTGATAGCTTCGAGATAAGCCTGCGTGGCTTCGGTCCATTTATTTAGACCCGCGAACGCCTGTCCCAAATTATTGTAAGCAGCAGACCATTCACTTTTGAGCTTTAAGGCGCGCTCGTTCGAGGCAACGGCATTTTGAAAATCGCCGACCTTGAGTTGGGCAAGGCCCAGATTGAAGTGGGCCGACGGCGAGTTGGGCAACAAACTCACTGCCTTCTGCAACACCGTCACGGCTTCGGGGTACATTCCCTCCGTAATCAACTGTGCTCCAAGATTGACATGACTCTCACCGTGGTTCGGATTTGCGCCAACCACTTCGCGCAGCGTCACTCCCGGCGTTGGCTTACCATTGTCTACCTTCGTTTCATTTTCGGATGATTCCAGCGCTGCCAGATTCGTGAGCATTGAATTGGTCGGCTCAACCGTCTTCAATTTCTCGTAATGCTGTTTAGCCTCCTCCAAAAAACCAAGCTTAAAACATAGATACGCAAGCTGAACGAGCACGCGAACATCGTCAGGCTTTCGTCTAAGAAATATTCGATAGAGGGCGACTGCCTCAGTCAGATTACCGAGCCTCCGATAGATGTCAGCCATGTAGTAGGAGGATTCAAGATGTTCGACAGACAACGTTCTTGCCTTCTTGAAAGCCTCGAGCGCCTGATTCAGCTTATCGGCGTTGTAGAGCATCTTGCCCCAGGTTGAAAACCCATCCGGATTGTTGCCTCTCATTTCGGCGCCGGTCTTAAACGCCTCGGCTGCGTGCTCCCAGTCACCCAATCTCGCATACGCCTCTCCGAGGGCATAGCGGTCATCCGGCTCAAACCGCTTCATTGCCGCGACCTGCGTCAGATGCGGCAACGCGTCTGAGGGGCGGCCAAGTTTTGTCAGTGCCACGCCCAGGTTCCTCAATGTGTCAGCATCGCCTGGTTTAGCGGTCACTGCATTTTTGAATGCCGTAACTGCTTCTTCAAATCGTCCCCGCTCCAGATAGATTCGGCCCAGGATAAACTGAACTCGCCAAACATTGGCTTGCTGTTCGTTCAATGATTGGTAGATCGCCAATGCCTGATCGTCGCGCTGCAATTCGTAATAACACTCCGCCAGACCAATCAATGCTTCGGCAGGCGTAGGTTGATGCTTCTGGGCTTCCTGAAAATAAACAAGAGCGCTATGAAAATCTCTGTCCTCTATAAGTGCGTTGCCGATGGTGACCGCTTGCGCAGTGGTTATAGAAAAAGACGGCGAAATAACTTCGTCCGGTGCAGGATCGGGCACAGGTTTTCGGAGAGTTCCAACGGGAACGTCAGGCGGAGTGGCGGGGAGTTTGTCGTCAGACGGAACAGCGATCACGTAGACGGGATTCGCGTGTAGGATCAACCACCTGGAGCGAGCTGTAATCAGATCCTCATCGCGGCGCGTCTGAACGGCATGCAGGGATGGGCCAGGCAGCAAAGATATCAGTAATAGCGCTGCGAGGCGTCTGCAAAGCTTAGAAATCATCCAATTCCCCGGGCTCATAAACTGAACACGATTCACCTGTGTCACGGCGCGTCTCGCACCAGTCGAAAACCGATTGAAGGATATTTGTCATCTTCCTTCTGGTACCATCCGCGATCAGTCGCGTTGTAAAAGTCCGTCTTAATCTTATCGGCAAACGATCCGCCGCGTCTTACACGCGCTGTTGCCTCTTGTGGTTGAATCTCGTGACCGTTGTAGTAGGACGCACGCGACGAGGTCCATTCCCAAACATTACCGACCATATCCAAAAGACCCGTTTTTGTCTGGCCAGTTGGAAATGAACCTACGATTGTTGGGCTTTGCTTACCGTTCAGGTTCGCTCGAGTATCGTCCCAGTTGTTTCCCCAGGGGAAGAGCGTTTCATCTGTACCATTACGCGCAGCGAACTCCCACTGTGCCTCGGTAGGCAATTGATACTTCACGCCATCACGAGTTGAAAGCCATTGGGCGAAGGCTTCGGCATCCTTGGCGGAAACGTTCGAAACGGGCCAGCGCTCGCGTCCCTCCGGTGGATCGCTTCCGTTCCATGGTTTCCACCAACGCGCTTCCGCTACTTCGTTCGTCGGTACGCGATACCCGGTCGCCTTTATGAAAGCAGCATACTCTTCGTTAGTTACCTCGGTCCTATCGATGTAGAAAGACTTAACGTTCTCAAAATGCGGGCCTTTTTGCTCCAGTCCGGCTGTATCGGATCCCATTGTGAACCCGCCGCCTTTGATCAGGACCATGTCTCGCGGTGGATGAGTTGGTGGTGGTGCTTGTTGTTCCTTAGGCGGCTGTGGCGCCGGAGTCGACAGATTCAAGATCAGCACAACTATCACAATCGTGACTACAACTGCGGCAGCGCCGGCGAGTACGAATGGCTTTTTGAGAAGTGACTTTGTATCAAACCTTGAGGGTTCAGGCGCCAGTTGAGCGAGTGTCGGCGGCATCGAAGTTGGACGGACCCTTGGCGCCTCTGCACTCTCGCTGAGTTCTCGAAACGCTCGCTCCTCGGCGCGCCGCCTGGCTTGTTCCGTCGCTCTGCGCAATTCGTCGAGTCGAGGTTCCGATATGTTGCCGGCAGGTAATTCTTCTTTCTCGGATGTCTCGGTTCTTCCCAGGACTACCGGAGCACCGCTAATAATCGTTTCGTTAGCTTTCGAATCATCAGTTAATTCGGTTGCGTCAAGCGGATCCAGGTCAACCGATTCATGCGTCACCAATGCTTCTTTCTGTTCGCCTGTACTTCGCGCAACGTCTTTCTCCTCCACGCGCCCACTCGCCTGCTTGCCGGTAGTTCGAGCGGCATCATCTTTTGCTGAGGACGTGCCAACCCTGGTTTTAATGCGCGTGCGTCGTTTTGGCTGGGCATTTGCCGCCACCGCTTGCTCGAGTTCTGCAATTAGTTCTTCCGCAGAACCGGTGCGCAGGATTGGGTCTTTTTCCAGGGCGTGGTAGACCACTTTCTCGAGCGCCTCGGATATCCCTGAACCCTTCACAGCCAGTGGGGGCGGAGGACTCATGAGATGTTTCTTCATCACTGCTGGTATCGAAGATCCCTTGAACGGGACCTCACCCGACAACATTTGAAAAAGAATGATTCCCAGGCTGTAGATGTCGCAACGCTTATCCGTTTCGTCATCGGACCATTGCTCGGGCGCCATGTAGTAAGGAGAGCCGATGATGCCCGTCGTCTTGGCGCCCACAAAGGAACCAAACAAATCTGCTGACTTTATTTTTGCTAATCCGAAGTCGAGGATTCGAATCTGTTCCTGCGGCGAGCCCTTGCTGTGAATCATAATGTTCAGCGGTTTCAGATCCCGGTGAACAATTCCGTGTGCATGCGCGGCGCCTACTGCCGAAGCTATCACTCGCATGTACTGAAGCGCCTTCTCCGGCGTGAACCGCCCTTCGGTGGTCATCAAGTCCTGTAGCGAGATGCCCTCGATAAACTCCATCACCAGAAACGGCACTTCTCCATCGAGGAAACCATAGTCGGGCACGGAGATGATGTTTGGATGACCGATGGCCGCGGCAGCCATTGCCTCTTGCTGGAAACGCGTCGAGAACGATGGATCATTCCCGACAAGTTCCGGCTTGATGATTTTGATCGCCCGAGTGGTTTTCAGAAACTTGTGGTGAGCTTTATAGACAACGCCCATTCCGCCTTCGCCGAGTCGTTTTTCGAGGACGTAGCGGCTATCGAGTGTTACGCCGCCCGGCAGCGAGTTGAACGTTTGCCGGCCTTCGACCGGACACACGAGTATTGAATCGTCATAGCAACTAAAGCATGCTGGGCATTCTCTCATCGGAGGTCGAGTAGAGAGACGAGTTCACTCTCAGTCGCAACGTATTGGTGTTCTTTCGCAGCAGCTTCTGGAAGCCCGGCCCATCAGGGATTGAGACGATGGTGCATAGTCCTGGAGTATGTCAGGCGCCCAGCGCTTCAGGCGTTTATATGGCCCGAATCTTAACAACATTTAACCAAACTTAGCAACGCGATCAGTTCCCCGGCATTCAGGGGAAAACGGGTATAAAGAATTCGTTGTCGCGGACCGATCTTTAAGGTATCTTTTCGGCCGTAAACACGAATTCAAAAAGGAGTTTTCGATGTTTTCCCCTATCCTCATTCGCATCCTCTTCATCTCGGTTGTCTTCGGATTGAGTGTCGCTGCCGGCAGTTCCGCTGTGAAAGCTCAGGTTCCTCCCAAGGCCCCCGTCACCAAAAAGGTTGAACCATCAACAACCCCGAAGGTAAACCGAGTTCGTGCCCCGCGCATTAGAAGAAGCGGATCCCCGGAAGACTCTTACAACTTTCTCCTTCTGGGCGACCGCTTCTACGAAAAAGGAAGATGGAATGCCGCGGAGGCCGCCTACAAAGAATCTGTCAGAATTTGGCCCGGCTCCGAAGCGCAGGCTGCGCTGAGGGAACTTCACGAAGCAACCCGAGTGAAATAGACGAATAAGGTCCATACTAGTTTTTCCTGGTCGCGTCTAAGATTGCTTGTGCCGCGCTTTCTATCATCGGGCTCAAGACGTCGTCGCCATCTGATTTGACTTTAGTCGTCGTAGCTTTTTCAGTTAGAGTGCGAGTGCCATCGCTGGTGACGAGTTTGTATTCGAATTTCATCTCGTCGTTGGCCTTCGATAGAGAAGCTATGCCCCCGCTGACCTTGGCCGCCTCCGATCCGATTTGCGATGCGGTTTTTGTTCCCGGGACTTTGTTCCCGACTTTGCCGCCAACGCCTCCCAGGATTCCGCCCAGCCCCAGTCCACCCGTGGAAGTGGTCTTCCGCTTTCGAGTAAGAGTGGTGTAGAGCACGTAGTCGCAATCACGCTTCTGCGCCTCGGTTAGTATCAACCCATCGAGGCGCGCTCTAAGTTCGATGGTCTCGATATTGGATCCTTCCAGGTAACTACTGATGGTCTTGCGCAATGCCGCGGCGTCGCCGTTTGCCGTATTCATACCCCCACCAACAACACGCGGCACCACAAATCCAATTCGAATTGTGTCCGGTGCTTTTGGTGGGTCATTAACTCGACTAGCGGATGTTCGCGGCGACGCAGTCAAACTACCGTAACCAGCCGGCGCAGGCGCAGGGTTCTCTGTTGGCTTGTTATATTGTGGCGGTCGGTTGGGTTCGCTCTTTGACGTCGCCGGCACGTTCGCCGATCCGGGCGCCGAAGCAGTAACCGTGGAGTGAACGGGCCTTGAAGTTTTGGCCAGTTCGACAACAACCTGGGCCATCGTTTCGATCATCGGCGTCAGCGCGTCTTCGCCATCTGCGGTGAGAGTTCTTTTTAGCGTGTTCTCCTTTGCCGCCCCTCCGCCCGTGGGCACGACTTTGTATTCAAAGCTGTACTCGTCTCCCGCTTTGGTGCCGGAGCCGTAGCCACTGGTCGTTCCTTTAGGGGCAGGTCGTCGTTTGCGCGTGAGCGAGATGAAGACCACGAAGTCGCACTCTCGTTCTTTGGCTTCCTCCAACGCGAGGTCGTCAAGTTTCGCCTTGATGGCGATCGTTCCGATTCGCGGTCCCGTCAGATAACTGCTGACGTTTTTCTGGAGCGCGGCGGTCTCTTGCGGTACCGATCCACCGCCCCCGATCAGGGTGACGTGAGGCGTCACCAGTCCCACCCGCGTGGTTCCGTCCAGCTTCGGTTCATCCGGCCTCATCGACTGAGAAAACACCAGCGGCGTCAAGCCAAACAGCAATAACGGAATAAGCGCCGTCATGGATGTCTTGTAACTGCCAAATCTCAAGGTAGGGCCTCCTTTATGCATGCCAATCAGAAACGGAGCGGATCGGCCTGTATTCCAAACTGACGAGGATTGCGCGCAATGATTCCGCAGGCAATCGTGTCTACCACCAGTCCATATGCGTCAGCGGAGATGATGTTCTGTTCGTTCAAATACCAGACGTTTCGTTGCGTCAGAGGGTCAGTAACAACTCGATTCATCCTTCTCAACAGTGGATGTGAGCGGTGGGTTCCAGGCCCCTCGTGGAAAGCAGCAATCAATATCAAACAACTTTCGGCCTCATTGCTGCCGAAGCTCTTGTTGAGTGAACTCAAGAGCGGCAGGGCTGTGCTCGCGACGCTCGAAGCGCTGCCTTTAGTACTGCCGTTTGCAAGGGCCATTCCCATTAGCATCGCCAGACCGGGCTGTAGTCCAACCTTATTTGCCTGCGATCCCAACGACGCTCCGTTCTCCTGAAGATCTCTTAACGAATTCGCGACCCGTGTCGATCGACTCAACTCCACTACTCTCGCATGAATATCGTTTAAGGCGTTCTCGGTGAAACTGTACGGCTTGCCGTCTCGTGAAATACTGCGAATTACCTGCTTCGCATCGTAATCAGTTCGCCGCAACTCGTCCGGTTCCCCGGAAACGCTACCGGACTGGGCCACCGCCGTACTCTGCGATTCAATTGGCGTCGCTGTCGCTCTCGGCTGTGACGTAGTCTGCTGCTTAAAAGCAAGCACGACCATCACGACAACAAACACGACGGCGGCGCTCAGCCCGATTACTAGAACTGGTTTTCGAACTTGCGGCCGTGAAATACTCTGCTGCGCCTTTCGAACACTGTCCGGTCGCGAATCGGGCGGGTCCTCGAGTCTGCGACCTTGTACCACTCGCCTCGACTCCGGTAGTCGATCCGAAACAACGATGCGACGGGTAGTTCCACCATCTCCAACTCTTTCACTGTCTTTCATTGACTGCACCCCCTGGACTACTTACGGCTTTACTGCAACGCGCTGGTCCGGTTCGCTCTTTCCAGTAAAAGTCGAAAGTGGTTGTTTCATGTTTAGACCAAAGGCCCAGGGTGTTTCACCTACAACGGCCGCCGCAAAGTACTTCGGCACGTACTTGATATTCTCGCCTTGAAACCACTTGTCGAGTTTGTTCGAGTTCATCACCAGCGTCCAAAAACTTCGTTCTTTGTTGTCGCTGTTCATGACGCTCTGCAGGTCACTTCTGATTGAATCCGGGTTCCGGTTGTATCCGGCAATACAAAGAGCCACGCTCATCGGGTCGGTGCCAAATTCGGCTATTCGGTCAGCGGTGTAACGGGCAGCAGCGACAGCCATCTTGTTGACGTCGGTTCGCTCGTTTCTCGAAACACCGTAAGCCTCAGCCGTGGCAGGAATGAATTGAAAGAGTCCCGCGGCGCCCGCCTCATTCTCCTGGCGAAAGTTCGTGTACTCCGTTTCAATCGCAACCAGATAAAGACCGATGGCGGGTGGTATGCGGCGTTCGTTGAAGGCCTTGATGATGATGGGCGAATAACGTTGAGCTCTGGCGAATACAGTATTGAGGTCTTCGCCCCAGGTCACTTTAGAACCGTTTCCTACGCGTCGCGCGTAGGCATCCACGTATTGCTTGATGTAGCCGAGTGATTGATCGCTGAACTCGTACGTGCCCGTGCCGATCATTCGCGAAATATGCCGGGCGCGATCCTCGATGAAGTCAAGCTTCTGTTCTTCAGTCATCTGCAAATACAGCCTGGGCGGGTGAGCTGAATCGCCGGCATAGGTGCCGGCCTGCTTCATCAGGTTCTCCATCGCCAGGGTCGCAGCCTCTCCTGGAGATTGAGCTGGTGAAGGTGTGCTTTGACTGGGAACCTGAACTGCCGGCGGCGACGATGTTTGGGCAGGACGTTGTTCGACGACGAACCGTCCCTTATCCGGCTCGGACGAGCACGCAATGAGACCTAAGGCCGACAAGGTAACCACCTGAACTGCCATGAATCTCCGAATCCTCATTCTGCGCACGGAAGCAATCATTTAATAGAGCGAAGAGATCGGCTCTGAAGTAAGCAAGCCAAACCTCTTCGGATTTTCACCGACGATACCGGCCGCAAAAAATCGTGCGAGATTGTCTACCTGTTCTCGTGTAAGGACTCCCGCTCGAATCATCTTCATAATGTCGCGCCGATCACTCGCTTCCGGCGCGGCATTTATCAAACGTACTTGTAGACGTCCCGCGTCTTCAAGATTCATGCCGAAACAGGCTATGGCATACATGAAGTCGTCCGCGTCAAATGCCGAGAGCAGTTGCTTGGTGTAGGAAGCCGAAATCTGCGCCGAAGAATCAGGAAGTTTCAACTTCGCTGCGTTCTCATTAGCGCCCACGTAACCCTGCGATCGAGCAACTGACAACGGGACCTGCCAAATACCAATTCCCTTCTCTGTCAGCGTCGGATCAAATTTGCTGCGACTCATTGCCAACGCATAGCCGACGAGCGGAGGCAGTCCCTGATCACGAAACGACTTATTGATTTCACGATGAAACTGGCGAGCGCCCAGCAACACCTTTACGTTGTTATATTCATGCGCCCGGGCTTGAATCACTTCCACCAGTTCCGGCGCAAACTCGTATCCACTCTTCTGCGAAATTTGAGAGGCGAGTCGCACCGTCATCGCACGGATCTCATCTGCTGAGACATCCGGTGACGGTGAGTCTTTTTGACTGGGCTCTGGCGACGGCGCACTTGCTTGAGTTGTTATGACGGCCGGCGGCTCATGCTGAGTGACGGAAGGTGTCGAGTCGCCCTGCACCAGACGTGTCGGGCTCTTTCGTCGAACAACGGAGAGCAAAAGCACGAGGGCTACCAGAAACACCGGCAGCACTACCATTCCAGTGACGATGTAAACGAGTCGCTTAACGTTGATCGGCTCGCGACCCTTCACCAGTGAATCGGCCACGACTCTCGTTTGCTGGCGATCGCGAGGCCGCACCGGCGCCGTCGCGTGCTCGCTCGACGGTGACGTGTAAGTCGGATTTGATTGTACTCGAGTGCGGTTTGATGACGTATCAAGATCCGCCGGAGTACTCAACTTGCGACCTTTAATACGAGGCGACTCTTCTGGAGGAAGATCCCCAACGACAATTCGTCGCGTAGCCCCCGACGTTTTTGGGGAGCTCTTTTGCTCGTTCGAATTGTCGTTCTCGTTACTCATCCCGTATGCCTCACCCCTTGTCTATGACAATCACCTGCGTTTTTGTTTGTACACGAGCATCGTCGCGCCTATCTGTAGCCGATCTCCATCGTTGAGTATCCAGTTATTAACGTTCTTTCCGTTTACGGACGTGCTGGAATGTTTTTGTGCGGCGGGAAATACGCTGAGGTATGGAGCACCATTTGCGAATCCAATCTTCGCGTGGGCCGGCTGGACCAGGTGGTCGCCGGGCAGGTAAATGTTGGCTCGCCACTCGTCACTGCCGATTATTCCCGGCTTGCGGCTTTTCGGATCCGGATGGACATACTTGGTAACGTCGTAAATCCGACCTGTGAGCTTTCCGTCGAGTACCTGAAGCCACGCCTGTTTCAACGCCAACGTAACGAACGCGATGGACGCTCCGATGGCTCCACCGAGTATCGATAGTGCGACCGCAAGAACTAACTGCTGTTTCAGGGACGCGCTTTGGGCCACGCCGGAACTCCGCGCCAACTCGTAAATGCCCCCGCCGATCACTCCGCCAAGTACACCACCCGCAAACCCTTTAATGCTCTGAGTGCCCTTGTTGAGTCCTTCGATGAACCCAATCAGTCCGCCAAAAATAATCCAACACAACATGCCCGCGACTATGGCTTTCCACAGTGAGCTTGTTCCGCCGGTTCCGATCAACCTGGCGTAAAGTCCCTGAGTCAGTGGTAATGCAATCACGCCCGCAGTACTTCCCAGCATCAAACCGATACTTCCATATTTGAAGAGTCGCGTGAGGGAATGGCTCAAGACTCCTTCGTATGCAGCCAACGCCACTCCAATCGAAGACCCAATCAAAGCACCGAAGATTGCTTGTTCAAGTGCTGTTGCCGTGCTCAATAAGAGGCAAGCAGCCAGAAACCAGCCGGTTAGACCACCAATGGAACCGAATATGAAGTAGAAATAGATCCTGAATTTGTCGTCCATGACCGCTAACTCAACTCCCGCTCCATCAGACCGTATTTCTCTAAAATCTTGGGTGGCACAACCATCTCGAACTCACAATTTCGCTGCATACAGTGATGCTCGTTGAATCGCCAGCAACTCAGGTGATGCGGAGTCTTGCAGTCAGGATTCGGACACACCAGAACAATGTCGCCCTCCTTGATCAAATAGAGACGGCCGGATGCGGTTCCTTCATTTGGACAAACGCTGCCGACGAGTGGTGAGTGACTGCCGACGCGCGTGATCGCCTTGTGCAGTCGTAAAGCCAGGGCGCCACCGATCAAGCGCCGGACTGCTGCCGGCGTAATGGCCAGCACCAGAAAGAGTGACAAAAGGGCGATATAGATGAGCGAGAGTTGTATCCAGTTAACAGTCTTCGGCGCCGATTGAATAAAGATCGCGGGTTGCTTTCGCATTCCTGTGACAACTGGTGTGCCTGCCGCGGTGAGCGCGTACGTATATTCGACGGGCAACTGCACGCGAGGGCCTTCGCCGACTGTAAAGGCGATCCAAAGTTTGTGCTCACTGGGGGCACGCTGTTGCGACGGGTCGAGACGCAAAGTTAAAGAGTAAGAGTAGCCGAAAGATTCCCTGAGCTGAGCCAGAGTTTGGTCCAGGCGAGTGCGAAGGAAATCCTGTTGCAGAGCTACGGCGCCGGACGTTTCAGTCAACTCGATGTAAGCGCCGTCACCTCCGTTCGCGCCTTTCGAGATATTCGTCAGGCTGGCGCGGTCGACGAAACTCAAGCCTTTTCCGTGTTCGTCACCAATGGCGACTGTGAACACACG
Source organism: Acidobacteriota bacterium (assembly GCA_046732935.1). GTDB lineage: Bacteria > Acidobacteriota > Blastocatellia > Pyrinomonadales > Pyrinomonadaceae > PSRF01. Next base: position 37,976 of record JBKPOC010000051.1, on the reverse strand, counting down.
AATGTCATTCTTTCGCGACAGTTGAGTAATCTCCTGCTCGCGAGTCTGTTTGAATTTATCCAGTTCGGCAGTCGAGAGACTTCTGGTTTCAGGCGTATCTTCTCTCCCGTCGGAGATAACTAACAGGTTCTTGATTTGTCGGCCCTTTGCTTCACTGATGCCGGATTCCACACCCTCGTAGAGGCGGGTAAAGCGCGATCGGTCTTTGCGAATCTGGAACGCGTCGATATCACGCTTCAATCCTTCTTTATCTGACGTCGGCGGAATGACGAGGCGCACCTCTTCGTCGAACACCATTAAACCGACCCGATCCCTCGGGCCGATTCCGTCTACAAACAGCTTCAAACCCTCTTTCGCAGCCCGAAGCTTGTCGACGCCGGCGCCTGCCATGCTGCCACTTCCATCGAGAAGTATCAGGACAGCGGAGCCCTTGGTATCGTTCAGCGTCAGATCTCCATCCTTGATCTCCATCGACTTCGCATCAACCTTTGCTTGCACGCTGCTCGAGGAGAGGTTCTTAAAGCTCGAGAAGTCGGCCCGTTCAATCGAAAAATCGAGCCGAAGGTTGGGCCACTCGTCAAGCGCGAGGCCAATCGGTTTCAGCGAATACCCTGCTTCATTGACGTCATTCGCCTTCGAGGTAAGAGTCGCCGGCGCCGGCGAAGAAGAGTTGCTCTGACCACGCACAGATGGTCCAAAGACGACGGAAAACAGGCATACCCACACTACAAAGACGTGCCTTATCGATCCTTGGGACTGGAAACTCACAGACATCATTTTTCTGGCGACGAGGCCGGCGTCGGCGTCGGAGAAACCTCTTGCTTTGGTGCTGCCTCAGGTTGCGAAGCCGAACTTTGAGTGGGCGTTGGAGTGGCAGACTGATCCGGCGAAGAGGAGGGCGTCACTTGTAAAGCCGGCGCAGGCTGTACAGTTACGCTTGGGATTGGCGATGGCGCCTTCTGTAGAAGATTGTTATCGCGAATCCAGGTTCTCAACCGCTGCCGGTTAATTATGCCAACCACAGCAAGCACACCGAGAAGAGCAGTAACCAGGGCCAGCGTAAAAAGAACGCGACGCCGGCTTCGCGATTTGCGTCCAACCTTTTTACTCTTTTCATTTCGAGCAGCTTGAATCTCCGCTGAACTATTGGCCCGGAGAGTGGCGGTGTTCGTCTCACTCAGCGCCGGAGCCGAACTGGTCGATGGATCAACTGCGTTATAGTTTTCCCAAGCAAGCACTGAATCTCTGGAGTTACGCTCCAACAACTCGAAAAACTCAACTGGAGAATTTGGACTCACGCGTCCGTTGCGTTCACAAAAGAATCCGCCGCGGTGCTTCTCCGGCTCCAACACGAGCGCAACCATCCATGACTCTGAGAAACGCTCCCTCTGGATCTCCTGGTCGTGGCTGGAGAGGAAAACATCCAGCCGTGGATGAGAGTGATACCATCCAATCAACAGCTTGCCGAAAAACTTGCCACTGAGTTCGTCCGACAATTGCGCCCAGGCTTCGTGAGTGAAAGCCAACCTTACGCTTGTCGACTCCGTGAATTTTGCCGGTGAATATTGATCGATGATCACGTAGTCACATTGAGTGTTCGGGCAACGATAACGATTGCCCAGGAGGAACCCTCCTAACTCGCGTTCGAGCGACTGCGATACGTGTTCGTTCACTTTCAAAAGAACTTCCTGACTTACAATCACTAACGAGTTTCCGTCAGGCTCGAGCGGAGATGCCGTCTCGCTGGTGTTACTTGAGCCGTCCTGAGTCTCGCCAAGCTCCTGCTCACTCCGGGATTCTTCGGCTCCGTCAGTCGAACTCGCGGTAGGGCTCCATGTCTGCGGCAACCACTGAAGCGTCCGCTCTGTAGGGAAAGGCGCTTCAATGATCAGTGGAAGACCTGTGATGGCAGACGTTTCTTCCGTCGGTTTCCGGACGCCAAACACGATCTTCTTGTCCCCTGCGGGTTGGGCAGGCGACTCTCTGACTGGATCACTCTGTTGGGGGTCTTGGACCTCAGACATTAAGGATCAGGCTCCAGCACAAGGCCACTTCAACGCAGAGTCAGGGTGTAACTGCAAATGTCGATCACCGAGCCGACTTCCACACCTATGCTCCTCTCTTTGGGGATGACGCGACCATTCAAGAGGACCGGATTCTGTCCTTTGGCCGTCATCCAAAAGGCGCCACTCTCGTCGCGTTCGAGAATCAAATGCAGCCGGCTCATGGTCAAGTCACCTTCAAGCGCGAGATCGACAGGTCGGCCGATTGCTCCGCGTCCAACTGATAAGACTGCTTTCGAAGTCTGCTCCAATCTTTGGAACTGACCGTCTTTGCTTATCTCGATCGAATAGGTTTGCGAGGGCGAGACCGCGGGTTGAAATTCCAGCGGCACGAGCCGACGGGTGGTGTCGTCTCCGCGAGTGCGGCCACCAAACCTTATGGCCGTCGCGATCTCTTGCAACGGAGGTGCATCCGCCTGAACATCAAGGCCGGCACTTAGCCTCGTCTCTCGCGACGTGTGCGGCTTTCCGAGTTTGATCTTCCCCTGAGAACTACGGCGATCGGCGAGTGCTGCCGGTTCAGTTTGATTGCGCATTCGTTGCGCCTTCAGTAAAGGCCGATCGTCAAACGGTTTGTCGGGCCCAACGATCCCGCGTGGTTCCGCGACTTGCAAAACCCAATCGGCAGCAGCTCGATCCAACGGAAACGGACTCACCCATTTCGCGTGATACTGTTTGTATTGGACCATCTCGCCCATCGCGAGCACGAGCTCGGCGAGCGGTTTGGCCGCAAACCAGTTCTGAACGTTGTTGGTACAAACGTGATGTGGTTCGAGATGATCGATGTTTGGGTGCCAGATGGGAGTCAACCATTTCAGGTAAGGCTCCTTTAAAGGATAGTCGCTCCCCATGTACATCGAGACTTGATGAAATTGTGAGACCCTGGGCGCTTGGTTTTTATCAATCGAGGCAATTCCGCGGCACGTATAAGTAACGATGTACTTCTCCGGCGGCCAGCCGCGCTGGACCTCCACCGGTTGAACCTGTATGAAGCTGCTTCGTGCAGCCAGGTTCATCAACTTTGTGTACTCGATCGCCAGTCTGGCGTATCGTGCGTTATGTGCCATAGCTCAAGCCCCGGCGATCTCCTCTCGGGTGACCGTCAAGCGATCCAGGTGAGGTATCTTTTCCTGTCGTAGAGTCCGCGAGCGGTCCAACCTCACTCCCATTGCTTTGCTGGTTATGTGGTACGTAAGTAATTCATCAAACTTGCCCCGCGCCGGCAGGTTGTAGGTATGAGCAACCTGGCGCAACACGTCTCCTATCTCTCGGTCCAGTTCCAGGGCGACGCGCTCACTTTTGTTGATGTCCAATACTGAAAGAATCACGTCGATGAACCCTTCATCGGCTTGCGACTCCTCAAACTTTCCGGTGCCGTCGATCTGAACGTCATGAGAAGAGACCAACTTGATGGTATCGCCATTCTGCACGCCGCTCGCCACGAGGCTTAGCCCTTGCGGCAACGTGGACCGGTGACTCAACGAGAACAGGACATACTCCACCGGCTGACCGTCCTCGGTCATACGAGGCAAGCTCAACTCATCGATAAGTTCGCTTATTACGTGTTCGTTCAGGTAATCGCCGGGAATAACGGTGTTCTCGAGAGTCATGTTACCCGGCGTTTGTATGTTAATGATCAGATCTGCCATTCTCCCTCTCCGTTCCTAATCAGATCAGTCTGCGTCAAGCGTCTTCTTGAGGTCGCCAGTCAATTCTAAATAGAGCGACACACCGTCCTCTCCGCGGGCTTCCATGATTTCCAGTGGAGACACTCCCAGCTCACCAAGCGGGGTATCGAGAAAGTCTTCTTCGTAATCCGTGGCGCTTCCGAGGGTATGAGTTGTCACCAGGTATCGGTCGCGTTCACACCTGTCACAGGGGAGTTGCTCGCGATAGATTCTCCGTTCGGGACATAGCATTCGAGTTGATGTGTGGCAGTTAGGACATCGCATCTCCACGCACAGCTCGTAGTTCAAAACAACCACTGCACCCTGGCCCAGGTGTTTTGCCGCGAGTAGAAGAAGCTCGGCAGCGGTTGTATTGACACTGGCTTCCTCCAGTTCCACTAGCTTTGTGAGATCGAGCGAAGAGTGCGCAAAACAATCGTCTCGGGCGGGCAGACTCACCACGCTTGCCTCGCCAACCGTTCCGTTGAACATAAACTCGCGCCCGCTAAGTGTCCGGCCCTCCCAACGGTCCGCGTCGAGCAGTTTCAACGCTTCCTGCACTTGGACCGCACCCATGATTGACGCAATCGTGGGCGTCGTCGGGATCTTTCCTTCCGTTTCGTATTTGCTTGCCAGTAAGTTGCAGGGAATCCTCATCTCCTCATACTGCGCTTCCGATAGGGCGCATTCGTAACAGGCGCCTTTTCCAGGCGTGAATACTCGAACCTGTCCATTCAACTGACCTATTCCCGCGTCGATCCAGGGCTTACCAACCTTCCAGCACGCGCGGTTGATCGAGAGACGCGCCTGGTTGTTATCCAAACAGCCAATCACAACGTCCATGCGCCGAAGCAAACCGAGCCCAAGATCCAACGTTACGTCGCCCATCTGAAACGTCGTCTTAACGTTATGATTCAACGTTGACACAGCTTTCGCCGCAGTTTCCGCCTTGCCCTTTCCAGCATCCTCGGCACGATATAAAACGGAGCGCGAGAGGTTAGACATTTCGATGGTGTCGCGATCGAAAATGTATATATGACCGATTCCCAGCAGCGCGAGGTTCTTCAACACCTCGTTGCCAATAGCGCCCGCTCCGATTACGAGGACTTTGGCCGCCCGCACGCGCTCGACGTCAAACCAATCGATCAGCTTGAGAGTTGCGTCGCGGTCGTTCTTGAAGTCCACCAATTGCCGGGTCTCTGTTGACATATCACCTCGTAACAACGCGGCTAACTGCTTTCCGAATTCAGAATTTCACTTCTTCAGCAAACTTGAGCGCCATTGGACCAATTAAGAGAATGATGATTGCGATTACCGCCAGGAAGAGCGGGAAAATCGCTCTCGTTCCCGCCGTCTTTGCGGTCTCCTCGGCGTTCTGATAGCGACGAAGACGCGAAGCATCGGCTTCAACCGCTAATAGTTCGGCTATCGGTTGTCCGGTCTCCAATCCGGACGTGATCGCCAGGACAAGCGCCGACAGTTGATCAGACTCAACTCGCTTTCCCAGGTTCACGAACGCAGTCTGCACGCCGAGGCCGGCAGTGATGTCGCTCAGCACCAGTCGAAACTCCTGGGCCAGCGGATCGTCCTCTTCCATCTGCGTGCAGTAAACCTCGAGCGCCATCGCGAAGGTTGCATTAGCCTCCATCGTCAACAACATGAACTCGATTGCATACGGAAGGCGTTTCTCGATCAGCGCTATCCGATCTTCGACGTACGTGTTGAGTAGTACTCGCAAAAGAAAGAACCCCGAAAGAAAACCGATGGGCGCAACGATCAGCAAGGCGGCAATCGGTCCGATGAGCACTGCCGCTAAGATTCCCAACATGATGGCGAAAAAAACGCCTGCCGCCAGCGTCGCCGCATAAAACTGTTCCGGAGAAATCAAATGACGGATGCCTCCGCGAATCAGTTTTTTGTCGAAGTCTCTCAGGTGGTCTGCAACGCCGAGCCGGTTTTTGGCTGCCCATCTTCTAACGAGCGGCAGGAACGAAAGCGCGTACTTTGCCGCTGTAGAAACAATCGATAACTCCTTGATTTCGCGAGGCGGCGCGAAGTCTGCTTCACGCGCCACCGATTGCCCGAGCCAGTAGAATCTCGCACTCGCCCTGAAGGTCCATAGCGCGAGCATGAACAGCGACCCGAGGACGCAGATGGTTGAAAGAAGTTTGAGAATTATCATTGCGTTTCGTTCAGAGCGTTGCCCTGATGATCCTTCGCACCCACCACACGGCCGTGACTTGCAACGTTACGACAATCACGAGCAACACATTTCCCGGGATCGTCTCAAACAAAAGGCGTGGTATGTCCGAATCAAACGCCCAAATGAGCAGACCGAAAGCCGGGGTGATTATGAGAATGATCTTCTCCTGCGCTCTCACTTCCGCCGTTTCAGTCTTCAGCTTCCTTTTTAACTTCAAGAGTTCCCGGATCGACTCTGACATACGCTCCAAAATGTTGAGCACATCGCCGCCTCGATGAGAATTTATGATCAGGGCACTGCAAATCATTCTGAAGCTTTCAACATCTACCCGCGCCTTCGCTCGCTCCAGGACACCTTCAAGGCTCATCCCACCCGTCTGGTACTCCCTGGCCATCAATCTGAATTCCTCTTCCAGTGGTCCACCCATCTTCTCAGCGACGGCTATGAGGGCCTGAGGCAACGACCGGCCGGATCGCGCCGAAGAAACCATGATGTTGAGCGCGTCGGGAAGTTGTTCTTCGAGTCTCTCCAGACGCTTGTGCCTGTAACGCTTGTAAATAAACGTGGGCACGAAAAACGATGCCGCAGCGGCGGCCAGCGCAAAAACAGGACGTCCCGAAATTACAAGTACAAACAGAAAGACAAACACAATGCCGAGATTTGCCGCATAAGCTGCCTGGCGGATTTTTTGTGGCGGCCAGTTCAAAAAGAGCTCGTTAGACCATGCTTCAAATTTCGCGATGTCCTTTGACGCACGCGCTTCGAACCACCGTCGAATAGTCGGGTAGCCGGCCCTGACAATCAGGAACACACTTAAAAAACTAATCAGTGAGACAAATAAGCGGATCACCACGAAGATCCTCCAACTAAAACAGCGTGTCGATGGTTGCAATCCCGGTACGCAACAAGTCATCGACAAACGTAGGCACGTAGCCCGTAAAGGCTAGTTTCGTCTCAGTAAATCGTCCTTTCTTTTTGTGTCTGCGGATCACGTAAATCTCTTCAACAATCACGCTGCCGGTGTCTTCATCCAGTCCGACAACTTCACAGATGGATGACACGCGACGCCTGCCGCTCGGAAACCTCGTCACTTGAATCAGAACGTCCACCGCCGAGGAAATCTGTTCCCGCAAAACCCTGCTTGGCAGACTGATGCCCTCAGCTTCCATCGCCATCACTTCGAGTCGCCGGATCGCATCTTCGGGAGAGTTGGCGTGAATCGTGGTCAGCGATCCGTCGTGACCCGTATTCATGGCCTGAAGCATGTCGAGCGTTTCGCCACCGCGACACTCGCCGACAATGATGCGATCGGGACGCATGCGCAGAGTGTTTCGCACCAATTGTCTGATCGGTATTCCGTACAAACCTTCGAGGTTCGGAGGCCGTGCTTGCAGCGTTATCACGTGAGTTTGGGCAAGCTGGATTTCGGCGGTGTCTTCGACGGTCACGATTCGTTCGGTCGCGGGTATGAACGAAGCGAGCGCGTTCAGCAAAGTTGTTTTTCCGGATCCAGTGCCGCCGGCGAGAACTATATTCTTGCGCGCCAGCACCGTAGCCCGCAGAAAAGTCGCGACTGATTGAGTAAGCGATCCGCGGGCCACAAGATCATTGATTGTCAAGCGCTTCGTAGAGAATTTACGAATGGTGAGTGTTGGACCACTCACTGCCACCGGTTCAACGATCGCGTTCAATCGGGAGCCGTCACTCATGCGCGCGTCAACCATCGGGGAAGTCTGATCGATCCGGCGTCCCTCGCGCGCCACTATGCGCTCGACAATGTTTCTCGACACTTCGGACGACAACATTCGTCGCCCGGTGTCCTGCATCTGGCCGTTGCGCTCGATAAAGATGTGACCAGCCGGCAGCACCATAATGTCGTTTGCATCCGCCGCGGTCATCAGGTCCTCGAGCGGCCCAAGTCCGAAGATCACGTCGAGGAGTTGTTCGCGGATAAGCCCAATTGCCAACTCTCTCCGCTCCCATGAATGAATGACGTTCGTGGCTTTGATTCCCCAGGGCAACAGCACAGCGACGCGTTCGTTTTTCTGGGCCGGTGTTTCCGATTCATCAAACTTGATGAGCGACAGCACTCTCGGAATAATGCCTTTGAAGCGGCTGATGTTGCGCTGCAAATCACCGTCACGAAGTTGAGCGTCCGGCTTGATGCCGAAACCCTGGACGTAATCGAGAATTATTTCCTCAGCCGCCTGCGTGGCCAGGTGAATTTCAAGTTCACTCCCGAGTTCGAGTTCGTTTAGCTGGCGGTCCAACTCCGATTCGATTCGCTTGCGGTGATCGCGCTCGCCAATAGCACCGGCGCTGTTCCTGATGACGTCCAGGACTTTCGTATGAACTTCCACTTCAAGCGAGAACAGCTTCATTCGCAACGCACGCGCCACGGCGCCGCCGCGATCGACATCCCGCATTTCGATCTTGTGATCGCCAACCTGCAGTTGATCTGAAGAAGCAATCCGCGACGATTGCCCGGGAGCTATAGAACTGCGATTCAGAAATATCTGGCTCTCACCGACGTTCTCAACTTGCCACCCGCCATCAGAGTCGCGCTGAAAACTGCAATGTGAAGATGAGACGCGCGAACCATTCAACGTCAGGTTGGACTCTTTGGAGCTGCCAACGACGACTTTGGAACCGTTGAATCGATGGATCGATGTTTCGTCGACTATAAGAAACATGTCTTGTTTAGGGTGCTTGGCCTGTAGTCGAAAGCGGTGTTTCGATTCCACCCGCTTTGGGGCCCACCACGGGCATTGGCTTCGATTTCGGATCGATTAACGGGGCGAGTGCGGGTATGGCTGCCGCATTCGGATCACATGGACCCACTAAACTAAGCGTGACTCGATCGCCCGCCAGAGCAACGTTCTGAATCAGGCTCGGCACGTCATTCTCCGCAACGAGCACAGTGATCGTGCTGTAATTAAATCCCTGGCTGGTGGATTGTTTCGTGGCCTCTGCCGTCAGGTGCGACTCGCCCACAGCTTTTACGCAAGCCCGTTCCTTGAAACGATAAGCACTGCCATTAACCCGGCCCCAGATGTCCACGCTATCACCGGGACGAACAAAATAGGCCACGGCGCCTGCCTCGGCTGCTATGTTGAGCGACAACGCTCTTTCCCCGGGCTTGATGCTGTCTCGCACCGGGTTTGCGCTGGAAAGTTCAAACGAACGCAGCAGCAGCAACTGCCCGGGCTGCAACGTCTCCGCGATCGGCTTTTGTTCGAAAGCAGCAAACTCACTTTCAGTAAGTACGAGGCTTTGAAGCTGCTTGAGATTGCCGGATATCTTGATCGGCTCGAACATGCTCTTCGTAGCTGGTGTGCCGGCAATGATCGGCTGGTTCCTCACTTTGAGCACCGTGATCGTCGATGCCTCGAGACGAGAAAGGTAAAGCCAGTTCATCGCCGCGGCGACAAGGCCCAGGACCAAGGCGACGATCAATAAAATCTTGCTACCACCGACTATTTGTGGGCTTTGTTGAATGGCGGACATTTTGGGATGGAGGCTCCTTTCTCGATCACACTTACTTCAGTGGCAACTGATGGTCACGTTCGCGGCCCCGGCGTTCCTGGAGGGAGTTACCCAAATCAAGCAAGACTCTGTTCCCTGGACAAAGCACATAACGCCGGTCGCCATTTTGTTTGCCTCTGATGTCGCGGCGGAATCAAGGTGCCATCCGTATCGAGGCATTGTTTCCAGATATTTCTGTATCAACACGATGTCGCTCTCTCCCTTTCCTTCGTAGATGGCTAGCGAACCGCCGCCGGTAGCGAGTGAGTAGATTCGCTGGAGACCCGGCAGGCGCGGAACGTCTTTCGGATCGCTGCCGGGAAACTCACCCTTATCAAGCCGGGCCAACCGGTCCAACTGGCTTCGATCCATTTCCAGCTTGTAGGTGGCCCAGTCGGCGCCGCCGCCTTCCGCCGGAACCACTAACGTGCTCAACGTGTATGGCTCTCGAGCCGAGACGTTCGAACTGAGGTCTGCGTCAACCCCCGTGGCCGTAATATTCACGACGCCTTCTCCCTCGTTGCGTTGAAAGAACTTGACTGGATTCGCCTCAGCCGAGGGTTTCTTTCCCCGTTTCGTTTTCGTCGGCGCAGTAGCCGGGTCGAAGGTCTCGAGCTTTTGATACCCACGTTGCCGGTAGAGATCTTCGAGTGAATTCACGTATGCAACAGGCGTAAGTTCTACTCGTCCCTTTGCAATAGCGGTCTGGTGCATTCCGAAAAGCTCTAACAACCGCGATTGGTCCGGTTGCGCCGGTTTCGGTTGCGTCGCGACGGTCGCATCCGCGACCTTTGCCGCTGCCTCGTCCACGGTTCTGCGCGGGTGCGGTCCAAATTTATAGGCTGCGATTCCGAGCGCGAGCAGCAACGGCAATACAAGCAGCAAACCTGGCAGTCTCTTCCGCAGCATTACTCTTCACCGATAGGTCTCTTTGTAACTTTCACACCTCGTAAGCTCTAACCAGCCGTTTATCGGCGACGGAAGTCCGAACTTGCGCAGCAGCATCGACGTGTAGCTGGCGCCGTTAGTTTGTCTGCAAGTCCAGGTTCCTCGCGCCAGGCTGTACGTTGCCTGCGCTTGTCCGAGGTTCATTACGCGCGGCAGTATGCCGAGGCTGGCTGAACCGCGGGCGGTATATGCGAACTCTTTATTGAAGCTTTGGTAGATATCTTCCAGGACACCTCCGATAATGTCGGGGGAACCGGTGTCAGGGTAGTCCATGCGACCCTCACGGAAATCAAGGGCCCACTGCTCTCGTCCGGGTGAGACAGCTTCGGCGATCATTTGATTGACAGTGGCCGGCTGAGGCACTTGCGTTCGCGGCGCGCGATAGAACACTGCCGCTCTTGCGCCGACGACGGCGTTCTGTTTGGTCATCACCGTGTAGCCGAGTCCGATTAGAAACAGCATCGCGAAGGCGAGCAGAGGAACAGTCATGACGAACTCTACGTTGACGCTGCCGCGTTGTGCATGATGATGTTTAAGCATTTCTGAACCTGGCTTTAGTGCGTGTTAACGAAGGACCACTCCAGTCCGCCTTGCAACGAGAGCACTCGCAAAATGTCGTTCACCTTTTCGTCAAACAGCTTTGCGCGCGTCAATTGTGCGCGCCAGTCTTGCGTCCACATGTCGAACTTTTTGGGGTTGTAAACCTCGGCTTGCGCGTAAGTGAACTGAATCTGCGTTAAAGAATTTGGCGTGTTGTGAAAGAACCTCGCGCCTATGCGCGCGCCTTGCGGCACACGGCCAAGGGCGACCCCCAGATGGCGCAGATACTTGACGACGTTGGCGCGTGTGTCATCGCTGATTTCCTGATCATTTGTCTCGCTTTGACCGGGATGGTCCGTGAGCAACATCGGTTTGGGGGGATTTGAGCGCCACCCAAGCAACTCGATTCCCAGTAAACCGCCGAGCATGCTTGTCATGCGGCTGAGAAACTTTCGGAAAGCTCGCGGCATCATTCGCATGAGCCGATTGTAGATGTCGCCGATCGTGCCATAATCATCTTTGAGAAGACTCAGGTTCGCCCAGCGGAGGGCCTGTAGGAGAGCGACTGCTTCGATACCGTCGTAAATATCGATCATCATCATCACGTAGATAGAACTTAAACTGTTCAAGCTGCGGCGGATGTTGTACTGTTCTTCGTCGGCGCGAAAGGCGATTGCTTGCTCCGGACCGCGGGCAACAGGGAACGTCGGGATTGGCAGACCGAAAGAGACTCCTGAGATTGTCAGACTTGGTTCCGACCTTCCGGCAAGCACGAATCCATAGATGGGATCGAAATCAGCTCCGTTCTTGTGCGCGTAATCGCGCGCTTGATAGGCAGCCCAAAACGGGAAGGAGCTTTTTACTACCTGATTCAGACCATCGAGTATGTCGAGTATTTTCCACCCCAGCCCACTTGACTCATTGTTAATCGTCTCGTCGATACCGTCCCACATTGAATTCGCTGAAAACCATTTGGGTATGGCGGCGAGCAGGTCATAACACAAACTGCACAACCCGAGACAAGCTGCGCAAACCGCAGCAGCCTTCAACGGAACGTAAACTTCCATGATCCGAGTGAGGTTGCGAATCGATCGAACCACAATCATCAGCGACAGCACTTCGGCCATCGCGTTGTTGTTCAAGACCATTAAGTTCATGCCGCGCGCAACAGTGACGGCACTCGTTACAGCGGCGGCATCGGCGGCGCCCTGCATTTCAATCTTGCGAATTGTTTGATTGCCAGAGTTGAAGATGAACGCCACCAGTAGGATGAAGGGGACCAGGCTGAGGACTATCAGCACGGAAATCTGTCCCTTCTCATCACGGGCAAACGAAGGTGCAACCGCACAAAGGTCGGTCGGGAGCTCGCTAGTTGTCGAAACTGGGCTGGAGGTTTCGTTCATACGCACCTGCGCGTCCGACGTCACGGCGACATCGGTTCGCCGTCGACGGGCAAGGTATATTGCTCGTTGATCGAGTAGTAATAGTTTGTTCCAAAGAGAAAGTTACTAATTGGATTGTTCGAATAAGACGTGCCGAAGAGTTTTTTCGCAAACGGGACAGCGAGGTAATAACGATAACTAACCTTAACCGTTACCCAATCGTGATCCTTGAAACTCCCGCTCTCATTTCCGTCCAGGGTTAGAACTTTCACCACAGTATTGTCCGGGTGATAGGCATAGGGACCGCGCAGCATCATCTGTTCCACCATCGAGGGTGAACCGACGTCAAATGGAATCAGTTTGAGCAGTTGCACCATTGCATCCGGGTTCGTCAACACGGGAAGTCCCGTCGCTGCGCTGAAACCTGCTAAGGGAGAGATCGCAGTTAAGGGCAAGGCTGCGGCACGATGGATTGTCTCCAACTTTTCTGACGTATCGGGGTTCCCGATCCGGTTACGAGGCTCAGCAGTTCTATTGGCCGAGACATTATCGGGAATCACGACGATGGCCGATCGGGCAGCACAGAACGCGGCATAGTTCACTACAAACTTCGCCTGAACGACCAGCGCAATTTGCAGGATCATCAGCAACAGCACCGCGAGTGGCGGAATTACGAGAACGAACTCGACCGCGCTCGAACCACTCTCCGCATCCGCCTCGTTAAGGTCGACAGTGTTTTCAGAGCGGGCAATTGCGATCGTGAGTCTAATTGCGATGACGGCCAGAAGGATTGCCAGCAGTGAAATGGGCCAGACCGAACTTACGAATGACGGAGTAAACACCGAGTAGCGTGGAACTCTTCCGCCACTCAGTTCCGGGAGGTTCAGAGAAAAACCTTTACTGGAAAACAGGCTGAATTGATCACTGCTATAAACCTTGTAGAAGATCGCAACCAACAACGCCACCAGCGCCCCTGCGCCGGCACGCCAAGTTCTGAGTAACCCACCCAACCTTGCTAGTTCAGAGCGTGAAAGGTCCATAGACCGTCTCGAGGTAGATACTAAAAGCCGTTCCCACAAAGATCGCTGGAGCAAAAGGCATCGACGTCATCTGATGATCCAAATGAGGCCGCAAAGGTTTTGGAGTAACCGCGGATGCCAGAGTTCGGGCCACCCACTTAAGGACCGGAACGAGCCGTCCTTGCCAGGCGATCAGAACCAAAGCGGTCACGGTGGCAGCACAAAGAATGTAGAACGTTCCATAAAGCAGAAACGGCAATCCTTTCAGCGCGCCAAGAGCGGCCATCAACTTGACGTCACCTGCGCCCATGCCGCTGATCTTTCGAAGAAACCCAAAGAACACGAGTCCCACCAGCAAACCGAGCAGGCTCATCGCGGGTGTTGGAGGACTAGAGTAAAAGCTCAACCCAATGCCAATGAGTGCGGCCGGGTAAGTGACTACGTTGTAGACCTTACCCCAACGCGCATCCGTGAATGCACATAAAGCTGTAGCCACGAGAAGTATCGCGGACTGTATAGGCATACGACGATTCTTTAAAGACGATCGGGCCATCGAAGCCGGCTCTAACGAGAGCCGGTTCATTTAGCCCGATTACGATTTGCGCCTACCGATCGCCGGTTTGTCCGAACAAGTTTTCTAGTTGCTCGTAAACCTTGTCTCTAATCAGCGGCCAGATCAAAGTGAAGAAGACTACGAGCACGACAGCGGCGACAAACAAGAGGATGATGGCTTCAACCGTATTCATTCCTTGTTCGCATTTATTGAAGTTCGAAACGGCAAGCTTAAACCTGCGCACCGGGGTTTCGAGCTGGACGTGTTTACTATTCTGTTCCCTACGGGGGCTGGTAAACATTTGATTCTCCTGTTGTGAGAGTTGAGCTAACGTCTAAAGCGAGCCGAGTGCGTTTGCACTTTGAGCGAACTACGGAAAAGGCAATGTCGTCACCCAACTAGTGATCTGATAAAAACTGGCTACATATTTCGCAATCTGCAGAATGAAATAGGCGATAGGAATAACAAGCGCGCCGAGGACGAGAACCCACTCAGCCGCTTCCAGACCGCTCTGATCGTTCCACCAGTTCCTGAGTCGCAAGAAGGTTTCCAACATCGAATCTCATCTACCTGACGCTAATCTGAAAGTCGTTGGACCGGCCCTCAGGCGTAAAAGCACTGATAAGGTAAGTACCGCGACTAACGAACTTTGCCTTTACTCGAATCTGGGTATCGCTGACCTTGATCACCTGATCGAGCGGACCATGTATGTAAGTCACAGTCCCGTTCGGAGCCTGCAGACGACAATAGAGAATGTCTTTCAGTCTTGTACCCCGAAGATCGACGAGCTGTTCGGTTGTACTTGCCGCGATGGGATTCGGGCTACTCCCGGTCAATGTAGGAAGTGGGCCCTGCGCAACAATCGATAGCTTATTGATGTTTCCATTCTCGCTCTTAACGGGCAGTTCCCATTTTTCATCAAGTGTTTGATAGGCCACGTAGAAGGTATAGGTTCCTGCCTTCGTCAGGGTGATGCCGCCTGAATAGTCCCAGGTCTCACCTGGGTTCAACGTCACATTTGGCTTAATGGGGCCAAAGTCCGGACAAACATTGTCCGGGCAAATGCTACCTAGTCGTCCGGCGATCAAAACCTGACGCATTGTTAACGGAGCACTACCTCGGTTTGTAATACTGAACGCGCCATTAACCTTCTGTCCCAGCGGGAAGGTCCCACCGTCGGGTGTGACAGTTAAACTTTTTGAGACAACAACGTTTGGCAGAACGGTGGCGACGTCAATGCTGAGTTGGTTCGTATTTTTGTTCTCTCGTTCGACCGGCATTACCCATGTGCCATCGGAGTTTTCATAGGCAACGGAGAAGGTATAGTGTCCGCCACGGGAAGGATTGAAGGTCCCGGAGTATGAGACCGTTTGTCCCGGCGCCAGCGTGATAGAACTCGGCCCAGGCGTGAAGTCGGGACACTGATTATTTGGGCAGGTTCCAGCCAACCGACCGGCAATCACAATGCGGTTCATGACGAGATTTGCACCACCTCTGTTCGCGATGGTGAAGGTTCCGCTAATCGATTCACCTGTCTTATAAGGCGCGTTGGCTGGTGGCGAAAGACGTAGGCTAGTTGAAACCATGGCTCTCGGCACAATGGCCAAAAGATCCGTAACTACCCAGTCGAGCACGTGTGGGTGATCACGCATGTCCAAATGATCGTAGCCCCGCGCTGTTCGCTTTATGCTTAAGGTCAATCCAGCCGGTACGTTGACGTCGCCACTTCCTGGTTCAAATCTCCGAATTCGCATAGGCGACGAACAAGAGAAGGATACTGAGGAAGGAGTTGCTCCATTAGCGCAAAGCAATCCGCTTTCGTAGGGGACCATTCCATCCGTCGCGCCAAATCTTTTTCCTAAACCATAAACCAATGTTCGATTGAGAAAATCCAGCTGGCGATGTTGATTCCTGACAGCGAGAAGCGGAGCTTCCCGACCAGCCTGCGCTCCATCCAGAGGAATGCCATCTTGCAAGAATCCGGCGTAGGCGATTGTCTTGCCTTCGTAGGCCGTGAAACGGCTGTTAGCCCCACCTAGCCAGTCATTGAGATCGGTTGAGATGGTGTGGTCATAACTGTCCCAACGTAAATCGCTGCGGTTGTATGCTCGTGAAGTGTACGCGGTCTGAGACAAATGACCTGCATGTAGTAACCAGTACACATAATTTGCATTATCAAAGAACTTGTACCAGTCCTCACTTCTCATGTATTGCCTTAAGGCCGCGGCGTCATTTGCCGCAGGTGTTCCATGGTGGGGCGTGGCGAGAGTAATGAGTAGCAGTGTGGTATCTCCGCCTCTCCCGGACCAGCTTCCCGTATGCGAGTAACCGACCATATACGACTTAGCCACCAGC
Source organism: Acidobacteriota bacterium (assembly GCA_046732935.1). Lineage (GTDB taxonomy): Bacteria > Acidobacteriota > Blastocatellia > Pyrinomonadales > Pyrinomonadaceae > PSRF01. Next base: position 21,721 of record JBKPOC010000051.1, on the reverse strand, counting down.
CCGCCCATGCTGTGAGCTAACAGCACATGCGGACGGCCGGGCAGCTTCGCGTCGATATAGCGGCCCAGACTCGCGGCGATGCTTTGGACGCCTTCTGCGTCGCTGTAGTACTGAAAAGCGTAGAGCGCGAATGCATTTGTCAGGGCAACATTGCCTTTAAATCGCATAATGAAGTTGCGCCAATAATCGCTCTCATAGGAGATTTCATTTAAGGTGTCACTGCCATGAATTCCATGAATGAGAATCAGCGGGATCTTCTTGCCGTCGTCCTTCGTCACAGTTACGAGAGTTGACCCTCGCTTGGGACCAACCACAAATCTTTCGATGGTGGTGACCACCTTACTTATGAAACTGCAAGTTGCGGAGGCCCCCTCATCTAACTTGTCGACTGCCTCAACTGCACCGCACACCAATTCCACGCCCTCTAATAGCGTTGTGCATCCTGCTCCCGTGACAAAGGGCAAGAGCGCGAGGCCATAACCAGTAGCTGTAATTGCACCCGTCAGGGCAATACAAACAGCCTCCTTCGCGAACGGGAGCGCGAGGGTAATTCCGATGTAAGAGCAGGCCTTATTTACAACGCTAAAAGCTGTCTTGCAGATTTCCTGGGCGCCGACAGCGTGGTTCCTCACGCTTATGGAATTCGCGTAATCATCTGCAGGGCCCAAACAGCCGCGGCAGTTCGATCCGTTCTTCCCCACTACCCGCAACTTGGAAAAGTCGACCGGTGCAGTAACACGAGTTTGGCCGTCAGGAGACGTGAGGCTGACTTTGGCCGCCGAATCTGAAAGCCATTCAAATTCGTACTTCAGGCCATTAGGGTGGATGATTTCTGTGATGCGTGACTGCTTATCGAAGCGGTAAGTAGTAATTTCTCCCTCGCGCGTCCGTAACGACGCTGAGGTTAGGGCGGTAACTTCCCCGTTCGCCTTTCTTGTACCGAAGTAATCAAAGGTTCGACCGTCGCGGAATTCCTGTCGCAGAAACAACGGTTCGCGTGGATTAGTATTAAGAGTAAGTATCGGACTTGGAGAAATCGTGAGGACCAGCGCAGACGCGGATTCCACCGATATGACGTTCTCCGTTTTGAGTTTGACCCGTTTTACAATCCGAGTTTGGTCTGAATCATTCGCTCCGACAACCTCAACACCATTCAGCTTCACTACAGCCTTGATTGATGCCGGGCGTTGATTCGTCACAGCTTCCGTTTCAAGTACGAGGTCAAAAGAACCGCTAGGATCGGTTACTTTGAAGGTCTTAGTCGAGGCAGTCGAAGTGGGGGTACTACTCCCGTACGTCTCAGGACCAAAGACGGTGGACTGCGCCTTTATCTGAACAGTGCAACAAAGCAAAATGAGGGAAAGCAGGAAGAGACACACGAAGGATCTCGTCGGCATCGCTAATAACCGCTTCCGGTTATACGCGCTAGCGGGAAAATTAAATCGCTTTCCGCTGAATGTGAGAACACGCATGAACTACTCTCCGACGGCCGAGGTAAATCCCGGAGTAAGAAAACGGATGAAGCAATTAAGGAAAACGACTCAGTCGCATCTAGAAGAACGAGGAACTCCACACCTCACGCTGTGAGACGCTTGGCGGCTGGTATTGAGCCTGCGACGAGGGCCATACAGTTACCACCTCAGTATTCCCTTTGTCAATACTCAAACCCTCCTAGTGGTTAAATGCGGTCAGAGCAAAAAACATTACATCTCTATGCGATTAGTCAGGGGAAATTTGAGGGTCGCCCGGACTTAATGAGAGTTCCTTTTATCGAGACAAACGGATTGCGCTTCTGTTCCCTCTCTGCTTAAATACGCGCTCCCAACTTGCATCCGGCGCTTTCTTACCGGCGCCGCGAATGCACCTGCAGGAGGCTCTAAGTGGATCGAGATACCATCTTTGACGTGACCCTCAGAAAGTTTCTCTCACCTGTTGTCGCCTATCTCGACGATCCTGCCGTATCTGAAATCATGATTAATGGTCCCACCGAGGTTTACATCGAACAGGATGGCCGCATCGAGAAAACTAACGTGGCGTTTGATGATGAGGAACTCCTGCACGCCGCTGCACGCAACATCGCGCAATATACGAACAAACGAGTGGATCCCCTGACTGCTCGCTTCGATTCCCGCTTGCCTGATGGCTCTCGCGTTCACGTCGTGATGCCCAGATGCTCGCGCAAAGGACTCTGCATCGCGATCAGAAAATTCTCAAAAACTACCTTCACTCTGGAAGGATTCGTGGAACGCGGCTCACTTTCGCCACAAGCTCGCGAGTATCTGGAATTGATTGTCGATCTGGAAAAGAACCTTATCGTTTCGGGAGGTACCGGCACCGGTAAAACGTCGTTCCTGAATGCGATCTCCGGAAAGATTCCTGCTGCTGAACGAATCCTCGTGATAGAGGATTCCTCGGAACTCCAGTTACAACAACCGCACGTTCTTCCATTTGAAACTGCCGCGGCTGACCGACACGGCTTCGGCGCCGTCAGTATTCGCGAGCTCTTTCATTCCGCCCTCCGCATGCGGCCCGATCGAATAATTATCGGAGAGTGTCGCGGAGGAGAGGCACTCGATCTCATACAGGCCATGACGTCCGGTCACGGCGGATCGATGTCGACGCTCCACGCAAATACTGGGACCGACGCGCTGCACCGCCTGGAGACAATGGCCCTAATGTCAGGCGTTGAAATGCCACTCACCGCATTGCGCGCGCAGGTTGCGTCTGCAATCGACGTCGTAGTTCAACTGAATCGAATGAGCGATGGACGCAGGATGGTAACCGAAATCAGCGAGATCGGAACGTTAACCACTACGGCCCAGTATCAGGTCATTCCGATGTTCGAACTTGACGATCGTCGCAACTTGAAGAAACCCAAGTTGGAACTTGTATGGACCGGAAACAAATCGTCTTTCGGAAAATCGCTGAAGGAAAAAGGCTTGCGAGACAAGGTCAAGCTAACGGCGCCGTTCTTTGCAACAAGATAGCGAAGTTCAAGGCGACTGGATCGATCTTGTGTAGTAAATACCCAACGCTATCAAAAGAATGAACAACAATACGCCAGCCGCCAGCAGTATCGGAGACACCGATCGTTGCGGCGACTCCTCCTCGGACATTTCGGTAGGCTCGTCCCATGGCTCCGCACTTTCGTCCCAGACCATCTCAGTTTGATCGTCAACTGCGGCCGAACTGTCACCGTTTTCAATCGTCTCGAACTTCATCATCCCGGGAACAATAGTCGCGTCGAAATCACGTTCACCGGCCCGTGGAAGGTCCTCTCGCTCGACCAAACTTTCGTTTGTTGGAGTGGTCGCTGGACTACGCAACGGCTTCGCTAGAACAATCGTCTGATCGAGATCGACGGCCGGTCCCACCGCATTCTCAAACTCTGCAACAAACGCGCTCATCGAGTGCGGGCGCCGCGTTGGATCTTTTTCCAGTGCGTGCAGTACTACTCGTTCGATTTCCGCTGTAAGTCCTGGAGAACGTCCCGCGATAGACGCCGGCGTATCCAGCAGATGGCGTTTCATGATGCTCGGGATTGACTTGCCTCTGAAAGGGACCTCTCCCGCAAGCATCTCGTAAAGAATGATGCCCAAACTGTAGATGTCGGCCCTGTAGTCTGAGGTCTCTTCAGAAAACTCCTCCGGCGCCAGGTAGAGGGGCGAGCGAAGGACCCCACTTGATTTCGCCGCAACGGAGCCTTGAAGTTTTCCTGACTTGATCGTGGAAACGCCGAAGTCAGTGATTCTGATTGCGTCGTGAATTGGCAGATCGCGCTCGATGAGAATACTTCGTGGTTTCAGATCACCGTGAACAATCTGCCGCTGATGAGCGGCGTCCAGCGCCATCCCAATTGTCGAGATATACTCGAGCGCCAGCGCCGGTTCGATTGGACCATTCGAGCGTGCTTCGTGGAGAGACGAACCTTTAATAAAATCCATTACGAGAAATGGCAGAAAGCCGGCCAGCAAACCTGAATCAGTTATCCTGATGATATTGGGATGGGAGAGAACTGACGGAGCCGTCGCCTCGGCAATAAAACGTTCCGCGGTTTTTCGATCCTCACCGATGAATTCCGGCAGGATAATCTTGACTGCATGTTCCGTTTGCGAGAGAAGATCAATCGCAAAATAAACAATACTCACGCTGCTGTTTCCAACTCGTCGAATGAGTTGGTATCTGCCGTTTATTGGATTATCGATCCGTAGCGTTAGCCTGGTAGGTTGATTGTCTTTATCGCAGATTTCCACCTCGTCAGCAAAACATGTTCGGCAGACAGCACACTCTCTCATTTATGGAGTCTCGCGAGACGCACCTGTTTCCTGGTTTGGGCCACTACGGTTTTGAGCTCTTGATGAGTCCGGACGCCAAACTACAAGCCCGTGCGCCGTTTGCCGGGTGGTCCCAATTGCTTGAGTTCCGCAACGGAATACTGATAGAGCGGACTACTCTTATCGTTGTCGAGAAACATCAAGGTGGTGAGTTCGTTTTCGAGGGTCGGTTTGTCACCGATTGCTTTCGCCCACTCGACCGCTTGCAGTCTTGCGACTACATCCTTCTGTCGCGCAGCGATGTCTATACCGCTCCCGTTTCTTGACTCGAGGTATTTCGTGTACTGGGCTACCAGGCGAGCGGTTGCTTGCGATTGATTCGAACTGGTCGAAGCAGGCCTGAATAGAAGGGCAACCAGTAACAACACGACCGCTCCACCGGCGACAAAGAGAATCCATGGTTGCACGCCGGGTTTCGACGCCTTTGCAGCAGGAACATCCGCTGCCGCCTCAGCGCCAATTGTAAATCCACGTTGGACAGCAGGACTCACCGGCGGGAGATCGACCGTCTGGCGGCCGGCGGTCGTTGTCGGATTGCGCGTTGGTGTTCCAAATTTGAGACGTCTCGCTCGCGGCGCTGAAGCTTCAGTGGGAGCCGTTTCCTGAGGTTCGCGACGGCGCAAGCGATTTGTATCACTGGGCTGTAATGTCTGTTGAGGATCTCGGTTTCGATCGTCGTTTTCCATAAATGTGTCAGGTCGGTTGAGGTGTTACGAGCTTAGTTGAAACGAGCAAAAGATATGACGGTTTTAGGTTCGCTGTCTACTTGGAAGTGCAGGGGATCGCGTCAACACACGTGACGCACGAAAGCGTTGCCGGCTCAGCGGGTATGATCGGAAGGCGCACGAATGACGGAGGTGCCGTGTCATGCAGAATCCTCTGCCGGACGACGATGTGGCGTGTGTCCCGTTCGTTATCCCCGCCGGTATTCAGATTACGATCGTATTTCGGAAACGCCGCGGATGCGACCGTGACGCGCAGACGACGCGCTGCCGGGATCACGCGCGAAGTGAACCACAGATCGATGTCGTACTTGTAGATCTTGCCGGACTTGACGAGCGACGGCCGGTCGAAGTCGTCGCGGAACGCGCCCACATCATGCCTCTTGAATGCGCTCTTCTCGCGGAAACCCATTACCAACACCCGCAGAATGCTAGTTCGGATCATTTGATAAGACTAAATAATGTCGGGGCTCACCCGGACTTAAAATCCCCAAACTGCTTTTAACCAGGTCTCACAAACTGCGGTTAAAAATTGCGCTGTAAAAGAAAATTCGATACGAGCGGTTTTCCTATGTGATGTAGAATTGATTCGTGCGGCCTGTAATTTCCTCAATGACAAAATACCTTAACTCACAATTAGATCAAATCATCGACGAAAACTGCTGCTACAATTTAACCATCGCCAGCGTCTTTCAAAATGAAGCTCCATACCTGAAAGAGTGGGTTGAGTTTCACAAACTCGTCGGCGTTCAGCACTTCCTGCTGGTGGACGATCGGAGCACTGACAACTGCGCCGACGTGCTGCGGCCCTACATCGCTGCCGGCGAAGTTGAACTGCTCAGCGCTCCATGCCCAAAGAAGTGGCAGGGACGACGGTTCGACATGTATCAATGTGCCTTGCTGAAAATGTTTTGCGAACTGCTAAGTGGCGTGTCACGGTGGGTGGCGTTCATCGATCTCGACGAATTCATCGTGCCCGTAGAAACGACAAACGTGCCCGATTTTCTTCGCAAACACGAAGGTAGCGGCGGGATTTACGTCAGATGGGAACCGTTTGGTACCTCTTACATTAAAAAACTGCCACCGAACGAGCTCGTGACCGATAGCTTCTACCTGAAATGGAAGTTCATTAAAGGTCACGAAATGCTGGGTAAGTCGATAGTCAAACCCCATCGCGTAGTCGAACCAAACACGCATACATGCACTTTCTTATCCGGATACAGCTATTTCGACTCGAATCCGGATATGGAAAACGAGTCTCCGCCGATCAAGCTTCACCACTATTGGTCGAGGGACGAAGATTTTCTGATAAAAGAGAAACTCCGGCGCAAGGTAAGAATCAATGGTTGGAAGATCGACGAAGAAAGAATTGAGTTTTTTAAACATCTCTTCAACGACGTCCCTGACTACGGTATGAAGAGGTTTATGCCCGAACTTAAAAGACGGATGACTACCTGAACAAAGGATGGAGGATCTCGGCCTCTCGAATGCGTTCGCATAATTCCCTGATAGAAGCCTGTTGTTTCCTCACGTCGTCCGGCGAAAACTGTTCGCCGAGGAGTTCGAGAATGCCTTCCATTGTATGGCCTCTTAGAAGGTAACCGAATAAGAGTTCGATGGTTTGGTCAAACTCAATACCGATCGTTTCCAAGCCGCCCAGCTCTTTGCACCACTGCTGGACGAGACTGATAGGATCTGCTTCAGGGTGACGATCGGTAATGATTTTCGATATCGCCGCTCGATCCGGCAGGTTCATCAACAGCGCGAGTAGAAAACGGTGATGAGGATCGACTACCTGCGCGCGCTGAGTGATGACGAAGCTGCGCCTCCATTCCTCGTGCAACGAGGGCAGCAGCAGATCCACCTCCAGACTGTGACGCTCGCGTGCGACTGTGAGGAGGCGATCGAAGAGATCAGGATCTTCGTGATGGACCAGCGCCTGCCTGAGTACCAGAAATGCCAGACGCAGATCCGAATTCTCCAGTGCGACCTTCGCCATTCGCTCGTAATCAGGTGACTTCAACCGCAGCAGCAGTCGCAAGAGTTGCATCTTTTTCGTCGTTGCCGGATTTGAGTTTGAAGGGTCGATGGCGAGGTGCGGCGGTTTGTATTCAAACTCCGGCGCGTAACGAGCATCGTCGGGCGTGCGCACTACCACAGAAACGCTGGGACTGTCGAGGTGGAAAAGCGAGTGAATGAGGTTTGAAGAGCCCCTAATCTCGCGCGCATCACCTGTTTTTAACAATTCAGCATTCTTTAACTCGACGGTGCCGAGCAACAGACCTTCGCTGAGTTGGCGTTCGAGGTTGAATTCGTAACGGCAGTGAAGACTCGAACCGGTGAGCAACGCGAAAGCACCGCAAAACTGATGCTGGTGGATACCGGTCGTTGCCGTGTGCCAGAAGAGAACGTCTATGCGAAAACGATCGTCCCAGAAAACCGTTAATGGTGGTTGTCCAAACGCCTCGTCCAGGCGCGCCTGCCGCGGCAATGCGGAAGCAGACTCAGCCCAGGTGATGACATCGAGGTAATCGAGCGCAACAGACGGCGTCTCTTCGAGCAACAACTCGCAGGCGATCGAGGGAAGTCGATCACTAGCGAACTTTTTGTGCCGCCACTGTTCTCTTATTTTTTGACCGAGTTCTGTGAAGTACATCTTTCTTTATGCTACGCTGAACGAGCGGATGTTGTCGGAGTGTGATCACGGATCTGCGCCGCAGCAGCTCAAGGTTCTGTATCAGCCATCTCTCGTCAACTAGCCCACCAAATTCACGCGATAAGCTATCCCTGATAGTCCAGCCAGCAGTGTTCCCGTCGATGTGGCGTAGAATGCTTGCGCTAATCGCAGGCAATCGGTGCTCAACTTCACCCCACGGCGTCCTCGCGCGCACGATCAGATCCGCATCGACCGAGAGCTGATTCGGGAAGTGATGGTTGGCCATCGGCAGTTGGACCAGAAAGCCCCCAGTAGTAATTTCCGGATAGAGATCCAACACCGATACGACACTCTCTTGTCTTTCCACTATTATGTCGCCTAATACACAGCAGTCGAGCCCGTTGAAGAGAAGACACCAAAGCGCGTCTTCGGGCGTCTCGACGATCGGTTCAGCGTTGCCGTTGAAAGAAGTGTTGAGAAGAATCGGCACCTGAGTTCTTTTATAAAACCGTTCCAGCAGCGAATGAAAGTGCGGATGGGAATTCCTATCAACCGTATGCACCCGCCCAGATCCATCCGTGTGAACAACGGCAGGCACCAGCTCTCCCATCGTTGGCTTGAACTGCCAAACTCTCAGCATAAACGAACTATCCGCGTCATCCGCGTTCTCGAACCACGTGTGCACATGTTCGCGCAAGATCGACGGAGCAAACGGACGAAATGACGCTCGATGTTTTATCCTGGCGTTTAGCAGGGTCTTTGCTTTCGGATTGCGCGGATCGGCGAGAATGCTGCGCTGGCCCAGCGCGCGCGGGCCGAGTTCTGATCCATCTTGAAACCAGCCTATAAATTCTCCGGCGCACAACCGATCGACAGTTTCGTCGAAGACGTCGCGTTTAGAGTGAACCAGAGCCACCGCCGGCACCTGCTGGATCGCTTGGGTAATTGCAGCGACCGAGTACTCGCGTCCGTGACTGTCGCGCTGAAGACGTTGCCGTGCGTTTCGGCGAGTCAGTTCCCACAATCCGTAATATGCGGCGCCGATTGCCGGTCCACTGTCTTCCGCAGCAGGTGCGATGAAGATGTTCCTAAAACCCGAATGGCGATAGAGAAGCTCGTTTATGACGCAGTTAAGAGCGACGCCGCCCGCATAACAAAGATTGTTCGAGCCCGATAACTCTCGCAGCCGCATGGCCAACAGCATCACGGCTTTCTCGAGCGCCTGCTGCACTGAACAAGCAAGATTTCGATAGTCGCGCTGCGCAGCGGGCCAGCGCTTGTTATGTGCGAATCGATTCGGGACCGTGTCGTGAAATATAAACTTCCGATCGACATAATCGAAAAACTCGTGAGGCCCAAACTCACTTTCGCCATAAGGCGCAAGGCCCATCACCTGCCCTGCTTCCAGCCGATCGCCAAACACCTGCATAGCGACGGCCGAGTACATGCCGCCGAGGCTGCCGAACAGAGGCATACCCTTCGGTCTGCTTGTCAACCAACGTCCATCTTCGACCAAATGCTTTTCGAGCGCCCGAATCTTTGTGCCCCTCGCCTTGTACAGGGAGATGCTTTCCCACCCGTCAGTAAATTGCTCAACCGCGGCCGACTGCTCGTCGTCACGAAGATCTTCGTACGGCGATCCCAGGCCATCGATAACGAGAATCCCCGCCTCCTGAAAGCCCGACAACGCGAACGCGCTCATCGCATGGGCCAAGTGATGAGAGATCGTGATCGAAGGTGTTTGGTGTAAGGAGACCTGGAGTTGCGGGTTTAGTGAGATGTCCTGTTCGCGGGAGCGCGCGCGTCCCTGCGCGCTGAAAACGACCATGTTCAGATCCGCGGGCGTGATATTGGCATAGTCTAGACAGTAGTTAACGGCGAGGCTCTCGGAGGCGCCAAACAACCGCTGGCGTTTCGTGCGCGTGAGTCGTTCTTCCTGGATGGCGATTACGATCTTATCGCCATGCAGGAGACAGACAGCGCCGTTATGCGAAGCACTGATGCCTAAAACCCACGGGTTACTGTGTGACATTCATGTAATCAGGTCTACGACTTTGGCACTAAATATCCGCCGAGCATCAACTGCTGCACAAACTTCACTTTTTCTTCGGCGCTGCTCTTTACCGGCAGATCGCGTGGGCGAAATTCTCCGCGCTTCAAGAGAAAGCGGAACGTGGACGCCATGTTTTTGCCCGCCTTCAGGCTCGCACCCGGAAAATGCAGGATCACGCCGTCGTCCGCGTTTTCCACCCATCCAAACACGCCCTCGCTCAGGCCAACCAAACTTTCTGCGGTCAACGCCGGCACTTTGTCGATCGCTCCGAACCCGCCATTGGGCAAAGATTCGAGATTGCCGAGTAGCTTGGTCGTCACCCGCGAAAGCGCTGAGGGCAGCGCGGGACTCTTCGTTATCTGCAAAACGACCGACGCAAACTCCTCGAGCTGCATTTGGCTGATCCGCGATCGCGAATTGAAATGACGTGGGAGGGTTTCGCGGAAGCGAGGATCAGACGAAAGGATCTCAGCTATCAGATCGCGCCACGTTGCGCTTTCAACACTGAGCGTCAGGTGCAGCGAACTCTCGTCGTCAGTTTCGGCATCGTGAAGGAAGCCGCGCGGTATGTAGATTAAGTCTCCCGGCGCAACGTAAAAATCCCGCTGCGGCGGCCCGGCTTCATCTTTCGGAATCGGCATCGGCGGTGGTTTGATGGGAAACTGTACGTGACGCCTGTAGAGTCGCCAGTGTTTATGACCTTCGAGTTGAAGAATGAAAACGTCGTGCGGATCGTAATGAATCGAAAACCCCTGCGAGTTCGCGGGCGAGAGATAGGCATTAGCGCCGATGTGCCTGGACAGTGTGACGCCAAACTCACTAAACGAGATCTCTAACTGTCGGCACAAAATCCCCGACGCGCGATGTCGTTTTTGCACCTGGTTCAAAAGGAGGCTGTAGCCTTCGGTGAATGCGCTGTAGATCTCTGGCAGATTCACGAGCTTCTCTTCCGAAAGCATGGAATCCACAGGCGGGCGCGCGTGTTCCTTCACGAGGCTAAACCAACCACCCTGCGGATTCGTCAGCGATGAGAGCAGGAATTCAAAATCAGAACTGGTGAGCAGACCCTTATAAAAATCAGATTTGTTCCGCGCCACGATCAGCGGCTGCTTCTGCCAGTACCCGGCAAAAAAGCTCTTCAACTTCACCGGCGCGATCAATGACTCTAGGTTCATCTACATTTATCCGCGGCCCCAGATACGCGGCGCGCCGTTAGGCAAACGCGCGCGCACCGGCAGACCCAGCAGTGCTTCGGCTTCCTCGACAATCAATCCATATGCGCGCAATTGGTCCAGCACCAAACTTAACGTTTCCTCATCCAGCTCCGGGACACGGCGGCGCAGTTCCTTCCGGGATACGATTCGGTCACAGGCAAACAGCACCGAGCGCAGAACACCACGCAGTTCGAGAATAGACGGATCGCCGTTTCGATAATCAGTCACTACGAGCACGTTTCCCAGATCGCGATACGATAGCAGATGGCTCACGCCTGCCGCCTGCACTTCCGTGTAATTTGTGCGCCAGAGATTAACAAGCGCTTCAATCTTCGCCCAAGCTTTTCGCACCTTCTCCGTCTCATTCTTTTCGAACGCGACGAACTGGCTCACCGGATGGTTCTTGAATGATGCCGGAAAAAACGGCAACGGCGTGCGATCAAAACTCTCAGCCGCAATGCCATAGCCGGAAGGATCTCCATAGATTCGGCTGCTTCGATCAAGGTAGAAATCTGCCATCGCCGGCGGCACAAACGCCCGGAACAGCGGCAGCAACTCGATCGTCTTCAGCAAATCCTCTTCACTAACGCCGGGGAAATGGGTGATCAAGTTGTATTGGTAAGGAATTCCATACTCTTCACACAACTTGATCGAAAACACGTTGTCGATCATCCGGCGGCCTTTGTCCATCTTCCCCAGGACGTGCGTATTGAATGCCTCGACACCCAGTTGCACCTGCCGCGTTGCAGCGCGCGCGAGTAGATCCGCGATCTGATCGTCGAGATCACAGCGCATCTCGCAAAACAGCGTGACGTCGAGTGCCGCTTCGGAAATATTCTTCAACAGACCTTTTGCCGCGCCCGGCGGCAGGTAAGCGTCAACAAAACTGACTGCCGTCGCATGGCTGCGCTCAACTCCATTCCGGATCTCATCCACGATCGTCGCTACAGGCTTCTCACGGAAATTCGGCGAGTTGCGATAGAGACCGCAAAACGTGCAACCATGAAGCTGTCCATCGTTCTTTCGATGTTCCCACGCGCAGCCGCGCGATGCCTCAAGCGGCATCACGAGATCGCCCGGCGGATAGCCGGCCTTGCGCGCCGCCGCATAAAACTCATCCATGTCCGGCACGGCCGCCTGACTCAGGTTGAGCATTGAAGCAGCCTGTGTGCGGCCCGGCGCGCCATTCGATCGGCGGTAACGGACATTTGGAATGCGGGACAACGATTGCTCATCCCAGTTTGACTCGCGGGCCAACGCTGCGAGCGCGTCTTCACCTTCTCCATCGACAACGCCATCTATCCATGGCACCAATTTCAGCAGCGTCGCACCGGGCTGGCCGAGCACACTGCCACCTCCGAGCACAACGCGAATCGAAGGGGCTCGCTGCTTGATGATTTGGGACAGATAAAGAGACGCGCCCAGTTGCAGCGCGCCGACGGACAGGCCTACCAGACTGTACCGTGAGAAATCGATCTGGTCGATAACGTTGAGCGTGGCACGCTCGACTTCATGCATGAAGTCGATGCTCGCGAGTTCCTGCGGCCACGCATGGCCGTTTTCGCTCGCGTACCGAGCAGTGCGGGCAAGTATGTCGGAAGCTTCGGTAGGTGAGTAGAGGCCAAAATACAACGCCTCACCCAGTTCCCAGCCTGAGGCGATCGTTTGATAACGGGCCAAGCCGATCTGCATCGCCACGTCGAAGTGGAGATGCAGACCGTCAGTGGGTATTCCGATTCGATTCAGATGGGCCTTCAACACTCCGACGGAGAGTGAAGGCCAGTTGACGAGACGCCACGGCGGCGAAATGAGCAGAACGCAACCTGTCCGGCGTTGGCCGACCAGGCGTGATGAATGACGTGCCGCCATTTAAATTCAACTAGCAGCCCGGGCCTCCGGGATTCGAAATACAACCCATGCTCGAGACGAGATCTGCCCGTTGGTCGCGAAGCAGGCTCCGCGAGAGTTTCTGCACGTCGATGGTGAGTCCCTGTGCGGAGAGCTTGACGCTGCCCGGCGGCAACTTCCCGGCTTTTGCGCTATCTACGCCGGAGGTCAAGATGCTCAGTCTGGCTTCCGCTTTTGCTTTGGTCAGCTTTTTGGTCGCCGCTCTTTTTTTTGCTGCCTTCTTGGTTGTAGTGGCCATTCTGTTTGCTCCTCGGGTGGAAAGGTTTGTTTATTCCCAATCGGCTTCGGGCACCGCGGCCACCGGATACTCCGCGAATGTCTGAACCAGATTGTTGAGTCGGTGTAGTTTGTCAAAAGCGGTGCAGTTGGTTACGCGCCTGTTTCCGGTTGCTTTACCGTTCTGAACGCGGCAACTGCCACCACAAAGATTACGGATGTCGCAGGCATTGCAGCCGACGCTGTGATCGACACTGTAGTTGCGGGAAGTCTCTTTCAGCAGACCCATCAAATCGGTCATCGGTTGATCGTCGATGTGTGTAATCGCGCCGTCCAGCAGGTGACACGGATGAACGCCTCCATCCGGAGCAATCACGACTTGTTCGGCGTAACCGCAACTCTTCGTGCTACGCGCGATGCGTGGTCCGCCGGGGCCTTCAACCTGTTCGAGCAGATCGTTGACAATGGGACGCACGTCGTGGATCTCGAGCGTGTCGCCGATTTCCGAACCCCTGCCGTGATGGGCGACTCCGTAACCAAGCCGCCACTCTAATCCCCTGCCCTCCCATTGTTTGGCAAAGTCGACAAAGCCGCGGCGCATTGCCTCGAGGTTCTGCTCCATCACCACCATGCTGATACGCACTTTGACGCCTGCATTCAGCAGCGTGTCGACTGCTTTCTTCGCTCGCTGAAAGCTTCCGGCTCCGCGAATCGGATCGTTCGTCTCAGGATCGGGTCCGTCGATACTGATCTGCACCTGATCTACGTTTTCGCGAATCACGTCGAGAAACTTATCGATCAAAATCCCATTGGAGAAGAGCGTGACATCGAGGTTTCGTTCTTTCGCGCGGCGCAGCAACTGGTCACAACCTTTGTAGACGAGTGCTTCGCCACCAGTGAACAGAACTCGCTCGCCGCCAGCGTCGGCGAAGTCGTCGATGATCTGGAGCCAGCGTTCGAGCGGCATCTCGCCTTCGGAGCTGACGTACGGACTCGAGTCGGCATAGCAGTGAACACAAGTCAGATTGCACCTTTGCGTCAAATGCAGCCGCATGAATCGGCGCGGCGTGGGTTCCCAATGATCCGTGTAGCCTTCGACGCCACGGATGAACCCACCAATGGCGAGGCGCGCGATCAAGTTGTTCACGTAATGCCAACCTTCTTCTGCGGGAACCGTAGGGAATTCTTCCGCAACTACCTCTGAGGGGGGCACGCCGTCGCGCAGTCGTATAAACAGACGGTGCTCGTCTTCATCCAGCACGATCGCTACGCCTTCTTCGACGCCGATCCACAGATGAACGTCCTGTAATAACCGGTGCGAGAGTGTGCCGGGTAACGGCAAAGGTCCATCGGGAGAGATCAAATATCGACCGTCGTGTGTTGCCGAAGCAGGCGACACTAAACGGCACGCGTCAGAAACTCCACTCAAATCGTTGCGCGTCAGTTCATCCAGCCTGCGCTTTCCTTCGACGATCGATTTCGCCAACATCCCAGGATGCGGCTCGATGTAGGTACTGGCCGGAGCCAATTGCCTTTGGAGTCTGAGTGAGCTTAGAGGAACAAAGTTGTTCATGAGGAACCCTTTTGTGCGGCTTGTAACACAGTGTGATGCAGCAGTCAAGGATCTTTCATTCGCGCAGCGAAAGTTTCTGTTCACCACTAGTTCTCTTTGTGTTCTTTGGTTGTTTGTGATTTGCTTAGCCGCGAAGTCCAACCACGCAGACACGACGATAGTTCACATGCCACGCTCACGAAGAAAGACCTCTCCTCGGCTGCCGGTAGTTTTTCTTGGTCCGTCGTTAGGACATCACGAGGCACGGAAAATTCTCGAAGCGGATTATCGCCGGCCTATCAGGCGCGGCGATCTGGACAGTGTGCCCGCTAATTCGATCGTGGCAATCGTCGATGGAGTATTCGATCAGCACCTCTCGGTGAGTCCGACCGAACTCCGTGCCGCGCTCAATCGCAACATCCGCATCTTCGGCGCCTCCAGCATGGGCGCGCTGCGTGCCGTCGAGGTACCTGGAATAACCGGCGTCGGCCGCGTTTACGAAATGTATCGCTCGGGCGAGATCGACGGGGATGACGAGGTCGCGTTGGTCTTCGATCCTGAAAGCATGCGGCCGCTTTGCGAGCCGCTGGTCAACATCCGGCATGCCGTCGATCGACTGGCGCGGCCCGGAACGATCTCCCGGCAACTTGCGTCAGCGATCGTCAGTACGGCGCGCAAACTGTCATACTTCGATCGCACGTATCCAGTGATTCTCAGAGAGGCGGGCGTGGCTGACGGGCAGCAGAGTTCTCACCTGGCAACCATGCTCGCGTCGTACGATCTGAAGCGGGAAGATGCGATTACGCTTTTGGAGATACTTCGCCACGTACGCCTCGACCATTCTCCCGCAGATGGGAACAACAACCGCCCCGATCAGAGCGCCGTGACTCGCGAAGCGCCGGCAACCGATTACGTGCATTTCTGGGAATTCGGGCCGCCCGTGCTGTTCTCGCGCGTCGTTGAGTTCATGGGTTTGACTGGAACTCTGTCGCGTTATGCACTCATGGCGCAGGCCACACTCAACGGAAGCGAAGTCGCGCCTTTGCCGGATCTTCCAGCACAGGAGGTCGTAGAGCGTCATCTCGCGCAAGCCGCACGCACGTGGCATTGGGCAACGCAGGAAGAAGTCGACACGAGTCTTGACGATCTGGGCTTGCAGCACGAGGAAATTCAGAAGGCACTCGCGGCGCGAGCGCAACTCGAATTGACAACTATGGCCGCGGTTCGCAGTCGCTCACCGGAATTTTTCAAAGTCTTGCGGACACACTTGTTCTTCGACGACCTCGCGCTCAAAAGCGAGACTGCACGAACCGTGAGTCTTGATTGGCTTGCCGCACGCGGCAAACGATTGAAGGGAGAGGCGCGCGCCGAAGAGATCGCCTGGGCGAAAGACAAACTGTGTCGACTACTAAACACACGCGACATTCATGGGGCGATGGAAATCACAGACTGGTGGGGCATCGATGCAGCGACGGTCGATAAGTTCGTTGAAAAACTTGCTTTGGCAAAACGTCTTGCGTTTCGTTCAGAGCCAGTCGCACCGCCACGGACCCGACATCCATGGCTGCGAGCAACAAAAAAAGCGTCGGGCAGTAAACGGTTCTGCAAGAGCCTGACTGAAGCTCATTCGACGCTCAAGAAACTCAAGCAGGTGATCGGCATAACTCGTGTCGGCGTCATCACCGGACTGGGAACGATCGGAATTCCAAATGCGCAGGCATTTCGGCCCGATGGGGAGTGGTCCAGCACGGTCGGCAGCGGCAAGAGTGAGTCGGTCACAGGAGCTAAAGTCGGCGCCATCATGGAGGAGATTGAGAAGTGGGCGCAGGAGAAATTTACGATCATCGCGCACGCCACGGTCGAGGAAACCGCCAGCTTTGCAGTGCTGAATAAACGAGGCAGGAAAACGATCGATCCGGCGAGCCTCGATCTTCCATACGATAGTTGTTATTCCGAAGAGCTGAAGATCGATTGGCACCGCTGCGACGATTTAATGACGGGATCGACAGTACTCGTCCCGACTGCTGCCATCACGCATCGCCGGGTAACAAATGACATCTATTATTCACCGCGCGGTGGCCGCAAAACCATCACCACCAACGGACTCGCCTCGGGAATGACAATGGCCGAAGCGCTCACGCATGCGCTTTGCGAATACATTGAGCGCCACGCGCTGGTCCTCGACTCGATCAGCGACGGAAATCCAGGCAGCCCAACCGCACCGCCCCGCCCGGCCGTAAATCTCGAGACAACTCCTGCCTCGACACGTCGCCTGCTTGCGAAAATAACCCGAGCCGGTTACAGGCTCGAAGTTCGCGAGATCACTTCCGAGATACGCGTGCCCACGTTTAACTCGACGATCTATCTCCCTGAAGGGTCTATAGAAGGACTGCTGTTTCACGACGGCTTGCAGCGCGCCAGCGGCTGGGCGGCGCATCCGGATCCGGAAACTGCCATGAACATGTCGATCCTCGAAGCCAGCCAAACGATCATGACGCACGTAGCCGGCGCGCGTGAGGATCTCGTACTACAGGCACGTAGCCTGGGCCGTCATGAACGGACGGATTCACGAAGCAGTTCTGCTTTTGCGCGCGAGTTGAACCCCGATGCTCCGAAGCGCAACTTCGCCCATATCGAGGGTTTTTCTTCCAATGATGCTGCTGAGGATGTTCGCTGGATAATCAAACAGATCGCCGCCGCAGGTTATCGTCACGTGATCGTGGCCGACTATTCAACATCTGAAATCAAACCGGTGCGAGTTGTGCGCGCGATTGTTCCCGGACTGGAAACGATCAATCCCTTTCACACGGGTCTTCGCGGACGTATAGCCGTCCTCTCCGATATGATTTGAGCCCGGGATTCCCCGCGGATCAATACGGAAACTCGACTGTTGGAACGTACTGATTTCCGCCCAGCAATTGTTTGACTTGCTCCGACGGATTCTTCATCGTCTCCAACTGCCTGCGCATGTTCTCCTGAGGGACACAGTAACTGCGAATATAAGTTGCGAGTACAGCAAAGCGTGTACGCCGTGAGCTGTTGGGCCGCGACGTATGCCACCACGCACCATCCGCAAAGATCGCACTGCCGCGTGAACCCGTGAGTATCGTCGCTTCGTCGGTCCAATTCTCCGCGAGTCGCGGCAGCTTTGGCGTCCGGTGACTGCAGGGAATCCCGGCGGTCGCGCCGTTGGCAAGCGTAAAATCGTCGATCATCCAGATGACCTGTCCGGTGAGCGGATAGATCGGATACGGCTCAGTCATGGTCCAGTACGGATGATCCACGTGCCAGTACAATTCGGTGCTGCGCGGCCATAAAGCATTCGCCGTCATTGTCGAGCAAATTATGTCCTCACAAAGATAGCGCCGCCACACGGCGAGTACGAACGGATGGCAAAGCAACTCGGTGAAGATTGGATTCTTCACCAGCAGGTGCAGGATGCGCTGATGACCGGTGTGATGCAGGTTTTGTTTCTTCTCCGCTTTTAGAATCGGCATCAGCACACGGCGCAACTCGTCACAACGCTTCCGCGGGATCAGGGCCGGCACCACACAGAAACCGACGTCCCGAATCGTCTTCGCCACGTGCTCGACTTCTTTGCTTTGGGAAGCGTTCTTCTTACTCATTGCTCATCTCAGTTAATGCGCGGCCCGGCGATCCAGGCGACGATCACCTGTCGCATGCCCGCAGTCACTTGCGTTACACGATGTGGAATGAAAGAAGGAAAACAGACTACAGTGCCACGCTCACGCGGTAACACTGAGTTGGGTGTACCAAACACTTCGAGATCGCCGCCCTCATATTCGTCGCCGCTCGTAAGCTGAATGATGACGGTCAGTTTGCGCGGCGACTCGAGTTGTTCGTGGCTGTAATCGTTGTGCCAGTGGAAGTGACCGCGGCCGGCGGGATACTCGACGTAGTGAGGCATGCGAGTTATGCCACTTAGCATAAGTTCGTAATGCTTCGTCGTCGCGTCGACGGCGGTATCCCACAACATCTGATAAAGAGACAAAGTCTCAGGCACGCTTGGCATCATGTGAACTTGGCCCACGCGATGCTCCTTCAAAACGTCCTGACCTACCACAGTCGGCTTTTCTCGGGGGAAAGATCTGCCGAGCGCGATCAGCTCGTCGCACGTCGTATCCGGTAAGCACTTTGAACAAACAACCCAATCGAGGTGAAGATGATCACCGCCCTTGAGGTTGACGGTTCGGGGCCGGAATTTTGCAATCGCGGGAACTCTCGCCTGGCTCGCTTTCATGACTTCGGTTTAATTAATAGACTACTTGCAGACGGAATCTACCATAACCTTATTAAGCGTTTGAAATGGAGGACCATTTTCACCGCCTAACTCCGCTGTAGGCGTTTCGTAAATTTGTTCAGATTCACTAAAGTAGGAGGTCTTGAAAGTGCGCGCCTTTCCGGAATTACAATCATAAATTCTGAATCTCAGTTCATGATGATACGTCTGGGCTTTTTCGGATCCGAAGTTGCTTGATAAATCCGATATTATTGTCTGTTTGATATGTTCCCCTTCTTCGGTATCTAAGGGAATTCGCAATTCATTAACGCGGAACACTCCATTTTGGAGTTTAAAAATTGATTGTTTGTTAAGAATAATTCTATAGCCTTCAAAAGTAGTCACAACTGGCTTGGGGTTCTTTTCTGATTTGTCTTGTTTGGCCCACACGGACACAAGTAAGCCAAGTGCAACGACTACTGTGAGCGGCAATGTGAAGTATAGAATTATGGGCCTTTGCCTCATTGATAAATTCCTCCATTGAACTAAACCACTTGCGCTAAGGGTCGGAGAGAGGTTCGGTATCATGAAGTGTAGGCGGAGGTCAAGCATAGTTCCAAGGATAAGTGTTACTGCTCAATTAAAATGTCCGCTTAACTGCTCAGTGAAAATGTCCGCATGCTAACAGCATGGGGACAATCACCTTGAATGAGAAACAACGTCGTCGTTGCGAGATCATCACGCGGCTGATCGCAAACAAGATCAGCACTAGCGAAGCCAGCGAGTTGCTGGGCCGGAGTAGTCGACAGGTGCGACGAATTCGACAGCGATATGAAGCGCAGGGTTTGGAGACTCTGGTGCATGGCAATCAGGGCCGACTGTCTTCACGTCACACGCCGCCAGTCCTCATCGAGCAACTAAGAGAGCTAGCTGGCCCCACTGGCCGCTATCACGATTTCAACGTCTCGCATCTGGCTGAGCTGCTGGCGCGCGATGAAGGCATCAAGCTCCCGCGCTCCACCCTTTCACGCCTGCTCATTGCTCATCACATTCGCCCGCCTCGTTGTTCCAAGACAAGGGTCAAACGCATGCAGCGCGAGCGCAAGAGCGCTGAAGGCATGATGTTGCAAACCGACGTTCGCCACACGATTGGCTGGAAGGCCGCGCTCCAGCGATGGATCTACTCGGGGCGATCGACGATGCGAGCGGCAAGGTGGTCTACGCTCGCTTCCGCCCCAGCGAAGATCAGCCTGGCTATCTGCTGATGCTGCGTAGCGTCGCCCTGACTTACGGTTTGCCCCACATTCTCTATCATGACCGGCATACTATTCTGCGCTCTCCTAAACAAGCGACCATTGAAGACGAACTGGCCGGACGCAAGCCGCAGAGCCAGATCCAACGAATCATCGAACAGCTCGGTATTACTTCGATCCCAGCGCTCTCCCCGCAAGCTAAAGGTCGCATCGAGCGGCTCTGGCAAACCTTTCAGGATCGACTCATTAAGGAGATGCGTCTCGCCGGCATTGCTTCACTGGAGCAAGCCAACCTGTTCCTCGAGACTTTCATCCCCGCTTACAATCAACGCTTCGCCAAGCCGCCGCGTGATCCGCAAAGTGCCTGGCGCCCGCTGCACCCGGAATTGGATCTGGACCGCCTCTTCTCCACTGCCACCGAGCGGAAGGTCAAAGCTGATCACACCATTTCTTTTCGTGGGCTCACCCTTCAGATCCTGCGTAAGAAACAACAGCCCTGCCTGGTCGCTTGCAAGGTGATGGTGCATGTCACCCCAGAGAGTGAGCTACATCTTTATCATCATGAGACTAAGCTCGCTTATCGCCGACTGGACCAGGCAGCAACGACGCCGCTCGCCAAACCGAGCACCCCAAGGCCGCGCTACACTCCGCGACCACCTGATGCAAAAGCGCGCCGCCGTCGCAATGCTTATCTCTTTGGCAATTATTGAATCCCCTCAAGTGCTGCGCCCTTCCTCTTTCGGGAGGCTTTGCTTTGCCAATCCCTTCACGGAGCGCGGCGCAGCGGACCTTTGACGCCGCAGCTAGAATGGCAAGACGAACTGAGGAGCTTTTCTTTCCTCCTCCGGCCGGCGCGGGCATTCATAGCCGAGGCGTCAAGGGCGCGCGGATCTGGAACCGCGGACATTCCACTGAGCACACGCCGGACATTTTCACTGAGCAGTGACAGTTCGAAGGAGTGTGTTCCAAAAAAGGCCGTGCCTGTAATTTCCCTAGAAGCTTTGGCAGCATTCTAGCAATTCACGTCCACTCTAAAACAGTAACGGGCCTAAAAGAGCAAACGCCAAGCTGAGCATGGCGTTCAGGCCCACGCTCCCACGAAGTTCCTAACCCTATCTCCAATTGAGGACTGCAATTAGCTAACGTTGTTCTCGCAAGGATTACATCGATCAGACGAGCAGCGGGTTGCTCACCGCCGAGCCTCTGCCTTTCAAAGCCATGGGGCACAAATTGAGTCAGTTTTAATCAAAAGTCTGGCAAGAGTCCCGGCAAGCGCAAGTAAACGAATCCAGGCATAGAGGTAAACTGTTGATTTTGGTGTACTCGCCGACCATGGTGGGACAGCTCAACTGGTTTAGAGCGTGGGAGTCTGAGGAGCGGAAGTAACACGCATCAACGATAGAGGTAAACTACTGATCCTGTTATACTACGCTCACATGGCGGGGTAGCTCAGATGGTTAGAGCGTGGGATTCATAACCCCAAGGTCGGCGGTTCGATCCCGCCCCCCGCTACCAATGTTTTCAATGACTTACGGCGGCCAGTGGACCTGGCCGCTTTTGCGTTGTGTCCAAT
>JBKPOC010000050.1:0-215869 GCA_046732935.1 Acidobacteriota bacterium | reverse complement strand
GTCAGGAAGGGGGCAAGCGAAGCGCGCCCCCGCTGGCTCGGATTATGCTTGTTCAGTCAGCGGGGGCGCGCTTCGCTTGCCCCCTTCCCGACTTGTTCTTCTTGTGAGTTTCACCGACTTGCGGCCAGTGAATAGCTGCGGTTAAATGAGCGCCATGCGTAAACCAATCATGACCGTTTTGTTGCTTGCCGTGCTGTGTGCGACCGTTGTCGTGAGGTCACAAGAAGCGCAGAAACCCGCGACGCTGAAATTCAAAGTTCCGGCTGGTTGGGTTGACGAGGAAAGAAGCTCAGCCATGCGCGTGGCGCAGTACAAACTGCCGCGCGCGGAAGGCGACGCCGAAGACGGATCGATAGTGCTGTACTACTTCGGAAAGGGCCAGGGCGGATCGACGACAGCGAACATTGAACGCTGGGCCAGCCAGATTCAAACGCGCGAAGGCGCGCAGCAGGAGAAGATGGCCGAGGAAAGCTTCACCTCAAACGGACTGAAGATCACGGTCGTCGACGCCAGGGGCACTTACGTCGCCGAGACGGCGCCCGGAAGCGGCACCTTCAGCAACAAGCCGGGCTACCGTTTGCGAGCCGCCGTCGTTGAGACGCCAAATGGATCGTACTTCGTGAAGTTCGTCGGTCCAGAGAAGACCGTGACGCACTGGAACGAGTCGTTTATGAGCTATTTGAGGTCGTTTGAGTTTCGGTAAGTTCGGTCTTGGGTCTTAGGTCTTTGGTCTTAGGACTTTGTATTGTTCCCAAAGACCAAAGACCAAAAACCCCAGACCAAAGCCCATACCCAACGTCTACTTGAACCGGTAAGTGATGCGCCCGCGCGAAAGGTCGTAAGGCGACATCTCGACGCTCACGCGATCGCCTACCAGGATGCGGATGCGGTTCTTCCGCATCTTGCCTGAAATTGCCGCCAACACTACGTGTTCGCTGTTATCGAGGCGCACTTTAAAGAAGGCGTTGGGCTGTTTATCGATGATAACGCCCTCGGCCGGGATCAGGTCTTCTGCTGCCAATCGGTTGTCTCCTTGAATTTTCGGTTGCTGACCGCTATTAGGAACGACGCACAATAGCACACACCGTCGCCAAACACCCAAAGCACCTCGTTTTTGAACCTGTTCAAAAAAGTTCTTGACACCGCTCTTCCGAAGGCGTAGGCTGCGACTTGGAGTTGAACGTGTTCAAAATTCGCTAAAGGAGGCGGATCATGACATTCGGAATTGGCACCTACGTCGTTTACATCGCCGTCAGCAGCGCCTTCACCATCTGGGTGGGACGCACCATCTACAAAAACGGACGCGTCTTCCTCATCGACGTCTTCCACGGCAACGAAAGCCTTGCCGATTCGGTCAATCACCTGCTCGTCTGCGGCTTCTACCTCATCGGCTTCGGTTACATCAGCCTCGCGCTCAAACTGGGCTACGAAGTACTCGACGGCCAGAGTGCAATCGAGGCCCTGTCGACGAAAGTCGGCACCGTGCTGATGGTCCTGGGCCTGATGCACTTCTTCAACTTGTTCCTCTTCACTCACCTGCGTCGCATCAAACTCGCGCGCCATCACGACCCGCCGGTTGGTCCTGACGCATTCACTTCCGTCCAGCAGGAGGTGTGACCATGCTGGCGCTGACAGTCCTCTACGATCCGGATTGCGGATTGTGCCGGCGGGCGCACGCATGGCTCGCCGAACAATCCAAGCTCGTAGAACTCATCTTCGTGCCGTGCGCATCTGACGAAGCTCGCCGGCGGTTCCCGCAGCTCGACCACGATCTGACGACCAAGGACCTGACTGTGGTCGCCAACGACGGCGCCGTCTACTTCGGTTCGAAAGCCTGGTTGATGGTACTGTGGGCGCTCACTCGCTATCGCGACTGGGCGTATCGGTTAGCGCGGCCGGAGTTGTTGCCGACGACGAAACGAGTCGTTTCGATGATCTCTCAACACCGGTATCAGATCGGACGAGTAACCGGCCTCAGCAGGTGAGAAAATGGTGGCGATGCGCAAGAAGGCGGTTAAGGGACTGAAAGGCGATCAGACGCGCGCGCTGATCCTCGATACCGCGCTCACGATGTTTCGCGAACGCGGATACGAGCAGACGACGATGCGCGCGATCGCCGAAAAGGCGGGCGTGTCGCTGGGGAACGCCTATTACTACTTCCGTTCGAAGGAACACCTGATTCAGGCGTTCTACCAGACGCTGCACGACGATCACGCCGCCGTCGCTCTTCCGGCGCTCGAAAAGGCTGAAACTTTGAAAGCACGCCTGCTCGCTGTAATACGGCTCAAGATCGACACGATGAAGCCGTACCATCAGTTTGCGGGCGTGCTTTTTAAGACTGCCGCCGATCCGCAGAGCCCTTTGAATCCGTTTGCCGACGATGCAAACGCCGTCCGAGTAGCGAGCATACAACTCTTCGAGAAGGTGATCGAAGGTTCGACTGCCCGCATCCCCAAAGATTTAAAAGCCGAACTACCGTACCTGCTTTGGGTGTTTCACATGGGGATCATTCTCTTCTGGATTCACGACCGTTCCCCGAAACACCGGCGCACCTATCGCCTGATCGATCACACCGTCGAACTCGTCGACAGGCTGATCTATCTCGCCAGCAATCCCTTCATGCGGCCGTTGCGCAAACAGGCGCTGCGGCTCGTGGACGAACTTCGCGACGCCGCCGAAGACGTGCTCGACAGAGACGACAACTAGTTTCCTCCCCGGTTATTCGACGATGGCGACGCGCCTGCTGCTGCATTGCCCTCGATATCCAAGAACGTGATCGGCGCGATGCCCGTAGCCTTCAGCGGCCCCTCAATCTCCGCGCGATTGCCGACGATGACGATCGCCAGGTGATTGAGATCGATGTACTGCTTCGCGACTCGCGCCAGGTCTTCCTTCGTCACTGCCGAAACGTTCTTCGCGTACGTTTGATAGTAATCGTCAGGCAAGCCCTGCACGACCAGCGACGTGATCGAGCCGCTGATGCCGGTGACTGACGCGAACCGCTGCGGCAGTCCCTGGATCAGCGAGTCTTTCGCAGTCTTCAATTCTTCGTCCGTGATCGGCTTCTCGCTGACGATTCCCTTCAGCTCTTTCATGAACTCGATCAGCGCGGCGTCCGTCTTCGCGGTGAAGATCGAACCGCCGGCGCGAAACGGGCCGGGTCCTTTTCCGTAACTGAAATTCGAATTCACGCCGTAGCTGTAGCCCTTCTGCTCGCGAATGTTGGCGTTGAGCCGCGACTGAAACTGCCCGCCGAGAATCGTGTTCAGCACCTGGAGCGCGAAGTAGTCGGGCGTGTTACGCGGCGGTCCGGGCAAGCCGATGTTGACGACGGATTGTGCGGCGCCGGGTTTGTCGACGAGGTAGATCTTGGCCGGTTGCAATTCCGGCAGCTTCGGATAATTGAAGTTCGGTTTCTCGCCGCCCTTGGCCCACGCGGCGAGTCCTTTCTCTACGGCAGCCTTCGCCTTCGTCGTCGTGATGTCGCCGACGACAGTGATGATGGCCCGGCCTGGTTGGAAGTACGCCTTTTGAAAAGCGACGACGTCGTCACGCGTGATCGCTTTCACGGACACGTCGGTGGTGCGCTGGCCGTACGGATGCGCGTCGCCGTAGAGAACTCTCGAAAACACCTGTCCGCCGACGATCACCGGCTGGTCCTTCGCCTGCGTCAGATTCACCAGCGTGCGAGCGCGCAGACGTTCGAGCGCGTCGGTGGGAAACGTCGAGTTCAACATCATGTCGGCGAGGATGGCCAGCGTGGCATCGAAGTTCTTCGTCGTCGAAACGAAGCTGAGGAAGCCGTCTTCGCCGCCGATGCCGGAGTTGATATTGGTGCCGAGCAGTTGCAGGGCGTCGGAAAGCTGATCGCCGCTTCTCGTCTTCGTGCCTTCGGTCAGCATCGAGGCGGTCATGGCCGCGACGCCGCGCTTCCCTGCCGGCTCGAACTGATTGGTACCGCCGACGAACGTGATGTTGAACGACACCAGCGGCAAGTTGTGTTTTTCGGAGACGATGAGCAGCGCGCCGTTCGGCAACTGTGTTTTCGTCCACGTCGGCACGTGCAGGGCCGGATTCCGACCGGGCGTGGGGATCTTCGTGCGATCGAGTGGCTGTTGCGCTACTGAAACAACGCTCGCGAGCGTGATCATCAACGCGGTCGCGAGGGCAAGACGTCGATTCTGTGTTTTCATGATTTACCTCCTCACCGTTTCTCGTTGAGCATGCTGACGGCTTCGCTTTCCGCCGCCTTCGACGCCTGGTCTTTCTTGCCCTTCGGCACCACGCTCAGCACGATGCGCGGGCGTGCAAGATAGGCAGCAGCGACGCGTTTGACGTCGGCGGCAGTAACGGCCATCGTCTTCTCATAGTCCGTGCGGAACTGGCCGGCGTTGCCGTAGAAGATCGAACCGTTGATCAACTGGTTCGCCTTGCCGAGATTGGATTCGAGTCCTCTTAAGAAAAACAGTTCCAGACCGCTCTTCGCTTTCTGTAACTCTTCGGCAGTCGGTCCTTCCGCGATGAACTTCTGAATCACTTGATCGACGGCGGCTTCCAACTCCGTCAACGAGTGTTCCGGACGCGGCACAACCGTCACCTGAAACACGCCGACGTCTTCCGATGCGTTTTGGAAGGCAAATATCTGCGAGGCGAGTTGCGAGTCGTAAACGAGCGCTTTCGTCAGGCGCGCGGTGCGCGAGCCGGAAAGGATCGAGCTCATGACGGACAGTGGATAGTCGTCGTCGCGTTTGAATCCGACGGTGGGCCATTGAATGTAAAGCCGCGGCACCTGCACGCGATCTTCGTAAACGAGACGTTTGCTGGCCTCGAGCTTGCCGAGTGGAACTGACGGGCGTTCGACCGGCTTGCCTTGCGGCAGGTCGCCGAAATATTTCTGGATCAGTTTCTTCGCTTCCGCCGGATTGAAGTCGCCGACGATGGCGAGCGTCGCGTTGTTTGGCGCGTAGTAAAGACGGAAGAAGGCTTTCACGTCCTCTTCCGACGCCGCGCTCAGATCCGTCATCGAACCGATCACGGGCCACGAATAGGGATGGTCCTTGGGATACATCGCCGCCGCGAAGATCTCGCTCACGCGGCCGTACGGTTGATTGTCGTAGCTCTGGCGGCGTTCGTTCTTGACGACGTCGCGTTGTGCGTTGAGCTTCGCCAGGTCGAGCTTGTCGAGTAGGAAGCCCATGCGGTCTGATTCGAGCCAGAGCGCGGTTTCCATGTAGTTGGAAGGAATTGTTTCGAAGTAGTTGGTGCGATCGTTGGTCGTCGAGCCGTTGTTGCCGCCGCCGACGCCTTCGGTGAATTTGTCGTGCAGACCATACGGCACGTGGCCCGAACCGGTGAACATCACGTGCTCGAACAAGTGCGCGAAACCGGTGCGTCCCGGCATCTCGTTCTTGGAGCCGACGTGATACCAAACGTTGACCGCGACCGTCGGGACCGTGCGGTCGACTGAAAGAATGACCGTCAGGCCGTTGGGCAGTTTGTAAGTCTCAAATGGAATCTTGATCGAGTCCGCATTCTGGGCGAGCGCGGGCAGTGCGCAGCACATCGTCAGCAGCATGACGAGGGCGCATGAGCGCGGCAGAATTCTTCGTCTATTAATCACGGCAACTCCTTTCGGGTTTGGAATTTGGTTAATGTTATATTGCCGCCATTATGAAAGCCATACAAGTTTCGCAGGTCGGCGGGCCTGAAGCGCTCACCGTCGTTGACGTGCCTGCGCCGAAGCCGAAAGCGGATGAAGCGCTGGTGCAGATCAAAGTCGCGGGCGTGAACTTCATCGACGTCTACTTCCGTGAAGGCCGTTATCCGGCGACGGTGCCTTTTATTAATGGACAGGAAGCGGCTGGTGTCGTCGCTGAAGTTGGCAGCGAAGTGACGAACGTTCAGGTTGGCGATCGTGTTGCGTATACCGGGACGCTTGGAAGCTACGCCGAGTATGCGGCAGTGCCGGCCGGCCGATTGGTAAAGGTTCCGGAAGCGTTGAGTTTCGAACAAGCAGCGGCGGCGATGCTGCAAGGGATGACGGCGCACTACCTCGTCTTCAGCACTTACAAGTTGCAGAAAGGCGAGACCGCACTGGTGCACGCGGCGGCTGGCGGCGTCGGGCAGTTGTTGGTGCAAATGGCCAAGAAGAAGATCGGAGCGAAGGTGATCGCCACGGCCGGCACTGACGAGAAGGCGCAACTCGCGCGTGAGGCGGGCGCTGATGCGTGCATCGTCTACACGCGGGAGGATTTCGAAATCGAGACGTGGGCGTTGACGGCTGATCAGGGTGTGCACGTCGTTTACGATGGTGTGGGTAAGGCGACGTTCGACAAAGATCTGAACGTGCTGCGGCCGCGGGGTTACCTGGTGCTGTTTGGTGGCGCGAGTGGCGCGGTGCCGCCGTTCGACTTGATCAAGCTTTCCTTAAAAGGATCGCTCTACATCACGCGCCCAACGCTGGGGCATTACACGGCGACGCGTGAAGAGCTCGAGTGGCGGGCAGGCGAGGTTATGAAGTGGATCGTCGATGGCGATCTCAAGCTCAGCATTCATAACGTGTATCCATTAGCGGAAGCTGAGCAGGCGCATCGCGATCTCGAAGGCAGAAAGACGACGGGCAAGTTGCTGTTAGCCACGTAGCGCAATTAGCAGTATCGCTGATGCGGTTCCGTCCATCGTCGGCTCGTTAGTTGAGTAGTCGTTGACGTCGTCATGGTAGACGGCGCGGTCGTCCTGGAAAGGTGCGAAAGGATCCGGTTCTGTGATCGATACCCCGCGCAGACTCTGAAACACCTTGCGATAAACCGGTCCGTCCACCAATCCCCCACGCACCATCCGTTTCAGCAACACATTCGGAAACAGATGAACGTCTCGCGGATAGACGCCACCTTCGGGCATGCCTGTAAACATCGAAATGCCCCACGGATTCCGCCCCAGCAGCCAGTCACTCTGCTTCGCCGCGAACTCGCGATAGCGGCGATCGCCCGTCATCTGCTCGTACAACGAACACTGCGTCGCGAGCGCGACTACCAGGTTGTTCGAGCACCAGATGAAGGGCACGCCCACGCCGTACGGATTGCTCTCGCCCTGCTTCACCGCAAGCTCGATTCCAGCTCGATAGAACGCGGCTAACTGTTTCTTCGTTCGCGAATCAACCAGGTCATAGAGACGAAAGTGGCCCAGGTTCATGAACGGGTAATACTGATAGTGCCCCGTCTCCTGTTTACCCATCCAGGATTCGCTGCCGGCGAGCATGGCGTACCGTTTGGCATCGCGCAGGTAATGCCGGTCGCCGGTCGCGCGAAACAGTTCCGCAGCGCCCCATTCCATATCATCAGCCCACGTCGTTTCCGCATAACGATAAGGAGCGCCGTACGAGTTACCCTGCTGCACTCCTTCTTTCGCACGGCCCAGTTCGTAGACCTCCTTGCCCGCCTGAAGCAATTGCAAAGCAAACGCTCTCTGCTGCGGATCGTCTTTCCAGATCTGATACCCGAGTGCCATCGCCGCGGCATACCGCCCGGCGAGGTTTGCGACGCCGTCTGATTCGCTCTGGTACTGCTTCAATCCCTGCGGCTTGCCGTCGGCGAAATAAACAACGCGATAACTTCCCGGTCCCCAACCGTAATCGACAGTCTCATTCTGCGGCAGACGAAAGCCTTTATGATCGCGATCGTCGGCGACCTGGTGGTAAAGCTGATCCGGCTTCGGATGTAGACGCAGCATCCACTCCAATCCCCAACGTGCTTCGTCTAGAACGTGCGGAAGCCCTGATTTATTGTTGCTTAGTTGGTAGGCCAGCAGCATCTGCGCTGTAGCGTTGCTGGCAGTTAGTAGGTACTTGAGTTGATCACCCGCGTCATGCCACCCGCCCGTCGCGTTTACGTAGGTTCCCGCAGGCTCGGGGCCGTAGGCAGTGCGGCCATCAAAGCTATGGCAGACGGCATCGACGAACGGGTTGTAACCGCAACGTTGCTGCCGCATGAACTCGAGCAGCAGGTTAGGAAAATCCGAGTAGACGTTTTGTTTGATGTCGAACTGTACCGATCGACCCGATCCGGCTTCGACGACGAACCGGCCGGCCCTCCTGAATGCGGTGAAATCCAGCCCCGCATGATGCTGGAATTGTCCCCAGCCGCCCGCGATCGGTGCGATCTTGCCTGCAAACACCGCCTTGCCGCTGACGGCATCGACGATTCTGAAGTCAGACGGCAGCGGCTCACTTCCGAAGACGACTGCGGTTTTGACGTCCGCCGGAGCGAAGCCGGCCTGATTTATCCGAATGTAAACCTGCGCCTGACAAACTTGCGCCGCGAAAATCACGAGCACTAAAGCGAGAACACGAATCATCCGGGAATGCGATAAAAATCTTGACAGGGTTTTTACGACCGCCCTATATTATGCGAGTCATGAGTAGCACTCGTACATTTATCTACTTCGCCTTTACCTACCGCTTCTTCTTTTATAAGGAGAGCGGACCGGCGAAGTGCGAAAACGATGTGCTGAATACTTAAACACAAGCACAAATTCAAACGAAGCCAGCCGCGATCCTAAAAACATCGCGGCTGGCTTTTTTTACGTTGGAGCTACGAACCATGGACATAGAGCATTGGCGCAAAGAGATTGACGAAATCGACGTCGAATTGCTTCGACTCCTGAATGTGCGGGCGCGCTTGGCGCTGAAAGTCGGCGCCCTGAAAAAGGCCGCTGCCCTGCCAATCACCGACCTCGAGCGCGAACGTGTCGTGCTCCAGCGGCTACAGGAGCTCAACAGCGGCCCGCTTGATGACCGCGCGGTCGATAAGCTCTTCCGGCGCATAATCACCGAATCAAAACGCATCGAGTCAGTAGTTGAGGCGCACGCGTGAACAATCTGAGACTAAAACCACGCGTGGCGTTCCAGGGAGAACGCGGCGCGTTCAGCGAAGAAGCTGCACTGAAGCTGCTCGGCCGCGAAATCGAGCTCGTGCCGCAAAGGACGTTCGCCGACCTCTTCGACAGCTTTCGCAACGGCGTTGCCGATTACCTCGTCGCGCCCGTTGAAAACAGCATCGCCGGCATCGTGGAGCCGTCAGTACGCGGCATCCGCGCCAGTTCGCTCGTCATTCTCGAAGAAGTCGAGATCCAGATCGATCAGCACCTGATTGGCTGTCCGGGCGCTGCACTCGACACGATCGCAACCGTGCAATCGCATCCGATGGCGCTGGCCCAATGCAAACATTTTTTCGCAGTGCACCCGGAACTCAAATCCGTCGTCGCCGACGACACGGCCGGCAGCGTCGCTGAAGTAGTCGAACAAGGCGACGAAACGGCGGCAGCCATCGGCGGTCGACACGCTGCCGAGATCTACGGCGGCAAGATCATTTTGGAAAACATCCAGGACCAGACCCGAAACGCAACCCGCTTCGTCTTGTTATCAGCAAAGGAACAACAATCATGATCGTCAACATGCTAAACACCGCAACCCCGACGCAAATCAACCACATCATCGACCGGATCAAAGAGTGCGGGTTTCAGGCGCACGTGATTCACGGCGAGGAACGCACCATCATCGGCGCAGTCGGCAGCGGCGGAAACCGTTCCGAGATAGAAGCACTGCGGGCGGCGCCTGGCGTTGCCGACGTGATTCAGATCGCGCATCCGTTCAAGCTCGTCAGCCGGCAACTGCGACAGGCGCGCACGGTCGTCGACGTGCGCGGAACAAAGATCGGCGGCGGCGATCTGGTCGTCATCGCCGGTCCGTGCTCCGTCGAATCGGAAGAGCAATTGATGGAAACGGCCGTCGCCGTCAAAGCAGCCGGCGCGAACATGCTGCGGGGCGGCGCTTACAAGCCACGCACTTCGCCGTACGACTTTCAGGGACTCGGCGTCGAAGCGTTGCGCTTTCTTCAGCAGGCGCGCAAAGAGACGGGCCTGCCGATCGTCACGGAAGTGATGAGCGAAGCTGACGTCGAGATCGTTGCTGAGTACGCCGACATGTTGCAGGTCGGCGCGCGCAACATGCAGAACTTCTCGTTGCTGCGAAAGCTTGCGCCTGTGGCAAAGCCGATTCTTTTGAAACGCGGTCCATCGGCAACCGTCAAGGAGTGGTTACTTGCCGCTGAGTACCTGTTGGCGGGCGGCAATGGGAACGTCGTCTTGTGCGAACGAGGAATCAAGACGTTCGAAACCGCGACGCGCAATACGCTCGACCTTGCGGCCGTGGCGCTGGTGAAAGAGTTGTCGCACTTGCCGGTGCTTGCGGATCCGTCGCATGGCACCGGGTTGCGAAGCCTGATCGCCCCGATGTCGAAAGCGGCGTCGGCGTGTGGCGCGGATGGACTGATCATCGAAGTGCATCCGTGTCCCGAGCGCGCACTGTCAGACGGACCGCAGTCGTTGGATTTACCGGGTTTCCGGGAGTTGATGGAGGAGCTTGGTAAGGCGCCGGTGCGTGAAGCGAAAGCTGCGTAGACCACAGATTACACAGATCGAAATCTGCGTAATCTGTGGTTCACCAGGTTTACTGGATGTCGGGGCTGCGGCGTTTGCGCGGGAGTTCCTTTTCCGTCTTCATCACCGTTCCGTCGAGCGCGTTTACCCAAATGTGAGTCGCACCGTCATTCACCGGATCCGCGATCTCGACGTGATAGAACACCGTTCCATCTTTCGCGAGCTTGCCGGGTTCTTCCCAATGCGTCGCCTCGAGGCTCGCCGACAGCACTGTGCCTGGCGTTTGGCTGGTCGCGATCTGAATCGCCTGTTCCATCGTGATCTTCGCCAGCTTCACCAGCGCAGCCTGCCTGATAGCGCGCATCTCATACTCGACTTCCCTGCGCCGCTCGAGCTCTGCGGCAAAGGCGGGATCGTTTGCGATCTTTTCCTTGAGCACGTCAGCCGCCGACATCTCACGAGCGCGCGTCTCGATAACCTTCTGTCTCTCCTTCTCCTCTTTCGCGCGCTGATCTTGTGGCGCAACATCCTGCGATTGCATCTCGAACCGCATGTTGAAAGCGGCCGCCGCAACGCACGGCACCAACAGCAACAACGAAACTGCGAACACTAACGTCTTCTTCCAGCGTGTACTCATTTTTGGTTTGGTTAACAACGACATGATACGGGCCTCCAGTATGTCAGCATCGGCGATGCCTACGGTTGTAGTAACGGAGAGTCGACGCAGAGACGGCGCGGAGCCGGCGAGCCGCAGCAACGAGCGCGCATAAACCTCGGCGTTCAGGATCCGGGCAGCCACTAACTCGTCGCAGCACAGTTCGCGAGTCTGTTTGATCCGGCGCCTGAGCAATGCAGCAGCCGGATGAAAAGAGATCGGCAAGTAAAGCAGTTCGTAAATGAAGTTGAACAGATAATCACGGCGCGCGATGTGAATGAACTCATGTCCGATAGCTGAAGTGAGTAGTTCGGTGTTGCCTTCGCGAAGCAGCGCGTCAGGCAGAATGATCACTGGCTGCGCGATGCCCATCGTGACTGGCACGGGCAGAGTCTCGGATCGCATCACTCGTATCGGCGGCGTCGCGAGGTCGTTTTCACATTTATTAATGATAGCCGCGATGTCGTCATCGGCTTCGAGCTCGAGCGCGTTGCGTTTGATCGCGCGCGTCGTTTGCCAGGCCTGAATGAACCTGAACGTGCGGTAGAGCACGAACAATCCGTAAACTCCCAACACCAGGAACACGAAATCCGTGTTCAACTGAATCAGAGACGGAAGTGCAATGGTGTTTGTAGTAGTAGTAGCTACGTCCAATTGGAACGGCTCGGAAACTGAGATCGGTTCGGTGATTATTGGGGCGGCGGCTGTTTGAATGTAAGCGCGGATCGCTGTCGCTGCCGGAACGAATAAGGCCAACCACAACGCGCTGACCCACAGCCAATGCCGGTAACGCGCGGAGGAAGATCTCAGCAACCAAGCGCCCAGGCCCGCCAGCGCTGCGACGAGAGCGATCTGCCAGATGGCGTTCAGCAGGAAGTTAAGAAGCATTGTTTTCATCGGCTTCCTCGTGTGACTCTTCGATCAATTGCTGTAGACGCGCGAGTTTTTCAGGCGTCAGGTGTTTCGTTTCCAACAGGCTCATCACCAGGCTCTCGGCCGAACCGCCGAACAGACGCTCCACGACGTCGTTCACGTGTTTGCCGATCACCTGTTTGCGGCTGACCGCGGGTTTGTAGAAATACGCGCGGTTCTTGAGTGTGCGTTTCGCCTTGCCCTTGCGCTCGAGAATATTGAGCATTGTTTGCACGGTGGTATAGGCGAGTTCGCGTTTGAGAGCTTGCTGGACGGTCTGCACGTTGGCGGGTCCGGTTTCCCACAGCACGTGCATGATTTCGAGTTCGAGCGGTGTCAGGCTGTCTGTCTTTTTGTCCGTCTTCGGCCGCGCCATATTGTCTCCTAAGTTTTTAGGAGTATAGGAGCGAGCGCGCAGAGTGTCAACTAATTTTTTAGGAGATAGATAGTTGGTTAATATGGCGCCCGTGGCGAAGAAACAGACGCTTCTTCACGTATTGATTTACGGACTGAGTGGCGGTGTGCTGATTGCCGCGCTCCGCTTCCTCGAGATTCGCTTCCTGATCCTGGAACACTCGGTCGAAATCTACGGCGGGCTCATCGCCGCGCTCTTCGCCGGTCTCGGAATCTGGCTCGGCTTGAAGCTGACGCGTAACAAAGAGGTCGTCGTAGTTAAAGAAGTCGCGGTGTCTCAGCCGTTCTCCTTGAATGAGGCACGGCTGAAAGACCTCGGCATCACCAAACGCGAGCTCGAGATACTCGAACTGATCGCGAAGGGCATGAGCAACCGCGAGATTGCGGAAAAACTGTTTGTCAGCGAAAACACGGTGAAGACCCATTCGAGCCGGCTGTTCGATAAGCTCAGCGCGAAACGCCGCACGCAGGCAGTGCAGATCGGAAAGGAGATGGGACTGATTCCGTGACAGGCATTCCCACTAAAGTGTGATTTTCTTCAATAAACAGCGAATTCACCCGAAAGTATGACGACAACCGGCGGCTTCACGAGTAGGTTCTCGCCCACAGTTCGACCAAACGTCCAGCTCAGGAGTCCTTAATAGATATGAAGAAGATAGTTTTGACCTTCGGTTTGATCTGCGGCGCGGTTTTGTCCGGTTTGATGTTGTTGACGGTTGCGTTCGTCGACCGCATCGGTTTCGACCGCGGCGTGATCGTCGGCTACACGACGATGGTGCTTGCGTTTCTGTTGGTGTTCTTCGGCATCCGCTCCTATCGCGAAAACGTCGGCGGCGGGTATATCAGTTTTGGCAGGGCGCTCAGTGTCGGCCTCCTCATCATGCTGATCACGTGCGTCATGTATGTAGTGATCTGGGAGTTCGAATACCACACTTTCTTCCCTGACTTCATGGATAAGTATGCCGTGCATGTCATAGAGAAAGCTCGTGCGGCGGGCGCAACGCCGGACGAGTTGACAAAGCAATCCGAAAAGCTCAAGAGCTTCAAGGAGATGTACGCCAATCCCTTCTACAACGTCGCCTTCACGATCATCGAACCTCTTCCGATCGGCATACCGATGACGCTCATCTCAGCGGCGATACTGCGGAAGCGACGCAAGAACGAACGCGCGTGAGGTTCTTGTCCGCGTTTTCTCGCGCGCTGTGTTAAAGTTCGCAGCGATGTCTTTAATGCTTGCGGAGATCGCCGAGCAGCCCGTCGCACTCGAACGCACGATCGCCGCCGAACGCAGCAAGATCACAAAGCTCGGACAGACTCTTAAATCGCGCGACATCGATCTGATCGTGCTCGTCGCGCGCGGCAGTTCCGACAACGCTGCACTGTTCGGCCGTTACCTTCTCGAAATCACAACCGGCATTCCTGTTTCACTGTCCGCGCCGTCGGTCCATACGATCTACGGCGCGCGTCTGAAGTTGGATCACGCTCTTGTCGTCGGCGTGTCGCAGTCGGGTGAAGGTGAAGACATCAATCGCGTACTTGAGAACGCGCGGCAGTGCGGCGCCTATACGGTTGGCATTACGAACGAGCCAAGCTCGGCGATGACGCGCATCGTCGATGAAGCGCTGCTGACGCATGGCGGTCGTGAACGTTCGGTCGCGGCGACGAAGACGTTCACGGGCCAGATGCTCCTCTTTTATATGCTGGCGGCGGAATTGTCTGAGCGACAACCGCCGTCGTTGTCGTATGAAGCGATTCCTGAGTTTGTCGCTCGAGCGCTTGAACAGAAGCCGGCGATACTCGAACTGGTCCAACGCTATGTCTTCATGGAGAACTGCGTCGTCGTCGGGCGCGGGTTGGCGTATGCGAACGCGTACGAGCTGGCGTTGAAGTTGATGGAGACGTGCTACGTCGTGGCGGAGCGTTTTTCGTCAGCGGATTTTCTGCATGGTCCACTGGCGATGGTCGAGCGTCATTTTCCGGTGATACTGTTTGCGCCGCCGGGTGTGATGTTGGCGAGTGTGAAGAGTCTGATCGAGAGGCTGCGGGAGTTGAAGGCGGATACGCTGGCGATCACGAGCGATCTCGATGCGGCTGCGATGTGTAGTCGTTCTATAATCATGCCGCGCGAGATTGACGAGTTTCTGGCGCCGGTTCCGTACATCGTTCCGGGGCAACTGTTCGCTGCGCTATTGGCTGAGGCGAAAGGGTTGGATCCTGATTCGCCGCGATCGCTATCTAAAGTGACGCGCACCCTTTAATGACGCGACCCTTTGATTCCGATGAACTCCCGATGAACATCGAGCTAAAAGATCGCCTGCACAATCCTGTCTACGCGCAAGTTCGGCAACAGATTCAGGACCACATCGAACAGAAGCGCGTCGCCGCCGGCGAATCGCTCCCCTCACCCGCCGCCCTGGCGCAAAAACTGAGTGTCGACAAAGGCGAAATCCAACGCGCCTACTTCGAACTCGAACAACTCGGCCTAATCGTCAAACACACCGGCAAGGACTTCCTGGGCAAACCTAGAGTGGACTATCGCGTGCGCTGACCGCTGGTCATCACGAGCTAGAACGGATTGATTGTTAACCAGCCGACTATAAGATTCGAATAGTCATTAAACTCCAACTCTCTCCAATTCAGACCGCGTATCTTGCACTCAATCAGCAGTTGGGCACGGAATTGTTTGTACCGAGCTGCCATTTTCTCGGAGCCGGGGAATGACACGTTCTTATAGTCGGGGGAGTTGCGAAGCCAATTCCGTACTCTGCGAATCATTATCGAAGGGTCGTTATTGTGACTCTGGGAGTCTTGCCCTGAAATATCTGAACAAAACTTCTGATATCGATGATCGATCTTATCCAGAACCAGCGCTCGCTTGACGCGGTCCCGCTTACGTCCATACCGCTTCGCTCCGAGCCAGATTCCCAATTCTAGCGGCATATTGAAACGCGGCAAGCGATTCTTAGGATCCAAAGTGACGCGCGAGATGTCGTGAAGGCCATATTTAGTTTCTTGAATTAGTCCATAGATCTTCTCCACGCGAGGTGTTGAAGAATCTTCATCTTCCTTAGCTGAACGGGCTACGAAGCCACAATCATAGATTGCGAAAATCGCGGCCTCAAAGAGACGTTTATAGGACCTGTCGAAAGGGACATTGAGAAAAACCGAGTTGTTATACGCCACCGTTTAAGATCGTCGATACGTCACTGCTTCGGAGTGGCACTCCTGCGAGTGCTCTTAGACTTCGAAGTTGACTTTCTGTTCTTACCGACTGCTCCTGATGAGGATTTAGGGCTGTGAGTTGATTTCGATCCTGCTATCGCTTTCGTAGATACGCGACCATTAGCCTTTGCCCGACCATTAGCTTTTGCCGCCTTCTCGCGGCGCGCCTCTAAACGTGCGGCAACGACTCTCGCTAACTCGATTGCCTCTTTGAGCGTGATGTTTGAAACCGCGGGAGGAGTTTTAATGGTCCTGTATTTCATTGCGCGCATTGTGAGTCTATATTCAGTAAACGTCAACTGGGGAAATTTCTTGATGACAACCGAAAATCCACTGCGGATATTGCCGAGACCGCCTCCACAAACGAAGCGGGCCTACATGTGCAGGAACACAACGTCGACCCTTGAACCTCAACCTTCTATCGAAAGGATGAAGCTCATGACTAGGCATACTAGCGCAAGACCGCGCCAACACACACCTCACGCAAACCGAACAACTAGGACCGCCACCATCATCGACGCTCTCAAACGAAGAGCACAGGCAGTCTTAAACGACACCTCGCTCGATCCACAGACCCGAGCGGTTATTCGTTATGCGATGGAAATAAACGAGCCGTGGCTCGCTAAACTCGTGCGTCGCGCTGAGACCGACGAAGCAATCAATAACACACTCGACTTCTCACGCTCACGCGACACAAATGAACATAGCCCGAACGAACATGTCTCGGACGATGTCTCAAGCCAACAGAAAATCGAAGCTCTCGCCGAAATAATTTGCCGCGGCAGCGATGAATCTCCGGCCGCACTGCTCGTGCTCATGGGAATGCTTGAAAGTGCAAACGATCCCCACGCACTTGCGAACACGGCGAAGCACTACGCCTTTAACCGCTGCGGCGAGTTAAACCTCTTCGAGATGGTCGACGCTCAGATCCTAGTAGCCGAGGGTGAACTGTTGGCGGGCCGCTAATCCTTCGCACTGTGCCGGGCTCACCCACCACCGGCAGCACTCATCAACACTTCTCTCAAGCAGAGATTACTCTTCGTTCAAACCCGCCAACGCACGAAGCCTTCTCATTTCGTCGTTAAACTCATCAAGACCATCTATTTCAAAGGTAACCGTTATCTCAATGACAATATGACCACCCTCAGCTTCACCTTTTGCGATGCCTTTATTCAGCTGTTCTAGAAAGTTCGCGCTAAGGTCTTCCATGCTCTTCGTGAGCTTACTTAGGAACCCGCCGACGATGGATACTATCCTGTTGAACTCGTCAGGTACTGAAATTCTCTTCGCTTGTGTAGCCCACTCTACTGATGATTTGTAAGTATCCGCCAACCGACGACTGACATAAACAAGCTTTACAGGGTCACCAGCGACTCCTGGCGGTCCGAGAGCATCGGGCAGGACCTCATTGATTAAACTAGAAAAGCTATCTACTATTCGTCTGCTTTCACCCATATGCTTTGAAATCCAATCAAACACTTCGCTCGCGTCCT
The DNA here is from genome assembly GCA_046732935.1 of Acidobacteriota bacterium. Classification (GTDB taxonomy): domain Bacteria; phylum Acidobacteriota; class Blastocatellia; order Pyrinomonadales; family Pyrinomonadaceae; genus PSRF01. Next base: position 198,739 of record JBKPOC010000050.1, on the reverse strand, counting down.
GCAAATGAAGTCCTGGCCCTAAAATGACGCCATATTGAAGGTCCCAGTCATGTTCTTTGACGCGTTTGATTTCTTCTACAAAGGAGTTAGCAAATAGTTGATGCTCCCAATAGCGTGGGCGTTCCAGAACAAGCCTGAGTGAAGCACCTGTTAAGTTTGCAAGCTCTGGGGGTAGATGCCCCGACTTGAAACGGCGTCTGAAACTCAGCGCCTCCAGAAAAAGGTAAGCCAGCTGCTGTCGTAGACCTTCAATAATGTCCTGTGCCGTTTCGAAAGGTAAAGTCCAGACAGCGTCTGTATCCCTGACTGACGTAACGAACTCAAACAATTTAGGCGAATCAACAACAGCACTGTAGTCATTCTGCGGACTTGCAGCCCACAACGGCAGCAGAGTTAGTACGGATTTCTCAATGAAAACGTAAATTGGAATCCCCTTCGCACGGGCCTTAAGGTATTCCATGTTCGTAACCGATTTTCCTTCGTCTTTGATCGTGCCGTAACGACAACCGATAATCAGAACAAAAATATCAGCCTTCTCATCAACAACTTTCAGGCAGTTTCCCACCGCTGAACTCGTAGGATCTATTGGAAACGAATTATGCTCAGAAATGACAGGGCTTAAACCCAATGTAGTAACAAAATCCCGCAGATCAGCTCTTATCTGCTTGAGGTCATAGAATGTGGAGCTAACAAAAACAGCGGGCGCTTTCGTCATTGTGACTCCTGCCGCGACTTCTTGAGGCTAGTTGCAAGGTGCGCTGATTATACAAACCTGCAAACTGCGTGGTACAGTTTTTCGCGCGTCTCTTAGATGCGTTAGATTGTCAAATCTGTAACGGAACATGCGAAAGTGGCGGAATTGGCAGACGCGCCAGACTTAGGATTAACAGCATTAGGTTAGCGGCCTCTAGGGCCGCTGGCTCAACAACTTAGGGTTCTCCTAGTAGGAATAAACGCACTAGACTAGGAGAATCGCATGGATAAGTTATTCGCTCAATTCTGTAAGGAAAAAGAATTCCTCAACGGCTGCTCACCTCGGACAATTAAGTTCTACAAGTTCTGTTATATGAGTTGGTCTAGGTTAGTCGGCTCTATGCCGACAAAGGCCAACTGTAACGGATATGTGATTGCCCTGCGGGAGAGCGGCATTTCCATCTTCACAATCAACAGCTACATTCGCGGCCTTAACTCATTCTTTACCTGGCTGGCAGAGAACGAACACTGCGCTGCCGTAAAAATGAAGCCTCTCAAAGCTCCAAAGAGTGTGGTGAAGACGTTTACTAACGAACAGATTAAAAGGCTACTTGCGTTTAAGCCTCGAACGTTTCACCAACACCGGCTTTACGCGATGCTTTGTCTTGCGATTGATACGGGGACGCGCATCAATGAACTCGTAGAACTCAGACGGGAGCAAATTGATTTTGATAACCTTTTGCTCCGGGTTGTAGGTAAGGGCAATAAGGAGCGGATAATCCCTATCTCGTTGGAGTGCCGTAAGGTGCTGTATAAATTTCTTCAACGACACGAATTCGATTTTGTCTTTCCGACTCTTCATGGGGGTAAGGTTTATTATCGGTCTGCTCTTACGCAGTTTAAGACTCTATGTAAAAAGCAAGGTGTGTTTGGGGTTCGACTTTCGTGGCATACGATTCGCCATTCGTTCGCGACCAATTATTTACGCGAGGGTGGGAACCTAATCTACCTTAGTCGAGTCCTGGGTCACTCTGATGTCTCAACGACTCAGATTTACATTAGGAGCCAACCTGAGGACTTGGCTATGGCGCATCGGCGAACATCTATGCTGTCGCGGTTAGCGCGATGAATTCGGCGATAGCTTCGCGTTCGCTCATCATGGTTTGAGCTTTCTTGATTATGCTCTTGTAGCGGTCGGGAAAGCTCTTCTTAAACCATCGGGTAAAGGCTTCGGGTGTTTTGTGGGCGCTGAACACTGAACTGAACGTGTGACAGCCTGGGCAAAGCGTTATCCCGTTGTCGAGCATCAAGCGGGTAGCCTTACATGACCGGCCTTTGAAGTGATGTGCTGCGAGGTATTCTCTCCTGCCACAATACAGACATCTTCCGTCACGTTCTCTTACCAGCGAGGACCATATCTTGTCGTATTTGGAGAGTCTTACTTTTCGGGTCTTTGAATAGGACAGATTAGGTTAGATTAATGACTCCACAATTTTAGCAGCAGCTTCTAGACCCTTATTATATTCTTTGATTGCTTCACTAAAAGTTGCTCCCCGTCTTTCCGTTTCTTTCATACCCCTTATCCCCTCTGCGGCTTGTTTGATTTGGGAGTCGAAGAATCGGTTTAGTTTTTCTTCGTATTTAAGGGTTATATCAGATAAGTCGGCTTCGAAAGAACGGGTCTTTTCCTCTGCTACAAACTCTCCAAAAGCCATGATTAACAATCCACGAATAGACTTCCCATAATGACACGGGCATTCACAACTGTTCCCAGGGAAAATATCAGGATTATGTTCACCTAAACAGTTATATTGGTGCTCGAACTCTTGTTCTATACGTTTATTCATGTGAGGTGAATTAGGGGGTTAGGTTACGAGTCCTTTAGGGACTCGGCTGACTCTGACGCAACTTTCGCTTTAACAAGTAGGTCTAATACAGTATTGAGCCCTTCCATCTGAGCGCGTCGTTCAATTTCTAAATACTTCTCATGGGTCATAAACACACCGTAACGAGGAGGGTAAAGCGTTATCGTCGGCTGACCATAAGTATCAAAGACCACCTTCTTACCTTGAAATAATGCCTGCAAAGCTTCTTCTGTGATTTTGTATTCAAATTTAATTTGTTGTTTCTTCATATATCTACTTCGCCGTTTAAGGATTAATTAGGTTAGCAATCCTTTAGGGATTGCCAGCAAAATCCTTAACTTTGACTTTCACAATAATTCGGTCTCCTTTGTGGTCAAAAATTCGAACCTTCGGAGTCCCGACTAATCCTTCGCTTTCCATATCTTGTTTAGCAATTACAGACTTGGGCTTTGCTTTTATATATTCAATGGCTTGGGCAATCGTTCCTTCGAGTACAACAGGAACAACCTCTAGGTCAAATGCTTTGGCGATATCTTCTACTCCCGGTCTATCAAGAAAAACATCTCCAACCATCACATCAAACAATACGAACCCGATATCATCTCGATACAAGCCACCACCTTTCTGAATCTTTGGACCATAGCCTTCGCCGTAAAAAGTCACTGGTGTTTCACCGAAGTTTTGTTCAAACAACTGCTCATTAACTGTGCCAGCGAATTTATCGTTCAAGGCATACATTAAATTGGTAGGCATTTGTGCATCATCAGTACGACCACCAAAAACAACTGTGTGACCATTCCAAAATACCCTGACGTTCGTTCCATCCACCTTCTCTGTAAACAGCCAAACATTATCTTTCAAATATTCGACTACCGGATGCCGGTATTGCCCTTCAATTAGCTTTTTAGTTCCTTCCATATCCCTAACAAAGAGCGTTTCAATTTTATGATATTCCTTCACTCACAGAGCGTTGGTCGCTACCCTATTTAATAGTTTCCTTTGTTCTGTTCTTTGATTAAGAGAATTAAGTTACGGCGCTATCGCTCCGAGAAAAATAATCATTATCAGTTCGCCCACAATCACACCTAATAGAAAGACAAGCGATAATTCCTTTTTCATAGACGCTGATACTTATTAATTTCAAAAACTTGGCATGGGACCAGCGCACTGTAGTTATCAAGAAAATCGCCGGTCTGTCTTTTGGGATATTCGTTAAAGAGTTTGCGAGCTTCTTCGATTGGCAAAATGTAACTAAGGGTGGGGGTGCCGATTATCAGGTAGTCGCTTTGTGTTTGTGCGAGGCTCTTTTCTTCTAGGCAGTAATTGCCGGTTCTCTCGCTCATCTCATCGAATTTAATCTCTATCGGAATTGAAGAGCGACCTCTAGTGATTATCAAGTCATACGCCGGGACGTGGCCTTTCGCTCGTTTTACAGACCAACCGCGACGCTTAAAATAGTCCTCCACAAAATCCTCAAACACTTGTCCACGAGCGACATCAATTTTCATTTTTGCGTACATACACTTCGACACAAGGTCGAAGCGACATCTGCGTTATTCTTCCGTAGAAGTGCCTGTACGCTTATCTTTCTTAGCCTGAGCTGCTTTGCGGGTTGCGGCTTGTACTATCTCGTAGTTGGACGGAAGGCTTGGTGTGCCTGCGTAGTAATGAAGCTGCCAAGCATATTGCGAGATTCCCTTGTCGGCTTGATGGCCCAAGGTTACGTTATGCGTCTTACAGTAGTGACGCGAGTAACGCTCGCCTTGCCACGACTTCTTATCGGGAAAGATTTCGCAACCCTTATCTTTAGAATGCCAGTAGGGATTCAAGTGAGGTTAAGTTAGGCTCCTGCAGGAGCGTTTTATTTTGGGCTGGAGGAAACCAGCTAACTTAATTATGACGGATTTATGAACTTTGGCAAGACCACTTATCCACAGTTTTAAGGCGGTGGTTAGTTCCCTGACGCGCCACCGCCCCTAGAGAACACAGTCGGCCTTGGCTGTGCTCCCAAATTACCAGGGATGGTAAATTTGATGATGAGTACCACCCCTGAAGGAAGAGACAGGTGAGGTTCTGGCGCTTCCTTAGCTTTTAGGGGCGGCGAGAGTATGAACCGCCCCACAGAAGCACACGCGGCAACCAAAGGCGAGGAAAGTGCCTTCTGCGGTGCTTCTATCTTAAGTTGGGTATCTGGTGAGAAGAACGAATTTCTTTCACCGTGATGTGGGGTAGGGTGACTGTTAGTTCATCACCCTCGTCATCGTCTTCGGAGTCGTCGTAAACGACAAAGAACACCATACTCGTGCTGCCGTCTCGGTCATTCGCGTTCACGGTCATGCTCAAAATGTCGATGTCGAGGTTAGAGTTGAGCCAATCGTTGATTTCGCGCTCAAAGTTTTTGGCGTCAGACGTATCGGGACACAAAAGCGCCGAAAATAATTTAACTTGCATTCTTCTTCTTCCTTTTCTGAGGTTTCGTAACTTTCTTGGCCTTGGGAGTCTCGCGTTCGGAGGCTCGTTGGATAGCTTCTGACTCTTTAACAAGAACAGAGCCAAAGCGAATAATTTGGGTCATTAAGGTGTCTAGCTTTTTCCAAGCCTGTCTGCGGTGCTTGGCCGTTCCAAGATAGAAGTCGAGGTTTATTCGACCGTGATTGTCGGTGATGGCGATGGTGTATTGGCCGGACTTCTTTTGGCCGTTTTCACTATCCTCGGCTTCTAAGAGAATGGAGGAGGTATCACCAGGAGACGCGGGAGCGAGAAATTTTTTCTGCCGGTATTTAAACTTCACCGGCGCAATATACACAAGTTAGAAATTAGACTAGGTAAAAGGGGTGAAAAGCACCATATCTTGTGGTTTAGATGTTTTATAAAGTTGACAAGGTACTAGGTTAGGTTAGAATGCGCGGCAAAGGTCAGTGGGGGGTGAGGGACTAAAGCGCCGGAATGTGACCGGCGTTTTGGTTTAAGAAAATGGGAATCAGAATCAAATATCCTGACGGTAGAGAAGAATACTTACCAACGGCAATTGGAGTAAGAGACGAAGAATCTCTTGACCTTGAGTTTGTTGATTGGCAAGGCAACACGGTGAAAGTTATCGAAGACGAAGAAGGTATTCAATGGTTCCCTTCTAATCAGTAGATACACTCCCACCTATTACTCTCCTAATACCGGAAAGCTTCATGTAATTTTCATTTATCAGTTAAGCTAAGCGGCACTCTGGCTTACCTTTCGATACGCGTCCAATCCGCTCGGTGCCATTCCTGTGAGGTGGGTATTTCATTCGTTCTTCGCTGCTGGCGGTAAGAGTCACGTCTTACTCAAACCAAGTAGTTAGCAACCTCTTTTCCGTATGGTCAAGATTGCCTGTGAAACTAATTCTTAGATGGGCTTCATACGAGCCACACCAGCAACGGAGAGAGAACGAAACACAGGAGGCCAGATGCTCTTATTTATCGTCCAGAGTACCTGAGCCGGACGTTTAACTGAATTGTAATTACTCACTCATCGCTGCTGGCGGGTGTACACGGCTTTGCTATCAAGTCAGCACCAGCAACAAAGAATGAATTAAAAACGCTGCTCCTGTTCGGAGTCTTCTTCTATTTCTCTTATTAGTCTTTTGAGTTCGGACATATTAGGTTATCTCGCTATCGCTCGCTGAAAGCTGGGGTCAAAACTAATTAATTTACACTCGCACCATTACATCGCCAGAGTTCGGGTCGTGTTTATGGCGCTTTAACTTCTTATTTTCTTCCTGTAAGTCTTTGATAGCTTCCCAAGCAGAGGGAAGGGACTCTTCGTAATTGTCGTTCAATAAGTAGGTGAAAGGCTCGCGGGTTTTCAGTACGTCCATAATTTGTTCGTACCGTCCACCTGTTTGCCAGTCACCCTTTTCTTCACTTAGTTTTGATAAGAGGTCTAGTAACTCTGTGGTGGTCTTGTTCTCCATAGAAGTTGCTTTCTTGACCCCAGTTTTCAAAGAACTGCTCGCGGTCCTAGAGACCGCGTAACCTAACACTCAATTAGTAAATACAAACCAACACCTACTAAACCACCGGATAACATGAGTAATAAAAAGTCAGTCATAATTTCTTGCTTGTTACTGAGTTGGAGCCTCTCGCTCCAAGCCCATTAAGAAACAAAAAACACGATTCCCTGCGCTTGAAAAGCTTGCGGCGAAACAAGCACAAGGAACCATGTTCATTTCGCAAGCTTTGTTGTGTGTTTAATTTGAAAGGTAGGCCAATTCCTAAACGGGCTTGACTACATTATACAGGGTGGTCCAACTCTCTCCAACAAAGTATTTGACAAAAGCTGTGGATAAACATTCTGGTAAAGAAGGAAGGGCTTAGATAAGCGAGAAGAAATTGGACCGCAATGTTTCTTATAGCCAACCAACGGAACCATCATTCGGCAGTCCAAGGGTATAAATATCAACTCCACCATAAAAGACTAGCTTATAAATTACTCGATGCTCTTCGTCACGATAGACGCCATACTTAAATACTTCTGGTTGGTTAGTGTCTCGATTAGCAGTTGGGATATTCCTCAGAATCGCTCGTGCTTGAGGGTTCCAGTGGTCAACCATGTCATAGAATGCCTGTCCTTCGGATAGCATAGTGGCTCTATAGACCATCCATCGGTACCGGAACCTCTCACCGAAGTCGTGGAAATACAAAGCGTTTGCTATGGCGCGAATAACTGGATTGAAGCGAACCTCGCTGATATTAACGATTGCTGTTTCCTGACCATCAATCCGAACCTCTCGAACTTTGCGGAACGTGCTTCGGCGCAATTTATATCCGATGGCATAAGAGCGTTTAACCTTCTTAGCAAACATTTCCCGCGCTACGTCATTAGTGTGAATGTCCGTGACAACGATGTTGCGAACGTACTCGACGTTCTCCGCATTATCATGGTTGTGTGTCTTGCATGACGGTACCGTAATTAGGTTAACGCGTCGGTCGGCGGGGAAGAATGATAGAGGGGGTGCGTGTTCCCGCGTAGTGGCGGGCTTCTCGCACATATAACAGGTTTGCCCAATTTGCTTAGTTCTTTTAGCCATAATGCTTACTGCCTTGCGCGGTACCAAACTCTGCGTACGCGGGTACCCAAAGCTACGTACGCTGGTACCGTACGGTTAATTCTAGTTTGAAGCTTGGTACCGTACGGGTGTTTACGTTTTTTTTATTAGGTACCTAGAAGGTGATTTTTTTAAAAAGGTGGTACCAAACCGATAGACCTTCTCCCCGAGGTCCAGAACGGTCTTAACGGCACCAAGGATGGCAAGGCCGGTAGTGAAGTCCATTGCGCTACTATACACCTGATGTCAATACGTAAAACAAAGAAAGCGGGAAGGCTACAGCACTCCCAACTTTCTTAATCCCTCGTGAACTATGATAGTTCTTTGGTTGTAATTAGAAGCTTCTGTTTGCGCTTCTTCGAGGCTGAGAGGTTCGGTCCAGATGATTTCTGAGTCACCGTCAACAATGACTACTCGCCACTTATCTCCTACTGGTTTTACGATTGCCTCAGGCTCCATTCTTAAACTCTTCTATTTGCCTTTTCTCGTCCTCGGTTAGCTCAACCTTCTCAGGCCATCTACCAACACAAGCACCTAAAACCCAAGGCGCGAACCGGCTGCGCTGTACGAAGCGGAATTCGATTAGCACTTTGGCTATGAGAGCAAACGGCGTCCAAAAGAAATCGAATAGCCTGTCGTACCACCCTCGTTCGTCCATGCGGATATTAGAGCAAAAAAAGAAGGGAGAGGCTATTCACCCCTCCCTCGGCGCGAGTAACGAACATTTACGAAGATGAGCGCTACCGGCGATTCTTTATACTCCTAGCTGAGTATAAAAATCAAGTTGTGGATAACTCTTAAATAAGAGGTCTTGACGAAATTCTCTCATACTGTAGAGTTAAGGTATAGACTATTAATCCTCACTCAATGAAGATAGAAACAATCGTAAAAGAACAGGAAGTGCATTTAACTCTCGATAATGATGAGTTCACGTTATTGAAGGAAGGCTTGGAACGAGCTATTAGTTATTACGAAGTTGAACAGTATCGAGCTAATCGCTTCCACCCTTATCTGAAAGGGCAGATAGATAAGTTCGCCGACTTCCTCGAAGCCCTAAAGGCTTCCTAACCTAATAATTAATCCTCACAAATGAAACGTAGAGAACTAATAGAAACCTTGGGGGCGAAGTGTGGCATTACTGTCTCCCAGGCGGAAAAGTATCTGATTGCTCTTCAGCAGATTATCTACGACAGTCTTAGAGGTCGAGAGACTGTTCACTGGCATGGCTTTGGTAAGTTCTCAGTCTTTGAAGCCAAACCTACCAAACGAAGAAATCCTCGGACAGGAGAGATAATGGAATTACCAGCTCATCCTCGTCCAAAGTTTCTGGCCGGAGAGCAATTAAAAGAAGCAGTTAAACTAATCTAAAAACCCTCACATGCATCGAAATACATTTGATGAAGACTATGAGTTCGAAGTTATGAAGAAAGATGGTGGTTATTCCGTCAGTCTTCCGCATCAGTGTAGTGATTGGGAAATCATAGGTGCTGAAGTTGATACCAACTTTGGAAAAATTAAATCTGGCGAATACACGGATGATTACCCAAATTTGCCAAAGTCTAAATCACTTGCCATTAATCAAATGAAACTATTTATAAAGCGAGCAGAAGAAGCTCTCGTCAAATTGGAATCACTTAATTAACTCGAACCGCTAGGTTCGTAACCTAACCTTACAAATATGGAACTAGAAAAAGAAATAGCCGGAGCCTTAGCGCGAGGTTATACATACCCCGAAAATGAAAAGAAAGTCTTGGATTCAGACTTGATAAACGCTATGGCTAAGGAAGTCATGAAAGTCTTAGACCAACCTAACCGCGATGCCTAACGCATCGCTAACTTAATTCCTCACATGAAAACAATCAATGAACGCTTTATAACGTTCTCTCCTAAGTCTGCCCGCCTTCCCTACCCCGAAGACTTAGAACTAGGTCAAGACATCACAGTAACGATTGGACCACACCCCTTCACCTATAACGTGGTGAAGAAGGAAGAATTTGACAATCAGGATTCCACCATCAACGTTAATTACGTTCTTAAATCAACACTCGAATAATTAATCTAACTTAAATGAGTAAATATCCAGCCACTAACATCGTGTATAGCGGCCTCGAAGATAAGGGTGGTCCGACTGTCACAATCTTAGATGAGAAGAAAAATAAATGGACCATTTGGAAGAAAGATTACGACTTCCCTGACCAAGATTCAGAGGCGTATAGCAGCCTTAAAAACTTCCAGATAGGAGAAAGTTTCGGAGTCGAATACGGAGAGAAAGAAGAGTCTTTTACTCCTAACGATGGTCCTAACCGTGGAAAGCCAATCAAGTTTACTCGCAGGACCATTTACAAGATTCTGCCCACTGTAGCTAATCCAACGGCGGTTCTATCCAAAGCCTCGCCTCAACAAAAAGAATCCAACCTAGGCCATTCTGTGGCCTCTCAGGGGGCCTCTGGTGATGCCTTTGGCAGACGCTTAGGCGTCCAGGGCCATATCAACGCCCTTCTCTCTAACCCTAATTACTATGGGGCTACCAGTACAGCGACTATTGCTGACGTGGTGAAAGAAGCTATCGCTATCGAAGATGAAGCTGAGAAGCAGCTTAACCCATCGGCTTTAAGACAAGTGGTCCAGAAACATGCGCCTTCTGTAGTCGAGGAGTTACCAACCATTCAAGTCGAAGAAGGCTTATCAGATGAAGAGGTAGAGGGAATTTCCTTTTAGCATTAATCAATAGCTATGAAATTTAAGGTCGGGGATAAGGTACGCATCATACAAGAAAACTGGTCTGGTCCAGGTGGAACAAGAGGTATGGTGGGGGTAATAAGCCAAAGAACTCACGGACAGAAGGAGTTTAAGGTGGGTGAAGCCGAATCTTATTTAGGTTTGTATAACTCTGACGAACTAGAATTAATTTCATCAACTAATCAAACAACAATGGATATCAAAGAAAAGTTTCAATTAGCGTTTAAGAGTGAGCCAGAGAAGTCATTTAGAAAAGCCGGTGTAACAAACGGGGATGATTACCTGACTGATGACGGTCAGAAAATCTTTTTGTCCTGGCTTTTAAAGAAGCACGGTACAGAGTTCAAAACTGAGGTCGTAGATGAGTTACTGAAAGAAGATAAAGCAGCTTAACAGTCAGCTTCCTAAACCGCTCCGCAAGGGGCGGTTTTAGATTGTGCTCTTTCCGCTGCCAACCACCAATATGCGAGGAAGGAGCCAAGCTACGCGGTAGCAGAGGAAGCCTGGGCCTCTTCCTCTTTAAGTGTTTCCCTCTGTTTCCACGTGCTAAAGCTTATCTTCACACTGTCGCTCATGTGAGTGCTGGAGTTATTGCCAAAGTCAATCGTTTGAATATCAACTTCATACGGTTGACCGGCTAAATCGGAAATGGCCTTCTTGATAGCATCCTCAATCGCTTTGCTACCAGCATTCTTTAGTGGTCTAGGGAACAATTCATTCATCATAATTGGTCGATTATACACAGAGGATTTTCGGTTTCAATTAGACAGCTTGTTTTATAAGAAAAACCCGCCTCAATAGTTTGAGCTATCAAAGCGGGGCGGCCACAGGTCAGGACCCACCTTCTTGACCTGGACCAGCTAAGCCGGTTCGTCCATTGCCCCCTCAAGACGTTCCAGCTTAGAAGTCAATGCTTTTGTAGTTGGCAGAATTTATCGTCAAGTGCGTCGATTTGAAGAGCGACGTGATGTTTTTGACAGTAAACGATACCAAAGCATCCTTTGTGATTTGTGGCAAAGTCTTTCGGAACTACGGTCCAGTTGATTTCAAGATTGAGCGAACCGAGTTCGATTCCCTCACCGGCAACGGCGTAGTTGATGCGGTCGCCGACTATCTCAAGAATTGTGGAAGGCTCAAGATAGCGGACGTTCTGGTAGAAGTCTTTACGTGTGTGATTGCCTCGACAAGTGGGAGCGGCATCGGTGGATGCGCCTTGCGAAGCCAGCACGAGTACAGGGAGAAGGATTAGCAATAGGAGCAATCCTGCCCACTGGTACGTTTTTAACCTGATTCGTGTCGCGAAGAGTCTGCATAACATCTCATCTCCTCTACGGTTCCTAAAGAACCGCGAACCTGAATTAAGGGAGGAGGGGCTTCGGTGAGAGACAGCCCCTCAGTGTGGTTAACTCGGAACGTACCGAGTCGGTTGCGGGGTGAGAAATTAGAACGGCGGCGTAACGTTCTTCATGAACGTGCCTAGTTGTGCCGTTGCTCGATACTGCGGAATTGGTGGAAGCTGTTTGAAGCCGTGAGTGAATGCGTTTTCGAGACTCCAGAGAGTCTTGGGCTTGAACTCCTCGTAAGAGGGGTTGAAGTATTCGCGGTCTACTGGCTTCATGAGCTTGATGGGAAACTTCCCGGCAAGGAAGGCTTCATAAATCAACAGTCGAGCTTGATTGTCGTTTAGTTCAACTGAGCGCCGGTGTTCGAGCTCTTGCTGCATCGGCGTCCAGTTCTTTTGTATACGGTCCACTCCGATAGTCAGAGCGTCTTCGAGATTGAAGTGCTTTGAATGTTTGGAGAGGACAGGCTTGAAGTCACCAATGAAGCTCATGTTTGAGCAGACCATCACGTTGTAGCCAGCTACTAAGCCAAGACGCATTGATTTGTCGTTGGCGTTTCTGACCCCGATTGAAAAGCGGATGTCTAAGAACGTAGCTTCAAGCTGCAACAGGCCGAACATCTTCATTCCATCAGGCGAAACAACGTATTCGTCTTCGACTACGTTGATGTGACGGAAAGAAAGAGTCTCGATTAGCGATTCGGCCAGCTTGTGATGGGAAATGGGTTGAAAGGTGTCGGTAGGTTCAGGTGTTTCGATTAACGCGAGTGCGTCTCTTTTTATCTTGTTCGCTCCGAGTAGAGCCATATAGCTTCTCCCTAAACATGAGTACGGTTAGCTCGGTGATTTCCTCGAGACAGTCGGGATGAAGGTTGGTGTTACCAATCGTCTCCCGTTTCTTGCGGATAGGTTGGTTACACCAGTCGCATGTCATTGCGTTACTTCCTTCGCTCGTCGTCTCTGTCGTCGTTGGGTTCGCGGACTTGGAAAGTGAGGTCTGGAAACATGTCGAGTTTGACGTTGATTGAACCGTCACTGTTTTCAAAGGCCACACCAGCACGATTGAAGTAAGTCTTGTCGCCTTTTCCAGGCACAAGTAGATAGACAACTTTATGATTTGCCACGAGTCCTCCTTGTGGATTGTGGTTGCGGTGTTGTGTTACGGGGAGCAGTCCAACTATTAGCGAGTAATAATCAGGCTGCTACACGGAACGATTTGAAGCGAGGCGAACGAAGCGTCAGGAAGAGCGTGAGGCTTTGCGAACGCGGCTGGCGCGAGAGTGAGAAGAGCGGACTAGCACGGAGGCGTCGGATAACGGCCATTATGTGTACGGGTCGAGCATGCTTGCGAAGACCTTACGCGAAGCGGCGTTACATAATGCACGTTATCCTTGATGACGAAGTGCGGTGGTTACAGAGGGGAAGATGTTGCCCAATTGAAGCGCACCTTCCCCTAGCAACTGTAGTAATGAGCGAATGCGGTAGGAACTATCATTCCACACTTAGAACACTTTTTGGGTGGGGGGACGTATTTGGCTAAAGCTTTGCGGCGGGCTTTGCGGCGTGCCTTATTCAACGCTCGGCGTTGAGATAGGTTCTTCATAGCGAAGCATTTTGTCCAGGGCCATGATTGCTCCAGTTATGAAGGCAATGGCTAAGACGTAGGAGAGAGCTTGTAAGTCAGCGAGTGAACTTACGGTGAAGTGACTGGCAGTGAGAATGGCAGCAAGGTTGGCTACGCCACCAGCTACGAACCCTCTGAGAAATCTGAGAACTATTGCTTTGGTCATATTGTTTAATTTAATGATGGGCACTTTGGGCCAACTACCCAAGGTGAGGTTGATTTGCGTGAAGCCATGTATTTGATTGCCGCTCTTACGTTGGCATCTACGTTATACACACTCTCACCGGCCCGTCCTTCGTCAGTGCTATTCCAGGTTGATGAGAGGTACTGAAACACTCCCGCTGCTGATGAGGATTTGTTTTTGGAGAACTGGTTGTAGCCGGATTCAAGTCGAGCGATACAAAGCGGAACTTCGGCAGAGATGCCATATTGTGCTGAATAGTCTCGGATGAGTTGTTGAACTTCCTCTTTGGAATAATGCCGTCCGTTGTATACGCTTTCGCTACGTAGCAATTTGTGGGATTGCAGAGGACGTGTTGGTTGAATGGCATTGTCTTTGATTACGATGTCTTCGCTAACGTAAGGTTCAGGTGTTGTTGTTTTTATTTCGACTTTTGGTTTGTATGTTTCTTGGGCCAGCGTTTTGAGCGGGACCAGCCAACATACGAAAGCTATTAGCGTGAGGGCTACCAGCTTTAGTTTCAAACATGAGTCCTATATCCGCCGACAGTCTGCTTTGTCGCTCCTCCCTCAGTTCAGGCAGGATTTAAGGCGGTTATTGGTCTTATTTTATTTTCAGGAAGTTTTCAGCTTTACCTCATAATACCATATTGGCCCATTTGGTCCAGATTAGATATCCACAGGGGTTTCAATCTTGAGAGAGAGTAAGCCTTCGAGAATGGCTAAGGCTTGGTCTGATTTGTCGTTGTGAAGTGCTTTGATTGCTTGGCCGATTTGATACTCAACCGTGGGAAGGTAATTTGCGAGGTCTGCGACTTCTTCTAATGCGGCGTTAAGCATTCCGGTCTTCTTCCACATTTGACCTTTATGCTCTTGCTGGCCTTTGACGTACTTAGAGATTTGAAGTTTGGAAACGCGCTTAACGCAGTTCTTTAGATGAATCTTTTTTTGTTCGTCCATCATAAAACGTGAGCGATTTTATTTATTTCATCGAAGTTAGGTTTACCGTCAGAGGTAAGTAAGTGATTGAGGCCAGCATCGAAGAGTTGTTGAGCAAAACCTTCTTCTGATTTCGCCTTGTGAGCTAGCTGATATTCGGAACCATTCTTATAGATTGTGAAGTTGGTGGGCATGGTGAGTACGATTTTTAATGCGTAATGAATTTTGTTGACCGCGATGGTCTTTAAGTACGGAGAGTAAGAATCGAAATAGTAGGCTAATCCGTTTTCGATGTGGACCAGCACGACAGCATGATTCGGATTAGGATTCGGAATGACTATCTGAATGGGACATTGCTTTAGGTGATAGAGCAATTCAGTTTCAGACGGAACGATAGACTCGTAAGCTATGTTGACCTTGATTGCTTTGTTGATTACATCCTGGGGGATGTCAGCGTAATAAGAATTCCAAGTGTAATTGATGGGAGCGGGCCAATCTTCTTCTCTCACTAAACCAATACTGCGAACGGTGTCGGCAACCTTGTCTAAGTAATTCCCTCGGGGTGTCGTGCCTGACATCTTGGCGATGAAACGGTCGGACCAGTTAGGCTCAATTCCGGTTTGTTGCTTTGCTTGAATCTCTAAACTGCTTAAATCGGAGAAGGTGGCGCAAGCCATCGTCTCAGTTGGATTGCGTTGTTTCTCGCCAGTGGGTAAGTAAGGTCGCCAGTCGCCAGACTGTAACCTAACCTCATAAGGTATCGTTCCTCCTACCCATAGTTGCTTAGTACCTGAACCTAGTAGGACACCTGTATTTTGTTTTGGAATATCATCGGGCATTAGTTTGTGATGTTAGTTATCTTTTGAGTTGGTCCATGTGACCACGCCGCACAGTCTTGGCACTGTAAGCGTTGATAGGTTCCTGTCTTGGTTATTCCTCTGCCTCGGCTTTGTAGGTGGGTGGAGCCGCAATTTGGACAACCGGATATTCCCTTAAGGACAGCGGTGTTGGGATGCCCTTGAATCCACGGTAAGAAGTGTTTGTAAATCTGCTCTAGTAAAACTACGTCACGCTTGTTGTAAGCAATCATTTCCGTCCAAGCTTTGGGGTCGCCAGCCATACAGGCTTTCCAAAGATTGAAGCCGGTGTGTACTCGTTTGCGCCCGTAGCCTAGATAATCGCCAAGAGAGTCAAGCTTGTTAGAGGTGAAGTTGAAATACTTCTTTGCGACTTTATAGGTGTCGATGGTCTTGTAAGGTGAGGGTGGTGGAAGGTGGTAGAAAGCAAATCGCGCGTTGGCTTTTTTGATGTCGAAGTGGTCGCCGTTATGAGCTACCAAAATATCGGCTTCGTCAAACAACTGCCACAACTTGAGTATGAGTTGTTTGTCATCTTCACTTCCTGGCTTGTAGGGTTTGAAGTCGGGTAGAGCTATACAATGGACCTTCGTCTCGCCTAGCCACTTGTAGGCGACGGAAAGCATGTACCAGTCCTTAACTGTCCAAACAATGTTTCCTTCTTTCCATAGGTCGAAGAAGTGACCTAGTGAGGGTGCTGTCTCTTCATCGAAGAGAAGCACTTTAGGTTTATTCATTAACGCGAGAGTTAATTACTTGAAGACACCTTGATGGATTAGGTATTGAATAGTTTGCCAAATTCCTATGGCGATACCTGGGACAATGGCCCACATAGCCTTTTCGAGAATGTCGTAAACACGGTCTTTGCGTTTGTGTTGAGCTGTCTCTTCCGCTTCTCTAAAGGCAGTGTTCTTCTCGGCGGCTTCGTTTATCTTTTGGAGCCGTTCTTCTTGTTTCAATACCTTGCCGTTAAGTGTCTTTAGGTGGTCTTCAATAGCGGCGGTCTTGGTGGTGTTTACTGCGAGGTCGGTCTTGATTTGTGACAAGTCACGAGATTGATTTGTAAGCAGTCCTATAACTGCGTTCTGGTCATCTGACATTGGTGAACGAATGTTCTCTTGACGAGATTAATGGTTGGTCTATAGTTCGAGGTATGAAATACATTGTTTTTAGTTTAGGTATTTTAGGTTGTCTGTTGCCGGTCTCCGCGTCTGCGATTAGTTCGGCAGAGTTGGCAGATAAAGTTAATCAAGTGCGGATTGATAATCAGGTTGGGTTTCTGAATTGGAGTCCTGAGTTGGCTCGGGTGGCGGAAGCGAGAGCGAGATATTTACTTAGGACACAGACATTGGACCACAACGGTTGGATAGGGTTTTACCCCAAAGGGTTTTGTAGTGTGGGAGAGAATTTAGCAGTCTTGTTTCCTGACAGTGATTCAGTGATTAAAGGCTGGATGGAATCCCCTAGTCACCGAAGGAATATCTTTGACAATCGTTACCGATTGACTGGACTTGCGGTAGTTAGCGGAAGATTTAAAGGTCAGGATACGGTTGTTGTCGTTCAAACGTTTGGCAGGAAGTGCCATTAGATTTGCGATAGAAACTCAACGGGCAAATCATCAAATTGAAGTTTGGCTATCTGTTGCGCTTTCTCTTTTTGCGTCAATTTAGGGTCCATTAAAATTCGTTCTAGTTCAACGATTCGGGCTTGCTGAGCATTATGCTGCACATTCAAAGGTTCAACGCCCTGTATTGGACTCAATCCTGATTTTCGCTCTCCACTCAAAGCTTGACCAAGACTACCTTCCCATCCTGAATCGTTGAGAGTGCTTTGATTATTAAACCGCTGATTTAATTTTGGTAATTTTGGTAAACCGGGTAGCTCAGGAAGTTTTCCAGGCTTAGTTTTGTTCTCGTAGGTTTGAGTACCTACACCAAAGAAGGCGGGAAGGCCGACTTTGATACCACCTTTAAGACCAGTGTCTTTTACAGCGTCTTTGATATCTTGAATGTAAAGGGGAATAAGCTTTTCATATATCTCTTTGGACCAAGTTATCGGTTCACCCACTAAGGATTGACCTCGTAACAAATCAGCGATTAATGCGGGTACGGGAGCTAACTTGCCTTCAAAGAATTTTTGCCCTTGGTCTAATCTGCTTTCATAAGGAAACTGTGTTTTGTCGAGTTTGCGGATGTTACCACTCGCAGTCTTTACCTCGCCGGTAATCTCCTGGGCAATAAGACGTACCCATTGCTGGAAGCCAGCCCAAGTGTCATAACGGATATTCCCTAATTTAATCTTACCAAAGTCGGTGCTTCGCGGGTCTGTTTCGACTTCCGCTCCACCTAATTTAGCCAGTCCTAGTACGGCAATCCCTGAACCCACTAATCCGGCAAATGCTTTAGCAGCCTCTTTGCGAACGACGGGAGGTTGTTTTATGTACCAAGCTGGATTCAGCATTTGAACACGTGCCGCCATAAAACGAGGGGAAAAGAAAACGGCATTGAGTAACGGAGCCGCTTGATTTAGTTTACCTAAGTTTCCTCTGCCACTAGCTGTGTTGATGAAATCGGCTAATCGTTTGAAAGTTTCCGCATTTTGTTCAGGAGAGATACCCCCGTCGATGTATTGCTTAGCAAGGTCGTCAAAGACATCTGCTCGTAATTTATTTAAGAAGCCAACGTAAGCACGTTCGGATGCTTTAACTAAACGACCAGCCAGAGGGAGTCGAGCAGCAAGATTCGACATGAAACCTTCCTCTTTATTTGTAAGGCCGATAGCACCACCAGTGATGTCGGTAAGACTTAATCCTGATTGCTTCATTAGTTGTGAGGTTGGTCGGCGAGCAATGTCGTCCATAGCCGCTTGGAAAATCTTTTCACTGCCGAAATACTTGAACATCTCACCGAATGATTTTGAAAATTGTTTAGGAGCGTAAGAAGCTAAAACTCTTCCTTGTCGAAAGGGGGCAGACATATCCATCGAAGCAACCAATGCTCGGGGTACATTCAACACTTCAGCAGCGCCTTCTTTGAGCTTGTCCCAAGTTGGTCGTTTACTGCGAACAACATCAATTAATTCCTGACCATAAACATTTCGGAGTAACTTTAATTCGGAATCAGTGGGGATTCCACCGGCCTTTACTCCCAATAATTTTGATAGACCAGTTGATGCGTTTATTTTATCGAAGAAATCTAAAGTGGGGTGTTGTTTGATAACGTCAAAAAGATGGTCCACCTCCTCTTGATTGAAAGCTGTACGCGGCGTTTCAAACTTCGGTTTAGGTAGTTCGCCTTTTAAGGCACCTAAGGCTTTAAAGAATCCTTTTTCGCCCGGAGTTTCTAAAGCTTTTATGCCGACAGCAGCTCGTTTGGCACGTTCAGCAGTGTAGAGTGCTTGGGCTTCCTGTCTAATAGGTTTCGCAGTTTTGATAGAAGCGATTAGCTTACTCACCACTTCTTTAGTATCTAATTTCAATCCAGTATCGAGAGTTCCTGATAAAGCGAAATTAGTTAGCTTGGAAAGTTTTTCCTTTGGAGTGTCGGTGGGTTTTGGTGAGAAGGGTGTTGAGTTGAAACGGTTTTGCAAAAAACTGAGAGTGGGTCTTGGAGATTTTTCCTGAATACTTTCACCAATGGAATAACCTAAATCAAATAATGGCTTGCTAACCTTGGTTAGAAAATTGATTGGCTCGTTGTTGCCGCTAACTATTTGTTGCCCGATTTTTGGTAAGTGAGGGAGATAGGGAAGGTCCATTTATTGCATCATTTTAAGAATCTCGCGGTCAGTGAATCCTGCCTGTCGATAAGCTTCAATAGCAGTCATGTATTCGTTTGCTTGGTTTGAATCAAGATTGTAGGTATCTATGAAAAATTGGGGTGACAAAAAAGTCGTAGTGTCGTCCTGAGCGTAAGCAGCTTTTAACAAGTCATCATATTTAGTAGACGTTTTCATACCGCTTGTAACTGGAAATTCGTTATCAATCTGGTCGGCAGCATGGCCCCATTCACCGGGATGTGACGCAATGATTTGCTTAACGCGAGTTAGCTCTTTAGATGGAGTTATGGTTGTGGCGCCACTACGTCCTCCGCCGGAAGATGTTTTGTATGCGCCACCTAAGTCTTTGATAACGTCGCCAGTTGATGAGTTGATTAATAAAGTCCGTCCGTTGGCAGTGACAATTTGCGTGTCAATATTTTCGGGTACATTAATCTTTGGCGCGTTAGAGAAGTCCGATGCGCCTCCATCGGCAAAGAATTCATCAGGAGTTGAATAAGCTTTACCGTCACTGGTCCTGTAGATAGTTCCACCCACGCTGTAGAACGGAGACGTTATGTTGTTCTCTAACGCAAAGTCTTTAGCACTTTGCTGTTCCTGCTTACTTAATTGGTCTAACTCTCGTTGGTACTTATTCATGCTCAACAAGAATTCAAGTTGTTCTTGACCGCTTTTATAGTTCTGTAAACCAAAGTTCATCATTGCCTCAAGACCTTGAAGCTGTTGGGTACGAATGCTCTGAGCTAGCTGTAGCTGGTCCACTAGAGGAGCTTGCATCGCGGCCAACGTCTTAAGTTTGAGGTTGGCTTGCTCAACGATGTTCTGTTGTTCACCAATAATAGCCCGCATTGGTACAAGCTTTTGTTTTACGTCTTGGATACCACCCTCGGCAGATAAGTTGGTGTTGAGCATCTGAGTCTTCAAGTCATTCAACTGCTGTTGAAGCTTGGTCATCGCGGGGTCGGGCTTGAGAGCACTCAAATACTGTTGCTGTAGTGCTTGCTGCTGTTTTACGAAATTGGTGTAGTTGCTCTGGTTTTGAGTAAGTATGGATTGAATATCAAAAGAAGTTTTAGGGTTGCTTAGTTGAGTCGAAGTCGTCTGAGCCGAAGGCATTAAACTGACTTGGGTAATGGGAACAAGTGATTGCGCTCTGCTGGCTATCTGGTCCCTACTCAAACCTTGCTGATTAGCAGAGATGTCATTGAAACTTAATCCTTGACTAGGAGAAGGTTTGCTAGAAGTTTGCGCTGAACGACTTTGGTTAGTCTCTCCTGATAAAACACGGTCGGCATAGGTCATCCCTGAACCTGGAGTAGGCGGGGTGTACTGTTGAGCCTGAGTGAGAGTTGGCGTGGTAACGTTGGTAGGTTGATTAGCGAGTCGAGTAGCTTGGTCCACAGACATCGAACCGGAACCAATTTGGTTGGTTAGATTACGGTTTTGCAGAAGTTGAAGATAATCGGGAGTTAGATAGAACTGTCCTGAGTCGAAGCCGTAAAGGTTTTGGGTCGGATTGTAGACTCCCTGTTTTGTGCCGGCTGAATAGAAGCCAGAAGCAAGTGGGTCTACCACTGCATTATTAAGTTGGCCCTTGGCGTCCCTCACATAATCAATAAGGTACTCAGGGAGATTTTGGGCGTTAAGAGTGAAGTTCTGCGTCGAGTTCTTGGGGTCATAGAACGTGAGGTAGTTCTGACCGTCTGATTGTTGAGCTTGGGTGTATTTCCAATCTCCCGTTACCTTGAAATCGCCGTACTGGTAGTAAGGTTGTTGTAATAAGTTTTGGTAGGTCTGTGAGGCCATATATTTAGTTAATTATCGTTCATAAGTTGAAGATTGAAAGATGGCAACAAACTGACCTGTAGTATTAGCAGCTAGAACGCCCATGTAAATGGATTCATTGCCAGTAGGAATGTTGGTTGATTGATTAGTCGCCGAGGACCAACTGCCGTTGTTCTTACGCCAATAGAAGTCGATACTGGAAGTGCCGTTAAATTTTAGATATAGGTCAACCATATCTCCAGCAGCAAAAGTTGTTAGAGAAGATGACTTGGTTTGAGTTGTTCCATTGGCATTTGAGGCGAATAAGTTCGTTGTTCCCGACGCAGTTTGTATAAAAAATCCAGCGTGATTTGTTGTTGTAGATGGTCCTCCCGACATATCTCCGATACCAGCAGCAAAGTGCCCGGTAGTTCCTATTGTTTGAAGGTAGACTGAAGCAGCAAAAGCAGGACTACCAGCGTAAGCGGCAAATGCAGCCCCTGGGACAGTTGCCGATGAATAGATGTGAGCACGGCGACTTCCAGTAGATGTCGTATCGAGGGAAACTCCGCTTGTCCCGAATGTGGCCGTTCCCGAAGCGTGGTTGGTTGAGAAACGACCCGCTGTTTCGAACATTGTTGCGAATTTGATACTGGCAGAAGCGGTAGCGGTGGGTGTGGCCCACGTTGCGTCTCCTCTTAGAAACTTTGTCGTGTCGTTGGGTGCTTTGGGAGCAAAGCCGTGCTTAGAAGTTGAGACATCGTTTGTAGTGATGTCGGAAGTTGAGAGGTCTGAATCTTTAACCGAGTCCCAATTCCCTGTACCGTCCATGAAGTGAGTTGCGTCGTTGTCAAGTTTCTTTAGAAAACCGTGAGCACTTGTTGAAGCGTTGTCGATTGTGACATCCGATAAAGTGATGTCACTTTCGGAAATCGGAAAGGCTGCGCTATATCTCCATGTAGCGTTAGTTACATCGTACCAGTAAAAACGGTAGGTCGAGCCTGAAACGTAAATACGAAACTGCTCGTCAAACTTTCGAGGAATGTGAGTCGGGACAGAAGTGACAGTAGGAAATAAGCCGTACAGATTTCTGATGTCAATATTATGTGGAGACGGGAACGTCTGTGGAGTCGATTGGTTCTCCATAAACATTTATTCCTTTCACATGGACATCAGAGTTCGCCTGGGAAATTTTGAAGGTTATTTTGAGTCCGATTGTGTTGGTATGTAAGTTAGAATCTGAAGTGTTGGCATCACTCCAGTCTGGATAGAAAGTCATCTTTTGTTCGTTGCTGTGGGTGTATGTGGTGAAGAGGTAAGGATAGGTATAGTCTCGCTCTTTGTATAAACGGACTTCGCATGTATCGAAAGTGGAAGTTCCAATTAATATCTCGATTTTCTTGATGTCATAGGTAGCGTTAAGATTTACAAAGGACGTGAATAAATCAATGTCGACATCCGCACCGTTTCCGGTAGATTCAAACTTGTATAAGTGTCCATTACTCGCAAGAAGAATTGTCTGTTCCGAGTAAACTAGAATTGCGGATGTTTGTTGGCTACTTTGAGTTGGAACATAAAATGGTGTGAAGCGTGCGGGTGGCAATTGCTCGGTATAAGAACCATAAGAAGAGATACCACCTAAAGCACCTAATAAAACGAGACCACCTAATAAACCTTTGGTGTTAGAACGACCAGCCAAAGTAGAGCCTGATGTTTCTAAGTAGATTTTTTGTGGAGGTTCGTTGAAATTAAAACGATACGTTCCCCAAGCATTTCTTCCCCAAATATAATTACCCTGTCTTTGTAAACACGGAATAATACTAGGGTCATAAATTGTATATTCTTTATTCCAGCTAGGGCTAAAGGTGTCCCAAAAGATAAGTTTAGTATGCTCACCATTATTGATGGTTATAACTAGATAAGTACCATCATCAGTAATGTCGTAAACAGTGTAGTCGGATTCAAAATCTAAAACATTTGTGTTGTTAGCGGCGGTGCCGGAGTTGTCGTAAACTTTGCCTACTCTATCTTTATTACCGTAATAAACAGCTCCAAAAAACTTATGCGTCGGGTGTATGTTTGTACTTTGTAGGCCGGTAAAGTGGTTGTCCGTCCATCCAGTAGGATAAGTACCGGAAATATCCCAACGTCCGATTTGGGAACCATTCCAATAGAACATGTACTCAGTTCCACCCTGTGGTTTGAAAAACTCTAGTCCATCACTCCCTGTGAAAGCGTTGTCGTTTCTTAGTACCTCACTCGCTCCGATGGAACTACTGGTGTTATGAAATTTGAACATATCTCCATTGGCGGCCATCATATAGATGTAACCATCACCTCGGGGAACCATAGATAAAATGTTGCTGTCAAGATGGCTTTGGTCCGAATCTAAATCAACAGGAGACGTATTAGGACGTAGAGTCCCAACAACTCCATACCTGTAAATGGACCACCCACTTGAAAGGGCTAGTGGAGTGTTAGGAATATCACGATTGATACTGCTACCTTTTAGAAAGTCAGTGCTCGTTATTGACAAGAGCGGGGTTGGTTTAGCCATTCTGTTTAATTTTCCGAAGTTTGAAAACTCAAAGTTGTTATTCGTAATTAATGTATTCAGCACGAAGACTTAGCTCTCCGGTGTGAATTGAAAAATCATTCATCATCTTGGCTTCCATTTCCTTATACATTCGGTCATAGAGTTGGGCCTTTGATGTATCGGGCTGGATAGAAGTGAAGTAGGTGCGGGAAGCATCGTAAACAGGCAGCTCGCAATAAGCCTCGGGTAAGAGAGACATCTGACCGATGATGTAAGCAGCATTACCGGATGAGATAGAAGTGCCTTGGTACGATTTGAGTAGAGTTAGCGTAGTCGTTGAACCACTCGACGCTATTTCGTACCAGTAACCATCACCTTTGTTAGCGGTATCACTCTCAGTGATTCGTAAAAACCTTCCGGCCATTGAAACAGCCCAAGTCGTACCAGTACCTACAATTGCTGTTGAACCATTAGTAGCGGTTAAAACTCCTCCGGTCGTGTAATCGGCTATCGAGAGGTCTTTAGGAATTGCTCGACCAAAGAAGTTAATGGTTGCTCCTCCGTTAAGAGGGATAGGGAATAGACCAACCTTCCCTGCTCGCTTGTAAAAGTGAGTTGGAATATCAGAAGAGACAGACGTTTGATTTAGGGCTTGCCAATCGCTCTCGGAGGAGACTTCTTTAGGGGTGTAAGTAACGCTGTTGTAAGTGACGCTAATTGTTTCCAGCTTACCTATACGTTGAGGGACTTCCGTAAACTGAGTCGCGGCAACGGTGGTGGCCGTGTCAGTGCGTTCTAAGAAGGGCCATTGAAATAACGCCAAAATCCTCTTTTCAGAGGTGTTCATTAAAGTATCTCCGGTAGTGAGATTGTTTGAGGTTGAGTTGTTTGTGAGGGTGCCGAAGAGGTTACGGCGACCTGTATACGAAAGCATTTATGTAAGAGTTATTTTATATACCTACGCGCATTAGCATTCTCCGAATGGCTGCTTGAGCTTGGCTGGTCTTCTCAGCAAGAAGCGTGTCTTCGAGTCCGAGTGTTTCAGTAAGCACTTTGTAGACTCCTTTCAAAATCGTATCCGTAAGTGTGAGAGTTTCGATTAGAACCTTTGAAGTCACTTTAGTTACGGTGTCGGAAAGGACAATCGTTTCGGTCAGTTCTTTTAAGAAGGTACGAATCGTTGCCAACACGTCACTGAGAGTAATCGTTTCGATTAGTGGTTTACTTGTCTGTTTGTTGAGAGTATCTGACACAGTAATACTTTCGGACTTAATGCTAGAAATAGTCTTTGTGATGGTGTCAGTTACGACGAGCGTATCTGGTAAGGGTTTGCCGGTTTGCTTCGTGAGAACATCGCTGACGGTGTAAGTTTCGGTAAGCGGTTTCTGAGCTTGTTTGGTAATGGTATCCGTTACGGTGAGTGTTTCTGTAGCTAATAGTTTGTTATTCGCTTTGTTGACCGTATCGGTGAGAGTGAAGGTTTCACTTCGTACCCAACCCACAAGTTTAGAAATCGTGTCTGAGATAGTTAGGGTTTCAAGTAATTCTTTTAGGTAGATACGGGCAGTCGCCAGTACATCGGATAACGTTAAAGTCTCAGTGAGAGGCTTAGCAGTTTGTTTAAGAAGGGTGTCCGTAATAGTCAGCGTTTCGGATTTGATAGCAGAGGTATCGCGTTTAAGAGTGTCGGTTGTAGTGAGAGTTTCGAGAAAAACTTTCCCGGCTTGTCTGACTAAAGAATCAGTAATAGTAAGAGTTTCGTTGAGAGTTTGAGTGAAAGTAGTGCCGGTAATTGGGGCATTGTAAATAGCTCCTGCACCGGCACCATCCCTACTAGACGATGTTGCGTTAAAAGAACCCAAACTCCGCGCTGCTGTTGTAGTCGAAGGTAGACTGTAAGAAAGCAATGCAGTTATATTGCTTGCTGCCCCTCCTCCGGTGGTACCTTGTTTGCCGGCGCTGGTTGGAGTGCCAGCACTCCCTTCAGCAGACAATGAATCAGTTACATCGCACTCCCAAGCAACAACGGAAAGCCATAGTTCTCCGTTATTCTCTGTCTGAGATGGAATACCAAATATAGTGTCAGCCGTATTATTTTGACCGTCCGTAAGGCGAAGAGTGCCGACATCTGAAAACTCGGCAGCGACCGCTGCCTTTGCTGTTATGTTAGTGGTCCAGCTGATAGTAATACTTGTGATTGAACCAGCACTTGTTACAGGCGCTTTCCATAATTGAGCTTTTGAATTACCAGTATTGATTTGTTCTTTAACTTGGCTGTAGGTGTTACCAAGATTATCGTTGATACTAAACGCACTTCCCACATCGTCCGCAGCAAATCCAACGAAAATAGTATTTCCTAACGCTACTGTTTTGCTTGAAGGAGAAATGACTAAAGACGTGCCAGCGGACTTACTTTGATTAGTTCCTAGTTGTTTGACAAAGGCCGTTGCCATGAACCGTTACGCGTTTTTTATTTTCCAAGTGAATTGGATAGAGTCACCTGAGACTACGTTCACAGCGGAGAAGGTCTGACGCGCCAACAGAGTGCCATTGGTGTCTGCGTTGAATAGACCACTTTCCGTAACAGCCAAAGAAGCGGTGAAAGTCGCGGTGCCGACAAATTGAGCGGTGTCATTAGTGACGGTAGTAGTAACAGATGAAGCGGTAACTGAACCGCTAGCGATGGCGTGTACACCGGAAGCGCCGGTGCCATCGGTTTTCTTTTCGGTTTCTAACGTGGTGTCAGAAGCGGAAAAAGCGGTGGTGCCAGTACCTAATCCAATCGCTCCGTAAGCGGCTGAACCTGTGCCGTAAAGCCGAGCAGAAACAACAGCTCGACCAGCATTAGCTATACCCATTTTGTAATTTCCTTATGGTCTTGCCAGCGTCCGAGAAGATGGGGAATCTTTGGAAAGTTAGGGCTGACAATCCCGTTATTGATTAAGAATAGAAAGAATTTGTTCTCTTGGAAAACGGGTTTAACTCGACCATCTTTATCCCGCACTTGGACCACAAGAGTGTCCATTGAACGCATTGTTTCGTCCATATTTAAGAGTTAATTATTCGAGGTAGTAAGAGAGGTGTCCGGTTACGGCGACCGCATCGGAGAGATTAAGGATTAACGCTTCATTAGCGTTAGTTTGAAAATAAGAACCATCAGTAGGTTTGACCGGAGGAGAAGCTACACCTGAGTTAGCTACTAAAGGCATGGCTCCGCTTAGGTTGTTAGAACCGCTCTTGAAAGTAACGTTTACTGTTCCGGCAGCGACAATGACATAAGACTGAACTTTAATCTTTCGAGTTGAGTCAGCAGAAACTAAGGTATTGTTGCCTGATGAAGAAGCGCTGATGGCAACATATTTAATTTCCTGGGGCAAGGTGTCTTCGGTGCGTTGTACTTGCTTACCAGCAGGGACCGGAATCATGTCATTCATAAACTGCGATTAGTTCATTTAGATTATCAATTTCATCGAGAGTCTTTTCGACGTGGGTGAGTTCAAGGGCTTTATCGACACTTCGTTGGGCCTTGGCTTCCTCGCGGTGCTCTTGCTTGCGAGCTGCCTCGGCTTTGCGTCGAGCAACATCTTGTCGAATCCGTTTGGATGCTTGTAAGGAAAGATATTTCTGAGAAAGTTCCTGGGCTATGTCTGGTTCAAAGTCAGAAGGGTTGAGAGTTGCTAGTTTGGATTTCTTTTCGTTTTGAAGAGCAACGTACTCCCATAACACATCTAGTTTTTCACCTGGCTTACCTGAGAGAACTTGTAAAACCTTGCTACGGGCTTTCGGGTCGTCTTTGAAGTATTCAACTATTTCTCGAATCTTGTTGTACTTTTGCGGATTATCAAAATCATGAGGAAAGAGTCCGAGAGGCGAAAGTATTTCAGTTGATTTAACGGGGTCAAGGCCGAACATAGTCAATCTTTAATTCACCCATTTCTATTTGCTTCATACGTTCGTTATTAAATTCAGGATTGAACCTGTGAGCAAAAGGGTGAGAGGTAATTTTGTTGTGATTCAATCCGACAGCGGGGTTAGTGTGTAAGTTAGCAAAGTGATAACCGGCTAATTGCGCTCTCTTCCCTACGGATACATTGTCGCAGCTCCAATATTGGTCCAGCGCCTCATCGAAACCGCCAATCTCTTTGAGGGCCGACAACGGAGCGCAACCCCAATCGATTTCCCAACAGTTCCAATTACAAGGTTGAATATCGCCTTCTTTATTAGTGCCGGCTCGCCAATCCCATTCCTGAGTTTTCCAATCAAGAGTTTTGCCGTGAGGGGCAGTGAAGAAAGTGCGGGGATTTTCTTGATAAGCTTTCCAGAACCTTTCTAAGCCATCATCTAAAATCTTGGTCCAGTCTTGAAGGGATACGAACAACTCTCCTTTGGCTCGTCTCAAAATTCGGTTATACGCAGCGTTTAGGTCGTGACCTTTACCTGGGATGCCAAGTTCTACACACCATTCGAAGTCTTTGAAGGTTTGACGTTCTAAACTTTCTTGGACCACCTTTAAGCCTTCGGGTCGTATCGAGGGGGTTGCTACGGTGATTAAGACTCTATCCATTTAAGTAAGTTAGTGGCGTAATACTCGGGCGTCCATTTGCTGTTAACGTAATCGATTGCTCGTTCGGCATCCTGTAAGGTCCATGAGTTTTTCAGTCGTTCGACAGCTTCGCGGATTCGGTTGGGGTCTGGTTCAACGATTTCTCCGCAACCGCTCTCTTCGATGTACTCGCGGTTCTTTGGAGAGTCTTTCATGACTACTACGGGTAGGCCGCAAGATAACATCTCGAGGGTTGTCCTTTGTCCTCCTCCCCAATACTCGGAAGGGTTAACTCCAACGTGGGCCATGCTGATTAGAAATGGAAGCATTTCGTAAGAAGCCTGGGGAAGAACGGCTGCGCCATGTTTTTGAGATTCTTCGTAAAGGATTCGTTCGTGTGCTTGAAACTTGCCGACTAGGAGCGCTTTTGGTCCTAATGCTTCGGCTAAGAGTCGAGGTCGCTTCCATCCCGCGAATGTACCGTGATGAACCGCATCGAATATTTTGGCTTGGGGCTTAGGCTTAAAGATATCGGTGTTGATTCCAAAGGCGATGGAGTGAGGTATCCGTAACCGAGCGCATTCCTCGGCATTAATCTGCGATTCAACAAATAGATGGTCGAATCCTTCTACCCATTCTTTCTGTAACTCTCCTCCGGCAAATAAAAGAGCTTTGCGAATTGGATTAAGGCGAACTTTATTGTAATTGGCTTGGTCTATTCCGCGGATTGTACAAGGTGCTTCCCAATAAAGAATCAAATCAACGTCTGTGATGTCATCAAATGGTTCGTGGTAAGTGACAGTGTGGGTCTTTTCGATAATCCTGAGTGCGGCTCTTAAACCATCGTTCCAGTGATTGAAGACGTGAGGTTTTGAGGATTCTTGCCAGACAAAAGCTATACGCATAGGGAGTGCCAAGTATCAATAATGGAGGTCCAATCAAACTTAGTCTTGGCCCATTCTCTCATCGCTTCACGTTCGGATTCAGGCGGTGGGTTTTTAAGGTATTGAATTATCTTTTGAGCAAAGACATCGGTTACTTCGTCGCCAACTGAGTAGTCTATTTGTCCTGGAGTCTCATGGTTATCGGGGTAGTTAATAAACTCTCCAAAACCACTCTTCTCTTTAATAGCGCCATAATCAGTGGTAACAGGCATCGCGCCAGCGGCCATCGCTTTCGATATGGAAATACAATCAATCTCAGGAAAGCCCGTAGGGTAAACATAAAGATTTGCTTTGGCATAAAGTTTGGCTATTTCGTCAAAGGTTAATCGTCCTAATGATTCAATTCCGGCCTCCTCCATTCCTCGTAGAATCTCTTCTTTCCAAGGACCGTATTTCTCATCGCCTTTAAGTCCGTAATCGGTAGTGGTCCAACCATAAGCCCATTGCAGTTTTGCGTCTGGAACCTCTTGTCGAACCTTCTTCATGATTCGGATTAAAGCTGAAAGGGAGCGAACCGGAGAGGCTGTGTTAATAAGTAACTTGGGCTCGCGTTCGACATCTTGCGAGAAGGCATCAACGTTAATCCCGTTCGGGAGCACGACACACTTATCCTCTGGTACGTTAGGAAAGAGATTACGATGCCAGCTTGATTTGAAAAAGATTTTTGTAATGTGGGATAGGCGTTCTTCCGTGAACTCTGAGGGCGGGATTACATCGTGCATGTCAACAAAGACTTTGCCCGAGTTAATCTCATACTTACACATTCCTGGATTACGCCAAATAATGGTCACGTCCTGCTTATCACGGTAGTTCCAAGCCATGTACGGCTTATAGGTCACATTGTTGTGAACTGAGTCGTCAGTACCACAGTTGTTATAAACAGTAACGTTCCAGCCTTTCTTTGCCAGTCCTTCGGTTAAGGTAATGATTGCCTCTTCACTGCCGCCTGTTCCCTTCTTCGCTACGCTCGCCGGTGTCCATTCTTCTTCGGTGAAACCACAAAAAACTACTAAGTCTCGGCCACTGGATTCTGTCTTTGGGAAGGCAGTGTTTTTAATGCGAAGGACTTCGGGGTGGTATTTGAATTTGGAAGGTACTTTATCTAAAAGCGTTTGAAGTTTATCTGGCTTGTCGAAGACTTTCCGCATCTTGGCGACATACTCAATGACTTCATCGCCTTCTTTGGCTTCTTTGCGGAGTTGTTTGATAACTCTTTTTAAGTCAGTGTCGAGAGGGACAATTTTCGCTGCGGCTTCAAAAGCAGGGAGCGCCAGTTGGGGAAGGTTCAACGCATAGTATGTCTTTGCCAAATTCATCAACGGAACGTAGTCATACTCACGCGGGTTATAAACGATAATTTTGTAATACGGTGGGCGGCGGCCAATGCCGTTCAGGAACATATCCTTAGCTTCCTCATATCGAGCAAGCTGATAAAGAATCTTTCCCTTTAAGTGGTAGGCGTCGGGATACTCAGGCTTCAACCCAATAGCGTAAGCAGTCTCGTCTAAGGCTTCCGTAAGCTTGCCCTCGTGCCACAAAATTTCGGCTATACGCTGCCTCGCAAGATACTTCTCTTCGTCAGACGTAGAACGGGCAAGAAACGCTTTCAAATAATCAAGAGCTTCAATAAGTTTCCCTGCGGCAAACGCGGCGTTACCGGCATTCCAGTAAGAGCGCGGGTCTTCGGGTTCGGCTGCTAATTGGGAAAGGGCTACTTCGTAGTTACGTTCTTTGGCTGCGTTGAAACGAGTGTCATTGGAAAGATGTAATACCTCAATACCTTTAATGTGGAACCGAGTTACTTGACGGTTTTCTTTGAAGTCTTCATGTAATCGTCCTGCCCACTCAACGCAACCATCATTCTTAATGATACGAGTCTTGTTATGGACCACAATGGGATTCTTGTGTTCATCAAAGGCATAGAGATAGAACATCGAATAACAATCGGCGGGATTGGCTTCGATTGTGTCTTTCAAGTTTGCGTCGTTGAAACGAACTGCGTCATCGGCATCTAACCAAAAGATGTAATCGTATTCTTTAGAAACTTGGGAGAAGTTAAAATTCCTGGCTGCGGCAAAATCATTACGCCATTCAAACTCAGTAACTTTGGCGTTGAACATCTCGGCTACAGTCCTAACGGAAGGGTGAACTTCTTCACCTGGCTTATGAGTCAGAGTGAGGAAGATGTCGTCAACTTCGGTTCCTACGCTAGAGAGGCAGCGAGATAAAACCTCGGCTTCTTCTTCGACACCTTTAACAATGAGACAAAGAGCAATCTTCACAAGCGTCCTCCGGTTGCTGAGAACTCCTTGTATTCTTGAGCAAGCCATTTCTTTCCGTTAAGAGAGTCAAACCATACCCATTCCTCGGGCGCGAGGCTTCGGAATAGCATTGTGTAAAGCGTTTCAGGAATCTCGGTTAAAAGACGTTCTGTAACACCTGTGCCATTCTTAATCGCAGCATGTTTATTGTCAGCCGTGTTTCGAGCTTGATTGGCATTAACGCTCTTTAGGAAAGCTTGATATTCACTTTTGAAAGGTTCGATTGTTTTATACGCTTCTGTGTATTTGCGTATTTTGATTTTCGCTGAATCCATGTTGTTTTCAGATTGCTATTGGACCAACCAATCTGAATAGAAGGTCCAATAAACAACTAACTAATTAGCTAGTAAGAAAGCCGTCAGCATAGAAGTTAGAGTCTTGGTTGTGAACTTCAAGAGTGAATTTTCCAACCACAGCTCTCTTGTCATAGTCACCGGACCGAGCAAGCTCAGTGTCGATGTATGGTTTCTTCAAGAAAGCAACTTTCAACTTTTCAGGACGGAGACCTAAGACACGGCCAGTAAGGTCAGTTCCCGATACGAAGATGTAGCGGTGAGTGTGCAAGTTCATCGTGGTGAAGGCGGTCTGGTAAGTAGATACCGTTCGAACGATGGTCGATGCAGCAGGACCATTAACAACCATGTTGGTTTTCTGGGTGAAGTAGTCGGTGTTCTTCCGCATGATACCGCCCATGAACAAGTCAGTGGCGACATCACCGTTTGAATTTTGCCAGTTAGCAAGAATCAAACCGTCGAGGATGGAAGCGGACCAGGCTACGGCCGAAGTGTGAGAGGTGTAGTTCGTCGATTTGGAAATCGCGGCAATAACACCGTTAAGCTTCGGAGCAGTACCAGAAACACCAGAGGCCAAAGTCGAGCGAAGTAAGTCGAATTCAGCGCTGTTACCCCAATCCATAAGAGCCTTAGAGGTCTGTCTGGAAAGTTCGTTCTCACCGTGATAGTGAGAGATGTCTTGCTGAGTACGAGACACAGCAAACGGAACAGAGAGAATTTCAACTATGTTCGTCAACCGAGTCGGAGTGGAGTTGGCTGAATTGGTGTAGTCAGCGGATTCTTCAACTGCGAATTGGCCGGCAGAGGTGGAGCGTAGAGTGTCAGTTAAGTAAGAGTGGATTGTGTTAATCGCGCTTGTCTTGCCTAACATGTTAAAGATTTGAGTCTCTTTAGCAGTTAAGATTTCAATAGCGTTTAAGACAACGTCTTCTTTAGCAGCACTGTCGCCATAAGTACGTAATATTCTATCGTCTGCCATAGTAGTGACGACATCGGACTAAAGAACTATTTTGTCATGTCGTAAGCTTCCATTACGGCGCTAACCGCATTGGTTTCGGCAACAGTTTGATTGCCATTTTGTAAAGCTTCGCGAGCTTGAGTGATTTTGTCAGTTACTTGTCCTAGTCGTGGATTACTTTGTAATACAGATTTGGACTTCTCAATTTCAGCATTAGCTTTTATTGCGCCATAGGCGGTTTGGAAAACTTCATCTTTAATGACTTCTTCCGGGCTTCCGCCAAATTTTGAAATGAGCGCTCTCGCTTCTGGAGTGTTGTATTCAGGATTAGAAGCGTAGAAATTTGATTCCTGAACTTGTCTCTTCAAGGTTTCGACCTCAGTAACGATTCCTGGGTCAACCTGAGGAGTAGCAGCCGGGGCTGCGACATCGGGGGCTGGTTGGTTATCATCCATTTTTTTGGTAACGAATTTATAAGTCTCTGCGATGCCTTTTTTGGCATCTTCATCATCTTTATATTCTCGACCAGTCAGCTCCTTAACAATGTCTTTTAAGCTAACGGTTTGAGAATCATTCACCGTACTTTCTGATGCAACGACGTCGTTTCCGTCTGCACCAGGGACAGTCTCGATGGGATTGATTTCTTCTTCCATTGATATTTCGTTTTCTGTTTATTGAGATTTCGACCTTTATAAGAACCTCTATAAGTTCCCCGTAAGGGAACCAAAGAAACTCCTAAAACTTGAATGTAATTTCGTCGTTCATACAGTCCCAGATAGCAGAGTCAATTCGTTTGTCGTCCTTATCGAGCGCGAATGCCTTGAACTCTTTGAAAGTTTCGTGCGGAAACTTATTCTCAAGTTGTCGTCTGTAACTATCGATGAGAGCTAAAACACTGACGGTGATTTCCATTATTCTTGAATGATAATTATTTCGTTCGTCTCGGGAAGAGGGGGTTTGTTGTTGGCATGTTGGGAAGCTCGGCCTTCCAAGTCTCGAATTACTTCAATAAGAATATCAACCGCTGCGTTTCGGGCTTTTATGTCAAGAACAACTTGTTGAGGGTCGCCTTCGGCAATATTCCTGATTGATTGAAGGTCCATAATTTTCTCGGTCAGTCGGTCTTTAATCCAACGCCAACCATCGGACTTAGTGAAGTCTTCGACCATCTGGCCTTGGGCCATAACGTTTAGTGTTTCACTGTCCATAGGCTTGTGGGGTTCCTTGTGCCATACCAGTATTTGCCATCGTCATGGCTTCAGTGGGATTTTGAGTCGGTGCCCCGGTAGGAGACGTAGCAACCGGAGGCATGGTAGGAGATTTGAATGGTCCAATACCCATTAAGTCGAAGAGGGCATCGAGCAATGGCTTTTTGTATTCAGGAGCGGCTTGTAAGGCGGTGATAAGATTCGTGGTCATTACGCCTTTATCAAAGTTCTCGTTAGTAACTTGAACGTCGATGTCGTAATCAAGTACATCAAGGATGTCGGTGAGTTTGACGAAGCGCTGACCGCCGCTCGCTTGTAGTTGAGCGACAGCGCGTTGCTGTTCCATCATGACTTGCTGTGGGTCAACAAAACCGCCGGATTTATTGATGGCATCAAGTTGCTCGTATAGAGCGGTGTTGACTATCTGCTTATCGTAATCCTCCAAAGATTCAGGGTAATACTTAACAACCTCTTCGCGCTTAAGATTCTTCAAAGTAACAGGCAGAGCGTGGCGTTTGGTCCAACGTTGTAAGAACATCCCTAAGCCTTCTTTAATCAAAACAAACTGCGATGAAGCATTCCTATTCTGGATTGCTCCGATAGTCGCAGTCGTAGTCGAGGGTAAAGATTCGCCGGTGATGGCTTCGTAAGCACTGGTTACTTGTCTGGCCCAAGTGAGTGCGGATTCTTCATCTTTGTAGGAGGCCGGTGAAGCGTCTTGCATCACGAACTGTTCAATGTCGGCCATCGTCTGAACAGTGACAGCACCGTTAGCGGCGAGTTTGGAGAGCGACTGTGGGGTTATGCCTGAGCCTTGCCGAATTTTGAAAATACCTAATTGAGAAACAGTGGCGCGAGTAATACGGATATTAACAATAGTGTTAATCCATAGTTGAAGCATCATTACCTTTTCGGCGATGCCTTTGCCATACCATCGTCCAGGTACACGCGTGTACCAAGCTTCCTCGTATGGTTTGAGTTTTTTGACGCGTTCGATTTTGTGAATACGTTGGTCGCCTCCCGCTATACCGGAAGCAACAATTCGACCATCAACTAACTCATCGTCTTCTTTTTTCCCGGTGATAAGTCTTTTGGGAATCTTTCCCCAACGTTCAAAAACCTCTACGAGAGGAGTTTCGCCGGTTTGATTCGCGCTTGGAGAGAAGTCGCCATCCCTACGGTCTAAGTTGGTGGAACCTTTTAAGTCCTTAGTGTTAATCCAACCGTCCATCGCCTCAATCTCTTCAACAGTCATTAAGGAACGTTCGATAACACTCTCGGCTTCTTGAATGCTGCGGGCGGTGGGGTCGATGTAAAAATTAAGAAGGTCTACTGGAAGAATCTTAATGCATTTTCTTTTTCGCTCTTCGTCGTAGTATTCAATCGTCTTCCAGACTGCCGTACCGTCAATAGCAATCGTTCGTTCCAGTTCATCCAAAGTTTCACCAAAACCGATATAGTCGAGCTCGTTCTTCAAAACGTTTCTAACCAGACCAGTGAAGCCGATGGCTTCGGAACGCTTGGCAGAAACAGCAATATCCTTAGTATCGAGGTCAATGTTCTTAACCACCGATTCAACTAAGGATTCGGTAAGGGGAACCCATATCTTCTTCTTGCCAGTGTTGGGGTCTGTGGGTTGGTCGAAGATACCCCAATAATTTTTGCGAAGCTGACGGATGAGGTTTCGCATTTGGAAAGCTACTTTCTCGGTAACGAAAGCTGTAGCTGTTTCCCAAGCGCTTTTTTCGCGCTGTATGAGGCTTAAAGCCTCGGATTCGATTTCGGTCATGAAAAGTCTTGTGAGTAAAGACTGAAGTCTTGATTAGATTGTCCTGGCAAAACGGGGTCTAGGGCCATTCCCCAATAACGAAGCATGTCTGCGGGGTGAGAAGTCCAGTCGTGAATAGGTTTGTCTGAGAATTTTTGTTTCTCTTCATCCCACTCGTAACGGTACTTTTTGATTGCGTCTAAAAATTTTTGGCACTTCTCTTTGTCAATCCACAGAAGCGGAAACTTCATTTTGGTGACGCGGATACCCTCGGTGATTTCTGCTCTTGGTAAAACAATGAAGTTAAGGCCGATGGTCTGTGCTAGGTGAGCGGTAGTCTCGGCGGTGAATTTATCTCGTTGGTGGAGGTCATGTGGTCCAAAGTGAGAACCGTAGAAGTAACCCTTACCGTCAAGCACCTGACGATAGAAGCTCATGGATTTACCTGAGTCTTCGTAGTAATCAATCATGTGCCACGCACCAGTAGGTAAGATTTGAAAGAAACCGATTGTGGTCTTGTCTCCGACACCGATATCCCAATAAGTGAAAACCGGAAGCCTGGGGTCGTGAGCTACTGTCGTGATTCGGCCTGATTGAAGTGCGGCAACGATTTCATCTTCATAAACTCTGCCCTTTAGGACAGGGTCATCCCAACTGCCTTCGTACCAAGATTTTCTTAGGTTCTCGTCTTTGATGTTTTTCAACATCTCGACGTAATTAGGAGCGGCTTCTACAAGTTTGGGGTTGTCGTAGACCGTAGCTGGTATGAAAACGCGGTTTCCGAAAGTAGTCTGTGTGATTACGGGTTCGGAAGGCTGGCCTTTAATGGACCAGCGTTCTTTTACCCAATCGTGTCCTGGCCCACCGGGGTTTGTGGTAGCGAAGACTTGAGGCTGAATGTCGGGGTCTGAGGTACGACAGGAAGAGATTAACTTTTCGTAGCTGTCTTCACTCGGAATTTGAGTAAGCTCTTCAATGACGATTTTCTGATACTCATGGCCTTGGTACTGTTCGTAAGCGTTTTCGTCCTTTAAGTGGCCTGTTCGAATCTTTGCGCCGCTTGGAAAGCGTATTTCAACAGGAGAGCCGACAAACTCAGCTCCGGTTCCTGCGTACATCTTTCTTGCGCGGTCAACCCAATCGGATAAGTCTTTGGCGTTTTGACGAATAACGAGACCACGGAAGTTCTCTTTATCCTTCTCGTAAAGTAACCAAGCCATTCCCGCATCGGTCTTCCCTCCTCCTCGGGCGCCACCGTAGAGAATTTCAAATTCGTTTCTGATTAAGGCTTGGGTCTGACGGTCTTGGGGTGCCCAAATGATTTTGGGCTTAGGCGGGACTTTGCGGGGTCTTCCTCGCTTACGTGGCTCAGTATTCAGTTCAGAGGGTAAAGAAGGCAGGGTGAGGCTTTTAATGCGTGTGGCGAGGTTCTAGTAACCAAAGATGTGTTGCCAATTGGGATTGGAAGGAGTTTTGTATGTAAAGCGGTTTTTGATACTTAACCCGGCAATGGCTCTGTGGTGAGTGTAGTTGAGCGAGTAATTCTTGAAACCGAGAATTAAAGCAAAGCTAGGATGATACTGGATGCGCAATGGACCAACCTGGAGGAGTTGGAGAGTTGAAGATAAGTGAAATTTCACTGTGAGGAGCGCCTAAAGCGCGACTAACCTAATCTCTTTTAGTTTGAAAAATAATATTCAGTTAAGACGTAAACAGCGATTACTAGAACGATAAGGATAGGAAGCATGAAACTCTTTTAGAGGTTAAATTCTGTAGGTAGGGATATTTTGGAGTCCCATCGTGGGTCCCATCTTGCCTGGGGGTAGGGGTATGGGTCTCGCAACGTACATTGCGCGACTGCTCTACCCTCTTATCTATGAGGACTTATTGCTTGTTGGGTAACATAACCACACCTAGGGGGTTCCCATTAGTGGTTACATCAAGCTTCTGTTGT
Organism: Acidobacteriota bacterium; assembly: GCA_046732935.1. Classification (GTDB taxonomy): domain Bacteria; phylum Acidobacteriota; class Blastocatellia; order Pyrinomonadales; family Pyrinomonadaceae; genus PSRF01. The sequence goes on along the minus strand of JBKPOC010000050.1, from coordinate 161,351 downwards.
TCGATATAGCCATGCTTAGCCTTGAGCATGAAGATAGACATTACTGGCTTGTTATCGGTTATACCCTTCTTAATTAAGGCTATTTCCTGGGCCTTCTCTACTCTTTTTAGAGTCCCCGAGAACTCTGGTTTATTCCTATACTTTGTAACCGTGTCATCACTAATCCCCAATAGATAAGCAAACTCCACGAATAGCGGTACACTTCCGTTCTTGTAACACTGGTCTAAGTATTCGTTAGCTTTCTCCTTTAATTCTTTGGGAGTTACTTTTGTTTGGCCCTTATTAGGCATTTGTTATGTATTTATTAGGTTAGTTCGGCTCTAGGCCGAACACTGACTCAGGCGGGGTCAGAAACGAGGCTTAGAATCGATTGTATTGCGTCAGATTCTCGAAAGTTTGGAGGTTTAAGCCCAATATGGACCACTCACGCTGAGGAATGCTTACTCCTGTGAATTGTTTAATGAAGTCGAATGAATCAGGAATTAGGTTAGCGCCTTGCGGCGGCGCTGGGTCTTCTAATGGAATAACAAGGTACATTAGCGAATAGGTTTGAGTGATTGAATCCAGCCTTTAGGTATGCCGTGGATGTCGATGTATGGCTTTCCTGCCTCGGGCTTACCGGATGTGAAGATATAAAACTGAGTAGTCTGTCTAATGAAGTAGAGCGTTTGGTCTGCTGGCTTCTCGAACTGCTCAATTAACTTGTCGAGCTCCTTATCATCAGTCCAACTAGCCTCTCCAAAAGCGTCAATCCATTTAACCCTGAATTGTTGGCCGAACTTTGGGCGCATAGCCTATTGGTTTCTTAGGTTCTTCTGTCAAAGCCCAAGATTTATCTTTCCACACGTCTTGGTCTAGGTTAACTTCGTGAGGATTAGTCTTCATGGCTAGCTTGAGCGCTTCTTGCGGAGTAGAGGCTTCAACGTAAGTTCTCACGATATATCTATGCTTCATCAGTGGCGTATTTATTAGCTAAGTTCGGTTCCAACTCCTGTTCGTTATATCTGGACCATGCTTCTGCCAGTGAGCATTTATATTTGCGCATGATAGCTGCGAGGTCTTGTTGTACGTAAGATGGTTTAGCCATTTTAGTTGGCTTAGTTAAGAGAAAAAGAAGCAATTGTGGATAAGTACACTAGACAGATTGCGTGTACATGCTAGACTTAAGTTACTAAGGAATTATCTTTAGTTAGCCTGTCTCTTGCGGTAGTTTGGTCCATCACGAAACTATTCGCGCGAGACTGGTCCAATCATTAAACCTCACGCAATGGAATACACGTCGTTTCGTATCAAAAGAGCTACTTATCAAAAGCTGAAAAAGCTAAGGGATAAGGAAAAGCTCACAAGCATTGATTCGCTAATTAATATCCTTTTGGATAAGAACATTAATAAAGAAACCAATGAAAACCTACGTGTTTAGCTCAACGATGTCTGTCGAAGCCGAGAATGAGGAAGAGGCTACTCAGATTTTTAAAGAACAGTCCGCCGACTTTGTTCGAGAGGCAGAAATGGAAGAGGTTATATGAACATGAAATATGCTCGTTCGTATCCTCAGATTCATCCTCTCAATCATTATCACCGGAATTCTTATTACATTACGTTAGGCTGGAAAACGGCCTTAGTAATTGCCCTCGTGGTCGGTCTTGGGCTTATCGGAATTTGGAAACTCGTTAATCACGATTACTGCCCTACTTACTACGGTGTCGAGTGCCTACCAAAGAAATGATTGATGAGAAAATTAACTCAAGAGTCCTAAAGGCTCTTTACAAAACAATGAAACAAGTAAATCGTCCTAAACATTGGAAAAAACAATTTCAAAGCCCTAATTTTTGGTCTGACCTGGCCCCAATTCAGAAGCAAGGTATTCAGTCCTACATCGAAACTGAAATCATAGAAAAGCTGATTGATGAGATACCTGACGATGTTCACGGCTGGCGTGTTGACGATATGTCAAACCTCAAACAACAACTAAGAGATAAATGGCTATGACTTCTCAAGACCTAATGCTTTATCTCTCGATGATTCAGCGGCGCTCCGCTATCAACAGAGTAGATGTCGCGTTTCAGGGAGCAACCAATATGTCAAATAAACTAGACCAAATGACTATCAAAGCTATGGCCCAATATCACAACCCTCAATGTAATCACCACTTCGTAACTCGAATGAGAATCGTTGGGAACGCAGCGGAATACTTTGGTGAGTGTCGATATTGTGGAGAAATCGAATCTTAACCTAACCTAAATGAACCAACACCTATTACAACTGGCCTTAGACGCTGACTTCACCTCTCGGGAAACAACTGCCGGCCTAATTCCAAGCAGAACCTTATTCACTGATGTTAAAGAACTGGCTTATATATGCGAAGTAGATAACGTAATCAGAAACGCTATCTCAGGTAACCGCGCGGCTTCTTGAATAGAATCTAACCTGTATCTTAATTTTAAACCCTAGTCCTCATTTCTACCAACGATTTTCATCTAAAAATCATTAAGTTAGAGCCTAACGGCTCAGAAACCTCACATGAACCAAACAACTAGAACACGCATTCTTAACGCCTTATATCTCCTAGACATAACTTGTGAGTGTCACGGTAAGACTTTTGCTGCCGCTGATGACTACACCATAGTCTGCGTGAACTGTAAGCGAAGATACGATATAGCCTTAAAACCAGTAGACCATGAACGAAGCAATTAAATTAGCCATAGAAAAAGGTGGGTATAACAACCTCACTGTTAGTCAGATGGAACACGCGAAGGCTGGGAACCTACGAGAAGAGTTCTATGTTTTAGACCCTCTATTCTGGCAAGCACTCGGTAAAGCGTTGGGGTGGGAAGAGCAATCATTTGGTTATGAAACCAGCTATGGATATTGGGAAGGTAAGCCTGAATGGAATTACTTTGCCCATATGTATTTTGACCTACTCCTTACCGGCGGTGATACAGAAAAGTTTTGGAAGGAACTACTAGCCTAGATTACAGCCCTTAGAGGCTGTTTTCTTATAACAGTAGACGGAGCAACACTTTCATTAGGATTACTGATGTGCTTTCCTCAGATTCCCCAAACCTGATTCCAGGACAAACTTACCGAACAGCTTCGACAAGCTCCATTTAGGCGACGTGCTTTTCATCGTTCCTGTGCCTACTGCTTAAATATTTTAGCAAACGCTGTTAGGCTAGCTTCGCTGTAGGCGAAGCATTGTCCTTGTACTTCCGTCTTCTCATTACCGCGAACGGAGAGAGCGTAAATGTGTTACAAATTTTCCAGTGTAGTAGGACGTAAGAAAAGCAAGGTAAGTGTTGGAATTAAAAGATTAGACTAAGTTAGAGACGCTTGGCGGGTTTTACATTTAAAGACGGTCCAACTTTAACACTCTAAATCGACAATCGACAGCCACTTCGCAGGGTCCAGCGGAGACACAAACACGTTCTCATAAGGGCGGTCGATGACGCTTTGGTGTTCGCCTACCAAGAACTGATTGCCGCGTTTGAAGTCGGGCAAAACGTCTAAGAGGATGGACTTTGCCCTAGCTTTAGTGGCTGTAAAAATTACATGGAACCGTCTATCGGGGTGAAGCTTGGATAGGTCAATATACCGTTCAACCTTCTTCCTGATTACGGCTAATGTCTCCGTCCCTTTATCCACTTCCCAAAAGATAATGCGTCCGTCGATGTTGGAAACGCGGTCGGGCTTCAAGCCTAGTTCAAGGTATTCCTCATGCGGGACGCTCTCCCAAAACCGCACGTTCCACGTCAAACTGTAAGTCACGTACAAATCGGCACAAGCTCTCTCATGCTCGTGGTTGGTATTTCGGAGTCCTATAACCTGGGGAACGTGGAAGTAAAGCGGGCTATTGTTCTCTCTTGGGATTTTGGTGATTTTGAGTAGGCTACAAACCTTACAATACCTTTTATGGTAATCACCTGTCCGGTTGAGGTTATGGTCACACCTGGGGTAAGCCATTCGGTTTAAGAGGCGCGTAATACCCACATAACCCGGAGGCAGTTCTTTACTCGTCAAAAACGCTCTTTGGCCGCTTGATAGCACCGCGAGTTGTCTTGCGGTTAGGTGTGGTTCTTTGTCTAGGTGGTTCAGTATGAATTGTCGTTGCTCGTTCATTGCGGCGGTTCATCTGTTCCCTGATTTCTTTCGGTGTGTAATTCCATTCGTGGGTTAAGCATCTTGCTATGAAATCCTTCTCAGCTTGGCGGCTGAGTTTAGTATCGGGAACATCGGGAATCTTGACTCTTACTGGTGGCTGTTTGCCTGACTTAATAATCGCGTATTGTTTTGGAAGGTCGGCATTCGCATAAGTCGCCATCAAATGTGAAATATCCCCTCCATACCCTAGCGCCTTAACCATTTCTAAGCGGTCAGCGTAGCCAGGCGTATTGAACATCACCTTTATTTTAGCAAGCTGCTTTACGGCGTCGGCTTTATCTTTAGGAAACTGAAAGAAACCCTGATGAGCTAAGGTGACGCGGAAACCTGATTTTCGTTTCAAGGCAAGTACGCGGACTAACTTGTCGTTGATATATTCGCCAGCTTCGTCAATGTACAAGTAATAGGGACGCTTATAACCCTGATTCCGAAGCCGGTACATCGCAAACAACAACTCGTTAATAACCGCTGTTCCGAGTAGGCGAGTATGAAGCGGGTCGAAACCGGCATCAGCATCTAAATTGACTAGAATTACCCAACCCTCAGTAATCATTCGCGTGAAATCAATTCCTTTATCTGCGCCGAACATCAAGTCAAGGGTAGAGTCAAAAAACGGCTCCAATCTCCTTACAGTGGAACCAAATTGATTATCAAAACGCGGATACGTCTCAAAGACTTCTTCTAAAGCAAGTTTGTGACGGTCTAAAGGATGTGAAGCATCAAGAATCGCCTGTCTACGGGCGCGGCTAAATTTGAATTCAGCAAAATATGTGGCTTCGTGAAGTGTAAGCTCGGCGTTCCACAAAACATTTAAAAGGGCGGGAAGGTACCTTTGAATGCGAGGCGTCTCGGCTGCGTCTTTGGTTTGGAAAAGAATGCGAACGGTGTCCATTAGATTAGAAACCGTAGCTTGCTTATAACTTTTCTTCCGATGAAAAGGTTGAATAGCTGTTACTCGTCCGTGAGTATGTAAGGTGTGCGGGTCGATTAAACAGACTTTCTCAAAGCCAATCGAGGCACAGTATCTCAGAATGTTGTATGCCGTTTCTGCTCGGTCAGTGGGGTCAAGTAAACAAACACCATTGCCCTGTTTGATGTCTCCCCTTATTAAGTGTTCGATGAATCGGGATTTGCCTTCGCCGGTGGTGCCTAAGATATGAAGATGGGATTCACGCTCTTCTTCTGAAATATAAAGCTCGCCATTTACGCCAACGCCAACGGGCCGAAGAGGGTATTTGCTTTTAAGCTGCTTGAATTGCCTATCTACCGTCTCTTGAAGAGTCGGAATGCGCGTAGCTTCTTCAAACGTCTTCTTGTTCAGCAGCTTGAAGTAGTCTCTGTCTGCCACGGAAGTCTCCTTCCATAAAAGCGATGTGCTCTTCAATCAAGGCGTGTTCGCGGGTCTTGCCTTGCTTCTGTAAACTATGGGCACGGTCATAAAGCTTGCCGATGTATTCAGTCATTAAAGCGAGGTGTTGGTGAGCTTGAAGTTGATATATGAAACCAGCCTTTAATTGATTCTCAGCCTCGCGCCATTGCTTATCTAGTTCTAATCGGTCGAATTCGATTTTCTTCTGTAGCTCAAGATAACCAGCGACATCCATACGCTTGAGCGAAGCTTCACCAATTAGTTGACGGGTGAGTTGGTTTTGGTCCAACAACACTTGATTTCTGCTTCGTTCCACGTCCAAGCCTTGTTGTAACCGTTCTTCGTCGTGAGCAATGTTGAACTCAGCTACCTGAACTCGTCTGTGAGCATCGGTCCTGTCAGCCAGCGTAGCAATCTCGCTTGTGACCTGGGTAGATAGGTTAGTCCTCGCGTCTGCCGCTTTCGCTTCCTTGCGAGCGGCAAAGCGACCCATCTTAGTTGAGTATTTTCCCTCTAGCTTAGTCGCACGGTCTTCCTCATCCGGTTGATAGCCTGTCACCCATAAATAGACCGCGACAATCAAAATAACCGCGCCTACGATAATGAGCCACCACATAGTTATCTCACCGTAAACGTAAACGTGAAGTCGCCGTGATTGTTGCTGTTCTTCCGCGTGATGCCGCCTTCATCCCAATAGCGAGAGTCGTTAATCTTCAACCAAGCATCCTGCGCTTGGGCGGAAGCATTCTTAATCGTGATGGTATTTTCGTTCTCCCGAAACGGTACTCGCTGCGTTCCCATTTCGACGTATATGGCGTCGGTCCACATATCCTTATGCGGTACGCCATTCCGCCAACCGGCTAAGGTCTGTTCTTGGGATACGCCCCATATCGGCGAGGACCAGTTAGTACTCGGATTGGTAACGATTCGACCACTGACGTACGAGAGGGTTAGAGTCTGACCTGGGCCAACGCTTCCTAACCTAAGCCCTTCGGGATTACCAGTAAAGACGTTATTAGAACCTGGGCTTACTTGCGGACGTAGTGAGTAAATCCCAACTCCCAAACAAGCGACACCGATAAGAGCTAAAAGGATAATCAGCTTTCTCATAGGGGGATAAACTCAAAGCCTTTGATTACGACTTCGGTATCTCTCTTTGGCGGAACGCCTTTATACATCCAAAAGTTGATGTGTACTCGTTCTTTATGCGAGTGGTGAACGTTTTCCGTAACGGAGTGTTCGGCAATCAAATGACCACTGGGCGCATTGCGGTAGTGGCCGTGGATGCTTTGAAAATCAACTCTACCCTTTTGCCACTTAAAGCGGTGAGTAGTGGAACTTCCAGTCAGTTGCGCGTTGAAACGTTTGGGCGGTTTAGAGCTTTGGACCAAGAAAAGGCTATTGGGATAACCTCCTCCCCATCTCGAAAGCTCAATGTCAATCTCTCGGTTGTCAGATTCATAAGTGAAGAGTCCTAAAACCAAATTCTTGTCGAATAAGTCATAGCGACTATTCAGATAGAAAATGTAACGCCCGTAACCTAACGTTTCTTCCGTCCGAACTGAACCAGCTCTCCATTGTCCATTCCGGCAGGAGACTCTTAGGTGAAGACCATGCCTATCTAACCAAACATTGTCTTCGGACCAAGGCCGTCCTAGCCTATTGCTATGCGGACGAACCTCCCACCTAAGACCGGAAAAGAACATGGCCGAATTATACAAAGTCTAAGGGTGCATGGTACAGTTTTCCGGCATCTAAAAAAGAGCACTAGACTCATGAAACTACACTAGACTGAGAACCTCTAAGTTATTGATATTGCGAAAGTGGCGGAATTGGCAGACGCGCCAGACTTAGGATCTGGTACCGAAAGGTGTGGGGGTTCGAGTCCCCCCTTTCGCACCACGTAAAGCACAAGACCATGAAAACCGAACTCACAGACGTCTCCCAAACACGCAAGGAGATACTCATAGAAATCGATCAGGCGCAGGTGCAAAGCGCGCTCGACTCGATCAGCGATAACTTTGGCAAGCAGGCGAAGATTCCCGGCTTCCGTCCCGGTCACGCGCCGCGCTCCGTCGTCCGCACTCGCTACAAAAGCGAGATCGCAAACGAAGTGTTGCGCGAACTGCTGCCCGATGCCGTCAACAACGCCATCGTCGAACACGCGCTCAACGCCATCGGCGAACCCGACGTCCAACTCGAAAACGTCGACGCGATCAATAACCTCGGCCAGGAACCGCTGAAAGTAAAAGTCGCCGTCGAAGTCATTCCTGAAATCCAGCTCGAGAACTATAAAGGACTCGAAATTTCCCGCCGCACTCGTCCAGTCACCGACGAAGACGTCGAACGAACGATCGAGAGCTGGCGCGAAGCATCAGCAGCGATGACTCCAGTCGAAGATCGCGCCTCAGAGTTGGGCGACACAGTAACGGTCAACGCGCGCGGCAAGCCGGTCGACGATCCCGAAGCGGAAGAATTACAAGTCGACGACGTGGAAGTCGAACTCGGCGGGCAACACGTGCAACCGGAGTTCACCGAACACCTGACCGGAGTCAAACCAGAAGACACGAGAACTTTCACCGTCGATTATCCGGAAGACTTCAGCACGCCGTCACTCGCGGGCAAGAAAGTCGAATATGTGACGGAGGTCACAGCCGTGCGCCGTCGTGAACTTCCGGAGATCGACGACGAATGGGCCAAGAGCGTCGGTGAAGAGTTCGATTCCCTTGATGCACTAAAAGCAAAGATCCGCGAGGATCTCGAAATCCGTGCCAAGGCGGAATCGGAAGACCGCGTGCGCGGTGAACTGCTGCGCAAACTGGTCGCGAGTCATGAATTCGAAGTGCCGCAGAGTTTCATCGAGCGACAGACGAATTATCGTTTCGAGAGCATCCTGCGCGACATGATGTCGCGCGGCATCGATCCGCGCACGCAGCAGGTGAACTGGGAAGGCGCGCGCGAAGAAATGAAGGTGCAGGCACAGGAAGATGTGCGCGCAACAATGCTGATGGATCGCATCGCGGAAGCTGAGAACATCACGGTCTCGGATGAAGAAGTTGAGCAGGAGATCGAAGCGATGGCACAGATGGCGCGACAGCCTAAAGAGCAAATGCGGGCTGCCTTGACAAAGAATGGAGGCGAACGTAGCATCGCGCAAAGATTGCGCAATCGTAAAGCGCTTGATCTTTTAGTTGAGAATGCGCGCATCACAGATGCGGAGTGGATGGAAACGAACGAAGCAAGCGCGGCAGCAGCGAGTGAGTAGCTGTTGAGCTTTGTGCTTGGTTCTTGGTACTTGGTTCTTTCTGCTTTGTAGACACAAAGTACAAAGTTCAAAGTACAAAGCACAAAAGAGGTTTAGAGATTCTATGGCTTTAGTCCCCATGGTCGTTGAGCAAACTTCGCGAGGCGAGCGTGCCTTCGACATCTACTCGCGACTGCTCAAAGACAATATTATTTTCCTGGGTACCCCGATCGACGATCAGATTGCCAACCTTATCGTAGCCCAACTGCTGTTTCTCGAAGCTGAAGATCCTGAAAAGGACATCAACCTTTACATCAATTCACCTGGTGGTTCGATCACCGCGGGAATGGCGATCTACGACACGATGCAATTCATCCGACCCGACGTCACGACGATTTGCGTGGGACAGTGCGCGTCCATGGGTGCCCTGTTGTTAGCTGCCGGCGCTAAAGGCAAACGGTTCGCCCTTCCCAATTCCCGAATCCTCATTCACCAACCATCAGGCGGTTCGCAAGGCCAGGCAACAGACATTCGCATCCAGGCTGAAGAGATCCTGCGCATGCGCGAACTCACTTCGCAGATCATCGCCAAGCACACGGGTCAGTCGTACGACACCGTCGAGCGCGACGTTGAACGCGACAAAATTATGTCTGCCATGCAGGCGAAAGAATATGGTTTAATAGACGAGGTCATCGCGCACCGGGAATAGCCGGCCGGTAATAGCCCGGTAATGATAGCCACCGCGATTCGCCAAAGGAGCTTTCAGAAACTGTAGCCTATGGTCAGACGAACCGATGATACTCTGCGCTGCTCGTTCTGCGGCAAATCTCAGAATGAAGTTAAGAAGCTCATTGCTGGACCGACCGTCTACATCTGTAACGAGTGCATCGACATCTGCAACGAGATCATTACCGATGATCAGCAAGCAGAGTCAGTAGCCACTCGACCGCCGCTCCCCAAGCCGGGTGAGATCAAAAACTTCTTAGACGAATACGTGATCGGCCAGGAGGAAACGAAGAAGCGCCTGGCCGTCGCCGTTTATCAACACTACAAGCGCATCGAGCTCGGCCGTCGGCGTTCTGATGTCGAGATTCAAAAAGCCAACATCCTTCTGATCGGTCCGACCGGGACCGGCAAGACACTGCTCGCGCAAACGCTCGCGCGCATGTTGAGTGTTCCCTTCACCATCGTCGATGCCACCACGCTGACTGAAGCTGGTTACGTCGGTGAAGACGTCGAGAACATCATTCTCAAGTTGCTACAAGCCGCGAACGGCGACGTCGAACGCGCGCAACAAGGAATTATCTATATCGACGAAGTCGACAAGATTTGTCGCAAAGACGAGAACCCGTCGATCACGCGCGACGTCTCCGGCGAAGGCGTGCAGCAAGCGCTATTGAAAATTCTCGAAGGCACAGTCGCCAATGTTCCGCCGCAGGGCGGACGCAAACATCCGCACCAGGAGTTCTTCCCGGTCGATACCACCAACATTCTTTTCCTGTGCGGCGGCGCGTTCGTCGGGCTCGAGAAAGTCATCGAACGACGATTGCGCAACAAGTCGCTCGGCTTCCATGCTGAGGTGAAATCAGGCAGTCACCGTCACGCGGAAGCACTCGCCCAGGTGCAGCCGGAAGACTTGATTCGATTCGGGTTGATTCCCGAGTTCGTCGGCCGCTTGCCCGTGTGCGGCGTCCTGCACGAGCTCGACGAAGGCGCACTCATCAAGATTCTTACCGAACCGAAGAACGCCTTAGTCAAGCAGTACCAGAAGAAGTTTGACTTCGATAACGTGAAGTTGAAGTTTACAGAAGACGCTCTGAAGGCCGTCGCCCGGCAGGCCGTCGAACGGAAAGTCGGCGCCCGCGGCCTGATGATGATTCTGGAAGAACTTCTGCTTGATGCCATGTACACCCTTCCTTCGCAGAAACGCGTCAAAGAATTCGTCATTACCAGCGAGATGGTTGAACGTCGTCGAGCTGTTCCGGGCGAGGGGCTCACCGGAATTGACGGCGCCGCTGCATAAATCCCGTACAATCGGCGGTTTTCTTTCAACCATGGAAGTAGCGCCCCCACAGGAAATGATTTACAATTAGCCCTCTTTTCAAATGGGCGAGACGACCCATATTTTTGCGCCTCGTCCTTGTTGCAAAGCTCCCCAGAAAAGCTGTTTCAAACCATGGAAGAATACTCAGACAGACCCCCCTCGGACGTAGCGTGGTACCCAATGGTGCCGATTCGCGACGTTGTGATCTTTCCGTTTACCAAGGTCGCTTTCAAGATAGGCCGCGCCGGCTCGGTCCGTGCGCTCGAACAAGCGCTTGCAAGCGATCGCACGATTTTCCTGGCCACTCAGCACGACGCCACCGTTGACGAGCCCACGCCCGAGCAGATCTATGGAATCGGAACGCTCGGTCGCATTCTCCAGTCCCAGAAACAGGAGAATGGGCAGATCAAAGTCGTAGTCGAAGGACGCGAACGCGCCACCACTGTGCGCGTTGAAAATGCAGACGGCGCATTCATGGCGCTCGTCCGTCGCGCTCCCATCGTCAACGAGGAAGGCACGCGTCTCGACGCGCTGATTCAAAAAGTCGGCCAACTCGTCGAACAGCACCTGCGACTCGCGCCTGATACCCAGACCGACGCGCTCCAAACCGCGCTGCGCAATCAGGAACCTTCGCATCTCGCCGACGCGCTCGCATCGCAACTGCGCATCTCCGTCGAAGACAAACAGGGACTGCTCGAGATCTTCTCGACTCAGGCTCGTCTGCAACGTCTGATCGAACTGCTCGAAACCGAGATCGAGAAACGACAGCTCGACCGCACGATTCAAACGCGAGTCAAGCGTCAGATGGAGAAGGCGCAAAAAGAGTACTACCTCAACGAACAGATCAAGGCCATTCACAAAGAGCTCGGCCGCAAAGACGAGAAGGCCGAACTCGAAGAGCTGAAGAAGAAGATCGAAGAAGCCGGCATGACTGACGAGGCCAAAGAGAAGGCCATGCAGGAACTGCACCGGCTCGAAGCCATGCCGCCGATGTCGGCCGAAGGCACCGTTTCCCGCACCTACATCGACTGGCTGATCAGCGTGCCGTGGAAACAGAAGTCAAAAGAGATCAAGGATCTCATCAAAGCCGAAGAGGTGCTCAACGAAGATCACTTCGGTCTCGAAAAGATCAAAGAACGCATCCTCGAGTATCTCGCTGTCCGGCAACTGGTAAAGAACCCGAAAGGATCGATTCTCTGTTTCGTTGGACCTCCGGGCGTGGGCAAGACGAGTCTCGGAAAGTCGATCGCCCGAGCCACTGGACGTAAGTTCGTTCGCCTGTCACTCGGCGGCGTGCGTGACGAAGCCGAAATTCGCGGTCATCGCCGCACGTACATCGGCGCCCTTCCCGGCCAGATCATTCAAATGATGAAGAAGGCGGGCGCGGTCAATCCAGTGTTGCTGCTCGACGAAGTCGACAAGTTAGGCGCTGACTTCCGCGGCGACCCGAGCGCTGCGCTGCTCGAGGTGCTCGATCCCGAACAGAACCACACGTTCCAGGATCACTATCTCGACGTGGAGTATGATCTCTCGAAAGTGTTTTTCATCGCGACCGCGAACGTGTTGCACACGATTCCGCCGGCGCTACAGGATCGTCTCGAGATCCTTCGTCTCTCCGGTTACACGGAACGCGAGAAACTCGAGATCGCCAAACGACATCTCGTGCCGAAGCAGGCAGAAGGCAACGGTCTGAAAGCGGAACAGTCCGACTTCACTGACGAAGGCATTCTCGAAGTGATTCGTCATTACACACGCGAAGCCGGCGTCCGCAATCTCGAGCGCGAGATCGGTTCCTGCTGTCGCAAGCTGGCGCGCAAGTTCGTTTCTGAACAAACCGACGATACCGTGAAAGACGTCGTCGACGCCGAGCGTGTTCGCGAAATGCTTGGCCCAATCAAGTTCCGCCAGCAAGGCATCGCCGCGCATAGTGAGATCGGACTCGCCACCGGTTTGGCATGGACTGAGATCGGCGGCGAAGTGCTTCAGATCGAAGCCACTCTCGTTAAAGGCCGCGGCGGCGTCACGCTCACCGGAAAACTCGGCGACGTGATGCAGGAGTCAGCACAGGCTGCGTTGACGTGCATTCGCGCGCGCGCCGAACGTCTCGGCATGAGTCTCGATTTTATTCGCAAGCGCGATCTCCACATCCATATTCCCGAAGGCGCGATTCCGAAAGACGGGCCTTCCGCGGGAATCACAATGGCCACCGCAATGGCATCTGCACTGGCGCACGTTGCCGTGAAGAAGAACGTGGCCATGACCGGCGAGATCACGCTGCGTGGCAAAGTGCTGCCAATCGGCGGAGTGAAAGAGAAACTCCTCGCCGCACATCGCTTCGGCATCGATACCATCATCGTGCCGAAGGAAAATGAAAAGGATTTAGTCGAACTGCCGGAAGAAGTCCGCGACTCGCTCAACATCAATCTCGTCGAAACGATTGACGAAGTGTTGTCGCTGGCGCTCGAGGATTCGGTCCCCACTGCCGCGGCCACCGACGAAGCGCCCCCGATTTGGACTACCGAGCAGCCTTCGCAAGGTATTCAGACCCGTTAAGTTCGATTCAATGACGTCTGCGTTATCCGTGTCTTCGCGCATGGATGACGTAGATCCGTCTTTCTAATCACCAAAGGAGAACTAAATGAGCAAATACAAGGATGCTGACCTGATACTTAAGCTCTACGACCTCCGTCGCGAGAAGACGATGCGCGAGGCGCGTGATTGGTTTTTTAAATTCAACCCCCAGGGTCCACAGGACTTCATGGACGTGCTGCTCAGCGACAAGAGCGGCTACTATCGCATGGTCGTTTCGTACTGGGAGATGGCCTGCTCGCTCGTAAATCACGGCGCGATCGACGCTGACATGTTTGCCGACGCCAACGGGGAGCACATGTTTATTTATGCCAAGCTGGAACCGTTCTTGCCGGCACTGAGACAAGCAATGGGCAGCCAGGAAATGCTTTCAAATCTGGAGAAGGTCGTCAAAGACACCCCTGATTACGAGAAGCGACTCGCGATGATCCGCGAGCGGATGGCACAGTTTGCCGAGCTCCTGAATCAACGGACTGCGACCGCAGCCGCCGGTAACTAATAAGACGAAGCGGGGAGTGGGCGATGGGGAGAGACGGAGATACGAAATGCTGCGTGTCTCTCTCCCCGTCACCGCTTCTCCCCATCTCCGCTTCCCCCTGTCACCAACATGAGGGTAACGAACGCGGAGTTTCTCAAAAGCGCTTTCAAAGAAGCGGACTGGCCGAAGGACACGCAACCCGAGGTTGCGTTCCTCGGCCGTTCGAACGTTGGTAAATCAAGCTTAATCAACTCGTTGTTATCGGTTCGTGGCTTGGCGCGCACGTCTTCGACTCCGGGACGAACCCAGTCGTTGAATTTCTTTTCAGTGAACGGCGGGCAGTTCAAATTTGTCGATCTGCCGGGGTTTGGGTACGCTCGGGTACCGAAGAATATAAAATCGACTTGGGGCGAGATGGCGACGGCTTATCTTGCCAAGCGCCGCCAGCTTGTGCTATCAATTCACATCGTAGATTCGCGCCACGAACCCACAAAACAGGATTTGCAGCTTCACGAGTGGCTTGAGCAGAGCAACAAGCCCCAATTAATTGTTGCCACAAAATCCGATAAGCTTTCGCACAACGAGTTGAGAAAGAACTTGCAGCACATCGCACGCGTGCTTGACGACGACAGCGTAATGGCCTACTCGGCCAAAAGCGGCCGCGGTCGTGAGGAACTTTGGCGAGCGATTAAAAGTGCAATCGAATCGAGATAGTTATTTATTAAAATCCGTGTTACCTGAACACAGATAAGCACGGACTGGACAACCCAAATTCTCTCAAGCCCCCTTTGGTCAACCTGATAGTTTTGGGCCACGCGCGTTGGGTGAGTGGCATCAAATGCGATACCTGAATTTGCCACGCGCGCAAAGTTGAGTTACATTGCCGCAACACCGTTTAAGGAGAAGCTTGTATTTGCCCCGCAGAAGTGGGAGCGCCGAGGCTGTGTAATACGTCCATCGCTCGACACCGCACAATCATATCCACCATCTTTCGGTTATTGATAATCGCAGAGACTGCTGAAAGTAATATAGAGAAAAACTGACATGTCACAACGAACACGTTCACGCGCATCGAGCGCGAACAACGACGCCAACGGAGAAGACGGCGGCGCCACCGTAGCAACCGCCGAAGCTCCTGAACGAGAACCCAGAGAAGGTCGCGACGGAAAGAACGAGGGCTTTCACAATCTGGCTGATCTCAAGGAGATGTCTATCTCCAAGCTTACGCAGATTGCCAAGAGCATGGATGTGCCCGGCGCAACCGGTATGCGTAAGCAGGAACTCATCTTCAAAGTCCTCGCCGCCCAGACGGAAAAGAGCGGCCTGATCTTTTCTGAAGGTGTGTTGGAAACGTTGCCGGATGGTTTCGGCTTTCTGCGGGCGCCCGAGTACAACTATCTGCCGGGGCCCGATGATATTTACGTCTCTCCTTCACAAATTCGGAAGTTTGATCTGCGCACCGGCGACACAGTCAGCGGTCAGATCCGTCCGCCCAAAGAGGGCGAGCGTTATTTCGCGCTGATCAAAGTCGAAGCTATCAACTTCGAGTCGCCTGACCAGGCGCGCGAGAAAGTATTCTTCGACAACCTGACGCCGCTGTATCCCGAAGAGCAGTTGAAGATGGAGACGTCGTCCGAGAACTTGTCGGCGCGCGTCATCGACCTGGTCACGCCGCTGGGCAAGGGACAACGCGGTCTCATCGTTGCTCCGCCGCGCACCGGTAAGACGATGCTGCTGCAAACCATCGCGAACTCCGTTACGCAGAACCATCCCGAAACGACCCTCATCGTTCTATTGATCGACGAGCGGCCGGAAGAAGTGACCGACATGCAGCGGTCAGTAAACGGCGAAGTCATTTCGTCGACGTTCGACGAACCGCCGACACGCCACGTTCAGGTCGCCGACATGGTAATCGAAAAAGCCAAACGTCTCGTCGAGCACAAGCGCGACGTCGTCATCCTGCTCGACTCGATCACGCGCCTGGCGCGCGCGCACAACGCGGTAGTTCCGCCCAGCGGCAAGATCCTCTCCGGCGGTATCGACTCCAACGCGCTCCAGCGTCCGAAGCGTTTCTTCGGCGCGGCCCGCAACATCGAAGAGGGCGGCTCGCTGACGATCATCGCCACCGCACTCATCGACACCGGCTCGCGCATGGACGACGTGATCTTCGAAGAGTTCAAAGGGACCGGTAACTCGGAAATTCATCTCGACCGTCGCCTGAGCGACAAGCGACTGTTCCCGGCAATCGACTTGCAACGTTCCGGCACGCGCAAAGAGGAACTGCTGATCAGCAAGGAAGATCTCAATCGCATCTGGGTGATGAGACGCGTCCTGAATCCGCTGTCACCCGTCGAGCAGATGGAAGTGGTGCTCGAACGATTGGAGAAGACGAAGTCCAACGCTGAATTCCTGGCGTCGATGCAAAGCTAGTTTTTGTCAGTAGTCAGTAGTCCGTTGTCCGTCATTCGGAACGGACTACTGACCACGGACTACTGACAAATTAACCCATCCCAAACCCGTCGTCCCTCCGTTATCAATGCGCGTCGCAATTCTAACTTCTGAAGCCGTGCCTTTCGCAAAGACCGGCGGGTTAGCTGACGTTTCCGGCGCCTTACCAAAAGCCTTACGTCAACAGGACGTCGACGCCCGCCTCATTCTGCCTCTTTACGATCTAATCGATCGTGACCTGCTCACCGCCGACGTCGTTGAAAATGTTCCCGTTGAATGGCGCGGTCAGGTGCATCAGGTTCGGTTCGCGATGAGCGACGCGGCGGGCGCACCTGCTTATCTTCTCGAAACGCCCCAATTCTTCGCGCGTCCAAACATCTACGGCTACAACGACGATCACATTCGGTTCGCGTTCTTCTCGCGCGCCGCACTCGCGCTGCTCAAACACCTCGACTGGCAACCCGACGTCGTACACGGAAACGACTGGCCTTGCGGGTTCGCGATCGCCGAACTGCGGGCGCGGCGGCGTTACGATCAGTTCTTTCAAAATTCGCGCGGTCTGCTGTCGCTTCATAACGTCGGTTACCAGGGGTTGTTCGATCCTACCGATCTGTGGTGGCTCGGGTTCGGCGATCCGCCGGATCGCGATGACTTCATGTTGAACCGCACCGCGTCGGCTTTGAAGGCCGGGATCATTGCAGCCGACGCATTGTCTACGGTCAGCCCGCGCTACGCGCGAGAGATTCAAACTCCGGAACAAGGACACGGGCTCGACTGGCTGCTGCGCGGGCGTTCGAATCGACTCGCCGGAATCACTAACGGCGTCGACTACAGTGTTTGGGATCCGGAAACGGATCCGAATATCGCGGCGAACTTTTCCGCGGATGACCTGTCTGGCAAACCCGAGTGCAAGATCGATCTGTTGCGGCGTTATGGACTGCCGCAAGATGCCGATCGACCCATTATCGCGATCATCTCGCGGCTCGTGGGCCAAAAAGGTTACGATCTGATCCGGGAAATATCTAGCGCGATCGTGCAGACAGGCGCTTTCTTCATCGCCTTGGGGGCCGGCGCGAAGGAGTACGAAGACTTTCTGCAACGCTGGCACGATCAGTATCCACGAGAGGTCGGAATCTATAAAGGTTACGCCGGCGAGCCGTTGGCCCATCAGATCGAAGCGGGTGCGGACATCTTCCTCATGCCGTCGCTGTACGAGCCGTGCGGATTGAATCAGATGTACAGCATGCGGTACGGCACGGTGCCGGTGGTGCGAGCGACGGGTGGTTTAGACGATACGGTCGAGCATTTCAATCCTTCGACAGGCACTGGCAACGGCTTCAAGTTTGGCCCTTACAAGGGTGGCGCCTTGCTTGAAAAAATACGCGAAGCCCTTTACTTTTATGGCCGTCCTGACGACTGGCAAAAGATTCAACGTAACGGAATGTTGGTTGATAACTCCTGGGAAGCTGCCGCGAAGAAGTACATCGACTTGTACGAGGAAGTGGCCCAACTCTGAATGATTCATGGCTAATGTAATCGCAGTCATCGGCGCCCAATGGGGCGATGAAGGTAAAGGCAAGATCGTCGATCTCCTCGCCGAGCGGTTCGACATCGTTGCTCGCTATCAAGGCGGACACAACGCGGGCCATTCCGTGCAGGTCGGCGACCAGTCGTTTGTGCTGCACTTGTTGCCGTCGGGCATCGTCCATCGCGGCAAGACGTGCGTGCTCGGCAACGGCATGGTCATCGATCCGAAGGCGTTCTTTGTCGAAGCCGATCGGCTGACGCAGCAAGGGATCGAGGTTTCACCGGAGCGCGTGAAGATCAGTTCGCGCGCGCACCTGATACTTCCCTACCACCGCGCGCTGGACCACACGAGCGAAGAGCGGCTCGGAAACGAAAAGGTCGGCACCACGCTGCGCGGCATCGGCCCGGCATACGAAGACAAAGCCGGACGCCGCGGCATACGCACAGCAGATGCGCTCGTACCTGACGTTCTTCGTTCCCGCGTCGACCGCAACCTCGAGGACGCGAACCGGATCATCGAGGCTTACGGCGGCGAACGGCTCGACGCAAAGCAGATCTTCGAGGAGATGTCGGTGTTCACTGAGCGCCTCGCGCCTTTCATTGCCGACACCACTCACTATCTGAACGTCGCCGCTACTGAAGGACGATCGATCCTGCTCGAAGGCGCGCAGGCGACGCTGCTCGACGTCGATCACGGGACATATCCGTTTGTCACGTCGTCGACGACTGTCGCCGGCGGCGCGATTATCGGCACTGGCCTCGCACCGCACCGGCTCAGCGGCGTGTTGGGAATTGTGCGGACGTACACGACTCGCGTCGGAGAAGGACCTTTCCCGACGGAGATGCTTGAGGGTGAAGCCGAGTTGGGCCAGATGATTCGCGAGCGTGGCCGCGAGTATGGCGCGTCGACGGGACGGCCGCGACGCTGCGGCTGGTTCGATGCGTTCGCGACGCGTTACGCGGCTGAGATCAATGGCTTCTCGTCCGTCGCTCTCACGAAGCTCGACGTGCTCGACACGCTTGACGAGATCAAAGTGTGCACCGGATACAAGTTGAACGATCGCGTTTGTGAGTCGCTGCCTGCGGTGTCGCAGGATCTGCGGCGCGTGGAACCGATCTTCGCAACGCTGCCCGGATGGCAGAGTTCAACGCTGGGAGTGACCGAGCTGAGTTCCCTTCCCACGAATGCTCGCCGCTACGTCGACTTTTTGTCGCAACAGATCGGAGTGGAGATCGGCCTTGTCTCGACCGGCCCCGAACGCTCGCAGACGATCATCGTGCAGGATTCGGCGCTTGGAGGCTGGCTCCGCGATACCGAATAAAAATGTAAGCGGCGACGACCCAGTCGAAACTGAGACAGGCGACGGCGTAAGTCCACGGTCCAATATCCCGTCCGGGGCCGACGTAGTGCATGCCCAAATCCCAAACTGGATGTAACGCCCAGCCGACTGTGAGCCACTTCGCTGAGCCTCGCCATCCGACCAATCCGAGAGTTCCGTAAGCGATACACTGCACCAACTCGATCAGCAACCAAACGCGCGACACCGGCGCCACGACCGCAAACCCGAAATACGCTCCAGCAGCCGTGAAAAGCACCGTCGCCAACAATGTTCGTCCGACAATATCCCCGATGAACCGCGACAGCAGAAACGCAATCAGCGACAACACTGCGCCGCCGATCGCTCCCTCGATCAGCACCGCTCTCATCAGTTCAGCATTCGTCATAATCCGTCGTTCAACTTACCACACACGACAGGTGCGTTGAATCGTACAGGGGTGTTTGAATCCTACCCGCGTGTCCGGTAGAATGCCCCTCGAAGTATCCTCGCAATTGAAAAGAGCACGCTCTTGCGTGCTCTCCGCATGTAGATGGGCCGATAGCTCAGTTGGTAGAGCAACTGGCTTTTAACCAGTGGGTCGCAGGTTCGAGTCCTGCTCGGCTCACCACTGTCATTTATTGAAGAGACGCGTGACACCCGACTTACGTCACGGCCTTGCGGCGGAACTGACGCAGGCCCAAAATCAGGAACAGCGAATCGAAGACCAGCAGCGCTATGAAGACCGCTAAAACCGGCAGATGCGGGAACTGCGGAACGAGGCTTCCGCGTAGTCCTTCACTCGCATACACCAGCGGGTTGATCAGTACGATCTTTTGAAGAATCGGAAAGCTTGCGAGCGCGCTCCACGGGTAATACGTGCAACCGAAAAAGATCATCGGCGTCAGCACCATGCTGAACATCAACCCGACTTGAGTCTGATTAACGGTACATCCAAGCGCCAGCCCGCCACACGCAGAAAAAAGCGCAACCAGTAACGTAACGGCGACAAACAGTAACGGCGACTGCAAGTGCAATTCAACGGGCCGCAACAATAACCACGCCGCTGGTATCACCGCCAGCCCCGCGACCACGGCCTGCGCAGCACCAAACAAAACCTTCTCGATCGCGAGCCAGTCGTTTTCAATCGGCGCCAGCAGTCGATCTTCAATCTCATGCGTGAACTGAAACTCGGCAATCAACGGCATCGCCACGGCCCAAACGCCCGTGAATATCATGCTGATCGCCATAATGCCCGGCAATAACAGACTCTTGTACGCGGGCGGCATGTAACCGCTGCTGACCATCACGCGCCCGAAGATGAACACGAACATCATCGGTTGCAGAAACGTTTGCAGCATGATTTGAATAACGTTGCGTCGCGCAACGTGCGCGTCACGCGACAGCAACGCCAGAAAAGTTTTCCAGTTCATTCGCGCAGGCTCCGTCCGGTGTGATGCAGGAACAGGTTCTCGAGACTCGGCTCCGAGATGTGAACATCCGACAACTCCACGGACGTCGTCGCCGCCAGGTTCGCAATCTCCGACACGAGCGGCCCGCCGCGATCCGCGTAAACATCAGCGCTGTTGTCACCATCTGCACGCACTTCTCTGACGCCCGCGAGTGTCTCGAGTTGCGCGAGCAGCGCAGGCGAGTGCGTGCCGAATCGCAGACGCAACAGAAAGCCACCAGGCACAGACGCCTTCAACTCCGCCGGCGTGCCGAGAGCGATGTTGCGCCCGTGGTCGATGATCGCGAGTCGCCGGCACAAAGCATCAGCCTCTTCCATGTTATGCGTCGTCAGGAGAATTGTTTTCCCGCTCTGGTTGTATTCACGAATGATTTCCCAGAGCAGAAGACGCGTTTGCGGATCAAGCCCGGCACTCGGTTCGTCGAGAAAGAGCACTTGCGGATCGTGCATCATCGCGCGCGCGATCGAAAGACGCTGCATCATCCCGCCGGAGAAGCCGCGCACGAGCTGCTCCGCACGGTCGCTTAGTTTGAAACGATCGAGCAGTTCGGTGGCCCGCGTGGCGCGCGTGCGCGAATCAATGCCGAAATAAGCACCGTGGAACAGCAGGATCTCGCGCGCAGTGAGTGAGAAGTCTAGATTGGGGCGTTGGCCGACGACGCCGATCGTTCGCTTAACTTCGACTTGCTGTGCCCACACGTCGTAGTCGCCGATCCAGGCCTGGCCACCCGTCGGCCGTACACGCGTGGTAAGAATGCCGACTGTCGTTGACTTGCCGGCGCCGTTTGGACCAAGCAATCCGAAGATCTCTCCGCCCTGGACGTCGAGCGACAGTCCATCCAGCGCGACGATCTCGCGCGCCGGTTGGTTCTTACTCTTCAGGCGTGGACCAAATCCACTGCCGGCGCCAAGCGGCGGAGGCGATGTATAAACTTTGCGAAGGTCGCGCGTGCGAATACCGGCTGCCATAGTGCCAGCCATTCTAGCCCAAGCTTGCACTTTCGCAAGCTTCGGGAAAATTTTGTATGCGGACTTGGCGGCGTGGTATAAGCTGTAACCTATAAGGCCTCGGTAGCCTCGAACTCACTTTCAGCTTTACGGCGAGTATCGCTGACGACTACGCACTTCTGCTGTTTCACATTCTTAACTCCCACATCTTCACGAAAGGATTTTCCTCATGTCTGACGAACTCAAAGATGCAAAGAGCACTGCCGGTCCTCCACCAGCTACTGGTGTCTTCAAGCCTCGCTTTATCGAAGTAGAAAAGTCTGTGGATGTAGAAGAACGCTTTCGGCAAGCGCGCCGCATGGCGGCTGGCGAGCGTTTGGACGAGATTGGCGATCAGGTTCCAAACATGGTCGAAGGTCAGCGCGCGGTCGCTATTGTCACGCCCGGCCGGCTAATCATGCTCGATCCATGCCCCGAACCGAATACTGTTCCGCAGGAGACGGTTGCCGAGATGAGTGAACTGCTGCCACCGAATCCGCCGTTAACGATCTCCGCGATCTCTTATACAAACATCGAGGCACTCACAGCAGACAAGGACAAGACCAGGACGATCCCCTTTCGCGGCTTCTTAAATGCCTGGGCCTACACCGGACACAACGTCATGGTTTTCGAAGGTCATCCATCGGCCCTTGAGGCTGGGGTGCGCGACTGCGACGTCCTGCTAGTCGATTCGGGCATGATTCCTTTCATACAGTTCAACTGGTTACACGTCGCGCAACGGCTAATGCGTCCCGGAGGCAGGATATTTATTCACAATCGTGAAAGCTATACCCTCTCGCTCGTCAACCCGACCGGCCGTGAGCCATCTCCCTTCGCGGCAGAAGCAGATTATGTAGAGCTACTGTTGAGATTTTTGATGAGAAGCTCACGCTCCCCGACCGTAGAAATAACCTCGGGTGAAGCGGTGCCGGATTTAGCTGATATGATCAAAATTGACGTAGATTGGATCGAAAAGCTGACGGCACAGCGTGACAAGCTGAACACTGACGTCATAATCGATATCATTCTTCGCCGAGCCGGTTGGCGCTGGCATACTCTGTTTAAGAGAACCGGCACTTTGAAAGCAGCGACGATGACCGACGAAGGGATCATGAAAAGCTGGACCTTCAGCGTCACGCTCGGGAAAACTCCGAACGGAAAGCGACAGATCGAGATCGAAAGGTGAAGCAACTGGCGTTAACCAGTCGGTCGCAGTTTCACTGCGACCGGACGGTCAACAGCACAATCTCCGGCGGGACGTTGAAGCGGACGGGCAGGATGCTCGTGCCGATGCCGGTGGTGACGAAGAGGTGATGGCCGTTCTCGAAGACGTGTCCGGCTACGTAGCGTTGGCCGTAGTCCGACGGCTGGATGACGGTGCC
The DNA here is from genome assembly GCA_046732935.1 of Acidobacteriota bacterium. Taxonomy (GTDB): domain Bacteria; phylum Acidobacteriota; class Blastocatellia; order Pyrinomonadales; family Pyrinomonadaceae; genus PSRF01. Next base: position 138,338 of record JBKPOC010000050.1, on the reverse strand, counting down.
GATGAACGGAAAGCGCACTTGCCCACCGTGAGTATGAGCCGCCAGGAGCAACGGAACACGAGCTGGTAACTGCGGAAACATATCCGGGTTATGAGTCAGCGCGATCAGCGGTGCGCCTTCCGGGACCTGCGCGATTGTTTCGTCGACGAGTTGAGTGCGTGTCCAAAAATCGGCGAGACCGGCCAGCCACAACGAAGAGCCCCGCGCATCAACGCGCAACACCTCGTTGTCGAGCACCTTGATCCCGTTCTGTTCCAACAGTCGCCGCACTCTCAATCCATCGAACCACCAATCATGATTACCGAGCACTGAGTAAACGCCGAGCGGCGCGTGAAGATCTTTCAGTATCGGAGCAAACACCTCCGGCGCGATGTATTTTTTCCTGCGGCCGTCACCGTGAATGTAGTCGCCGAGAATCACGATCATCTCCGGTTGCAATGCGTTGGTGCGCTCGACGATCGTCCTGATCTTTCGCTCGTCGATAAACGCGCTGCCCGCGTGAATGTCCGCCAGCACAGCAATCCGCAGGTTGTCGAACTCGCGCGGCCACTGCGCGATCTGCACGGTTTCATGCCGCACGACCAGCCGATTGGGCTCAATAAAGAACCCATAGAACACGAGACACGCCAACACGAACGGCACTGCAGCCAAAACGATGCGGAGCCGCTTCTGCCCCGGCGACCGGCTCCCAGGGCGGCGCACTTGCTGGAAGAGGAAGAGAAATAGACCAAACAGAACGGCAATGGCTATTACATATGGTACAGTCATCTCAAACACCGATTAAACGGATAAACGACAATGAAAACAAGACTCGCCATTCTCCTGATCGTTTCGCTCGCCATCACAGCATTCGCACAAGCACCGGACCGGCAACAGTTCGTTCGCACGGAAGCACCGGTGATTGCACTGACTCACCTGCGTATGATCGACGGCACTGGCGCACCGGCAGTCGAGGACGTCACCATCGTCATCAACGCTGGAAAGATCGAGTCGGTTGGACCAACAAGCGCCGCCAAAGTACCGGCGAACGCACAGACGCTCGACCTCAACGGCTACACAGTGCTGCCGGGCATCGTCGGCATGCACAACCACATGTTCTTTCCGATGGGCGGGTCGCCGCCGATGTACTCCGACATGGGCAGCAGCTTTCCGCGCCTGTACCTCGCGAACGGCGTGACGACGATTCGCACGACCGGCAGCGTCGCTCCTTACACAGATCTCGAAATCAAACAGCTCATCGACGCGGGCCGCATCGTTGGCCCAAAGATGCACATTACCGCCCCATATCTCGAAGGTAAAGGCGCGTTCACGCCCGTCATGCACCAACTCACCGACGCGAACGACGCGCGCCGCATGGTGAACTTCTGGGCCGACCAGGGCGCGACCTCGTTCAAAGCTTACATGAACATCACGCGAGACGAGTTGCGCGCAGCAGTGGAAGAGGCGCACAAGCGCGGCCTGAAAGTAACGGGACACCTCTGCTCCATCGGTTACAGAGAGGCCGCGGAAATCGGTATCGACAACCTCGAGCACGGTCTGTTCCCCGATTCGGAGTTCGTACCGAACAAGCAACCGGATCAATGCCCGCAAGGCGTCTCGAACAGTTTGCGCCAACTCGACATCCAGGGCGCGCCTGTGCAGGAAACGATCCGGACACTGGTAGCAAAGAAGGTCGCCATCACGTCGACATTGCCCGTGTTCGAAGCAGGCGGCGCGCCACTCGCCGCAAGCGGAGTCGGCGCCGCGAGCGCGTTGCTGAACCAGCGAATGCTAAACACGATGTCAACTGACGCGCGCGTCCGTTACCTGCAAGCTCGTGCGCGCGTCTCGTCGCAACCCGACTTCGGTATCCTGTTTCGCAAGGCAATGGATTTCGAACGCGCCTTCGTGCAAGCGGGCGGACTGCTGATCGCCGGACTCGACCCGACCGGCAATGGCGGTATCGTCGCCGGTTTCGGAGATCTGCGCGAGATCGAGTTGTTGGTGGAAGCCGGTTTTACTCCCGTCGAAGCAGTCAAGATCGCGACGCTCAACGGCGCGAAGTTCCTCGGCGAAGACTCGCGTATCGGTTCGATCGCCGCCGGTAAACAAGCTGACCTGATGATCGTGAAAGGAAATCCCGCCGCGAAGATCACCGACATCGAAAACGTCGAGATCGTTTTCAAAGACGGCGTGGGTTACGACTCCGAGAAGTTGATTCAGTCGGTTCAGGGACTGGTAGGTATACGATAACTAAAAAATGCTGAAGCTGGCCGACGAAAGAGGAAAAAGAGGATCACTGAGAAGACGGCGACGTGAAACAACAGTATCGGCAGGGAGTGCAGCACGCTGATCACGATGTGAACGGCCATCCAAACCACCAATAGCCAGCGCGCCCAGTTGTGACCAGAAAGCAGAAACACGCCGCCCACAATCTGGGCCAGGTGCAAAAGGTGAACCATCCAGTGTTTCTGAAAGTGGGCGACGCGTTGCGCGCCGGTGGCGTTCACCATGGGCCACAAGCCGCTGACGAAAGCGATGCAGCCGGCGATGATAAATATCCAACTGATGATCGTGATCGAGAGGGGGCGCGAGCGATCGTTCATCAAGTTCAGCGCAATCGAACGGCTTTCTGGTAAATGACAAGCCCGGCGACCAAGGCCAGCGCAAACAGGCCCACCGCGCCGGCAATCAACCAACGGGTGCTCGCTAGCGACTGCGCAACAAAAGCCTGCGACGTCGGCACCTGGCGCGCGCTCTCCTGGTATGCACGCCCTTCGGCTTCGGTCAGCGAAGCTTGCAAACGCACGCGGCTGTTCTCGAGTATCTTGAGTTGGGCCAGCACGCCGTCCCGTTGAATCGTCAACTGTCGCCGGCGCGACTCACGCAATTCTTCAGGCCTGGTAGACCCGACTCCCGCGAGCGAACGTTCGATGTTCTCCGGTTTGAGCGCTTCTTCCAGCTCCTGCGCCTTTGCTTTTAGAGCTTCCTCCTGCGCTTGCACGTCGAGCAATTTGTAGCGAATGTTGTCCGCCGTCTCGGCCGCACTCGGCTGCTGCGCGTGAGCGACTCCCATGAGTGCAAATAGCAAAACAACCAGCACTAAACTGAATCGCGGCATATCGCCCCACCTCCCGACTACCTGAATAGCCGAGATGATAACCTATTTGTGGTTATTACTCTTAGGCTCGCGGTACCAGCGAGTGCCGGACGCGTATTCGCGGTCGGTGGGCCGCAGCCGAGTGAGTGAGCTTTTCGGATCGATGTGCGCGCACGCGACGTGTATCGCCGTGATCGCAGCCATCGGAGCAACATAGGAATTCAGGAAGGAAGGACTGGCGACGAGCGCGACGAGGTGAGAATCAGCGTGACGCGCAATCGGCGTCGTGTCGCTGTCGGTGATGCCAAACGTCGGCACACCCTGACGCTTCGCGCGCAACAGCGATTCGACGGTCTCCCGTAGACACTGTCCGAAGCTGATGGCGATCAGCACGTCTTTCGCAGTCAAACCTTTGATCTTGTATTGCAGGTTGCCGCTGCTTCCGACCGGCGCCTCAGCATCGAAGCCCAACGCGCACAGACCATACGCCAGGTAGTAAGCGAGCGACGACGCAAAATCCAAACCCACGACAAGCACGCGGCGCGAACGCTTGATCAGTCTCGCCAATTCGATCAGGCGTTGTCGATCGAGATCGGACTTCAACACGTTGAGGTTTTCGAGCGCTTTGTCCATCGCGTGATCGATGTGATCGGCGACGCTTCGCTTCTCTTTCGTCGCCGCTTTCAAAGCCGTGTACGGCGTGATCCGAGCGACGAAGTGCTGCCGCAGGTCAGTCGCGAAGTCGGCGAAGCTCTTGTAACCGAGAACTTGCGTGGTGCGCAGAATCGTGGTGGCATCGACGCTGTAGCGCTTAGCCAACTCGCGTGACGAGAGGAAACAGGTCTCGTCCGCCGAATCGAGGATGGCTCGCAACAACCGTTGGCGGCGCGGGTTCAGACGCAGTCGAGCGCGCGCAAACCGTTCCTCGACCGGGCTCATCGCGTTGTTGCCGTCGACTTTCGCTTCCGGAACAGCTTTCTTCCGGCCATTGGATTTGCTGGAGTTCTTCTTCACGAGCTCAATGCGGCTCAAGCCGCATCATCGTTTCCGTCCGCGCGGTAATGTAATCGAGATCGACTTCGAAACCGAGCCCCGGCCCGCGCGGCGCGGCAACGGTGCCGTCGGAGGAAACAGTCACTTCAGGAACGATCAGATCGCGCGCGAAATAACGCGAACTGGCGGAGATGTCTCCCGGCAGCACGAAACCGGGCAGGCTCGCAAGCGCGATGTTATGCGCTCGGCCGATGCCAGACTCTAACATTCCGCCGCACCAAACCGGTATCCCTTTTGAGTAACAAAGATCGTGAATTTTCAGCGCCTGCGAATAACCGCCGACGCGCCCGATCTTTATGTTGATGATGCGGCAGCTTCCGAGCTCCAGCGCCTGTTTCGCGCGGCTGATGCCCGTAATGCTTTCGTCGAGACAGATCGAACTTTGCAGGTGCGACTGGAGCTGAGCGTGATCGATTAAATCGTCGTGTTCGAGTGGCTGTTCGATCATGAGCAGCCTAAACTCGTCCAACTGTTTGAGATGATCCTGGTCCGCGAGCGTGTAAGCGCAGTTCGCGTCGACTGACAGAAGAATGTCAGGATGGCGGCGTCGCACTTCCCTGAGGACTTCAATGTCCCAACCCGGCTTGACCTTCAGCTTGATTCGTTGATAACCGAGCCCGAGGTAGCGATCGACGCGCTGGAGAAGCTGATCCAGCGCCGGTTGAATACCGAGACTGACGCCGACCGGAATGCGATCTCGCGTTCCGCCAATCAACTGCGACAAAGACTGGCGCTTCACGCGAGCGAGCAGATCCATGTAGGCCAGTTCCAGCCCGGCTTTCGCCATGTTGTGGCCGCGAAAGGGCGCGAGTCGTTGGGCCAGTTCGGCCAGATCCCGGACCGGTTCGCTGAGCAATGCAGGCGCGAGGTAATCGCGAATGACGTGCAGCGCGGTGCCGACTGTTTCGTAACTGTAAAGCGGCTCCTCGGCAGCGACGACCTCGCCCCAGCCGGTCTCCCCGCCACTCTTTACCGCGACCAGGAAGATCAGTCGCGAGTCGATGCTTCCGAAGCTGGTCTCGAAGGGTTCGTTCAGCGGCAAGCGAACGGTGCGCAACTCGATTCGTTCGATAGCGAGCCGATCGGGAACGGCCTCTACAGTCTGATTCAGAACTTCGGATCGCATTTGCATGGACGCGGAAGATAGCAAATCGCCCTTCGCGTCGCAAGACGTTTTGCAGCACTTGTCGCACTATTGACATTGTGCAGCACTTGCTGTAATTAGACCGTGCATATCCACGAACAGACTCCGTTCAGTTCATTCGACAAATTCCTTCGAGGAGGCAGGCGTTATGACCCAGATCGTAGCACCCAGGTTGAACCAGCAAGGTAACAGATCAGGGAATCCGTCGTATCTCGTCATGTTGCTCTTGGCGCTCGTCATGTTTTCCGTCCCCGCCGCTGCGCAAACGACGACATCGACGATCGAAGGCTTTGTGAATGACACCAAAAAAGCCGTCGTCGCCGGCGCTCAAGTGATCGTGAAGAACCCGGCGCTCGGCATCGAGCGAACGGTGAACACTGACGAGGAAGGCTTCTTCCGCATCACTGCCCTGCCGGCCGGCACCTACAGCATCGCCGTGTCAGCCACCGGCTTCGCGGCGCGTAACTTCGAAGCCATCGAGGTGACGCTCAATCGCACCATCCGCTTCGACGTGGAACTCGAAGTCGGCGCGGTTCAAGAACAAGTCGACGTCAGCGCCGCCGTACAGTTGATCGACTCCACGTCCGCCGCGTCAGGCGCGACCGTCACGCCGCAACAGATCAAGGAGTTGCCGGTCAACGGACGCAACTATCTCGACCTGCTGCAACTCGTGCCCGGCGTGGTCGTCAATCGTCAGGCTGACATCGGCAGCGACAACTCGACGCCGGTGCTCGGCGAGAGAGCGGGAAACAACAGCTTTCTGATTGACGGTCAACCCAACAAGAACAACGTCAGCGGCGGCGCGGCCGCACAGTTCAACCAGGAGACGATTTCGGAGTTTCAGGTGCTGACGACGGGATACAAAGCCGAGTTTGGGCAGGCGTCCGGCGCGATCGTGAACGTGATTACGCGCAGCGGCACGAATGATTACCACGGCGTCGTGTCACTGTTTCATCGCAACGATGCGTTCGATTCGTCGAACTCGCTCGACCCCGCGGTGACGGAAGCACCAGATCTCAGCCGCTGGGACTACAGTTTCGCGTTCGGCGGACCGCTGGTTAAGGACAAGGTCCACTTCTTCAGCTCTTTCGAACGCATTACGGAAAACCGCGTCCTGAACTTCGTCGCTCCGCCAAACACGCCGTTGTTTCTGAGCGCCTTTGAAGAGCAGTTTGATAATCCGTCGAAAATATTTGAGTCGCGCGGCTTCTTCAAATTGGACGAACAACTCGGCCACCACAGCCTGTCGCAGGAAGTGAATTACACCAACGGCGTCGTCAAGGAGTTTCTGCCGCTTTCGCAGGCGAACAGCTTGCCGTCGCGACGCAACAATACAAGCGCGCGTCATATGCTGCTGGGATTTGGCGACACGATCCTCGCAGGCAATCAGGGCAATCCGTGGGTGATAACGCTGCGCGGCGGTTATCGTTCCGAGCCGTCGAATATCGATCCTGCGCATCCGGAAGCCGGTGTCGGCACCACGTTCCAGATGTTCAGTTCTCTAACGACGAATGGCCTTGCAGGCAATCTCGGTTCAGTTGCTTTCGGCAATCCCAATGGCGCGTCGAACCTGGACCAGAAGTACACGTCAGTCGGCGCCCAGGCGGCGAAGCTTTTCGGCGATCATAGTTTGAAGTTTGGCTGGAACTTTTTGCGGACGAAAGTCGACGGCGTCGAATCTTCTCTTCTTAACCGTCAATTGTTCGCGCTTCAGAGTGACTTCGAAACGTTCGGACCTGTCAACGCCGGCTTTTTTACAGTGACGACAATCGGCGGCCTGACTCCCCAAGCCAACGAGATTCACATCCGCAACAACTACAACGGGCTCTTCGTGCAGGACGACTGGCGCTTCCTGCAAAATCTGACTTTGAACTTCGGAATGCGCTGGGACTACGACTCGGAGTTCCAGACCAAGCGAAATCTTTCTCCGCGCGTCGGCTTCGCGTGGATGGCCACACCGCAGACTGTCATTCGCGGTCACTTCGGAGTGTTCTACGATCAGTTGCGTCTTTCGACTGTGCGAGCAGTGCCGACCTTTGGCGGCGCGGACCAGCGCGCGGTCCAACCATTCTCTTATCCGCGAGGCTTGTACGGCAACCCGAGTATCGCAGCAGCCGCGATCGGCGCGTCGTTGTTCCCCGGCGGGTTCTGTGTATCGTCGAGTCTGACTGACGCGCAGATCCTCGCGGGCGGCTTGACGTGTCCGGCCTTCGGCGGCGGAGCAGCGAACCAGTTCATCGGCATCGATCGGCTCAATCGCGTCGTCGCGCCGGGTCATGCTTTCATTCCCGCCAACGCCGTCATCAATATCTCGAACATCCAACAGCTTACGGGTCTGACGCCGGATCAGTACCTGACCCAGGCGTCGATCGCCGTCGGCAAAGCGCCCGGCTTCTTTTTCTGGGGACCGTTCGGCGTGTTGTCGCACCCAGCCATTCCGGCGCAACTCTTCCCGACCGATATCGATCGCAGTTTCAAAACGCCGTTCACAACCAGCTACGGAATCGGCGTGCAACGTGAACTCGGCAAGAGCATGGTCGTTACGGCTGATTACTATCACCGCAACATGAACGACATGCTCGGCGTGCGCGAAACGAACACGGCGTTTCAATCGCGCTCGAACGCGCGGCAGTTTCTGCCGCCATTCACGGCCGGCCCGATCCGCACGTTTGGCCCATGGTTCGAAGGCACGTACGACGCGCTGGTCTTGAGCTTCACGAAGCGCTTCAGCAAGCGTTTCACTCTCAGCAGCAACTACACGTTCGCCGATCAGACAGACAACCAACTCGGCATCAACAGCACGCCGACTGACAACTTCGTCGGCATCGCGCCCGTGGTAAGCAGTGTTGAAGCCGGCGTACCGATGACGAACGCGAATGGCCCTTACACGCGCGCGAATGGACGCTTCGTCGCTGCGGCGGGAACGTTCGTTAACGGTCCGGATCTCGACAAAGGACCGTCGGACTTATCAGTCGATCACACTTTCCAACTGAACGGCCTGGTCGAACTGCCGTGGCAGATACAACTCAGCGGCATCTTTCGCGCCCAGAGCGGCTTTCATTTCAGCCGCACCGGCTCGTCAGCGGATCCCGACGGCAACGGCACGCTGACGGGCATCGACAGCGCGGCCGGGCGAAACGCCTTCACCGCGCCGCCCTTCGTGAATCTCGACATGCGTTTTGCGAAGCGAATCGATTTCACGGAGCGGGTGAGAATGCAGGTGCTGTTCGAGTTCTTCAACATTCTGAACCGGCAGAACCCCGCGGCGGTCTTTACCAACTTGTCTCAGCCAGCTATCTTCGGCACTAAAGCTCAGGTGCTGCCCGGACGAGAAGGGCAAATCGGATTTAGGTTCGAGTTCTAGGTAAACGTGAACTTCCCCGCAAAGGCGCAAAGGCGCAAAGGAAAATCTTTACGAAGGTTTGGCAGGTCCGCTTTGCGCCTTTGCGCCTTTGCTGGAAAACTCTACCTCTTCATCTGCCTGCTCTCGTTGACCATCGCGAGTGCGCCTGTTGCGGCGCAGTCGGAGCCCGCTTATGACATCGTGATCCGCAACGGCCGCGTGCTCGACGGCGCCGGCAATCCGTGGATCGTCGCCGACGTCGCGATCAAAGACGGTCGCTTCGCACGCATCGGCAAAGTCAGCGGCCGCGGACGTCAGGAGATCGACGCCCGCGGCCGTTACGTTTCGCCCGGCTGGATCGACGTCATGGACCAGTCCGGCCGCGCGCTCATGGTCAACGGCCTCGCCGAAAACAAGCTGATGATGGGCGTGACGACGGGCATCGGCGGCGAAGGCGGCACACCCGTTCCTGCTGACAAGATCGCCGACTACTTCCGCGGCCTCGAGAAGACGGGCATCAGCATGAACTTCGGCACCTACTTTTCGGAGACGCAAGCGCGTGTCGCCGTCCTGGGCGAGGACTCGCGCGCGCCAACGGCCGAAGAGCTCCAGCGCATGAAGGCCATCATGGAGACGGCCATGAAGGCGGGTGCGATGGGCATGACGACGGCCCTCATCTATCCTCCGTCGAGTTACGCTTCAACAAATGAACTGATCGAGATCGCGAAAGTCGCCGGACAGTACGGCGGGATTTACGCCAGCCACATTCGCGGCGAAGGCAAGGAGCTGGTCCAGTCGATTGAAGAGGCGATCACGATCGGCGAAAAGGGCGGGCTCCCGGTTGAAGTCTTTCACTTGAAAGCCGCTTTTCAGCCGGGTTGGGGCAAGCTGATGCGCCAGGCGGGAATGAAGATCGACGCAGCGCGAGCGCGTGGCGTCGACGTCGCCGCCGACATGTATCTCTACACTGCTGGCGGCACCGGACTCGAGGCCGTAATTCCCTCGTGGGCCTTCGACGGTGGAAATGAAAAGCTGCTGGAGCGACTGAAAGATCCCGCGACGCGCGCGCGTCTCAAACGAGAGATGGTGACGGGTTCGCCCGGCTGGTGGAACATCATCGAAGCCGCCGGTGGTTGGAACGGCATCGTCCTCGCTAACGCACAGAACAAAGAAAACGCGCACTTCCAGGGCAAGACCATGGCGCAGATCGCCAAAGAATGGAAGAAGACGCCGGCAGACGCTGCGTTCGATCTCGTCGCCGCCGGAAATGGGCGCGTGACCGCCATCTACCACATGATGAGCGAGCAGGACGTGATCACGGCGCTGAAGTTTCCCTGGACCAGCATCGGCAGCGACGCCGGCGCAGCGTTGAACCGCGGCACAGTCGACACGCTCGGTCTTGGCCATCCGCGCAGCTACGGGAACTTTCCGCGTCTGATCGCCCGCTACGTTCGCGAAAAGCGAGTGCTGACGCTCGAACAGGCGATCCGCAAAATGACCTCCTGGCCGGCGACGCGGATGCGTCTGCAAGGACGGGGAGTGATCAGGGAAGGCTGCTGGGCCGACGTCGTCATCTTCGACTACGACACGATTCAGGACCGAGCGACGTATGAACAACCGTATGTCTATCCGACGGGTATCGATTACGTGTTGGTCAACGGACAGGTCGTCGTCGATCACGGAAAACACACCGGCGCGCGGCCGGGCAAGGTCATTTACGGCCCAGGCCGCCAGTCTCAGTAGGGAGACTTAAAGTAAACCGTGGAGCCATGGCATCGAACAGGTCAGGAAGGGGGCAAACGAAGTGCGCCCCCGCAGAATGCCTAGCGAAAGAGAGCGGGGGCACGCTGCGCTTGCCCCCTTCCTGACTTGTTCTTAATTACATAGTGCTAAAAACAGAAGTAAGCATTTATGGAAGTATGACGAGAGAAACCATGAATCGTCGCCAACTGCTTAAACGAAGCGCTCTGGCGGGTGCGGGACTGCTTGCGGCGCCGATGTTGAATCGCGGCCGCTATCGAATCTTCGCAAACTCGCCTGTTGAGTATTCGTCGCGGGCCGTCGATCTCATCCAGCAGTCGCTTGTGATCGACATGCTCGGGCCGATCACGCTCGACTTCAACAAGCAGAACAAGTGGTTCGCCGATCCCGAATCCTTCACCACCGTGGACCTGCAACCGTACAAAGATTCCGGCATAAACGTCTTTCACACCGCTGTCGGGCTCGGCGGCCCCGATGCTTACGATCGCGTGCTGCGAATGTTTGCTTCGTGGAACGGCTTCATCGCCGATCACGATCAGCACTTCATGCGCATCGACAGTCCCGTAGATCTCAACCGCGTGAAGACGTCGGGCAAGATCGGCATCATGATCGGCCTGCAAAACTCCGAACAGTTTCGCCGCCCGGAAGACGTCGACTTCTTTCACAGCATCGGCCAGCGCGTTTCGCAACTGACTTACAACGCCCGCAATCTCATCGGCAACGGCTCGACCGAGCGGCGCGACGACGGCATTTCAGACTTCGGCGTCAGCATCATCGAACGAATGAACAAGGTCGGAATGGCGGTCGACGTCTCTCACTGCGGCGATCGCACCACGCTCGACGCTTTCGAGATCTCGAAGAAACCTGTGTTGATTACACATTCAAACTGCCGCGCACTCGTCCCCGGACATCCGCGATTGAAAACTGATGAAGCCATCAAGAAAGTCGGCGAGACCGGAAGCGTAATGGGAATCACCGGCGTTCGCATGTTCGTCAAAGGCGACGAACCGACGACTGTCGAGCACGTTATCGATCACTTCGATCACGTCGTGAAGCTGATCGGACCCGAGCACCTCGGCGTCGGCAGCGACATGGACCTTTACGGCTACGACGCAATGCCGCCCGAGCTGAACAAGCAACTGCGCGCGAGCTACAAAGGCAGCTACGGCTTCCGCGAGAAGATCGACATCGAAGGGCTCAACCATCCGAAGCGAATGTACGACCTGACCGAAGGCCTGCTGCGCCGCAAGTACAGCAACGCGGCCATTCAGGGAATACTCGGCGGCAACTTCAAACGAGTGCTGAGCGCGATCTGGACCACCTAACGAGGTAAACACCCATGACAATTCGTCTATTCAGTGTCTTGATACTATTCCTGTTTGTGCAAACCGTCCTTGGGCAGGGCACGCGATTGCTGCGCCATCCGACGGTCAGTCGCGATTCGATCGCGTTCGAGTACGCGGGCGACTTGTGGCTCGTCTCGCGCAGCGGCGGCCAAGCGCGTCGCATCACTTCGACTCAGGGCGTCGAAATCGAGCCCCACTTCTCTCCTGACGGCACGCAGATCGCTTTCACGGCGACTGTCGCGGGCAACACGGACGTGTACGTCGTTCCTGTTTCCGGCGGAAACCCCAAGCGACTGACATATCATCCCGGCAGCGATCACGCTCGCGGCTGGACGCCTGACGGACAGCGCGTCGTCTTCGCCTCGGCTCGCACCAGCGCACCGCAACAAGCCTATTACAAACTCTGGACCATCGGGCTCGACGGTGGGCTCCCGCAGCAGGTTCCAATGCCCCGCGCCTTCGACGGCGTCTATTCTCCCGATGGCCGCCGTTTCGCTTACGAAGAGTTTCAGACCGCGTTTATTCCCGACTGGTACGAGGCGAGTATGTGGCGCCATTATCGCGGCGGCCGCACGCATCCGATCTCCGTGATGAACCTCGCCGACAACTCAGTCGAGAAGCTGCCCTGGACCAACAGCAACGACACGGATCCGATGTGGATCGGCAACACGATCTACTTCCTTTCGGATCGCGACCACACGATGAACCTGTACAGCTATCGTGTCGATACGAAGCAGGTCAGTCAACTGACGCAGCACAACGATTTCGACATCATGAACGCGTCGGCAGGCGGCGACGCGATCGTCTACGAACAGGCCGGCTACGTGCATTTGGTCGATGCGAAGAGCGGCAAGTCGACGCAGCTCAATATCGAGGTGAACGGCGATCTTCCCTGGGCACGCCCGCAGTTCAAGAAAGTCGTCAGCATGATTCGAAACTTCTCGCTGTCGGCGACGGGTGTCCGCGCCGCTTTCGAAGCTCGCGGCGAGATCTTCACTGTGCCGACTGAAAAGGGCGATTACCGCAACCTGACGCAAAGCTCCGGCTCGCACGATCGATCGCCTGTCTGGTCGCCTGATGGCAATCAACTGGCCTGGCTTTCAGACGCGAGCGGCGAGTATCAACTGATGATCGGCGATCCCATCGGGCTCAACGGGCCGCGGGCCATTGCCTTGCCTTCGACGGCGTTCTACTCGGGAACGGCATGGTCACCGGACGGCACGCAGATACTGTTGCAAGACAACCATCGGAACCTCTGGTCTATTGAAGTCGCAAGCGGCAAGGCGGCCAAGCTTGATACCGATTCGTATCCGGATCCGGTGCGACAGTTTGACGCAACGTGGTCGCCCGATTCGCGTTGGGTCACTTATTCGAAGAACCTCGCCAGTCATCTGCGCGCGATCTTTGTTTACTCGATGACTGAGCGGAAGGCTTATCAAGTTACCGATGGGCTCGCCGATTCGATCTCGCCGGCGTTCGATGCGAATGGCAAGTACCTTTACTTCCTGGCGAGCACCAACTATGGGCCAAGCACCGGTTGGTTGGAGATGAGCTCACTGGATCGTCCGGTCAGGCGGGCAATCTATCTGGCGGTTTTGAGTGCGACTGAGCCGTCGCCGTTGCTGCCGGAGAGTGGCGACGAGCCGCCGCCGCGTCCAACACCTGCGGAAGCGCCGGCTGCGCCGCCAGCCGCGCCTCCGCCCGCTCCTAGAACAGTGAACGTTCGCATTGACGTCAATGGGATTGCGCAACGAGTCATTGCGGTGAACGTGCCTCCCGGCGAGTACGCGAATCTGTCAGCAGGCGCGGCCGGAAGTTTCTATTACACAGAGCCGGTGCCGGGCGGCGGTCCATTAGCCCTGCGTCTCCAGCGCTATCAACTCAAAGAGCGAACAGCCGCGCCGTTTCTCGAGGGTGTCCGTGCTTACGCTCTGTCAGGCGACAGGAAGAAGCTTCTCTATCAATCAAGCGCGGGCGGCGGCGCGAACTGGGGCGTCGTCTCGACAGAGCGGCCTGCAAAAGTCGGCGACGGGCCAATCAACGTGGCCCAACTCGAGACGCGCGTCGATCCGCACGCCGAGTGGGAACACATCTTTCGCGAGACGTGGCGCATCCAGCGCGAGTATTTCTACGACGCGAAAATGCACGGCGCGGACTGGGACGCAGTGTACGAGAAGTACAAGCCGCTGCTCGCCTACGTGGGCCATCGCGCTGACCTCGGCTACCTGATCGCGATGGTCGGCGGCGAATTGACTGTCGGTCACTCTTATCTGACCGGCGCTGGCGACGCGCCTGCCGAAGATCCCGTGAGCGTCGGACTTCTCGGCGCGGACTACGCGATCGAGAACGGCTACTACCGCATCAAGCGAATCTTCACCGGCGAAAACTGGAACCCGGAACTTCGCGCGCCGCTGAGCGCGCCCGGCATTCAGGTAGCCGAAGGCGATTACCTGCTCGAAGTGAACGGACGCCCGGTGACGGCGTCGACGAACGTTTACAGCTTGTTCGAAGGCACGGCAGGAAGACAGACGCTGATCCGAGTCAACTCGAAACCCTCGCCTGACGGCTCGCGGGTAATCACGGTGATTCCCGTCGCCAGTGAGGACGGGCTGCGCACGCGCGCTTGGGTCGAAGACAATCGCCGCCTCGTCGACAAACTTTCGGGCGGCCGCCTCGCATACGTGTGGCTCCCCAACACTGGAACCCCCGGCTATGTGTCTTTTACTCGCTACTTCTATTCGCAGCAGAACAAAGAGGGCGCGGTGATTGACGAGCGCTACAACCAGGGCGGCATGGTCGCCGACTATATCGTCAACGAACTGGACCGAAAGCTGTTGGGTTATTTCGCCTTGCGTGACGGCGAGCCTTCGACGTCCCCGATCGCGGGCATTTATGGTCCAAAGGTGATGCTGATCAACGAGTCGGCAGGCTCCGGCGGCGACGCGTTACCTTACTATTTTCGCCTGCGGAAGATCGGGCCGCTGGTCGGGAAACGCACGTGGGGCGGGCTGGTCGGAACGCTCGGGTTTCCGCCGACGATCGACGGCGGCGGCATTACCGCGCCGAACCTTGCTTTTTACAATCTCAAAGGCGAATGGGACGTCGAGAACATCGGCGTCGCGCCGGACGTCGAGGTCGAGTATTCGGCGCCTGAAGTGATTAAAGGGCACGATCCGCAGCTCGAGCGAGCGGTCCAGGAAGCGCTGAAACTGCTCGAACAGAACCCGGTGAAACGCGTCCCGCGTCCAGCACCGATCAATCGCGTGTCAGGGAGGTAAAAGATGAGGTTTGTTTTTATCACCGTCTTATGGGTTGCCTCGGCGGCGTCAACTCTGGCACAGCCTGGTTTTACACGGACTGAAACGATGATCCCCATGCGAGACGGCGTGAAACTCTACACGCAGATCTACACGCCGGCGCGCACAACCGAACCGCTTCCGATGCTGCTGCTCCGGACGCCGTACGGCATCGGCGATTTGACTTCCGAACAACTCGTGGCTGCCCTCGGTGAATTGACCGATTACATCATCGTACGGCAGGACATTCGCGGCAGGTTCAAGTCGGAGGGCCAGTTTGTGATGCTGCGCCAGCCGCGTGATCCGGCCGACAAGAAAGCGATCGACGAAGGCACCGACACTTACGACACGATCGAATGGCTACTCGCAAACGTGCCGAATCACAACCGTCGCGTCGGCATGGTCGGAACGAGTTACGGCGCGTGGCTGTCAGTCATGGGCATGCTCGATCCGCATCCGGCATTGAAAGCCATCGTGCAACAAGCGTCGCCGGCTGACATGTGGCTCGGCGACGACTTTCATCACAACGGCGCGTTCCGGCTGAGTTACGGGCTCGAATACGCCTGCATGATGGAGTCGTCGAAAGAGATCACAGATCCCACGAAGGTTGTCGATCGTTTCGACGCATACGAGTGGTATCTCGATCTCGGGCCGCTCTCGAACGCGAACGGAAAATTTTTCAAAGAGCGTCTCCCCAGTTGGAACGACTTCGTCAACCATCCTGACTACGATGCGTTCTGGAAACGACAAGGCTTCGAACCATGGCTCACTCGCGTCACTGTGCCGACGCTGAACGTCGCCGGTTGGTGGGACCAGGAAGACTTTTACGGCCCAATCAAGATCTACGAACTGCTGGAACGACACGACTCCGCGAAACAAAACTTCCTCGTCGTCGGTCCATGGAACCATGGCGGATGGTCGAGAAGCGACGGCCGCAAGCTTGGGCCAGTGGATTTCGGCAGCGCGACGGCCGAATACTATCGAAAGAACATTCTCGCGCCGTTCTTCGCTTACTACCTGAAGGGCAAAGGCAGCGCCGAACGAGCCGAAGCAGTTACCTTCCGAACAGGTGCGAACCAGTGGGTCGAACACTCGGAGTGGCCGCCAAAACATAATGTCGCCGCTAAACGGCTCTACTTTCAGCCGAACGGCAAGCTCTCGTTCGATCCGCCGCCGGCAAACTCGCAACCGGCGTTCGACAGTTTCGTCTCCGATCCGGCGCGGCCGGTTCCCTATCGCAAGCGTCCGATCGAAGTGAGGTCAGGCTGGACGACGTGGTTAGTCGAAGACCAGCGGTTTGTCGATCATCGTCCCGACGTGCTGACGTGGGAAACGGAGACGCTCGACAACGACGTCACGGTCTCCGGCAAGGCCGTCGCGAACCTCTTCGCATCGACGAGCGGCACGGACAGCGATTGGATCGTCAAGGTAATCGACGTCTATCCTGAGAAATACGAACCGGATCCGAAGATGGGTGGTTATCAACTGATGATCGCGGGCGACGTTTTCCGCGGCCGTTATTACAAGAGCTTCGAAAAGCCGCAGCCGCTCCCGGCGAATGGCGTCGTCCATTACCAGATCAGTTTTCCGGCGAACGATCACGTCTTTAAGAAGGGCCACCGCATCATGGTCCAGGTGCAGAGCACGTGGTTTCCGGTGATCGATCGCAACCCGCAGCGTTTCGTGCCGAACATCTTCCTCGCCAAAGAAGCGGACTTTCAGCCGGCAACGCAGCGCGTGTTTCGAGCAGGCCCACAGGCATCGTACATCGCGGTTCCGGTGTTACAATCCGCGCCATGAGACACACCAAGGCACGAATCGCGTCAATGTTTCTTGTAGGGCTACTCTGTGGCGTGGTCCTCGCTCAGGATCCGCCGGCACCGGCTAGAGAATACAACCTGAAAGCCTGGAGCGAGTTCAACTCGGCTGAGGGAAGGTTTTCAATCTCGTTTCCGGGGACACCAGAGTCGTACGTCAGAACAGCCGATACATCGATCGGGAAGCTCACGTCGCATTTGTTCTTTGTCAAACTCGGAGACAGGATTTATTACGTTTCCTACCTCGATTATCCGGCGGCCCCAAAGACGCCGGCCGAAAACAAAACCATTCTCGACGCCGCACGCGATCAACTACTCGCCACTGGCGAGCGAGTCCTAAGCGAAAAGGACATGACAATCGCCGGGGCCGCCGGCAGAGAGGTATTTACCGAAAAGGAAGGCACGATTCTGCGAGTGAGGTGCTTCTTCGTTAAAGACCGTCTGTATCAGATCATTCTCGGCGCTGCACCAAACGCGGTCTACTACGATGGAAAGCCGTCAGCCAACGGCGCCTACACAGACTTCTTCGAAATGATTTCGACGAGGTTCTTCGACTCGTTCAAGCTAACGCAATGAACTAAGGACGGAGGCGGATGCGCGCGAGGATGTCGGTGAACTTTCTTTCGGAGCGGAGTTTGGCGAAGACGGGATCGACTTTCAGGTTCATTAACCAGATGTCGCGTTCTTCGACCGCGGTCTCGAGCCACTTAAACGCCTGGTCCTTGTCGCCGAGTCCGGTATAGATCGCGGCGACTGTGTACGGCGAAACGTAACGTTGGTCCTGCAACTGTTGCAGATCGACGAGCACTTGCTGCGCTTCAGCTCTCTTCCCCGAAGCCGCATAAGCGTGGCCCAGTAGGGCCAGCATCAACGGGCTGCCGGAAAGCTTCACGCCAGTCTGAAACTCGGTGATTGCTTCCGCGTACATCCCCTTCGCCTCGTACGCCAAACCCAGATAACGCCGGGCCGGAAACGAGCTCGGATCCAGCTCGAGAATCTTCTTGCACTGCTCGATCGCTTCGTCGTTGCGGCCGGAAAGATAGTAGATCCAGCCGAGGTGCGAACTCGCCACGAACGACAGCGGCTCGAGCTCTTCCGTTCGCTTCGCCTCGGCGATCGCTTCGTCAAAACGCTCGACCGCGACGAGGTAAGAGCTGTACCACTGGTGCGCGGACGCGTACGCCGGCTTCAACTTGATCGCCGCCTGAAACTCGCGTTCGGTGGCGACGCGGTCCCAGTCCCAACGAAACATGATGAACGCCAGCGACGAGTGTGCCTCGGCGGACCCTTCGTCGATATCGAGCGCTTTCATGGCCGCTTCCTTGGCCTTGGGAAAACCTTCCTTGGGTTCGAGCCTGCCGTAGACGACGAGCATGTTGTAGCAGTCGGCGAGGCCGGCGTACGCCTCGCCATAGTTCGGATCGATCTCGATGGCTTTGTTGAATAGGTCAATCGCCTGCAACAGCGCGTCGCCGGTACGTTTGTTCCAGGCGTTGCGGCCCTTCAAATAGAGACCGTAGGCTTCGAGCTGCTTTTTCTCCTCGACGTTCAGTTTCAAACGGAGGTTCTCGAAGATGTCCCGCGAGATGTCGTCCTGGACCAGCATGACGTCCGACAGCTTGTGATCGTAATGCTGCCCCCAAAGTTGGGCGACGCTTTGCAGGTCGATCAAGTCGGCCTGGATCGAGATGATGTCGCCGTGGCGGCGCATGCGGCCGGTCACGACCGCGCGGACGTTCAACTCCTGCCCGACCTTCCGCGGATCGATCTCGCGCCCTTTGTAACCGGCGACGACGCTGCGCGGCACAACGCGCAACTGCGGCAGCTTCGAAAGACTATTGATCAAACTCTCGGCGATCTTGTCGTTGATGTACTGAGCATCCGGGTCCGCCGACTCGTCGACAAACGGCAGCACCGCGATCGACTGGATCGATTCGGCGTTTCCGGAACGGCCCCAGGTCGTGAAGTAGACGAGACCGACGATCGCGATGACGACGAGCCCGGCGACGGCAGCAAACGCCGGAGTTCGCTTGAACCAGGCGAATCGATTGTCGGGAGTCGAAATTGATACAACCGGCGTGGAAGCCGAATCGTCCGGAGTTGGAACAGGTTCGGGCGGCACTGTTAGCTGTCCATGCTCGCGAACGCCGTCCCACGTCTCGCTCGTCTCGGCAACGAACCGATAGCCGCGTCGCGGCACAGTCTCGATGAACTGGGCCCCGCCCGCAGTCTCGCCCAGGGCCTTGCGCAACAACGAGATGTTCTGGGTCAGGTTCCCTTCCTCGACGTACGTGCTGGGCCAGACGCGTTTCATCAAGTCGTCTTTCGCGACGACCTGACCGCTGTTCTCCACGAGCGTGATCAGGATATCGAACACTTTCGGCGTGAGCGGAACGAGCTCGCCCTCGCGCAGCAGGATTCGTTCCGCCGTTTTCAGGCGAAAGCGTCCGAATTCATAACTGTGACTGTCAGGTTGACCCACCAAAACCGGCCTTGAGAAACATCTTTGAGGACTTTTTGAGTACAGCCTGAGGACTTGTCAGGCGACGCAGTCTTAGGATTCAGGGAACACGGATTGTACGCATAATTCCCAACTGAAACAACAAGGTATCTCCCCATGATTGAAGAGAAAAAAACCTCGGAAGCGATCGAAACCTCGATAATCTGCCTGCTGAGCGCTGGTGTTGCGATTGGGGCATTCTTGCTCGTGTGGTTAATCGCGGTACTAACGTAAACAGTTAGAACGGCTTATCGATCGACTCGCTCTGCTTCGTGAAGAATTTCGGTCCTGACTCCGTGATGTACAGGCAGTCTTCCAACCGAATTCCGAACTCGCCATAGATCACCACTGTCGGCTCGTCGCTAAAACACATCCCCGGCTGAATCGGCGTCTTGTTTCCACGCACAAAGTTTGTCCATTCGTGCCCGTCCAGGCCGATGCCGTGGCCCGTCCGGTGCGGCAGACCGGGAACCTTGTAATCCGGTCCGAAGCCGGCGTCGGTAATGACTTTCCGCGCCGCTGCGTCGACGGCTTCGCAAGGCGCGCCGACTTTGGCGGCCACGAAACCAGCGTCCTGCGACTTGCGCTCGAGGTCCCAGATCTGACGCTGGCGATCTGTAGGCTTGCCAAACACAAACGTCCGCGTGATGTCCGACTGGTAACCATCGACACTGCAACCGCCGTCCATCAGCACAACGTCGCCTTCTTTCAGACGCTGCGGCGTGCTGCTGCCGTGCGGAAACGCGGTGTACTTCCCGAAACTGACGAATATTCCACCCGACGAACCGAGCGCGCTAAACGCGGCCGAACAATTGCGGGAAAACTCGCCCTGCGTCATGCCTTCCGTCATGCTGTCGTGCGTCGCTTTGTAAGCTTCGATCGTGATGTCGTTGGCAAGCTGCATCAACGCGAGTTCCGCCGGCGACTTGAACATGCGGCAGCCGGCAGTGATGGGAGTCGCCTCGACGTACTTCAACGCGGGGGCGGCTTTTCGAATTCCGTCGAACAAGAAGAATCGCACACGCTCTTCCATGCCGACTGTCCCGGTGCGCACACCGCGGTCGCGGAAGATCTCGGCGACGCGCTTGTACGGGCTTTCGTCTTCTTCCCAGGTTCGGACGTCCGTGCCGATCTTGATCAGTTCACGCGCGCGCTCTTCCTCGAACTTCGGACAGACCCAGGCAAGCTCCCCGCGCGCGGGAATCACGGCTGCGAACATTCGTTCGCTCGTGCCCCAGCGCATGCCGGTGTAGTAGAACATGCTGCTGCCGGGCTCGAGATAGATGGCGTCGATGCGGTTGTCGCGCATCAGTTTCTGCGCCTTTTCGATGCGGGCTTTGCGTTCTTCGAGCGTGATCGGGACGACGTTGTCAGTCATGCGCCGCAGTCGTCGAATTGCCTCGGGCAGGTTGCCCTGCTGTTGGGCCGACGCAGTTCCCAATAGCGCCAGACCCGTCACACCGGCTGATAAACGCAGAAAGTCGCGACGATCAGTACACATGGGGCTCCTCGGATTGTGTTTTGTGATTTGCGTTTTGTATAAGTACGAGGGAATGTACACGAGAGACAGCAAAGGGGACAAGGGGATTAATCATGCCGGTCGGTGGTCACGATCTTCACGGTTCAGCACCAGATAAATCCAAAACAGCGCTGCTTCTGATCGACGTCATTAACGACTTCGACTTTCCGGAGGGCCAACAACTGTTGCAGCTCGCGCTCCCAGTCGGCAAAAACATCGCCGCGCTGAAGCAACGAGCACGCGACGCCGGCATTCCGTCGATCTACGTGAACGACAACTTCGGCCGCTGGCAGTCCGACCTCAACAAGATCGTTGACCATTGTGTTAACGACGGCAAAGGCAAACAGTTCGTCGAGCTCGTCCTGCCGGCTAAAGAAGACTACTTCGTCCTCAAGCCAAAGAACTCCGGTTTCTATTCAACCACTCTCGACTTGCTGCTCTCGCATCTCGGCGCGAGCAACCTAATCCTGACCGGCATCGCGGGAAACAACTGCGTCTTCTTCACGGCCAACGACGCCTACATGCGCGACTACAAAATCTTCGTGCCTCGCGACTGCACGGTTTCAAATACGGAAGAAGACAACGCGCACGCGTTGAAGCAGATCGAGAGCGTTTTGAAGGCCGACATCCGGCGCGGCGAAGAATTGGATCTTGCAGCCCTCACCAGCTAGAATCCTCACTTTATTTGGGTCTTAGGCCTTAGGTCTTGGGTCTTGGGCCTTCTGCTAAACGCAAAGACCAAAGACCAAAGACCCAAGACCAATTGTTCGGAGGGACACCCAAGATCAAACTTTGCCGGATTCTCCTGTGTGTTCTCTGCCTGTGGAACACCGCTGACGCCCAGCAGGTCTTGCGTTGGGGCGCCGACCCGAGCGGCGGCGCTCCTTACGTGTTCACCGATCCCGCCAATCCCGATCGCTACATCGGATACGAAAAAGAGATGGTCGACGCGCTTGCCGCGGCGATGGGCCGGCGCGCTGAGTTTGTTCCCAGCGATTGGGAAACGCTCGTCTCCGCATTGCAACGTAAGTCGTTTGACGTGATCGTCAATGGTCTCGAACCGACCGGCGATCGCGCGCGCCAGATCCTTTTCAGCAAGCCGTACTACATCTTTCAGCTTCAACTCACGGTCCGTAAGGACGACGACCGGATCAACTCGCTGGCCGATTGTAAGAACCGCGTCGTCGCAACACTGGGGAACACGGCCGCGTCACGGCTACTGCAACAGGAAGGGATTCCATTTCGCAGTTATCAGGATCCGGTCGGCGCGTATCGCGACCTGGAATTGAGACGTGTCGACGCTGCGTTATTCGACGTTCCAGCCGAAGCTTTTTACGCGCGCAACAACCCGCGGCTGAAGCCGGCAGGCGAACCGTTTACTCGTGGCCAGTACGTCATCGGCCTGCGATTGGGAGACGAAAAGCTGAAAGCGGAAGTCGACGCCGCGATCGATAAGATCATCACCGACGGCACGCTCGAAGCGATTCTCAAGAAGTGGGGACTGTGGAACCAGGCACAGGTCGAGTTCCAGGCGCCGATTCGCTCCGGCAATCCAGCTTCCACCTCCGCAACCACTGACTTCACGCCGACGGAAGCGACTTTTAACTGGCGCGAAGCACTCTGGCGACTCACCCGCGCCGCCGCAGTGACAGTTCTGATCGCGCTCGGTTCGATGGTGATCGCAGTCGTGCTCGGACTCCCGCTCGCCGTCGGACAGTGGAAAGGACCGGCGTGGCTGCGTGCGCTCTGCACGATCTACGTCGAGTTCTTTCGCGGCACGCCCGTGCTAGTCCAACTGCTCTTCCTCTACTTCGGACTGCCGGTGATCGGAATCGCGATGCCCGGCTGGCTGACTGCGCTCGTCGGTCTCGGTTTGAACTACGCCGCTTACGAATCGCAGGTCTATCGCGCATCGCTGGAAGCGATTCCGACGGGCCAATGGGAAGCCGCGTACTCACTCGGCATGGGACCGTTGCTCGCGTTTCGCCGTATCATCCTGCCGCAGGCGTTTCGCATCGCCTTGCCGCCGATGACGAACGACTTCGTTTCGCTCTTCAAAGACACGTCAGTCGCGTTTGCGATCTCGGTCTGGGAGTTGGCGACTGCGTATCGCGAGTTGGCGAACGCGTCCGGTCAGTTTCTCCTGCTCGGCATTGCGGTGTCTGCTTTCTACCTCGCGATGAGTCTGCCGATGGCGCATCTCGCGCGACTGCTCGAACAGCGTCTGCGTAACCGGGCGACGGAGCGGGTGGTCGAAACGGAGGCGGCATGATTCGCGTCACGGGTTTACGAAAACATTTCGGCGACTCGCATATTCTGAAAGGCATCGACTTCGAAGTGCCGCCGCAGACAGTGCTCGGCGTCATCGGCGCCTCGGGCAGCGGCAAGTCGACGCTGCTGCGTTGTCTCAACGGGCTGGAAACGATTGACGGCGGGACGATCGAATGTGGAGACGTGCGGCTCGAGGCCGGCATTTCACACGCAGACTATCGCCGGCGTGTGAAAGATCTGCGGCTGAAGATCGGAACCGTGTTCCAGCACTTTTATCTCTTTCCGCACCTGTCAGTGCTCGGAAACATCGTCGAGGCGCCGATGCACGTGTTGCGCACGCCGCGAAAGACGGCTGAGACTGAAGCGTATGAGCTGCTTGAATCAGTGGGACTGAAGACGGCCGCGCGGCGTTATCCCGGATCGTTGTCGGGCGGGGAGCAGCAGCGCGTTGCAATTGCGCGGGCGTTGGCGATGCATCCGGCGCTGCTGCTGCTCGACGAGCCGACGAGCGCGCTCGATCCGCGTCGCATCAACAGTCTTCGCGCGCTGTTGCGGACGTTCGTGGACCGCGGTCACACGATGATCATCATCTCGCACTCGATGGGCTTTCTCCGCGGCGTGGCCGACCACGTTCTGTTTATGGATGGCGGACTGGTCGTCGAACACGGACCGGCCGAACAGGTCCTCGAGTCACCCCAGGATCCCCGCACGAAGGAGTTTCTGGAACAAGCTGAATAAGGGTTAGTGGGCGCGTTGCGGATCTGAGAGCCGCTCGATGTATCGCTCGAACTGCTCGCGCTGCTTGACGTTCGTGATCTTCGTTCCCAAAAGGTAGCCGCGAGTCGAGTTGATCCCGGTGACTTGTTCACATCTCACGGGACTTACCTCGAGTTTGATCACGCCATCCGGCAGGTGAAGCGCGATGTTCAGGCGATGATCGCCGCCGCAGAACCGTTCGTCGATGATGGTTGAAGGGATGATCATCGCGAGACCGGCGGCGCTGAGGTCGCTGGTCTGCCCCATGAAGATGAGCGACTCGAGGGGTTCGCCTGCCTCGGCGTCCAACAGCGACAAGTCGGCCAGAAGCTCGACCTCGCACCTCACTTTGAGCCTGCGCATGCCACGGCGTTCTATCGAAGATGCGAGTTGGTCCAAACTTGTGAGCCTGCTGACCGGGAACAAGCTGCTTAGCCGCCGTCCGGTCTCGTCAATGTGCTGTTTGATGTTTAGCGTGCGAAGCCGAAGCGTGCCCGCGTGTCCGCGTTGTCCGGCCGGCCAGTAGTAGCATGAAACTATGAATTTGTACATTCAACAGTCGTTTTAATTACCGTTTTTAGTTGCTAAGGCTGTACTGACTAAATATGGCGAATGCGCTTGGGATTCCTGCTTTATCACGCCGGGCGCGGAAGGTCTTTCAGATGCTCGATAAACGCGCGCAGCGACGCCAATTGCTCGCCGGAAAGATTGACAAACCGGACGCCAAACCCGACCGGCGGCGTGTGATGCGCCACTTCGCCAGTCAGTTCGAGCCACTCGCCCGAGGGCAGAGACAGTTTCAGAGTCAGCAGCTCGCCGATGGTTACCTCGCTGAGGGAATCCATGTAGCAACCGCCGTCAGAAAGATCGGTGATGCGGGCGGTGTAGTTTCCACTCTTGCCATCCCAAATAGCGTCGAGGGAAACATCCCACCTCTTCCTACTCCTCCGCTCGTCCATGTTGTGTCGTCGTGCTGCGAGAAACAGTTAAGTCGTGAGAACCCGTCTGACCCGGCCTTAATCTTAGCAGATCTGGCACTATTCTTAACATATGTGTTTCCTGTTAAGATGCGGCCATGTCCACAACGTCTCGCCAACCCGAAACGGAAGTGACGCCGATCACTGAAATCAGGCGACACTTCCCGGCTCTCGAACGCGTCCATAACGGCTACCCGGTAGCCTATTTCGACGGCCCAGGCGGCACGCAGGTGCCTCGCTTCGTCGTCGAAAAGATGACCGACTATCTTTACCACCACAACGCAAACACCCATTGGGCCTACCCGACAAGCGCCGAAACCGACGCCGCGATCGAGCACGCCCGTGAGGTCTGCGCCGACTTCCTCAACGCGTCGCCAACCGAAATCGCCTTCGGCGCCAATATGACGACGCTCACGTATCACTTGTCGCGGGCGCTGGGGCGGCGGTTTTCGGCCGGCGACGAGATTGTCGTGACGGAGCTGGATCATCATGCGAACGTCGATCCGTGGCGCAGGCTCGCCGTCGAACGCGGCGTAACCATTCGCACCGTGCGCCTGGATACCGCGACAGGCACGCTCATGCAGGAAGATCTTGAGCGGTCCATTGGTCAGCGTACGCGAGTCGTCGCCATCGGCGCGGCGTCTAACTCGCTCGGTACGATTAACGATCTACCGGCCGTCATTGCGATGGCCCATCAGGTGGGAGCGCTGGTGTTTGTCGACGCCGTTCACTACGTGCCGCACGCGCTGCTCGACGTGCGCGCGCTTGACTGCGACTTCGTCGGCATGTCGGCGTACAAGTTTTATGGACCACACATCGGTGTGATGTTTGCCAAAAAGTCGCTGCTGGATGAGATCGATTTTCCGAGACTCGTGCCGGCGCCGGACTACGCGCCCGAGAACGCGGAGACGGGAACGCAGAACCAGGAAGGGATGGTCGGCGCGGCGGCAGCGGTTGATTATTTGGCGTCGCTCGGCTCGTCGACTACGCGGCGCGAGAACCTGCGCAGCGTCTTTGCGGAGATGCATGCGCGCACGTCGCGACTGTTCGAGCGTCTGTGGAACGGGTTGAGTGCGCTTCCACGCGTCACGCTTTACGGCGTGCCGCCGGGTTCACCGCGCACGCCGACGCTCTCGTTCACGATTGAAGGAGTGACGTCAACCGAAGCCGCCCGCAGTTTGTCTGAGAGAGGACTGTTTCTCTCGCACGGCGACTTTTATGCGTGGACCGTCGTGCAACGGCTCGGTCTTGCGCCTGAAGGACTGATACGCGCGGGCTGTGCTTGTTACACGACTGAAGAGGAGATCGACCGGCTGATCGAAGGCGTCACGGATCTTTGCAAGTCCGCGTGACGTTGATGAAGTCGGCCAGCAGACCGTATGCGGTGCTTTGCAGGTTCGGGCGGTGCGACACGATCGTCAGTCCGGGAATCGTGTCGAGTTCGAAGTGAACGGCGAGCGAGGTGCCGCGCACGGTGCTCAGCGGATCGCCCGCGGCGATCTGTTCCGGTCTAACCGAGGCTGCGACAGAACCGTCCGCATTGACGGTTGCTCGCGAGAGAAGTTTATAAGGCTTTCCGTCGGCGCGTGCCGCCTGCAACGTCTCCGGATCCAAGCCGCGTATTCCTTCGCGACGCACGTCGGTTGGCAGCAAAGGCACTCCCAAAATCACGCGCGCAATCGCGCAGACTTTCATGATTGAATCAAGTCCTTCGACGTCGTGAGTCGGATCGGTCTCAGCGACGCCGAGCTCCTGCGCCGTCTTCACGCCTTCCGCAAAACTCCTTCCGGCTTCCATCGTTTCGAGAATCACGTTCGTAGTGGAGTTGAAGACGCCGCTGAAGCCGCGCACTTTCACGCCCGGGAGCGTCTCGCGAAACAGTGAAAAGACAGGCGCGCTGTCGAGCACGGTCGCTTCGAAGAAGCACCGTTTGCCGTTGGCTGTGGCGATTGCGTTGAGCTCGTCGTAGGCATAGACGATGGGCGCCTTGTTGGCCGTGATCGTGTGGATGCCGGCTCGGAGCGCGGTCCTCATGTACTCGATCGCCGGTTGGCCCGTTTCCGGATTGAGCGAAGTCGTTTCGAAGAGCACATCAGGACGCGCCGTCGCGAGCCATTCGTTCAACCCATTCTGATTCGGCGCTTCATCCGGATTTAAAATTGGTTCGCCGCTCGCGCGCCATCCCATTCTTCGCGTCGCAACACCCACGACGTCGTATTCGATCTCGTAGCGGTCGCGCAACTCCGCCGACTTCGCCGCAAGCAGCCGCGCCAGCGCCCGCCCAACGTTGCCGTATCCAAGAAAGCAAAGTCTGTAACGTTTCATGTATGATGTAGTCCCTGTCATGAAACAATATCACGATCTGTTGAGATCGATCCTGAAGAACGGGAGCGAACACCGCGACCGGACGGGTGTCGGGACGATTTCGCACTTTGGTTTTCAGACCCGGTTCAATCTTCGCGAGGGGTTTCCGATCGTCACGACCAAGCGCGTGCCGTTTCGCTGGGTTGCGGAGGAGTTGTTCTGGTTCCTCGCGGGCGACACCAGCGAGGCGAACCTGCGCGCGCGCGGAGTGGATATCTGGGCCGAGTGGGCCGACGAAGAACACACCGCCAAGTTCGGACGACCAGCCGGCGATCTCGGACCGATCTACGGTTACCTTTGGCGCTCGTTCGGCGGCGACTATCCGGAAAAGAACGGCGTCGATCAGATCGCGAAACTGTTAACGCACATTAGGACCAATCCTGATTCGCGGCGACTGATCATCACGGGTTGGGATCCGCGTCAGGCTGACAACGTCGATCTGCCGCCGTGTCACACGTTGTTTCAATTCAAAGTCGAGAACGGTAAGACGCTCCACTGCCAGCTCTATCAACGATCCGCCGACGCATTTCTCGGCGTCCCTTTCAACATCAGCTCGTACGCGCTGCTGACGCACATGATCGCGCACGTCATGGAATTGGAAGTCGGCGACTTCGTCTACACGCTCGGCGACTACCACATCTACAAGAATCACATGGATCAGGTAAACGAGTTGTTGTCGCGCGAGCCGTTTCCGTTGCCGCAGTTGAAGATCAACGCGAGTGACTTACGCGGATTGGAGGGATTGTTGGCGATTAAGTACGAGCATCTCGAACTCGTGGGCTACAAATCACACGGCAAGATCGCCGCTCCTGTTGCAGTTTAATTAGATGATCATCGGCATCGTAGCAGTCGACCGCCAGGGCGCGATTGGCAAGGGAGGAAAACTTCCCTGGCACTACTCGTCCGACATGAAGTTCTTTCGCGAGACGACGACGGGACACGCCGTGGTGATGGGCCGCAAGACCTGGCTGACGTTAGGCAAGCCGCTCAAGAATCGTCTGAACATCGTGCTGAGCCGAGACTCGTACATCGAGCCACGGGAATCAATGATAGTACTAACGGACGTCCAGAAGGTGATCTCGTTTGATAACTGGATCAAAGCTGATCTATTCGTGATCGGCGGGGCACAGATCTATCGTGAATTCATGCCTTACATCGACAAATGGATAATAACCGAGGTGCCGCTTACAGTTTCAGGCGCCGATACTTTTATGCCGAAGGAGTACTTACACGGATTTAAAAACGTGAATTCGATGCCATTGGATGAGGGCTTAACAGTTAAGTTCTACGAACGAACTTAAAACAACTCGTCCAGCGCCTCGTCGACCGAACGCACGCCAACAACACGCAAACCCAGCAGCCGTTCCAACCCACTGACGTTCGACGCCGGCATCACGATCTTCTTGAACCCCAGCGCCTGCGCTTCTTTCGCACGCACCGCCGCCTGCATCGCTCCGCGTACTTCACCCGTCAACCCAACCTCGCCAAACACCGCCGTGTACGGATCAACCGGAACGTTTTTGAAACTCGACGCGATCGCCGTCACCACACCTAGATCCGCGGCCGGTTCGTCGACCTCGAGCCCGCCCGCGATGTTCACGAACACGTCGTCGCCGATCAGTTGCATGCCAGCGCGCTTCTCGAGCATCGCAATCAGCAACGACACGCGATTCTGGTCCAGGCCCTGCGTCATGCGCCGTCCGCTTCCGTACTTCGTGCCGGACACCAGCGCCTGAATCTCGACCAGCAGCGGACGCGTCCCTTCCATGCAAGCCGTGACAACGGACCCCGCTGCGTTCTGCGGCCGTTCGGCGAGAAACATCTGCGACGGATTCGCAACCGGGATCAGTCCCGTGCCCGTCATCTCAAACACGCCGACCTCGTTCGCCGCGCCGTAACGATTCTTCGCCGCGCGAACGATGCGATGATTGTGATGGCGCTCGCCTTCGAAGTAGAGCACCGTGTCGACGATGTGTTCGAGCGCCTTCGGACCGGCGATCGATCCCTCTTTCGTGATGTGGCCGATCAGGAAAACAGGCACGCCGCGGTTCTTCGCCAGCAGCAGAAACTGGTGGGCCACTTCCCTGACCTGCGAAATCGATCCCGGCGCGGCATCGAGCGCGCTCGAAAACACGGTCTGGATTGAGTCGACGATGATCGCGCCCGGCGTTAACCGGTCGATCTCGTGAGAGATCTTTTCGAGATTTGTTTCGGGAAGCAGGTAGAGGTTTTTGGCAGTGACCCCGAGTCGATCGCCGCGAAGTTTGATCTGCCGTTCCGACTCTTCGCCGGAAACGTAAAGCACGACCGTGCTCGCGCCGCTCATTCGATCCGCAACCTGGAGCAGCAGCGTGCTCTTGCCGATTCCCGGATCGCCGCCGATCAGTACGAGCGTGCCCGGCACGATCCCGCCGCCGAGGACACGATCGAACTCAGTCACTCCCGACGCGAGTCGCAGATCGTCCTGCGGTTCGATCTCGTTGAAGGCGACGGCCTTGACGTCGCGCAACGCGAAACCGTTGCGACCCCCGGATTGTCGCGCGCGCTCTTCGACGAGCGAATTCCACTCACCGCATTCCGGACACTTACCCAGCCACTTCGCCGACTGATAACTACAACTCTGGCAGACGAAGATTGTTTCTGACTTCTTCACTCAAACTCCATCACTCGTATTTCCCGACAGCTAAGTTAGCCACAAAAAGGCACAAAAAACCCAAGAAGTCCCTTGTGGGTTTTGTGCCTTTTTGCGGCTGAGTTTACTTACAACAGTTCCTTCACGTTTTCCGTCGGCCGCCCAAGCACGGCGCGGTCGCCGCGTTCGACGATGGGCCGTTGCAACAAGTCGGGATGTTCTACCATTAATGCGATCAATTCGCTATCGCTGAACTCGTCGCTCCCCAATCCAAGCTCCTTGTAAACGGGTTCGCCTTTGCGCAAGAGTTCGCGAGGCTTCATTTTCAGCTTGCGCACGAGCTCCGTCAGCTTCTTCTTGCTCAACGGTTCGACGTAGTAATTGACCTTCTCGTAAGGGATGCCGCTCTCCCGGAGCAGCTTGTCCATCTCGCGGCACTTGGTTCAAGTCGGCTTTTCGTAGACCGTGATCGTGTCTGTCATGTTTGGCCTTTGGTCTTTCGTCTTTGGACGTAGGTCTTCGGTCTTGGGTCTTTGGTCTTTGCGTCGTGGAGTCAGGTCGAACGGCCAAAGGCCTAAGACCTAAGTCCAAAGACCATCTCTCTTACGGAAAGATTCCGCGCACCGCCGTCGCTTCTGCGACGCGCGCGACGGCGAGAATGTAAGCGCCGGTGCGCATGTCGGTGTGGTGGCGTTGAGCGGTCTCGTGCACGGAGTTGAATGCCGTTCTGATCGTCTGCTCGAGCGTGTCGTTGATCTGGCTTTCGGACCAGAAGAACGAATACTGGTCCTGAACCCACTCGTAATAACTGACGGTCACGCCACCCGCGTTCGCCAGAATGTCGGGAATCAGAAACACTCCTTCATCTTCCAACACGCGGTCAGCGCCTGGCGTCGTTGGGCCATTCGCCAGCTCGGCGATGATCTTCGCCTTCACGTTGCCGACGGTCTTCATCGTGATCGCGTTTTCCAACGCCGACGGCAGCAGGATATCGCAATCGACGCCGATGATGTCGTCGGGCGCCATCTCCTTCGTGCCTTTCAATCCCGCCAACGACTTGGTCGCGTCCTTCTGTTTCAACGCTTCGTCCACGTCGAGGCCGCTTTCGCAATAGACTCCGGCTTTGGAATCGCATGCCGCAACGATACGCGCGCCGTCTTCGGCTACGAGTCGCGCGATGTTCGCGCCTGCGTTGCCGAAGCCCTGCACGGCAACGCGCGCGCCGTTCAAATCGATTCCCTTCACCCGGCAAGCTTCACGCAGCGCATACAAACATCCGCGAGCCGTCGCCTCCGAACGTCCCTGCGATCCGCCGAGCGAGATCGGTTTTCCAGTGACGACGCCGAGCTCCGTGTGTCCGCGCACCATCGAGATCGTGTCCATGATCCAGGCCATGGTCTGTTCGTCGGTGTAGACGTCAGGCGCGGGAATGTCGCGGTCCGGGCCGATGATGGGAGCAATCTCAAACGCATAGCGGCGCGTCAGACGCTCGAGCTCGTTTCGCGAAAGACTCTTCGGATCACAAACGACGCCGCCTTTGCCGCCGCCGTACGGAATGCCCACCGTGGCGCATTTCCAGGTCATCCACGAGGCAAGCGCCTTCACTTCGTCGAGCGTGACGTTTGGGTGATAGCGAATCCCGCCCTTGGCTGGACCACGCGCGATGTTGTGCTGGACGCGATAGCCCTCGAAGACCTGGACGTCACCGCCATCCATCTTCACCGGAATCGAAACGATCAACTGCCGCTTGGTGTTTTCCAAGACGTGCCGTAATGAGGCATCAAGATCGAGGTAGTCGGCCGCACGATTGAACTGTTGTTTGGCAATTTCGAACGGATTGAGCTGTTCCTGGAAGGCTTGTTGAGTTGCCATGCAATCTGCTCCTGGGAAGGTTTGGAGAGCGCGTGCAATCCTAAGTCGTTCAAATTGTGAAGGCAAGTTTGCGCTGAGCTTTGTGCTTTGTACTTCGATACTTTGTTCGATGTCCGTACGAAAGAGGACCATTAACAAAGCACTAAGTACAAAGCACCAAGCTCCTGCCTGGGAACACTTTCGGGCAAGCGGTGTCTAAAGCAGTCGAGTAAGCTCCCGCGACCCGATGGCACCGGCAACTAGCGGACTCACGATTTCGATCTCTGATGGCTTTGTGACCGTCAGACTGTTGCTGCGAAATCCCCGTTGTTCGCCATGCCATACGGAGGAACGGATGTTTACGAACCTGATCGAATCGACTTCTCACGCCAAAGAATTCAAGCGGCGCGGCTCGTTTTTGCTGTTTACGACGGCGACGTATCTCCTGCTTTTCGTCATCACCGGCGTCGTCAGTATTTACGCCTACGACGCGCGGCTCGAACAACAGAACCTGGAAGTCGTTCAGCTATTGTCGCCGCAGGACTTCGCACCCGCGCCTGAAGTACAACCTACGACTCAACCCACTCGACCGCGAGCTGATAACGAATCGACCATTCCCACGCGCGCGATTGCGATGTCGCGTGTGGATCAGCCACAGGCCGTTCCGCCCGACGTAGGGAGCACGCCCAATAAGAACCTTCCCCTGCCTCCGGGCCTGGTCAGAATTACTGGAGTGGATTCCGGTCCTGCTTCAGGAGGCGGACCAGTAGGACCATCGAACGGAGGTAGACAGATTGTTTCGACTCCGCCGTCTGTGGTTATAGACGATCCACCGCCGCCGCCGGCGGATCCACCAAAGCCGAAGATCATCATCAGTAAAGGACCGATCAATGGTCAGGCGCTTTCGCTACCCAAACCGGCCTATCCGCCGATTGCAAAAGCGGCGGGCATACAGGGAGTGGTGAGTGTGCAAGTGTTGATCGACGAGAACGGCCATGTTGTTTCGGCGAAGGCGATTGACGGCAATGCCGCTTTGAGAACGGAAGCGGAGAGGGCTGCGAGGCAAGCGAAATTTTCACCGACGACGCTGGGTGATCAACCAGTCAAAGTCTCCGGAGTGATCACCTACAACTTTATTCTGAATAGATAAAACTGAAGAACGCGTACCCCGCCCATGCAAAGAGGTACGAGGGCCATCGCCTCTCGTACCTCTTCCCGCCTAATCACAAACGTCTTTGTGCCTATAGGTTCTCCGCCCAACGAACGATCTCGTTCATCGCCGTCTCGTAGATCTGTTCCTGCGGCACTCCGAACTTCTTCGGCGCTTTGAAAGAATGATCGCCGCCCTCGATCGAATGAATCTTCGCCGCCGGACGCAGGCCTTTTATGAACGGCTGGATCTCTTCCGGCGACCCGAGCGCATCGCGCGTCCCTTGCACGAACAACATCGGCTTTCGAATCCGCGGAAGATGTTCCACGCGCAGCTTCGCGGACTGCCCCGGCGGATGCAAGGGATATCCAAGAAATACCAATCCGTTGATCTGATCGGCAACCGGCTCCTTCTTCTCCGACGCGATCGCCGCAACTTGCGAAGCGATCCGCCCACCCATCGACTTCCCACCTATCACCAACCGGTTGTTCTTCAGTTTTCGATGCTTCACCGCCGTCTCGATCACGGCCCGAAAACACGACTCCAACTTGTGCTTCTGATCGGGGACTGACCGGCCCTGCTCCATGTAGACAAAGTTGAACGTCATTACATCGAGGCCGCGATCCGCCAGGCCACTCGCGAACATAACCATGAACCCGCTCTCCTGGCTCGCACCCGCACCGTGGCCGAGCACCGCAGTCAGTCCTGCCCGCGCTTGTTTGGCGGCGGGATAAAGCAGCGCCGTCACTGACTCGCTCTCGTTGACACTAACCGTGAGCTTCTCTGTTTCCTTGGGCATGAAGTTGATCAGGTCTCTTTCGACAACATCGCCAACGCGTCCTGCTCTTCGTTCTTGAAGCGCTTGGCTACGCCGGACTGCACGCTCGGCGAACTCTTCGAAAAGTAAGCGAGATTGCCGTCGGGCTTCCTTCGTCCTCGTTCGGCGTAAACCGCGCGAATGAGTTGCTCGTCAAAGTTTGCGTCCGCCGGTTTTGCCGCGCAGTTGGCAATGGCCCGGTGAATGATCGGCGTGGCGCCGCCATGCTGCACCGCGGTGGACCAAACGACGTCCTGCAACGCGCGGCTGCGCGTGTTCACGTCGAGACCGTCGTCGTTGAGTATCTTCGCCGCGAGCAGATCGTAGTGACTCTTCTTGATGAACGCATGTTGCGCGCGCTGGAAAGCGTCTTTTTCGGCGGCGGCGATTCGCTTCCAACATGCGGTGAACGGCGCTGTGCCGGGCGCGAGTCCCTTGAAGTCGGTGGCCCACTGAAATCCGGCCTGGGCGACAAAACGCGCGACGGTGCCCATTTTCGTGGCCATCTGATACGAACCATACGACACGCCGCCGGGATCCCCGGAGCCGGTCGAGACCGTTCCAGGTCCGCGTCCTCCAGTCTCGTACTTCGCCGACAACTCGCCGAGCAAGTCCGCCAATGCCTCGCCTAAAGCTCCGCCTGCCGAAGATGATGCTGACGTTGTCGTTGGTGTCGGCGGCGGTGGCGTGGGTATGGGAGGCAGCGGCTTTGTCGTGTCAGTTGAAAGATCGAGCGCGCCGTTCGGCAACGTGATCATGTCGCCGACTTTGATTCTGTTCGGATCTGAAATCTGGGGGTTAGCCTGGAGCAACTGGGCCAGCGAAACGCCGTTGTTCTTGGCGATTTTTGATAACGTATCTCCGGGCCTTACTTTGTAGGTCATGAGAGGATCTCCTTTTAACTTGAAGCCATTGGAAGAGACTCGAATAGTAGTAAACGCCTTGAGCGCGCGTCAATCTAGATAGACTCGCGGAACGCGCTCGCCGATACCGCACGTCACTTCGTATGACAGCGTTCCGGAAATTCGTGCGAGATCTTCAGCGGAGACGTCGAGCGCGGGGTCCTGCTCGTCCCAACCGAG
Source organism: Acidobacteriota bacterium (assembly GCA_046732935.1). Taxonomy (GTDB): domain Bacteria; phylum Acidobacteriota; class Blastocatellia; order Pyrinomonadales; family Pyrinomonadaceae; genus PSRF01. The sequence goes on along the minus strand of JBKPOC010000050.1, from coordinate 103,580 downwards.
CAACGTGACTTTGTCGCCGACGTCGACGCCGTCGACGTTCGTGACGTCGATCAAGGTGAGATCCATCGAGATGCGACCGACCACTGGAGCGTAGACGCCACGCACGATCACGTGGGCGCGGTTGGACAACGCGCGCATGTAACCGTCGTGATAACCGATCGGCAACGTCGCGATGTGGCTCTTGCGCGAAGCTTCAAAGGTGCAGCCGTAACCGATCGTTTCGCCGGCCGGGACCCATTTCAACATGCTGATGCGCGTGTGAAGCGACAGTACCGGTGCGAGCTTTGGATCGGAGACGGAGGGCGGAAGAACGTCACGCCAGAGTCCGTACAACACGCCGCCTGGACGCACGAGATTTCCCCATGCCGCGCGCTGACCGTAGATGCCGGCAGAGTTTGAGAGATGAAGATAAGTGGGATGGAAGCCGCGTTCGCGAAACACTGCGGCGGCCGCGTCGAAGCGCTGGATCTGATCGGTCGTTAGTGGTTGGCACGACGCCTCGTCGGCCGCGGCGAGGTGGCTCATCAGTCCGTCGATGCGGACGTTGCGAAATCGATCCAGTTGACCGACGAATTCCGTCAACTCGTCGAAGCGAATGCCTAATCGGCCCATGCCGGTATCGATCTTGATGTGCGCGTCGGCGACGACACCGGCGTCGAGGGCTGCTTGATTGAGCGACTCGAGCATGTCGAGACGATAGACGACGGGAGTAAGTCTTTGTTGTATGCAGGCAGCGGCTTGACCGTTCCAGAAACCGCCGAGACAGAGCACCGGTTGCGTGATGCCGGCGTCGCGCAATTGAAGTCCTTCTTCAGGGATGGCGACGCCGAACCAGTCGGCGCCTTCTGTTGCGAGCCGGCGGCCGCATGCGACGGCGCCGTGACCGTATGCGTCGGCCTTGATGACGGCCATGATTCGCGCGGCCGGACTTACGAGCGTTCTGATCTGTTTGAAGTTTGAAGCGAGATTGTCGAGATGGATTTCCGCCCACGTGGGGCGGCCGGTTTCGTGTTGGGCCTGGGACATGGGGTGTAGTTTATCATTCACTAAATCCGTGTTTGTAATGTGAGGATGCGATGAAGATTACATTTGGGTTCAAAGCGCATTCAGGTTGGGCAGCGCTGGTTGTGTTGGGAAAGAAGCGCGGCGACTTCGTCGTTGTCGAACGGCGGCGTGTTGAGTTGGTGGAGCAGAACTGGGCCAAGCAGCCTTACCATGCGGCTGAGGGGTTGAAACCTGATGTCGCGCACGACCTCGTGAAGCGCGGAATTGATGCCGCGTACGGGATCGCGATTCGCGAGCTGCGTGCGGCTGTCGCGCAGGAGCGAGAACGGAAGAATGAGGTTGCCGCGTGTGCCGTACTCGTCGGGAATCCGATGCCCGAGTGGAGTGTCGAACAGATCCTGGCCGTGCACTTTCGGATGCACCAGGCAGAGGGCGTTCTCTTTCGCGATGCCTTAATCAATGCGGCGCGCGAGTGTGGCCTGAAGGTATTGGAGGTTCCGGAGAAGAGCCTCACGATTCACGCCGATCTGTCAAAACATCTTCCGGCCCTCGGCAAACAGGCCGGCCCTCCCTGGGGCAAAGACCAAAAAGACGCCGCTCTAGCCGCGATGCTTGCGCTTCGGTAATCTAGGAAGCAGCAGTTTGAGGGTCAGTCTTATGAAGTTTGTCATCGTCGTTCTCCTGACAGTTCTGCTCGTCGCTCCTATCACTCGAACAAACGCAGCGGCGCAAACGCGAGAGACGTGGCGGAGCGTTCGTACCAATAATCTGCTCGTGATCGGAAACGCGGATCCAGAAAAGCTCCGTCAGGTCGCGGCCTGGCTCGAATTCTTCCACAGCGCGTTCGCGCGGCTCGTCTCGCGTAACGTGCTCGATTCGTCCGTTCCGACCCGCGTCGTCGTGTTTCGCGACGAAGCTTCGTTCGTGCCGTTCAAGCCACTCTACCAGGGCCGTCCGGCGAACGTTGCCGGCTTCTTCCAGCCCGGCGACGACGTCAACTACATCGCCATTTCACTCGATCCAAGCGAACGCGATCCGTTCAGCACTGCCTTTCATGAGTACGTGCACTTGCATCTGAAAGACAACGTGCCCGGCGTTCCGCTCTGGCTCAACGAAGGACTCGCGGAGTTCTACGGGTCAATACAGTTCTCAGGCGGCGAAGCAGTTCTGGGCGCGCCACTCGCGCATTACATCCAACTACTCCGCGGCCAGGAATTGCTGCCGCTGACGACACTCTTCACGATCAACTCCAACTCGCCTCACTACAACGAACAGGACAAGAGCGGGATCTTTTACGGCGAGTCGTGGGCGCTGGTCCATTACCTGATGCTCGGCGGCGATAGCGGAAGACAGGATCAATTCAAACGCTTTCTGCAACAAGTCGGACGCGGCGACGCACCGGGTAAAGCACTGCAAGACTCGTTCGGGATGAACATTGCCGCCGTTGAGAACGAATTGAAAGCTTATGTGCGTCGCGGCGAGTTCTCGGCACTCCGAATCGCCAGCGCCGATCCGCAGGCTTACGCGTCGTACACCGCGATGCAGCGGTCGTCCCTGAGCGACGCCGAAGCAAACTACTACCTCGGAGACTTGCTCTTTCACATCGACCGCGACGCAGACGCGGAGCGCTACTTCAAACAAGCAATCGCGCAGGATCCAAGTTTCCTGCCGCCGTATGCATCGCTAGGCCTCCTCAACGTCTATCGCCACCAGTACGCCGACGCCAAGAAATATCTGGAACGCGCCGTCACAAAGTCGTCGAGTCACGTGATTCACTACCTTTACGCGTACGTCTTGAGTCGCGAAGGAGTCTCGCCCAACGGGCACATCAGCGACTACTCTCGCAAGAATTCCGCGTTGATGCGCGAGCACCTCTTGACGTCGATCAAGCTCTCGCCGGAATACGCGGCGGCCTACTACCTTCTCGCGCTCGTCGATCTCGTCACCAACGAACGACTCGACGAAGCACTCCAGATGGCGCAAAAAGCCCGGCAACTCGTGCCGTCGAAACCGAGTTATGCACTGCTGCTGGCCCAGGTTCACCTGCGTCGATCCGAGAGTTCCGAGGCGCAGGCGATTCTCGAACCCCTCGCGCGCAACTCCGAACCCGCGGTGCGAAACGAAGCGCAGGCACTGCTTGATTCGATGAGCCAGACAAACACGAATCGGAGTGCCGCGAGAGTGAGTGGGGCAATGATCGCAGAGCCAAGTGAGAGTCGATCTTCGTCGCGCATCATCGGCGGCAGTTCGAGCGGCGTTGAAATCCGAGATGGAAGCAGGATCACGAGCGCTGGTTCGATGCCGAGCGTCGACGACGTCCTCGCACGTTCAGTTGAAGCGATGGGTGGCGCGGCCGCCATCAATGCTGTGACGACGCGCGTCATCAAAGGGACCGTCGACGTGGCAGGTATCAGTCGCGGCGGCAGCTTCGAGACGTACGGTCTCGCACCGGGCAAAATGCTGACCGTGATTCAGCCCAATCCCTCGGGCACGATCAAAGTCGGCTTCAACGGCAAGACGGGTTGGTACGTGTCCGGCGGCGCGGTGAGCGCATTGAAGGGAGGCGACCTGGCAGCGTTGCAGCGCGAGTCGGACTTTTACGCGCCGCTCAGAACGAAGATCAACTTCGCGAAAGTGACGATGCCCGGCATGAGCAAGATTGGTTACCGCGACGTCTACGTGCTCGACTTACAACCGACGCTTGGCCCGGCAGAACGACTGTACATCGACGCCGAGACGTACCTGCCGGTGCGCATCAACACTATGCGAAATATCGGGCGTGTGATGGAACCGGTGGAGATATATCTGGATGATTGGCGAGCGGTCGACGGGATCAAGTATCCCTTCAGCACGAGCCAGAGCTCGCCGAGCCTCAAACTTGGATTCACTGTGACAGAGATCCGTCACAACGTGCCCGTCGACGCGAAGATGTTCGAGCCGCCGCGTTAAGAAAAATTATTCCCGATACAAATTATCGAAACGCATGCTCGAGGGCGTGAAGCGTAGGTCGACCGTGCCGGTTGGACCGTTGCGCTGCTTGGCGATGATCAACTCCGCGACGTTCTTTCGATCTTCCGGCATCGCATCGCGCTCCTCGGGAGTCTTGTACTGCTCCTCGCGAAAGATGAACGCAACGAGATCCGCGTCCTGTTCGAGCGCGCCCGACTCGCGCAGGTCGGCCAACTGCGGACGGTGATCGGAACGCGACTCCGGCGCGCGCGAGAGCTGCGACAGTGCTACCAGCGGAACGTTCAACTCTTTTGCCAGACCTTTCAGCTCCCGCGAGATCTGCGATACCTCCTGCTGGCGCGACTCAACGCGCTTCGCCGATCCTGACATCAACTGCAAGTAGTCGACGATGATCAGATCGAGCCGCTTCTGTTCGGCGGCGAGTCGACGCGCTTTGGCGCGCATCTCGAGCACGGATATTCCAGGCGTATCGTCAAGGAAGATTTTCGTGTCCGCCAGGATGCCGAGCGACTTTGCAATCTGCGCCCATTCGAGCCGCGAAAGAAAACCGTTGCGAAAGCGCTGCGCGTCGATGTTGCCCTGCGCGCAAAGCATGCGCATCACTAACGACTCCTTCGACATTTCCAACGAGAACACACCCACGACGGCGCCGGCGTGAATCGCGGCGTTCTCCGCCAGCATCAGTGCGAAGCTTGTCTTACCCATCGACGGGCGAGCGGCGAGAATGATCAGGTCCGAAGACTGGAGGCCTGAGGTCATCTTGTCGAGGTCCTGAAAACCGGTAGTCAGACCCGTCAGCACTGCCGCACGGCCTTCCATCTCCTGGACCTTCTCGAGCAGTTGTTCCGCGATCGGTTTCACGTGCACGAAGCCTTGCCGGATGCGGTCGTCGGCAAGTTGGAAGATCGCGTGTTCGGCGTGGTCCAGAATGATTTCGGGTTCGTCTTCTTCGGCAAGTGCTTCCTGCGTAATCTTGTTGGACGTCTTGACCAACTGGCGAAGCATGGCCTTGCCTTTGACGACTTTCGCGTAGTGAAGAATGTTCGTCGAGTGCGGCAGGCCGTAAGTCAGGTTGGTGATGAAACTGACGCCGCCGACGCTTTCGAGCGCGTTCTCCTTTTTGAGCTCTTCGCCGATCAGGATGGGATTGATTTCGGCGCCACGTTCGAACAGCGCGATCATGGCGACGAAGATACGTCGATGTGAGGGAACGTAAAAGTCTTCCGGTTTGAGTTGCTCGATAGCCTGGCTGATTAAACCGTTATCGAGGAGTGTCGCGCCGAGGATAGCGCGTTCGGCTTCTGAACTGTTTGGTAGTGCACGTTCGAATGATTGGTCGCGAATAGGGTCAGGGGACGCCATGCTCCTACTTAACCACAGATTTATTCGGATTACACAGCTTCATCCGTTTTATCTGTGTTAACAGCTAATTCCGCTTCCTGTTCGGGTGACAAGTGCCCGACGATGACGTCGCCTTCCGCAACGACCTTCACCTGCAAGTCCATCGTGACTTCGCGATGGAGACGCACCGGCACGGAATATTCGCCCAGTCGCTTCAACGGCTCGCGCAAGTGGATGCGATGCCGATCGATCTCATAACCACGCTCTTTCAACGCCTCCGCCACGTCCATCGACGTAACCGAGCCGTACAACGCGCCCTGCTCCCCCGCTTTTCGCTTGAACTCGAGTACCAGCGCGCCCATCTGTTGCGACTGCGCCTCGGCCGTCGCGCGCTCTTTCGCTTCCTTCTTAAGCAGCGCGGCGCGTTCCTGCTCGATGCCCTTCACGTTTCCCGTCGTCGCCTCGACGGCGAGATTGCGAGGCAGCAGATAGTTACGCGCGTAACCTGCCCTAACCCTGACGATCTCGCCGCGCGCGCCGAGATCATCCACATCCTCGCGCAAGAGTACTTTCGTATGTGCCATTTCTTTCTTCTCCCTGGCTGTTGGTTGCCAACGCTTAGTCGGTGGTGTACGGAAGTAGCGCGATGTTGCGGGCGCGCTTGATCGCTTCCGCCAGCATGCGCTGATGCGTCGCACAATTACCGGAGATTCGTCTCGGCAAGATCTTGCCGCGTTCGGGAAGGTAGTTCTGCAACAGCCTGACGTCTTTGAAGTCGATGAGGTCTACTTTGTCGATACAAAACCGGCAAACGCGTCGCCGGTGCATGCGCCGGCCGCCGCCGCGTCCGCCCATTGGCCGTCGGTCGCCATCATCGTCACTATCGTAGCCGCCGCCACGCGGGCGGTCTTCATAATTGGTTGACATAATCTTCCTCTTAACTGTGGATCAAACTTACTCGCCGCGCGGTTCGGCAAACTCCATCATCTGGTTCCGCCGCGCCGGGCTGCTGCTCTGGCCCTGCTGCGTGGGACGCTTCGCGGCCTTGCGAGCGCGACGATCTTTCAACTTCTCGGCCCGGCGGCGATCCTCGTCGACGCGCACCGTCAGGTAACGCAGGATGCGATCGTTGACGCGCATGCGGCGCTCGAGCTCGGCGATCTCGCGGCCCGTACCTTCAATCTCCAACAGCACAAACGTACCGTCCTTATGGTGATTGATCTCGTAAGCCAGCCCGCGCTTACCCATCGTCTCGGCCTTCGTGATCACGCCGCCCTGATCGGTGACGATCTGCGAGAACGCTTCAGTCAGTCTCGTCACTTCTTCGTCCGCGGTCGGGTCAACAATGAAGACCACTTCGTACTGTCTCTTCGTTTGCATCTAGTTAAACTCCATCATCGCTTTCAAAACGCCGTCTCTAATGATCGTCCGCACTGCCTGGACGCTCTTTGCAATCGTCTCTTCCACTAACGGCCGCTCGGTTGCTGAAAACTGATCGAGCACGAACCGTTTCGCATCTGAAATCGGGTGATCGGGCTGAATCCCGATCCGCAACCTGATGAACTCCTCGCTACCAACTTCGGCAATGATCGACTTCAGGCCTTTCTGCCCGCCCGACGATCCACGTTCGCGAATGCGAATCTTTCCCAGGGGCAACGCGAGGTCGTCAGAAATGACGACCAGGTCTTTAGCCGGATCCAGTTCACCTTTAGCCAGCAGGCATGAAACCGCGTGCCCGCTCAAGTTCATGAACGTCTGCGGCTTGGCGAGCTTTGTTAACTCCCCTTCGATCGCGCCTTGTCCGACGAGTGCGTTGCACTCGCGACGCTTCACCGCGATCCCTTCATCGCCAGCCAGTTTGTCAATCAACATGAATCCCAGGTTATGGCGCGTCTTCGCGTAATCCTCACCAGGATTGCCCAAACCAACAATGAGCACGGATCAGCTCTCTTCGCCTTCCTCTTCCTTCTTGCCCTTGCCGATGACTTCGGGCTCGGCCGGCTCTTCGCCTTCCGCTGCCGGCGTCGCGGCGACCTCTTCCTTCACGATACCCACGGTCGCGATCACCAGCTCGGCATCGTTGAGGATCTCGACTCCCTCGGCAACCTGGATGTCCGAAACGTGCAGCGTGTCGTGAACGTCGAGGTTCGAAACGTCGACGTCGATCGAATCAGGAATGTCGCGCGGCTCGCAACGAACGTCGATCTCGCGGATCACCTGTTCCAACACACCCTGCTTTTCTTTGACGCCGATAGGTTCGCCCGTCAGATGCAAAGGCACAGTCACTTCGATCTTCTGGCCCTTGACCAGTCGCGTCAGGTCGGCATGGATCAAACGGCCCTTCACCGGATCGATCTGCCGGTCGTGAAACATGACTTCACTTTCGCCAACGCCCTCGACGTCGATCGTGAAGATCGTGTTTCGCCCGGCTTCTGAACGAAGGATTGCAGCGAGATCACGCGCCGGAGCAACAGCAGCAACCGTCTCGGCGCCGCCTCCATAAAGCGTTATGGGAACCATTCCCTCGCGCCGAACGCGGCGTGAATCGTTCTTGCCGCGGCCCTCACGCTGTTTTGCCTGCACCCTGAACTCTTTTTTCTCCGCCATGATTTCTCCTCACAAACTTTCAGCGACCCGCGGCATTTGCCACAGGTCGCTGATGGTCTTCTTAAGCCATCAGTGTTTGCCCTTCGCTATACGAAGAGCGAGGAAACCGAAGTCTCCTCGTGGATCGACTTGATCGCTTTCGCCAGAAGCGGCGCGATACTAAGTACCTTTATTTTGTCTAACTCGCACGCGTTGTCGCGTAGCGGAATCGTGTTCGTAACGATTATCTTTTCAATGTCCGACTCGGCCAGCATCTCGACTGCCCGGCCGGAAAAAACCGGATGCGTGAAGCACGCGTGAATTCGTTCGGCGCCCGCCTCTTTCAACGCTCGCGCTACTTTCGTCAACGAACCGCCAGTGTCGCACATGTCGTCGACGATCAAACAACTGCGGCCGCGCACGTCGCCAACCACATTCATTACTTCGGCGACGTTGGCCTTCTCGCGACGCTTGTCACACAACGCGAGTTCGGCGTCCAACCGTTTCGCATAAGCGCGAGCGCGCTCAGCGCCGCCGGTATCGGGAGCAACGACCGTCAGGTTCGGCAACGAATGCTCCTGGTAATAGTTGATGAAGACCGGCGCTGCGTACAGGTGGTCCACCGGAATATCAAAGAACCCTTGAATTTGCGCCGCGTGCAGGTCCATCGTCAGGAGACGATCGGCGCGCGCGGTAGTGATCAAATTCGCAACGAGCTTGGCCGAGATCGGAACACGTGGGCGGTCCTTCTTGTCGGACCGGCCGTAACCGTAATACGGAATGACGGCGGTGATGCGCGACGCTGACGAACGGCGAAATGCGTCGAGCATGATCAACAGTTCCATCAGGTGCGCATCGGTGGGCGGGCAGGTCGGTTGGACCAGAAAAACATCGCCGCCGCGCACGTTCTCGTCGATCTGAAAGTTGAACTCGCCGTCCGAGAAACGTTCCGGATACGCCTTCCCCATGTCACAACTCAGTTGGCGACAAATCTCTTCGGCCAACTTGGGATTAGCATTCCCGGAAAAGATCTTGATGCCGCCGGTTGTGCTCATAGCTTTTCGCGAGTGATCGGTATCACAAGATCAAAGAATTGGCTGGGGCGGGTGGATTCGAACCAACGAATGCCGGTTCCAAAGACCGGTGCCTTACCACTTGGCTACGCCCCAGTATATGGACCCATGAACTGCCAATACTCCGCGCGTGTGAGGGTGTGACAAGAAAAAACTCTCCACCCCGGTTCGCATTTCAAATTGCGAAGAGCCTGATCGCGCGCTGCCTCGTCGTCAAAGATGCCAAACACGCTCGAGCCGCTTCCAGCCAACAAAGCGCCCCGCGCACCTGAATCAAGCAACGCGATTTTAGCGCGCTCGATTTCAGGTTCTATCTCAAAGATCACTGCTTCGAAGTCATTGTGCAGAGACCATTGACCACGATCGCCGGAAACTGGTCCCGCAAAGGAACTTGAAAGAATAGAGGCCGACTCCGAAGTTGTCAAGGAAGCGTAAGCTTCAGCAGTTGAGACTGTTGCGTTGGGCGTGATGACGATCAAATGTTGCGTTTCATGATCCGGTAACTCTGAAATTTCCGTTCCGATGCCCCTTCCTTCCGCACACCCGCCCATCAAAAAAAACGGCACGTCAGCACCAAGTCCGCTCGCAATGCGGAGCAAATCCGTGTTTCCAAGTTGACGGTCCCAAAGATGATTCAACGCCAACAGCGTCACCGCCCCATTCGACGACGCACCACCGAGACCTCCCTTCGCAGGGATCCTTTTCGTCAGATGAATTCTGACGCCTTGATCGCTTTGAAGCGCTTTCGCGGCCCTCGCGATCAGGTTGGAATCGTCAACCGGTATCTCAGGATCGTCGCACGTCAGCGCGACGCCTTGATCCTGGAGCTCGAAAGTCAGTTCGTCAGACAGAGAGATGCTTTGCAGGACGGTAACGACCTCGTGATATCCGTCAGGCCGTTTGCCGAGAATCCGCAGGTTCCAGTTGATCTTGGCGAAGGAAGGAAGCTTCAGCAAACTCTACCGCGTTATAAATGTCTGCGTCAGGTACACCACACCATCAGGAGCGACAAACGAACCAATCGCCATCGCACGAAACTCCGGAGACAAGATGTTCGCGCGGTGCTTCGGAGATTGCATCCATCTCTCGACCGCAAACGCTCCCGGATCTTCGTAGCCCTGATTATAGGCGATGTTCTCGGCGAGTACCGAGAAACCGAGGATCCCGACCAGCCGGGCTCGGTCTCGCAGCCGCTTGCCGTCGGGCGTGGTGTGCGCGAAGAACGCCTGGCGCGACATGTTTTCCGAATGGTCGCGGGCCATGCGGCAGACGTCTGCGTCCCACTCGAGTGGGGGCAGGCCGTTTTGAACGCGGATTACGTTGGTTTGGTCAAACGCGCGGCGCTCGATGGCGTTTGCCTGGGCGAGCGTCGGACTGGTGGAAGGCGAGACTGGCGGGCTGCTGATTCGCTTCGGCGACGCGTTGAGCGGGCCGGCGCTGATGAGCCGTGCGACTGGACGCGCCTTGGCTTGTTCTTGCGCCAGCGCGATTTGAGAAGCGCCGAGAACAATGGCGAGTAGTGGGAGTAAGTACCGAAGCTTCATACCAGCAAGCGGGCGTTAGAAACGTCCGTCCTTGCAGGCTACCAAACAGAGCCAACATAGATCAACAAGTATTTACAACGGGAAGTCTGTGGGAGGAGGGGGCGGTTGGGGTTCGAGGCGCTGGTCGGTGTAGCGGTAGACCGTGCCTGACCACGCCGATCGCTTCGGATAATAGAAGATCAGCACCAGGAGGGCGATGGCGCTGCCGCGGTAGGTGTAGACCTCGCTTCCCGTCATAAGCGTCGCCACAAAGCCCACGACGGCGATGCCGGCGGCCAAGACTGCGAGCTGGAGCGTCGTCTTTTCCAGCGTTCGAACCAGACCCGAAACGCCGTAAACGCCTGCGATGTCCTGAAGCCTCGCGGGCGCGAATTTCGTCCGCCGCCAGATGATCGACCCGAGTCCCAGGAGGAGGAGCAGGATCTGGACAGCCATGTGGAGCGGTGGATCTGCCGGTTGTTCGCGGAAGTAAGGCTTGCCGAGGAAGGCGACGATCGAGAGGAGTACGGTAGCGACCATCAACCCGAGAACTGTAGTCACCGCGGCTTTATGCCTACGTCTGATTTCGGCCTGAGCCTCTGCGGATGTCGGATCCAAGCTTCACTCCGGGCACGAGCATAAAACCACGGATTTAACTACCAACCACCGCCGCCTACGGCTGCTTGATTACAGCAGGCGTAGGAGCTGGGGTCGAGGAAACCGAGGGCGAGGTGCTGCTCGTGGTGCGAGGTTTCGAGTCAACGGGCACGGGCGCCGTCGCGCGAGGCGCGGTTGATGGCGCATCCGGCGTTAGTTTGGCCGGGAGTTGTCCGTTGTATTTCAGCGCTTCGTCGATCAGGTCAGTGCCTTCCTTGCCATCCTTGCTGATCAAAACACCGTCTTTGTTGACGGTAATATCAGCCTTTCCCGACACCTGCTGCATCAGGTTTCCGACGAAACCCTGCTCATGCCGTTTCGAGCACGGATTCGGCGTTCCCTTTTCGGGAATCGGCGCGCCGATGATGTTCAACTGTTCCCGCGCCTTTTCGTTGTACTCGCTCTCCGGAAACTCCTGCACAAGCTTTTGATAGTAGCGCGCAGCTTCATCGGGCTCTTCTTCAGCCTGGTACGTCGAGCCGAGGCGATAAAAAACCTCGTCGCTGTAAGAGAAGCACGGGTATTTGTCGGCGATCTCCTTCAAGCGCGACTGGGCGCCTTTCAGTCCACCCTTTCCGGTCGAATATTTAACGTCCTGGTAGAACCGCGCCACCTGAAGATTGTGCATCGCCAGGTTCTCCTGCACTTGCCTGAGCCGCGCGTCAACCGTGTCGCGCAACGGGCTCTTCGGATACTGCTGCAACAACACTTTCAGACGAATCTCCGCTTTACGCGCATGCGAAATATCCCGATCAGACAATCCCATCTGCCTCATCTCGGCTTCCGCGACCTTCAAACTCGCGTCGTCGGCCAACGGGTCGGTCGGGAAGAAGGTGAGCCAGTCCTGGTAAGCCTGCGCTGCCTGGATTAGCGCGCTCGTAGTGCCTTCAAGGAAGAACGAGTCGGCGATGGCCAGCTTGGCTAGCGGCAGAAAAGGCGAATCCGGATAGGCGTTGATAATCGTGGAGAAGAGCAGGCGCCCGGTATCGTAGTGACTCTTGCGGACTTCCTTGGCCGCCTCCTCGAAGAGCACACGGTCACGACCGGCGACGGGCGCTCCCGTCAGCTCAGCGTATTTGTCGTCACCGCCACCGAACAGACCGAGGAACTTGCCCTTTTTCTTGTTCTTTTTTTCATTGGCCGCAGGAGCGCCGGTGCGGGCGCTGGCAGTCTGCTGCAATCCCGTCTCGACGCGCGTATTCAGATCCGCTACGGAGGTCTCGAGCCGATCGAGGGCAGTCGCGTCAAACTTCTCCGCCTTCTCGTTTTTCGAACGAATATCGTTAACTTCGGACATCAGCGATGAGACCTCTTTTTCAAGGCCCTTCAGTCTGACGGCCGGGTCTTCGGCGTTCGACGTCTTACTCTTATCCTGTGGAATGGCAGAGAGCGCGCTGTTCAAGGAGCGGCGCATGAGATCGAGTTTCGAACTCATCACGTCCAGGCGCTGGACTGTCGACAGCTCGGTCTGCTGGGCCTGTCGCTGGGCAAATCCTGCTGAGGGGAGCCCGAAAACGAGGGCGCAGAAAGCCGCCAGGATAAGAACGCGAGACTTCATAGAATAACCTCCAATAAAAACTTGTTTATGCGAGAAAGGATTCCGGGTTATCGGATTCACTTTTTCCCGCTCCGGTTGCTGCAACCCGCGATTTTTAGACCCATTGAACGGTCGCGTTGCGGAGTTCTTTGACAGCAGCTTCGGCGTCGGGAGTGCCAAAGATAGCCGAACCGGCGACGATAATCTCTGCCCCGGCGGCGACCACCGATTCGATGTTCGTGCGGTCAACTCCACCGTCGATCTCGATCCGGACGTCCAATTGCCGGTCGACGATCATCTGTCGCAGCCGTTTTACCTTGTCGAGCGACTGCGGAATGAACTTCTGTCCCCCAAAACCGGGGTTCACTGACATTACTAAAACGTAATTGACAAACTTCAGCGCCTCTTCGATGGCCGACACCGGCGTCGCGGGGTTCAAAACTACTCCCGCCTGCGCGCCGGCCGACGTGATGGCCATCAGCGTCCGGTGCAAGTTCGCGTCCGCCTCTACGTGAACCGAGACCATCTGGGCGCCGGCTTTGACGAACTGCGCAGCATACGTGCCCGGGTCGGAGATCATCAAGTGCGCATCGATGGGCAGCTTAGTGAAAGCAGAGAGCGATTTGACGACCGGCAAACCGACGGTGATGTTGGGAACGAAGTGGCCGTCCATGACGTCGACGTGCAGGACGCCGGCGCCGCCGCGTTCAACCGCGCGTATTTCCTCGCCCAGACACGAGAAGTCAGCGGAAAGAATCGAAGGAGCAATGTCGATATTTCTTTGATTGAGCATGCGCCTTACGCCGCACCGTCGGCGGTAGTAGATTTTATCTTTCGGGCGATCTAGTCGGCTTGGGAGCGGGTGGTGTTGGCCGCGGAACAGGTCGCCTGTTGTCGTTCACGTTGGTGTTGATGGTCCGTGAATTCGTGTTTCGCTGATTCACATTCGTAGATCGGGGAATGGCGTTTACGTTGTCGGGTGTATTTGCGTTCGGACGGTTCACGTTTGCCGGACGGTTCACGTTTGCCGGACGGTTCGCGTTTGTGGATCTGTTCGCGTTGGTGTTCGTGTTCGTATTGCCGTTCAGGTTGTCGTTGGTGTTTTTCGGCTTCGGCTTTTTCGGCTTGTTCTCGTTGGCGTTGGCCGAAGTGTTGGTGTTCCGGTTCTCGCTCGGTGTTTCTTCGGGTGTGACCGTTTCCGGCGACTCGCCTGCCTTGGCGGGACGGCTGATGTCCATCGCCACGGTTTGACCCGTCTTCACGACCTCGCCCGCTCGGGGCAACTGAAACAACACTGTGTCGGGTTGCGCTTGATTACTGGGCCGGGACGCGCGCACGCGATACTTGAGATCGGCCGCCTCGAGTATCTTTTCGGCGTCGAATCGATTTTTGCCGACGATGTCCGGGACCTTGACCTCGGGGCTGCGCAGGGACAGGTAAACGGTCGTCGCAACTCCGAAGAGAAAGACAACAGCAATCGCAATCACGATTGTGATGCTGCGGAATATCGATACGACTCGTGCCGCTAAACTCAAGCGTCGAAGTCTAGCATCAGGTGCGCGGGTAGATCAAAGCGATTTGAATGAGCGGCTCGGGTGTTGAAGAGTGCCCCTTAGTTTTTGCTGAGGGTGCGTCATGTTCGACGAAAAGCAGTCTGAAGTTTTGGCGGCCTTCTTATTCGTGGCAAAGGAAGGCCGAATACCATTCTGCGCGATCCTTTGACGTGATCTGATTGGGAAAGTCCTTGTTCTTAAAAGCTCTCATTGAGACACTTATGAATTTACTGTTACATCGATCGGTTTCCAAGTGGCTCGCACCCTTCAACGCACTTGCCGCTTGTCGTCCGCCAATCTGAGCAATGCAAAAGAGTATTTTGCGTCTGAGGTAAGGGTCGGAGCTTTGCGTCAAACCGTCAGCTAGCTTTGGTAAGGCGCTAATCCCAATTCTAACCAAGGCCCGTGCAGCAGGATAGTGATTCATCGTAGGCGATAACCCGTCACTCACATCCAAGTGTGCTATCAGATGATCAGTAGCTTCAACTGCCTTCAAGTCTCCCAAGATTTCAGCTCCATACTGCCAGACGAGAAAATCTGCTTGCCCGGTTGGTCGCGTGTTCATTCTGCTTAAGACGACACTGATTACTCGTTGTCGGCAAATGGTCGACTGTTTTGCGTCGTCGAGCAGCAATTTCTTCACGTCGCCGGCGTCAGTTTCGCTCAATCCTGACGACAGCTTTTGAATCGCGGCGACTAGGTTGCTATCGGATAAACACTCAGCGCCCGAAATCATCTTTGGCCCGCTACTCACATCCGCCTGGATATTCCCTTTACCCCAGCAGAACGTAAGCGCAGTCAAGATTAAAAAAACAGTGTAGCCCATGTAATTCCCTCCAAACCCGAGGGTCTTCAAACGTTCGAAGTAGTTGCCGCTAGATCGCCGTTAGACAATTGAACGACATCGTTTTCCTTCATTGCCTCAACCTAGACTCATGGCCGCACTGATGGCAGGAATCCAGGTCCCCAGTGTAACGAATATCCGCTGCCGTTTCGTGTCTGAATCAAGTGAAAACGTGCCTCGCATCGAATATCACCATTAGAAACGCTAACAACAAAATTTTCGCGCCTAAGATCAAGATCGTTTCCGGCATTACCCGGATGGTCGTACCAGGAGAAGGTGTTTCCGCGCGCCGAAAAGGCGCTTTGGGTCGTCAGATCTGGACGAAGGGCCTTGTCGTCCCAAGTTATTTTTCCGTTCTGAACAATATGCGCTTCGGTCTCCTGGTTAATTTTCCAAACACCCTTTGAGTTTTGAAAGTTTGGATCTTTACCAACTGTGCCAATGCCGCCACTTTTTACCCAGCCGCTCACCGTGAATCCCAATCCAAACTCCAACCGATCGTCGTGCGGAACTGTACTCACGCCATTTTGGAGGAATTTGAACCCACCGTAGTAGGTACCTTTCTTGAAGTTGATTGAGATGCCGCAATTTTTCTTGTCTCCAGTGCCCGAAATTGTCTTTGGATCATTCTCGGCTGTTGTAGGGTTCTGCGGCCACTCGACGCGGTTGTTCTCGTCGATGAACCCCAAAGCATAGGCGGGTCTTGCTCCCCAAACTGTAATACTGCCGTCGCTGTCGCGGCTAATCCCCGCGCGCTCAGCCAAGCGACCAGTATCGCCGCCGGTAACGTGGATTCCCACATTTGGATTGTTCTCGAGAATCTCCTGCGCCCAATCGCGAAAGCCATGGTCCGAGTAGAGTTGAGCCATAAATGCGTCGAAGCCCTTGTTAACCATGTTTACGTACCACTTGCTAACCCCATAGTCGGCACTCGGAATACCTTCGATCTGATAGTAGCTCTGCTTCATCGGTTCCAGGTAATCAGGCAGCTGATAAGTGTCTGCAAGCGGCGGCGAAGACGGAGCGGTGACGTTCGCACCCAGCGGGTCCAACTCCGTCGTCTGAGTCCAGAGAGCTTGCTGATCGACAACACCACCACTGCCAGTAACCGGGTCAGTGTATTGCCATTGAATGATTGCATGAGTATTCGGCCAGTTCAGAATCGTCTCGTTCGCCAACTGCATTCCTTGAAAGTAAATCTGACTCCCGGTTTTGTTACCTTGAGCGTCCAGTTCAGCGACTACTTGGCCACCCAAAGCAGTAGAATGAAGATAGAAAGAGACGGTTGTGTTGGTGTTTATTTGCTCGGTCCAGGGATCTTGCGTCCGGCGCGTGTCGACCTGCTTGGTCGCAAGTGAATTGCCATCGTATGCGGTGTTCATTTCTACGGCAGGAAGGCCATTGTAAGAACCGAGCAGCGGCTCAAATCGAACACGCCGATTTGCGGCATCGTACTCGCGGTTGTACCAAAGTGAGCCGTCCGTATTAAAAGTGGCAAAGCCATTGGCGTTATAGAACCAGTTGGACCGGCGATTGTTTACGTAGGTAGTGTTTACAGTTGTAGTCGAGCCACTCCAGAGCCGAGTCGTTTCGCTAGTAGTGTTTCCCCAAACATCGTACGAGTAAAGTTGACGAAACGGGCCATCAGGCGAAACACCGCCGCGCGCTTCAGCCCCCGATAAAGCTTCCCGCAGACGTCCTGCCTGGTCGTATTTGTATGCCCGATCAAACACGTCATTCTCCAGCCTGTGCACGGAACGAATCATGCCATCATCGTAATAGTCGTAATCCGCGCCGACGCTGCCCGATCCAGAAAAGTTGCCGACCTCGAAACGCGTCGCCTTCTGTCTGGAGTTGTAGTCGATGTCTGTATGCAGCCCGTTTCCATAAGTGAGGTGCTTTATGGCGCCTGATGCGCGGTAACTAACCGCAGAGACAAAGCTGGTTACTGGAACGGGGTTCCAGGTCTGATTGGGCCATGAACCAGAGTAATAGCCTCCCGAAAAGCCGCTGGAGGTCACCGACGCGGTACGCGCTGCCGCATCGTAATCGTAATTTATTTGCTGAGACCACAACGGCAGTGCTACTGATGTTAATTGGTTGGCGCGATTGTAGCTGTAATTGAGTTGATAAGAGCGACTGAGTTCGGTGATGTTTCGTGTTTCGGAAATGAGCCGTGAAAGCTGGTCATAGGTGTAATTTACGGTGCCCAGACCATCAGTCATTAAGGTTCGATTGCCAGCGGCATCATACGTAAGAGAAACGTTGGGGGTAAAACCTCCGCTATAGCTGATATTAGTAACTAAGCCGCGATCGTTATACGTAAAGGTTTGCGCGACCCCGCGAGCATCGGTCACGGCGGCGACTGAGTCGTTTGCGTTGTACGTCCAGACGGTACCTGCGTCCGCATCCTGTTCAGGGACGTGCTTTTTCTTTAAGCGGCCGTACCCGTCATAGGTCATGGTCGTAGTCTGGTAAGTGCCGCTGCTTTCCGCACCAGCATACTCCCGCACCTCTGCCACTTGATCGCGAGCGTTGTAAGTGTTCACCACCGTTGAGTAAACGGTATCGGTCTCCCAAACGAACACCTCGGTCTTAATCGTGCGGCCAAAGACATCCGAGTACACCTTCTGCTTTCGGCGTTTCTCGACGCCACTATCGATTGTCCCTTCATCGGTTAGCGTTACGACCTGACTGCCAGCGCAGCCGCAGCCGGAGTAGCTGGCGGTGCGAGTCGTGCTGTCCGGGTTAGTGATGACCAAGGGGCGGCCTTGCCAGTCGTACGTCTGTTCCGTGTAAAGCCAGCCGGCGGTGTCGTCGCCGGAGGGGAGCCAACTGCTGTTGATCTCCGCCGGGTTGGAGGCCTTTTTGATGCGGCCCATGAAGTCATAGACGTTGATTTGCGCTTTGTATCCGCCGGTGCTGCCGGGGTGATTACTGGCAGAACCTAAGGGTCGGCCAAGACCATCGAACGTTTGCATCGAATACGCTTCATCCGCGACGTTGTTGATGGTGCCATAGCTCGCCGTGAAATCAGCGCCGTACCAGAAACGTTTGTAAGCGCCATTGTTCGTGGTCGTGGTCTGCTCCAGTTGGCCCAGGTTGTTGTAGCTCATTGTCTGATTCGCGCCTTGCGACTGGCCGGCAGGCGCCGGAGATTGCGTGCGCGTCGTCGCGCCGAAATCGAAGTTGTACTGGACATAGGAACTGGCACCACCAGCATCGATCAGCGTTGTCGGATAGGCAAAGGTGGTGCGGCTGACGCTGTCGGAGAAGGAATCAGCATAAGCGATGCTGCTCACGTGCTGCTCGGGATCAGTGGTCGAAATCGGCGAGCCGGTCGTGTTGTAGTCCGTGTAGGTAGTCAGCTTTTTCGAAGGGTTCGTGATGTCCGTCACGTCCCAGCGTGACACGGCAGTGACGTTTCCGCGTGCGGTGAAGGATGCTGAATAAGCAGTATCGTGTTGCGTTGCCGCGGATGGCACGGATTGCAACCGCGCCGGATCGTCATAGGAATACGTAATCTTGCTTTCGTAATCAGTCGCGTTCTTGAGATGCACTTGCGACACCAGCCCGATAATACGGCGGTCGAGGTACGCCTGGCTCAAGTTGTAATCCGTGAACGTGTGGCGAATCTCAGTAGTGCCGTCTGAGGCATACTCTTTCACCCAGTAAGGCAGCCCCCATTGCGCGTACGGACCATAGTCGATGACTGTACGACGGAGCCTCGGACCGTCATGCACATCGGTTTTAATGACCCGCGGATTGACTTCATAACCAACGTCAATGTTGTCCTGAGTCCAGGTCGTAGCAGTCCATTTCATGAGCGAGCCTCCTGACCAGACCTCGCTTAAGGTAGTGAGCCCGCGCTGCCAGCCAGTGCCGTAGTACTCTCTGTACTCCGTGCCATCGGGCGCCGTCATCACACAGGCCCCATCAGCAGCAACGCCGTAGGTCGTGATCACCTGCGACGGCACACCATTAACTCCCGTCCAGTTGCGCGCCGAAACACGGCTGTCGCTCAATCGCGGCACATCGCTCGTGGGCGTTTCGTAGGTGAAAACGGTCTCATTGCGTTGCATCACACCGAAGTTGTTTCTAATGAGATTCACCTGGAGCGAGTTGTTGTAGTCGAACGTGACTTGCGAAGTGTCGTTCAGCGTCACCTGCGTGACCACCGGCAGCTGCGTGCCGTTCTTCGTCCCGACCACCGTCGCATTTGAAAAGCTCGATTGCATGTTCCGCGTGCCCCAGCTAAACCCCACCCACTGATGCGACGGTTGTCCATTCCAACTCTGCGTGATCGAGATCAGGTTTGCGTTGCCGTCGTAATTGAAGTTTATGAGACGGCCCAGAGTGTCGGTGATGCCCGTGATGCGGCCCACACCGTTGTTGTAGACCGTGATGTAGTTGCCGTTGCGGTCCTTTACCTCCGTGCAACTGTATTCGTTATTGATCTCGACAAAGCTGAGCTGCGTTCCATCAGTTGAACGCACTACCAGATTCGGACTGTTGTCGATTAACTGGAGGTAAGACGAGTCGCCCGCTTCGTAAACATTTGACGAACCAACCTGGCGCAGTTCGACTCGACGGCCGCTGCCCGTGATCATCAAAAACGAGTTCTTCCGGGTCTGCGCGTCGAAGACCTTCCGCTGCACGGTGGGAAAGCCGAGACGAAACCCGGGACTGGGGAAGCCGTTGTCTTCGTCGAAATGGATGTACGGACCGTTGCGCGTCCAGACCATCGAGGAATAAGAGAGCGTCAGACCGAGATCCAATCCGGCGCGTCCGGGCAGGCTCAGCAACGGCACGCTCCAGGTTGCGTCGCGCGTCAGCATGCCGTGGCCCGGTTGGTTCTTCGGATCGACTCGCGCGGAGATCAGCGAGGCGGCGTTGGCAGTAGCTGAGCCGTTGGGAACGATGCCGGCGATTATACTTGCAAACTCGGAGCACTCTTCGAACGCGCGGCGCACGTTCTCGCGTCCGTTTGGAACAACCTGCGTGGTCCAGAAATCCCAACCTGAAGTGTCCGGGTCGCGCATCAGGTACGTCTTGTAAAGATCGTAAACATACCAATGATCATCGCGCCCGCGTGAGGCATATTCCGCCGATTCAAATAATGTCTTGCCCAACTCGACCGCCGCCAACTTCAGCGACGTCTGTCCCTGCGCGTAAGCAATACGAAACTGGTCATTCCAGTACGTTGGCTCGCTGCCATTCGGCGCGCGCAGCAAGACCCAGTTGAAGAAGTTCGCGATGAACTGATCGTCAAGAAGCGTGGGAGGTGCAATCGCTCTTCTACTGGCGTGCGCTCTTCTTTCAAGCGGGCCCGGATCGCCGACGCGCCGCCCGTTCCACGGATTCAACGGATTCTTCGGTGAACGAACAGTCGAATGAACGGGCGGTGCAGGCTCGCGCTCAACGTTCGACTTCTGCTGCACCTGTTCCAAATCGGGAAACACGCCCTCAGGCTTACCTGGTTTGGGTCTGCCTTCGCGTTTCGCAGCGGGTTTCTGCGCTACCACGCCACCTTTCCAGAACCACGGATTCGAAAACAGGAATGAGAGACAGAGAGATAGACCAATAGTGAGTCGGAATGAAGAGGAATGCATACCACGGCCTCCAGTGAGATGGGGGCTCGTTAATCCAGCAGTGGGTTGTTTCCGTTGAATGCGAGGCCCGAGGAGTATGCCACGACAGTGGCTACATCGTAAATAAAAAAACGGCGATGAAGAAGCCGTCGCTGCCGTGGTGGTGGGGCCAGGTGCGGGTTGTGTTGAGCAGGGAGAAGTTCGTGTGAGTGGAGAGGAAGGATTCGATGACGCGTTCGTTCTCGTCGGGTTCGACGGAGCAGGTTGAATAGACGAGGCGGCCGCCGGGTTTTAGGACGATAGAGGCGTTGTGCAGGAATTGCTTTTGGGCGGCTGAGAAGTTGAGGATGTCGTCGTTGGAGAGACGCCAGCGGATTTCAGGGTTGCGACGCAGGGTGCCCGTGCCGGAACACGGTGCGTCGACCAGGATGCGATCAAAGGATGCAGGTGAAAATGGAAGCGGGTGTAATGCGTCGAGCAGGATGGGCTTGATGCTGTGTAGTTGATGAAGCGCAGCAGTGGCCGTGATCGTCGCTAGGCGCGAGGCATAACGATCGGCTGCCACGATCAAAGCGTCGTCGTTCGCGTGATCCGCTGAAAGCGTGGTTTTGCCGCCGGGCGCGGCGCAGAGATCGAGGACGCGATCGCCAGGATGCACATCGAGCAGTTCGGCGACGAGTTGGGAGGCTTCGTCCTGGAGATAAATAAGGCCGGCGGTGGATAGTTCGCGCAGCGTCGCAGAGGCACCAGAAATTCTGAATGCGCCGGAAGCTACCGAAGACGGCGTGATCGAAGCACCGGCAGCAGTCAGTTTAGATAAGATCTCATCTTTATTTTCCCGGACGATCCGAAACGCAGTCGGCGGAATCTCGTTATTTGCCCGGGCGAAGGCTTCCGCTTCTGCAACACCAAACGATTTCGCCCAACGTTCGATTAACCAAAGCGGGTGGGAAGTTTGAATTGAAAGACATTCTAAGGGATCCTCTGAGGCCGGAATGTAATCAGCTTCTCTGATTGCGCGCCGCAGCACAGCGTTCACAAACGCGGCCGCTGAGCTCACCTTCGCTCCACGAACCAAACTCACCGACTCATTCACCGCCGCAGCAGCCGGAATCCGCGTCAGAAACCGCAGTTGGTACAACCCCAAACGCAATGCGATCCGCACAGGCAGATCCAAACTCTCAACCCGACGCTTCGAGAAGTGCTCGACGATCTTGTCCAGGAACAATTGCCACCGCAGCACTCCGAGCACCAGTTCATGACAGAGCGCGCGATCCGCGGGTCGTAATTGAAGGTGGTCTGAGGCGAGTAGAACTGACGAGAACGCGCCGCCGGCGACGCGGCGAAGAATATCGAATGCCGCTTGGCGCGCTGGTGAGACCTGTTTTTGTTTAGCCAAAACGATCGCCAACCTTAATGCGGGAACCACTGATGAATTCGCGCACACGGATCCGTTTTCGTGACTCGGGTTGCACTTCAATCAGCCGCAATGCAGTCTGCTGAGCGCAGCAAACGATCAAATTGTCTCCGTGTGCCGCGATCACTTCGCCGGGCACGGCTTCCGACGCAGATGAAACGGGTTCAGCGCGCCAGATCGTCAAGCCTCTGCCATTGAAACTCGTGTAAGCATTCGGCCATGGTTGAAAACCGCGGACGCAACGCTCGATCTGAATCGCGGTGCGAGACCAATCGATCAACCCGTCTTCTTTCTTCAGTATCGGCGCAAACGTGGCGTCTCGGTCGTGTTGAGACCGTGGCGTAAGGTCGTTCAGTCGCGCGAGAGTCTCGCCCAGCAGTTGCGCGCCGATTTCCGATAGACGCTCCATCAACGCAGGTGCGGTTTCGTCGGGCTCGATCGGCGTGCGGCGCTGGAGCAGTATCGGACCGGTATCGAGCGTCGGCTCAATGAACATCGTCGTGACGCCAGTCTCAACCTCGCCATTGACGATGGCCCAGTTCGCCGGCGCCGCGCCTCGGTACAACGGCAACAGCGAAAAGTGAACGTTGATACAACCCCGACGCGGTGTTTGCAGAAAACGGTCAGGAAGGATCCGCCCGTAGGCGACGACGACGGCAACGTCCGCGTCGTGTGAAGAGAAAAGCGCGAGAGCTTCGTCGTTCTTGATGCGCGCAGGTTGATGGACCGTCAACCCATGCTCAAGCGCAAACTCTTTCACCGGCGAGGAAGCGACGCGATACCCGCGTCCCGCCGGTCGATCAGGTTGCGTCCAAACGGCAACGACTTCGTGGCCGTCAGCAAGGCACTGCCGCAGCGTTGGTACCGCGGCCTGAGGCGTGCCCATGAAAACTATTCGCATTCAAGATCAATCCGCGACACCGGCTTCCGCCACGCGCTTAGTCGTAGCGCCAACACGTTCAGCCGAGACTTTCGCTTGCAGGAACAGCAACAGGTAATCGCGCCCGCCGGCCTTCGAATCGGTGCCCGACATGTTGAATCCGCCGAACGGATGAACACCCACCAGCGCGCCCGTGCACTTCCGATTCAAGTACAAATTCCCAACGTGAAACTCCTTGCGCGCGCGATGAAGCTTCGCTTCGTCGGCACTGTAAACAGCGCCAGTGAGACCAAACTGCGTGTCATTCGCAATCTTCAAAGCGTGGTCGTAATTTTCGGCCTTGATGACCGCCAGCACGGGCCCGAAGATCTCTTCCTGCTCGATCGTGTCGCCGGGTTTCACGTCGGCGATCACCGTCGGCTCGATGAAGAATCCCTGCTCGCCATCCGACCCGCCGCCAGCCAACACGCGCCCGCCTTCACTCTTCCCTTTTTCAATGTACGAGTTGATGGTCTTGAACGCCTTCTCGTTGATAACGGCGCTCATGTTAGTCGCTTGATCCGACGGGTCCGCCATCTTGATCTTCGCCGTTCGCTCGACGATCTTGTCGAGCATCGTGTCGTAAACGCGCGCGTCGATGATGGCCCGCGAACACGCCGAACATTTTTGTCCCTGAAACCCAAACGCAGACTGAACGACGCCTGTCGCCGCTTCGTCGAGGTCCGCATCGTCGGCGACGATAATCGCGTCCTTGCCGCCCATCTCAGCGACGACACGTTTGATCCAGATCTGTCCTTCGTGAACTTTCGCGGCGCGCTCGTTAATCCGAAGCCCGACTTCCTTCGAACCCGTAAACGCAACGTAACGCGTCTTCGGATGATCGACCACGACGTCGCCGACTTCCGCGCCTGATCCAGTCATGAAGTTCACGACACCCGGCGGCATTCCCGCTTCTTCCAGGATCTCGAAGAACTTGAACGCGATCGTCGGCGCGTCGGAAGAAGGCTTCAACACGACCGTGTTGCCCGTGACGACAGATGCCATCGTCATGCCCGCCATAATCGCCAGCGGGAAGTTCCACGGTGGGATCACTGCGCCAACGCCCAACGGGATGTAATCGAGCTCGTTCTCTTCGCCAGGCACGTTGACCAGCGGCTGCTTGCCTGCGTAACGCAGCATCTCGCGCCCGTAAAACTCGGCAAAGTCGATTGCCTCGGCAGTGTCGCCGTCAGCTTCCGGCCACGTCTTCGCCACCTCATGGATCATCCACGCGGAAAGCTCGTGCTTTCGTTCGCGCATGATCTCGGCGACGCGAAACAGCAAAGCAGCGCGTTCTTCAGCCGGTGCGTGGCTCCACGTCTTGAAAGCCTCGGCGGCGGCGGCGACGGCGCGCGCGGCGAGCTCTTTCGTCGCTTTGTTGAAACGTCCGACGACTTGAGTGCGATTGGCCGGATTGATGCTATCGAGTTTGCCTTCGGTGGCGATTCGCTCGCCGCCGATCACCAGCGGATACTCGCGTCCGAGTTGCTCACGCACCTTCTGGAGCGCGTCGCGCATGGCCTGCGCGTTCTCTTCTTTAGTGAAATCAGTAAACGGTTCATTGCGAAATTCTGTTGGCATGAGTCACTCCTGTGAACACAGATTTACACACACCGGTGCGTGTAATCTGTCGAGTATTCAAAATTAATGAGAGAAATTACGCTAGTCCCACTTCCCGGCTTTTTGGAGCTTCCTGATCTTGCGCTTGACGATCTCGCGCTTGATGGTGCTCATCTTATCGAGAAAGACGATGCCGTCGCAGTGGTCGGTTTCGTGAAGCATGCAACGCGCCGTCAGTTCCATGCCGTCGAGTTCGAACCACTCACCTTTCAGGTTCTGCGCGCGCACGATGGCTCGCAGGTTGCGCTCAACCGGCGTAAAGATGCCGGGAAACGATAGACAACCTTCGTCGCCATTCTGACTGCCTTCGACGCGCAGGACTTCGGGGTTGATCAGCGCCACGCGCTGCTGCGGATCCTTTCCGCCGGAGCAATCCATCACAAAGAGCCGTTTGGGGACACCGACCTGCACCGCGGCCAGCCCAACGCCGGGCGCCGCGTACATGGTCTCAAACATATTGCTGACCAGCTTCGCCAAATCCGCGTCAAACTCCGTCACCGGATCGGCGGGAGTATCGAGCACGGGCGCCGGCCACTTAACGATTTCGAGTACTGCCATGACTGTATTTTATCCGTGTTTTTCTTAAAACACGAATTAACCTCATAAAAAACCTCTAATAGCCGCGCAGTTGCTCCCGATAGCCCTCAAAATTGCGTTTCATCTCGCCGATGCTGTCGCCGCCGAACTTCTCGCGCATCGCGCGGCCGAGGACGAGCGCGACCATCGACTCACCGATTACACCCGCCGCTGGCACCGCCGTGACGTCCGAACGCTCGAAGGCCGCGGCCTGCTCCTCCTTCGTGTCGATGTCGACTGAACGGAGCGAACGGCGCAACGTCGAGAGCGGTTTCAGGTGTCCGCGGACGCGAATCTCCTCGCCGTTGGTAATCCCGCCTTCGAGCCCGCCCGCGCGGTTCGTCTCACGAATAAACTCGCGCGACTCGGCGTTGTACGCGATCTCGTCGTGCACTTCGGAACCGGGCAAACTGCTCGCCTCCGCCCCCGCTCCGATCGCGACGGCCTTAACCGCCGGGATCGACATCACCGCCTGCGCGAGCAGACCGTCCAACTTCAAGTCCCATGACGTGTGCGAACCCAAACCGGGAACAACGCCACGCGCGACCACTTCGAAAACACCGCCCAGCGTGTCGCCTTTATGACGGATCTCATCGATGAGCGTGATCATCCGCTGTTGCGCATCGTCGTCGGCGCAATGCAGCGGCGCATCATCGGCGATAGCCGCGACCTGGTCCCACGTCAACTCGAGTGGCGTCTCAGGAATGCCGCCGAGCTGGATCACGTGGCTCCGCACTTCAATGCCAAACACCGCCAGGAACTGCTTCGCCAGCGCGCCGCACGCTACGCGCGCCGTCGTTTCACGCGCTGATGCGCGTTCGAGAATGTTTCGCAAGTCGCGCACGTCGTACTTCAGACCGCCTGGCAGATCAGCGTGCCCCGGCCGCGGTCGTTTCAAGACGCGCGACTTCTCGGGCGCGATCTCGCGAGCGTCGGCGGCCATGACGTCGGTCCAGTTGGGCCAGTCTTTGTTGTCGATCTGCAAAGTGAGCGGCGAGCCGAGCGTCAGGCCATGGCGCACGCCAGTCAGGATCTCAGCGTGATCGCGCTCGATCTTCATGCGTCCGCCGCGGCCGTAACCGAGTTGGCGGCGACGCAGTTCGTTGTCGATCAATTCCGGATTGACGGGCAGACCCGCGGGCAAGCCTTCGACGATCGCGACGAGCGCGCGTCCGTGTGATTCACCGGCTGTTGTGAAACGAAGCATAGACCAGAGATTACAACAAATCTTCGGAAAAGATGTTTCCTCTTCCGAGTATGCCATTTGGATCGAAGGCGCGTTTGAGTGCCGCCAGCTCGCGCAGTTGAGCGTCACTATAAAACAGACGCAGGTAGTCGCGCTTCAATTTTCCCACGCCGTGCTCGGCGGATAAGGTTCCGCCAACAGCTGCGGCGTGTTTCAGAAACTGCACGTACAACGCGCGCGCGCGGGCGCCTTCAGCGTCGTCGCGCGGCAGGATATTGACGTGGACGTGGTTGTCGCCGATGTGACCGAAGATCGTGTAGCGGAGTCCACTCGAGCGGAGCGAGTCCTGGTACAGGCGAAACAAACCTGCGAACGCGTCGTCAGGCACGGCCATGTCAGTCGAGACTTTGCGCTGCTTGTAATGTGCGAACCATTCGTTCATCAGCACCGGTAGTTGATGACGAAACTCACGCAGCTTGGCCTGGTCAGCGGCGTTGGTCGCGAACCATGAATCAGTTAGAGCATGGTGCTTATCCAACAGTGTCACCCAGGTTTCAAGAACCGATTCTTCAGTCGCGCTAGTGGTTTCCTGTTCGAAAAAGATCGCTACCACGGCTTGATGCGGGATCGTCGGGTACTTCTCGCGAAGAAAATTCAACGATTCGCTGTCGAAAAACTCGATCGCGCGCGCATCGACGCCCGCCCGCACGTCGGCTACAAGCGCGAGCACGTCTGCTTCGTCGGTGAAAAACACGATGCCGCTTAGCAACGCCTCCGGTTTCGGTAGCAATCGCGTTTCGATCTCGCAGATCACGCCGAGCGTGCCTTCACTGCCGATGAACAGATCGATTGCATCCATGTCCGGCGCGACGAAGTAACCGGTTGCATTCTTGCGCGTGGCAGGCCTTCGGAGGTTCGGCAGTTGAACATCGATCGAGCCCACGCGCATTCTTCCGTTGTCGGCACGAACCGCCCTACGCTTCAAGTCGAGCACTTCACCCGATGCTAAGACAACTTTCAAACCCTGAATGTAATTGCGCGTCGGTCCATACTTGAACGTCCGCGCCCCTGACGCGTTCGTCGCCACAGTGCCACCGAGAAAGCAGCCGCGCTCCGTCGGATCCGGCGGATAGAGCAACGCTTCACTCTCCACCGCCTTTTGAAAGTCAGACAGGATCACGCCCGCCTCCGCGACAGCTACGAAATTCTCTCGGTCGATATTTTTGATTCGATTCAGTCGATCTGTCGCCAAAACAATGCCACCAAACGGAACTCGCCCTCCAACCGTTCCCGTTCCAGCTCCGGAAACCGTCACCGGAGTGCGATTGCGGTTCGCCTCGACGAGTACCTTCACCACTTCCTCGACACGCTCGGGAATCACAATCCGATCCGCGTACCCTTCACGGATAAAACTCGCATCGGTGAGATAGGATTCAAGTACCACGATTAACTCAATTGGAGTTCGCGCTCGCGCAGAACCTTGATGCGGTCGCGCAACTCCGCCGCCCTTTCAAACTCGAAACGCTTCGCCGCGCCGCGCATCTCGACTTCCAACCGCGCGAGAGTCGCTTCGAGATTTTCCGGCGAGTAGTCTTCGATCTCGTCGACCTCGGAAGGCATCTTGAAGTAATCGGCCTCCGACGCGGTGATCAGCGTCGCCTCGATCGGCTTCACGATCGTCTGCGGCACGATTCCGTTCTCGCGATTGAAAGCTTCCTGAATCGCGCGCCGCCGCTGCGTCTCTTCGAGTGCGCGTTTCATCGAGTCGGTGATCCGATCGGCATAAAGTATCGCCTTGCCGCGAGCGTTTCGCGCCGCGCGTCCGATCGTCTGAATCAACGACTGCTCCGAACGCAGAAACCCTTCTTTATCGGCGTCGAGCACGGCGACAAGTGACACTTCCGGCAAGTCGAGCCCTTCGCGCAACAGGTTGATACCGACCAGCACGTCAAACTCGCCGCGCCGCAGATCGCGCAGGATCTTGATCCGTTCGAGAGTCTCGATGTCCGAATGCAGATAGCGAACCCGCACGCCGACTTCCGTGAAATACTCCGTCAGATCTTCAGCCATGCGCTTCGTCAACGTCGTCACCAAAACACGCTCGTGCTGTTCGGCTCGTTGCCGGCACTCCTCGAGCAAATGGTCAATCTGGCCCTTCACCGGATGCACTTCGACTTCCGGATCCATCAACCCGGTCGGACGAATGATCTGTTCGACCACTTCGCCGCTCGCCTTCGTTAGTTCGTAGGGACCCGGCGTCGCCGAGACGTAGATCGTCTGCCCGATGCGCGACTCAAACTCGCGGAAGTTCAACGGGCGATTATCCAGCGCCGACGGCAAGCGGAACCCGTATTCCACCAGCGTCCTTTTCCGCGACTGATCGCCTTCGAACATTCCCCGCACCTGCGGAATCGACTGGTGCGACTCGTCGATCACGATCAACGTGTCGCGCGGCAAATAGTCGAGCAACGTCGGCGGCGGCTCGCCCGGTTTTTTGCCGGTCAGGTGCCGCGAGTAGTTCTCGATGCCGCGGCAGAAACCCATCTCCTTGATCATCTCGAGATCAAACATCGTCCGCTGATGCAACCGTTGCGCTTCGACGAGCTTCCCTTCCTGGATCAACTTCGGTTCCCACCACTCGAGCTCTTCGCGAATCGTCTTGATCGCGCGCTTGATCGTCGGCCGCGACATCACGTAGTGCGTCTTCGGGTAGATCGGCACTCGCGACGTGTGCTTCTCGATCACTTCGCCAAGCAGCGGATCGATCGTCGAGATGGAATCGATCTCATCGCCCCACAACTCAATCCGGTAAGCCTGGTCCTGGTAACTCGGATAAATCTCGACGACGTCGCCGCGGACGCGAAACGTGCCGCGCTGAAAGTTCGTGTCGGAACGTTCGTACTGCAACTCCACCAATCGCTGTAGCAGCATCTCGCGCGACATCCGCGTCCCTGGTTCGACGAAGAACAACAGACCGTAATACGCGTCCGGGTCGCCGAGTCCGTAGATACACGAGACGCTGGCGACGACGATCACGTCGCGCCGCTCGAACAACGCGCGCGTCGCCGACATCCGCAAGCGATCAATCTCTTCGTTGATGATGGCTTCCTTCTCGATGTAGACGTCGGCGGCGGGAACGTAAGCTTCCGGTTGATAGTAGTCGTAGTAAGAGACGAAATATTCGACGGCGTTCTCGGGAAACAGGGAGCGAAACTCCTGAAACAACTGCGCGGCGAGTGTCTTGTTGTGCGCCAGCACCAGCGTCGAACGTTGCGTGCGCTGGATGACGCTGGCGATAGAAAACGTTTTGCCGCTGCCGGTGATTCCCAGCAGCACCTGATCTTTCGCGCCGTCGTTGAGGCCGCGGACGAGGGCGTCGATCGCAGCCGGCTGATCACCTTTTGGTCGGTATTCCGAATGTAACTTGAATTGCATGGGTGCTGCTATTTAAGCAGCGGAGGACTGCGCGTTCAACTGGGTGAGCGATTCGGCGGCGGCGCAACGCACTTCGGGCGCGAGTGAAGCATTGGCTGCGAGACGGCGAAACGCGGCCGCAACTTCCGGTTCGCGACTCGACGCCAGCAGCCTGATTAGCGCAAGACTCAGATCGGAGCTCCGATCATTCTCGATTACTGAAATCAGCGGTTCTACAACGCCAGCTTTGGCGACAAGAAACAACAGCGAGAACGCGCCATAACACCTGTCGTGGTTCTCGGCTTTCAGATCGTCGATTGCTTCGTAAAGGAGACCACAGTCCGCCAGTGCAGTGCCGATTCGGCGGCGTTCGTCAGGCGTGCCGTCGCGCAGCGCGTCGTTGACGAAGGTTGCGGCGCGATCGGGATCGAGTTGATAGAGGTCGCGCACGGCCCGTTTGCGCACTTCGGCCGACGGATCGTCAAGCGAATGCGCGAGCTGATCAAACGGAGTAAGAACTCTGTGTCTCTGTAGTCCGTTGCGCCGCTTCGCCAGTTCTTCTGCCGCTCGTCGCAGAGTCGCGACGTCGCGACTCCAGCGCTCGTCATTCGTCATGTTTGTCGCGCTTGTCCAAACCTTTCATTCTCACCCGGCTTTAGCCGGGTGCACAGGCGTTCAGCGGGAAACCGTTTAAACGGTTTCTCGATATGTCGCAAGGAGCACCTGGCTGAAGCCAGGTGAGAATGACAGGGCTTACGGACAATATCGTCGTCAATGCTCGTGGTTCAAACTCAGGTCTTCACCCACGCCTGCCGCCAGCGTCAGCGGCATTGTGGGCACAGCGGGCCCGGAAAACTCGGGCTCACTTTCTGTCACGACCTCCGGGCTCGTATCCACCGCCCGCGCTCGCAGCAAGTTGAACTTCGTTAAGACCAGACGACTAACTGACAACCCAAGACTGTTATCCAACACGCAAAGCTGTTCGGCGACGACGCGCTGCGACACGCGCTCCAGCGCTGACTGCAACTCGCGCCCCGCCGTCGCGGCGTCGTCCGCTAGGATCATCTCGAAATCCTGACCGCCACTGACGCGCCGCCGCGAGTGGTTCTGCAACAGCACACCCGCTTCCCGGTGAATGCGGCCAGTGGCGATGATGACGAGGTGCGACGCTTCGGTGTCGATCTCCAGATCGATGGCCCAACGCGCAAACGCCGGCGTCAGATCGCCATCACGCGTCACGATCAGGAACGACTCGCCGCAGATGTTCGCCATCAACTGCCCGTAACCCGTCCCTTCCGACGGTCCAACGGCGATCTCGCGTTCCGGCACGCCCATTTCACGCAGCAGAAAATGGATCCGGCTGACGAGCCACGACCCGTCTTCGAGTAACGACGACGCCAACTGCGTCGGCGCGATCACTTCCTCGACGTTTTCGTCGGCGACGGGCGCGCCACACTCGCTGCACGTCGCGTCGCTGACGGTAACTACGGCGAGCGCGTGTGGATTCGGCAGACGGAACAAGGCGTGACCTGTCTTGCGGCAACTGATCTGGACTTCGCGCTCGACGAGCCCGGCGTCTTCGAGCCGTTCGATCGGGACTTTGTCGGAATCCGTGTTGCCGTTCAGGAGTTTGGCTGCGTAGCCTTCCTGGTGCGCGTTGCGTGCAGTGCGCAGAAACACGCGCATGCGTTCGTCTTCGAGTTTCGACGCGGCCAGGATGCGGCGGCTCATCGTCTCTTTGCGCAGGCTCGTGTAAAGCGAGTCGGCGTCCTGCCGTTCGACGAAGGTACGAAAACCCTGCGGCATCGCGGCCTTTCCGAGTTCCCACTGGGGAAATTCGCTGTCGTAGTTGGTATTGAGCAGGTTACGGATCTGCTCGCAGAACGAGTCGAGTTTGCGGAACGGTTCGGGCGTGCGCGCTTCGTAGACGATGCCGGCACGGATGAACGGCGCCGGTTCATTCTCGAAGATCAGAAACAGAATGTAGTCATGAAAGCAGAAGAGGTCGCCGCGAACGTACGGCTCGTCGATCGTCGTTTCCTTCGATGAAGCAAGTGACGATTCGACTTCGCTTACATGATTGACGTCGAGCAGAACGTCTTCAAAGCACCGCAGGCGTGTCGAGCGGATCAGGGGCGTCAGTTCTCGCTCCTGGAGTTCCTGAAGCAGTTGGGTTCGAGCGTCGCCGTCGACTGCATGGTTCAGCGTCTTGCTCTCGAGGAATAACATCGGGCACCTCACTTATTCTTGTCGGCGGACAGTGATGGTTACGGTTTCGCCTCCGGTGACTGTGGGCGCGTAACGGCGTTGCCGGACGATGCGCAGCGCCAGCGCTTCGTAGCTCTCCATGCCCGGGCGGCGATTGGCAACGGAGGCGTTCAGAACATGACCGTTCTCAATTTGCATCACGACTTTAATATCCGTCTTATCCGCGGTTGGTTTTTTAGTAACACGGATTGGTTTTGTAACTGACGGTTGAACTTGAACGACAGGCTGGGGCACAGGAATCTGTGCTGCTGGAGCTGGGGCAGCAACTACTGTTGGCGGCGTCTCGGCTTTGAAGCCTCCAGTCACGGCGATCACAGTCGATAATCCGACCCCGATCAAAACTCCCGCAACCAGCAATCGAGAACGTCTTTGAACCGAAGGTGCGGGTGGAAGTGCGGCTACTACCGGCGCGGCTTCTATCTGCATGACCGTCGCACTCTCGTCCCAACTTCCGAGCAGTTCCGACACTACCCTTTGCAACGACGGTTCGATCGTACGGCGCGGTGTCTGGATCAACGGATTGAAGTTGAACGCCGCTTCCGGCTGGGCCATCGCGACGACGATCGCCTGCAAGCCGGTGAGTTCGTTCATCCGCGCATCAACCAACTCGCCGTTCTGGAAAAAGAACGTCGCCGGACCTTTCGGGTATTCGATCAGTAATCGCCCCGACTTGCGTTGATGACGAAGAATACCGACGAGATCGGACAGGGGATAGTTGCTGAGGTGTCCAGTTAAAACAACAAACCGATCATTCTGCATTCCAACTCCTTAATCGTAGTTCAGGGGCAGCCGATGCCGCGGCGGCAGGAAAACTTGTAATTGGGAAACGATTGCGTCAGCTTGAGTGCGAGGCTCGGGTCGAGCCTCTCGAGGATGCGGTACTCCTCGATTAAGCCCTCCTCGTTTCCGAGTTCCTGGTAAGCGAGACTGAGCCCGTAATGGGCCTTAGCCATTTGTGGACTCAACGTCGTCGCCTTCTTGAACGCTTCGGCGGCGGACTTGAAGCGGTTGGTGCGGAAGTTGACGAAGCCCAGTCCGTACTGCGCCTCCGCGACGTCGGGGTTGAGCTTGACTGATTCTTGAAACGCCTTCAGCGCCTCGCGGTCCTTCTCTAACTTCAGGTATGCATGGCCGAGGTTCAGGAAGACTTCGGCGGAACCGGGTTCGAGCTTGATCGATTGGAGGTAAGACTCGACAGACCCACGCACGTCACCCGCGTCGAACTGGCTTCGTCCAGTCAGGTAGAAGTCATTCGCTTTCTTTTGTTCGGTGATTTTTGGATTTGGAACTGCGGGAGGCTCGGCAGTATCAACCGGCGAACTTGGGACCTTCAATTCCACTTCCAGCGTCTTAGCTTGAATCTCGCGGGCGGCTGGTTCTGGGACAGGTGAAACACGGATTGGTTCCGCAACGGGCTCGGGTGCTCGCTCGACAACTGGTTTGTCAATGGCTTTGGCAATATTGTCGTCGAAGTAGTACGTCAGGGTCCGATACGTAACCTCGACGGGCTCTTGCTTCAACGCGCCATTCTCGAAAACGACGAGATTGGTGACCATCTTGGTCCAGTTGCCAAACTTGTCGAACTCATAGGCGTACGCCTCGCGGCTCACGATCGCTCCGCGGTCGTCACGCAGCGTCATCTCGGTGATGTTGCCGCGCGAGTCGTATTTGTATTCTTCTTTGCCTACGAGCGAGCCGCCGATCGGGTAGGAGGTATTCTCAATCCGGTTCCCCTTGATCCCGTACGTCGTGACTTCGATTAACTGGGACGGCCCTTCAACCGCGCGTCCGTCTTTCAGCTCGATCTTCGCCGTCTCGGTCTTGACGCGGCGCACGGAGCCGACGAGTCCGTCCTGCTCCTTCGTGCTGTCGAGAACTGTGATTGAAGGCCGCGTTGCGGCGCCGACACTACGCTGCGCACGAACCGTCGCGCAGACCGTCACAACGGATGTCGCCAACAGAACTGCCGACACACCGCGCCTGACTTTTCGATTCATCTCTCCGACTCCTGGAAATCAGTAAGGAGGGGTCGGCGAGTCCACATCTTGTAGCAACCGAGGCGAAGAATACAATAAGTGGTTGGAAATTAATAGGGGATTATGAAAATTCGAATTTCGAGAACCTACTGCTCGTCGCTGAACTTATACCCGATGCCCCACACGGTCAGGACCATCTGCGGGTTCTCCGGGTTCTCCTCGATCTTGGCGCGGAGGCGATTGATGTGCGAATCGATCGTCCGGTCGTAACCTTCGTAGGAGTAGTCCCAGATCTTTTCGAGCAGGTACTTGCGCGGGAAGACGCGCCCTGGGTTCGAGGCAAAGAGCCTGAGGAGATCGAACTCTTTCGGCGTCAGTTCCACCTGGCGGTCGCCGATTGTGACTTCACGTTTTGCTGAGTCGATACGAAGACGTCCACGAACGATCGGCGCTTCGTCGCGCATGCCGTCGGCGCTTGGGCCGTTGCGGGTGCGGCGCAGCACCGACTTGATACGGGCTTCGAGCTCGCGCAGGCTGAACGGCTTGGTGATGTAGTCGTCAGCGCCCATCTCCAGTCCGAGGACTTTGTCCACGACGTCGTCCTTGGCGGTGAGCATCAGAATGGGCAGGTAGCCGACCTTCTCTCTCAGTTCCTTACAGACGGCGAGGCCATCCATCTTGGGCAGCATCAAGTCGAGAACAACCGCATCCGGCGGATCGTCGAGCGCTGCCTTGACGCCGTTAAGCCCGTCCTCGACGGTCCTAACGTTGTAGCCCGCGCGCGAGAAATACTCGCTGATCGCGGTCGAGATATTCTCGTCGTCCTCGACGACGAGCAGAGAGACTTTGCGTTCACCTGTTTCGGGAACAGGTAAACCATCTTTAGCTGTTTTCTGTCTGTCAGTAGCTGTGGCCATCAGAGTAATTAGTCGATCTGAACTGACAAGCAGGAGGCTCAGAGGGCAAGCACCACGGGGTCATCGGCGCATCTCGGTTCAGGGGCAGATAGTACAAGAGAATTGGTCCGCTGTACAAGTGCAAACTTCCCGTTCCGTGCCGTTCGTGTTTGCAACCCTACGTTCCGCGGATCTGTTATGCTGCGCCGCAAAGGAGATAAACAGTCATGACCCCTGAAGAACGAAACGCCCTCATTTCAAGGTATGCTGCCGGGTACGAAGAAGTCGCGCAGGCGCTGAATGGTTTCCCGGCTGAGAGCCTGGGCACGCGTGCCATTCCGGGTAAGTGGAGCGCGCGTGAGATAGTCCATCATCTCGGCGATAGTGAGAGCACTTCAGCTTTCCGGCTGCGCAAGCTTCTCGTCGAAGACAACGCCATCATCGAAGGCTACGATCAGGATCAGTTTGCCACCAGGCTGCGCTACAACGAACGCGACATGGCGCCGGCGCTCGAAGCCTTTCGCTCAGCCCGCGAAACCACGCTTCAGATCCTCAACAATATGACGGAAGAGGATTGGCAACGTACGGGAACCCACACAGAGAGCGGTCTTTACTCCACGGAGAAGTGGCTCACGATCTACGCCGACCACGCGCACAATCACGCCGATCAGATCCGTAGGTTACGTGAAGCGGTAGCACAAAAAGGCACATAAAGAAGACGCCAAAAGGCACTAAACCAGGAAGCTTCAACGCAAGTGGAACTGTACTGATTCTTTGTTGTGCCTCTTTGCGTCTTACTTTGTGCCTCTTTGCGATACTTAAATCAGAGTGTGTCTTGACAAAGTTTTTTCGCGCGAGCACAATCCGGATCGCCTCTTACAAAAATTGAATGCTTCGCTGCTTCCAGGCAGCTATCAAACATGAGTGCTGCCACTCTACTACAAACGTCACTGTCTGATCTGAAGTTGGTCCGTCGCGGAAAAGTACGCGACGTTTACGCCGTTGACGACGATAGCTTGCTCATCGTCGCCACCGATCGCATCTCCGCTTTTGACTGCATTCTGCCCACGCCGATCGAACGAAAAGGCGAAGTGCTGACGGCGCTTTCCGAATTCTGGTTCGAGAAGTTGGGACACGTAGTCGCCAATCACTTGCTCGCCAGCCGGATTGAAGACATGCCTGAACCGGTGCGTCGTCATTCGGACACTCTCGCAAAGCGAACGATGCTGGTGAAGCGCGCGGAAGTGTTTCCGGTCGAGTGCGTCGTACGCGGTTATCTCGTCGGCTCCGGTTGGAAAGATTACAAACGGACGGGCGAGGTCTGCGGTCACAGACTGCCGGAAGGTCTACAGGAATCAGCGAAACTTCCCGAGGCGATCTTCACTCCTTCGACCAAGGCAGAAGTCGGTCACGACGAGAACATCACCGAAGACCAGGTGCGCGATCTCATCGGCGCGGAACGGACTGCTCAGTTACGCGATGCGTCACTGCGTCTCTACACCGAGGCACACAACTACGCTCGCGAACGCGACATCATCATCGCCGATACGAAGTTTGAATTCGGGTTGGACCAGAACGGAGAGTTGATGCTCGTCGACGAAGTGCTCACTCCCGACTCGTCGCGTTTCTGGCCGGCGGAATCGTACGAGCCGGGACGCTCACAACCTTCGTTCGACAAACAGTTTGTCCGCGATTATCTCGAAACACTCGACTGGGACAAGAAACCACCGGCGCCCGCGATTCCGCCGGAAGTTGCCAGCGCCACTACGGCACGTTATCTCGAAGCCTACAGACTGCTGACTGGAAAAGAGCTTTGATTCATAACCGCCTCGAAACCTTAATTGACGAGATGTTGGAAGGCCACATCCTCCTCGACGAGGCGATTACTGAATTTGAGAAGCTCTATATAAAGAAGGCGCTCGCGAGGCACAAACAACACCTCTCGAAGACGGCCGTCGTGCTCGGCATCCACCGGAACACGCTGGCCAAACGCGTCGCCACCTACGAAAAGCAGGACCGCAACGGCTCCCGCACTCACAAGCGCGCTGTCCGTTAGGTGGAACCCCACACCCGTTAGCTGTAACCCTATAACAAGACAAGTGCACCCATAAGCAGGAACAAGTCAGGAAGGGGGCAAGCATAGCGCGCCCCCGCTCTTAATGTCAGCTTGGCGGGGGCGACGCTTCGCTCTGCCCCCTTCCCGACTGTTCTTTTGTCACGCCTTCTCTTATACGGTTGACAATCTCCCTGCACCCGCCCTATTCTTAGCACTCTCACAAAGTGAGTGCTATAAAGTCGTCATTAATCACTATTTTTTACCGGAAAAACCGAAAGGAGACCAAGGTATGGCAACGAACATCAGGCCTCTTCATGACCGCGTGATCGTCAAGCGAATCGAAGAGGGCGAGCAGGTGCGAGGGGGCATCATCATCCCCGACACTGCCAAAGAGAAACCCCAGGAAGGCGAAGTCGTGGCCGTAGGCGAAGGCAAATATAAAGAGGACGGAACTCGTCAGCCCCTCGACGTAAAACAGGGCGATCGCGTTCTCTTCGGAAAGTACAGCGGCTCGGAAATCAAAATCGACGGCGAGGAACTGCTGATCATGCGCGAGGACGAGATTCTCGGAATCCTCGAACGCGCAGGCGCAGCCAGCGGAAAGAAAGGCGGTAAGTAAGATGGCAAAGCAAGTAATCCACGGTGAAGACTCGCGCGCGGCGATTTTGCGTGGAATCAACCAGCTCGCCGATGCGGTTAAGATCACGCTCGGTCCAAAGGGCCGCAACGTCGTGATCGACAAGAAATTCGGCTCCCCCACCATCACCAAAGACGGCGTCACCGTCGCGAAAGAGATTGAGTTGAAAGACTCGCTCGAGAATATGGGCGCGCAGATGGTTCGCGAAGTTGCTTCCAAGACTTCAGACGTGGCCGGCGACGGCACCACCACCGCGACCGTGCTCGCACAGGCGATTTTCCGTGAAGGCGTGAAGACGGTTGCGGCAGGCGCCAACCCGATGGCCCTCAAGCGCGGCATCGACAAGGCCGTCGAGCGCGCGACTGCTGAGATCAAACGCCTCTCGAAGCCGGTGAAGGGTGACGCCATTGCCCAGGTCGGAACAGTTTCCGCCAACGGCGACACCACGATCGGCAACATCATCGCCGAAGCGATGAACAAGGTTGGAAAAGACGGCGTGATCACCGTTGAAGAGTCGCGCACGATGGAGACCGCCCTTGAAGTGGTTGAGGGAATGCAGTTCGATCGCGGTTACCTGAGCCCCTACTTCGTGACCGATCCGGAGCGGATGGAAGCGGTGCTCGACAACCCGCTCATCCTGATCAACGAGAAGAAGATCAGCTCGATGAAAGACCTCCTGCCGTTGCTCGAGCAGGTTGCCAAGATGGGCAAGCCGATGCTGATCATCGCCGAGGACGTCGAAGGCGAAGCATTGGCGACGCTCGTGGTCAACAAGCTGCGCGGCACGTTGAATATCGCAGCCGTGAAGGCGCCGGGCTTCGGCGATCGTCGCAAGGCGATGCTCGAAGACATCGCGATTCTGACGGGCGGCAAAGTGATCAGTGAAGACCTCGGCATCAAGCTCGAGAACGTCAAACTGGAAGACCTCGGCAGGGCCAAGAAGATCACGATCGACAAAGACAACACCACGATCGTGGAAGGCGTCGGCAAGCAGGGCGACATCGAAGGTCGCGTCAAGACCTTGCGCGCGCAGATCGAAGACACCACGTCGGACTACGATCGCGAGAAGTTGCAGGAGCGGCTGGCGAAGCTCGTCGGCGGCGTCGCGGTGATCAAGGTCGGCGCTGCGACCGAGACCGAGATGAAGGAAAAGAAGGCGCGCGTCGAAGACGCGATGCACGCGACCCGCGCTGCGGTTGAAGAAGGAATCGTTCCGGGCGGCGGCGTCGCACTGGTAAGAGCGGCGAAACAGCTCGAGAAGTACACGGTTAGCGAGGACGGCGGAGGCGATCCCGATGAACAGATCGGCGTCAACATCGTTCGTCGCGCGTTGGAAGAGCCGCTGCGTCAGATCGTGCAGAACGCCGGCAAGGAAGGCGCGGTTGTCGTCGAGCGGATTCGTACTGAGAAGAACGAAAACATCGGCTTCAACGCGGCGACCGAGACGTTCGAAGACCTCGTGAAATGCGGCGTCATCGATCCGGCGAAGGTCACTCGCACTGCGCTTCAGAACGCGGCTTCAATCGCGGGCCTGATGTTGACGACGGAAGCGATGGTTTCGGAGCTTCCCGAAGACGACAAGGGTAGCCCAGCAATGCCGGGCGGTATGGGCGGCATGAGCGGAATGGGAATGTAAAACTGTGGTCTTGGGTCTTTGGGCTTGGGTCTTTGTTGAAAGAACCAGGCCCAAGACCTAAGGCCAAAGTCCTAAGACCGTCCTCACATTACCAGAGTAATCTGTGGCTTCACTTCTTCTTCCTCCGGCAGAACGTCCTCAAGAATCTCTTCCAGTAATTTAGCTGACATATCGAGCGCGGACAGCAGCGGATGAAGTGACGCGTGTTCCGATCGTTCCTTGATGTAGCCTTTCGCCACGTCCTGAGCGAACGCCAGGGCCACGTACGCTCGCGCGAGTCGACGGCTATCGATGTTTCCGAAGTAAACCATATTAGATATTCAGTAAGGCCCTGATGAGGACCGCGACCGCGATCGCGCCGCCGCCAAGCGTCAGCATCCATTCGACCAACGGGCTGGGACGTCCAAACATCCGGCGGCAGATGACCATGCCGCTCTTCCAACCGTCGAGTTGATACACAGGCACGAGGTTTCCGATTGCGAGCGCGAGGTTGAGCGCGCCAAAGAGTGTCCCCCACGCGAGCATGCAGAGCGTCAAATTCACGCCGATGCCGGCGCCAAGAATGAACAGTTGCTGAAACAACGGGCGGCTCTGTAGGGCAGACATGTCCATTTGAATGTACGCGCCGACCGGCAGAAGACGTACCTGGCAATCTACGCGACTCACACGAACCCCGAAAATTTTCGGACCCCAACCGAGCCCTGCTTGCTTGACCGGCACTGAACAAACGCGCGCCGCGACGAAGTGCCCCAATTCGTGAAGCACGATTGCGGTGAACAGACCGGCTACGAGATTGATAAAGTTGAAGTCCATAACTTAGTCGCCGAGAAGCACCGCCAGTTGGCGTTCCAGTCCCTCTAACTGTTGCAAGTCTTCTTGCCGAAGTTTCAAATCGGCGCGTGCGTCCAGAATCAGATATGTAAGCGCGCACGTGATGACCACGCCTTCGAGTATTCCCACTCCCCTGCCGCTATTCGCGAGGAACAGAAAGGTAAAGGTGAGCGCGCACACGTATAGCCGGATTGCCAACATCATTTCTCCTGATTTGTTTCCTTCAATGAATTTAAAACAAGCAATAACGGGCAGGTTCCAATCACCGCTGGGCACGTTGTTCTTTGTGCTTGGTACTTGGTCCTTTGTGCTTTGCAACAGACCTCAGGTGTAATCGAACGGTATGCCTATGAACAAAGCTCTACTTCGTCTCGATTCTAGAAGCGTCGTCTACATCTCGGACAAGACACTCACGTGCGAGATTTCTGGCCCGAAATTTTTGTGCGAAATCTGACCGAAACGCGTTGGACCATGGGTGGCCCCCTACTTGCGAGTGGAGACCCCGCGTAACTGTACGTCAACACCTGCCTATGTGCGCGTGGAAGGATGATGATGATCAGTGCAACCCTGCAACTGAGAGCGTGTGTAGCGTCGAGGTCTGGTGCTAGCAATGAGGGACTTTCGAGTTAGCAATATCCTTAGCTTTACATAAAACCTTAACGGTCTCGTCAGTTTCCAAACTAGAACACAACAAACTGCGGTCGCGACCCATGCCCCCCAACTGGAGTATTGACCGCCCGGGAATTTTCATCAATCGCCACCAGTAGTTTCAGTATTCGGAACATTCAATCGGTTAGACGTTTTGTCATCACAGTTTTTGAAAGGAGAGTGCTCTCGCGGTTCTGTCCACGCAGCACTCACAAGCAATAACCCTGAGTGAGATTCGAGCCCGCAGGAGTTAGGTCTACTTAATGCCCTTTGCAACTCCCACTGCTATTGATGGTTGGCCCAACAAGGAGACCGACCAATCAACTGATTACTCCCAGTCCGACCCGATTGCCCCGGACGTGGATGAAGGTCCCAGAACCAACAATTCGAAAACTCCCACTCTCATCGGCCAGTCGCCGGTGATGAAAAAACTGTTCTCTGTGATTGAACGCGTTGCACCCACTGATGCTTCTGTCTTGATCACCGGCGCAACCGGAACAGGAAAAGAACTGGCGGCGCGCGCAATTCACGATCTCAGTGCCAGATGCGACGCTGCCTTCGTAGATATCAACTGCTCCGCGATCCCTGACACACTGATCGAGGCCGAACTATTCGGCCACCAGCGCGGCACGTTCACCGGCGCCCATGAGAACCGCAGCGGCTTGTTCGAAAAAGCATCCGGCGGCACGCTGTTTCTTGACGAAGTGGACGCGTTGAATCTTTCGGCGCAGGCGAAGTTGCTACGAGTCTTGCAAGAACGTACGGTCCGGCGCATAGGCGCGCGCGCGAACATCGCGATCGACGTGCGCATTATCTCCGCCACCAATTGCGATCTGGCGCAGGCTGTAGCCGAAGGACGTTTTCGTCCCGATCTTTACTACCGCTTGCGAGTGTTGCCGCTGCAACTGCCTGAACTTTGCACGCGCGGCAACGACGTCGATCTGCTGGTCGATCACTTCCTGCGGCTGAAAGCCGCACGCATGGGTCAACAAGCGGTACGAAACTTTACGCCGGAAGCTAAGCGGGCGTTGCGTGAATACCCGTGGCCCGGAAACGTGCGCGAGCTGGAGAACGCGGTCGAGTACGCGCTCGCAATTGGAATGGACGAAGAGTTAGGCATCGCCGATCTCCCGATCGAGATCGCCAACCATGTCCCGTCTGATCTATACGACTTCCGATCGGTCCTGCAGGCTTACATGAACGACACGGTGCCGCTGGCCGAGATCGAGAAGCGCTACATCCTTACAGTGTTGCAGCAGTTCGGCGGCAATCAGGTGCGCGCCGCAGCAGCGCTGGGAATCGATCGCAGCAAGCTGTATCGACGGCTGCGACAATACGGCGTCAAAGCGGTCAAGTTCTTTCAGGAAGAAGAAGAGCATGGGTTGCAGTTCCGCGGTGGGAAAGTGCACGACACCGCACATTGAGTTTACAGCCCCGACAAAAATTCAGGTGGTTCATGCAGTGCAACAGCATTGATGAACCACCGGAATTGTGTTTTTGCAATGGCGCTCCCACTCGAAGTAAAGCCAGCCCCGACACTTACCTTTCCGCGCACACGGAAACGGATAGGCATCTTTGTGATTGCCTACAACGCCGTCAACAAACTCGATTGGACACTGGACCGGATTCCCGAAGAGGTCTGGAATAAAGTCGATGAAGTGTTCCTATTCGACGACTGTTCGACGGACAACACTTACTACGCGGCCATCGGTTACAAACACGTCAAGACAGTCGACAAGCTGACGATCCATCGCAACGCCAAGAACCTCCGTTACGGCGGCAATCAAAAAGCGGGCTACGACTACGCGATCGCTCGCGGACTTGACATCGTCGTCATGCTTCACGCCGACGGCCAGTATGCTCCCGAGGTCCTGCCGCAACTTCTCGAACCGCTCGAGCGCGACGAAGCGGACATGGTTTTCGGCTCGCGCATGGCCGCTGGTGGAGATCCGTTGGCCGGCGGCATGCCGCTGTACAAATTCGCCGGCAACAGGATTCTGACGTGGATTGAAAACCGGATTACCGGGATGAAGCTTTCTGAGTTTCACTCGGGTTACCGTCTCTACAGTTGTGCCGCTTTGAAGAAAGTGCCCTTCCGTCAGAACTCAAACGAGTGGCACTTCGACACTGATATCCTGATCCAGTTTCACGAAGCCGGCATGCGCATATGCGAGCGGCCGATCCCGACGTATTATGGAGACGAGATCTGCTACGTGAACGGAATGGCGTACGCTTTCAACTGCGTGAAGAGCGCCATAAGGTACCGCCTGCACAAGGCAAAATTGATGTACGAGTCGAAGTACGACACGACGGGCGAGCAATACACCTACAAGCGCGCCGATCCGTACAGCAGTCATTCGCAGATCATCGAATGGATTGAACGCGAGAGACCGCGGCAAGTGCTCGAGGTCGGTACTGCCACCGGTTATCTTTCCGCGGAGATGACTAAGCGCAATTGCATCGTCACCGGTATCGAACAGGATCCCGAAATGGCGAAGGCTGCCGAACCGCATTGTCAGCGAATGATCGTCGGCGACGTCGAGTCGCTCGACTTCTCTCAGCTCGGCTCGTACGACGCGATCGTATTGGGCGACGTGGTCGAACACTTGCGCGACCCGCGGAAGTTTCTGCAAGAGATCGGGAAACACCTGAATCCGCACGGCAAGATCCTGATGTCGTTGCCGAACGTTGCGAACATCTGGGTGCGGCTGAATCTGCTCTTCGGTCGTTTCAACTACAGCCGCGTCGGCATCCTCGACGAAACACATCTGCGATTCTTCACGCTCGAGAGCTCGAAGAAGATCGCCGCGGACTCGGGACTCCAGGTGATCAGCACCAGCGTTACGCCGATTCCACTGCCTTTGATCCTGCCTTCCACGAGTAAAGGGCGGGCCCTAAGCTTTCTCCACGTACTAAACTGGGGAATGGCCAGATTGAGAAAGACGCTGTTCGGTTATCAATTCATTCTGGTCTGCGAACCTAAAGCCTGATTGAGTTCGGACCATCCTGCACAACCGGTTTCGAGACGCGGCTTCCTGCTCGCGCTGCTGTCAATCATCCTCTTCAACGCCATCGTCCTGGGTTATTTTCACGACCGTTTCTGGTGGCCGCCGGACGACGCCGTTTACGCTCACACCGCCGAACGGATGTTGCACGGTGAAGTCCTCAACAAGGACGTCGAGGAGATTCACACAGGCTACGTGCATTTTGTCCACGTTGCTGCGTTTGCGGTGTTTGGTGTGAAGTTGGTGAGTTTGCGTTATCCGCTGATCCTTGCCGGGTTCGTGCAGTCACTTCTCGTGTTTCTCATATTCGCAAGGCACAACCTGGTGGTGGCCATCGTCGCGGCCGTCACGGCGACGTCGTTTGGAGTCATTCAGTATTTGAATGCGCAACCGAGCTGGTACTGCCTGTCGTTCGTAACGCTGATCGCGTTCTGTTTGATGTCGCTGCCGGTGGAACACAAGTGGCGCCTGTTGCTGGTCGGGTTCTTGATGGGACTCGTCTTCTTCTTCAGACAGATAACCGGCGTTTTCGTGGCGATGGGAGTTCTCGCGTATCTACTCACGGAGACTGCTGATGACGATGTGCGTTTTCGTGAGACGTTGCTGGCGCGAGGACTGCTCACGTTGATGCTGGCGGG
Source organism: Acidobacteriota bacterium (assembly GCA_046732935.1). Taxonomy (GTDB): domain Bacteria; phylum Acidobacteriota; class Blastocatellia; order Pyrinomonadales; family Pyrinomonadaceae; genus PSRF01. The sequence goes on along the minus strand of JBKPOC010000050.1, from coordinate 59,177 downwards.
AACGATTGGTTACCTCATCTCGGCGACTAACGCTTACGGGTTTGTCCTCATCGGACTGTGGCCCATCGTGCTTCTGGTCCAGTGTCTGCTCAAGGTGAGAACGGGCAACAGACAATCGCTGAATATCGTCGTGAAGTTAGGCGTCGGATTTCTCGTTTCGGCCTTGCCGCTACTTATCTATCACATAGCGCACGGTTCGCTGCGCGCCTTCTTCGATGACACTGTTGTTCGCGCGTTCAATATCCAGGGATTGGCGTATTTGAAGCTTGCCTCGTACGCGCTCATCCAACAGGTCGGACTGATAATGGTGCGACAGTTTCGAAGTTTCGGCGAGTTGGTGAACGGGATCTTCTGGATTCCATTGCCGTTCAGCGCATTGGCGACCGGCGTGCTCTGCGTGCGTGCTTTCGGCAAGCACAGATCATCCGGAGAGTTGGGCGCGTTGCCTTTGCTTGCTGTGTTTTATGCCTTGGTCGCTCTGTTTCAACAGATCCCGATCTACTACTTTTACGTGCTGCCGCTGACTTATGCCGCGCTGTTTTGGTTGGTATTGAAGAGTTTCCGGCGACTGCTTTGGCCGTTGGCGATCATCGCGATCTTGAGTTCGGCAATCGTCATTCACTACCAGGCCGCACAGCCGTTAACACGACTGCTGACCGGAATCATTCGTGGCGAACGAGTGCCGTTTGTGCCGGCGACGAAGCTCGAGCGGACGGGGCTTTTCGTCGATCAGAAGAGTTTGGATACCTATACAGCCATTGTTCAGTCGATCAAGGACAACTCGCGGCCGGACGAAACAATCTTCGCGCTGCCCTATAGCCCGGAATTTTATTTCCTGTCGGAACGAAAGAACCCGTTTCGGTTTTGGAATACGTTTGTCGGCATCCGCTCGGACGCGGAACAACAGCATGTAATGGACGTTTTGAAGAACGACTCGCCGCGAATCGTCATCATCGCCCCTCGCGATCGAAACAATAGCGACGCTTCCCGGGCCATCATCGAGTACGTCAAAGCGAACTACACAATGATCCAGTCGATTGGCGATTTTGAAGTCTACCGCGCGCCGTAAAACATCACTTGAACTCGCGCTCGAACGCGTTGAAGTCTTGTTCGAGCTGCCATTGAAGCTTCGCCTTCTCGTTACCATCCAGGAACTGGCGGCAAGTGTTCGAGGTGAGTTTCATGTCCTCAACGTCGCGGGAACACGCGGCGACGGGCAGGAACCTTCGCCCGTCACTCCACAGGCTCTCTCCCGCCACAAACGCATACTGAAGACTGTTACGCGCCATCGCTTTGAGTTGAAGGTAGCCGAGACCTTGATCCTCAGCCGCTTTCAGAAACTCGAGCGAGATGTCCGAACGCGCGACACCTTCATCGTCCGTCGCCAGCGCAACGGGCACGCCATTCTCCAGGTAAACGCTCAGCGGATGACGCGGACCCGAGATTCCGAGAATCAAATCGTTGCTCGAAAGACAAATCTCCACCATCACGTTGCGCCGGGCCATCTCTTTCAAAAGTTCATACGGATCGGTCTCGTTCATGATGTCCACGCCGTGTCCGATGCGTTCAGCTCGCGCAACCATCACCGACTCGCGAATGTGAAACCTCAAACCATCCGGCGGCACAATCCCGGGAGCAAGTTCACCGGCATGCAACGTGACCCTGGCCCGCGGATACAGCGGCCGCAGAAACTTCAACATCTGCATATGCAGTGAGAAATTCTGCATTGAGTTATATCCATCTTCACCCTGGACCAAGTTCGTCGCGACAACTTTCGACTGCGGATCGTTGGCGAGAGCAAGACCAGTCACCATCTGCGCAAACACCTGGCTGAGCGAGCCGTTTCGCGCTACCTGCGCGACGTACCGAATCGTAACTGAGCAGCCCGGGTCTGCCTGCGACGTGCCACACTTCAAGATCTGGTTCTTTTCAGCCTCCATGGCCTGAAGGTTCTTGATTCCGAGCGCGGCGGCACTTTCGATACCGTTCGCTTTCAGCTTGTCGAGCATCGCTTCGAAGTTTGCGTTCGAATTTCCATTCCAGGCGACTTTCTCTCCGATTTGATTCGAAGCCACACCGGTTGCAGTTCCGTCCGGAGTCAACATCAGCTCAACATACGAAACGTGTCCGCGAGCCGCGCTCTTCACGGCCTCGGCGAGCATCTTTCCGCTGTTGTTATAGGTAGCTGCGCCAAACCTGCCGAAAGCGTCGAAGAAATGATCGTGGCCGCTTTGTCCGGAGAGCTGCCAGTTGCGCATGGACCATGCATCGATCATCTGCCGGTAGAGCACTGAATTTGCCGGCGCCGTACTCGCCGGCGTCTGATCAGCGTCGCACTTGGACGCCGACGACGGGACTGCCAGCGCCATCGTACGGTTGTTTACGCATAACCCGCTTTGTGCGGCCCATTGGATGTACGACTCGGCGTAAATCGCGCCCGAGAGGTGATTGTGCAGATCACCGCCTTTCGGCATCTTCAACAGAAAAGCCATTTGCTTCGGCGGCGATTTTCTGATCGATTCGAAGTAACTGGCTGCTCTTGGCTCCGCAATCCTGGGTTGTGCCGATAACGTGAAACCGCAGAACAGGAGAATTACAAAACTCCAGCTAAATTTGTGCGCCAGGGGGATCTTGGACATGTGAGTTCCTTGTTAGAGGTTAAAAGAAACAACAGAAGAGCTTGTGTGCGTGGGTTTGAAAACTCAACCGGCAATTCCGAAATTTTGCCGTACCGGTTTTTGCCGGACCTTCCAGATTACCGCGTCGACGAGATAGTGATGAAAATTGATTGCCTGAAATGCAATCGCAAACAGCGGCAACGTGGTCGATGTTACCACAACCAACCAATTCAGTGAGGCTTGCAAAGCAGAATACACGAGGGTCGAGATCACCAGACACACGCCAAAGTAGTTCAGCATCTGGCGGCGCTGGCTGATGAAAGACAGAAACCGGTGTCGCACGTCAACCGAGTCTTTGAAGCGGTTGTTATTGAACATCCAGACGGTGAGTATGTACTGGCAATTGTGCCAGACGGTGAGGACGAGCCAGCCGTGGTTGATGTCGTCGATGGCTATGTACCCGATTCCGAAGATCATCAGATGAGAACAGATGTAAAGGGTGTGAGCTACGGGCAGTGAACCCAGCACAAGCGCTTTCAACGTCTGCGCGATCCACCAGAGCAGGACGCCGGTTGTTACGACGCCGGCCGCAGTCACCAGCCATAACGGCACCGGCAGCACCTTCACGTCCGTGAACAGAAACTGCCGCGGCGATTGGAATGAACGATGCAGTATTCCCCACACCGGCAGCGCGTAAATGATCAATTTGCTCAACAGGCTGTTATTCAGACCAGCCTTGCGCTGGTAGATTCGGGAGATGCCATACGACTGTCGCGTGTAGTGCCACCATTGCCAGTACAGATAGATCGTCGTCAAGGTCCAGCCGCCGAACAACAGGCTTAGTGTGAACACACCGCCAAGCACGATCAGCGGCAGCCAGGTGAGCAGGAAACGGTTCTGGTTGAAACTATCGCGGTCGAACGTGAGGCGCGTGAAGGTGGAGATCACGTGGTGATAGCCAAGCAGCCAGGCGTTCAGGAAGAACGCGAGCGGAAAGAGCTTCGGATTCGCGACAACGATCCCGCCGGCGAGCACCGCGAACAAACTGATGCCGGCGATGAACGTGAGGTCAAAAGCCGAGCTCCGCAGCCAAGCTGCCCGCGGCACAACCAGGGTTGCGACTGCTGACACTCCGGGAAACTCCTTCTCAGGAAACCGTTGAAACGGTTTCCCTGTAACAGCACTGCGATACACCCGGCTAAAGCCGCGTGAGAATGAGAACGGACCCGTTTATAACAACGCCCTCGCGTGATGCACGGAGGCTTGATAAAAACGCTCTCACGAGATGCATGAATACGTCCAAGCCTTCGGCAAGCCCTATGCCGTCAACTATGCTTTAAAATCCAGCGATCATCGAACAAAATACTGCTCGCCAGCGAGCACTTGCGGTGAAATAAAACTCCACGGCGGCGCGTTATGTGCTTAGATAGCGCCGCAAAAACACAAATGGACTCCACGGCTGCTTCCGCAACAACTTCCCGCAAGTCGTCTCCCATGCGGCGGGCGATGCATGCCCCGTTTCTCCTGTGGGGCGGCCTCCTTGTCATCATCGGCTTCGCTACTTACCTCTTCGGCATTCTCTTCTCAGTCGTACGCATCGTTTTTCAACTTGGCCCGACAGCGCATGAATGGAACCAGCAAGTCATCTGGTACAGCGGAATCCCGACCACACTCGGTCTACTGCTTTGCGCCGTGGACCTGACGTTCATGCTCGGAAGGAAACGAAAGAGCCCTCGGTGGGTCGAAGGCGATGAAGCCGGACTGATCCCTGATTCGCACGTCACCGTCGCCCTGACTGCCTATAACGACGAAGACGGCATCGGTCCAGCCGTCACCGATTTCCTTAAACACCCGCTTGTAAAACGCGTCATCGTCGTCAGCAACAACAGCTCCGATCGCACGCTGCAAAACGCTGAAGAGGCCGGCGCCGAAGTCTACAACGAGACCAAACAGGGTTACGGTCAATGCGTCTATCGCTGCTTTCAGGAAGCGCTGAATTGCGGCGACGCAAACATCATCGTCCTGTGCGAAGGCGATCGAACGTTTCGCGCGCGCGACATCGACAAGTTCATCTCGTATCTACCGCACGCCGAAATCGTGAACGGCACGCGCATCGTCGAACAGTTACGCGCCTACGATACACAACTCAACACCTTCATGTACTACGGCAATTTCTTCGTGGGAAAGTTGCTGGAGATAAAACATCTCGGCCGCGGAACATTCACCGACGTCGGGACGACTTACAAGATGCTGCGACGCGACGCGTTGGAGCGTCTGTTGCCGCACCTGAACCCGCGAATCAATCTCGAGTTCAACGCTCACTTCATGGACACGGCGCTGCGCACCGGCGCGATCGTTGTCGAGTGTCCAGTGACGTTCCATCCGCGCGTCGGCGTGAGCAAAGGCGGAAACGTAAACACTTCGCGCGCGCTGGCAGTCGGCCTGCGAATGATGAAAGGAATCTTTTTCGGCTGGCCGGGAGACGCACATTGACGGATCGATACTTTCAAACGCGTTTCACCGAAGATCCAAGGCGAGAGATTCTATGGCGAACGCTGGTGCAGCACTATTTCCAACCCCAGATCCCGAGCGAAAGTTGCGTGTTGGAACTCGGCGCCGGCTACGGAAATTTCATCAACAACGTGCGCGCGCGACGTCGTATCGCGCAGGACCAGTGGCCGGATTTCCCCACGCATCTCGCGGCTGGCATTGAGTCGCACGTTGGCCCACTCGACGAGCTCTCTTTCCTGGATGACTACTCAATCGACTTTGTCTTTGCCAGTAATCTGTTCGAGCATGTCTCGCAGGAGACATTCGCCGCCGTGCTCAAACAGCTCCGCCAAAAGCTGACACCAACGGGAACCATCACCTTGCTGCAACCCAACTATCGTTACGCCTTTCGCGACTACTTCGACGATTACACTCACATAACAGTTTATTCACACGTGAGTCTCTGCGATTTCCTGCAAGCAAACGGATACGAAGTCATTACTTGCAAACCACGCTTTATGCCGCTCACGTTGAAGTCGCGACTGAAAGTTTGGCCTTCGCTGATACGTCTGTATTTGTCGTCTCCGGTGAAGCCGTTGGGCAAACAGATGCTGGTCCGCGCTCGACCTCTTCCGGAGGCGCGATAGATGATCCCGAAGCTGCTGCGCGTCCTTCATCTAATCCTCGTCGCTTTCCTGCTTCTCGGCGTCGTCGCTTTTGTTCTTCAGGCACACAACTCCTTGAAGAGACCCGGCGAGATCGACTACGGCGAAGGCATCGTGATGTGGCAAGCCGCCAACGTCACTGACTGGACCAGGGCCTTTCATTCGGTCGAGATCTATCCGCACGTCGTTTTCCACTATCCGCCGTTGTTTCATTTGACGAGTCGTTTCGTCAACTTGTTTACGCACAACCTGCTCGTCGCCGGACGTCTGACTTCGGTCCTGTCGCTTGCAGGAATATGCCTGATCGGCGCTCTATTGACGGGAAGCGTTCTGCCGCGAGACCGGCACCAATTCGCGCGCTTCGTCGGAGCACTGGTGGCCGGCACGCTCGTCTTTACGACACCCATTTGGATATGGGGCACGCTGATGCGCGTCGATACGCTGGCCATCTTTCTATCGCTTTGCGGGGTTGCGTTGTTTGTGGCGGCAAGAAAAACAACAGCGCTCGCGTTTCCGGCGTTTGTGTTGTTCGTCGCCGCCGTCTACACGAAACAGACTTCGCTCGCTGCGCCGGCCGCGTGCCTGATACTCGCGTTCATTCAAAAGCCCCGCTATGCAATCGAGCTCCTCGCATACTCAGTGGCGCTCGGACTCAGCATCTTGTTGATATTGCACACCGCAACTGACGGGCTCTTCCTGCGTCACATCATTACTTACAATCAGAACCCGTATCTTCTCGCCGGATTGTTCGACAAGCTGCGACGGCATGCCGAACCGATATGGGCGTCGCTATTGTTTGCCACTGTATTTCCGCTCGGACTGCTCTTCAGCAAGATTGGTAACGGACGGAAACCTTTCGAGACCGTCCGCTTGATTCTGATGCGAAGTGATTTTGGAAGATGCGTGCTCGTGGTGGGGTTGTATTTCTTCTTCGCCGCAATCCTCGCGACAGCTACGATTAGCAAAGTCGGCGCGTACGATAACTATTTTCTCGAGATGGACGTCGCGATGTGTGTTTTGTCCGGACTGTTTCTCGGGTGGTTATTGCAGCGCCAGTCGTTTCGTACACGACGTTCGTACATGATTGAGGCGGCCGTCGTCCTCGTGTTTCTGGCGCAAGCGTTTACCAATTTGTACACGCTGCGAAGCAACATCGCGCTTTACGCGAACCCGCTCTTCGATTACTCACCGCAAGTCGTCGAGTATTTAAAGACGTTGCCGGATCCGGTCTATTCGGAGGACATGGTCGTGCTGATGCAGGCTGGAAAGGAACTTCCGGCGGAGCCGGCCATCATTACGGCACTGGCGATGGACGGGAAATGGGACGAGAGCGGGTTCGTCGCGCAAATTCAAACCGGAATATTCAACGCGATCGTCATTCGCAACACACTGCACAACGATCAACGATTCTCACCGGCAGTCCAAAAGGCGATCCTGGAAAATTATTATCTAAGTAATACTATTGGCCCATTCCAGATCTATTCACCGCTGTCGGCCTTTACGTTTTAACGGCCGGGGTTCTTGAAGAGGATCGCCATCTTGTCTTCGTACAGCCTGGGCCAACCAGCTTCCGTTAACTCGCGCGCGAGCTCTGTTCCGGGCCTGATCAGCGCCAACTGAACTCCGTAACGATCGAAAGGTCCACGCCAATCGATCGTCCCGTCAGTCATTCGAATGTACTCTTCAACGAAATCCGGTGGATACACGTCGCGGCCGTCGATGTAAACGGGGTTCGAACGCAACGACCACGATACGTATGCGCCCCAAACGTTCGGATCCGTAAACGTGTTACCCGTAATCCCGTTGTCTTTCATGTACTGGACCGCGTTAACGGGAACGCTCAGCGACTCCTGGCGAATCGGCCCATACACGGTAGATCGCAGCCGCAGACCAAAAGCAGCCAGCGGCAACAGGAGCAGCACGGCGAGAACTTTGCTTCGCGTCGTGCCGCCGGACGACGGTGGTTGTTCCAACTTCGCGCCGAACGATGTTGCCATCAGTAGATGATGCAGGTGTTCAGACACTAACGGAGCCGCGACCAGCGCCAGCAGCAGCATCTGGCGGTTGGTGACAAGCGTTGAGTAAAGGCTTGCCGCAAACAGCAGTAGCTCACTCGGACGCGCGCGTTTTGGCGATGCGGCTAGGACAACGACCGTTAATAGAATCAACGCCAGCAAGGGCCGGAAACGAGCCAAGTGAAAATCCGGCGAGACCCAGTCGACGATGCCTTGCTGATAAACCGGAGACGACAAAACGCGAAGCGGAAACGTGTACATCGTCACGCCGTAGGGATTGATCAGGCCCGCGCCTCCGCAGGCCAGCAGGACGAGCAGTAGGGTTCGAACACGTGGCCAGTAGTTCGCAAATTTCTCGCCCGCCGCCCAGGCATCCAGCGGTATGCCGGCAAGCGTGAAACCAATCAGCGCAAATCCAAGCAGGAAGCCGCCGTGAAGGTTCACCCAGAGAACCATCAACAGCGGCAACCACCACACGCGCTTTCCTTCTCCCGTCCGAGCATAGTTCCGCAAGATCACCAGATAGATGCTGGTGAAGAGCAGAGTAAAAACCCGCGGCTTGACTCCTAATGCGGGCACCGCTGCCCACAGCGCGAGCAACGTCACGAACCCGGCGATGATCGGATGACTGCGTGAGTGACGGAAGATAATCCAAAAACCAATTGCGGCTATGAGCGACGTGACGAACGTCAACGCGTAAAGACTGAAGTACTTGAACAGTAAATAGAAGATCAGGCCCGCCAGCCAACCGTGAGCGACGAAAGGCGAGCCGAAGTGAGTGAACGAGGAATATTCAGTGCGCGGAACGGACCCGTGCTGAACTATGTATTCGCCGGTGTTAAGGTGAAACCAGACATCGGCGTCGTTTGCGGGCTTTGAAGCAAACAGAATCGCGAAGACAAATACATATACTTCGAAGACCTTGAGCAGGGTCCTATTCATTCAGCGAGTTCATAACCCGAGGGTGTTGGAAATAAACTCACCGCAGGTCTCCATCAATTTCGAAACTGTGCGATCCTGTGCGAACAAAAGCATTCCCAAGCCAAAACCAAGAACTAACAAAGCACCCGTGAGAGCCCTTCCTTTCATATTGCAACTCCTCTAAGGCTGACGCGCCCGCGCCTGCGGGCGCGCGCGCGTACATTTACTGATTGGGAGCGGGAGACGACTTCGGTTCCGCGCGTGCCGTGATCGATTTCACACGCGGCCCCTCAACAAATGAAACTAAACTACCCTGTCTGTACCAGACGCCCTGATTGTCTTTCCAGGCCGCGTCTGCCTCGACTCTCGATCCATCCTGCATCTCGATAATCGTCTTGGCGCCCTCCGCCGTGTGCGACGATTGATCGCCGGTGCTGACCGGTCCGTAATTGAGCTTTGCCGGAACGGCTTCAACCGTTTGTTGTTGTGGTGCCGGTGAGGGTTGAGGTTTTTGTTCTTGCGCTGGAGATTCACTTGGTGAAGGCAAAGCTTCGGGTGGGCGGGCCGGCGCATGTCGCGATTCAGACTCGCGTAGTTGAGCGGCGGCTGTTGGACGTTCGGTTTGCGGCTGCGTAGGGTTGTCAGTGAAAAACGAATAACCGAGGTACGCAACGCAACAGAGGATGACGCCCGTCAGAACACCGATCAAACCTATCGCCAAAGCCCCACTCGAGCGCGGACCATCAGGCACAAGATCATCCCGCTCAACCACCCGTGCCGGATCGTCCAGCAAACGCTGGCCATCTGCTTCGCAGTAGGTCTCAGTGTTCTGGTAAACGCCGTAGCATTGGGGACATCGCTTCATGTCGATTCCGTCGATGATCGCTCGCTATTAAACGTTAACGCCGGACGCGCGAGCGGGCCGTGCGATTGCGACTCGTTGTCGAGGTATAACGCCGCCCTGTGTTCACCGGCGTGAGGTATTGTTTGATGCTTTCCGTGTAGTGATAAATCGGTTGCTCTGTCGCCGGCGCCGCGTCCTGCGTGGTGTGATTGTCCTCTGCTGGACCGTACGGCGCATCGATCATGGCCTCCAGCACCGCTTCAGGAACGCCGCGACGCTTGAGCTCCTTCATGACCGAGGGAAACGTGTCGAACGTGCATGGAGATGACTTGATGCCCTTGATGATTACATCCGCCGTGACCCCACGTTCGACCATCGACATGATCGACTTATTGTCGAGGGCCGTAACATCCATCGGGTTTGCAACCGCAACCACGGATGCGCTTCCAACAATCAGGACAGCAAAGAGCAGATTGAGTTTCTTCACAGCCAAATCCTTTCGACAGCTTCCCCTGGACAGAACGCGGATAAAGACGAGTTTCAAAAACACGAAGCAACGAACATGCCAGCACGCGGTCCCGCGAAACTGCGAAAACCGGGGTTTTCTGAGCGCGGTTGCTGTGATGTTTTGTCGCAAGTGCTCACTGACGAGCACCCCTGTTCGTTTCAACAACGTTAACCCGCGGCCTGTTGGACCACCGCCAATTCCTCGTCAGCGGCGGTTTCACAGGCGAATCAAGTGATTCCACTCGCTTGCGTCATGGTCCAACTGTGACAGTCGGATCGCGGCACACTCGTTGCTCCTCGCTCTGCGCCGTAGAAAGCTGAAGTGTTGCCGTGATTGGCAGGAAGCGTCCCCGCTCAGGAGTCCTGAGAATGACGCCTGCACTTCAGTGAGTTTCCACTGGGTCTCAATTCTGAATGCAGTATGAGCGCAGGCCCTAACCCATAATTTTTATCCAAAGGAGCAAACCAAATGTTGAAGAGCTTTTTAAACGACGAGACCGGCGCCGAGTTGGCCGAATACGCCGTGGGCGTCGCCCTCCTCGTTGCCATCGCGGTTGTGGTGTACCAGGTCCTTGGCGACGCCATCAACACCTCAAACAACAATACGTCAGCGACGATTACGAACGCTTCGTTTACACCGTCCACTTAGTAATCACGCTCATGAGGGGGAGCCCCCACCACGGCTCCCCGACCTCTTTTCGCCCAAGTTGAGGAGGAGACGACCCATGATTAGGAACTCGTTCATTAAACAGTTTCTCAAGGAAGAGCAAGGGGCGGAGTTAGCAGAATATGCAGTCGCAATAGCGCTGCTGGTGGCCATTGCCGTCATCGTTTATCAGATTCTCGGTAACGCCATCCTGGACCGCAACAATGGAACCGCAGCGAGAGTAACCAACGCGTCATGGTCCCCCTAATGACGTGAGCAGGACAGTTCGCATTTCGCAGTATTCAAACAGCGCCAGGTTTTTAAACAAGGAGTTATGACCGTGATTAATCTGAACAGTTTTCTAAGAGAAGAAGAAGGTGCGGAACTGGCGGAGTACGCGGTGGGTGTGGCGATTGTAGTTGCGATAGCGGTGCTTGTGTATCAGGTCCTTGGCGATGCCATTAACGCGAAGATGATCTCGGTAGCAGGCGAGATAGATGCGCCGCCGCCACCGGCGGCACCATGAGTTTTTTTACAAGGGACAAAACTAGTGCGGAGTTAATCGGAAAATGCCTGTTTCGCCAGTTGTCATGAAATTACTGTTACTCGTTCCACTCGCCGTGAGCGTCATTTATTACGACGTGCGCTTCCGGCGCATTCCCAACAAGTTGGTGTTGGCCGCCCTGATCGCAGGGCTGGCCATCAACATCAGTTTGGGCGGTGCGCAGGGCGCGCTTTCGAGTGTCGGAGGTTTCGCGGTCGCTTTTATTCCGATGTTTCTGATGCACGTATTCGGCGCGATGGGAGCTGGCGACGTGAAGCTCTTCGCAGCCATCGGCTCAGTCGTCGGTCTGGCGCTCGTGCCTTTGACTTTCGTCCTCGTCGTATTGCTCGGCGGCGTGCTCGCTCTCTACGCCATGATCCGCTCGCGCACGGTGTTCAGCACGCTGCACGGCGTCCTGAGAATTTTTGTAGGCATCCTCCCCGGCTGGGAGATGCCGCGTTTCTCTTTGCCGGCCGATCGGCAACACACGATTCCTTACGGCGTCGCCATCATGCTCGGAAGCGTGATCGCCGTCGCCTTCTTTCCGAGGTAAGTCTTACTCGTAATTCACCGCTCGCCGAAAGCGGTCACGTTTGACGGTCCAGTTTTGAATGGAGATTAAATCATGATGCGGAACAAACGACTGATTATTGCGATGTTGGCAGCGGTGGCCTTCGGATTAATAGCTGCCGTCTCGGTGAGCCGGTATCTTCAGGCCGCCCAGCTCTACACGAAGAACCTGACCAACGTCGTCGTCGCCAAGGTCGAGATTCCCATTGGAACTCGCATCGTCCCGGAACAGCTTTCGGTGGTCCAATTCCCCAAGGCAGTCGCACCCGACGGAACGTTCGCCGTCATCGACGACCAGCTCATCGGACGCGTCGCGATCACCAGGATCTCGCCGCGTGAACCTGTTACCGAGTATCGCCTCGCGGCCATTGGCGCCGCCGGCGGACTCTCCTCAGTCATTCCCGACGGTTACCGCGCAATGACGGTGAAAGTCGACGACGTCGTCGGCGTTTCCGGATTCATTCAGCCCGGAACTTTGGTGGACGTCGTGGTGACCATCAACCCACCCGACGATCGACAGCGCGACAGAATTTCGAAAATCGTGCTGCAAAACATCAAGGTGCTCGCCAACGGCGCCAACATCGACAAGCCGAAGAATGAAAAAGAAGTCGAGCGCGTGAAGGCCGTGACGCTGCAAGTCACGCCCGAGCAGGCTGAGAAACTCGCGCTGGCCTCCAGCGAAGGAAAACTGCAACTCGTCATGCGCAACGCGGTGGACCAGAACGACGAAGTGACGCCCGGCGCGAACAAGGCGACGTTGCTCGCCGGCGAACGAGCGCTTCCCGTTCCGGATCCCGGCCTGGGCTCGAAAGAAGACAAACCAAAGACACCGACGGTCCGACGTGCCAAGCCCCGCATCATGCAGGCTTCAGCACCAGCGCCGGAGCGCGCGACTGCTCCTCCTCCGGTGCAACGACCGAGTATCGAAGTGATCGAAGGGGCCAAAAAGAAGAACGTGGATTTCCCGTAAATCCCTGCGCCCAGTCTCTAACAGAGGTGCCCGACGATGAACGTGCGCCAGATCATCAACTCCGCATCCGGTAGTAAGGAGATACAACTCATGGTTAACCATCAGTACATCAAGGACTCAGTAATTCAAATTCTGCTGGCCGCACTCTTCATGTTGGCCCTCGGTCTGACCTACATCGCCAGCGCGCAGGAATCGACCTACGACGCTTCCTTCGCCGGTAACAACAAAGAAGGAATTCCGATCAATGTGCTTGTGGGCCAGTCGCGCGTCATCAACTTCGATCGTTCGATCGGCCGGTTCTCCATCTCGAACCCGGATGTTGCCGAAGCCGTGATGGTTTCTCCCAACCAGGTGCTGGTCAATGGCAAAGCATTCGGGCAGGTCAACTTCATCGCCTGGGAAAAGTCGGACCAGAAGTTCATCGTGTTCGACGTTTTCGTCCGCGCTAACTTGTCGTTGATCGACTCGCAGATTCGTGCGCTCTTCCCGCGCGACGATATTCGCTTGAGCCAGGCGAATGGTTCAGTAGTGCTTTCAGGCACAGTCGCTGATCCGCAGTCGGCGCAACAAGCTGACGCAGTCGTGCAGGCAGCCGGTTTCAAGACCGTGAACATGCTGCAATCGCCCGTGACGAACGTGACGCAGGTCCAACTTTCCATCCGCGTCGCCGAAGTGAGCCGCAATAAACTGAGGGACCTTGGCTCGTCGTGGGTCACGAGCGGTCAAACATCTGGCTTTGTCAGCAGCGGCGGCCCGGCCACTTTGAGTTCGTCGGACCTTCCGAAACTGGTTTCTGAGTTTGCGGGCAGCGCAGTCAACCTCTTCCTGTTCAATCAGAGTCTCGGCACCGGCGCTTTCATTCACGCCCTCAAGACCTCCGGCGCGTTGCGCGCGTTGGCTGAACCGAACCTGATTGCGATGAACGGCCAACAGGCGAGCTTCCTGGCCGGCGGTGAGTTTCCGATTCCCGTCGTGCAGGGAGGCGCAAATGCCGGCACCGTCAGCGTTCAATTCAAAGAGTACGGCGTTCGCCTGAACTTCAAACCGACCATCATCGACGAAGACCACATTCGTCTCGAGCTCGAACCGGAAGTCTCCACGATCGACTTCGCAAACGGCGTGCGATTCAACGGCTTCGTGATTCCCGCGTTGCGCACTCGCCGCGCGAAAACGGGCGTAGAACTTCGCGACGGACAGAGCTTCGCGCTGGCCGGTCTGCTCGACAACAACGAAACGCAATCGATCTCGCAGATGCCGGGCATCGGCAACATTCCCATCCTTGGGAACCTGTTCAAGTCGAAGTCATTCCAGAAGCAGGAGACCGAGCTGATGTTCATCGTCACCGCGGATCTCGTGAAGCCGATCAATCGCGACGAGGTGCCGGCGTTGAAAGGCGTCGACAACCTGAAGAACGGTCCATCGCTACTCGGCGTCGAACCGAAAAACGGCGGCATCAGCGGCGTGACGGGCTTCTCGACCGCGCCGGTTCCGGCGGGTCAGGAAAACGCGTCGCCGGCGCCGGCCACGTCTCCGGCAGTTGAAAAAGCTCCCGCGCCCACTACCCCCAATGGAACGAGCGAGACTGAAAAGAAACCAGCATCCCCGCCAACCGCGGCCGTTCCGGTGACTGCAAACAAGAGCAACACTCCTCAGTGAGTAGTTGAAAACAGCTACTCATCGTGCAGTCTCGTACCGGTGTTGAAAGGGGTGGCAGACAGACTGTCACCCCGAAACGGCTTAGGCGATGGGATTAACAGGGCGTGGTGGTTCAAGGAGTAACGTAATGAAGAAATCAACAAGCTTGGCGAGACCAAACTCCCGAAGAGGCGAGCGCGGCAACGTGCTCACCTACACGGTCCTTTCAATCTTGTTCTTATTCCTCGCGGTCGGACTCGGAGTCGATTTGAGTCACTTGTATTCGGTCAAGACCGAACTGCAAAACGCAGCCGATGCTGCGGCACTCGCTGGCGCGTCTGCGTTGTTGCTTCCTGCGGACGTCAGAATCGCGACCGCGGTCGATCGCGCGGTCGATACGCTGAACAAAAACAAGTTCAACTTCAACAACGAGCTGTTCGAAGACGTCACGCCCAAAACGAGCCAGCGTAACCTGGTTGAATTCGCCGTCAATCTCGGCGGTCCTTACTACAAGGAAGCCAACGCCGCCTCCATGAACAACATCCGCTTTGTAAAGGTGACGACGCCGACTGTTCCGGTAAACATCTTCTTCTCGATACCCGTCCTCGGCCTCACCAGAACGATGACCACGACGGCTACGTCGGGACTCTCAGTGAACTCGAACGTCTTCTGTAACTTCGTGCCGATCGCCGTAGTCGAAGGCGCGTTTGGCGGCGGTATGGGTTGGCTAGACACCAATGGCGATGGCGTGCGCAGCTACGATGACGATTGCAATCCACCGCCCGATTCGCCGACTTGCGATCCCAACACTCACTTCTGTCCTGGCTGCAAATACAAGATGATAGCCGGCCCTTCCGACTTCCACGACACTTCGCCGGGCAATTACCAGGCACTCGATGCCGGCGACGGCGCAAAAGATCTGAAACTGTCGATCGCGGGCGGCACAACCAACTGTCTCACGTCCAACGATAACGCCGTGTTTGAGACTGAAACAGAGCCTGGTCGCATGACTGGACCAGTCGCTAAAGGGCTCAACACGCGTTTCGACATCTATAAAGTCAGCGACTGTCCACCGGGGGTAACTTGCTCCAACTTTGGCGGCGCGAATGCGACTATCAACGGCGTCACGAAGCCTGTCGAGGAGTGGTTCCCGCCGGATCTCAACGTTTACGCCGGAGCTGGACCACCACCGCCACCGAAAGGTGGCGGCAAAGGTGGTAAAGATCCGGGTCCGCCAGTGCCAACCGCCTGGGATTACTCCGGTATCTGGAACTCTGATTACCTGGCCGCGACGGAGACGCCGCCGGTCAACTTCAAGAAACCATCTCATGAAGCGGCAGCGCACCGGCGCGAGATATTCATGCCCATCATCAACAAAAGCGAATTCGAGCCGGGCAAAGACAACGTGAAGTTCACGAAGGTCGGCAAGTTCTTCATGAACAAATTCGTCGACGAGGGAAACAATGCAATCTTCGTCGAGTACATCGGACCGGCTTTTGGCGCTGGCGGATTTGATCCCTCAGGCGGATCCACCGCTCCGGTCGTAGTTCCTGTTCTCTACCGCTGAGCTGGTTAAGGTAGGACCATGAAACTTTTTCGAATATTCGGACGAGTTCGCAACCTGGCCGGAAATGAGACCGGCGGCACGATCGCGGAACTGGCGATCCTGCTCCCGTTTCTGATCGTCATGGTCGGCGCCGTCGCCGAGCTGGGCCGGTTCTTTCAAACGTATGCGACGCTCTCGAAGTCGACGCGGGCAGCCGCGCGTTATCTCTCGAGAGTCGCCTATGACGCTACGAATGAGGCGCGTGCGAAAAACGTGGCGGTGTGCGGAAAGATTGACTGCACAGGTGTGAATCCTGTCGCTTCCAATCTGACGACGACCAACGTCAACGTCGCAGTTGAGTTTCCTCCGGGTGGAGCAGGCAATCCCATCACCGTAACCGTGAGCATTCAGAACTACACCTTCCAGCCGCTGTTCAACCTTGGAGCGCTGATCGGCAACAACACGTTCTCGTTGGCACTGCCGATCCGGCCGAGCACGACGATGTACTACATGTGGACCGAGCCGGCGGGCGGCGAAGAAGGCTAAAGCTTTAGTCATCATGATGCATTTGCACAGAAGAGGAGAACGAGGAACCAGCGTCGCCGAGTTTGCGATGGTGGCGACGCTCTTCTTCACACTCATCTTCGGCATTATCGAGTTTGGCCGGATGCTCTACACGCACAACGCGCTCGCCGATGCGACTCGCAGGGGCGCGCGTTACGCGGTGTTGCATCCGAGCGCCAGTGCGATGGCCGTGAAGAACGAAGTTGTCTACGGTTCGAATGTCGACGCAGACGGCAATCCCACTGGTCCCCCATTAATCAGCGGCCTGACAACGGCGATGGTCGACGTGAGCTACGAAGGCGAGGATACGGACGGCGATCCCGATACACCGCCCACGTCGTTCGGATCGAACCTGGGCACGGCTACGGTAAAGATCAACGGTTACACATTTAATCTGACTATCCCGGTGGTTGGACGCGCGGTGCCGATGCCGGATTACGCCACCACGCTTTCAGCGGAAAGCGCCGGCGAGATTCCGGCTGACATCTCGGCCCCGTAATCGAATTCTTTGAGGTGAGAGCCCGAGGGGAAATACCTTTAATGAAAAGAAATCTAACGCTATTGCTACTTTCGAAAGACGCGGCTGAGGGTCGTGAAATGAACCGCGCGCTCGGCAACCATGCCGGCGTCAGCGTGTTGATGACGAGCGACGACGCCGAACAAGTCTTTACGGAAACGATGCGACTAAGGCCTTCGGCCGTAGTCATCAATCTGGGCCACATGGGCGAGCCCGCGCTCAAGCTCGTGCAGCGAATGGTTGCGGAGTGTCCGTCCACCGCTGTCATTTGTGCTTCGCGCGACTCGTCGCCCGATCTGATTCTTCACAGTCTGCGAGCCGGTGCTCGCGATTTCATTCGTTTACCCATAAACGACGACGAATTGAACACCGTCATCGAACGCACGTCTGATTTCGTTTCTCAAAACCAAAGCACGGATGAGCCGAAGAGGCGCGGTAAAGCCATCGCCGTCTTCTCGAGCAAGGGCGGGTGCGGTTGTTCGTTGATCGCGACGAACCTCGCGCTGCTGCAAACGTCGCCGACCGTGCTCGTCGATCTCAATTTGCAGTCCGGCGATCTCGAACTGATGTTGGGTGTCAAGCCGAAGTTTTCACTCGCCGACGTCGTCGAGAATCGCGATCGTCTGGACGACGCGCTGCTCGCCAGCTACCTGACGCATCACTCGCCTAACGTTTCGTTGCTGGCCGCGCCGATCAAGGCGGAAAGCGCCGAAGACATCGAGCCGAAACATATCTACGAAGTGATGGAGTTGCTGCGGCAACGTTATGAGACCGTTATCGTCGACACGCCGCACAGCTTCGACGCCGTGACCATCTCCGCTCTCGACCATGCAGACCAGATTCTCGTGGTCTTAACACTGGAGATTCATGCGATTCGCAGCACGCGCCGCGCGCTCGAGATTTTCGATCGTCTCGGCTACCCGCGGAAGAAGATCCGTCTCGTCGTCAATCGCTGGAGCAAGAACGTCGAGCTCGATCAGCGCCAGGTCGAAGGCTTCCTCGGCGAACGCGTGGTCGGTTTCATTCAGAGCGACTACCGCGCCGCCGTCAACTCGATCAACCTGGGCCAGCCGATGGTCAATTCCGCGCCAGCGTCAAAAGCGACCGCCGATCTGCGAACGATGGCGGCGAAGCTCTTCGAAGGCAAAGTGGAACAGAAAGCCGTCGCGAGTGAAACGAAGCGCTCGTTCAACTCCATTTTTCGGCGACAGACCCAGCAGATCGATGACTTCGGACTGACGGCCGCGCTCGACCGCGCGAACCTGGGCGAAGCTCAGTAATAAATAAAGGGATACAACATGGCACTACGTGAACGATTAATCAGAGAAGGCGGCATGACTGGCCCGTTGACTGACGATGTGATCAGCAATCAGCAGGGCTTCCAGGACATGAAGGCGCGTCTTCACCGCATGCTCATCAACCGCATGGATCTGACCAAGCTCGGTATGCTCGAGCCGGAGCAACTCCATGACGAAGTTGCGCGGCTGGCCGGCAGCCTGTTGGCCCAGGAGGAAACGCCTCTCTCCGCGATCGAGCGTGAACGGCTGATTCACGAAGTCAGACACGAGCTCTTCGGTCTCGGACCATTGGAGCAATTGCTCGCCGACACTTCCATCTCCGATATCCTCGTCAACTCGCCTTACAACATCTATATCGAGCGCCGCGGCAAACTCGAGCGCACCAACATCGAGTTCAAAGACAACGAGCACTTGATGCGCGTTATCGAACGCATTGTCTCGTCAGTTGGCCGCCGCATCGACGAGTCGTCGCCGATGGTCGACGCCCGTCTCAAAGACGGATCGCGCGTCAACGCGATCATTCCGCCGCTTTCACTCGATGGACCGGTGCTTTCGATTCGGCGTTTCGGCGCCGAACCGCTGCGCATGCCGCGTCTGATCGAGAACCAGGCGCTGACGGCCGACATGGCGTCAATGTTCGACATGTGCGTCAACTCCCGTCTGAACATTTTGATTTCCGGCGGCACCGGCGCCGGCAAGACCACGTTGCTGAACGCGCTTTCGGCTTACATCCCGGAGAACGAACGCATCGTCACGATCGAAGACTCGGCAGAATTGCAGTTGCAACAGCCGCACGTCGTACGACTCGAAACTCGTCCGCCAAATATCGAAGGCAAGGGTGAAGTGACGCAACGCGATCTCGTTCGCAATGCGCTGCGTATGCGTCCCGACCGCATCGTCATCGGCGAGGTGCGCGGGGGCGAGGCGATCGACATGCTTCAGGCCATGAACACCGGTCACGACGGCTCGCTCACCACGATTCACGCCAACAGTTCCCGCGATGCGTTGTCGCGACTCGAGACGATGATTCAGATGACGGGCATGCGACTGTCCGATCGCGCGATGCGCCAGCAGATCGCCTCAGCCATCAACATGGTCGTCCAGGTGGCGCGTCTCAGCGACGGCACGCGACGCATCACGTCGATCTCGGAAATCACCGGCATGGAAGGCGACACGATCACGATGCAGGAAGTGTTCACTTACGAACGCAAAGGCATCGACAAGGACGGCCGCGTAATCGGCAGGTTCCGCCCGACCGGCGTGCGTCCGCGTTTCGCCGAACGACTCAAGGTCTACGGCATGCAACTGCCGCGGTCGTTCTTCGAGGAGGTTTACGGTTAATGCTTCTCATTCCCTTTATCGTCTTCGTCACCTGTCTCTTCCTGACCTACGCGTTGTACCTGTTCACTTCGCGCGGGTCTGACAAGAAGCGCGCCCTGCTGAAGGAACGTCTCGCGGAAGCGATTCGCTCGTCGGCCCATTCAGCCGATGCTGATGTTCAACTGGCGCGCGAAGAGTTACTGAGCGAGATCCCGTGGCTCAATCGATCGCTGGTGAAACTCGAACTCGTTTCGAAGCTCAAACGCATGATCGATCAGGCCGACCTGAACATCACCGTCATGCGATTGCTGCTGTTCTCGGCAATGGCCGGCGTGCTGGCTTTCCTCGCGACTTCGATGGTCAGTCAGTCGTACCTGCTGCGGCTGGTGTTCGGGTTCATCGCCGGTTCGTTGCCGTTGCTGCACGTGATGGGCAAGCGCAAGAAACGGATGAAACGTTTTCTCCAATTGCTCCCCGATGCGCTCGACCTCATGAGCCGTGGATTGTCAGCCGGTCACGCGTTCACCGAATCGTTGCACATGGTGGCGACCGAAATGCCGGAGCCGATCGCGACGGAGTTTCGCAAGACGTATGAAGAGCAGAACCTCGGTCTGTCGCTGAAGCTGGCGCTCGAAAACATGGTCCACCGCATGCCGCTGCTGGACTTGCGCATGTGCGTCACCGCCATCCTGATTCAGCGTGAGACGGGCGGCAATCTTTCCGAACTGCTTGAGAAAGTCGCGTACACGATTCGCGAACGTTTCCGCATTCTGGAAGACCTGAAGACGCTGACGCTCAGCTCGCGCTGGTCTGCGTGGCTGCTCTGCGCGTTGCCTATCGGACTCGCCATCTACATGTCAGTGATGAATCCGCAGTACATGGAAGTGATGTGGCGCGATCCGCGCGGGCATAAGCTGCTGGCCGCCGCCCTCATCATGCAGGCTCTTGGTATGTTGATGGTCCAGAAGATCATGAAGATCAAGATCTAGGGTGAAACTATGCTGCTAATTTCCGTTTCGACATTCATCTGTATCGCATTCGCCGTCATGGCGATCTACTGGCTCGCGTTCCGGCCTGCCAGCGCAACCGCGGCCCGTCTGAGAGAACTCGACGAGGGCCGGCCTGGTGTGCAGACGATCGAGCACACGCCGGTCGCGAATTTCGCGGAGCGAATCGCGGACCCGATCAGCCGTCTGTTGCCTCCGTCGGCGGCGAGTGCAAAGAAACTTCAGAAGGAATTGATGCAAGCGGGTTTCCGTTCACACTCCGGCCCCGCCGTTTATCGCGCGACGCAGTTGCTGCTGATGATTGCGTTTCCGACCGGCATAGTTCTGCTCTGGATCGCACTGGGACGGCCCGTCAACGGCTCGACTCTTCCCGCGCTCTGCGCTTTCGGCGCCGGATTCATCCTGCCTCGTTTCGTGTTGAATCGCCTGATGGCGAGCCGCCAGTTGAGGATCACGTGGGGCCTCGCCGATGCCCTCGACCTGATGGTCATCACGATGGAAGCCGGACTCGGTTTGAACGCGGCGATGGTAAAAGTTTGTGAAGAGCTCAAAGACGTTCACCCCGACATCAGCAAAGAGTTTGAACTGGCGAACCTCGAGATCCGTGTCGGGCGCGAACGCAGCGAAGCGTTGCGTAATCTCGCGGACCGTTCCGGAGTCGAAGACTTGAACAGTCTTGTCGGTATGTTGATCCAGGCGGATCGTTTCGGCACCTCGATCGCTCGTGCCGTGCGCGTCTACTCCGACAGTCTGCGTACGAAGCGACGCCAACGCGCGGAACAGGCAGCTCAAAAAGCGGCGTTCAAGTTGTTGCTGCCGCTGGGCGCGCTGCTTTTCCCGACGATGTTCATCGTGATTCTCGGTCCGGCGTTGCTCAACATCTCTGACATGTTGGGTAACGGCGTCGGCAGCGCGATCAACCTCAAGTAAGGAGTAAACAAATGTTGAAGCACTCCCTGATCGTCTTCTCGTTAGTGATAGCGCTCGTGTTTTCCGCAGTGCCGAAGCATGCGACGAATAGCATGTTGATGACCGAAGCGGAAATCGCGGCACTCGACGCAGCGGATGCAGCGAACGCTAACACGGTTGAAGACAGCGCCAGGTCCGAAGGCAACGGAAACGCTTTTGTCCGTGCGCTGAAAGCGCCGTTCAAAGCGATCGGACGTCTCTTTGGCGGCGGCAAAAAGAAAGACGACAACAAGTTTCACCGACTTACTGAGAAAGACGTCAAGCAGTTCAGGACCGCTCCGAACACGCGGCTGATCGGCGTCACGAACGTCGATGAATCTGCGGCGAAAACTCCCGCAGTCGCGGGCGACGCGAAGAGTCATCTCGAGCTCGGACGATCGCTGCTCAACCAGGGCAAGCTGAACGACGCCATCGCCGAACTCTCGAAATCCATCTCACTCGACTCGAAAGTCGCGGAAGCGCATAGCCTGCTCGGTGTCGCTTACCAGTTCAAGGGAGTGGCGGACTGGGCCAAGCGTGAATTCGAACTCGCGCTCAAGCTCGACACAGACAACGCGCAGATCATGAATAACTACGGTTATCTCCTGTATCTGAATGGCGAGTACAAGGAAGCTATCGAACAGCTCTCCAATGCCGCAAAGATTGCGCCGAACGACTCCCGCATTCTCAACAACCTCGCGATGGCCCAAACGCAGTTGGGCAAATACGACGACGCGTATAAGAATTTCGTGCGTGCCGGCGGCGAGGTCTACGGCCGCTTGAATATCGCGAACAGGCTCCAGCTTGCCGGACGCACCGAGGAAGCGATCAAGTATTTCGAAGCGGCCAGGCTCACGGCGGAGAACCAGAAGAAAACCGATCCGAACGCCCAGGCGATCACGGTAATGTTGGAAATCAAGAACGGGAAAATTGCTTTCGCGTCAGTGCCTGAGCGGCGGCCTGGCCTGGAAACTTACGAAGCGACGGCCCTGCGCTTTGCACGCAAGTTGCGCTTTCCGGCTGAGAAGAACGGCCCAGAATCAATTGTTGTTCGTGTCACCCCGACGCCGGGATCATAACCCCGGCAGTTATCGCCTTTGGCCGTTGGCCTTTGGTCTTTGGCCTTTGGCTTTGGTTCCTAAGACCAAAGACCTAAAACCCAAGACCACTATGTATCACACAGCGTATAAACCCTAACTCGGAGGAGTTGGATACATGCCGCATCTGAACATACTCACGCGCGCAGAGATCGAAAGTCTCGGCCCCCCGGCATTGGACGAACTTGAAGATACCGGAGTGGCGCAACAGTTCTTGTGCGATCTGGCGCTCAAGCACGTGGCTGCCCTTCCTGACCCCAGCACCGCATCTGTCGCGGATCGCCTCAAACTCCCGAAAGCGCTTACCGAAGAACTTCTCTATCACCTGTATCGCGAGAAGTTGATCGAAATGCGGCTGCAAAGCGCCATCGGCGCAACCCGCTACGCGATGCTGGACCACGGTTGGGAGCGAGTCACGCGGCTGCAAAGCCAGAGCGGCTATCTCGGCCCGGCGCCCGTGTCACTCGAAGACTACGCCCACATGATGCGGCTTCAAGCCGTACCGTTCCGGCCTGCTTCAATGGAGATGGTGAAAGCGGCGTTTCGCGATCTCGTGCTGCCGGACTCGCTGCTGCAAACTCTCGGATGCGTTATCAACTCCCGTTCGTCCCTGTTCCTGACGGGCCTGCCGGGCACCGGTAAGACAGCCGTGTCAGAACGCATGAACGCAGCGCTCTTCGGCAACATCTGGATTCCCTACGCAATCGAGATCGACGGTCAGATCATTCGCATCTTCGACGC
This sequence comes from Acidobacteriota bacterium, assembly GCA_046732935.1. Lineage (GTDB taxonomy): Bacteria > Acidobacteriota > Blastocatellia > Pyrinomonadales > Pyrinomonadaceae > PSRF01. The sequence continues at coordinate 35,714 of JBKPOC010000050.1, read as the reverse complement.
GCATTGTCATCGTCCCGTCGCCGAGAAAGATACAGCGCTCGAACACGATCGTCGCTGGATCGAGATCGAACGTCCGTTGATCATCGTCGGCGGCGAATTAACGCTCGAGAACGCCGATCTCGCCTGGTCCAACGCAGCTAAGTTCTACGAAGCGCCGTTCCAGGTGAAATCAAACGGCGGCACGCTCGTCATCGACGACTTCGGCCGCCAGCGCATGCCTCCCCAGGATCTGTTGAATCGCTGGATCCTTCCGTTGGAGCGTCGCGTCGACTTCCTGACGTTGCACAACGGCAAGAAGATCGAGGTGCCGTTCGAGCAACTCGTCGTCTTCTCCACCAACCTCAACGAAAAGGATCTGGTAGACGAAGCGTTTCTCCGCCGCATGGGCTATCGCGCGCGCGTCGAACCGCCAACGGCAGGCGCCTTTATCGAGATCTTCAAACGCACTGCGACCGGCCGCGGAATTCAGGTCGATCAGCAATGCCTCGATCACCTTCTTCGCAAATACGCCGCCGAAGGTCGCGTGATGAAGGGCTGCGAGCCGCGCGATCTACTGAACAAGGTAAACGACATCTGCATCTTCGAAGGACGCACGCCACAACTGACGACGCAACTGATCGATCTGGCGTGGGGAAATTATTTTGGCACGGCGCACGGGTTCAAACCCGAAGTCCGACAATTCGAGATGGCGTCTTAGCAGTGAGAGCCGAGTTTTATAGCCTGCTGTTCCTGGTTTGCTTGTGTTCGGCCGGATCTGTGTTCGGCCAGCAATCGACGGTTCGAATCACTTTGGCGGATGGCTATTCGTTCGAAGTCGACGAGGTCTGGAAACAGGGCGACGAGATCTGGTACCGCAAAGGTGGGATTTCCAAACGGCTCGAAGGCCCGGTAAAGAAATTCACATCGCTGGCGAAAGAGGAGCCGGCCCCTGTGGCCGCAGCGCCAGTAGCCGCTCCGGTTGTAGCTGAGCCGTTGGCAATCTGGATTTACCTCGACGGCGGCGCCCGGATGCGCGTCGACGAGGTGAGCGAAGCGGCTGATGGTGCGTGGTTTCGGCGCGGCAACGTGCACAAGTTTCTCGAGCGGGAGCGGATCGTGCGTATCGAACGCGAACAGCCGGCGCTTGCAATGACTGGGGCAGCGGCCGGCGGAAAGGCGTGGCGAGAATCCGGCTGGACCTCGGGAAATGACCGTATTGATAGTTTAATAAAAATGAATGCCGCCCGGTTTGGGGTCGACCCATACCTGGTCTTCTGTGTGATCGAGCAGGAATCGCAGTTCAAATCCTTTGCTCGAAGCCCGAAAGGCGCGCAGGGACTGATGCAATTGATGCCCGGCACGGCAAGGAGACTGGGCGTCAGACGGCCGTACGATCCGGCCGAAAACATCATGGGCGGCACGCGGTATTTGAAGGAGTTGCTGGACATGTTCGGCGGCCGAGTCGAACTGGTGCTCGCGAGTTATAATGCCGGGGAGGGCGCGGTAATGAAGTACGGACGCAACGTTCCCCCATATCGTGAGACTCGCGATTACGTGAAGAAGATCGGCAAGCGTTATGGCATCGACGGCCGCAGGCCGCGTGAAGATAACGAAGAGCCAGTTCCGCAGAGATAACTTGTTCGAAAGTTTGGGGTGACAGCATGAATTCATTGGCAGCGCGTATTATCTGTTCCGTCTCCCTCGTTCTCGGTCTTTCGCTGGCTGCGCCGGCTCAACAAACGCACCAGGCACAAACGCTCAACAACGCGTCCGTCGTCAAGCTCGCCAAGGCAGGCTTCAAAGAAAAAACGATCATCTCCATCATCGGCTCGCGCATACCCAATTTCGATCTCTCGCCGGAGCGAATGATCGAACTGAAGAAAAACGGCGTCACTGAGAAAGTGATCCTCGCGATGCTTGCGCGCCAGGAAGGCATGGACCCGCTCCAGGATGACACGTGGGGCGACGATGAATTCATCAGCCGTGGCATGGATCCCGCTTCCGGTGGCAGCCCGAGCGCTGGCAACCCGGGAACTGGCAGCGCGCCTTCGGACGGCGGCGTCAACATCTTCGGTTCGGGCTCAGGCGTCAAAGGTAAGAGCAGGACCAACAATCAAAATGGTTCTGTCGATACGGACACGATGACAACCGGCAGCGCGACCGTGCGCATTATCAAGCCCCCCGCCGAATCCGGCGGCGCCACGTCAACCAAACTGGAAAAAACCAAGAGCCTCACCAACGATTCGATTGTCGAACTGGTCGAAGCAGGGTTCTCTGAAGGGACCATCATTCGCCGGATCGAACAATCACCTGTCGAATTCGATCTGGCTGCCGACAAGTTGGAAGCACTGCGAAAGCACCGAGTCAGCGACAAAGTTCTCGCCGCGATGAAAGCCGCAATGGGCGAGGACAAGTAAATTCGTGTAATTCGTTTCCTAACTGGCTTTGATATGAGAAGACTATTTCTGTTCATAGCGATCGTCTTATTGTCACTAAACCTGCAAATCGTCGACGCGCAACGAAAGCCACAGCGACAGACGCGCGCCGCGCAACCTAAACCGACTCCTAAACCGCGTACTGCTCTCGAAGAAATGGGCGCGCCTCCTCCCGTTCCCACGCTCAAGAAACAACCCGAGCAGGAAGTCAGTCCCGGCGACGTCGTTTCCGTCGACACCACCGAGGTCATGTTCCCGGTAACAGTGCGCGACGGCGACGGCCGTCTCGTGAACGATCTCACGCGCAACGACTTTCGCGTCTACGAAGACAACAGTCTGCAACCACTCAGCGACCTAGCGTTGCGACAGGTGCCCGTCGACGTGATCCTGATGGTCGACGCTTCGTCGTCAGTCGCAAACAACCTCGACGATTTTCGCCGCGCCGCCAAGGGGTTCGCCGCGAAGCTGGCTGAAGACGATCGTCTCGCCTTGATCAAGTTTGACGATCGCGTCGAGTTGCTTCAGGACTGGACGAAAAGTCGCTTTCAATTTCAGCGTGCGTTGAACCGGATCGAACCCGGTATGTTCACGCGCTTCAACGACGCGCTGCTGTTGGCTTCGCGCGAGCAGTTCACCGCCGGTGAAACGAAGTCGCGACGCGCGGTGATCATTCTGTCGGATGGAATCGACAACGGTCGCGGAACCACGACTCTCGAAGCCGCATTGCAGGCTTTAATCCGGGCGCAGGTGACCGTTTACGTCGTCAGCAATACGGAGATCTCGCGCGCAAATAAACGCGCCCAGATCGACTCATTAATGGCGTCGTCGCCGCAGTTCAATCAACTCCAGATCGACGGTCTGCGTGAAGCGATGCGCGCGCTCGATCAGAGTGAGCACAACCTGGACCAGCTCACGAAGGCAACCGGTGGGCGGCTCTACAAGCCGACGACGTTCGACGCGCTCGAATCCACGTACGCCGAAGTCGCCGATGAGTTACGGCATCAATACGCGCTCTACTTTACGCCGCTGAACAAAGCGCGCGATGGGAGTTTTCGCAGGGTGCGAGTGGAAACAGCCAACCCGGCTTTTCATCCGCACACACGTGTCGGCTATTTCGCCCCAAAGAGTTAAATGTCCGTGCCCAAAAGTCCTTGACTTCGAACGCCGCTTCATAGATGTCCTAAGTCGCCGATGATTTTGTTTTATCCGTGTTCTTCTACGTCCGTAACATCAGCTAAACCAGCACACGGGAACACGGATAAAAAGAATAGCTAAACTCCGTGTCAGCCATACCGCAAAAACCTCGAACGCGAGACCCGCTCTCGGAGCAGTGGATAGACCTGCGGCTGATCGCCGGCATGCGCGTCGTGTTGGCGACTTCGGCCCTTCTGATCCTCCTGATCGAGTCGATGGAAGCGCGAAGATGGGCCACGCCGGTTCATCTGACGCTGGCGCTTTACTCGTTATACGGCCTGCTCGTGTATCACTTGTCGGTTCGCCGCAACCCAATCGTGACGCACAGGCTCATTCCCTGGCTCGACTTGTTGTGGTACCTGCCGCTACTCATTCTAACCAGCAGCACGAATAGCGTCTTCTACTACTTCTTTTTCTTCTCGATCATCGTCGCGTCGTTTAGTCGCGGGCTCGGCGAAGGACTACGCCTGACGCTCGCATCGGCCGTGCTCTGCACCGTCATCGGCGTGCTTGCGATGCCCGCTGGAAAAGCCGTCGCGTTTAACGGGCTGATGCTCGCGCCGATCGGGTTGTTGATCTTCGGCTACATCATCGCGCGTTGGGGCGGTTATCACACCGAACTGAAAAACCGCTTACAGGTCCTCAAAGACGTCACGATCTTTTCCAACCCTCGTTTCGGAATCGATCGGACCATCAAAGCGATCCTCGAGAGCGTCCGCGACTTCTACGACGCCGAAGCATGCGTGTTGGTAGTGCCCGGCAAGCCGGACGACGCCGAAAGCTACCAGATGTATCGCGTCGCGAGGGGCATTCATCCGAGTCGATCCGCGCCGCCGGAAATCGGGCCGGAGGCAGCCGCGCAGTTTCTGGCGCCCTCGTTGGAACATGCTGTTATCTATCGCAAGAACCACTCGTCGCACGCGCGGCTGTTTGACGTCAAGAACCGGGTCTTCTCTGAAGCGCCGACAGGCACTGGCGACAAGCTGGCCGGCATGCTCGACGCGCATCGATATCTGTCCGTGCCCGTCTACTATCGGCATCAGGCAGTCGGCCGCCTTTACGTCGTCGATGGTCCAGCGAAGATCGACGGCGCGGACATGGACTTCGTGTTGCAGTTGATGGACCACGTCACACCCGTGATGGAGAACATCAGGCTGATCGACAACCTCGCCTCAGACGCCGCCGAAACCGAACGCCGTCGCATCGCGCACGACATCCACGACAGCGTGATCCAGCCGTATCTCGGGATTCAGTTCGGGCTGTCGGCACTGGATCAGAAACTCGAAACCGGGGACATGTCGATCCGCGACAACGTCCAGGAACTGCTCGAGCTCACGAAGCACGAGTTGGGCGAATTGCGGCGTTTCGTCTGGGGGCTGAAAGCCGGCGAGGAACGAATGGACGTTCTGCTGCCCGCGATCGAACGCTACGCGGAACGCTTCTCACTCGTGACCGGTATCACTGTCGACGTGGAAGCGCACGGCAAAGTAAAGGTGAACGATCGCCTGGCCGCGGAGTTGTTCCAGATCGTTGCCGAAGGATTGAGCAACGTGAGGCGTCACGCGTTCTGTCGTGACGCGCGCGTCGAGATCTCGTGCAAAGACACCTCACTTTTGCTCCAGATAAAAAACAGCAGACCGCGCGCCGGCGGCAACGCTGAACCTGAACGCGCCGACGGCCACGACGGTCATCGTGCGTTTCGCCCGCATTCCATCGCCGAACGCGCAGCCGCGTTGGGTGGTGAGACGCAGGTTTTTGTCGACGAAAGAGACTACACTGTCGTTAGCGTCGGCATACCTCTGTAAGGGGTTTTTGGCCTTTGGTCTTTGGCCTTTGACCTTTGACCTTAACATGTCAATCAAAGACCTAAGACCCAAGACCCTGCCGTCTAAGGGATCGACTGATAGGACTTTACTACGATTAGCGATAGTATTTACCCGTTATGCCCGACAAGCCGATTACCATCATGATAATTGACGATCATGTCGTAATCCGCAGTGGTTTGCGCATGTTGATCGAGCACGATCAGCGTATGCGTGTGGTCGCGCAGGCCGGCAACCGCGAGGAAGCGCTCGAACGCGCTGCCAGCGCACACCCGGACGTGATCATCCTCGATCTGCTGCTCGGCGACGACGACGGTCTCGCCTTTCTTCCCGAACTCTGCCAGACCAGTCCGAATTCGCGCGTGCTCGTGCTGACGGGCGTGCAGAACCCTGACGCGCACCGTCGCGCCATACGCCGCGGCGCCATAGGAATCGTTTTGAAAGATCACGCCGCCGACCAACTGCTAAAGGCCATCATGAAGGTGCACGAGGGCGAAGTCTGGATCGAACGGTCGATGATGGGTAGCATGATTCAGGAGTTCACGAAGCCGACGCTGCCCGACCCCGAAATCGCGAAGATCGAGTCGCTAACGGACCGGGAACGCGAGGTGATCGCCCTGATCGGCGAGGGGCTGAAGAACAAGCAAGTTGGGGAAAGGTTGTTCATCAGCGAGACGACTGTGACCCACCATCTCAGCTCCGTTTTCTCCAAACTCGACGTTTCCGACCGGCTCGAGCTGATCATTTACGCCTTCCGTCATGGCCTGGCAAAAATGCCCAAGTGATCTCACTGATTTCCGCCCTCAAACCCATCGTAAAATATTCGACATACGAGGCTTAAATATCTGGCAGGATTCTGCCAGACGTGCCCCTCTAAAAACTCTGAATTCCTGCCAAACAAATGGGCAAAGACCTCCGTTGTCACTCTTTTGTAACAACTTGATAATCCAAGCCGAACACGGATTAATGGGTTCTGTTTGGGGGCACAGGATGGCGGTTGCTCCGCCGCGGCGTCCTTGTGCCGGTGGGAGGCTGAATTGTAAAGCAACGACTCGCTCCCGTCGTGTCGCAGCTTACAGCCTCCCGTTGTTGGTTGGTCCACACGCGCCCAGAGGTGTGGACCACGCCTTCGAAAAAGGCCGCCTTCACTTGAAGTCCTCAGCCCGCCGGGCAACAAGCGGCCGGCCAAAAGAAATGAGATTCAGGCTGAGGCAGGTTTAAGACTGGTAGTGTGTTCGAACTACTGAGAAGTAAGTGCGTTGCTGTAATCGCCCGACAAACGCTGCATGACTGCGCTGCGAAAGTTGAAAACCGTGTCCGGTCGGTTGCGAGAACTCTTGTTCCGCCGGGCGCGAGCACCGTTCGATGAAGAAACCGGTAGTAGAAACTTGCTCGTCGTCGATGATGAAGAATCGATCTGTTTTTCGATGAGTGAATATTTCTCGCAGCAGGGATTCAGGGTCGACACGGCGCGCGAAATGGAAGAAGCAGAGGGCCTCATCAAGGTCACTGACTATGAAGTGATCATTCAGGACTTGCGGCTGGGGTTGAAGCGGCATCCTGACGGGCTGGAGATTATCAAGTTGGTCCACGAGCGGAATCCGCAGACGCGGATCGTAGTGCTCACGTCGTATGGTTCGGCTGAAGTTGAAGCAGAGGCGCGCCGGGCCGGAGCAGATGCTTTCTTACGAAAGCCAAAGCCTCTGTCACAAGTAGCTCAAGTGGTGCAGGGTCTCATCGAATCGCCTCGTACGCGCACGGTGCGGGCGTGACGGTGGTTGACCTTGCGCCGTGGAAGTAACCGCAGGTTCCCCGGGTGCTGGAAATGAGAGGACAGCGCCCGAGAGTTCAACCCGACGCGGTGCTTCCAAAGGGGGCCCGGCGCCGTCCGGGCCTTCTGGTAATCACAAGAGGCACAAATGCCTTCTGTGTCTTTTGTGGTACCAGATCAAACAAACATCCGCAGCACAACCCACGCTACAACGAGACTGACGAACCCGCCAGAAAACGTAAACGCCCGTTCCGCGGGCTGACTCTTCCGCTGCAAAAACCCCCGCATGATCACGACACCACACTTCCATCCATCATGCTGATACAGCGGCAGAACGTTCCCCGCCGCAAGCAGAAGATTCAACCAGCCAAACATCGTCCCGTAGGTCATCAACCCGGCAGCGACATTCAACCCGATCCCGCCGAGGTGGACCAACAGTTGCTCCCGCACGGATCGTTCTTTCAGCGCAGCGCCGTCGAGCATCACAAACGATCCGATCGGCAATAGTCGAAAACTAAGAAGCACACCGCCGGCGCGAACGGCGAAGAGCTTCGGGCCCATTCCGAGCCCGACCTCTGACGCACTGACACCACAGAGTCTGGCAGCGGCAAGGTGCCCCAGCTCATGGAGGACCATCGCGACGGCGGCGAAAACGAGGAGAGAGAGTATCAGGAACATTCAAGCACCCGAGAGATTCAACCCAGGCGCTTTCTGTTCAAGACACGTGCCCAGCAAAACGAGCGAATTTATTAGGAAACCTGACGCGACAAACACGCGAGTGACGAAAAGTGTGACTCGGGAGTCGACAAATTCTGGCGCAGCATCAGAAACCTTAAGCCTGCCGCATCCAGCGCCACGCCTCCGGCAGCGAAGCTCGCTTGCCATACATCAACATCCCGACGCGATACACACGCGACGCCACCCACATGATCAGCAGCACACTGCTGAACCCAATCAGCAGCGACAACGCAATCTGCCAGAACGGCGGCGTCTGCGTCACAATTCGGACCAGCATCGCGACCGGCGCGGAAAACGGCAACATCGACACCCAAAACGAAAAGCTTGAATCCGGACTGCGGCTCACCGGCAGAAACAAGTAAAAGCTGACGACGAGGATGAGAATGATCGGCATCGCCAACTGCCCGCCTTCTTGCGCCGTCGTCACCATCGATCCAACCAACGCGTAGATCGTTGCGTAGATGAAGTAGCCGAGCAGGAAGAACAGCCCGAAGTAGATGTAATGCGAAAAAGGAATCGAAGGTATGCTGGCATCCAGGCCGCGCGACGATAAGAGACTCACGCCATACAGCGCAAACGCCGCGAACGCAGTCGCCCAGATACATAGTTGTGTCAACGCCACGAGCGATACGCCCACCAGTTTGCCCATCATCAACGTGAACGGTTTGACGGACGAGAACAGGATCTCCGCGATGCGCGTCTCCTTCTCTTCGATCACCGCGCCGAGCACGACCTGCCCGTACATCAGGATCGCGAGATACATGATGAACCCGACGCCGAACACCAACACGAAACTGCCGCCGGAGTCGCGCTCCTCGCCCGTCGCACCAATCTTCACTGACTCCAGCTCGACGTTCTTAAAAAGCTCTCGTCTAGTTTCGGGATCGACTCTCGCCTCCACCAAACGCTGTTCGCGAACAGCGCGATTCAGCGACGATTGAAGCAACCGGCTCGACAACATGTCGCCGGGATTGCGGTTGAAAAACTCCGCGCGACCTGAAGTCAGAAGATCCGCGGGCAAGATCACGTAGCCATCGAGTTCTTTCGCGCGCAGCCGCTGATCCAGTTCGGACCGTACTTCATCGGCGGTGCGGCCATCCATCTTTACTTCAACTAATTTAAAGCTCTTGGCGCCACCGAACGGTCCTGGATCTCGCTGCCGCTCGGTCCCCGCGGCCTGGCTGTTCGGCGTGACCTGTTCCTTCGCTTCTCGAGAATCTTCATCACCGAAAACAGCCGCTTGCAAAGGCGTATACATCTTCCCGGTCTCATCTACCACCGCCACGCGCAAGGGCCCGCCAGCCTCGATATTGAGAATGAGTGCCGGAACGATCCCGAAGAGCGACATCACCACCGGAAGCAGGATCGTCGAAACGATGAACATCTTCGCGCGCACGCGCTGTATGTATTCGCGTTTGACTATCGTCAGAAATTTCTTCATTCGTTGCCCGTGACTTTGGCGATGAAGATGTCGTTCAAACTCGGCTCAATCATCTCAAACTTTCCGATCGTCGCGCCGGACGCGATCAAGCGATGCAGTAACGCCTGCGCGTCAGCTCCCTGCGCAAGCAGCGCCTGTGCTTCGTCCGCGTGTCGTACGACTTTGCTCACCAGCGCGGGATCGTCCAACACTCCGTCGCCGCCTTCGCAACGAACCGCGACCGAGTTGCGCCCGAAGCTGCGCTTGATCTCGCGCAGACTGCCTTCGAAGACTTTCTCCGATCGATTCAGCAGGCAAATGTCGTCACAGATTTTTTCGGCGACTTCCATCTGGTGCGTGGAGAAGATGATGGTTTTTCCGCTTCGTTTGAGGTCGAGCACGATCTCTTTCAATAGTTCGACGTTGACGGGATCGAGACCGGAGAACGGTTCGTCGAGGATCAGCAGTTCGGGGTCGTGAAGCACGGCCGTGATGAACTGTATCTTCTGCTGCATGCCCTTCGACAGTTCCATCGATCTCCTGGTCTTCCATTCGGAGAGTTTGACGCGCGCCAGCCACTCGTCGATCTTCGTCTCGACACTCTTGCCGCGCACGTTCTTCAGCTCCGCAAAGAAGCGCAACTGATCCGCGACCTTCATGCGCCGGTACAAGCCACGCTCTTCAGGTAAATAACCAATCCGGTTCTGTAACTGCGCATCGATCTTGCGGCCGAACAATTCGATCGTGCCGGAATCAGGCGCCGTGATGTTGACGATCATGCGGATCGTCGTCGTCTTTCCCGCTCCGTTCGGTCCCAACAATCCGAACACGCGGCCGGCGCGCACGGACAGGCTGAGATCCTGCACGGCCGTGAATTCACCAAAACTTTTGCGGACGTGATCGAGCTTTACTGTCGTTTCGTTAGCTGCCATTTTTTAGAGGGGATCCAAAGTTTCGGTGTTTTCAGCGGACAATGCAAATAGGGATTGCCACGACAAGCGATCTGAGACATATTTATACCCTGTCACCCCACAAGTCGAAACCCTTATTGAATTATGGTTGGGCTCAGCAACTCATTCCGGTCCGCAAAGTATCTGCTGGCGCTGTGTCTGTTGTCGTCATGGGCCGCAGCGCAGACGCCGCAGCCAACACCGCCGGCGCGGCCATCAGACGACGTTGTTCGCGTGTACACGGAGCTCGTCCAGACGGACGTGATGGTCTTCGACAAACAAGGCAAGTTCGTCAACGGCCTGACTCGCGACAACTTCGAGCTGCGCATCGACGGCAAGCCGCGTCCGATCGAGGCGTTTGAACTCATCACGGCCGGCAGCGATGAAGAGAGTCAGCTCGCGGCCGCGCGCGGCGCCACTACTGTCAACATCAAACGCCCGGTGCCACTCGATCGCGGCCGTATCGTCTTCTTCTACGTCGACGACTTTCACATGTCCGCGGCAGATTACCCGTTCGTGAGAAAAGCTATCTTGAATTTCATCGAAAAGCAGATGGGCCAGAACGATCAGGTCGCCATTGCCTCAGCCACGGGGCAGATCGGGTTTCTGCAACAACTGACGAACGATCCCGTGGTCCTGCGCGCCGCTCTGGAGCGTCTGAACCCGCGGACGTATTCAGTGCGCGACATGGACCGTCCGCCGATGAGCGAGTATCAGGCGCTGCTGATCGAGCGTGAAGACAGAGACGTTCTCGAGTTCTTTATTACCGAAACGATTCGCAACAATCCGGGCATGAACCGCGACACTGCCGCCTCAATCGTGCATGGACGAGCGCGCACGATTGAAGCGCAGGGCGCACTCTTCAACTCGCATACGTTGACGGGACTCGAGCGACTCGTCCGCACCGCGAACAAACTACCGGGACGTAAGATCGTATTCTTCATGTCCGGCGGCTTCCTGATCGAGAATCGCCAGGGCGATGCGATCTCGAAAATTCGAGATGTAACCACCGCCGCCGCGAAAACCGGTGTCGTCATCTATTCGATTGACGCGCGCGGGTTGGTGACGGGCGTTCCCGACGCAGCGTCAGACGTTGCTTTTGATCCGACTGGACGACTCGCGCTATCACAACACGGCGAGTTGACTGCGACGCAGGACGGAATGAACGCACTCGCAGTAGACACCGGCGGCAAGTTGATCATCAACACCAACGACCTTTCAAAAGGGTTCGCGCCGGCGATGAAGGAGACGTCGGCGTATTATCTGCTTGCGTGGAAGCCTGACGCCGATGCGCAAAAGCAAAAACGCTTTCGCAGTCTCGAAGTGCATTTGGTAGACAAGCCGGGTTTGACTGTCAGAGTTCGCAAAGGGTTCTACGACGTAGATCCGGAAACGCCAATCGCGACAACTCAGCCCGCGCCAACTGAATCGCCATCTTCGTCGGTCAAAGGCGCGCAAACCGCGCCGGTAAAATTGCGCGAAACACTCACCGCGCCTTATCCCGAACGAAGTCTGCCGATTCTCATGAGCGCAGACTATTACGACGTCGCTACCAAAGGCGCGACGCTTGCCACGTCCATTCTGATTCCAGGTGAGTTTCTGTTGTTTGGCCAGCAGCCTGACGGGAAGACGCAGGCGGTCGCAGACGTGAGCGGCGTCATTTACGACGACAAGGGAACTGCGAAAACGAGTTTTCTCGAGCGCATCACTGTTACTGAGACCACGAAACCGCAACGCGACATCACGTTCACGTATCCCGCAAAACTGGAACCGGGTCTTTACCAGGTGAGGACCGCGGTGCGCGACGATAAGAGCGCTCGTGTCGGCAGCGCGCACTCGTGGATCCAAATACCCGATCTCGCGAAGAAGCAGTTGACGATGAGCAGTCTGCTTTTGGGTGAACGCTCGCAGTCGACGCTGACAAACGTCTCGAATTCGGAAACGGAGGGGCCGGTCGCGATCAGCGCGAGTCATCGCTTCGGACGCGACTCGACGTTGCGTTTTCTTTTCTTCGTTTACAATGCGGTTCTTTCGCCCACGGATCACCAACCTGACACAGCGGTGCAGGTCCAGGTCATACGCGACGATCAACCGGTAATCACGACGGCCCTGCGCAAGATCACGACTGATGTCGTCACTGACCTGACGCGTTTGCCTTACGCCGCGGAGATTCCGTTGAGTAGTCTCCAGACCGGACGCTATCTGCTGCAAGTCTCGGTTATCGATCGTCTGTCCAAGCAAAGCACGACGCGACAAACACACTTCGACGTCTACTGACCTCACCTCGTGACCACTCCGTGGAAGCCAACGAAGGAGCAACTCCTCGCCGCTACCGAGAAAACCGTCGAGGATGTGATCGCGCCTGATTTGCGCGTGCTCTTTTGCGGCATCAATCCGGGACTGTACACCGCCGCTGTCGGTCATCACTTCGCGCGGCCGGGAAATCGATTCTGGCCCGCGCTCCATGCGGGCGGATTCACCGAACGCGTGCTCTCGCCGTTCGACGAACGCGAACTGCTGAAGAGCGGCTACGGCATCACTAACGTTGTTGCCCGGACGACGGCAACGGCTGACTTGTTGACGAAGGAAGAGATCGTCGCGGGTGGAGAGGAGTTGCGGAAGAAGGTGCTTCGCTACCGGCCTCGCGTGCTCGCGGTCCTCGGCGTCGGCGCGTATCGCACGGCGTTTAATCAGCCGAAGGCGGCGATCGGTCGCCAGAAAGATCTGATCGGGAAAACGATCGTCTGGGTATTACCAAACCCGAGCGGCCTCAACGCCAACTATCAACCGGCGCAATTGGCGCAGTTGTTTCGCGAGTTAAGGGAATTCGTGAATCAGGAGAGTTCGATTGGTTGAGCGGAGAGCACTTGCTCCAGGGCGCGCAGAGATTGCAGTGTGTCTTTGCTCAGCGGCACATCGACTTCGATCACGGACATCGCTTCCCCGCCCCGCTCGCGGCGGCCCAGGTGGAAGCGGCTGATGTTGACGCCGCCTTCGCCGAGGATCGTGCCGACCTTGCCGATCACGCCCGGAACGTCGCGATTGCGCATCACCACGAGATGCCCTTCCGGCTGCGCCTCGAGATGAAATCCGTCGATCTCCGTGATCCGGCCCTCGCGACGTTGTCCTCCATATCCGAACAAGTTGCCGGCGAGACTGCGGCTCGATGGTCCAGCATAGATCTCGGTGCATATCGCGGGCGCAACGTCGCCGCCGGTTCGGACGTACGTAGTCGTTACCTTGATGCCGCGTTCTTCCGCGATCAGAAACGCGTTGACGACGTTAACTCGAGCGCTGACGTCGCGCAGCAGCCCGGCCAGAAACGCGCGCGTCACCGGCGCCGCATCCATGTCGACGATCTCGCCCGCAAATTCGAGTCTGACTTCACTGACGGGACTCTCGACAAGCTGCGCCTGAAACCGGCCCAGCCGCTCAGCCAATACGACGTAAGGCTGCAACACGTTGGCCTCTTTCGCGCCGACTGCCGGCACGTTGACTGCACCGCGCAACACTCCTGAAAGTAAAAAGTCGCGCATCTGTTCGGCGACCGTGAACGCGACGCCTTCCTGGGCCTCTGTTGTCGACGCGCCGAGATGCGGCGTTGCGATCACTTGATCGAGTTGTAAGAGACGATGGTCCGCCGGCGGCGGCTCCTGGCTGAAGACGTCAAGCGCCGCACCCGCAATCGACCCGCTCGTGAGCGCATCGTAAAGTGCGTCTTCATCGACCAACCCGCCGCGTGCGCAATTGATCAGCCGCGCTCCCGGTTTCATCTTGCCGAAGACTTCCCGATCGATGAGCCCGCGTGTCTCGGCGGTCAACGGCGTGTGGACCGTCAGGAAATCGGCGCGCGCGTAGACGTCGTCGAGCGGCGCCAGTTCGATTTCCAGATCGCGTGCCTGCTCCGGCGCGATAAACGGATCGTAAGCGACGATCTGCATGCCTAAACCTCGAGCGCGCGACGCGACGACGCGCCCGATGCGGCCCAGTCCGACGATGCCGAGCGTCTTTCCCTGTAGCTCGACCCCCATAAACTTCTTGCGCTCCCAACGTCCGGCTCTCAAGCTGCTGTTTGCCTGCGGGATCGAACGCGCCAACGAGATCAGTAACGCGATCGTATGCTCGGCAGTCGTGATCGTGTTGCCGTCCGGAGCGTTCATCACGACGACGCCGCGAATCGTCGCCGCCTGGACGTCGATGTTGTCGACGCCGACTCCCGCACGTCCGATGACGTACAGACCGGCGGCCTCGTCGAGCAGGTCGGCCGTCACTTTCGTCTCACTGCGGACGATCAGTCCCTGACAGTCCTTCAGCGCGCCGGCCAGTTCCGCACGCGAGAGCCCGGTGCGTTTCTCAACGTCGAATCCGGCCGCGCGCAACGGCTCCAGACCGCTGTCGCTCACCTCGTCAGCCACGAAAATCTTTATCGCCATATGTTTTGCTTATTTGCTTGCCAGTAAGAAGTGGGTATGGTAACACGGATTCGATCAGACCAACTCAGGAGCCTGGAAGATGGAGATTCTTGTTTATCGACACGGCGATCAAAGAGTCCAGGAAGGAGTTCCCCTGGCCCAACTCCCCGAACTATTGAAAGACCAGTCTGCCGTTATCTGGGTCGACATGGAATCTCCGACTCACGACGACGAGCAGGTGCTGCTCGACGTATTCAAGTTTCACCCGTTGACGGTGGAAGACTGCCGCGAAAATCGCCACTATCCGAAGGTCGAGGAATTTCCGGGCTACATCTATTTGATCGTTCACGGCGTGCGTGCCGACACGAGCCCCGACCGTTTCAACACAATAGAGTTGGACGCCTTTCTCGGCACGAACTACGTTATCACCTACCATCACGACTCGTTTCGCAGCATTAACGACACTAAACAACTCCTGCGCACGAGCCCAATCGCTTGTCAGCGCGGCCCGGCGTTTCTGCTGCACCAGATCCTCGACCGTATCGTCGATTACTATTCACCCGTGCTCGACGATTTTGACGACAGCGTAGACCGGCTCGAGGCTGAAATCTTTGGCTCGAAGCAACCGAACAAAAAAGTCCTTTCGCAGATCATGGATCTGAAACGCGGCGTGCTGCGGATGCGCCGGATCTCGGTAAAGCAGATGGACGTTCTGTTGCGCATGAGCCGGGGCGAGTTTTCGGAGTTGATCCCGGAAGAGATGCGGCCGTTTTATCGTGATGTGCATGACCACCTGGTGCGCGTCACGGACCTGGCCGAGAGTTATCGCGATTTGATCAGCGGATCGCTGGAAGCTTACCTGTCCGTGGTGTCAAACAGGATGAATGAGATCATGAAGGTGTTGACGATCTTCTCCGCGATCATGTTGCCGTTGACCTTCATCGCCGGCGTCTACGGGATGAACTTCGACAACATGCCTGAGCTGCACTCACGTTACGGTTACTTCGCGACGATCATCATCATGATCGTGGTGGCAGTGGGGATGCTGTTTCTGTTCTGGAGGCGTGGCTGGATCGGCAAATCGACGACCACCGAAGAAACTCCGGACGAATAGCGGGTTACATCGGGTCAGCGTCGTGCAGTTCCTCGGGTTCGTCCAATGTGCCGTCGGGGCTTGGGCCATCAGCGTCGCCGCTGCTCGTGTCAGTCGACGACTCTTCGATGTCTTGCAGAGTCTCTTTGCTCGTTGCTTCGTCTTCGCGCTTCTTGAGGGTATCCAACTCGTTAACCTCCTCAGTATCCGAAAGCCTTGATTAAGATCGTCGTACAGATCGCGGCGTAAATGCCGGCAACCACGTCGTCCGCCATTATTCCGAAACCGCCGTGCAAGTGTTCCAAACGCCCGGCAGGATACGGCTTGAAGATGTCGAAAAGACGAAAAAGATTAAACGAAACAATCACCCAAACCCACCATGGTCCAGTGACCAGCAACCATAGCGGCAGCATCGCGATCATCTGGCCCGCGACTTCGTCGACCACGACCATGCCCGGATCTTTCCGGCCCAGAATCCTTTCCGTCTGAGAGGCGGCCCAAACGCCGAGCACGGTGATTACGCAAATGAATGCGAGTTGAATAGGCCAGGACGGGAGTAACAGAAAAATGCCGACGCCGACCATCGATCCGAACGTTCCGGGAATCAACGGCAGGTAGCCGACTCCGACCGTCGCGATTGCGAGCGCTACGTAATCGATCGCGGTGCGTGCCGGCCGGCGCGCGGGAACTTCCGCCGGGGAGACGACGAGGCTCGGATTAAGTTCGTCGCTCGATTCTTTGACGGGCACGCTCAAGCCACAATCCTTCCGATCAAATCATGCTGGTGCGCTTCGGTGATCTCGACTGTTACAAAGTCGCCAGGCTCGGGCAGAACGCCATCGGGAACGTCGTTGATCAGCACGCAGCCGTCGATGTCAGGCGCCTGTGTTTCCATTCTGCCTTGCCATAACAGCTCGCTCTCTTTCGACTCTCCTTCGAAAAGCACGCGCACGACGTCGCCGATACGAGCGTTGTTCTTGCGTTGTGAAATGCGCGCCTGCTCTTTCATCAGCGCCGCCTGCCGTCGCGCCGCAATCCGGCGCGGGACCTTGTTCGGCAGCGCGAACGCGGGCGTGCCCTCCTCGTCTGAATAAGTGAAGACGCCGACGCGATCGAACTCCACGTTCTTCACGAACGCCATCAACTCCTTGAAGTCGTCTTCAGTCTCGCCCGGGAAGCCGCTGATGAACGTCGTCCGCACTGCGATGTCAGGCACACGGCGTCGCACTCGCTCGATCAAACGTTCGAGACTCGCACGATTCCCACCGCGCTTCATCAGTTTGAGCACGTTCTGCGACGCGTGCTGAAGCGGCATGTCCAGATACTTCACCGCTTTTGGCTCTTCAGCGAGCACGTCGAGAAACGCGTCGCTGATGTGCGTCGGGTAGGTATACATCACGCGCACCCATTCGATCCCGTCAGTGTGTGACAGTTCTCGAAGTAGACGGGCCAGAGCGTCCTGCTTGCCGAGGTCTTCGCCGTAACGCGACGAGTCCTGGGCCACGAGGATCAGTTCCTTGACGCCTTCTTCTGCAAGTTGATGGGCTTCGGCGACAATCGAGCCGAAGCGGCGGCTGCGAAAATGACCGCGCATCTGCGGAATGAAACAGAAAGCGCACGGGCGATCGCAGCCTTCGGCGATCTTCACGAATGCGTAGTGCGAAGGAGTGGCGAGGATGCGCGGCGTCGACTCGTCGTAAAGATAGGTCGCGCTCTGATTGCCAATCGGCACGACGGGCAGCGCGCGAGTGTTCGTCTTCGGATCGCAAACCGCAAGGATCTCGTTGATCTGGTTCGTGCCGATGAAGGCATCCACTTCCGGCATCTCTGCTTTCAACTCGTCTCGATATCGCTCGACGAGACAACCGGCCACGACGAGTCGTTGAGCCTGGCCTTCCGTTTTCAGGCGAGCGGCTTCGAGAATCGCGTCGATCGATTCTTTCTTCGCCGAGTCGATAAACCCGCAGGTGTTGACCACGACTGTGTCTGCTTCAGCCGCGTCCGCCGTGATTTCATAACCATTTTGTTTGAGGTGGCCCATCATGACCTCGCTGTCGACGAGGTTCTTGGGACACCCGAGACTGACAAAACCGACTTTTTTCATCCGCTGCTACTACTGCTCTCCAATTCAAATAATGCTTTTTCAATTTCACGCTTTTCAGTTGCTGTGAGACGCTGGCCGCCGAACCTCACGCGATTGTAAGCACGCGTGATTATCAGTGCCTGACCGGAATCCAGAGTGTTCGCAAATTCGAGCGGCGTCAGATGCTTGTCGCGCGACATGCCGCGTTGTTCCAACGCATTCAGCAACCGCTCGTAAAACTCGACAGTCGAATACGTGCCGTCGTCCGCGCCCGCGGTAACCAAACTCCGGCCCCACAACATTCGCCAGAAGCGCTTTCCGAACACCAGTGTGAACACGATCAAGCCGAGCGCCATCACTGCCGTGATAAGCGAGAGCGTTTGCGTGTTCAGGTAGCCGCGAATCGTCGCCAGGAAGTTCGAAGCAATTCGCCCGTAGTCAAACACTCGATTGTGTAACTGCGTCGCGAGCGACCGCTGCTCCTGTTTGTCGTAGCCGACGACGTACTGAAACCACAGCAGCTCGAGTGCTTCCGCGTACTTTTGCAACTGCGCGGTGAAGCCTGTGTGCACCGGTTCCGTGCGTCCTGCCGACGGCGTCGGATCGAAAGTCACCCACGAGCGAGTTTCCGGGAAGTAGACCTCGACCCACGAGTGCGCGTCGCTTTGCCGCACTGTGTAAGCGCCGGAGGTTTCGTTGTACTCGCCGGGCAGAAAGCCGTTCACGACTCGCGCGGCGATTCCGTGCGTGCGAAGCATCACCGCCATCGCGGTCGAGAAATACTCGCAGTGTCCCGCGCGGACGTTGAAGAGAAAATCCGATAACGGATCCGGGCCGCCTGCTTTCATCTCCAGCGAGTAGCCGAAGTTTCTTTGCAGGTCCGACTCGATCGCGACCGCCGCATCGTAACGATTTCGCGCCTGCGCGCCGCGCAGCACAGACTGCGCGTAGTAGACGATGCGGCGATCGAGGTTCGTCGGGAGTTGGAGATAACGTTCGAAATTAGCCGGGTAAGGACGCATGTCGGCGCGCAGCTTTTCGACCGGAGGATCCTCCATGTCGGAGAGCGCCTTGTACATGATCCGTTCGAAGTCATGACGGCGCGACTGAAGTCCGCCTTCACCGTCGACGCGAACAAACGGCAGATCGCCTTGAATGGCGACTACACGGGGCGCGCCAAAGAGTACGGCGGATTCGAGCGGTTCGAGAAAGAAGGTCTGCGTCGTTAGGCGGTGAACCGCTTCAGTCGTGCCTACCGGGAAGAAGCCGATACCCTTCTCGTTTACCGGTTCGCCACGACGCGCTTCGGCCGATTTCCTCCAACCGATTCCGGTGAACTCGTCGAGCGCAACACCGCGCCAGCGCAGCCCCGGCGGATTTTCACCATCGTCGGGTCGCACGCGCATCACCAGACCGTTGTCTTGTTTCAGCGTGCCGATCTGTCCGAGTGTTACGCTTTCGGAAAAGCCGATGAAGTTTGTCAGGCTGCCGCCGCTGCGCGTTAGCGCCGCCGCACCGGAACGCGGCGCGATCAAGAACAACGGCAGCGCCATGATGAAAATCAGCAGTAGCAAGCCCACGGCGACGAGTGGCAGTCGTGCGGCTTCCGTGTGTCGCCACGAGCGTCGCCCGCCTTTGCGAAAGACGCGAGAATCTGGCGGCACGAGTAAACGTGTTTCGGTGTACACCAGCGAGCGACGCGCCTTTTGAATCTCGAACGCCGTCACTGCGCAGAGGCCGCACAACAAGTAGAGCGTCAGTGTGACGAGGAAGACGGGGCTGAAGCTCAGTCCGGCCGCGAGCAGCACTTCAAAGAACGAGATCAGGTACAGGAAGACCCAATCGCGATCCTTCTTGACCTGCACCAGCTTCACTGCTGAAAGGAAAACGATCAGATGGGCCAACGCCGTCACGCCTAAACGCTCGGCCGGTTCGCCGATCGATTTCTGGTACTGCCAGTCGACGTAGAACAGCGGGATCGAGAGCAGGACGATGGCGAGGCCGAAACGTTCGGGCAGTTGCCAGCGCGTGCCTTCCAGGAGCCAGCTCACGATCATCACGCCGGCGAACAGCAGCGCGAGTCCGTAGTCCAAGCCGCCCGCCAGGACGAGCGCCAGCATGGCCACCGCGATCATGGCGTAGGAAAAGGCCTGGAAATACGTGCGAAACTTCATTTATTTCTTGATCTTGATCTCGAACATCCGCGGCCAAAGCTTGCCGGTGACGAACAACCGGTTGTTCTGCTGATCGAAGGCGATGCCGTTCAGGACGGCTTCCGGATCCTGTACGTCGCCGGGTGGCAGCAGCCCGCTGAGATCGATCCACGACGTGACGAGGCCCGTTTGCGGATCGATTATGGCAATCCGGTCGTCGTGCCAGATATTCGCGTAGATCTCGCCGTTGACGTACTCGAGCTCGTTTATCTCGTTTATCGGCGTCTTGCCGGCGAGTACTGCGATGGTTTTTGTGACGCGAAAGCTGTCCGGATCGAGAAAACGAATACGGTTTGAGCCGTCGCTGAGAAGCAGCGAGTGTCCGTCGGTCGTCAGTCCCCAGCCTTCGCCGCTGTACTTGAATTCGCCCGTCTTTTGGAACGTCTGGGCATCGTAAATGAAGCCGACCTGGTGCTGCCAGGTAAGCTGATAAAGCTTGTTGTTCAGCAGCGCGAGGCCTTCGGCGAAGTACGGTTCCGGAACGTCGACTTTCTTGAGCACTTTGCCCGTTTCCAGCTCGACGTTGCGCAAGCTCGACCGGCCTTCCTGACCGGTGCTTTCCAGCAGTTTGCCGTCTGAAAAGACGAGGCCTTGAGTGAAGGCATTCGGGTCGTGCGGCCAGATGTTGACGACCTGGTAGCCGAAGGTAGAGACGACGCGGTTTTCCGAAGCATTTGACGCCGTGTTCGTGTTCGTATTCGTGGCGGTGCCGTTGCACTGCAACGACGCGAGCGCGAGAGCAAGAACAAGAACCGGTCTCCACCGATGCGCGGAAAAAGAGGGGACGTTAGGCATACGGGCATTTTGCGGGAGGCGGCGGGAAAAGACAAAAGCGCGCGTTTTCTGGTCAATCAGAGATGACGACCGGCACGCCCTGGCGGCGGCCTTCGAGGTAGCTTTCAAGTCGTTGCTTGTCGTCGTCGGAGATCTGGTGGATCTGCACGCCGAGCGACCATTTTTTCTTTAGCTCGTCGCCGGTGCGGTCGTGCGTCACGAGCGACACGACGGCTTCGATCGGCCCCTCGGGCAGATCGACCCGAACGAACAGCAGCCGGCCGGCGCGCGACAGTTCGCCCTCGGTGAAGCGAGTGCCGACCAGCGACAGCCGCATCCCGAACTTGCCGATCGTCTCACAGTGCCCTCGCGACGGCTCCGAGTAGGAGACTTTTCCGACTTGCACCCGGTCGTCGACGAGCGAAATCGCCGCCGGCAAGTGGGCGTAGTAGCGCGGTCCTCGCCGTCTATTATGGCCCGTCGCTTCGGCCTCCGACGGCGCCCGTTGCACGCTCCCGAGTGGGTCGAAACCCTTGAACACCAGCCCGCAGGTATTGCAAAGCAACTTATGAAGCCCAACGAGGCGAAGCACAATCACAGCATCGTCATAGTCCCGTTGAATCCGTTCACTCTCACACCGTGGGCACCGCATCCTCTACAAGATACCTGAAAAACGAGAGCGGCAGCGAAAATGATTGCTCAGCATCCAGCGGCTTATGGAACTACACAACAGTTCGCTGAAGAACTTCAGCAAACTGGAAGAAGGCACGTTCACAATCGTGACCGATTTCGCCACCCTCATTCGCCAGCTCACCGAAAACGAGGTTTCTTTCTCATTCTCACCCGGCGTTAGCCGGGTGTATGGCCGGCGTAATCGGAAAACCGTTTGAAACGGCTTCCCCATGCTTCGCTACTCTTGCACCGGGCTAAAGCCCGGTGAGAATGAGAAGAACTTCTGACTGAAAAGCGCACGGATTAACATAAGCGAGAAACTCAGTCGCGGGTGGTTTATTATTGGGCCGCATGCCTACGCTTAAGCCAATCGATAAACTAGTCACTAAAGCACGCAAGATGCGCGAGCAGCATCGGGAGCGGCATCAGCCGAGTGGGTCCGGGTTCACGATCGCTGACCGCATTGACTATCTCGATAAGGCGCATTGGGAGAAGGTGACGCCGCACGATTCACTCTTTCTCTCACCTCGCTACCTGCGCATCCTCGAAGAGAGTGGGCCGGAAAACTTGCGCCCATGTTACGCGCTGATCTTCCGCGACAAGGAACCAGTCGCGGCGGTCGCGGCGCAAACCGTGACCGTATCAGCGGCGCGTCTGAGCAAGAAGTCGTCTTCAAAAGTACCGCTCGATCGACTCGAAGAGAAAATGCTCGTCTGCGGCAACCTGCTGTCCTGGGGCATGCACGGCATCTCGTTCGCCCCCAACGTGGACCACACACAACTTTGGCCCGCCGTCGCCGAAGCAATCTATCGCCTGCGCCGGGTTGATAAGCTGTTCGGCGATACAGCATTCGTGATGGTGAAAGACATCCCCGACGCGTACGCTTCGTCAGCCGCGGCGCTTTCGCGTTTCTCGTATCGAGAGCTCGAAACAGAACCGAACATGGTCCTCGACATCGCCCCGCAGTGGAAGACTTACGACGACTACATGGCCAGTCTCACTTCCAAGTATCGCAAACAGGCGAAACAGATCGAGAAAGAAGTGACAGCAGCCGGTTGCGTCGTCGAAGAGATCGGGAGCGATGCGGTCGCGCGCCACGCCGAAGAGTTGCACGCGCTTTATTTACAAACTCACAAGAACGCGCGCTTGCGGCTGGTGACGCTGCCCGTTTCGTTTCTACCAGCATTGGCTACGGAACTCGGCGACGACATGAAGTTCACGATTTTGAGGAAGAACGATACGTTGCTCGGGTTTGTTACGACGGTGAAAGACGGCGACACGGCTGTCGGCTACTACATCGGTTTCGACCGCAAAGCCAACGCAGACTTTCCGATCTACTTTCGCCTGCTACAGTCGGTTGTCGATCACGCGATCGCGCTCGGATGCAAACGACTCTCACTCGGCCGTACGGCCCTGGAACCCAAAGCGCGTCTCGGCGCACGACCGGATCCGATGCGCGTCTGGATCCGTCATCGTATCCCGATGTTGAATCTGATCGTCCGCGGCCTGCTGCACACCATCGACGATCACGACGAAGCGCCGCAACGCAATCCGTTCAAATGAGGACCGATATGAAGTTTCTATTCGCCATCGTACTGACTGGGGCATCGCTCTTAGCGGCCGCTGCGCCATCGGCCGATCACGTTCTGTTTGACGATTTCAGCTACGCCGACAAAGCCGAGCTCAAGAAGAACGGCTGGATCGTCCGCACGGAGCCGGGTTGGCCCGGCGTTCCCGGCGCAACGTGGTCTGACGAAAGCGTGACGCTGGTGAAGGATGCGAACAATCGAATCATCCGCATGACGTCGTCAACGGACGGCACCGCGCCGAATACGATCCAAACGCAGCTCTGTCATCAACGCAAATATCTCGAAGGCACTTACGCAGCTCGCGTCCGCTTCAGTGACGATCCGGTTTCAGGGCCGCGCGGCGATCAACTCGTGCAGAGTTTCTACACGATCAGCCCGTTGAAGGCACCGATGGATCCTGACTACAGTGAGTTGGATTGGGAGTATCTGCCGAACGGCGGTTGGGGCATTGATGGGCCAACGCTTTACGCCACGACGTGGGAGACGTTCAGTCCCGAACCCAATTGGAAAAAGGACAACGTGTTCAAGATGGCGAACGGGAGCCAGGCTGGTTGGCACACGCTCGTCACTCAAGTGTCGGATCAGAAAGTAAAGTATTTCGTCGACGGCAAGCTATTCGCCGAGCATGGTGAGAATTACTATCCCGAAGACACGATGTCGATCAACTTCAATCTCTGGTTTATCCGTGATGGGATGGTCCAGGCGAAAGAGCGGCGGCAGTATCAGGAAGACATCGATTGGGTGTACTTCCAGGCCGGCCGGGCTCTAACGCCTGAACAAATTGAAGCGGCAGTCGCATCGATGCGACAAAGATCCATCAAATTCCGCGACACGGTCCCCCCGAAAGTGCCCGCGTTGAAGAGCCCATGTAACTTCTAAAATCCTACTCCGCCTTCGTCTCTCGCGTCCCTGTCTCCGTGCGGCGCGCTTCTTTCTTGTGCCGCAGCCACTCGTCGATGCTCTCGCGAATAAAATCCCCCATGTCTTCAAACTCGCGCGCCGACTTCTCCCAAAACTCCCTGAACATCTTCGGGTCGAACGCAATGTTGTACCCGCGCCCGAACCCTTTCACCGGCCCAAGCTCGTCTTCGTAATACGCAGCAAGCTGACGCGCCGCCATCGCCACCACCGTCAACGAACTTCCCTCCGGCAACGGTTGAAACACCACGCCCACCCCCGAATCCATCTCCTTCAGCCGCGTCAACACACGATTGTATTGATCAGTGCAGAACTTCGCCGCGTCATCCTTCCCGCCGGTCCACTCCGATTGCAGCGCCATCCGCGACGTCCGGCGCAGCACGTTTATCAACTTAATCAGCTCTTTCTCTCTTTCCATAGACACTCCTAATCGCAACTCACCGAAATCGGCACGACTTTGACTCGCCCCCGTCGCGACCCACAGCCGTAATGAAAACTGCGCGCAAACGCGCGGACGTATTCAGCAGGCTCATCGGCCTCGAAGTACGCCAGCAATTCCCGCGCGGCGATGCGGATGATTTCCGGCGACGCACTATCACCCAACGGCGTGAACAACGGCTTGACTGACGGCTCCAGCTCTCCGAGTCGAGCGAGCACGCGATTGTATTGACCAACGCAAAACTGCGTCGCTTCCGGTCCCGCTTTGCTCCACGCGAGATAACCGGCCGCGCGCGCGATGCGTCGCAACACGTTCAACAATTTCCTTGTTTCTTGTTCCATCTGTACCTCCTCGTGTCCTCGACACGCGTTAACTTGTTGATTCGACTTTTGCCCGCAACAGTTTCTTCCCGTGATGAATTCTCCACTTCACCGTCGACAACGGCACTCCCATAAACGCCGCGATCCGCTTGAGCGGCATGTCGTCGAGAAAACGCAGCCGCAACGGCATTGCGTAATCCGCCGGAAGACTGTCGAGCGCTTTGATCATCGACTCATCCGCATGCTTGTCGGTGAGCGGTTTCGCCAGTGCTTCGACATTTTCCAGCAGCGCCTCGTCCAGCGCGACGCGTTTGCTGCTCTGCGCCGTCTCACTCTTGCCAAACCGCAAGGCTCGATGGCGCGTTATGGCTGACAACCACGCCGCAAACTTGCTCGGCTCATCGATCGTCGGCAACGCCTTGAACGCCAGCAGCAGCGAGTCCTGCGCCACGTCTTCGGCGTGGTCGGCGCCGACGATTGTCCGTGCCAGACGCACGACGGCAGGCCGATAGCGAACGACGAGCTGTTCGAAGGCGTCGAGGTTGCCCAGAATCGCGCCGATCACCAGCAGTTCGTCAGGCGATTCGGACGTTGTCATCGATGCTCCGCGTTCAGCCGCACGTCGTTCATAGGTATAGAGACATGTTACGAGCGAAAAGTTAGGTGAGTTTGAGATTAGTTTTGCAGGGGTTTTTTTAGACCCGTCGATCGGTGTAATCTTTTGGGGGTAAGGTGCGCAACACACTAAGAAAATACCTGCTCGGTTTTATTGCACTAGTGCTCGCCATTGTACTGCGGTGGCTGCTCGAGCCTGTACTGCAGGAATCGCTGCCGCTAGTCACCCTCTTTGGCGCAGTAGCGGCTGCGGTTTGGTTTGGCGGGTATCGCGTTGCGATTCCCGTCGCGGTTCTGGGCTATGTTGCTTGTCACTATCTGTTCATTCCACCGCGATACGGTTTCGATCTCGCCAGCACCGCGAACCAAGTCGGGTTCGTGGCCTACGTTTTCACATGTTCTCTGATCATCGTGTTCGGTGAAGCAGCGCACGCGGCGCAGTCACGAATGGCTGAAAGCCGCGAGGTGTTCCGAGTCACGCTGCGAAGCATCGGCGACGCCGTCATTACGACTGACATCAAAGGCTGCGTTAATTACATCAACGGCGTCGGCGAGTCGTTGACGGGCTGGTCACAGGAGGAGGCGCGCGGGAAACCGCTCCAGGAAGTCTTTCATATCGTCAACGAAGCCACGCGGCTGCCAGTGGAGAATCCCGCAACAAGAGCGCTGCGCGACGGAGTCGTCGTCGGTCTTGCGAACCATACGCTGCTCATCAAGAAAAACGGCGAAGAGTGTCCCATCGACGACAGTGCCGCGCCCATTCGCAATGAGCAGGGAGACGTTTCCGGGTGCGTTTTGATTTTCCGCGATGTCACGGTGCAACGTCTGGTTGAGCGCGAGAAGGCAAACCAACTTCTGACCGCTAAGTTGCTCGCCGCGATTGTCGAATCGTCATACGACGCGATCATCAGCAAGTCGCTCGAGGGCATTATTCAAAGCTGGAACGCTGCCGCTGAACGGCTCTTCGGTTTCACCGCTGAACAGGCAATCGGGCAACATATTTCGATCGTGATCCCGCCTGATCGTCTGGCCGAGGAAGACGAGATCATCGCGCGTTTGAAGGCGGGCCAACGCATCGAGCACTATGAAACCGAGCGAATGCGCAGCGACGGCCAACGCCTGATGGTCTCGCTCACTATCTCACCGCTCGAAGACGACGCCGGAAACGTCATCGGCGCGTCGAAGATCGTGCGAGATATTTCGCGGCGTAAACGCGTCGAACGCGAGCGGCAAAACTTCGTGACGCTCGTCGAAAACAGCACTGACTTTATCGGCATGTGCGATCTCGACGGCGTTCCCTTCTTTGTGAACCGTTCGGGGCTGAAGCTGATCGGTCTGGACAGTATGGAAGACGCGCGGCGCACGACGATTCGTGAATGCTTCTTCCCTGAAGACCAGGACATGATCATGAACGAGTTCCTGCCGGCGGTCCAAAAGAACGGTCATGGCGAAGTCGAGGTTCGTTTCCGTCACTTCAAGACGGGCGCAGCACGCTGGATGGTCTACAAAGTATTGACGCTGACCAATGAAGCGAACGAGCCGATCGGCTACGCAACTGTCAGCCAGGACGTCACGGATCGCAAACGGCTCGAGGACGATCTGCGTAGACTGGCGGCGAATCTGTCGGAAACCGATCGGCGCAAGAACGAGTTTCTGGCGACGCTGGCCCACGAGCTCAGGAACCCGCTCGCGCCGATGAGCAACATGCTTCAGGTCGTGAAGCGCGTAAACAACGATGACGATGTCCTCAAGCGCGCGCACGACACGATCGAACGACAGTTGGGCCAGATGGTGAGGCTCGTCGACGACCTGCTTGATCTGAATCGCATCACGCACGATCGTCTCGAGTTGCGGCGCAGTGAAGTCGAGCTGTCGTCGGTGATCGAACAGGCCGTTGAAGTTGCGCGTCCGCTGCTCGACGCGGCCGGTCACGAGCTAGTCATAGATCTGCCCAGTGAGCCAATTTATCTGAATGCCGATCAGGCGCGGTTGTCCCAACTGTTTGGCAACCTGCTCAATAACAGTTCGAAATATACGAAGCCAAACGGATCTGTCTCACTGAGTGCGAAGCGTGTTGGTGATGAAGTTGTGGTGTCGGTGAAGGACAACGGCGCGGGAATACCAGCGGATAAGCTGGACAGTATTTTCGACATGTTCATGCAGGTCGACGGTTCGGCTGAACACGCGCAAGGCGGGCTCGGCATCGGCCTGACGTTAGTAAAGCGGCTGACGGAGATGCACGGCGGATCGATCGAAGCAAAGAGCGCCGGCGAGGAACGAGGAAGTGAATTCATCGTGCGTCTACCGGTTCTGAGTAAACCATCAATTGGACCAGATGCTGCACGAGAGGCAACAGCACAATCAGGGGCGCAGCGCCGTGTCGTCATCGTCGACGACAATAAAGACTCCGCTGACTCGCTCGCGATGTTGCTCGAAATCACGGGCAATCAGACGTTTCTGGCCCACGACGGCGTCGAAGCAATCGACGTGATTGAGCGGAAACGTCCTGAGGTCGTGCTGCTGGACATCGGTCTGCCGCGAATGAGCGGACACGAGGTCTGTCGCCGCGTGCGGCAGCAGTCGTGGGGTAAAAATATCGTAATGATCGCGTTGACCGGATGGGGTCAGGAAGAAGATCGACGCCAGTCAGAAGAAGCCGGTTTCAACGGCCACCTCGTCAAGCCAGTCGATTACGACAAGCTGCTCACGCTGCTGAACACGTTGACGAACGGCGACGATCGATCCAGGTTACACGTCTAAGCCATCTCGCGCGGGCTCATCAACTGGTTCCAGTTGTTGACGATCTCCGCGCCTTTTGGAAAGTTGCGCCAGAAATCCGGGACGAAGCGTCGCGCGTCCGCCGAATCGATCCATTTATCGACCGTGGCACGAGCCGCGGATAGACGATGCTGCTTCACTTGTACGTAGGCCCGCAGCGCGTCGATGTGATAACCCATCAGTTTCTCGAGCCGATCCGATCGGCCAGTTACAAACTCGTAAGCTGCCTGAAACTCTCCGTCTCTGCCTTCGACAACCTCACGCTGCGCGGCACAGTAAAGAAATGCGAGTGAATAGTAAGAATCGTCCGCGTACTGTTCCAGGGCTTTTCGGAAAAGTTCCTCAGCACGGCCGTACTGGTCGCGCGCCATATAAATCCGCGCTCTGACATTC
The DNA here is from genome assembly GCA_046732935.1 of Acidobacteriota bacterium. GTDB lineage: Bacteria > Acidobacteriota > Blastocatellia > Pyrinomonadales > Pyrinomonadaceae > PSRF01. Next base: position 7,105 of record JBKPOC010000050.1, on the reverse strand, counting down.
GACACTTCCGAAAGCACGTATGGTGTCGCCGCGTTTTCATCCGTTTCCGGACGAGCCACGATCCTCGTCAACAATGCATCCGCTTCGTCGTACCTTTGCAATTCCGCGTAACACGACGCGAGCGTCAATTCCGTTGCTACGTCAATGCCGTTGCGTTTCAGGTACTGCTCGAAGATGGCGGCTGCTGCACGATAGCGTTTGTGATATAGCAGATCATAGTTCGCAAAGAGCCTCAGTTTCTCGGGCGCGTACGTTCGATAAAGTTCATCGACCTCGTTCTGACGGACCGCATCTCCACTGGTCTCGTTATTCAGGCAAAGCACGCGCATGTGCAGGATCTGATCGCCGGTGTAATGCCTCGACGCTGCTGCATCTGCGAGGTAGTGCTCAGCGGAAACATAGTCGCCCGCGTCGATAGCTTCTTCGACGAAGGCGCCCGCCAATGTCCACTCGCGCGTGTCAATGCCGAGACGGCCGGCGGGTACGCGAACTGTTCGCACCGTCAACTCGCCGTCACGATACACCGAGAGTTCGACGTCCGTCGGGTTCGCTTTTTGTCGCCCGAAGAACTGCATAGCCGTGTCGAGATCTTCTTCGCTCGTGATGGGGCGACTGTTATAGGAAATCAAGACATCGCCATATTTCAGACCGGCTCGCGCGGCTGCGCCGTACGGAGCCATGGTGACGATCTTCAACCCGGCAACTCGTTCGCGGAAATCGCTTTTTGTCGAACGTATCCGCGTCAGTACTCTCGCGCTGCCGGCCTTCTTCATCGGCTTATGCGCGATTGCAGGGCTCCACGCGCCGGAAACGAGCATGATGATTGCCGCGAACGAAATCCATGATCCATCCATCAGTCTGAGACCCTTCTCTTTCTACGAAAAAATCTGTTGTGCGGAGGAAAAATGGAGGAAACTAAGACAAGAAGCGGAGAGACCGCTGAGAGCATCCTAACATGAAGGCGGCCGAGCGCGGGTTCCAAATTGTCTGCTGTAATTAAATTAGTAGAATATGAAACGTGGTCGACGTGACAAACAGAATTCTTCAACTCGCGTTTTTAGTTCTGATTTTAGCGGCGTGTGTTGCCAACGCGCAGCAGAGCTCGCCGCGTCTGACGCGGGCGCAAGTCAAAGAGGCAGAACGGCTTCTTTCCGAGAAAGGGTACTGGACCGGGCCGGTCGACGGTGTGTTCGATCCGGCCTCGCGATCGGCCTTGGTCAGTTTTCAGAAATGGGAAGGACGGCCTATCACGGGCCGGTTGACGGTCTATGAGATCGACGCGCTTCGGAGTGGTGCGGCCCCGGTTCCGCGCGACGGCGACTACGAACATGCGGAAGTCGACGTCGATCGGCAGGTGTTGCTAATGATCGACGGAAAGGGCAGCGTGCGAGTGCTTCCTGTTTCGACCGGCACCGACAAGACATTCGTTTGGGACGGCGAAACAAGCATCGCTTACACACCTCGCGGACGGTTCGTCGTTTACGACAAGACGATGGGTTGGGAAGATAATTTACTCGGCATGTACTATCCCAACTACATCAGTGGCGGCATTGCCATTCATGGCAGTTACAGCGTGCCGGCGCAACCGGCGAGTCATGGTTGTATTCGGATACCGGTGTTTGCGGCGCGCGAGGTCAGCAAGCTGTTGAAGCTGGGAACGATCGTTTTGGTTTATGACAGGGTGTCGTTCGTGTCGGCGAAGTCGTGGGTCGAAAACCCGAAGTTGAAGGAAGCGGCCCTGGCGAACAGCGCGTTGCATTAATTGGCGTTAATCGGTCGCCCAGTAGGCGGCGAGCGCCGGCACGAGCAGCCACAGCAGTCCCTTCAGGAGGAAGAAGAGAAATCCCCAAAAGCCAATGCGCTTGATCCAGGTAGCAGCCCTCATATCTATATACGCGTAAATTCTACAATGAACGTTCCGCAGATTGAAGACGACTCCGCCTGGTACGGAAGCGACATTGCGCAATGTGGTGACTGGATCGAACACCTGTCTGGCGCCGATACTGCCGAACTCGAACTTGCGATACGAGATTTGGAGCAACGTCGAGTGGATCTCGCGACGATTACGGCGAGCGATGTCCCGCTCACAAACATCGCACCGCGGCTTCAGTCAATACTCAATGAAGTGCTGAATGGGCGCGGCTTCGTGTTGCTCAGAAGGCTGCCGGTAGAGCGTTGGACGAGACGGACAGCTGCGGTGGCGTTTCTGATAATCGGAGCTCACCTCGGCAGTCTGCGAATGCAGAACGGCGACGGGCACTTGCTTGGCCACGTGCGCGACCTCGGTCGATCCAGCGACGATCCGAACACGCGAATCTACCAAACACGGGAACGTCAAACACATCACACCGACTCGTGCGACGTCGTTGGTCTCCTCTGTTTGCAAACTGCGCGATCCGGCGGTCTGTCGAGTCTCGTTTCTTCGACAACAATCTTCAACGAAATGCGACGGCGACGGCCGGATCTGCTCGAAGTTCTAATGCAGCCGATCGAAACTGATCGCCGCGGCGAAGTTCCGGAAGGCGGGAAACCGTATTTCAACATTCCCGTCTTCAACTATCACCGCGGCCTGGTGTCGACGATTTATCAGCGGCAGTACATCGAGTCGGCGCGACGCTTTCCTGGCGTCGCACCGCTCACGCCACTTCAGATCGAAGCCCTCGACCTATTCGACGAACTGGCAAACGATCCGCAACTAAACCTGATGATGGAACTGCAACCGGGCGACATTCAGCTCGTGCACAATCACACCATCCTGCACGACCGCACCGCTTTCGAAGACTATCCTGAGCCTCAACGTAAACGTCACCTGTTGCGTTTGTGGGTGGCGCCTCCGGGTGCGCGTCCTCTTCCTGACATCTACGCCGAACGGTTCGGTTCGATTACACCAGGCGATCGCGGCGGCGTCACGGTGCCTGGCTCGACGCCGACGATCCCGTTCGACTAATTCGGATTGTTTATCCGCGGTGGTTCGTTCATGGGTGGCGCTGGCCGATCTGGCCCACCCGGAATTCTCGGAGGGTGTTGATCTCGCATGTTGTGAAGTTGATCCTGCTGTTCCGGTGTCAGATGGTTCTTGAGGCGCACAGCCAAACCGATATGCAGTCGTTTGATCTCGCGTTCGATCTCGAGCACTTTGTCGAGTTGGGCCAATGCCTGTTGTTCGTTCACTGAAGTGGACTTCATCGTCTCCTGAAGCAGTTCCATCTGGTCCTGAAGTTTCCACTGGAGATCCTGAAAGCTGGCCGTCGTTTTTTGAATCTCACTGCGCATGAACGCCTTCTGATCCTCGGTGAGGTTGAGTTGACGCGCGTGGTTCATGATCATGTCGGGAGGAAACATCAGGTGGGCCAACGGATCCGGATTTGGTGGTGGTGGATGCGGATGGTCAGTGAGATTGTCTGCGCCGGGCCTGTTGGGCGGCTGGGGCGACTGTGGTGGCTGTTGTTGGGCGGCAATGATGGTTGCAAACAAAATCACAACAGCAAAGGCGGCGACGATTATGCTTTTCATTGGTTCGACTCCTTTATTATTTCGTTATTCGCGGGAAGGAAAGATTCCAGTTCTTTGACTGACTGATTCAGTTGCGGCAACGAGCTCATGACAAGGCTCGTGGGCGACTCCATGAATCGTGCGGTTGGGGATTGCCAACTCGAGAGCATTGCCGCTTCTGTCGTCGCCCAGCGGTGAGCAGTGCGTTTCTGACGCCGTCGGTGCGCTTTTGCCGGCTCAGAAACGGGCAATGAATTCGGTTGTTCGGGAGATTCTATAATTGCCGGTTGCGGCAGTTGCTTCGCGATCTCCGAAGGCGAAGAGGCGGGTAACCTGTACCACGACCAGGCTGCAAGAGCGCACACGAGGGCAGTGACCGCGGCAGCGATCAATAGCGGCTTTCGCATACCAGTACCTGGAATTGCTTTAACTGTCGTCGCCGAGTTCCATACGCGCTCGAATTGAGGCGCCAGGGTTTGATTCTCCAGCGACAGTTCAGAGTACAGCGCTTGAATTCTTTTGTCGTTTCCACCCGATTCCATAAGCAACTCCCTCTCGCGCCAGCGCCTCACGCAACCGCTTCTTCCCGCGTTCGTAATGACGGCGCGCGCTCCCAAGCGAGACATGCATCACCTCGGCAGCTTCGCTCAAACTCAGATCCTGATAGAACACAAGGTGCAACGTCTCGCGTTGACGCGCCGGCAATTGGGCCAGCGCCCGCTGGAAACGCTGCTGCATTTCAGATCGCTCGAGCTCCGACTCAGGCTCATCACTAACTCCGGATCCGGTCCGCACGTTCGAGTTGAATATGCGAAACAACTGCCGCCGGTGCTCCGCGATAGCCGTGTTGCGAATCACCGCGAACAGCCACGTTTGCAGCTTCGACTCGCCGCGATAGACCGCCTTGCCTTGCAGGATCTTCAAATAGACCATCTGGAGCACTTCTTCGGCGTCCGCCCGGTTCTGGCGGCAACAGCTCATCGCCCAGCCAAAACTGGCCGTATGAAGTCTTTCGAGTTCCGCTTTGAGCTCCGAGATCTCCATCGGGCGAACCGCGTTTCTGAGTATTAGTCGCTTGAACGCGGAAATTGTATGACAGGTTTCTTCCTCGCTATTCACTCGCCCGGGCGACGCCGACGAGTTGCGGTAGTTTCGTGACTCCGAAGGCGACGTTGTGCTCGGAGTCAAATAGCAGCCGATTACCGTCGAACTGGAAGTTCAGGGTCGAGTAGTAGGGAGTTTCAGAGAGCACGATCTTTACCGTGAAGGTGTCTGCCGCGCTCCATGCGCCGCCGGCGGCTACTAGAGGATTGGCTGGTACGCTGAGGGCACGATCGAGGCCGTTGGTAAACTGGCCGCGGCTGTTGGTCCACCTCTCGCTTCCGACTGTCATGCGCATTTCGCCGGCAGCGGTTCGCACGATGACTGAGGGGGATGTCGAGTTGAAGTCGAAGGAGATTGCTTTGATGCCGCGAGCGTTTTCATCAAACTCAAACCATTTTCCGGACACGCTCGGCGCGAGCGGAGAGGTTGTCGAACCATTTGGGAACTTGACCTTCAGCGTCGCGAGTCGGGACTCGAGTTGGCGTCGAGCTGCCGCATTTTCAGGCAAACGTCCGGGCTTCATCGCCGGCAGAAGCTTGTCCCAAACAAGGTTCATCACTTGTTGCATGTTGCGGACGCCGCTGGTGATCACGACTACGGCGTCGAGTTCGGGAATCACCATGCAGTACTGGCCGAATGCTCCATCGCCGCGGAAGGAGTTGTGGCGCGAACGCCAGAATTGATAACCGTAACCCTGGTCCCAATCGCTCGCCGGCGCGGAGCCAGTTGAGGTTTGTATCGAGGTAGCCTGCTGGACCCACGCCGCTGGTACTAACTGCTTGCCGTTCCACATTCCGTTATGAAGATACAGTTCACCGAAGCGCGCGATCTCTTCGGTGCGCAGCGACAGACCGTAAGCGCCGGCTGTTATTCCCTGCGGGCTCGTGACCCACGTTGGATCCTTGAATCCGAGTGGATCGAAGAGCCTGGGACGCAAGTAGGCGAGCACTGTCGTACCCGTGACCTTTTGCACAATCGCGGAAAGCATGTAGGTCGCGGGAGAGTTGTAGAGAAAGTGCGTGCCGGGTTTGAACGGAACAGGATGCGCGAGAAAAGTCTTAACCCACGTAGCGCCGTCTTTGCTCGGAAGGTTTGTCAGGAGGAGTGCTTCAGCCTGGTTGCCGGTGTTCATGCGCAGCAGATCCCGAACACGCATGGCGCGGAGGTTCGGCGATGGATCAGCAGGCGCTTCGTCAGGGAAAAACTTGATCACGGGATCGTCGAGAGTCAGTTTTCCCTCGGCCATCGCGAGACCAACGGCGGTTGAAGTAAAGCTCTTGCTCAACGAATACAGGACGTGAGGCGTGTCGCGATCGTAAGGCGCCCACCAGCCTTCCGCCACCACATGTCCATTAAGAATAAGCATGAAGCTGTTCATGGCGTCGACGTCTTTGTCTGCGGCGTCGACAAAGGCGAGCAGATCGGCGGAAGCGATGCCCTGTTGCTCGGGACTGCTGCGCGGCAGTTTTTGCGCCCATGCAGCAGGGGCCGCTATGAAGATCAGTAAGCAGAGAAGAACGACGTAAGCGGGTTGGTTGAGTCGTTGAGTCTTCATGTATAGTCGACGCGTTTCTGAAAGGAGTTTTATAGATGGAACCGAGAATCGATTACTTGAAATCAGCGCGTGGAGCTTATCACGCGATGTTGGGCATCGAACACTATTTGCAGCAATGCGGGCTGGAGGAGTCGCTGCTACACCTGATCAAGTTGCGGGTTTCGCAGGTCAACGGCTGCGCCTACTGCATCGACATGCATTGGAAGGACCTGAGGGCCATTGGCGAATCAGAACAGCGGCTCTACGGCCTGGATGCGTGGGAGGAAGCGCCGTACTACAGCGATCGCGAGCGAGCGGCGTTCGCGTGGGCTGAATCAGTGACCAACATTCAGGCTGGGCATGTGCCCGACGCGGTTTATGAGCACGTCAAGAACTTTTTCAACGAGAAGGAGCTCGCGGATCTGACGCTGGCAGTGACGGCGATTAACTCCTGGAACCGGCTGAGCATTGCGGCGAGGACGGTGCCCGGCACATACCAACCAGCGAAGAGTCAAGGCGCTTAATAGTGGAAAAGCCCGCGAGAATCTCTTTTGACTCTCGCGGGCTTTTCAGCGAAATAATCCCGGCGACTTCCTACTCTCCCACGCAGTTTCCCGCGCAGTACCATCGGCTCCAGCAGGCTTAACTTCCGTGTTCGGGATGGGAACGGGTGTGACCCTGCCGACAAAATCACCGGAAAAGTCGTGTTGGTCTTTGGTCTTGGGCCTTTGGTCTTTGTTCATTCGCGCAAGCGATAATCAAGGCCAAAGACCCAAGTCCGAAGACCAAAAATCGAATAGCGACTGATTGTGGCAAGCTCTACACGCGCAAGCGGCGCGTTTGCTTGTTGCTTGAGTAAATTTTATGGTCAAGCCATGGGACTGATTAGTAGTGGTCAACTGAACGCATTACTGCGCTTACATATCCACCCTATTACCTCGTGGTCTACAAGGAGTCTCACTGGCAGGTCTAATC
>JBKPOC010000049.1:0-192875 GCA_046732935.1 Acidobacteriota bacterium | reverse complement strand
TATTGCGGGGCAAGAGAGACGGTTGGTGGATCCTCCGTCTCAAGTGGTTGCTGGGGTGAGGACAGTAACCACGAATATGGATGGGCGCGACGCACTCCCACGTATGTCGCGCCCATTCGCTTTTGTAGACGAAATATCCTTGGCCCCAAGATGCGCCGGCTCGAACTCGCCCTTAAACAAGAAGCTCGACGAAGCGAGATCAACGTCGGCAAAGGCTCCAGGCGCAACCTTGCTCAGCTAATCTCATCTTCATTGCCGCGCCGTCCACGCCGCATAGGAATCGTCTCCAATCCGCGCGTATTCGGTCTTTATGGCCGCGAAATCGTGCGAGATTTGAAGCGCAACGGCTTCAAGGTCTTCGAGTGGTTGATGCCCGAAGGCGAGCGCTACAAGTCTTTCAGATCGCTGGAGACGGCGGTTAAGTTCCTTAATGAAAACAACTTCGAGAGAGACGATGCCGTCGTGGCGCTGGGCGGAGGCGTCGTTGGCGATCTCGCCGGTTTCGCCGCGGCGATTTACCTTCGGGGCTTGCCGCTCGTGCAAGTGCCGACGACGTTGCTGTCGCAGATCGACTCGTCAGTTGGCGGCAAAACCGCGATAAATCTCGAATCGGGGAAGAACCTCGTCGGCGCGTTTCATCAGCCTGCTTGCGTCGTTATCGACACCGAGACGCTCATGACGTTGCCGCCGCGGGAGTTGGTTTCCGGGTTCTGCGAGATGACGAAACAGGCGCTAATCGCAGACAAGTCGCTGTTTGAGAAGACTGTTTCAGCGCTTCGTGAAGTTCGCGACAGCCGCGATTTTCTGCTGTCGACGGACTTTGAAGAGCTGATTGCGGCGCATTGCGGGTTCAAGGCGGGGATTGTCGCGAACGACGAGCGGGAGTCGACGGGCCGGACGGATGCCAAGTCGCGCCGGATCTTGAATTTTGGGCACACAACCGCGCACGCGCTCGAGGCGATTACACGTTATCGCGTGTTCCGTCATGGCGAGGCGGTCGGTTATGGAATGTTAGTTGCCGGGGAGTTGTCGAGAAACCTGGGTCTGTTGGACGCAGGTGACCTGAGATTGTTGCGTGAAGCGGTCCATCTTTGCGGGCCGTTGCCGCGCGCTGACAATCTCGATCTTAACCACATCATCCAGGCGGTGAAGCACGACAAAAAGAGCGTCGACGGTCAGATCAATTGGGTGTTGCTCGAAGGGGTGGGTTTGCCGCGCATCGTCGAGGGCAAGCTCGTCAGTGCGAAATCGTTGCGACTCTCGCTGCGGGCCGGATTACACGGCCCGCGCGAGGCAGAAGGAAGTTCACACAATGCAAAGATCAAGTGAACGAGGCAGTTCCAGGCTCCAGTTTCTGATCATCATGGCAGTGCTCGGCGCGGGCGCTTACGCTGCATACCTTTACATTCCCGTCGCCTACAAGGCGCACACGTACCAGGAACTGATGCAGCACTATGCTGACGTTGCTGTGGCTCGAGGGTATCCGCCGTCATGGGCGGGCGAGCAACTGATGAAAGACAGCGCCGAGTATGAAGTGCCGGCCAATGCCATCATCACGCCGGCTCAGCGCGACAATCACGTTGAAGTGAGAGTTCAATTCGTGAAGCCGATTGAATTCCCGGGCTACACCTACAACTACGAATTCGATTACACCGCCAAGAGCACAGGGTTTCTCGCCTTCAAATAATTCGTGTTATCGCGGAGCGCCGTCGAGGAAGGCTTTTAATTTTCTCGAGCGAGATGGATGGCGCAGTTTGCGCAGCGCTTTGGCTTCGATCTGGCGGATGCGTTCGCGGGTCACAGCGAAGTGTTGACCGACTTCTTCCAACGTATGTTCCGATCCCGTCGTCCCGAGCCCAAACCGCATCTTGATCACTTTCTCCTCACGCGGCGTGAGCGTCGCGAGGACCTCGTCTGTGATCTCGCGCAGGTTCGACGCAACGACTGCATCGGCAGGATTCAGGATCGACTTGTCTTCGATGAAGTCGCCGAGATGTGAATCTTCTTCCTCGCCAATCGGAGTCTCCAGCGAGATCGGCTCCTGCGCGATCTTCAAAACCTTGCGCACCTTCGAAACCGGTATATCCATCTTCCGCGCGATCTCTTCGCTCGTCGGCTCGCGTCCCAACTCCTGGACCAACGAACGCGAGGTCCGGATCAGCTTATTGATCGTCTCGATCATGTGCACTGGAATACGAATCGTTCGCGCCTGATCGGCAATCGCGCGCGTGATTGCCTGGCGGATCCACCACGTCGCATACGTCGAAAACTTATAACCGCGGCGCCACTCAAACTTATCGACCGCCTTCATCAAACCGATATTGCCTTCCTGAATCAGATCCAGGAATTGCAACCCGCGATTCGTGTACTTCTTCGCGATCGAAACGACGAGGCGTAAGTTCGCCTCGACCAACTCACGTTTCGCCTGTCCCGTTTGCTGTTCGCCTGTGACGATCGCCTGCAAGGCTCGTTTGATCTCGACCGGACTCACGAAATGGTCGATCTCGATCTGCGCCAAACGCTTCCGCGCGGCAATGATCCGGCGCTTGAACTCCTTCTCGTCTTCGGGCTTGACGCGCTTCCGCATCGGCTTGTCACTCAGGCTGTCGATCTCTCGATCCGCCTCGCGGACTGATTTATGGACCGAGCGGATTGAATTGATCAGCCGCTGCCGTGCGCGCTCAGTGAGATTGAGACGCCCGATCTCTTGCGCGATCTCGAGTCGAACACGTCCGACGCGCCGTTTGAGCTTCGTCAGCTTTCGGCTTTTCTTGCCGCGTAAAGCTTTCTGCTCGAGTTGCAGTTTCTCGAGTTCTTTCAACGCGACGGTGGCGAGACGCCGGATGTTCTGAATGCCTTCGATGGTCCAGGTGCGATACTCTTCCGCCTTGTCTTCGTCGCCGGTCAACTCGGCCTGTTCGGAGAAGACGACGGTGTCGCGGATGTTCAGTTTGCCGGCTTCGAGCTCTTCACCGATTTTCAGCAACTCGCGAACGGCGATTGGCGAACGCGCAATCGCTTTTTGAGTCTTGAGTTGACCACGTTCGATCCGTTTGGCAATCGCCACTTCGCCTTCGCGCGTCAACAGCGGCACGACGCCCATCTCACGCAAATATAGACGGACGGGATCGTTGGTCTTCTCGAGTGCGCCCGCGGAGAGATCGAGCTCGATATCGTCGTCGAGAACTTCTTCTTCGTCGTCAGAAACTGTGGCGGCCGCCTGCTCGATCAGGCGCTCGTCCGAATCGGCGACGGGAATGTTCGAGCCTTCGAGTTTTTGCAGGACGTCTTCAATGTCGTCGGGAGACACGACATTGTCGGGCAGCTCGCGGTTGAGATCGTCGAACGTCAAGTATTTCTTGTCGCCGCCGAGCTCGAGCAGCCGCTCCATTACGTCGTCGCGATCCTTGTCTTCGATACTCACGCGTTATTTACCGTTAGCCTCTTTACGTTGCAACATACTCTGCCTTTGAGCAGAGAGCTCGATCTGTTTCGCTACAAGTTGTGAGATCTTGTCGATTTCCTGATTACGTTCGGCTGTTGTCAATTCGGCTCGAAGTTCTTCAATCCGCTGCTCGATTTTCATCAATCGAAAGGTCGAAACGCATTCTTCAGGCACATAGTGTTCGTTTGATCCGTGTAATGAGGAGTTCAGCAGGACCATGGGAATCATCGACTTAATGAATTCGTCGCCCTCAGTTTTGGCGCTTATGGTGTCGAAATCAATAGCAGAACCTTCGTGGTCGAGTTCGATCAACGCTTTGAAGAGCGGTGCGGTTGGCAAGTCTTCATAGTCTTGATCATTTAACATCGGCAAGACCCTGCGTCTCAAACTTTCATCTGCAAACAGCAGGCCGAGCAAGCGTTGTTCAGCGGCAGTGGCTTGACGCTGCTTCGTAAGCGATGCCGACGACGGGAATCGGGAATTCGTTTTATCGCGAAGCGACTGCCAAAGCTCTCGGCGCAACGCCGGGTCCGTGATGCGGAGCCCGTCCATGGCCATATCAAAATACTCGCGCTTCTGAATGCGACTGTTAACGGCCCTGATGTAAGGAAGAACTTCTTCGACGGCCTCAGCCTTCTCCGCGGGCCGGTGAAGATTACGGTCGCGCAACGCGTTCTCGATCACGAATTGTATGTGTGGTTGGGCCTGTGCTCGTCGTTTTTGATATTCAGTAACGCCAAACCTTCGGATGTACTCGTCGGGGTCTGCATTGTCGGGAAGCACCAGCACTTTAACGTCGATATCCTCGGCGAGAAGGATTTCGATTGACTTCTTTGCCGCCGTCACGCCCGCACGGTCGCCATCATAGTTGACTACCACTTTGCGCGCAAACCTACTTAGCAACTTTGCCTGGTCCCCCGTCAAGGCTGTTCCCAAACTCGCCACGATGTTTCGCACGCCGTGTTGATAAGGCACGATCAGATCCAAAAAACCCTCGACCAGAATCGCAAACTCCTGACGACGGATCTCGTCGCGCGTCAGGTTTAGACCAAACAGATTTCGGCCCTTCACGTAAGCCGCTGTTTCCGGCGAGTTGATGTACTTCGCGTCTTCGTCTTTCAACGTGCGGCCGCCGAATGCGATGGGCCGTCCCTGGTAATCGAAGACCGGAAATATCAAGCGGCCGCGGAACCGATCGTAAGAACGGCTGCCGTCTTCCTTTTTTGCAACGAGGCCGCTGCGATCGATCTGTTGTTGAGTCGCGCCTTTGTGACGTAGATAAGTCGAGAGCGCGTCCCAACTGTCGGGCGCGTAGCCGAGACGAAAAGTCTGTTGTATCTCGTCGGTGATCTCGCGCTTCAGCAGGTACTCGCGAGCGATGCGTCCTTCACTGCTCGACTCGAGCTGTTTCTGCCACCAATCGAGTGCCCACGAGTTGAGTTGAATGACCTCGTCAGCTTCCTGACGTCGCACTTCGAAGCGGCTGTCGTCGACCATTTTCGGCAGCGGCATGCCGACCTTATCGGCCACGATCTTGATCGCCTCAGGAAACGCGACGCGCTCGATTTCCATGACGAAATTGAAGACGGAGCCGCCTTTGTGACAGCCGAAGCAGTAGAAGATTTCTTTCTGCGGACTGACCGAAAATGAAGGCGTTTTTTCCTTGTGAAAAGGGCAGCAGGCCATCCAGTTTGCGCCCTTTTTCTTGAGCTGCACGTAGTCCTGAATGACGCGGACGATATCTGCCTGTCGTTTGAGATCGTCGATGAAGGTTTGGGGGTAACGCATCGCGAGAAGCTATTGTCTCAACTCAACCAGGGTTGCACCAGTCCCACCTTGATCGGGAGGCGCAGGCAAAAAGCGTTCGACGTGAGGATGTCCGTCCAGCAGTCCGCCGATCGCCCGTCGCAGCGCGCCGGTGCCGTGGCCGTGGATGATTCGCACTTTAGTGATGTTCGCGAGCGAAGCTTCGTCGAGGAACTTATCGACTGCGTCGACGGCTTCGTCAGTTGTTTGGCCGATGACGTTCAGCTCCGACTGCACGCGTTGTTCGGCGTGAGCGCTGACGTGGAGATCAGCCTTAGCGGAGTGTCGCAGCTTTTCGAGTTTACCTTCTTTCGGTGCTTCGTCGGATTCGATCAGCTCGAGGTTCTCGATTCGTTCTCTGAAGCGGAGCGACTTCACGCGCACTTCCGCGAGTCCGTGTTTGATCTCGTCGACGATGCCGGTCGAGCCGAACGACCGTAACCTCACTTTGTCGCCGACGACGATCTCGCGTGAGGAAGGTTTAACTTCCACAGGTTTTTCGGGTGCGACAACTTTCACTGATCGTTTGACTTCACTGATCTGTCGTTGAACTTCTCGCTCCGCACGGACACGCTCGGTTTTGTCCTGGATTCGTGTGACTAGTTCACGCGAGCGCTTTTCGAGATCGGCAACCGTGCGTTGGACCAGGTTGTCGAACGTCAACTGCCGCTGGCGTTCGCGCTTTTCTGCTTCCTGATCTAGTGAGGCGAACTTCTCGGCGACGGCCGCTCGCTCTTCTTCCAGCGCGCGACGCTGAGCTTCAGCATCTTCCGCTTCGCGCTTGATTCGTTTCAAATACTCCGACGCCTGCAACGACGACTCTCTAACTCCGCTGGCGGCGGCGTTCACGATCGACGAAGGCACACCGAAGCGCCGCGCGATCTCGAGTCCCGACGAAGCGCCGGCAACGCCTACGATCAAGCGGTAAGTCGGTCGCAGCGTCTTTTCATCAAACTCCACGCTCGCATTGATCACACCTTCTTCGTTGCCCGCATACATTTTCAGTCCGCTGTAGTGCGTTGTGGCGATGACGTGCGCGCCGCAAGCGCGCCGAAAGTGGTCCACCACGGCAACGCCGAGCGCCGATCCTTCTTCGGGATCCGTTCCGGTGCCGACTTCGTCGAGTAACACGAGCGCCGGTGCTTCGCATATTTCGAGCATGCGCGAGATGTTGCCGACGTGCGACGTGAACGTCGAGAGGTTCGCCGCGAGCGATTGATGGTCGCCAATGTCTGCAAGCACCGAAGCGTAGAACGGCACTCGCGCCGACTTCGCGGGTACTGAGATTCCTGACAATGCGGCCAACGCCAACAGACCTGTCGTTTTCAAGACCACCGTCTTGCCGCCGGCGTTCGCGCCGGAGATCACCATAGCGTTCTTCTCGTCATTGAGCGCGAACGCGACGGGCACGACCTCTCCACCACTAGCACGCAGATTTTCTTCCAGCAACGGATGGCGCGCCTCGACAAGTTCCAGCCGTCCGCTGGAAAGAAGCGATTCCGGCGCCGCGTCGATTTCCGGTATCACGCAGTTGAAACGCTGGTGAAACAGCGCCTTGGCGTTGATGAAGTCGAGCTCAGCGACTGCCTGCGCTGCCATTTCAATTGCCGGCAACTGCACGCGCAACTCTTCAGTCAATCCAAATAGGATCCTTGCGATCTCTCTCGCCTCGCTCTCGCGCAAACCTTGCAACTCGTTATTTGAGTCAATCGTTTCGAGCGGTTCGACAAACGCGGTCGCGCCTGACGATGAATAACCGTGAGCGACACCCGCAACGCGCCCGCGATGATCAGCCTTGACCGGGATCACGAAACGATCGTTTCGCATCGTCACCAGTTCGTCCTGGATCGCTTCCGCCGAACGGCGCATTACGTTTTCCAGCGACCGCGTGATTCGCGAACGAAGCGAGTTGATCTCGTGTCGGATATTCGCGAGCTCCGGACTGGCCCGGTCGTCGAGCTCTCCGTCCGGCAGGATCTTGTTGGTGATGCGCGCGACCAGCGTGTTGAGATCGCGAGGCAACGTCTCGACCAACTGCCACAGCGATGGAGCGTTCTCACGCTCGTCGTAAATCACGGCGCGCGCCGACATCGCCTGTTCGCAAAGGTGGGCCACCTGCAACAGCGCCAGCGTGTCGAGCGCCAGCCCTTCGACGTGCAAACGCGTGATCGTTTCCGCGGGATCGGTGCTTTCGTTGAACGTCCAGCGCGCGCCGCGATTCCTCAACGTGACGCACTCCGCCAGCAGCGTGAGCTCGCGACGCAGTTCGAGTGGTTCGCCGATCGGCGACAACGTTTCGACGCGCCGCTTACCGGCTTCAGTCTGCGCGTTGTGCTTTATCAGCTCCAGCAGATGCTGGTATTCGAGAGTTGCGAATGCCTGATCGTTCATGGGTCCCGCTAAAAGTTTACAACGCAAGGTTACAACGCCGCTGGACGACAAACAAATCGGCGACATATACAATGACGGCCATGGACGAATTCGATCAATATCGCGCGGCGATGAACGAAAAACTGCTCGGCAGCGGACATCTCGGCATCAAGCGTTTCTTCGCGCTTGATAACCAGGCTTACGAAGACGGCCCTCTCGACAAGAAGACAAAAGAGTTGATGGGCCTCGTAGCCTCGACCGTCCTGCGCTGCGACGACTGCATCACTTATCACGTCAAACAATGCGTCGCGATTGGCGCGACGCGCGAAGAGTTTCTCGACGCATTCAACGTCGCGCTGGTGGTGGGCGGCTCGATCACGATCCCGCATTTGCGACGGGCCATCGATCGCGTGGATCAGTTGTTGGATCAATCATGAAACCTGGATTTCTAGTTCTGCTTTTCCTCTTGTTTACATTGGCTTGCGAGCGAGGTGTTTCCATGTCTGCACAAGAAAGAACGCGTGTGCGCGCGCCCGAAATCCAGGGCGGCAGCGGCTGGTTGAATACGGACAAACCGTTGTCGATCGCCGCGCTCAAGGGCAAGGTGGTGTTGCTCGACTTTTGGACCTACGGCTGCATCAACTGCATCCACATCATTCCCGATCTCAAGAAATTGGAAGCGAAATACGCGAACCAGCTCGTGGTGATCGGCGTCCATTCCGCGAAGTTCAAGAACGAGAAAGAGACGGAAAACATCAGGCGCATAATCCTGCGTTACGAGCTGGAACATCCCGTTTATAACGACTCGGAATTCGCGGTCTGGCAGAGTTACGGCGTACGCGCGTGGCCCACTCAGGTCTTGATCGATCCGGCGGGCTATATCGTCGGCGGCGTTTCGGGCGAGGGAAATTACGAAGTTATCGATAAGGCAGTCGGCGCGCTCGTAGATGAGTTTCGTAAGAAAGGCGAATTGAACGAAGAGCCGCTGAAACTGGTGCTCGAACGAGCGAAAGTCGGAGATCTGCCGTTGGCGTTTCCGGGGAAAGTCCTGGCTGATGAGGCGAACGATCGACTGTTCATCGCGGACTCAAATCACAACCGCATCGTCGTCGCCAAACTCGACGGCACGTTCGTGGAGACGATTGGCGTCGGTGAACGAGGCGCGGCTGACGGCGCCTTCGACAAGGCGACTTTCTACCGCCCGCAAGGGCTCGCGCTCGCCGGCGACTATCTCTACGTCGCCGACACTGAAAACCATTTGATTCGTCGTGTGAACCTGAAGACGCGCACGGTCGAGACGGTCGCCGGAACTGGAAAACAGTCACTCGAGTATCCGCCCAAAGGCGGTCCAGGCAGTTCGACGGCGCTGAGTTCGCCGTGGGATCTGCATCTCGTCGGCCGCACGCTCTATATCGCAATGGCCGGCCCACATCAGATCTGGAAACTCGATCTCGACTCCAACAACGTCGGCCCCTTCGCCGGTTCCGGAAGAGAAGCGCGTCTCGACGGATCGCTGTCGCAGTCGGGCTTTGCTCAACCCTCGGGAATCACGTCGATCGACAACACGCTTTACGTTGCCGACAGCGAGTCGAACATCATTCGCGCTATTGACGTCGCAGGCGGCAAAGTCGAGACGCTGGTCGGCGGTGATCTGTTTGAGTTTGGCGACGTCGACGGCACTGGCGACGACGTGCGTCTGCAACACCCGTTGGGAATCCTATCTTACGGCGACAAGCTGCTGATCGCGGACACGTACAATCACAAGATCAAAGAGCTCGATCCGAAACGCGCCCGCGTCAACACATTTGCAGGCACTGGAAAACCCGGACAAGCGGACGGCGCCTCGCCATCGTTTTACGAACCCGGCGGGTTAACGCTGGCCAACGGCAAACTCTATGTCGCCGACACGAACAATCACGCCATTCGCGTCGTCGATCTAAAGACGAAACAAACAACCACGCTGCGTATCAACGGCCTGACGCCGCCGGCCGGAACGATGAAGCTGTCGGAAAACGCTGATGGCCCAAACGCAGACGAGACGAAAGTTCCGGCGCAACAGATTCGCGCCGGCGCGGACGGTTTCCTCGACATCGAGGTCCAACTTCCGGAAGGCTATCATCTCAATCCGCTGGCGCCGCAACGTTATCGCGTGGCAGTCGAAGGCAACGGCGTGAAGTTGGACGAAAAGAACGCCACCCGGACCACGAAGGATCTGAAACTCCCACTGCGGATCCCACTCACTTCCGCGGCAACAGCAAGCTCGGCGAGCGTGCGCGCTCAAGTCACGCTCTTCTATTGTCGTGAAGACAACACCGGCACTTGCAGGATCAAAACACTGATCTGGCAGCTTCCGGTAAACGTCGTTGCCGGCGCTTCTGCGCCCAGTGAACTCAAACTACAGGGCAGGTTGACCGCGGATTAGTCAAATGAGAATATCCTTACTCCCCTAAATTCATAGGCAAGGAGTGAGGGCCGTGGCCGATCAACCATTTCTCACTGATATAAAAACTTTGCGCGAACGTGCGCGACAGCACATGGAAAATGGCGCTGTTACGCAAGGCTATTCCGCGGATCGCGAAACTGTTGTAAAACTTTTGAACGAGGCGTTGGCAACTGAGATCGTTTGCGTCTTGCGTTACAAACGCCATTATTTCATGGCCTCGGGAATTCATGCGGAAGGTGTGGCGGCGGAGTTTCTCGAACACGCCAACGACGAGCAGGGGCATGCCGATCAGATCGCGCACCGAATAGTTCAGCTCAAGGGCGAACCCAATTTCAATCCCGAAGGACTGTTGATGCGCAGCCACGCGGAATACGTCGAGGGCGACTCCTTGACCGATATGATCAAGGAAGATCTCGTCGCCGAACGTATCGCAATCGACAGCTATCGCGAAATGATCACCTATTTCGGTAACGACGATCCGACTTCGCGACGTATGCTCGAAGGTATCCTGGCCGTCGAGGAAGAACATGCCGATGACCTGGTAAATTTGTTGGAGAAGGTGGGTTAATCCGTGTGCTGGGCCGCTCATCCACAGTAGGAACACGGATTGTCTGAAAGCGAGTCAAACCGAACTAGTCCCGGCCGGCCTACGATGTGCCGTAGTTGCGGGGCGATCGTAGGCGCTGGTGAGCCTCAATGTGCTGTTTGCGGCGCCCCGACCGCGACCCAGCCGGCGCCGTCGCAACAAGCTCGTCCTCCCGATCGCGAAACCGTTCGCTTTGCGCGTGCGGTCTTCAATCGTCCTTACAAATTCACGATCATTTTTCTCGTCGCAAACTTCTTCATCTTTCTTTTGATGTGGGAGTCGAGCGGTATGAACTCGCAGTCGGTCTGGCAGGGGTTTCCTGAGCCGGTACTGGCGACGTACGGCGCGAAGCTCAACTACCTGATCAATGCGCCTTACTATCAGTGGTGGCGTTTCATCACGCCGATGTTTATCCACATCAACCTGCCGCATGTTCTCGTGAACATGTATAGCTTGTGGATGGTCGGGCCGTACGTCGAGAAGCTGTACGGTTCGGCGAAGTTTGTCGTGTTTTGGGTGTTGACGGGAATCATGGGTGTCGTGGCGAGTTACCTGACGGTGCGGCCGAATATGCCCGTCGGTTCGCTCGGGCGATTTCTTTTTAAGACTGCGGACGTGCCGTCCGCGGGAGCTTCAGGTGCGTTGTTTGGTTTGGTCGGCGTGCTGTTTATCTTCGGGATCAAGTTTCGACGCGAATTGCCGGAAGGTTTCAAGCGGGCGTTTGGGACGGGAATGATTCCGATCATTGCCATCAACCTGTTCATCGGTTTTGTTGGGCGTGGGTTTATCGACAACGCTGCGCACTTGGGCGGGTTGCTGACGGGCGCTGCCCTGGCCGTGGCCGTGGACTATCGGCGTCCGGGTGAACGCGCGGGCATCGCGACGGTTTGGCAAGTTTTGCGAGCCGTGTCGCTGATCATCCTGGTGTTGAGTTTTTATAAGGTGGTGAGGAATTTCAACCGCGGCGTTCCGCCGTCGCCGCAGCAATTGGCGCATGCGCGAGCGCAGACTAGATTGAATTTTGTGAATTCGATGCATCTGCTTCAGGAGCAAGTCGAGCGCGTGGTTCACAATAATGACGCGACTCAAGTTGAAATCGTCAGTCAGGTAGTGGCGCAGACGCCGGCGCCCGATTCGCGCGCGGCCGAGTTGCGCGATCGAGTGATGGATATTTTGAAGAGATTGACGGCGGCGGGCGGCAATCAAGCGCAAATCGATAAGCTCGATGCCGAGTATAAGACGTGGGAGAAAGATTACCTGGAATGGGTTAAAGGAGCGACGAATGGAGATTAAGAAAGTTGGAGTTTTGGGTTGCGGGTTGATGGGCGCCGGAATCGCGCAAGTCGCCGCGACGGCGGGGTTCGAGACCATCGTGAAGGAAATATCGGACGAGTTTATTGCGAAGGGCTTTGGCGGTATCGAGAAGTCGCTGGCGAGGTTTGCCGAGAAGGGGACGATCACAGCGGAACAGCAAACCGAGATTCGCGGGCGTTTGTCGGGGACGACGTCGTTCGACGCGCTTGCCGACTGCGACATCGTTATCGAAGCGATTATTGAGAATCTCGATGAGAAGCGCAGCACGTACCGTCAGCTCGATCAGATCTGCAAACCGGAGACGATCTTCGCGTCGAACACGTCGTCGTTGTCGATCACGGAGATGATGACGGCGACGCCGGCTGAGCGGCAGCGTCGTTTCATCGGGATGCATTTTTTCAATCCTGTGCCTTTGATGAAGCTGGTCGAGGTGGTCAGGACGATACTGACGGATGAAGACGTTTACGAGCAGGCGGTGGCGTTTGGCAAGACGCTCGGGAAGGTTCCGGTGCGGGCGGGGGACAAGACCGGGTTTATCGTGAATCGGCTGCTGGTGCCGTACATGCTCGACTCGATTCGGGCGTTGGAAGAGGGCGTCGGGTCGATTGTTGATATCGATAATGCGATGAAGCTTGGGTGTGGGTATCCGATGGGGCCGTTCACGCTGGGCGATTTCGTTGGGTTGGATACGACTTATTACATTGCGGAGATCATGTTCAACGAGTTCAGGGAGAAGCGGTTTGCGCCGCCGCCGTTGTTGAAGCGAATGGTTTTGGCTGGGTTGTACGGGCGGAAGTCTGGGCGCGGGTTTTACGACTACACGAAAGATCCCAAGAACCCGACGCCGATGAACCTCGTTTAGGTTATGTGCTCAGCATTAGCCATTTTCACCACAAAATAGCCGTTTTCGGCAATATACACAGTAGGGGTCGGTTGCTACAATTCGAGTCATGAAGGGAGACTCAATGAGCGAAGACCTCACAAAGAAAGTTCCAGACCCAGAAGCCGACAAACTTACTCTGATTCTCAACATCGTACGAACGATTGAATCGCACGGAGCGATTCTACTCCAGATAATCGAGCGTCTAGATAAGTTAACTGCTCGCGTTGATGCGATCGAGAGTCGTCTTACTGCGATCGAGACTCGACTCGATGCTATCGAAACTCGAATTGGCGCGATAGAGACTCGGCTTAATGGTTTTGAGACGCGATTGCAGAGTCTTGAACAGAGCGTCTACAAGCGGCTAGAACCGCGAACGAGTCCTACAAATTCACAAACTTGATGCGCCTCCGAGCATCTCCTATACTGCGAAACGCAGTAACTATTCAGCTCGCGAGGTCGAATCGATTGCATCCCACCGTTCACGAAGGCCGTCTTAACGCGGAGGGTTTTCGCTTCGCTATCGTCGCGAGCCGGTGGAATGAGTTCATCTCCGCAAGGCTGGTCGAGGGCGCGCTCGACGGCCTGGAGCGTTTAGGAGCGAAAGAAGGTCGAGTCGAAGTTTACCGCGTGCCGGGCGCATTCGAAATCCCGTTACTCGCCCTTCGTCTCGCGCAGTCGCGCAAGTTTGATGCAATTATTTGTCTTGGTACGATCATTCGAGGTCAGACTCCCCACTTCGATTACATCGCTAACGAGGTTGCGCGTGGCATTTCACACGCCGGTTTGGAAAGCGGCTTGCCTGTCGTTTTCGGCATCGTAACTGCCGATACGGTTGATCAGGCCATTGATCGGGCCGGAGTGAAGCTCGGCAACAAAGGGTTTGAAGCTGCCATGACGGCGGTGGAGTTAGCTAATCTTTACAAGGAATCATTCGAAGCGTGATGAGGTGCGGCTCGTCACTTAAGGGGTGTTGGTAATACTTTATGGGTTCGCGACGTAAGGCACGAGAATGTGCCTTGCAAATGCTCTTTGCGGCTGACGTTGCCGAAATGCCCGCGACCGACGTGGTCCGCGGCTATTGGGCTGAATTGGGCGAGGCTGACCTCGACGAGACGGCTCGTGAATTTGCGACGCGACTGGCAGCCGGAACACTTTCAAACCTCGAACTGCTCGACGAACGCATCCGCTCGCGTGCGGAGCATTGGCGCATCTCGCGCATGGCCGTCGTCGATCGCAACATCCTGCGCCTCGCCGTCTACGAGTTTCTTTACGAGCCCACGCCGCGGACCGTAGCCATCAACGAAGCGCTGGAAATCGCGCGCCGCTTCTCCACGTACGAGGCGACCCAGTTCATCAACGGCATCCTCGACGCGATCAAGCGCGACCTCGACGAGCAGCAGCCGCAACGAAACGTCCAACCCGAAGCCGAAGACAGCGACGAACGCTGATGAATGAAGAGTTCGAGTCTCGCTTTGCCCAAATCTGCGCGACGATCGATGAAGTGCGCGCCAGCGCGGGCAAAGACAGACGCGAGTTGCTTGATAAGCTCTTCCGCAGCGTTCATAGCCTGAAAGCCGCTGCCCACGCGAATGGACTCAACGATCTCGCCGCACGTGCTCACGAATTCGAGGACTTACTTCACTCCATTCGCACCGGCAAGACCTCACTCGACGAACTGACCGATTTCGATCATCCTGAAATCGAAAACCTAATTCCTCCTGAGATCTCATTAAACGACGAAGAACGATATCGTCTCTCTCAATGCGTCGCCGAGAATGCGAAGGTGTTTGTAGTTGATGCGAGTTTCGATATCGCCGATTTCGATCAGGAATTTCAACGCGAAAGAGAAGAACTAAACAGAATTGGTGAAGTGATCGCGACGTTTCCTAAAACCGACGGTAATAGGATCAATTTCCAGATAGTTTTTGCCACGAATTCCGATCTTTATCGAATAGTTCACCAGGCAATGCGTGCCGGTCAGGCGGTGGGCAAGGACGTCCGATTCTCAATCCGTATAGACGGTTCATTGGACAAATCCGTCTGTGACGCACTGGCAGATCCCCTGATGCACCTCGTCAGAAATGCCGTCGATCACGGGATCGAAAACCACGGATGCATCACCATCGAAGCTAATGAGAACCGTATCGTTGTGAAAGATGACGGCCGCGGTATCGATCCGGCAATTCTGAACAGGATTTTTGAACCCGGTTTTTCGACTGCCGAACTCAGTGAAGTCTCCGGCCGTGGCGTGGGACTAGACGTCGTCAAGACAGCGGTCGAAGAGCTCGGCGGCACGATCCGCGTTTCGAGTGAGCCCGGGAAGGGCGCGACATTCGAAATCGTTCTGCCTTAAGTCCAATCGACCTTCGGATGCATCGTGTGCCACTGTGTAGCCCGTTCAAACGCGAGCGCCACGCGCAACGGCGAGACCTCATCGTAAAGCCCACCCGTGAACATGATCGCCAGCGGCAGATCGTTCACGAACCCGCACGGCAGCACGACCGCCGGATGCCCGGTCAGGTTCGTCACCAACAAACTGGCGCTTCCCGGCGCGGGACTGACGAACACGTCCCACTGCGACATCAACTTCTCCATCTCGTGCATCAACAGCGTCCGCGCTCGTTGCGCGCGCAGGTATTCAACCGCCGGAATGAATCGCGACGTGCGGAACGTGTTCGGCCAGTCGCCCGGCCCTTGTCCCGACAACTGGTTCACACGTCCATCGCGAGTGATATCATCGAACGCCGTCGCCGCTTCCGCCGACAGAATGTAGCGCAACGGCGCCACTGAGAATTTCGGCAACTCAATCGGCGTCAGTTTCGCGCCCGCCTTCTCCAGCACTTCGAGAGCCGTCTTATAAAGCGTCCGACGCTGCTCCGCCTGCTGCCGCTGCTGCGGAGTCGCATTCGGATTCGGCGGCCCGCCCGGCCCTTCAAACTCCGTTTTCAGATACCCGATCCGCAACGTGCTGATGTTCGTGTCCGGGTTCCAATTGAAGGGCGTGTCGCCGACCGTGATGTCTTTGCCGTCCGGACCATAGATCGCGCTCAGTGCCGCAGCACAATCCTCGACGCCGCGACAGATCGGACCAATCTTGTCCATCGTCCAACTCAATCCCATCGCACCGTAACGGCTCACGCGCCCGTACGTCGGACGCAAACCCGTCACGCCGCAGCGCGACGACGGCGAGACGATCGAGCCGAGCGTCTCCGTTCCGATCGAGAAACCGACGAGCCCCGCGGCCGTCGCCGACGCTGGACCCGCTGACGATCCGCTCGATCCCTGCTGCGCTTCCTCCGGCTGCCACGGATTTCGTGTGACGCCGGCGAACCAGCGTGCGCCCTGCGCGAGCGCACCCATCGAGAGTTTTGCGACCAGCACCGCGCCCGCCTCGTTCAGCCGCTCGACGACAGTCGAGTCGTAATCGATAACCTGATCGCGATACGGCTCGGCGCCCCACGTCGTCTTGATTCCCTTGGTTGCGAACAGGTCCTTTGCGCCCCACGGAATGCCGTGCAGCGGCCCGCGATACTTGCCGCGTTTGATTTCGGCATCAGCCGCGGCGGCTTGTTTGAGCGCGAGCTCTTCGGTGAGCGTAACGACGCAGAGCAGCTTGGGGCCGTAGCGCTTCAGACGTGAGAGATACATTTGCGTCAACTCAGTCGACGTGATCTTGCGCGTGCGAAGCAGCTCGGCGAGTTGAGGGACGGTTGCGAACGCGAGGTCCTCGACAGTCTTGAACGCCGGCAGTTCAACCTTGCCGAAACGAAACTTCGTGCGCGGCCCGTAGAGTTCTTTCTTCGCGCGCATCGGGTGGAAAACGATTGCCGGTTCCGTGTCGAGTGGTATGTCAATCTTGCGCACGGACTCGTACGCGTCGAGGTTTCGATTCACGCCGCCGAGGGCCATCGCTTCCTGCGCGTCGGTGAGCTCGACGCCGATCAGCTTTTCTGTAGCGTCCATCATCTCCTTGGTGACGCGCGGAGTCGGTGTCGGAGAAGGCGACGGTGAAGGTGTTTGGCCGACAGCCTTGGACGCTGCGGTCAAGCCCAGAGCGGAGAGCAGCTTAATAAAGGATCGTCTTCCAACAGGAAATCTTTTAATTTTGGTTTCCATATTTGAGCTTCGTCACTTTCGCTTTGCCAAAGCGGTAGATGGTAACGATGAACAGGTTGTCGTACTCATTGTCCGGAATGGGCGGATACGTTTCTCCGCTCAACAGAGACACGATCGCGGGCACGGTATTGTTGTGGCCCGCGATGAAGATCGTCTTTCCGCGATGAACGGTCTGTATCTGGCTCACCAACTCGTCGGTTTGATTCGCGTTCAGCAAAGTCACCGGAGTGCCGAACCGAAGCGCGAGCGGCTGCACCGTTTGCTGCGTCCGCTTGTACTGCGTCGCGTAAATTACGTTGACGCCGGCCTCGCCGAACATCCTGGCAATAAGCTGCGCGCGTTCCACGCCCTGCGGGGTTAAGTCCGGGTCGGGATTGTCAGGCTCGATTTTCTTTTCAGCGTGACGGACCAGGATGACCGTCGTCAGCGGACGAGAGAACGTCGCGAAGTAGGCGAAGAGGATGACCGCGCCGAACACGGTGAACAACATCCCGAACACTACAATCGTTCTGATTCTAGTAGGCGAACTTTGCGGTTGTTCCATCTGAGTGCAAATGAATTCGGGAGATGATAGTCTATCGACACACAAAAATTTAAATGGATTTAAATAAAACTGATCTATCAGAGTTGATAGCCGAGGAATTCGGCGCAAACGCGGCGTACGTCCAGGGACTGCTCGACCGTTTTCAGAGTAATCCGGCGCTGGTCGACGATTCGTGGCGGTCCTATTTCAGCGAACTGGTTGGCGATGGCGCCCAGCGAGTCGAAGGCTCGGCGCAGCAACCGGGAAACGGCGCGAGCGCCGTCGCACCCGTGCGAGCGCCGGAGCGTGCGCCCGAGCCAAAACCAACGCCTGCGCCAACGGCAGGGCCCACGACCGGAGAAGTAGTTCCACTGCGTGGCCCGGCGCTGAAGATCGTCGAGAACATGGAGGCGAGTCTCTCCGTTCCCACGGCGACTTCCGAACGCCGCATCCCCGTAAAACTGCTCGACGAAAACCGCCGGATCATCAACAAGCATCTCGCCGAAAGCGATCGCGGCAAAGCGTCGTACACACACCTGATCGCGTGGGCCGTCCTCCGGGCGCTCGATAGTTTTCCGCAACTGAACGACGGCTTCGCCGATAGCGACGGCACGGCCGTGCGTTTGAAACGGCCCGACGTCAATCTCGGCGTCGCCGTCGATCTGATGAAGAAAGACGGCACGCGCACGCTGCTCGTTCCGAACATCAAGAACGCCAACCGTCTCACGTTCTCCGAGTTTCTCCACGCGTACGACGACGTCGTCAAACGCGCGCGCGACGGCAAACTTCAAGTCCCGGATTTCCAGGGCACGACGGTTTCACTGACGAATCCGGGAACGCTCGGCACAGTCGCGTCGATTCCGCGACTGATGGCGGGCCAATCAGTCATCATCGCGACCGGCGCGATCGAGTATCCGGCTGAGTACCAGGCGATGGCGCCGGAAGCGCTGTCGCAACTCGGCATCAGCAAGGCGATCTCGATCAGCAGCACGTACGATCATCGCATCATCCAGGGCGCCGAGTCGGGCGCGTTTCTCGCGCGTGTGCACGAGTTCATCATCGGCAAGGACGATTTCTACGCGAACATCTTCAAGGACCTCGGCATTCCGCACGTGCCGTTTCGCTGGAACTACGATCGCAATCCATTTTTCCTGCCCGGCGATCAGGTCCGCGAACAAACACTGAAAGAGGCGCGCGTCATCGAGTTGATCAATGCGTATCGCGTGCGCGGCCACTTGATCGCCGACATCGATCCGCTGCACGCGCTGCCCGTCAAGTATCATCCGGAGCTCGACATCGAGACGTACGGGTTGACGATCTGGGACCTCGATCGTGAGTTCATCACTGATGGTCTGGCGAACCGCGAGAGCGCCACGTTGCGCGACATTCTCGAAATCCTGCAACGCGCTTACTGCGGCAAGGTCGGCGTCGAGTATCGTCACATCCAGAGCAAGGAAGAGAAGAGCTGGATCCGCGAACAGATCCGCCGCGAGTTTGTCATGCCGGAACCGCTGCCGGTCGAGGTCAAGAAGCGCCTGCTTTGGAAACTGATTTCGGCGGAACAGTTCGAACGCTTTCTGCACACGAAGTATCTCGGCCAGAAACGGTTCTCGCTCGAAGGCTGCGAAACAGTGATCCCGCTGCTCGATCGTCTGATCGACGGCGCGGCCCAGCGCGGTGTGAACGAGATCGTCTTCGGCATGGCCCACCGCGGGCGGCTGAACGTGCTCGCAAACGTTATCGGCAACCTCTGCGAACGGATCTTCGCGGCGTTTGAAGGCTCGGTCCATCCGGAGTTTCCGGCTGACGAGGGCGACGTGAAGTATCACCAGGGCGCGACGGGCGAGCGCGCGCTCGAAGACGGCCGAAAAGTCGGTTTGTCGCTTTCGCCGAACCCGAGCCACCTCGAAGCGGTCGATCCCGTCGTCGAGGGAATGGTGCGCGCGCAGCAAGACGTGCGCATGGGCAAAGAGGATCTGACGCGTGACGAGGTCATGGATCTCGCGCTGCCCGTTTTGCTTCACGGCGACGCGGCGTTTGCGGGCCAGGGCGTCGTAATGGAGACGTTGAATCTCGCCGGCTTGAAGGGTTATCGCACCGGCGGCACGATCCACATCATCATCAACAACCAGATCGGGTTCACGACGTCACCCGAAGCGGGCCGCTCAACGATTTACTCGACCGACGTCGCGCGCATGACGCAGTTGCCGATCTTTCACATCAATGGCGACGATCCGGAGGCTGCGTACCGCGTCCTTCATATCGCGCTCGATTACCGGCAGCAGTTCAACAAAGACGTCGTACTTGATCTCGTCGGCTTCCGCCGGCTCGGTCACAACGAAACTGACGAACCGAGCTACACGCAGCCGTTGATGTACGCGCGCGTGAAAGCGCATCCGGGCGTGCGGACGGTCTACGCGAAGCGCTTGATCAAGGAAGGCGTCCTCACGGAAGAAGAAGTAAACAACCTCATCGAGGAACGCGTCCGCCGCTACGAAACCGCGCTCGCGAACGCGAAGCGCAAAGTCGCGGAAGAGCCGACGCAAGCGCAGCCTCGCGTCGAGGAGATGGACGGTTCGGAGATCGTTCCGACCGGCGTCAGTCCTGACGTTATCAAGAGCATCGCGCACAAGATCGCCGTGGTGCCTGAAGGTTTCAACGTCAATCCGAAGATGGTGGGCCAACTGGCCCGGCGCGCGAAGATGGGCGACGGCGCTTTGCCGCTCGACTGGGCGTTTGCGGAGTCAGTCGCGTTTGGTTCGCTGGTGCTCGAAGGCACGCGCGTGCGTTTGAGTGGCCAGGACAGCGGGCGCGGCACGTTCAGCCAGCGTCACGCGGTGTTGTACGACACGCAGACGGGCAAAGCATGGGCGCCGCTTTCGGAGTTGCGATCCGAGTCGAATCCTGAGGCGCGTTTCGACGTGTACGACAGTTCGTTGTCAGAAGAAGGCGTGCTCGGTTTCGAGTATGGCTACTCGGTGATCGCGGAGAACGCGCTGGTCGCGTGGGAAGCGCAGTTTGGCGACTTCGGTAACGGGGCGCAGACGATCATCGATCAGTACGTCGCGGCTTCCGAAGACAAGTGGAAACAGAAGTCACGCGTCGTGATGCTGTTGCCGCATGGCTACGAGGGACAGGGACCGGAACACTCGAGCGCGCGGCTCGAACGCTATTTGCAACTCTGCGCGGAGAACAATCTTCAGGTCTGTTATCCGACTACGCCGGCGCAGTATTTCCACTTGTTGCGGCGACAGGTGCGGCCCGGGATGGAACGGCCGCTCGTCGTGATGACGCCGAAGAGCCTGCTTCGTCTGCCGGCTGCGTCGTCCACGATCGACGATCTCGCAAACGGCGGGTTCCGGCCGCTGATCGATGACGCGGAAGTCACCGACGCGTCCGCAGTGAAGAAGATCGTGTTCTGCGCGGGCAAGGTTTACTACGACCTGGTCGAGGGACGAAAGAAGTCGCCTGAGCCGCGTGTGGCGATCGTGCGGGTCGAACAGTTCTATCCGTTTCCGCTCAAGGCGATTCGCGACACGCTAGACCGTTATCCAAACGCTCGCGAGTTGGTTTGGGCGCAGGAAGAGCCGCAGAACATGGGCGGGTGGACGTTCATGCAGGAGCGGCTGGAGAACCTTATGCCTGCCTGTCAGCGTCCGCGATACGTCGGGCGCAGTGCGTCAGCTAGCCCCGCAACCGGGTCGTACAGCATTCACCAAAAAGAACAGGCTCAACTCGTCGCGGACGCTCTATCCGTATCATCCGATTGATTCGCGGCCAATAATCTCTGTCGTTCGAAGTGATCCGCGATTTCCTCGGCTGTTTTCCGGCCCACAAAGGGAATTAGTTCCGAAACGCCAGCCTTAGAGATCCTCTGAATCGAACCGAAGTGGCGCAGGAGTCTTCCTTTGCGCTTATCGCCGACACCGGGAATTGCCGTCAGCTCGGAAGTGAAGTCGCGCAGCTCGCGTCGCTTGCGGTGGTAGGTGACTGCGAAACGGTGTGTCTCGTCGCGGATCATTTGCAGCAGACGCAGGATCAGCGAGTGTGAGTCGAGATAGATCGGTTCATCTTCGCGGCCCTTCATCAGCAGGTACGCGACGTCGTTGTGACGCTGCGGCGGCTTGACGACGCCGACCATCGGAATCGCTTCAAGCCCGAGCTCACTCGTGGCCACGCCGGCCGCAGTCAGTTGCGCTTTGCCGCCGTCGATCACGATCAGATCCGGCAGCGGTTTTCCTTCCTCGAGCAACCGGCGATACCGCCGCGTCACTACTTCGTGCATCGAGGCAACGTCGTTCGCGCCTTCCACGCCCCTGATGCGAAACTTCCGATACTCAGCACGGTTCATCCGCCCGTTGTCGCAAACGACCATGCCCGCGACGTTCTCTGCGCCCTGAATGTGCGAGATGTCGAACGACTCGATCCGCGCCGGAAAGTGCGGCAGCTCGAGCGTCTCCTGAAGCTCTTCGAGGACGCGTTTCATGTCCGGCTTCAGCACGCGGAAACGTTGTTCGAACGCGAGCTTCGCGTTTTTGTCGACGAGGTCGATCATGTCGCGCTTCTCGCCGCGTTGCGGATCGCAGATCTTGACGCGCCGTCCTTTGCGGCTCGTGAGCGCTTTCTCGAGCAACTCGCGATCGTGAAAATCGACGGGCACGTAGATCTCGCGCGGCACGTAATCGGAAGCGTAGTATTGCGCCAACACGTCGCTGAGAAACTCCGCCGGATCGAATTCGTCTTGCGGCAAGTCTTCCCAGAAGAACTCGCGCCGGCCGACGATGTTTCCCTCGCGCATGGTGAACAACTGCAACGCGAGCTTCTGTCCTTCGCGGTAGTAGCCGAAGATGTCGACGTCGCTTTCGGAAGTCGTCGCCATCTTCTGTTGTTCCGAAAGCCGGATCACCGTCTTGCGCAGATCGCGATACTTCGCCGCCAGCTCGTAGCGCATCTCTTCCGACGCTTCCAGCATGCGTTCTTCGAGCGTGTCGGCGAGCTCTTTGTTGCGTCCTTCGAGCAGCAGCCTTACGTCGCGCACCGCTTCCTGATATTGTTCGGGCGTGCACAATCCTTTGACGCACGGCCCGAGACAGCGTTTGATGTGATACTCGAGACACGGGCGCGGCGCTTTGCCGTCGATCTCGATGTCGCACGTGCGCAGTTGAAAAGTGCGGTTGATCAGATCGATCGTCCGGCGCGCGAGGGCCGCCGGCAGGAACGGGCCGAAGTAGAGCGCGCCGTCACGCTGAACGCGCCGTGTGATGACGACTTTGGGAAACGGTTCGTTGATCGTGAGCTTCAGGTGCGGGTACGACTTGTCGTCCTGAAGTTTGACGTTGTAGCGCGGTTTGTGTTGTTTGACGAGACTCGCTTCGAGGATCAGCGCCTCGACTTCGTTGTCGGTGACGATGAACTCGAAATCCGCGATCTGTCCGACCAAGGCGTCGGTTTTGCGGTCGAACGGCCGGGCACGAAAGTACGAACGGACACGGCTGCGAAGGTTCTTCGCCTTTCCGACATAGATCACCTTTCCGGCGGCGTCTTTGTGGAGATAGACGCCGGATGAGCGTGGGATTTCTTTCAGTTTTTCTTCCAGGGGCACGACTTTGAGATGCCATTTTAGCAAGAACAAGTCAGGAAGGGGGCAACGCCCCCGCTCTCGTCAAATCGGGGGCGCGCTTTGCTTGCCCCCTTCCTGACTGTTCTTAAGTTCGGTTCGGGTATACATGCAATTTCCACTTAAACTGCCGGCCAAAAAACCGTTCGATGCGGTGGGTTTTGGGCTGAACGCCGTTGACCATTTGATCGTGGTGCCGGCTTATCCGGACTTTGATACGAAGATCCGGTTCCTCGATCACAAGCAGTCGGCGGGCGGGCAAACGGCCTCTGCCATGGTCTCATTGCAACGGCTCGGCTTGAAGACGGCTTACGCCGGGCGTTTCGGCTCCGATCCGGAAGGCCTGTTTGGTTTGGCGACGCTGAAGGACGACGGCGTCAACGTCGATTACGCGGAAGTTGTCGAAGGAGCAAGAAACCAGATCGCCTTCATCACTATCGACGCGCGAAACGGCGAGCGAACGATCGTCTGGGATCGCGATGACCGTCTCGCTTACACGCCTGACGAAGCGCCGGTGGAGTTCGGATCGATGGGCCGCGTGCTGCATCTCGACGCTCACGATCCGCCCGCGTGTTTGCGACTGGCACAGGCGGCGCGCGAGTCCGGCACGATCGTCTCCGCTGATATCGACAACGTTTACGAAGGCTTGCCCGAGTTGCTGCCGTACATCGACATACTGATCGGCTCG
Source organism: Acidobacteriota bacterium (assembly GCA_046732935.1). Lineage (GTDB taxonomy): Bacteria > Acidobacteriota > Blastocatellia > Pyrinomonadales > Pyrinomonadaceae > PSRF01. Next base: position 169,084 of record JBKPOC010000049.1, on the reverse strand, counting down.
AAGGAGTTTCCGCGTCGTGTCACGGGAATTGAAGATCGACGGGCGGCGTTGATCGATCTGAAAGCGCGCTACGGATGCGCCATCACCGGGATGACGATTGGTACTTCCGGCGCGATCGTCTATTGCGACGGCGAGTTCATCGAGTCGCCGGCGTTTGAAGCTCCGGGCGGCTGCAAAGACACGACGGGCGCGGGCGACGCGTTTCACGGCGGTTTCCTTTACGGTCTGTTGCACGGCGACGACATCGAAACGAGTTTGCTCTACGGCAACGCCGTCGCCGCAATGAAATGCAGCGCGCTTGGGGCTCGTACTGGTTTGCCTACGCGAGCGCAGCTGCAAAAATTCCTGAATTCATAAAATCCGTGTTATAGAGGTGACTATGAGACTCACACTGATAGTAATCATCGCCTTGCTCTTTAGCCTGTTCCCTGTCCCACAGCGCGCGGCCGCCGACGTCGTTTTCAAGAACGGGAACGTCTACACGGCCGATGGAAAGAAGCCGCGCGCCGAGGCCATCGCGGTCAACAAGGACCGGATCGTGTTTGTCGGCTCGAACGCTGACGCGCAGAAGTTCGTCGGACCGCAGACGCGCGTTGTCGACCTGAAAGGCGCGACCGTCCTGCCGGGCTTTGCAGACGCGCACCAACACCTTTCCGGCGTCGGTCAGCGCGAGATGACGTTGAATCTCGAAGGCACGAGCAGTCTCGAGGATTTTCTCGCGAAGGTGAAAGCGCGAGTGGATCAGGCGAAGCCGGGCGAGTGGGTCACCGGACGCGGCTGGATCGAAACGCACTGGCAACCGCCGGTCTTCCCGACGCGTTGGGACCTCGACAAAGTCGCGCCAAACAATCCCGTGATTCTCGGGCGCGCCGACGGGCACGGCGCAGTCGCTAACAGTGCCGCGTTGAAGATTGCAGGCGTCGATAAGAACACGCCGAATCCGTTCGGCGGTGAGATCTCGAAAGACAAGCAGAGCGGAGAACCAAACGGCATGTTGCTCGACGCCGCTCAGGGAATCGTGCGTCGTCGCATCCCGCCGACTTCGGCTGACGACGCGGAACGCGCCGTCGTGCTCGGTGTGAAGCGCGACATCTCGCTCGGTTGGACGCAGATCCAGGACGCGGGCGGAACCTACGGCGATGTTGACGTTTTCAAAAAGCTCTACGCAGCGGGAACGATCAAGCTCCGGATCTACAAAGCCGTCTATGGTCCGGGACCTAATGCGACGCGCTTGCTGAACGAAGGCCCGACGATCGGCGCGTTTGATAATCGCTTTACATTAAGGACGATCAAAGTCGTTTCGGACGGAGCACTCGGCTCGCGTGGCGCGGCGCTGCTCGAGCCGTATTCAGACGCGCCCGACACGTCGGGCTTTCTGACTGTGAAAGCAGAAGAGCTACGGCCGATGCTGGTCGAGGCGTTGCGCAAGGGTATTCAAGTCGAGACGCACGCGATTGGCGATCGCGCGAATCGATTCATACTCGACGAGTACGAAGCTGCGTTGAAGGCGGTCGCGCGTGGCGAACGAAAGGTGGCGGAGCCGCGCTGGCGAGTGGAGCACGCGCAGATCGTCAATCCGGCTGACCTTCCGCGTTTCGCGAAGCTCGGCATCATTCCTTCGATGCAGCCGTCGCACGCGATCGGCGATCTCTTTTTCGCGCCGAGCCGTCTCGGCATTGCGAGGTTGAATGGCGCGTACGCGTGGGAGAGTTTTATCAAGTCGGGCGTGGTGGTGCCGGGCGGGTCTGACGCGCCTGTGGAACGCGGCGAGCCGATGATCGAGTTTTACGCTGCCGTCGCGCGCAAGGACCAGAAAGGTTTTTCCGGCGAGGGTTGGCATCCGGAAGAGGCGGTGACGCGCGAGCAGGCGCTGAAGATGTTTACGCTGTGGCCGGCGTATGCGGCGTTTGAAGAAAAACTGCGCGGGTCGATCGAGGTTGGGAAACTGGCAGACCTGACGATCCTTTCCGCCGACATCATGACCATTCCTGAGCTGGAGATATTGAAGACGCGGTGCGTGATGACGGTGATCAATGGCGAGATCGTTTACGAGGCAAGTTAAGTGCTTAGAAAATTTATTCTGACCGTCGCGGTGCTGTGTTTTTATACTCAACAACCGCAGCCTGTAAGTCTAAGCATGATCGTCACGGACAAGGACAACAAACGTGTCAACAGCGTCCGCAAAGATCAGATCAAGGTTTTCCAGGACACGGTCGAACAGACAGTACTCAGCATCGAGGCAGACGACCGGCCCGTCGATTACGCCATCGCGATCGACGGCTCGGGGTCGTTCAGAAGACTGTTGGCTTCAGCCCTCGAGGCCGTGGCACTGATCATCAAGAACAAGCGGCCGGATGATGAGGTCTTCATTGAGAAGTTCGTCAGCAGCGACAAGATTGAAACATACCAGGAGTTCACTAACGATAACGCCCAACTGATGAAGTCGCTCAACGCGTTCTATGTCGAGGGCGGACAGTCAGCAGTAATTGATGCTCTCTACATGGCAGTTGACCACGTCGACGAGCACAACAAGTCAAATGATGGGCGCCGTAAAGTCGTAATCATCATCACGGACGGCGAAGACAGAAGAAGTTTCTACAAACAGGAAGCGCTGATAAACCTGTTGCACGAGACGGGAGTTCAAGTGTTCGTGATTGGACTTACGCTTGATCTGGCCAAAGACGGGCCGGGTCCGCTTCAGAAAGCCGAGAAGTTATTGAAGAGCGTTGCCCATGAAAGCGGCGGCCGCGTCTTCTTTCCCACGAGCAAAGAACAACTGATCTACTCAGCCGCGGAGATAGTGCTCGATTTGCAAGCCCAATTTCGCATCAAGTACCAGCCGACGGGTGACGCTTCGAAAAACGGCTTCCACAACGTCGACGTGCAGTTCGTCTCCACGGACGGCATGAAGCGTGAGCTCGTCGTGCCGCCGGGCTACTTCGTCGGTCCCAGAACTCCGGCAAAACAAGAAACTCCCGCAAAACAGGAGAAGAAAAAACGATGAGCGCCAACTTGTCTGCCACAACGAGACGAGGATTTCTTTCGCTTGCCGGCAAGGGCCTTGGACTGGCGGCACTCTCTGTTCCGACAATCGCGGCGCTCGCGAAGGAGATCGAAGCCGCGTCGAAGAGTGTCAGCCACCTGACGCCGGAACAGGTGGCGCTGGACGAAGACTACTGGTCAGTCATTCAAAACTCGTTCACCGTTACGCGCGGCATCATCAACCTCAACAACGGCGGCGTCTCGCCCAGCCCGCGTATCGTCACCGAAGCGCTGGTGCGTTACATCTGGCAGCAGGAAGACGCGACGGCTTACACGATGTGGCAGTTGCTCGAGCCGCAGTCGGAGACGATTCGCACTGGACTGGCGGAGATGTTTGGCTGCGACCGTGAGGAGATCGCGATCACGCGCAACGCGTCCGAGTCGCTCGAGATTCTCCTGATGGGCATGGATTTCAAACCCGGTGACGAGATTCTCTCGACGACGCAGGACTATCCGCGAATGTTGACGACGCTGCGCCAGCGCGAACGCCGCGAAGGACTGGTGCTCAAGCTGGTCCAGATTCCGATCCCACCGAAAGATCTCAACGAGATCACCGCCGCATTTGAGAAGGGGATCACGAACAAGACGAAACTGATCCTGATGTCGCACCAGGTAAACATCACCGGACAGATCACTCCAGTGAAGGCAGTTTGCGACATGGCGCGGGCGCGGGGAATCGAAACCATCGTCGACGGCGCGCACTCGTTTGCGCAGTTCGACTTCAAACAGAAAGACCTGGATTGCGACTATTTCGGCACCAGCCTGCACAAGTGGCTCTACGCTCCGAAAGGCACCGGACTGCTTTACGTCAAACGCGACAAGATCGAGAAGCTGTGGCCGTTGATGGCAGCGGAGACGAAGCAGTCGGCTGACATTCGGAAGTTTGAAGAGGTTGGAACGCACTCGGCGGCGCCGCGGTTGGCGATTGGCGAGGCGCTGCTGTTTCACAACGGAATCGGCGGAAAGCGCAAGGAGGCGCGGCTCAGGTACCTGTCGCGCTACTGGATGAACCGTTTGAAAGACGTGCCGAAGGTCCGATTCAATACTTCATTCGATCCGAACCAGTCGTGTGCGATCGCGAACGTGAATATCGAGGGCGTGGACCCGAGTGCGATCGGGAACTATTTGTTCAATAAGCATCACATTTTTACTACGCCCATCGTGCATGAGGAATTCACGGGGATCCGCATCACGCCGAACGTCTACACCACGCTCGGCGAGCTCGACCGCTTCTGCAATCTGATGGAAAAAATCGCCCGCTCCGGCCTCCCGACCTGAACTAACCGTACAGTGCGGGCGTAAGGAAGATGATGCTAGAATCGATTTGCGGAGGCGTTTGTTATGGAAGAAGCTCGGAGATGCGTTGAGGATGTGGCTGGGGCGGTTCGCGATGGTTTGCGTCAGATCGGCGATTTTTCCTACGCGATCATGCCCAGAGAGCTTGCTCATGCAGTCGGCGATTTGAAAAAAGCTGTGTTGTCACAGTTTCGCGGCGCACTCGACTGGGAGATCGGCTGGATCGACGAGCGCGTCGCTGGCGGCGACAGGCTGCGCGACCAATGGCAGGAGAAGTGCCGGCACGAAAGAGGCGAAACCACCTGATGGAAGTCTTACTGGCAGACGAGTACGGATTCTGTTTCGGCGTCGAGCGCGCGGTCGAAATGGTCGAGGAAGCGGTTGAAGAAGGCGCGCGTCCCATTCGCTCCCTCGGCCCGCTGATTCACAACGCGCAGGAGATGGAGCGACTCGGCGCGCAGGGCGTTTCCACCATCCATACTCCCGACGAAGCGGACGGCGACACGATCGCGGTGATTCGCGCCCACGGCGTCACTCCGCTGGTTCAGCTCGAACTCGAGCACCGCGCCGCGAAAGTCATCGACGCAACGTGCCCGTTTGTCACTCGCGTTCAGCATCTCGCCGAGCGCGCCGCTAAGCAGGGACGCGACGTCGTAGTCGCGGGCAATCCGGATCATCCGGAGATGATCGGCGTCGTCGGTTACGCGCCAAACAACACGTATGTTGTCCGTGATGCGGGCGAAGTCGCGAACCTTCCGCCGTTGCGCTCGCCGCTCGTCGTTTCGCAAACGACGATCAAGTTGAAGACGTTTCTGGAAGTCGCCGAAGCCGTTCGCGAGAAAGCCGACACTGAACCGCAAGTCGTCAACACGATCTGTTCCGCCACGCGCGATCGCCAGGACGCGGCGCGTGCGCTCGCCGGGCAAGTCGACGCCTTTTACGTGATCGGCGGCCGTCACTCGTCAAACAGCGTCAAGTTGTTAGCGGTTTGCCAGGAACAGTGCGCGAAGAGTTTTCTGATCGAGACTCCCGCGGAGATAAATCCGGCTGATTTGGAGAACGTGCAGCGAGTAGGTGTGACTGCGGGCGCTTCAACGCCGAATTGGCTGATCGATCAGGTCGTCGAGCGGCTGCATCAGCTCGGCGCCTGAGTTTTAGAATTCCTCAATCTGTTCGAGCGCGTTCACGATCTTTCGCGCTTCTTCCGACCCATACTCGACGATTTGCCTGCGCAAGGCTCCCTTCGCGGTGTCGGAATCCACTGGATCGTTAAGCAATGCTGCTAACAACCCAGTCGGACAACGCGCCAGCGCTTCGTTCGCGAGCTCGCGGACGATCGTGTCTTCGGAGCGCGCGAGTTCGCAGATCTCAGTTGGCGGAAAGCGAGTATTGAGCGCATCCGCGAGCGTGTCGATCCGGTTGTAGTCTCTTTGCGACGATGCTCGCCGCACGAGCTGGGCAAACACTTCGGCGGATTCAGTTTTTTCCTGCAACACTGTTGCGCACGTGTCGGCGACGGACTTGAGCTTGCCGCCAGTTTCAGCGTCGAGTGCTTCGTTCTTTTCCGCGGCGCGATCGTCGAGGGCGGCGAGAAAGCGGCTGAGCTCGATGTCGGAGCGCGCGTCGTACTGAATGCGGGCGGCTTGTGGGCCAGTGAGCGGCGCTTGTAAAGCCCGTTCAACCAGGCCGCGAGTTGAGGGTCGCAGTTCAGACCAGACGCTGGCGATTCGCGCGCCAAGATCGTCGATTACGAAGGGGGAGGGCAAGTTTTTTGAGTCCACCTTTCTGACCGCGTTCGGTTGAACGCGCATTCTAAAACATTACTCCGCGAGGTTGTGATCTTTAATCTCGGCGATAGTTGGGAAGGGAATCTTGACGATCTGACCATTCGCACATAGGATTTTGACGCTTGGAGTAGTCAGCGCTTGAGTATTTTTCATGCTGCGGACCGTGCCGCGTACCCGCCTTCCATCCGTTGTAATGATTTCCACGTTGTCTTTGCCGTAAAGCGGTTGTAAAGCCGCCAACGCTTTTGTTATTTCCACTTTTGACCTCCATGCGGCCCCATGGAGCGGGCGCTGTGATTGTAGCCACATATTGCATTTTCCGGGCCGGGAAGTCTATCGAGCACGGGGGAATGCAACCGGAAAAGATGATTTGGCGTATAGGAAATTCGGGCAAATTTCGCTTAAGATCCCAGACAGGTGTCTCCTATGTCGCAAAACCCTGAAGTGCCGCCAACGAGTTCAACGCCGAACGTAATCACCTGTTCGAACTGTCACTCGACCATGCCGGCGGAATTACGTTTCTGCCGCAACTGCGGATTCCGGCTAGGTGAGGGGTCGCCGGGATACGCCGAATCGATGGGATCCAGTGGAGAGCTGCGGCCAGGTTCCGCGAGGGCATCTGGGCCGGTGAGAAGCCGTCGCCGCAAGATGAGCGGGATGGCGTGGATCTTTGTCGGTTTGCTCATTTTCTTCGTCGGCGCCGCTGCGTTTACGGCGGTGATTAGCCCGATCAAACATCGCGCCGTCGTGCAGCAACAGATGATGAACAAGTCGTACGCGGGCACCGATGATTGGAAGAATTCCGATGCCGGCGTGACGTTCACCCGCGTGAATCCGCCTGATGGACCGGCCGACAAAGCCGGTTTGATTGGTGGTGACGTGATTGTCAGTTTCGATGGGCAGCGAATTGAAAACGAAGATCAAATAAGCGATCTCATGACTCACACGCCGCCTGGAAAGACTATTGACGTCGTGTACATGCGGGATGGCGAGATGCACAACACGAAGCTCACCACGATTTCGCGCGATGAGATTCAGCGGTTGAACGAGGTGTTTCGTGGGCGACCGGAAGGGCGTGGGCAATTTGGGTTCGACGATGGCGACACGGAGATTGTCGAGGTTCCCGGCACGAAGATACATGGAGTAAGACTCGACACGATCTTTCAGAATCGTCCCGCCGATATGGCTGGGTTGAAAAAAGGCGACGTGGTGATTGAGTTTGGTGGCGTGCCGATCCGGACAGTAGCCGAGCTCGTCATGCGCGTGCAACGCGCCGTTCCATACAGCACCGTAAAAGTGGTCGTGATGCGTGGACAGGAAAAACTCGAGATCCCAGTGAAGATGGGTAAGCAGTAAACACGAATTAGACGGATCTTCCTAACACGTGCTCGCGCAAGCGGGCTTCCATTTCCAGTTTCGCTTCCTCACGTTGCTCTTCAGTCTCATCCGCTTCAAACGTCTCGAAAAGCGCGTATTGAGTCTGTTCCAACAAGCGCAGCTCCCACGCATCGCGATTGTGAGATGACGGGCGCGCGAACCAGAGCGCATCAATCGACGATTCCTTCACCTGAACAAGATTGAGCAGTTGCGCTTCCTGCGACTGTAGCTCGGCCAACGTCGCCGGCTGCATCAGCGCACCACGCAATTCCCAGCCATGCTTGCGGTACGTCGCGACCAGTTCCATAAACAGATTTGCCTTTTTCATATTATTCGTGTTTCTACTGAACGCTGAAATAGCTTATGTTTAACCGCCACAGGGGAACACAGATTAGGAAAATTACAAGCCTCATTGTTATTGTAATGTCAACAACACAGATGACTGCCAATACCTTACGGGACTCTAACTCGACTAAAGAACCAACACCCTTTTACGAAGCACTCGCGAAAGCATTAAAAAAGCGGAAAATCAAGCTCGAAAACATCTGTCCCTCTTCCGATCCCGTGGCGCGGCGAATCCTCGAGGAGTACGGCGCGGTTTTCGTCGCCGACAAGAAGGTAATGCCGCCGCCCGTCTGCGTTTTCACGAACGAAGCCGACGTCGAGCGATTCCACAACGAGGCGGGTTTCAAAACCGAGTACATCTCGTACGACGACGTCGAGCTCCAGCCCGAAGCGATGAAACAGTTGCTCAAAGCGCGTGAAGAAGCTCAGAAGGAAGGACTGGACATCACGCCTCGCGACGGCGCGGAAGCTGGCCGCCGAAATTATGAAGACAGCGTACGGCTCTGGAACTCCCGCTTCGAACCCGCGCTCGAATACTGGCTCGGACAGGGGCGTCTCACCCCAGAACAGGTCGAGCGTTTGAAACGTCTGCCGCTTTCACAGCAAGTGGCGGAAGTTCTCGAACTCGAAAAAAACGGCATTTACTTCAGCAAAGACCTCTCAAAGTCGATTCTTTACTCGATCGCCGCGCCGGGCACTTCGCAGCACATCGCGATGCTCGCGTTTGACGTCAACGAGTTTGAAAACCCGCGCGTGCGCGAGATCCTCGCGAAACACGGCTGGTTCCAGACCGTCCTCAGCGATCTGCCGCACTTCACGTTTCTCGGATTGAAAGAGAAGGACCTGCCGAAGCACGGCCTGCGGAGCGTCGATCTGAACGGGCAGACGTTCTGGATTCCGAACGTGCCGTCGGTCCATCCAGGCATTGATAAGTAGTAGAACGAATTTTAGAAATTCGTGATAAACTACGCAGCCTCTTCCCCCAGCCAACAGAAAATTTGGAAACGTCTCCGGCCTTTTAACCCGAAAGAAGGTCACATATGGATGTCCCCCAATTCATCGCTGGCAGGTTCCGGATTGAGCGAGAAATCGGCACCGGCGGCATGGGCACCGTTTACCTCGCTACTCATCTTGGACTCGATAGGCCTGTCGCAGTAAAGATCATCAAGCGCGAGTTCGCGGGCGACGCGGACGTCGCCGATCGTTTTCTGCGCGAAGCGCGGACGATGGCGAAGCTCCATCACCCGCACGCGGCGATGATTTTTGACGCGGGAAATCTTCCTGACGGCCGTCACTTCATCGTGATGGAGTTTGTCGAAGGCGAAACTCTTTCACAGGTGCTTGCGCGCGAAGGCCGTTTCTCCCCGTCGCGCGCCGTCGAGATCGCGACGCAGATCTGCGACGTGCTGGAGGAAGCGCATCGGCTTGGCATCATTCATCGCGACCTCAAACCTTCCAATATCCTGATCGGCAAACGCGGCGTTTGTGTGCTCGACTTCGGCGTCGCGAAAGTTCTGGCTTCGTCGGCGGAGTCGACTGCAACTCACGCGAGCACGGGTTCCGGGCAGTTGATCGGGACGCCGCGCTACATGTCGCCCGAACAGTGTTTGGGCCAGCGCGTCGGCGCTCGCAGTGATTTATACAGTCTTGGCGTCTTGTTGTACGAGATGATGGCGGGACGTCCGCCGTTTGTGGATCCGTTGCAGTCGGCGTTGCTGGTGAAACAGGCGACAGCGCCGGCGCCGCCGTTGCCGAAACTGCGGCAGGACGTTCCGCGCCCGTTGGCGCTCGCGATTCACTCGCTGCTGGCGAAACGTCCCGAAGATCGTCCGCGCACCGCGGCAGCCGCGAAGAAGCTGTTGGAACGAAGTCTCGTGCAGCCAGAACGGACGTTGCCCGATATCGAGCCGATGTCGTCGATGGTTGCGGCGGCGAGTCCCGGGCGAGGGATTCTCTTCCGCGTCGGCGCGCCGCTGGTGCTGGTGACGACGTTTGGTGTGCTGCTCGCGTGGGGCTACACGGGCGAGAGCGCGCCTGAGCCGCGTCTGCTGAAGGAAGCCATGACGGCGAATGCTGCGCAATTACCATTGACGCCTGTGTCGTACCGCAATGAAGCTCCGGCGACGAGCAAACCGGCGGAGACGCCTCATCCGCCGGCGATCGCAGAGTCGCAGCCGACGATCGATCAGGCGCGCAAGTTGGCGGAGAAGTTTGCCACTGGAACGGTTGGCAGTGTCGCGATCGTCGATACTGACAACGGGCCGGCGATCGTCGCCGTCAACCAGGAACGCCGCGCGGGCAAGACCACTTTTCTCATGCTCGAGAAACGCAACGGAAAGTTTCGTGTAACCACGCAGCAGCCGCTGGACACGAACGGATTCCGGCACGCGAGCTGGACCGCCGAACTGGTCGATGCGGATGAAGACGGATTCCAGGACTTGCTTTTCACGGGTAAAGACTCGAGCGAGAGCCGCAATCTGCGGCGGCTGTCGCTGTTCGTCCCCAACGATAAACGGACCTACTCGATGCAGATGACGGGCGAAACCACTCCCCGAGGCACGCCGCGGATCGAGTGGCTCTCGAATGCGGCAGGCACGGACGCTGCCGTCTATCGCACCGCCCTACGTCAAAAGGCACGCGCAATCGTCTCCAGGAAAAAGTGACCTGCCTCCCATTTGTGAAAATCCCTCCGGCAGGCTAACCTCGTACTGCGACATCTATTTGGCCCCCGAATGAATCGAACGCCAATATCATTCTGCTGATTCTGGAGTTATCGGTGAAACGCTTCTCAATTCTTTTACTGCTTCTTTGTTTACTGACTCCCCAGGCGTTGTTCGCGGAAGTTGTTACGCAAGACCGAGCAACACGCCCGCTGCCGGCCAAACCGGCGCCCGCGACAACGACCGCGCCCGCAACGCGGCTGCCGGAAGCGAAGATAACGAGCCAGGTTCTGCCGAACGGTCTCGAAGTCATCATCCTCGAAGATCATTCGATTCCACTGGTCACGATCGAACTCGCCGTCAAGAACGGTTCGTACACCGAGCCGCCTGAGTTGAACGGGCTCTCGCACTTGTACGAACACATGTTCTTCAAACAGAACCGGGCGATCGCGAACGCCGAAGAGTATCTGCGCGCCATCGGCCAGATGGGTATCGCCTACAACGGCACGACGCGCGAAGAAGTCGTCGACTACTACTTCACGACGACCAGTCCGAACCTCCGCACCGCAATGCAGTTCATGAAAGATGCAACGCGTTATCCGCTCTTCGACGAGCGCGAGTTCGGGCGTGAGAAAGAAGTCGTGATCGGCGAGATCGACCGCAATGAGTCGAACCCGTTCTTCTATCTGAACAAGGAGATGAACAATCGTCTCTTCTTTAAGTACCCGAGCCGGAAGAACCCGCTCGGAAGCCGCGAGACGGTCGGAGCTGCGACCACCGCGATGATGCGTTTGATCCAGCAGCGTTACTACGTGCCGAACAACTCGGCGCTGGTGCTGACCGGCGACGTGAATGCGGCGGAAGTCGTCAAGATGGCCCAGGAGTTTTACGGCGACTGGCCGCGCCGCGAAAAAGATCCGTTCGTCGAGTTTCCACTCGTCGAGCATCCGCCGCTGCCGAAGAATGAAGGGACCGTGATCGTTCAGCCCGTGCAGAACGTGATCATCAACATCGGCTGGCACGGACCGTCGATCGGCAAGGACAATCCGGCGACTTACGCCGCCGACGTTTTCTCGTTCATCCTGCGCCAGCCCAATTCACGGTTTCAGCGAAACCTCGTCGACACCGGTCTCGTTACGGGCGTCGATCTGAGTTACTACACGCAGCGCAACGTTGGCCCAATTCAACTGGTCGCCCAAACTACGCCTGACAAAGCACGCGCGGCGCTCAAGGCGCTTTACGAAGAAGTCGCGCATTTCAACGACAAAGACTATTACACCGACGAACAGCTCGAGAGCGCGAAGGCGTTGCTCGAAGCCGACGATCTCTATTCACGCGAAAAGCTGAGTGACTACACGCACACGCTCAGCTTCTGGTGGGCGTCAACGGGACTCGATTACTTCCGCGGTTATCTCCCCCGGCTTCGCTCCACTTCACGTGCCGACATCAGCCGTTACATCACGACTTACATCCAGGGCAAGCCGCACATCGGGCTCGCTTTGATGTCGAGTGATGCGCAGAACAAAGTCAAAATCACACCGGAAGAGCTAGTAGGTCAATGAAGAGCGGGTCAATGAAGAGAACCATGAACCGATCGTTAAATCACGTCCGCCAGTTGGTATCGACGTTTGTACTGCTTGCGGTTGTCCTTGTCGGCGGCATTCAACCATCGCGCGCGACACAACAGGCGAAACCAGCCGCGGCGCAGCCGACGGCGCAAAACGTTGTCGCGCAACAAGCGGCGCTCGTCAGCGAGTTTGAAGTCAACGGCCTGAAGGTGTTGATGAAGCGTCGCGAGGGTAGTTTGACCGTGGCTGCCGGGCTGTTTATTCGCGGCGGCTCGACGAACATCAACGCGGAGAACGCGGGTATCGAAACACTGATGCTGAGCGTAGCGACGGAAGCGAGCGCCGCATTTCCGCGCGAGCGCATGCGCAGCGAACTGTCGCGCATGGGCACTGTGATCGGAAGCAGCTCGAACAACGACTACTCCGTGCTCTCGCTCGCGTCCACGCGCATGCACTTCGATCGTTCGTGGGAGATGTTCACTGACGTCGCGTTGCATCCGTCGTTTACGAAGGAAGACGTCGCGCTCGTGCAGAGCCGGACCGTTGTTTCGCTCAGCGACGATACAGACAATCCGGACGTCTACCTGCAAAAGCTTCAGGAGAAAGTCGCGTACGCGGGCCATCCGTATCTGAACAACACCAGCGGAACGCCGGAGACGGTTTCAAAGCTGACGCCGGAAGACCTCCGCGCTTATCACAAGAAACTCATGGAGACGTCGCGATTGTTGCTCGTCATCGTCGGTGACTTGAACGTCAGCGAAGTGAAGAGTCTGATCGAGGCGAGTTTTGGAAAGTTGCCGCGCGGGAATTATAAACCGGAAGTAGTGCCGCAGTTGGCGTTCGAGAAGTCGTCTGTGGATGTAACGCCGCGAGAGTTGCCGACCAACTACATTCAGGGATTGTTCACTGCGCCTTCGTTGACGTCGCCGGACATTTACGCGATGCGCATCGCGAGTTCGTTGTTGCGCGATCGCGTGTTTGAAGAGGTGCGTGTGAAGCGTAATCTGTCGTACGCGCCGGATGCGTTTTTGCGGACGCAGGCGGCGAATGTCGGCGGGCTTTATGTGACGGCGGTAGATGCGAACCAATCGATTCGCGTGATGTTGAGTGAGATTGCGCGGCTGCAAAGCGAGCCGGTGAAGTCGGAGGACATTCACGCTGTGATCGCGCAGTACCTGACGACGTACTACCTCGGGCAGGAGACGAATGCGGCGCAGGCGGGTGAGTTGGCGCAGTATGAATTGATTGGCGGAGGCTGGCGGAATTCGGTCGAGTTTCTGGATCGGTTAATGGCGGTAACGCCGCAGGACATTCAACGCGTCTCGCAAAAGTATATGCGGAACATCCGCTTCGTCGTCCTGGGAAATCCGCGCAGCGTCGATACGAACGTCTTCACAGGGCAGACAGGTTAACCACAAGAGGCACAAAATACCCTTTGAGTTTTTTGTGCCTTTTTGTGGCTCACATCGTCTCGCGCAGGTAGCGTTCGTAAAGTTTCTGATCGAGGCGTTGGAGGATGCGGGCCTGCTGCGCGGCCATGCTCGGGTTTCCACTTTCGGAATACGCGATCGCGAGGTTGTAGAAGATCTCGGCACAATCAGGACGCAGCTTCGCCGCTTCAGTGTACGAATCGATCGCCTCGCGCAGCCGACCAGCGTAGTAGTACGCATCGCCGAGCTTGTTATGGATATCCGCGTCGCTCGGTTTGAGTTGCAGCGCTTCCTGGTACGCGTGAATCGCTTCTTGATTCTTCCCTTGTTTGACTTTGCAGTATCCGACCTTCACCCAGGCATCGGCCCGCTTCGGATTCTTGTTGACCGCGTTCTCGAAATAACCAACCGCGTTGTCGTAGTTGCCTAACCACAGCGACTCCAAACCGGTGCGATACGCCGCCTCAGCAACGTCGCCTTTCGGCTTTTGCGTCACATCCGACAACGGGCGCAGTGCGCCGGGACGCAATTGCCCCACGCGAGCAGCGGCAATCGCGAGATTGATGTTCTGGCCGTTCGTGACTTTGACCGTCACGACGCCCAGAACCTGGCCTCGTAGATTGAACACCGGACTGCCGCTGTTACCGTGGGATATCGGGGCTGTAATCTGAATGATTCGATAACTATTCGGGACTTCGCGAACGGCTGAAACAATGCCGTCGCTGACGGATCCTTCGAGTTTGAGCGGATTGCCGATCACGAAGATGCCTTCGCCTTCATCCGGGAGCTCCGTTGCGAGTTCGGTGCTGCGTACGGGCGCGGCCGGCATGTCAACGCTGAGCAGCGCGAGGTCTCCTTCTTCGTCAATGTCGATCGCGCCGGCGATCGGGTAGACCTTGCCTTTGCCGTCGAGCGTCTTGATTTCGCCGCGGGTTGCGCCGCGGATGACGTGCAGGTTCGTGACTACCTGACCTGGTCGCAGGAAGAAACCGCTACCGGTCATGAGCGCTTCGCCGTTCGCGTCGTAAGTGGCAATGGCGACGACGGCGGGTTTGACGCGTTTGACCAGAGCGGGCAGGTTTTCATCCGAGCGAGCTGCTGCGGTTGCGCTTGCGAAGAGAAGAACCAGGAGAGTGGGGAGAAAACGGGGGTACTTTCGCTTCATGTCGTCAACACCAATGGCAAAAACGAAGATTTACGGGCGCTCGATCGGGGAATCAAGGCCAGGGGATCTCGTTAGCTGAAAAAGATAAGGGCTCGGAACCGAGCCCGTCGGGTGACGGACATATTACCGTAACTTTGCGATTGTGTGTAGATTTTATCCGCGTCCAAAAGAAAAGGGCCGCCCGAGGGCAGCCCGAAGCTGAAGCAATTGCTCGAAAGAGCTATGGAACGATGTGAATATGCGCGACGCCCGGTCCGACCGGCGACGGTACATCAGCATCTTCCATCGTCACGAGCAGACCGAAGTCCGGCATATTAACTTCCGACTTCATCTCCGCCTCATTCCGTCCCTTTGTATTCGTTATCTGTCCGAGTTTCTGGAAGGTATTGTCAGCTCCAACCGCCCACACGATGAAATTCTTCCCCGTAGGCGCTTCCTTCAGGTCGTGGAACCGGATGTTCACTTCCGTCGGTCCGTCTTTACGCGGCGTCAGGAAGACGTTCGCTCGCGCACCAGCCAGCGCGCCACTGAAGTCGACCTTGATTTTGGTGTCGTCGCCCTTCTTGTAGTTCGGAATTCCGAGCAGCGGCGCGGTGTACGTCGTCGTCACCTGCGTCGGAGTCGCTACTGTCGTAGTTGCGGCCGGCGCAGTCATGGCGCCGACTGTTTCACCCGAGGCACTTCGCGTCACCGGGATAACGGTGAACCCTTCCGGCACTGCGCTTCTGAACACTACGGCTGTGCTCGGGTCGTAAGAGGTCAAACTCGCTTCCGGCGAGGCGACCAGCATGAACTTCGAAAGCGGAGTTGTAGCCGCCAGCGTTCCGACGCCGTTAATGATCGCGACCGGGCCCAACGCTGTGATCGCGCCCTTGTCGTCGACCGCATAGAGCGTCAACGCGCTCACGTCAGCGGGAACGTTCGTCAGGTTGAGTTTGATTCTGGTGCCGTCGTCGTCGCGGAGAATCGTAGCTACACCCTTCGCGCCGGTGATGTTGACGGGATTCAGAGTGAGAGTGACTTCCTTCTTCGCTGGATATTCAATAATCGTGTAAGTTCCGTCGGGGTTTTGGACGGTCTTGGTAACTGTTGTTTGCGCCAGAGCGACAGCGGCGAGCGCGAGAGTCAGTACCATGGCCGCTAGAACGCTCAAACCATGCTTGCTCATCAGTTGTACCTCCCTTGTGTCTAATCAATCGCGATTAATTGTCGACGTGGGGGAACAAAGTCGGGGAGACGCTTTACAGGCGTATGCGCCTCTGATTTTTGGCAAGATTTATGCCGGTTAGGTGAGGCAATAATTGCGGGGTATATAGTGCTGTCGTCCGAAACAGAACGATACAGCACTGTACGGCAATGGACCTAAATTCGTGTTCTTAATACGCCTTCAACTCAGCGATTGCCTTTGCCACGTCGGAAGATTGCGGAAGTATTGCATCTTCGAGTTGAGGAGCGTACGCGACAAACGTGTCGAGCGCGCACACGCGACGCACCGGCGCATCGAGTTCGAGAAACAGTTCATCCGCGATGCGTGCGGCAATCTCAGCGCCGTAACCAAACGACAGCGAATCTTCATGCGCGACGATCACGCGGTTTGTCTTTTTCACTGACTCGACAATCGCCTCCCAGTCGTAAGGAACGAGACTGCGCAGATCGATCACTTCGACGCTCGTGCCTTCCTGTTCCGCCTGCTTCGCGGCGACGAGCGAACGTTGAACAAGCGCGCCGTACGTGATGATCGTGATGTCTTTTCCCTCGCGCACTTTCTTCGCCTTGCCGAATGGGATCATGAAGTTGTCCGGCGGATACGCTGACTTATTGTAGGCCTGACGATAGAGATGCTTGTGCTCGAGGAAGAGCACCGGATCGTCGCTGCGAATCGCGGTGCGCAACAGTCCATTGGCATCAAGGGCATTCGAGGGATAGATAACACGCAGACCAGGAATCTGCGTGAACGTCGAGACGCCTGACTGCGAGTGATAGACGGCGCCGCCTTTCAAGTAGCCACCGATCGGCACGCGGATCACGACAGGCGCTTTCCAGTCGTTACCCGAGCGCCAGCGCAGCAGTGCGAGCTCGTTTCGAATCTGGTGCATCGCGGGCCAGATATAGTCGAAGAACTGGATCTCGACCACCGGCTTCAACCCGCGCGTCGCCATGCCAATCGCGCGCCCGACGATGTTTGCCTCAGCCAGCGGTGAATTGTAGACGCGTTGACTGCCGAACTTTCTTTGCAAGTTCGCGGTGACTTTGAACACGCCTCCTTTGCCTTTGACGACGTGGAGATACTGCTCGCGCGAACAATCGGCGACGTCTTCACCGAACACGAAGATGCGCGGATCGCGCGCCATCTCGGTGTGCAGGCAGCGATTGATAAGGTCGACCATCGTGCCCGGATTTCCGGTGAGCTCAGCGTTCTCTTCGGTGTCAAACTCTTTCGATCGCGGATCGACGTCGGGCGAGAAGACATATTTCGTCGCCGTCTCAGGCGCGGGTTGCGCAGCGGCGAGCGCTTTGTCGGCGGCTTCGTTCACCTCGCGATCGACTTCGTCTTTGATCTTCTGTAGCCCATCCTGATCGATCACGCCTTCCTCGATGAGCAGCGCTCCGAACCGTTTCACCGGATCGCGTTCCGCGTCGCCGGTCCGTTCTTCGTCGGGTCGATAGAGTTTTTCATCGTCTGAAAGCGAGTGTGAGTACGGCCGAATCACTTTCGCGTGGACAAGCGCCGGTCCCTGGCGGCGGCGGCAGTAATCGACGGCGCGCCGCATCGTTTCCAACGACTCGATCGGATCCGTGCCGTCGCAACGCTGCAAGTAAAGCGAAGGGAAGTTTTCGACGAGCCGCGAAACGTCGCCGCCCGCTGTTTGCACTTCAACCGGGACGCTGATCGCGTAGCCGTTGTCTTCGAGTAGAAAAACGACCGGCAGCTTCAGGTTCGACGCAGTGTTGAGCGCTTCCCAAAACTCGCCTTCGCTCGACGTTCCATCGCCGAGTGAAACGTAGGTCACTTCGTCGTCGTGAAGACCCTTTACGCGCTCTTTCAACTCCGGCACGAGCTCGATACGGTAACTCGCTTCGGCGGAACCGACGGCTTGCAGCAACTGCGTTCCCGTCGGCGACGACTGCGAAACGATGTTGAGCTTCTTGTGACCCCAGTGAGACGGCATCTGCCGCCCGTGTGAATTCGGATCGTCTTCAGCGCCGACTGCCGAGAGCAACTGTTCCAGCGGCGTCATGCCCAACTGCAAACAGAGCGCACGGTCGCGATAGTACGGATAGAACCAGTCGTAACCGGGTTTCAGCACGACACCGGCGGCGGCGAGCACCGCCTCATGGCCTGCGCCGCTGATCTGGAAGAAGATGCGGTTCTGACCTTTCAGTTGAATCTCTTTGTCGTCGATCCGCCGCGACAGATACATCGTGCGATACATTCCGAGCAGCAGCTTGCTGTCGGGAAGATCGCCGGCTTTCGACGTTCGTGGAGTCGGGACGACGTGCGGCGCGGCGGGTCGAGAGATCGGTTCCGGCGCCGGCGCCGGCGCCAACTCCGTTTCTCCGGCTCGCCCCGTCTCCTCATCCTGCGGCTTGATGGATGTCGGCGACGTTGTCTTGGGCACCAGCTTCAGTACTTTGGTATCAGTCTTCATAATTACTCGCCAGGGTCATGCGATATTCTTCGGCCATTCCGGGATGGCCGTGGCGCTGCGCCGTCTCAGCTCCGCGTTGATAAGCCTCGCGCGCTTTATCTTTCTGCCCCGTTCTTTCATACGCGCCGGCCAACATGCCGAACGCGTTCCCCTCGTCGTCCGCGACTTCAAGATACCGATTCAACGTATCGATCAACTCCTGGTCGCGGCCAGCTTTCTCGTATTCCTTCGCCAGTCCGAAAAGCACCGCCGTGTTTCCCGGATCCGTCGCAAGCATCTGCTCGAATAGTTGGATGCGCGATGCGGTCATTTCCGAATAATCAGTTTGGCGATCGTTTGCAACTGCATGTTCGACGTTCCTTCGTAAATCGCGCCGATCTTCGAATCGCGCCAGTACTTCTCGACCGGATAGTCTTTGACGTAACCGTAGCCGCCGTACAACTCGATCGCCTTCGAACTGACGCGCTCGGCGACGCGCGAGGAGTAAAGCTTCGCCATCGCCGCTTCCTTCACGAAATTGATGCCCGCGTCTTTCATGCGGGCGGCGTTGTAGACCATCAGGCGCGCGGCTTCCAGTTCCGTGGCCATCTCAGCGAGTTGAAACTGAACTCCCTGAAACTGGTTGATCGACTTGCCAAACTGCTGTCGCTCGGCCGTGTAAGCGATTGCGCTTTCGAGCGCGCCGGCGGCGATGCCGATCATCTGCGCGCCGATGCCGATGCGTCCTTCGTTCAGCGTTTCGATCGAGATCTTGTAGCCCTTGCCCGCCTCGCCGAGTACGTTCTCCTTCGGCACCTTGCAATCTTCCAGGATGAGCTCGACGGTCGACGAAGCGCGAATGCCGAGTTTGTTCTCCTTCTTGCCGATCGAAAAACCGGGGAAACTCTTTTCGACGATGAACGCCGTGATGCCGCGATAACCGGCCTCCGGATTCGCATTCGCGAACAGCACGAAGATCTCGGCCTCGATGCCGTTCGTGATCCAGAGCTTTCGGCCGTTCAAGACGTAGTGATCGCCGTTATCGACCGCGCGTGTCTGCATCGCAAAAGCGTCCGAACCGGAGCTCGGTTCGCTCAACGCGTACGCGCCGACGTTCTCGCTCGCGAGTTTCGTCAGGTACTTCTGCTTCTGCTCCGGCGTGCCCCAGCGGATGAAGGCGTTGTTGACGAGCGTGTTTTGCACGTCGACAAAAACACCCACCGACGCGTCCACGCGGGAAAGCTCCTCGACGGCCAGGATTGCCGTGAAGAAGTTTGCGCCTGCGCCGCCATACTCTTCGGGCGTTTCGATTCCCATCAGACCGAGGTCGAAGCACTGCTTGATGATCGCCGAGTCGAGCTTGGCGGCTTCGTCCATGTGCTCGACGCGCGGGCGCAGTTCGCCTTCGGCAAACTCCCGCACGCTGGAACGAAACATCGTTTCGTCTTCGGAAAGAGTTGTCAGGGGATTACTTGCAAAGTGCTCCATCGCGGGTTGGGATTGACTCATGGGTGTCGTGCTCGAATTGTTTGTCTCAAAATTGAACGTAGCATCATAATCAAGCCAAAACCGAAAAGGCAAAAGCTAGTATAAAATCGGTGTTTTATCTCAGCGCGGCATGACGGTTGCCAAAACCTGTAATGGCTTCTAAAAAAAACCAGATTGAGCAAGTCGAGACGCGAAGTCGCAGCAGAAGATTCGCGCCACTTGGAATCATATTCGGTCTGTTGGGACTGCTGCTCTTCGTCTATTTCGTGACGAGCGCGGGCGTCGGGGAAATTCTCGGCGGGATCCAACGGCTCGGGGCTGGATTCCTGTTGTTGCTCGCGATTTCGAGTTTGCGTTACGTCGCGCGCGGCTGGGCGTGGACGCGTTGCGTGGAAGCGCCGCACCGGCTTCCGTTTCTCGATGCGTTTGCGGCGCGGATCATGGGCGATGCGCTCGGCAACATCGTTCCGTTCGTCAGCGTGGCGGTGAGCGAGCCTTCGAAGGCGGTGTTCGTGAAAGACCGGGTGCCGTTGATGGTCGGGCTATCAGCGCTCGCGATCGAAAACATTTTCTACGCACTGTCGGTCACGATCTTTATCTTCAGCGGGACGGCGACGTTGCTGCTGAGTTTTTCGCTGCCGAAAGGGTTGCGATACGCGAGCATCGCCGCGCTGATCGTTACGGCCGTGATCGTGTTGCTCGGGTATTTACTGATCAGGCGCGAGGTCAGGTTTATCAGTGGCGCACTCGGCCGCCTCGGCGGCCGCGGGATCGCGCCGAAGTTCATGTCGAAAGTGGTTCCGCGGGCGCAGGTGCTGGAGGAGCGCGTCTATGGCTTTTATCAACGGAACCGCCGGCGATTTCTTTCGATCTTCGCGCTCGACCTTTGTTTTCACCTCGCCGGCGTGCTCGAGATCTACACGACGCTATCGTTTATCAGTCCCGTCGCGCCGTCGCTGCGGCAGGCGTTTATTCTCGAGTCGGTGAACCGGATCATCAACGTGACGTTCAAGTTTGTTCCTTTGCGGGCAGGCGTTGACGAGGGCGGGACCGGACAGGTTTCGAAGGTGCTGGGATTTGCGCGCGGGATCGGCGAAACGCTCGCCGTCATTCGCAAGGGCCGCGACATCTTCTGGAGCGCCGTCGGCGTGATCCTGATCTGGAAACGCGGATTGTCGCTCCGCAACTTGTCCGACGATAGCGCAACTGATCTTTCTCAGCCGTTGCCTGCAAACGAAAGCTAATGTTTAGCAAGAACAGTTTAGGAAGGGGGCAACGCCCCCGCTGCGCCTGAGCGGGGGCGCGCTACGCTTGCCCCTTTCCTGACTTGTTCTGTTGTTAGGGAGTTATGTTTTGGTTGGTACTACTCGTACGCCAGCGCGTTGACTGGATCCAGGTTTGAAGCGCGCCACGCCGGATAGAGCGCGCCGAGTGCGCCGCCGATTAATCCGATAGCAGCAGCAACCAGCGCCCAGCGCCAACTGTATTCAAAAACCAGCCCGTAGGCTTTGTGAATGAAGTAAGCGCTGATCGTCGAAAGGATGAAACCCGCAATCAAACCGATGACGCTGATCAGTATCGCTTCTTTCTCAATGATGCCGACGATATAACCACGCGACGCGCCCATCGCTTTCAGGATCCCGATCTCGCGCGTGCGTTCGGTGATCGTCGTGTACATCGCCAGCATCACCACCAACGCGCTGACAATCGCCGCTAGTCCAACCAACACGCGCAGGAACACGCCGAGATACGGAATCGTCTTCTCGAAGCTTGTAAAGACCTCGCTCGTGGCCTGAATCGTGTTGCCCGGCAAGTCGCGATTGATCCGCGCGGCCACTTCCGCCAGTTGATCCGGATTGCGCAGTTTCAGAAAAATCAACGTGCACTTTCCCGGCGCCTCGAGTGCCTGCTGCATCGCTTCGAGCGACATCTTCACGCGCGCGCCTGACTCGGGCGAGTAGATGCCGACGATGTGGTAGTCGTCGGTGCCAAACGGCTTCAGCACATCGCCGACGTGGTAGTTGCCGTTGCGCGCCTTCGTTTCGTCGATGACGACTTCGTTCAGGCCCTGCGGACCGCGCCCGGAGACGATGTTGATGCCATTGATGCGCGCATAGGCGTTCCAATCGACGCCGTCGATCTGTTCGAATCCGAAGCCGCGGGAGCCCTGAAAAACGTGGCGAATCAACGGCAGTGCTTCTTCGACGCCCTCAATCGCTTTCAGCCGCTCGACATACCGCGTATCGAGATTGGTTGTCATGGCGGTTAATTGGACGGCGCCCGGCCGCATGAAAATCAGTTCGGCGCGGACGTTGCTGGCGCGGCGTTGGAGGTCGTTCGACATGCCGCGCGCGAGGCCGGTGAAGAGCATAACGAGGCTGACGCCGAGCGCGATTCCGGCCACGCTGACCAGGGTTCGAATGGGTCGTTGGCGAATGTTGGAGGTGACTAAATTATCCATCTGTCGTTTTCGTGTTGGGCTACTAACATAAGCTATTTGGTCTCGGCTAACAACGAGGCTAACATGGTCTGGGCACGGATGTTGATAAGGGAAGTAATCGTGGCTCGCAATTTTAAATTCAGTACCTCGGCGCCGTTAGTCAACGTACATGGGCAGCAAAGCTGGAAGATCGATCGTTTCAGCCTTGTCGGGAGTTTGGAATGGTCGGTAATCGCAACTCTCGTCATTTTGGTCGTCATCGGCTTCGGTCTGCGCGTCCATCAACTCGGCGCGAGCGGCTTCGCTGAAGACGAGATGAACAAATTGGATGCCGTGCGCGCGTACCAGCGCGGCGACTTCACCGCCAACGGCGAGCATCCGATGCTGATGAAGGTCCTCATGTGGGGTTCTTTGAACGCCGTCCCCAGCAGCGACGAAGTTGCGCTGCGGCTGCCCAACGCGTTGATTGGCGCGTTGACGGTGGTGCCGCTGTTTCTTCTCACGGCTGCTTTCTTCGATCGTTGGACCGCGTTGCTCGCCGCCGCGTTCTGGGCCGTCGGTATCAATGCCATCACCCACAATCGCATCGGCAAAGAAGACTCGCTGCTCGTCTTCTTCATGCTGTTTGCATTCTTCTTCTTCGTGCGCGCGAAACAGCTTTCACCGGCAGATAAACCGGGACGCGCGCGTCGTTACGCGGCCAGCGCCGTTTCGTTCGGGCTGATGATTGCTTCGAAGTACTTTCCTCACTATCTCGGTCTCAACATGCTTTTCCATCACAACTTTCACGTCCGTAAAGAAGTGGCAGGCGAGCCGAGCGGACGCACCCCGGGATGGTTTTTCCTCACCATCATAGCGGTGTTTCTGCTGGTGAATCCGGCGGTGCTCATGCCGGAAGTCTGGCAATACCTGAACGCCTACCTCGGCGAACGGCTGCTCACGCACTCGGGTTATCTCTTCGCGGGCGAACTCTACAAGAACAACATGTCGAGCTCGCCGTTCTGGGGAACTCCCGTCTACTTCTACCTGCTGTTTCTCGCGATCAAAGTGCCGTTGATTATCGGCGCCGCTTTCGTGGCGGGCCTCATACTCTCAATTCGACGTCCAGGTCACATGGGTCATGCATTCCTGTTATTCATGTTTCTGTTTTGGATTGTTCCTTACTCGCTGATTGGCGGGAAGTGGCTGCGGTACACGCTGTCGTTGATGCCGTTCGTTTACATGCTCGCCGCGGTCGGCGTCGTTGGCTTGATTAGGTTTGTCCAAAAACATAGATCAAAACGCGTCTCGCAGATTGTTTCTGCTGTGGCTGTGCTGTTATTTGTTGCTGTGCCGGGATGGACCGCGTTCGCCAACGGTCCGCACTACGCGCTCTACACGAACGCGCTCGCGGCCGGCAAAGCCGGTTACTTCTTCCCGCACGACGAGTTTTACGACGACGGATTGCGCGAAGCGATCAGGTTCGTTTGCGACGCAGCGCCGAATGGCGCGACGATGGCTCATGAAACTCCGGCGGTCGCGCGTTATTATCTGACTCAGTTTGAACGTCCGGATCTGAAGTCGCAGGCGATCTCGTCACGCGACTTCGACGTGCGTTCCGCCGGCGGGCCGGTTTACGTTATTGTTCAGCGGGGCCGCACGTATTTTGAAAACCGCGACGAGTTGGAATACGTGCGCGCCAACTTCCAGCGCGTTCATGAAGTGAAGATCAACGGAGCGACGGCAGCCGAAGTGTTTGTAAACAATCAGCCACAATGAAAACACGAAAAGTTTCGCTTACGCGGACGCCCGCAGTTCAGTCGCTAATCGTTCTTTGTATCTTGCTCACGCTCGTTTTCGTCGCGCGCAGCTTTGCGCCTGAACGAGTGCAGATCACCATTCTCGGCAGCACCGATCTGCACGGCAACATCGACCCGATCGACTACTACACCAACAAACCCGACAACCGCGGTCTCGCGAAGGTTGCGACGCTCATCAACCGCATCCGCAAAGAGCAGCCGAACCTGTTGCTCATCGACTCCGGCGACACGATTCAAGGCTCGCCGCTCGAATCGTTCCACAGCCGCAAGAACAACGTGCGCATCGATCCGATGATGCTGGTGATGAACTCTCTCAACTATGATGCGATGACTGTCGGAAACCACGAGTACAACTTCGGTCTCAAGGTGCTGGAGAAAGCGCGCGGCGAAGCGAAGTTTCCCTGGCTCTCCGCGAACACCTACGACAAGGGGACGCAGCACCCGCATTACAAGCCCTACATCATCAAGGACGTCTCGGGAGTGAAGATTGCCGTCATCGGGCTGACGACGCCGGGGGTGCCGAACTGGGACAATCCGCCGAACTACGCTGGACTCGAGTTTCGTGAGCCGGTTACGGAAGCGCGCAAGTGGGTCACGGAAGTGCGGACGAAAGAAAAGGCGGACGTCATCGTTATCGCGATGCACATGGGAATCGAGGAAGACTTGAGCACGGGCGAACTGAATCCCGGACAAGTGCCGCACGAGAACGAAGCTGTCGAGATCGCGAAGGAAGTTCCGGGCGTCGACGTCATTTTCATGGGCCACACGCATCGCGATGTGCCGTCGCTTTACATCAATGGAGTGTTGTTGACGCAGGCGAACCACTGGGGCCGCCATCTCGCACGAGCGGATCTGTACCTTCAGAAAGATCCGAATGGATGGCGCGTCTATGCGAAGTCGGCGCGGACGATTCCGACGGACGATCGCGTCGAGCCGGATCCGGCAGTCGTAAAACTCGCCGAGCCTTACGATCGACAGACGCAGGAGTGGCTCGAGCGCGTCATTGCTCAGTCGCCCGAGGAGTTGACTGCCGAGGACGCGCGGTTTCGTGACACAGCGATTCTCGACCTCGTCCAGAAGGTGCAACTCGACGCGGGCAATGCGGACGTTTCGATGGTGGCGAGTTTCAATCAGAACGCGAGGATCGAGAAGGGGCCCGTGACGGTGCGCGACATCACCGAGCTTTACGTTTACGAAAACACGCTGGCGGTTTTGGAAGTGACGGGGCAGCAACTGAAGGAGGCGCTCGAGCACTCGGCGAAGTATTACAAGCCTTACGAGCCGGGCAAGTCGCTGCGTGAACTGATCGACGAGAAGATTCCTGATTACAACTTTGACGTTGCGGAAGGTGTTACGTATCGAATCGACATCACGAAGCCGATCGGCAATCGCATTCAGAACCTTCGCTTCAAAGGGCAGCCGGTGTCGCCGACGCAGAAGTTTCGACTTGCGACTAACAACTATCGAGTCAATGGCGGTGGTGGATACACGATGTACAAGAACGCCCCGGTGGTTTATCGGTCGAGTGAGGAGATTCGCGAGTTGATCATCGACTGGCTTGAACGTCACAAGATGGTGCCAGTGACGCCGACCAACAACTGGCTCATCGTTTCAGAGACGAAGACTGCGGTTAAGAACCACAAATAAAAATAAACAAAGCGGCAAGGGCGGAGGATTTGGGCTTGCCGCTTTGTTTTTCTAGCGGGCGGGGGTGAGAAGCTTTGACGAGGACTACGTTCATTAACAACCCACAGCAAGTTGTTTCATGACCCCACCCTGTCCCCTTAAGTTTTACCCCTTGTTTCCGTTGTCATCTGTTAACGCGGCAAGCGCAGGAAAATTCCCTCAAATATTTTTTTAAGGTGTAGAATTCCAGCCAATGGACCGTCGAGATCGCCCACTTCTCCACACTCTCTAAAAAGAAAGAGACGATAAATGGCGAGTCGTTCGGCTGAAGCCATCACTCAGCTACTCAAACGATGGAACCAGGGTGATGATAAGGCGCTTAATCAGCTGACCCCGCTGGTTTATGACGAACTGCATCGCATCGCCGCACACTATCTACGACACGAACGGCGCCAGCACACACTCCAACCGACGGCCCTCGTCAATGAGTTGTTCCTCAAGTTTTTCGATCAGCACAGCATGAGCTGGCAGAACCGCGCCCAGTTTTTCGGCGTCGCGGCGCAACTCATGAGACGCATTCTGGTCGACCACGCACGCGCGCATTACTCTTCCAAACGAGGCGGCGACCGTCTGGCAGTGTCGTTGCGCAGTGTCCCGGCCTTCGGTGCTCAGCCCGATGCTGACTTGCTGGCACTCCACGACGTTTTGAACAGGCTTCATGAGATCGATCCGGACCAGTCGCGCATCGTCGAGTTGCGCTTCTTTGGCGGCCTGACAATCAAAGAGACAGCCGAAGTGATGCAGATCTCACACGCCACCATCGAGCGGGAATGGCGGACGGCCAAGGCTTTCATAAAGCGGGAACTGACGAGGGCTGATTCTCCTTGAGGGATTTCTGCGGCGAATCTCGCGTTATAGTCAGTTATCGTTGTAATAGTTAAAGCCTCTCAAGAAATGACATGATCACCCATGACAGATGGCAGCGCATAAAAGAGATCTTCCAATCCGCTCAGGAACGAACGCCTGCCGAGCGCTTTGACTTTCTCAACGAGGTTTGCGGTGACGACAAGTCCATCCGCGAAGAAGTCGAAGCCTTACTAACCGCGGATGACAGTAACGAGGATTTTCTCAGCGCCCCCGCGTACGAATTTGCCGCCGGCATGCTCGCCGACGAAGCGGCAGAGTTTTCAGCCGGTCAGAAAGTCGGGCGCTACACGATACTGTGCCCGCTCGGCGCCGGCGGAATGGGCCAAATCTATCTCGCGCACGACGAGCAGCTCGGCCGCAAGATCGCCCTCAAGTTGATCTCCCGCGAATTTGCCACCGATCCTCGCCGGGTGCTGCGTTTCGAAAACGAAGCCCGGGCTGCATCGGCGCTCAATCATCCAAACGTCTGCGTGATCCACGACGTCGGAGTGACGGAGAACAACCGTCACTTCATCGCGATGGAATACATCCAGGGCATCACGCTGCGCGACAAACTCGCGCATGAAGTCATTACGCCGCTCGAAGCGCTCCAAATCGCTGGACAGGTCGCCGCCGCGCTCGCCGCCGCTCACGCGGCCGGCATCGTCCATCGCGATATCAAACCGGAAAACATAATGCTGCGTCCCGACGGCTATGTGAAGGTGCTCGATTTCGGCCTCGCGAAGCTGACTGAAGTACTCCCAGAAGAGCCGCTCGGCGTCCGCAACGTCGCCGCCTCCGTACGCACCGAGGCGGGGACGTTGATGGGGACCGTGAAATACATGTCTCCCGAACAGTTGCGCGAGATTGAACTGGACGATCGCACGGACATCTGGAGTCTGGGTGTCGTCTTGTATGAAATGCTGACGCATACGACGCCGTTCGAAGCCAAGACGCCGAACGGGACGATCGCTTTGATTGTTGGGCCACAACCGCCGGCGCTTTCGTTACCGCAAGAACTACCCGCTCCGTACCGCGACTTGATCAGAAAGACGCTCGAGAAGGACCGCACGGAACGCTACCAGTCGATCACCAAGCTGGCGGCGGACCTTGGCACACTGCAAAAGGAGTTGGAACGCGACAGCGAGAATGGCATAAATGCGCTGCCCTGGTATCCGCCGCCACTCGACGGGCAGAAGACGCGAGTCATGCGCGCCAACTCGGCAATTCTCACGCGCATCCGGTCGCAGGCGCTCTTCACCGCCGAGTTCATCCTGAGCGAGATCAGGACGCACAAGGCGGCCGCTATCTTCACCGGCGTAACGGGCGTGCTTGCTTTACTGATTCTTCTGCCAAATGCGGCCCGGTTTGTTAACCGGATCATCAACCGTGGCCCTAACGGTCAACAAATCGCTCAGACCGCGCCGGGGCTGACCATGAAGCCGCTCACGACCGCCGGGACGTCTAAGTCGATGGCGATCTCTCCTGACGGTAAACAGGTGGCCCATGCCGAGGAGCAGAATGAAGAACAGAGACTGATGTTGATGAGCACCGCGACGTTCGGCGCTTCGGAGATCGTCGCGGCTGACAAGGTCAAATACATCGGACTTACTTTTTCTCCCGACAGCAACTATCTCTTCTTCACGCGCATTGAAAAAGACGCGTGGGGCACGCTTTATCGCCTGTCGCTTCCCGGCGGCGCTCCCGTGAAGCTGAGCGAGCATGTCGACAGCCCAGTCAGTTTTTCACCGCAAGGCGATCAGTTTGCCTTTGTGCGTATTGACAGGGAGAAGGGCCAGTACTTCCTGATGCTGGCGAACGTCGACGGCACGAATGAGCGAGTGCTTGCCAAGCGCGAAAACAGTGACACGTTGTCGACGTATGGACTTGCCTGGTCTCCGGATGGAAGCACCATTGTCTGTCCGTCGGGTGGCTACGCTGAGGGATTTCACGAGCGTTTGATCAGCTTCGACGTCAACAGCGGAAGCGAGAACCCGATCGGCGAACGATCGTGGTCGTCCGTTTACCAGGTCGCCTGGAAAAACCCGACCAGTCTTGTGTTCAGCGCCAGAGAAACGCCGTTGGGACCGCACCAATTGTGGCGCATCAGTTACCCGGCCGGCGTGGCCGAAAGGATTACGTCGACGCCCCTGATTGAGTATCGCGGCGTCAGCTTGGCCGGCGACAAAATCGCCACGGTGGAGACTGATTGGGGATGGCAAACCTGGATCGCGACGCTTGACGCCGCTACCGCCCCGAGGTCCATCAACTCCGGACGGGGAATGACTTACGGGATCACGTGGACGTCGCAAGGCAAGATCGTGTTCTCCGCTATGACGCAGGACGGGTTAAATCTCTCGCGCATTGACCCGGACGGCTCGAATCCCGTTCCACTCACGGCCAAAGCAGGCGACAACTACAGTCCCGCGGCCTCCGCCGATGGACAGTTCATCGTCTTCTCCTCAACGCGGAATA
Source organism: Acidobacteriota bacterium (assembly GCA_046732935.1). Classification (GTDB taxonomy): domain Bacteria; phylum Acidobacteriota; class Blastocatellia; order Pyrinomonadales; family Pyrinomonadaceae; genus PSRF01. Next base: position 140,051 of record JBKPOC010000049.1, on the reverse strand, counting down.
AAAGTTTCGACATCTATCGAATGAACGCCGAGGACGGCAGCGACGTCACCCGCCTGACGTTCAATGACCGCAACTTCTATCCCTCGATCTCCTCGGACAATCAATGGGTCGCTTTCGACCACAACGCCGACGGATCGAGAAGTGTCTGGAAAGTACCATTCAACGGCGGCGAGCCGGTAAAGATCGGAGACCGTTACCGCATGCCCGTCTTCTCACCGAATGATCGACTGATTGCGGCTCGTTACGAGCCTAAATCCGGTACACGAGACGTTGCCATTTTCCCCGTGGACGGCGGCCCGGCTTTGACGCATATGCCGGTCGAGGAGATGGAGTGGCAGCGCGTTTACTGGCTGGACGATCACACCTTGAGCTTCATCAAGAACGCCGGCGGCACGTCAAACATCTGGAGCTACGACCTGAACACGCGAGCGTCTAAACAACTCACGAATTTCAGCGGCGACCAGATCTTCGCGTATGCGTGGTCGCCCGACCACCAGCAAATCGCCTGTCAACGAGGTCTTAAAAACACTAACGTAATATTGATAAGCAGCGAACGGTAAGACTTGAGTGTTCGCTGCTTTTGCGAAGGATCCTTGCTGCCGAGCAGGGACGTTGTCGGGGAGAGGCCGCGGCTAGGCAGCTTTGATCTGATTTGGTGGTTCAGCCGGTTTATTCTGGTCAGCGGGTAGGTCCGGCTCTTTGGGGAAGTTGTTACCGCAGCCTGGGGGATCGATGTCGGCAACTTTTTCACTCGCGTAGTAAGCCTTGTGCAACTCTTTGCGTACCTCGGCGAGGTCCAGTTGCGGCAGCTTCTTTCCGAGCTCGTCAGTCAGCGCTTTGAGGGCTTTGATGACGTGCCAGTCGACGTAACAGAGTGCACCGTTGATGTCTCGTTGTCCTCTATTAATCTTCTTCTGCTTCTTACTGATTTTGTTCTGATCACTAATCACTATTCGAGTAGCCATTACTATTCTCCCTTTTGGCCGATTGGCCGCTAACAGGTGGTGAGTGACTGTTCAGACCTGATATGCCGCCGCTTGGTGTAAAGCGTCAGGCGCTGAACCTAACAAAGGAAAATGGACTGGCTTCGCTTCAGCTAACAGCAGCAGGGGCTGCGCGCCGAATGACCTAAACATCAAGCCGTGCCGCTGGTCCAAGACCCTCTGGGCGATCTTCCCTGCTTTTAGTACGTAACGCGCAAACGAGAGTATTTCTCCCTCACGACAGCAAAAAACCAGAACAGCAACCCGGGGGCGTTGGGTTGCTGCTCTGATTTGGGGAGACGGCGAGCGACGAGTCTTGCGGCTCGTGTTGTCGGACGGGCATCCGCTGCGCAGCTTCCCGGCAAACCAGTGCTTCCTTCTCTGGTTTGCTTAACCTGGACTCGAGTGCCTTCCAGTGCACCCGTTGCTCTGCTACTCTCGTGCCACATTGTTTGGAGCCAAAACTTCCTAAAATCTGTAGAATTGACGCTCAACGTTCCGGCATCAGGCTATCCGATCGGATAGCCGTATTATCTATTCGGATAGAGCACGCGCTAATAGTTTCAACATGAGCCCACGACTAGCAGCGATCTCAGGCAAGTTAAAAGGAACTGTCTTCAACATGACCGAAGACTCGCTCGTGATCGGTCGCGAGACAGCCGCCAATGTTTGTGTCGCCGACGCGTCGGTGTCGCGACGTCACTCCAAGATCGAAAAGCAGGACGACGGCTTTGTCATCACTGATCTCGAGAGCCTCAACGGAACGTTCGTCAACGACGTGCCGGTCAAGTCGCGCATGCTCGAGCATGGCGACCGTCTGAGAATAGGTGATGCGCAGTTCGTTTTTCTTACCCACGAAGGTGAAGTTGCTTCGCGGTCCAGCGAAGTGAACTTCGACGAAGCGCAGGTGATCAGCGGGCCGACGTTGCAGATCCGCCTGGACGACGCGGTGTACCAGATGGCGCGCGACCTCAGCGCGTTGATGAAGATAAGCACGAGCATCAACGCGATTCGCGGTCTCGAGGATCTGTTGCAGCGACTGATCGAGCTGCTCTTCGAAGTCGTTCCCGCCCAACGCGGCGCGATCCTGTTGACGAACAATGAGTCACTTGACTCGAGTATCGTGTTCGGACTCGATCGCGTGAGCGGCAAAGACAAGGCCGTCAACGTCAGTCGAACAATCGCGCAGCAGGTGCTGAGAGACGGCGTCGCGCTGCTCGCAAGCGATCCGGAAACACAGGCGTTTCTCTCGACCGACAGCGTTATTCGCGCGCGGGCGCGTTCCGTGATGTGCGTGCCGCTCATGATGGTCGATCACAGGTTGGGCGTGCTTTATCTCGACACGACGATCGCCGGCGATCAATTCAACAGAGATCATCTACAGCTCGTCACCGCAATCTCGGGTATCGCGGCAGTGGCGATTGAAAACGCGCGTCACTTCGAGTGGCTGCAAACCGAGAACGAACGCCTGCTGGCCGACGTCAATATCGAACACAACATGGTGGGCGAAAGCCCGGCGATGCAGCGCGTCTATCACTTCATTTCAAAGGTGGCGCCGACTGACTCGACCGTGCTGATCGCAGGCGAGAGTGGCACGGGCAAGGAACTGGCTGCGCGCGCGATTCATCGCAACAGCAAACGCGCGCAGAAGGCGTTCATGGCCGTCAACTGCGCGGCGCTCACCGAGTCGTTGCTGGAAAGCGAGTTGTTTGGGCACGAGAAGGGCGCGTTCACGGGCGCGTTTTCACAGAAGAAGGGAAGGCTCGAGGTCGCGGATGGCGGCACAGTGTTTCTCGACGAGATCGGCGAGCTGTCGCCGGCGTTGCAGGTAAAACTGTTGCGTGTGTTACAGGAACGGGAGTTTGAGCGCGTCGGCGGCACGGTGACGATTAAAGTCGACTTGCGACTCATCGCGGCGACGAACAAGAACCTTGAAGACGCAATCGAGGCGGGAGAGTTTCGTCAGGATCTTTACTATCGTCTGAACGTTGTCTCGCTGGAGATGCCTGCGCTGCGCGAGCGTCGTGAAGACATCATGCTATTGGCCAGTTACTTCGCGGACAAGTACGGCGCGAAATGCAATCGCAAGCTGAACGGAATATCAGCCGACGCACGCACCTGTTTGACGGCTTACGATTGGCCCGGGAACGTGCGGGAGCTCGAGAACGCGATCGAACGCGCGATCGTGCTCGGAACAACCGAAGTCATCCTCCCGGAAGACTTGCCTGAGGCCTTACTCGAACACGAAACGTCGGCGGCGCAATCGACGATGGGTTACCACGAGGCCGTCACGCAAACGAAGAAGCAGATCATCTTGAAAGCCATCGAGGAAGCGAAAGGCAACTACACTGAAGCAGCAAGACTGCTCGGCGTGCATCCGAATTATCTTCACCGCCTGATCCGCAATCTAAACCTGCGAGCGCAATTAAAAACCTCGACGTGAATGTGATAAGGTTAGCGGCCATGAGTGAATGGCAGAGCGAAGAGGAATTCAGACAAAACCTGAATACATCGTTTCGAGTTTTAGTAGATATAGGGTTACCAAAACCAATCGATCTCACGTTGGTAGGAGTCGAGTCACGGCCCAGTGACGCGCATGAAGAAGCGGGCATGGAACGCTTCTCGGTCTTCTTCAAGAGCTCGCTCGAGTTTCTCCTGAACCAGAACATCTACCGGCTGGCCCATCCGCAGATGGGTGAGTTCGAAGTGTTTCTGGTGCCGATCGCGCAGGAAACAGACGGGTTCCGCTACGAAGCTGTCTACAACTACTACAAGTAATCCGAATCACGGTGCCCACTCCATGTGTTTGTACCCGCCGAGATCCTCGATCGTCTTAAACCCGAGCCGTTCGTAAAACCGGTGCGCGTTGTCGTTCAGCACGAACACCATGTGGCGCAGCGGCTTGTTCACGCGCGTCGCCTCGTCCATCAACCGCCGCAGCAGTATGGTCCCGACACCGCGGTTCTGGAATTCCGCCATCACCGCGATGTCGAGTAACCGCATCTGCTTGTCGTCAATTCCGACCCATATCCTTCCCGCGGGAACGCCGTCCACCAGAATGACGTCGTAACGCGCATCAGGAAACCGCGTTTGGTATTCCTTCTGTTGCATTTCAAACTGCCAGCGAACGAAGGCTTCCTTTTGACCGTCGTCCCACTGCACCTGGGCCAACTCTTGCGCGCGCGTGCCGGCATAGACTGAGAGCAAAAATTCCTGGTCATCGGCCGTCACCGGACGCAATGAAACGTTGTCGGGAGATGTGTGGGTATTTGAGTCACTCATGGATTGAAGATAGGTCTTTGGACTTAGGTCTTAGGTCTTGGCTCATTTAGGTCTGGTTTAAGGCCAAAGACCAAAGACCAAAGACCTATGTTATTACTGGATATGATTGATCACGGCTTCATAGTAGAGATCGCCGGCATCGGTCTTGCGCTTTGTCAGAAACAAGTCAAACTCGCCGAGCGCCGGGTGCTTTATCGTATGAATTGACGTGAACGGCGGCAACTCGCCAGCGGCCTTAAACGTCAACGAGAAAGACTTGGTCCCTTCGTTCGTCGACTTGTCTGACGATTTAAACGCCAGCACCTCGACGAGTCGTAATTCGATCATCTCACCGCGTGCGTTCGGGGCCTGGAAGATCCCGTTGACGTAAGGTTTGAAAGTCTCCTCGCGGAAGAAATACACGGGGTCTTTCTGAGCGTCGAGCGGAACAGGAGAACCGGGAGGAAGTTTACCTATTTCGTTCTTCTGGGTTTGCCCAAAACCGATGCGGGAGTTGGTTAATAACAACGTTATAGAGACGGCTGTGCACAGTCCGTCCCGCAGGAATCTGCGACGTGAAAGCGGCATGTTTTTGTTCTCCTGGACCTAAAGGTAAGTGCCTCGTGGGCCGTAGTTTATCTTCACTTATTCGTGGCTGCCAAGGAAATTTCGTAGGAAGCGACTTCGGAGGGATTGCCAAGTCTCAGGGTGTTCAGAACGACACCCGTGGCGAGGGTAAAGACTTAATAGCCGGTGAGTTCCAGAAAAAATTTAGCGGCGGGTCTGATGGTGGGATTCCAAAGAAGTTCTCGCGTTAAGAGGCGTAGAGGAATCCAACCACGGCCGTGTGTAGGATTGAGTGAATTGGCAATTGGCAGTCTATTCCGTTGAGTTCGCCAGAAGGGCTTAAGGCCACGTACATGTGGGCCCACCCGAAGTTCTACGGAGACCGCTTTTATAACTTGAAATTCCGACAGACGCAGGCTAGAATCCCCCCCGCTTCAATTGAAGATCTTCAGATCTCCACAAGCAGGGGCTATGCTCTGTCCTCCCGACACGCTCAAAATTAATTGAGACAATCGGGCTATAACCAAACTGCGACAGCCCAGACTTTCCTGTTGTCACGCTAGTGAAGTTTTCTAATTTCCTTTAGGAGGAGACATGTCGGAACCTTTCCTTAGCGAAATCAAAGTCGTTTCATTCAATTTCGCGCCCAAAGGGTGGGCGCTTTGTAATGGCCAGTTTTTGCCAATAAACCAAAACCAAGCTTTATTCGCGCTACTCGGCACGACGTACGGCGGCAATGGCCAGACCACTTTTGCTTTGCCAAACCTACGCGGCCGAGTACCGATTCATATGGGTAACGGACACACGTTGGGAGAAGCGGCAGGCAGTACGTCCGTAACGATCAATATTCAGCAGATGCCGCAGCACCTCCACATTCTTCAGGCCACGTCGGCCACTGCGTCTACCAATGCCCCCGATAACACTACGCTGCTCGCGGGCAGTGCTCCCAACGACCTTTACAATGGGCCTGCAAACCTCTCCCCGATGATCGCGAGTTCGGTAACCTCCGTCGGCGGAAGTCAACCACACAACAACATGATGCCCTACCTGGTGCTGAACTTCATTATCGCGCTCCAGGGCATCTTCCCATCGCAGAACTAAGAAGGAGACGAAAATGTCACCATATGTAGGTGAAATCAGAATGTTCGCAGGCAATTTCGCTCCGAATGGCTGGATGTTCTGCGAAGGGCAGACCCTTCCTATTTCGGAGAATGACGTGCTCTTCCAACTTATCGGCACGACTTACGGCGGAGACGGCGAGGAGACCTTCAATCTCCCGAACCTCGCCAGCCGGGTTCCGATCCATATGGGAACTGGACCAGACGGCACCACCTATCAGATCGGTGAGATGGCGGGCACTGAACAAGAGACGCTATCGACCCAGCAAATTCCAAATCATACGCACCCGTTGCTTGGATCAACGGACCCGGCCGGCCAGCAGTCGCCGAAGGACAACGTCACAGCGAAATCGACGCAAGTTGATCTTTACATCAATGCTCAACCGCAGGATGCGATGAACTCACAGGCAATCAGCCCCGCTGGCGGAAGTCAGCCACACGAGAACACGCAGCCGTTCCTGTGCATCAACTTCATCATCTCGCTGTTCGGGATCTTCCCCAGCCAGACTTAAAGGAGAAGCAAATGTCAGATCAATTCGTCGCCGAAATCCGAATCTTTCCTTTTAACTTCCCCCCGACCGGCTGGGCGTTTTGTGACGGGCAACTGATGCCGATCTCCCAAAACACGGCACTGTTCTCCCTGCTCGGTACAACGTACGGTGGAGATGGTAAATCAACCTTCGCGTTGCCGGACATGCAGGGCAACGCACCCATGCAGCCTGGCCAGGGCCAGGGGCTCAGTCTCCGCGACCTCGGTGAAATGTCCGGAACCGAAAGTATCACGCTGCTCGTCACCGAGATGCCATTCCATACGCACACGCTTATGGCTGATGGCGCCGATCCGGCGGAGTCGAACGTCTGCACAGGTTTTGCCCTGGCTCGATCGAAAAACGGTAACGCTTACTCGAATACGCTGAACGTTACGCCGATGGCTTTCCAGGGATTGCCACCCGCTGGAGGCAGCCTTCCGCACAACAACATGCAGCCGTATTTGACCCTTAACTTCTGTATCGCGCTTCAAGGCATTTTCCCGCAGCGACCGTAATTTGAGGAATACCGATGCCATTGCGCGTTTTAGCCCTATTGGCAAAAAAACCGGCTCTGGCTGAGCCGAGATGCGCTAGAATGGCGGTCCCAGCCGACCGCCATTTCCAGCGCGTCGTCAATCAGTCCTAAACAATCTTTCCGGGTCTCGCAGACCCGCCTGTTCCTTGCAATATCACGAGCTGGGTCAACTTCGTATTCGCGCTGCTCGGGCGCCAATACGAAGTTGACGCCCAGTTTCAACTAAATACAGTCCGAACCAGGAGAAGCCCGATGCGACCCCATCTCTCACTCAATCTAACTAGACGCGATATCAATATATTCATCGCGTGTCTGCTCTCATTCTCGCTCTTTATGATGCCGTTCGTTCCTATCGCGGCAGCTGCGAGCCGCGGGTCGGAACGGCAGTCACGATCAAACCGAACCAAGTCGTCGCAGACATCGACGTCCGTGAATGTCTCTGCTGCAAATGCGCCGCTCCCCGCGCCCGCACCAGTGCCCTTCGCTGCCGTGATAACGGCCACCAAGTCATTCGTTCTCGTAAACGACGATGGCGACAATAAAGCGGATCCGGAGGTCAGTCCGAACCCGGAGAAGATCGAGTACACCGTCACGGTCACCAATACGGGATCGACGGACGCCACTGGCGTGACCTTCAATGACACAATCGATCCGCACACCACGCTCGTGCCTGGCTCCGTGAACACGCAGCCAATCGCCGATGCTGACAGTTATTCCGCAAGCGGCAACATCCCGATCACGTTGGCAGCGCCAGGCGTGCTCACAAACGATAGAGATCCTGACACGGGAAACAATTCTGGTCTGACAGTTACAAAAGTGCAGGGCGTTGGCGGGAACGTCGGAGTGGCTACCAACACAACGGCTACCGGCCGAGGCGGCGTAAACGGCTCCGTAACCCTGAACAGCGATGGCGGCTTTAGCTACGAACCACCCCCCGGATTCGAGGGGCAGGACACGTTCACTTACGAAATCAGCGACGGAACCAAAACCGATACCGCGACGGTCACAATCAACATCAGCGGCATGGCGTGGTTCATCAGCAACAACGCCGGCGGGTTGAATCGCGGAACCTTCAGCAATCCGTTCACGACGATTGCTTCGTTCAATACCGCGAATGCGGGTGCTGGCGCCATACCTGATCCAAAGAATGGCGACACCATTTCGCTGCGCACTGGTACCGGCACCTATACCGAAGCCGACGGCGTCAACCTGCGCGCGCAGCAGAAGCTGATCGGTAACGCGGTCCAGTTCAACACAGTGTTCTCAGCCGCGGCCAACAGTAGTTCTGCCTATACGACCTTTGCAGGCGCGGCAGGGACAGCTCCAAACATCGTCACGACTGCCGGCAACGGCGTCGACCTGTCGACTGACAACACCGTCCGTGGCTTGAACGTTGGCAACACTCCCGGCTTCTTCAAGATCAACGGCAGCGCGGTCGGATCGCCAATCATCAACACTATCAACTTAACCGGAACTGGTGGCGCGCTGAGCGTATCCACCAGCGGTGCGTTTGGAGCGAACGTGACGTTCGCTACCTTGGAATCAACCAGTTCGCCGGCCGCGAACTTGAATCTCGTCGGCGTCACCGGCGCGCTCGGCGTCACCGGAGTAGGAACGGGCTTTTCGAATAGTGCGGCCGGTTCACCAGCCGTCAACGTGGCCGGCGGTACGGTCGGGTTTACCTACTCGGGCAACGTCTCCAAAACGAATACCGGCGCCCTGGTAAGCATCTCGGGCGGCCATGCGACAGGCACAATCACTTTCCAAACAGGCACACTCAGCGCCACCGGCGGCACAGGCCTCCAATTCGATAACGCCGACGGCACTTACAATTTCAACGGCACAAACACACTGAATGGCGGCGATGCCGGAATCGACATCTTGAATGGGTCGTCCGGCACTTTTAGTTTTTCCGCCTCGTCAACAATCACGAGCCCAACCGGCGCGGCGTTCAACGTTGCCAGCAGTCCTGGCAATCCGAACGTCACGTACAGCGGTTCGATTACGCACAACACCAGCGGACAGCGTGCTGTTAACATCGACGGTACCACCGGCGGCGCCATCTCGATCAACTCCGTAACCGCAGGCTCGACGGCGGGCGGCGTTGGCAACACGGGTATCAACATCAACAACGCGAACGGCAGCGTTACGTTCACAACACTGAATCTCGGTACGAGCGGAACGCGAATGACCGCACAGGCGATCACGATCGCCGGCGGATCGGGCGCGAAGAGCCTCGGCACCATCAGTGTTTTCACAACGGGCGCCGCCGAAGGCATTCACTCGACGACGACAACAGGCGCTATCTCGACTACAACGGGTTCAGTAGATTCAGCGGGCGCGGCGGCCATCAACATCGCGGGCACGAGCGCGGCCAGCCGTACTCCGTTGAACATCCAACTGACCTCAGTCGCGGCCAACGGCGGCGCGAAGGGCTTGATCGTCGCAAACACTTCAGCCACCGGCAGCCCGGGCGGCTTCCGCGTCAACGGCACCGGCACAACTGACGGTTCCGGCGGCACGATTCAGAACACGACGACGCGCGGCGCGGACATCCAGACCGCGGATTCGATCGTGCTGAAGAACATGAACTTCACGAACGCCAATTCGTCGGTGGACGGCGGCGGCGCGGGCGCGTGCGACGACCTCGTGATCACGGGTTGCAACTCCGCCATCTATCTTAACACCCTGACGACGCTCGCTACCTTCGACAATCTCAACCTGACGGGTACGATGGTCGAAAACGGCGTCACTGCCATCAACGTCGCCAACTTCAAATTCGATAACAGTTTGGTTGACGGCGCCGGCAACGAAGTTCACGAGAGCGGCATTGAAGCGCAAAACCTCTCGGGCACGGCTACTCTTAACAACACGGAGATTCGCTTCTCAGAAACGGACGCGTTCGCCGTTACCAATACGGACACGAGCGTCAATCTGACGATCAGCGGATCGACCTTGCGCGACTCGCAAACGCAATCTGCGGGCGGCCCAGTCAACACCAACGGTGAGGGCGGCTTCCAGTTCCGCAGCTTCAGCGTCGCGGCGGGTTCACCGACTGCGACCATCAACATTCTCAACAACTCGTTCCTGCGTCTGCGCACTCAGGCCATCCAGGTCTTCGCGCAGGACGATACGACTATCAACATGGACGCGACGGGTAACACCATCGACGCCCAGGCTGACATCGGAACGGGTTTCGATATCAACTCCGACGACACCGCGACGTTCAACTTCAACATCCTGAACAACCCCACGATCCAGAGTCGTGGCGGCGCGGCGGTGAACATCACCTCCTTCCTGGGTAGCCACATGGAAGGACGCGTCAATAACAACCCGGACATCGAAGTGCTCGGCGGCGCCGGCATCGGCGTCCGTCTCGTCGCTCAGGAAACGAGCAGTATGATCGTCCAGATCAGTAACAATACGGTCTCGAACGTCAACGGCACTGAGGACACGACGATCGACGTGCAGTCGCGCTTCCAATCGGCGCGCGTGGACGTCACGATCAACGGCAACACAGTGACGCCCAGAACAGCGGGCATCGCCGGCATCAACCTCATTTCGGGTTCCTCGACGGCCGGTGAGTCAAACATCACCTGCGGCAATGTGTCCAACAACAACGTCACGAACGCGGCGGCAAATGCGGTACGCGCCTATCGCCTCCGCCTGAGCGACATCTCGAACACTAACCGCATATACCTCGAAGGCTTCACTGAAGCGGGAACTCAGACGCAAGACGCCGAGGCGACGTGGAACAATAAAGGCAACACACCGACCAGTAACGCGGCGACGACGACTGCCGAAGAGGTGATCGCGAGCCTGACGGGTACTGCCGTTGACCCGAGTGCACCTCCGGGAGGCGTTTGCCAGGTGGTCGACACTTCTTCGGACTTCACTTCGCTTCGGCAACCGGCTAACGAACAGTTTGCTAAAGCGACTAACCCAGCGAATAACAGCGCACCGGTAGCGACAGCGCCAGTTCAAAACGTTCCGGCGAAGTCGACGCAACCGTCACTGATCTCGCGCGCGTTTAACTCGCTAAGCAGCTTCGCAGGCGAAATGCTCGCGATGATCGAGCCGACGGCCCACGCCGCCGAGGACACCACGCATTCCGCGGCAGCTCAGCCGGCGTTTTCAGAGGTTGCGGGCGCGAGCACGCGCGAACAGAAGTTGGCGCCGAAGGCTGCGGATTCCGCCAGCCGCAAGGTGCTCAGCAATCACGCGAAACTGAGCACGAATCACGCAACGGTTATGCCCATGGCGGTTGGAGTTGGTCCAATCAACATCGGCACCTTGCATGCCGGCGACAGCGTGACGGTTACCTTCCAGGTCACCGTAAACAATCCGCCGAACCTGACGGGAGTACCGCCGGGTGTGGCGCAGGTCTCGAATACAGGTACGGTCACTTTCAATGAGTCCGGTACGCCTGTAAACACGAACACGGTCAACACGCCGGTCGATCTGTTCGACACGACGACGACGCTCGCGTCTGACCTGAACCCGTCGAACTTCGGCGACCAGGTGACCTTCACGGCCACCGTTGCGGAGAGCCCGGCGCAAGCCGCGGTCAATCCGACTGGCACTGTCGACTTCATCGACACGTCCAACGGAAACGCGGTGGTTTGTAACGACGTTCCGCTCAGCGGAGGCACCGCACAGTGTCAGACGTCAACGCTGACCGCGGGCACGCACAACATCCGCGCGGATTACTCCGGCGATGGCAACTTCGATCCGTCGCAGAGCAATGTCGTGGCGCAAGTTGTCAATGCCTGTACTCCAAACCCGATCGTCACCAGCACGGCAGACGCCGGTGCGGGAACGTTGCGCGAAGCACTCGCGAACGTTTGCAGCGGCACTACGATCACGTTTGACCTGACAGGCGCAGGCCCGCACACGATCACGCTGACGACTGGCGAACTTCAGGTTGCCAAGAACGTCACAATCAAGAACAACAGTGGCGAGAAGATCACGGTAAGTGGTAACAATGCGAGCCGCGTCTTCAATATCAACTCCGGCAAGACCGCTTCGATCATCGGTCTGACGATCAGCGGCGGTAACGCGCTTAACGGCGGCGGCATCATCAACGATGGTGCACTCACAGTCGTTAACTCGCTCCTGACCGGGAACGCAGCTACGAATGACGGTGGTGCGATCGCCACGACCGCGACCGGCACCAGCTTGACGCTCATCAACACGACCATCAGCGGCAACAGCGCTGCGGGCAGTGGCGGCGGCGTCATCGTCCTGGGCGGCACGGCCACCAGCGTGAACAGCACGATCACCAACAACGTTGCCGACTCCGATAACAACTCGTTAGGCGACGGCGGCGGTATCCGCGCTCAGGCTGGCACAACCACACTCAAGAACACCATCGTTGCCGGCAACTTGAACGAAGACGGCGCGTCGGATGCTGCTGACGACATCAGCGGCACTGTCGATGCAGCCAGCTCGTTCAACTTGATCGGTACTGGCGGCGCCGGTGGTCTTACGAACGGTTCCAACAACAACCAGGTTGGCGTGGCGAACGCCGGACTCGGACCACTCGCTGACAACGGCGGCGTGACCAACACTCATGCACTGCTGTCGACGAGCTCGGCCATCGAAGCCGGTAGCAACGCTAACTTGCCTGCCGACGCGTTCGACCTCGACGGCGACGCCGACGTGGCGGAAACACTGCCGGTCGATCAACGTGGCCTCGGCTTCCCGCGTGTCGCTGACTCGTCGGACGTCGATGCTATTCAGACAGTCGACATCGGCGCGTTCGAGTTGCACCCGTCCGTTGAAGACATCACGAACAAGTCCACGGCTGAGGACACGTTACTCAGCTTCAGCTTCAACCTTGGCGACGGTACCGGCTCGCTGATCGCTTCAGTGACCGCTACCTCCAGCAACACCACGCTGATTCCGAATGCGAACGTCAGCGTCACCGGCAGCGGTACGACGCGTACTCTGAACATCACGCCGGCGACCAACGCCAACACTCCGTCGGACGGCACGTCAACTATCACGGTGACCGTGACCGCAACCAACGGACGTACGGCGGTCGACACCTTCGACGTGACCGTCACGGAAGTCAACGACACTCCGGTGCCGACTAATGATACGATCGGCGATATCGGCGAAGACTGCTCTTCCGGATGCACTGGCGGCAAGTACGTCATTCCGTTCGCCACGCTGTTGGGTAACGACACCAACAAGGGAGCTGCGAATGAAAGCGGCCAGACCTTGAACATCACGGCCGTCAGCAGCCCGACGGGTGGCACAGTCGCAATCAACGGCACCAACGTTGAGTTCACGCCAACCGCCGACTACTTCGGCCCGGCCGGCTTTACCTACACGGCCTCCGACAATGGCACAACCAACGGCGTGTCTGATCCGAAGACGGGCAATGCTACGGTCAGCTTTAACATCACGGCCGTCAACGATCCGCCGTCGTTCACTATCGCCGCTAATCCACCGGCGAGTAACGAAGATGCGGGCCCGCAGACGGTTACCAACTTCGCGACCTCGATCTCGGCTGGACCAAACGAGACTGGTCAGACGCTGACCTTCAACATCACGCCGAACGGCTCGACCGGCACGCTCACTTTCTCGAGCGGACCTTCGATCGACGCCACGACCGGCACACTGACTTACACGGCGACCGGCGACACGAACGGCACCGCGACCTTCAACGTGACCTTGAGTGACAACGGCAGCAACACGCCGCCTAACTCGAACACGTCGGCCGCGCAGTCGTTCACGATCACGGTCAACCCGCAGAACGATAATCCGGTTGTGACTACAACCGCGGGTAACTTGTCGTACACCGAGAATGCTCCGGCGACGGCAATCGATCCCGGTCTGACGGTCACGGATCCGGACAGTCCGAACCTGACGGGCGCAACAGTCCAGATTACGGCGGGCTACGTGAATGGCCAGGATACCCTCGGCTTCACGAACCAGCTCGGTATTAGTAACGGTGGCTTCAACAGCGCCACCGGCACGCTGACACTGACGGGCTCGAGCTCAGTTGCCAACTACCAGACGGCCCTGCGTTCGGTGACCTACCAGAACAGCAGCGATAACCCGACGACGTCACGCACGGTGACCTTCACCGCGAATGACGGCATCGGCACTGGCTCGGCAACCCGCGGCATCACTATCACCGCCGTCAACGACGGTCCCGTGAACGTTGTGCCGGGTGGACAGAGCACCAACCAGAACACACCGCTGACCTTCTCGAGCGGTAACGGCAACCAGATTTCCGTTACCGACGTGGATGCCGGCACGAATGCCATCCAGGTAACGTTGACGGCGACGAACGGAACCATCACGTTGAGCTCAACGGCTGGTTTGTCGTTTGCCTTCTCCGACGCCAACGGCACGGGTGCAGGCGACGGTACGGCCGATGCGACGATGACGTTCCGCGGCACGCTTGCTAACGTCAATGCGGCGATGAACGGCATGACCTACACGCCGAACGTGGGCTTCAGCGGCGCGGCCAGCTTGACCATCACGTCCAATGACCTGGGCAACAGCGGTTCGGGCGGTGCACTCTCCGACACCGACGTTGTCAACATTCAGGTTGCGACCAACGTGAGCATCCAGGATGCGAGCCTGGTTGAACCGAAGAACAATACAACCGCCAACATGATCTTCACGGTCACGTTGAGTGCTCCCGCTCCTGCCGGTGGCGCATCGGTCAACTACGCGACGCAGCAAGAAGCGCCGGCGTTGAACCATGCGACGGCAGGTCAGGACTACACCACCACGTCAGGAACTGTGAACTTCGCCGCAGGCGAACAGTTCAAGACGATCTCGGTGCAGATCCTGGGTGACAACAAGAACAATGAGGCCAATGAGGAGTTTCTCGTTGTGCTGTCGAGTCCGGTGAACGCAACCATCGCTGATGGCACGGCCGCGGGCACGATCCTCATTACCAACACCGCAGGCACGCTCCTGATTGGTGAGTTGAGAACCAGCGGACCGGGTGGTGCGGGTGACGACTTTGTTGAGATTTACAACAACAGCGACAATCCGCACGTCGTCTCGGCTACGGATGGCTCGTCCGGTTATGGATTGTTCAAGATGGGCGCCACTTGCGGCGATGCGCCAGTGCTCGTCGGGTTCATTCCAAACGGCACAACCATCCCCGGTCGCGGACACTACCTGTTCGCCGGTCCGGCCTACACTCTCGGCGCGTACGGTGCTGCCGATCAGACAGTATCCGACATCGAGAGCGACAGGAACGTCGGTATCTTCAGTACGTCGGTCGTAGGTCATGTCTCGACCGCGAATCGGTTCGACGCCGTCGGCTTCGGATCGAACACTGGAGGGACATGCGACCTGCTGCGTGAAGGCACAACCTTGACGCCGTTGGTTGGCAGCGTTCTCGAGTACAGCTACTTCCGCGATGAGTGCGGTAAGTCGGGCAATCCTTCGACGTTTGGTCCGTGTCCGACTAACGGCGCGACGAAGGATTCCAACGACAACGCCAGCGATATAGTGTTCGTCGAAACCACCGGCGCGAATACCGTGGCTGGACAGCGTCTCGGAGCACCCGGACCGCAGGGCCTGGGTAGTCCGAGGAAGCACGACGACATCTTTACGTTGCTGCTTGACTCGACGAAGGGCTCGACCGGAGCACCGAATCGTGAACGCAATAACTCGATCTCGGTACCGAACGGCTCAACCGGCACTCTGACCATCAGGCGGCGGTTCGTGAACACTACCGGTGGTCCAGTAACCAGGTTGCGGTTCCGGATTGTCGATATCACTGCGCTGACTACGGGTGGTGGCATCGCGGATCTGAGAGCTATTAGCTCGGGTTCAGTCGTCATCAGCGGCATCCAGGATCCCGCGACATGTCTGGCGTCGACCGGTTCGTCCACGGTGCCTTGCACGGTCACGGTTCAGGGAACAACGCTCGAGCAACCGCCGAACCAACCGATTGGCGGCGCGCTCAACAGCAGTTGGACCGCTGGATCGATCACTCTGGCTAATCCTTTGCAGAACGGAGCGAGCGTCAACATCCAACTGGTACTGGGCGTCGAGGCCTCAGGTTCGTTCAAGTTCTTCTTCAACGTCGAAGCGCTGCCATAAGCTTTCAGGCAGAACTTCGTAGAAACGAGGTCACCGGAGTTTCGATTCCGGTGACCTCATTCTTTATTCCGTGTTTTCGTGAAGAGGGAAACTACTCTTGTGCGCCGACCCACTCTTCACCGTCAGCGTAGACTTCTTTCTTCCAGATCGGTACCGTGCGTTTGAGTTCTTTGATGATCCACTCGCAGGCTTCAAACGCCGCGCGGCGATGAGGCGCGCTGACGGAAATCACGACGCTCGTCTCGCCGATCTCCAAACGGCCGGTGCGATGAACGATCCCCACGTGCGCGATCTCGAATTGCTTGTGCGCGTCACGTCCCAGCCGCTGCATCTCAGTTAGCGCCATCGCATCGTAAGCTTCGTAAACCAGATAGAGCGTCTTTCTTCCAGCCGTCCACTCGCGCGCGTAACCATCCAGCGTAACCGTCGCGCCACATTCGCGCGGAACCACACGCCGCGCGACCTGTCCGACGTCGATCGCTTCCGTGGTCAACTCGAAAAAATCGAGCGGACACACGTAATCGCACGCCTGCGTCCCACCGCTCACCGGCGGAAACACTGCCAATTCATCGTTCTCGTTCAGTTGTGTGTCGGGAGTCGCGTATTCCTGGTTCACTGCGAAGAGCAGCGAACGTCCGAAGCGTTCGAGTTGGGCAAAGCGGGTGACGAGCTGACGGAAAGCGCTGGAGACGGTTGCGGGCGCAGCCAAAGACATGTCGAGTGAGTTTGCCTCGACCACGTCACGCGCAGCCCCAAAAAACAGGACGTGAACGTTGACGTTTTTCGCGTCGTTCATTCGATGTCGATCTTTCTGCCGCTGTGCCCGTTGTTCTTTGCCAACTCATGCATGCGCGCTCGTTCCTCGTAACCTTTGACGGCGAGCGACAGCATGCCTTTCAGCCTTTCGAGCCGCACCGACGTCGACGTCAGCTCCAGCAACTCCTGCTTCACTTCGGCGTCGATCTCCATCGCCGCGGCGACCAGGAACGACAAGCGCTGCGGCTCGGTGTCTGAGATGTCGGGAAGGTTGGTGCGTTCGTCGTTGAGCGTTCGTACGGCCTGGGCGATGCGCGTGAAGGTGTCGGCAACGTCGTGAGCGGAACTCGCCAGCGTCGAGTCGTCTTCGTCAGTATCTTCAAAGTAGCTGATGCGCGCGACGAGGTATGGAGTGTCGCGTTCGACGTACGATTCGATACGGTAGCGGATGACGCCCAGCGTCAGAATGTTGGACCGTCCATCGGGAAACGTCTGCGTTTCGGTTACCTCGGCGACGCAACCGATATGGCCCGCCGGAGGAACGTCATGTTCCGAAGTGCTGGGATCGAAATACGCGACGCCGAAGAGATTGTTTTCGAGGCGGATGTCCGTGAGCATCTGCCGGTAGCGCGGCTCGAAGATGTGCAGTGGAAGAGGCACACCGGGAAACAAGACCACCGGTAACGGGAACACAGGGAGATCGATTATGCCGCGTACCTTGTCGCTTCCTTCACTCACTTGCGGGGATTGTACAGGTTTAGCCACAGAAGGCACAAAAAGAGGGCCTTTTGTGATTAAAAAAATGACCCCCGGACCGTCGTGGGATACGATCGCGGGGGCCTCTCGAGCACACCTTCCGATGAAGTGGGAATTTCATCTCCGGTGCTTACGGACGCAGCGGTGGGAGGCGTCCGGATATCAAAGAATCTGTGCGAACAGTTCCAACCGGTGCACAGGCATCAACCGGCAGATACTCGCGAGCATGTCTTCAATCGCGAAGGGCTTCGCGAAAAAACCATCGGCGCCGGCTCTCAAACAAGCGTTACGAACATCGGGTCCGCTGTTTGAGCTCATGATCAGCACTTTCGATTGCGACAGGTGTCCTTTGATGAACTCCAGCAATCGCATGCCGGTCGCCGGGTTGTCCCGCTCGGGCGGCATCTGCAAATCGAGTATGGAGATGTCGGGTTTATAGAATGTGGCGCGCCGGATCGCGGTCTGCATGTCGTTGGCGGTAACGACGTCGTACTCATCGCAGAGCGTCCAATAGAGTTGTTGGGTGATCGTCGAGTCGTCATCGACGATCAGAATCCGGCGTTTCATTGGGGGCGATCTCCTACTCTCACCGGGCGGTTCTTGTGCAAAGCCCGTACCGAAGGTGTGAAGTAGGAGCGACCCAATAAATCCGCGGATTTTCAGGCTTGCGCGGCGTGTTGCATGTCGCCTGCTGTGAACACACTGCCCACTAGTATGTCCACATTCGGAGACTGAGAGAAGCAGAAGGGGAGAAGCGGAGAAGGGGAGAAGGGGAGAAGCGGAGAAACGGAAAAGCGGCCTTGTCCCCGTTTCCCCGCTTCTCCCCTTCCCCCTCTCCGTTTACCGAGGAGGCTTGATAGGCTTCGGTGATTTCGGCGTTTCGGGTTCGGCCGGCTCGTCGTCCTCGCCGACCTCGTCGACGACCTTCAACTCCGCACCATATTTCTGATAACTGCGGAAGCGAATGTCGTTGCGGTCCTGAACCGCGACCTGACCCTGATTGCTCGTCAGCATGACGACGGAATGCGTCGGCAGCAGGTACTTGTGTTCGTTGATCGTGACCCAGTCGTAATCGATCAAGCTGCTCGCGGCCATGATCGGAAAGTCGTTCGGAATCTCGGTCGCAATCTGCTCGAACCGCAACACGCGGTCCAACTCACGATCGATCCAGACCCGTCCTCTTGAACCAACGATGGCCCGCGCGCCGGAACTGATCAACGTTAACGTCGAAAGCTCTCGCTTCACGACGTACTCATACACGACCGTGCGCCGGTTCTGGATCGTGTCCGTGTCGACGACCTTGAACTCCGCTCTCGATTCAGGTTTGAAGAGATTTGCGACTGACGACACGTACTCGACGCCACTCGACGTCGCGCCCGGCGCATACTTGCTGTAATCGTTGCTTTTGCTGACGTCCTCCGGCACCGGCATTCCATTCAGCGTCAACAGCCGGTACTCCTCGCCCGAGTTCGCGCGGTATCCGACGGCGAGTGTCAGATTGTCGTGCGGTTTCCACGTTCCCGTATTGCCGTAGGCGTATGAGCGTTTGATGATCTGCTTGACAAGAAAGTCGGGCATCGCGTTCGCGGCCGCCAGCGTAACGTTGCGCGTGCGCTCGAGCAGTTCGCGTGCTTCGGTTTCCGACGGCAGCGCGGAAGCTGTTGGATTCACTCGGCGGCGCTCGGCCTCTTCCAACGTGCGGCGCAACAGTGCGTCGTTACCGCTCTTGGTTGCCACGAGCGAGCGCATTCCGTCCGTCAGCGGAAATCCGATACCACGGCGGCGAATCTCTTCCACGAGCTCGTCGCGCATCGCCGGATTGCGCGGCAGTGTGTAAAGCAGACTCACAATCTCTTTGCTCGTCAGCGGCTGTTCCTGCGTCTGCGTTTGAGCTGATAAACGAACGGCGGGAAACGACAGTAGAAACACGAAGAGTGCAAATAAAAACTTGTTGCGGTACATCCGGAGGAACCTTCTTTCGCCCCTATTTACATTAATTCCGGTTATCCGTGTCAACCACACAGGCGGGTTATCACCAACTTGAGAACTTCAGCGCACCTCTGCAGTTCTTCCACCGGAACGAACTCGCCCGTGCGATGCGCTTCGCGAATATCGCCAGGCCCGATCACCACGGCCTCGCTGCCGAGCCCCATCATTTGCGCGGCTTCAGTGCCGAACGCCACGGTTCCGGCTTCGATGCCGGTCGCTTCTTCCATTAAAGAGATCAGCGGCGAGTCAGCCGGGGTCTCGAACCCGAAATCAGCGCGCGTGACGTAGAACTCACACTCGAAATCGGGATCGTTGCGCTTTTCTTCTGCGATAGCTGCTTTGACTAGATTCGCAACGTGCGAGGAAGGTTGCGTCGGGATGGGGCGCCACTCGAGGGTGAAGCGACACTCACCGGCAAGGACGTTCTTGGCTGAGCCGCCGCGAACGAGGCCGATGTTCAAGGTCGTGAAGGGCGGATCGAAGGCGGGATGAGTTTGTTGCTTCAGTTGCTCCGCTATAAGTTCCAGCCGGGTAATGAGCCGAGCGGCGCGAAACACTGCGGACGCGCCCAACGCCGGATACGCGCTGTGCGCCTCGCGTCCTTTCACGATCGCTTCGGCAAGCGAGTAGCCTTTGCCGGCGCGAATCGGCTTGAGCGACGTCGGCTCGCCGACGATGCTGTAACGCGGATTTATTGGTTTTGATTGCGCGAGATGTTTGGCGCCTAACAATCCAACTTCTTCATCGGCGGTAAAAATCAGCGCGAGAGGTTTGCGTATGTTGATGTTTTCGACCGCAGTCAGTGCGGCGGCGATGAAGCCCTTCGTGTCGCACGAGCCGCGGCCGAAGAGTTTGCCGTCGCGCTCTGTGAGATTCGTGGCTTCCTTCCAATTTGGATCGTAGGGAACAGTGTCCGTGTGGCCCACCAGCGCGAGTTCGACGTCCTCGGTCCCGGAAGCACCTGCAAGCGCGATCAGGTTGATCTTCTCGAGGCCGTCTTCATCGGTGTACGCGAAGCGGCGCGTGTTGAAATTCATCGCTGCGCAACGACGTTCGAGATACTCGACGATGTGCACGTTGGAACGTGAAGAGACAGAATCGATCGCGACGAGTTGAGCGAGTGTTTCTTTAATCATTTTAGATCCAGCCGCTTGCCATTCACGACGACGTCGGGAATTGCTGTGCGTGAAAGTGAAAAGACGATGTTTGCGAGCAGGTCTTCCACGGAAGACTCTGCGATCGAGAGATCGTTTAGATCGACGGTGAAAAAATCCGCGGGCGCGCCAGGTTCGAGTGTTCCGCCGTTGAAGCCAATGGCGTTTGCGCCATTGACGGTCGCGCAGTCGAACAGTCGGGTGGCGAGGGTGGAGACGCCGTCGTCGGGCGCTAATACGTTGCGCTCTAGTTTTTGTAAGCGCAGGTGGTATTCCAAAGCGCGCGCGTCTTCGAGTAGATCGATCTGCACTTGGCTATCAGTTCCTAAACTTACGGGCACACGCGATTTGAAATACAAATCAGCCGGCATCACGCCATCGCCGAGGTTCCGTTCCGTGGTTGGACAGGCACAAACGCCGGCGCCCGATCGCGCCAGCGCCTCGACGGCTTTGGGCGTGACGTGAATCGCATGCACTGCGGTGAAACGCTCGCTCAACAAGCCTTCCGTGTCGAGCAGTGCGACAGGCGAGCGGCCGTATTCCTGAATGCATGCGGAGACTTCCGCCGGTTGCTCCGCGACGTGCATGTGAACCGGCAGCCCGCGTTCATTCGCAAAGGCGACGATCGATTTCAAATAATCAAGCGGCACCGCGCGAACACTGTGCGGTGCGACGCCAACCCATGACATGTTTGCATCGACCGCCGATAACAACTGATCCACGTTTTTTAAATAAGTTTCTTCCGACTCGATAAACCGAAGTTGACGCGGATTGGTTTCGGTCTGATAACCGGCGCGAGCATAGGCGACGCGCAGGAGTGCGATGCGAATCCCGACATCGCGCGCGGCGCGGATCACCTCGTGCGCGAGCAAATTGGGATCAGTGTACGGCGTGCCGTCCGGTGAATGATGGATGTAGTGAAACTCACCAACGGCGGTGATTCCCGTCGACGCCATCTCGAGAAACGCGAGCCGCGACGCAGCGTAGATCTGTTCAGGCGAAAGCGTGGTGGCGGCGGCGTACATCTGCTCGCGCCAGGTCCAAAAGCTGTCCGTCGCATTGCGCGATCGATACTCGGTACGCCCGCGGATGACGCGCTGGAACGCGTGCGAGTGCGCGTTCACCATGCCCGGCAACATCGCGCGCCCCTTCAAATGAACGGCGTCCTCGACCTGATCGCTAATTCGAACGATCGTCCCCGATTCGTCGCACACGAGAGCGAGCCCGGATTCGAACTGCCCATTCGTATAAATGTAATCCGGGAGCCAGGCGATCATCTTTTCACCGCCAACACTTCACGCGCCGCTGTCCGATCACCGGTGCAACTTATCCGTCGCGGACCGGGCAGGTAACTCAATGCGAAACCCAACCGTTCGTACAAGTCGACGATCTTCGGCGTCGCCTGATTCGAGATCACCACCGGCCCCTCGTGTTTCGCGAGAAACTCAGCAGTTCGCTGTTGGTCTTCCCACGAAAAACCACCAGGGCTGTACGTCGTGAACTCCACGTCGTACGGCGGATCCGCGTAAACAAAGTCGCCTTTGTGTATCGCCACTTGCTCGACGTCGACGTTCGTGAAACTCCACTGCCGCAGCACCGCCGGATAACTCGACAGATCGCGATCGTAATTGACCGTGGTGTACGTGCCGAACGGAACGTTGAATTCGCCGCTCTTGTTGAAACGGCACAGACCGTTGAAGCAAGTGCGGTTCAGGTAGTAGAACAACTGCGCCGCTTCCTCCGTCGCCGCTTCTCCATCGCGCACCAGTTGATTGAACCGATCGCGATGACGATAGAAGAGTTGCTCGTCGTAGCGCATCTCGATCGTCAGCTTCAAACCGGTTTGCAGATGGCGGTAGAAATTGATGAGGTGCGGATTGACGTCGTTCAGCAACGCACGCTGAGGCTGCAAACCAAGCGCGACTGCGAGCCCGCCGCAAAACGGTTCGACGTACCTGCGCGACGCATGCCGCTCCCAGATCGGCGCCAGGTGTGAAACCAACCAGCGTTTCCCGCCGGCCCATTTCAACGGCGGTTTGATCGTTTTCTCAGGAACGGCGGTAACCACGATTGAGAAAATACCACAGATAAGACTTCGACAGTCTCAGCGGGCGAAAGGCGTAATACAACGGATGCAGCGGCGCGGGCAGCGCGAGCGCTTCCCAGTCAGGCAGAGTGGGGACGAAGAGGGAACGCAGGGCCGAGACGAGCGCGTCGCGTTTGCGGTCCATGATCTTGAAGTTGTAGAGGTTGGTTTCGGTCGAGTCGACCGTGCGCGAGAGGAGAAAGATCTGGTTTTTGATCTCGGTTGCAAGGGGTTTCAGTTGCGGATCAATCCGTGTGGGCACACGGACGTCGGTGAAGGCCTCGACCAGATGTAGTCCGAGCGCGAGCATGCGAGTCGCGTGTGCGGCTTCTGCGCGATCTACAACAACGTTCCAATCGACGTTTGAAGCTCGCACCAGCTCAGCCAGCGAGACGATCCATTCCAACCGACGCCACAGATGCTTCGCGCCGTGCATCGACTGGTAAAGCACCAGGTCTTCAGTGCAGAAGGTGTCGACCATCGTCCCGGCCAGCGGCACCTGTTGCAGACGCGACAAGAGTTCGTCACTGTCGACGTCAAACACAAAACTACGTGGCGTGAGTCCCCAGTGCAGATCGACGACCGTAAACCACTCATCGCGCATGAAGGGTATCTCGCAGTGAAACGCGAGATGTGACGCCAACTGCGCGTCTGTCAACTGCGGCATCATTTGATAACCGAGCGACTCGAGCAGCGAACGCGCCTGCGCAAAGTCGCGGCGATGAATCAACACGTCGACGTCGCCTGCTTGTCGCAGCGACACCTCGCCATACGCCATCTGCGCCAGCACCGCGCCCTTGAAGATCGCGACCGGTATAGCATGCTGTTTGAGCAGCCGGTAGGCTTTCAACTGCTTGCCGATCAGGTGCAGCACACTTTGCGAATTCGCGACCGACTCGCGTTTCAATCGCGCGAGAATGTGACGAGGCACGACGTCGGCCGCGCCTGTGTTCAGATGTTTTTGCAGGAGCGGAACCAGCCCGTGATTGAAAGCAGTTGCGAGAACGTAGTCCCAGTCGAGCCGGTCTCGCGCGAGTTCGCGAGTCTCGGTTGCCTCGGCGCGGGCAACAGCCAACAGGAGCTGATGTTCTCGTTCGCGATTCATTTGCCGTACTTCTCGGAGATCTCGGCGACGACGCGTAGTGCATCATCAACCGCGAATCGTTCAGACAATCTTGCCGCGATTTGCTCGAGTGAATTTGTGCCGTCCATTTCCGAAAGCACGAAGCGCGTGATCGAACCGTTGTCATTCACTACAGGTGCATGAGTGTTTGCGCGTTTGCGCAACTGCGCCGACGACAACGGCGCGCCGAAGAACGTCGACTGTTTGAAACTCGCAGTGGGAAAATCAGTCTCCCAACGCCACACGTAATCGTCGTCGACGAAATCGGCACGGAGCGTGACGTCGATGCGATCACCTTCCGCGACCGATACCGGACGAGGGAAGGGAAACAGGCCGATGCCGTAGATCGATTCGGGAGCACCGGGTGCGTTCGAAAAGCCGATGTCCTCAACCAAAACTGAATCGAACCACACCGCGATGCCGTGCGCCGCTCCCGCTCGTTCTGCCTGCCACGAAATCCGCGCGCGAACATCCGCGGTTTCGATTTGATAGTAATCCAACGTGGCCCAGCACGAGGGTTTGACGAGTAGTTCGTGAGATTCGATGCGAGTCTTGCGCCAGGTGTTAGTTACAAGGCGTTCTGCGGCGCCGAGATCGACCCCGTGCGCCTGCCACGGACCGACTATCTCCTGATAACGTTCGGGCGCTTCAACAACTGCTGCCCACAGAACGTCGCATGCCGGAAGCAGCCCGCCTTCCGGTGCCAGTAGTCTGTTTCTGGCATCGATGATCGACGGAATGTGATGTCGGTACCACGGCAGGACGCCACGCAAATCGGAAACGATCACGTCGGCTTGTTCCGCAAGCGTGATCTCCGTCGACAGCTTTTGAAAAAACTCGATTCGATCGGCAAAACCGTTCGCCTTCGCCGCCTCGCGTGCAAGCTCGATGACGTTGTCAGGTTCGACGGCATAGACGCGGCGCGCGCCCAACTGACACGCCAGCAGTGCAAACACGCCCGGCCCACAACCGAGATCAAGCACGACGGATCCCGGCCGGACTGTCCGCCGAAGCGCAGCGGTGTAGGCCTGCATGCGCGGCGTGTCGGCGAGCATTTGACCGTACGAATGAAGGCTATACATGAACAGCCCGACGTGAGTCGTGTGCTTTGAACGACGCGAAGTCTCTGTCGATGCAGTCGCAGAGTTGCGGAAGCCGGCCGGCGTCAGCGTGCGGCGTGACCTTGCGCACCGGAACATTGGCCACGACGCGAGTCAGCAAATCAAACTGCCGCGCCTGCATCGATTTGTCCATCAGGTAATTCGTGTAGGTGTTTGCAATCAACGAAAGCAACGCGTTCGGGCGATCGAGTGGCTGAACGAACGGCGCGGCAGTTTCATCTGAACGCTCGCCGAGAACGTAGATTGCTGACAACGGCAACGGCTCAGGCCGGAACTGCTGCGTTAGATCGAGATAACGTTTGTCCCAGTTAGGCGTGAGCCGCGGCAAGTATGACTCAGCACCGTAAAGTGCCTTTACTGACGCCGGCCACAAGCGAATGCCTGGATACGATGGCCGCACAAGAAACACATCGTCGCGATCGTCCAGCGTTACGACGTCTTCGGCCAGAACGCCGAATCCTCGAGCGGAAAACGCCGCCGCCGTCGTCGACTTGCCTGAGCCGGCTGGTCCAAGCAACGCTATCGCTTCGGAGTCGATCACGACAGCGCTGGCGTGCAAGCACACCAGCCCGCGCAGCAAGAGCACGAATCCGAGCACTGGTCCAAGCAGGTACGTTGCCGCGTCCTCGATCGTGAACGGTTCCACCCAGCAACTCCAGATTTCAGTGCCCTCGTTGTCGACCAGGAACTCTGTTTCGTCGGCGTAACGGAAGTAATGATACTTGCTGCCCATCAACCGGAAGACGTGCAACAGTGGTTTACCTGAGTTGTCGGTGTACTCGGACGTGTATGCGGGCTGGCTATCCCGAGGATCGAGTTCGTGGAACCATGCAGGAAGCGATCCGAAACAAATGCGAAGGTCGAACGAATCAGTCGATGAAGAAGACGGGACACCCGGAATCGCTCTGTTGGCGCTTATTCCGAGATTGTAGATCGAGCACCGGTAAGACATGGATCGACCGGGGATCAGCCAGTCTTCGGTCCGGCGGCTGCGCCACCGCCGCTATCCGAATTTCCTTTGGAGCCGACATTTCGCGTGATCTCGCGAATATTGCCGTAAACGACGAGTTCGGGTTTGTGGTACGGCTTGCGGTCTTCTTCGTTTTTGTCTGGGCTATCGACGTTTGGTGTAGTTTGCATCCATCGTCTCCGTCATGCGGTTTGAGCGAATGAGTCGTGCATGTTTCGGTCGATTGTCAGGGAGTGTGTAAGCCAATGGTTCAACGCGAACACCCGAAGATTGGCCCAACGGCCAGTGGAAGTCTCTTCATCGGCAAGTGCACTACGGCGATTCAGGTCAACAAAACTCCTGAGCTGTGGATTGACGACAAAAGTGTCGAGGCATCTTACACTACCGGCCTGTGTTAAATGAAGAGCCGGATCGCTCGCAAGCGGCGTCTTCGGGCGATTCAGTACGAGCGGCGGTAGTTGGTTGTTCATCGCGCGGCGCAGAATGTGTTTATTGACGCACCACGGGATGGGCGGGATCTGTAACAAGTAGTCGATCAGTCGCACGTCGATGAACGGGTGACGCACTTCGAGAGGCAATCGCGTCGAACCGGGATCGAAGCCTTCGAACAACGACGCCCACACCTTCGACTCGAACGCTCGAAGCGCGGCAGGATGTCGATGATGGTGTTGCGGAGGCTCTGATTCTTGGCAACGCTCGCGAAGACCGGTCCTCTTTGCAAACGCTTCGTCGATCCATTTTGGATAACGAGCAGCACTCTCTTCCTTTCGCCAAATTCGCTTCAACGTCGTGCGAAATCCTATTGGCGGAAGTCGTCGATAAGTTCGGACGTACCAGGCCATGCTGCTTAAAGACGAATTCAAACGTTCCGACATGAACGCGTCGCCATCGTATCCCGTCAGTGCGACCCGGCTGTCGCGTGCGAGTGCCCGCATCAGGCCGTGAAAATGCGCCGTCAACGGCGAAATGAGAAACGGCTCCGGTTGTGTCAGATCGCCGTCAAAAAGCGAGTGGCGATCGACCGCGAGGTGGGTAATGGGAATGCCCAGGAACTCTGCTGCAATTGATGAATAGCGGCGTTCTTCGTCGTTGAAGAGACTGTCGTAAACGTTGGTGCAAGCTGTCACCAACGCGTCAGGATGTGGGCGCAACAGATCGACAGCGATCGCCGCAAGACTGGTCGAGTCGAGACCGCCGCTCATCGAGATTGAAACGCGATTCGTGCGTAACCGATCGTTTGTTGCAGTCGTCAGCAGATCTCGGAATCGTTCGACGCTTGCCTTGGCGGTATCGCGTGTGGCCGGCGTCCAGTAACGTTGTTTGATCGTCGAGTCGGGCGAGATCGTGAGCGTGTGGCCGCCGGGCAGACGATGAATGTCTCGAAACGTCGTGGACTCGAGATCCTGGTTCAAGCCGAACACGAGGTAATCCGCGATCGCGGTCTCATTCAGCTCGTCCGAAACCGACGGATGCAGGCGAACCGTGTTTAGCGTGTTACTGAAGATGAACGCGTTGCCGGTGCGCGCGTAAAAAAAAGGTTTCACCCCGAAATGATCGCGAGCACAGAAGAGACGGTGGAGCGCACTGTCCCAGATCGCAAAAGCGAAATCGCCGATGAGGTACTTTACGCAGTCTGTTTTCCACGTTTCGTACGCTTGAAGGATCAATGCGGCATCGTTTGAAGTTGCACGGCGTCCATCGATTCGTGCGTCTGCCGTGAGCCAGACCTTGCCGTCGAGAGTGAGCGGTTGTATGTCTGGTTCGACGTCGCAGGTTGTGCGCAACAGCGTGTGCCCGAAACCGACGTTGCCGTCGATCCAGATCGCCTGCGCGTCAGGACCACGAAACGATAATGAATTAGTGAGACGATTTAGCAGGTGGCGATCGATCGGAGCGCCGTCGAAGTTAACGATGCCGACAATTCCGCTCATCCGTGTTCGATTGTAATAAGACCTTGCTGGAGCAAGTTCTCGACGAGCACGATCAAGTCGTCGCGCAGCACCTGGCGATCGACGTCATACTCCCGGGTCAGCGATTCGTATGCTGCTTCGATCGAATCGGAGTTGGTCAGGACGGAAAACATTCGCGTGCCGACGTCGTCGAGACCGAAATACCGTTCGCTGTTGAGATTGAGAATTACTGATTCGTCCTGAAGGTTGGAAATCAGGATTTCGTCCGGCACCGTTACCCGGTCCGAAAAGGAAATGGTCATCACTTGAACCTCGTGATAAAACTGTAACACGGATGCCGAGCCTGTCACTGAAAAAAATCAGGAAGTCGTTCGATCCGACGGTCGCGCTCGACGGCGTGGATCTCGAACTCCGCGAAGGCGAAGTGCACGCGCTGATCGGCGAGAACGGCGCGGGCAAGAGCACGCTGATGAACGTCGTCGCCGGCTCGCTCCAGCCGGATGAAGGATCGATGGAACTCGACGGTCGTCCTTACTCGCCCGCCAATCCGCTCGACGCCCGCAAGCACGGGATCGCACTCATTCACCAGGAACTCTCGTTGTGCCCGCACCTGACCGTCGCCGAGAACGTGCTGATGGGCATCGAGTCGTCACGCATGGGCTGGCTCGATCGCGAAAAGCTGAACGCGCGGACCAACGACGTGCTGCAAACGTTCCAGCACGCGGACATCCGGCCTGAACGGCGCGTCGGCGATCTGTCAGTCGCCGCTCGCCAGATCGTCGAGATCTCCCGTGCGATCGCAGCGCGCGCGCGAATCATCCTGATGGACGAGCCGACCAGCAGTTTGCAACGCGAAGACGTCGCGCATCTGTTCTCGTTGATTAGAAAACTAAGCGCGGAAGGAATCTCTGTCGTCTACATCAGTCACTTTCTCGAAGAGGTGCGGCAGATTGCCGACCGCTTCACCGTTTTACGCGACGGACGCAGCGTGGCGACGGGCGACATCGCCGCCGTCAGCGACGACGAACTGATCGCGAAGATGGTCGGACGCGCGCAGCAGACGCTTTTCCCACCGCGCTCGAACACGCCCGGCGAAACGATTCTCGAAGTGCGAAACCTCGCGTCGCCGCCGTTGCTCAAACACGCGAGTTTCACACTGCGGCGGGGCGAGATCCTCGGCATCGCGGGTCTGATGGGCTCAGGCCGGACGCCTTTGCTGCGCGCCCTCTTCGGACTGGACCACGCCGAAAGCGGCAGCATCGCCGTCAACCAAAAAGCCCTCGCGAATGGACGGACCACACCCGCGATGCGCTTGATCGAAGGCTTCGGCTATCTCAGCGAAGATCGCAAAGGCGACGGCTTAACATTGAATCAGTCGTTGGCTGACAACGTCACTGTGACGAGGTTCGGATCGTGCGCCCGTCTCGGCTGGCTCGACCTCGGCGCGCAACGCCGGCAGACGGAAAGTCTCGTCAATGCGTTGAAGATCAAGACGAGCGGTGTGCAACAAGCCGTCGGATCTTTGTCGGGCGGCAACCAGCAAAAAGTTATCGTCGCTCGTTTGCTTCACCAGGATGCTGACGTGCTGTTGCTCGACGAACCAACGCGCGGCATCGATATCGGCAGCAAAGCGCAGGTCTACGAAACGATCGCCGCGTGCGCGGCCCAGGGCAAAGCGGTGTTGATGGTCAGTTCGTACCTGCCGGAGTTGTTTGGCATGTGCGATCGGTTGGGTGTGATGAGCCGCGGGCGTCTTTCGGAAATCCGATCGATTGACGTGTGGACGCCCGAATCAGTGTTGGAAGCCGCCATAGGGACCACGACGTAAAACGGATCGCATCGCCTCGTGAATCAGTCCATTGCTGGCAAGCACTTTCTTCGTGTAGATGTCGAGCGGCTGATCGTCGAAGTCGCTGACTCGCCCGCGCGCCTCTTGAATCAACAACACACCCGCCGCTGTGTCCCACGGGTTCAAACCATCTTCCCAGAAACCGTCGAAACGGCCGCAGGCGACGTAAGCAAGATCGAGCGCGGCTGAGCCGTCGCGTCTGACGGCTTGTGCTGTCATCGTGAAGTTGGTGAAGTCACGTGCGAAATCGGGGCGCTCGCGGACGTTGTACGGGAAGCCGGTGCAGAGCATTGCGTTACTGAGCTGATCGACGTCCGAGACGCGGATGGTCCGATCGTTGAGCGTTGCGCCCTTGCCGCGTTCGCAGGCGAACATCTCGTCACGCACGGGATCGTAGACGACGCCGAGCTCGAGTACGCCGTTGTGTTCGAGCGCGATGGAGACGCAGAAGCACGGGTAGCTGTGCGCGTAGTTGGTGGTGCCGTCGAGTGGATCGATGATCCACTTCCAATCGCTGCGTTTGCCACCGACGAGAACCGCTTCACCGGATTCTTCGGCGAGAATGCCGTGTTGCGGGTAGTAGGAGCGAATGCGTTCGATGATCAGGTTTTCGGAAGCGAGATCGGCTTCGGTGACGAGATCGATGTCGCCCTTGTTGGTAATCTTCGCCACGCCGAGGCGTTGCATGAGCAGGCCGCCGGCCTCACGGGCGATCTGCGTCGCGAAGTTAATCACTCGCACACCTTTTTGCCACAAGAGGCACAAACGTCACAGAAGGCACGAAAAGATTTTTAGTCAGGTCAGGTCGTCCTCCAAAGAGATTACTCATTGCCATCCCTCTGTGTGTCTTTTGTGCCTTTTTGTGGCAAAAGAGGAATGTCGATCTGTTTGTCGCGTGCCGTGTGTTCCGCTTCTTCGTAACCGGCGTCGACGTGGCGGGCGACGCCAAGGCCGGGATCGTTTGTCAGAACGCGATTGAGTCGCCGCGCCGCTTCGTCAGTTCCATCCGCGACTGATACTTGTCCGGCGTGCAGCGAGTAGCCGATACCCACGCCGCCGCCGTGATGAAACGATACCCAGCTCGCGCCGCTCGCCGTGTTCAGTAGCGCGTTCAGGATGGGCCAATCGGCGACCGCATCCGATCCATCCTTCATGCCTTCAGTTTCGCGAAACGGCGAAGCGACGGAACCGGTGTCGAGATGATCGCGGCCGATGGCGATCGGCGCTTTCAGGTCGCCGCGTTTGACGAGGTCGTTGATGGCCTCACCCATCTCGGCGCGTTCGCCGTAGCCGAGCCAGCAGATGCGCGCCGGCAGTCCCTGGAAGTGGACGCGATCGCGCGCGAGCCGAAGCCAGCGGTTGAGCGTGCCATCGTCGGGAAACATTTCCAGCGCGAGATCGTCAGTCTTGCGGATGTCTTCCGGATCGCCTGACAACGCGACCCAGCGGAACGGGCCTTTGCCTTCGCAGAAGAGCGGACGAATGTACTCGGGCACGAAGCCCGGGATCTCGAACGCGTCCTTGCAACCGGCGTCGAACGCTTGCTTGCGGATGTTGTTGCCGTAATCGAATGCGACGGCGCCCGCGCGTTTCAATGCGAGCATTGCTTCGACGTGCCGCGCCATCGACTCCATCGATCGTTCCACGTAACCCTTCGGATCGGACTCGCGCAGCTCGCGCGCTGCGTCCAGTGTCAGCCCCGCGGGAACGTAACCGTTCAACGGATCGTGGGCGCTTGTTTGATCCGTGACCGCGTCGACTTTCACACCGCGACTGACCAGCTCGGGTAACACTTCGGCGCAATTGCCGACAAGACCGACTGACACGGCACGTTTCTGTTCGCGAGCGTCGTCGCAGATGTCAAGTGCTTCGTCGAGCGACAATGCGACGCGATCGCAGTAACCCGTTCTGACGCGGCGCTCGATCCGTTCGGGATCGACGTCGATGCCGAGAAATACGGCGCCGTTGAGTGTCGCGGCGAGTGGTTGAGCGCCGCCCATTCCGCCCATGCCGCCCGAGACGACGAGTTTGCCGGAGAGATTGCCGCCGAACTGCTTGTCGGCCATGGCGGCGAACGTTTCGAACGTGCCCTGGACGATGCCTTGTGTGCCGATATAGATCCAACTGCCGGCGGTCATCTGGCCGTACATCATCAGGCCGCGGCGTTCGAGGTCGTGGAAGTGTTCCCAGTTGGCCCATGCGCCGACGAGATTCGAGTTGGCGATCAGGACACGCGGAGCGTATTCGTGAGTGCGAAAGACGGCTACGGGTTTGCCTGATTGGACCAGGAGTGTTTCGTCGTTTTCGAGCTCGCGCAGTTCGCGGACGATGGCGTCGAAGCAGTTCCAGTTGCGGGCGGCCTTGCCGGCGCCGCCGTAGACGATCAATTCGTCCGGACGTTCGGCGACCTCCGGATCAAGGTTATTCATCAGGCACCGAAGCGCCGCCTCCTGGTGCCATCCTTTGCAACTCAAGTCAACGCCTCGCGGCGCATGAATCACTCGGTTATGCATTAGAAACTATTCAGCGCCCCACAATTTGCGGAACCAACCGGCAGTTTCTGTTTTGGTCAACTGCTCGAGCTCGCCGGAATCAAGCCACACCCCGCCGCATTTGTCGCACATGTCGATCACAACCTTCTCAATCGTGGTCTCCGCCAAACTGCCATCGCACCGCGGGCATTTCATCGAGGACGCGCCGGCGGCCTTCGCCTCATCCGCCACCTTGATCTTCGCCCGGAGCTTTTCAATCGCCTCCTGATTCTTGCGATGAAAATACTCGTCTTCCATACTCTTCCGCCGATCGTCCATTCCATTCGCCATGTAAAGTTTCCTCCAAAGTTTCCCGTGGTTACAGCGATGCAAAATCGCCGCGTCTGATTGCGTTCGTGAGCTCTTCGATGTCCTTCGCCATCGGCCGGTCAGCGGTCACAGGCGCGACGTGCTGTCGCACGACGTCGTAAGCCTGCTTCACACCGCGTCCAGGCGTCAGCGGCGCGCGATAGTCGAGCGCCTGCGCCGCAGCCATCAACTCGATCGCCGTCGCCATCTCCGCGATCTTCACGATAGACCGCAGCTTCGTCGCCGACGTCATGCCCATCGACACATGGTCCTCTTTGCCGCCGTCAGTCGGCACGTTGTCGACGCTCGCCGGATGGGCCAACACCTTCGCTTCATTCAACAGCGCTACCGCCGTCACCTGCAGCATCATGAAGCCCGACGATATTCCCGGCTGTGGAGTCAGAAACGGCGGCAGTCCTTCATTCGAATCAGGATTGACCAATCGATCGATGCGTCGTTCTGTGATACTGGCCAAGTCTGTCAAAGCGATGGCGGCGTAGTCAAAAACGAGTGCGAGCGGCGCGCCGTGGAAGTTTCCGCCGGACAGCACCTCGCCAGTATCGGAAAACACGAGCGGATTATCGGTAGCACTGCCGGTCTCGATCTCGACTACTTCGCGTGCGTGCGCCAGCGCGGTGCGGATCGCGCCATGCACCTGCGGCATGCAGCGCAGACTGTACGCGTCCTGCACCCGCGGATCGTTGTCGAGGTGCGACTTGCGGATCTCGCTGTCGCTCAACAACTCGCGCAAGTGAGCAGCGACGGCGATCTGTGCGGGATGCGGGCGCGCGTCATGGATGCGCTGATCGAAAGCGACTGGAGTGCCGCGCAGTGCTTCCAGCGTCATCGCGCCGGCGACGTCCGCCAGTCGCACGAGTCGTTCGGCGCGATGAAGTGCGAGCCCGCCGACGGCGCCCATCGCTTGCGTGCCGTTCAGCAGTGCGAGTCCCTCTTTAACTTCCAACTGGAGCGGCGTCACGCCGGCGCGTTCAAGCGCCACCGCACTGGGCAAACGCTCGCCCTGAAAATAGGCTTCACCCTCGCCGATCGCAGCCAGCGCCAGATGGGCCAACGGCGCGAGATCTCCGCTTGCGCCGACGCTGCCTTTTTCGGGTATCACCGGCGTCACGCCCTTTTCGAGCATCGCAATCAGCGTGTCGATTACGAGCGGGCGCGCGCCGCTGAATCCCGACGCCAGCACGTTCGCGCGCAGCAACAGCATCGCTCGCGCTTCGTATTCCGGCAGTGCATCGCCCAACCCGCAGGAATGACTGCGCACCAGGTTCAGTTGCAACTGTCGCAGGTCAGACTGATCGATGCTCACGTCCGACAACTTCCCGAACCCCGTGTTGACGCCGTAAACAGTGCGACCCTCCGCGACGATGTGTTCGACGACGTGGCGCGATCGTTCGACGCGTTCACGCGCTTCCGCCGCCAGCACAACGTGTTCTCGACCCGCGGCGACGTCGGCGATTTGTTGAATGGTCAGTGCCTGACCGCTGATTTGAAGCATAGAAACAGACGAATCCTAACGGGAACGGGAGCAGAAGCAAAATCGGCAATCGGCAATTACCTGACTTCCACTGGCTCTTCCCTGTCAGGTGTTTCAGTAAGGTCGATCTTCTTGAACTCTCCCGTCGTGCTGACGTTGCTGCGCACGCGTTGTCTCGCGCGTTTGGCGCGGACCGTGGTGCGCCTCGTCGTCGCAGCCGTCCAACTCGTCATGCGTTTGAACTGCGGAAATGAGAACTCATGCTTCGGCAACACTTCACCCGTCGCTTCACGCAGTCGCACGGTTCCGATCGCGAAGATCGCAATCGCAGCGTTGAAGACGACGCCGACGACGAACACGACCCACCCAGGAACGAGCCCGACCGCGGCGCGCTCGATAAAAGCGTCGAAGTCGCGGGCCGGCAACGGCGACAAGTAAACTTTCAGGTTCCAACTCAACGCCAGCAGCGCGAAGATCCACAGGTAGTTGCGTCGCAAACGACGGCCGACGGCTTCCCATTCAGTGATCGTGAAGTGCGGCGTCATCAGATCGCCGGCCAGATGCTCGGCCCACGCTTCGTCGGTCGGCCTGTTCTCGGGCGCCAGCAAGTGCGCGAAATAACCAGTTTCGATAATCCTCACGCGGCTGGACCAGATCTCGTAATAGCGATAGCGCCGCGCTTCCATCAGCAGGAATATGACGACGAGCAGCGAGTTGATCGGGATAACGAAATGCGGGTTGTGCGGCGAGCTGAAGACGAACGAAAGCGTCGCGCCCGCGGTGATCACTGCCCAGTTCGTTGTGGTGTCGAGGCGGTTGCGCCAGGTGTTTGAGCGCTGCACTTCGCCGCGATAGAAGTGAATCATCGCGGTGTTGAATTCGCCGGGTGTCATGCGGCGCATGAAACCGGCTGGGGATTGAGGCGCTGTATCTGCTGACTGGTCGATTGCCGCCGGTTGTCGCATCCGGCTGCTGACTCTGTCTGTCGAAAGTTGACCGCTGCCTCTTTGACTTCCTTCGGTGGTCATGGGACGTGAAATCCTGGAGTGCGTCCGCCAGACTGGGGCGCGGAACTCCGGAACCTGATGATAACACGCGGAACCCTGCTTGGTTGAATTAAGTCGATCCGTGTTACATTGAGCGCTCGGCTGTTTGAAGGAACGACTGTCGTGGTGAATACTGCCGCGGAAATGGAGTTTGACGAGGGCTGGATGCGGCAGGCGCTGGCCGCCGCTCGCGAAGCCCGGGAACGCGGGGAAGTGCCAATCGGCACCTGTATCGTCAGCGATAACCAACTCCTCGCCGTGGCCGGCAATCGCACCCGCACCGACTGCGATCCCACGGCCCATGCGGAAATCGTCGCCCTCCGCGAAGCGGCGCGTCAGCTTGGCAACTACCGGCTAAACGGAGTGGATGTTTACTCGACGATCGAGCCTTGCGCGATGTGCGCCGGAGCGTTGATACAGGCTCGAGTGCGGCGTTTGATTTACGGAGCGGCAGACGAGCGAGCGGGCGGCGTGATCAGCCGCTTTCGCATCTGTGATACGGATTTTTTGAATCACCGCATCGAGGTGCGGTCAGGCGTCATGGAGCAGGAATGCCGGGCGCTGATGCAAGAGTTTTTTAAGTCGCGGAGAGGTCGCATAGTGGATTAGTGCACCGGTCTCGAAAACCGGAGTGGGTTAACGCCCACCGTGGGTTCGAATCCCACCCTCTCCGCCATCATTCCCAGTCAGAGATGTCCCCCTTCATCTCATTCGTCAGTCTCCGACTCATGTTGCCAAAACGAACAAACGAATAACTCCTCTGGCCCTCTCCAGCAAAGGCGAGTGAAGCATGAAGAATTTTGCGCGAACAGTGGAAGTGATCGCCAACATCGCGATCATCTGCGTAGCGGTTTCACTGGGTGTCGTCCTGATTAGCCGCACGGTAAGAAATTATCGAGTGACAACGTCCGCTTCCGAAAACACACCACCCGGCAAAGAGCAAAAACTTAAATTGCCCGGCGTTGACTGGTCCAAGAATGAACAGACTTTGGTGCTCGCTGTTTCCAGCACCTGTCATTTTTGCACCGAGAGCGCAGCGTTCTATCGAGATATTCGCACACGCAGTCATGTGCATACGGTTGCGGTGCTGCCTCAAAGTGTTGACGAGGGACGGAATTATCTCAGCAACCTCGGTGTGCAGGTTGATCAAGTGCTGCAAGCGCCACTAGGTTCGATCGATGTGAATGGCACTCCAACATTGCTGCTGGTAAGCCGTGACGGAACGGTTATTCGGACCTGGATTGGAAAACTGCCGCCAGACCTCGAAAAAGAAGTCTTGCTCACTGTTGGCGCGGAGGGCTAACACCTTCGCCAAAATTGAAAGTAACGGCCGAGTAAAGGAGCAGCATGGGCCAAACGACACATCACAAACTAATCGTTCGATTGGCTGCATTAGCCGCAGTCAGTTTCTCCCTCATTCTGGTTTTGAGGCACGACGATCAGCTTGGTTTGAGTATGGCGCAGTCGACGCCCGCCTTCCAGCCGCAAGCGCCACCTATGATTGTCGCGCGCAATGAACCGGGAAGTCCGTTAGTTATTTCTGCTGAGCGCCAACTTCCGAAAACAGAACAGGCTCCTGAAATCGCGTTCAATGTCACCAACGTGACAAACAAGACAGTCATAGCATTTGCAATTAGAGTCGAACAGACGGCTGCCGGGCTCACGCCAACGAATAAGATATTGCTACAGAATCTCGAGTTAAGTGGCACTGACTTGCCACCGAATCGCTCGCTGAGCAGCTTCGATACGTATGACAACTTGTCGTCCGAGCAGCAGCGGATAACTCTTTACGTCGATTACGTCGAATTTTCTGACGGGAAAAAGTGGGGATTGGATTCAGTAAAATCTTCTGAGAAAGTCGCCGGGTCGCGCGCAGCTCTCCAAACGTTAACGAAACGAGTAGCGGAAATCACTCGAGGAACAAATGCCAACGATTTAGGGAATGTTCTTGAATCGCTGGCGAACATTGAACCGCCTCAGCAACAGTCAAATGAGTGGAACGAAGGTTTCCGCTGGGCGTCCCGTTTTATTGCGCTGAGGTTCAAACGTGCAAATCAGGCGGGCGGTTTAGGTCAAGTTAATACCGAGTTATCAAAGTTTGCCGCAAGACGCACAGGAGGCAACTAGAATGCACCGCCTCACAAATATCTGTCTCCTGCCATCTCTGCTTTTGAGCCTATTCTTTGCAGTTATGATCGTTTATTCACCCGGCAGTGGGGCTCAAACCTCTACTACCTGCCTCGGAGAGAACCGATGTGAGAAGTGGAATAACACCTCAGGACCTTTGCTGCATGCCGACGGCTGACGGTTGGGAGTGCTGGTGGAACACCCGTCCTGATTGACGTGAGTGGGAATGGCTTTAAACTCACCAATGCGGCCACTGGAGTAGACTTCGATCTCGACACTAACGGCACACGCGAGCGCCGAGCGTGGACGGAAGCGGGGAAGGATGACGCCTGGCTGGCGCTGGATCGAAACGCGAACGGCGCTATTGACGATGGTTCTGAATTGTTTGGCAATTTCACACCTCAACCTGATCCTCCTGCCGGGCAAGAACGAAACGGGTTCTTAGCGTTGGCTGAATACGATAAAGAGTCCAACGGTGGCTATCCCGATGGCGTGATTGACCGAAACGACGCGGTATTTGTTTCCTTGCGTTTGTGGCAAGACACCAATCACAACGGTATATCCGAATCGTGGGAACTGCATACTCTCTCTGACCTCAACGTCGAGTCGATTTCTCTGGATTTCAGAGTTTCCATGCGCACGGATCAGTACGGCAATCAGTTCCGCTATCGAGCAAGGGTTAAAGATAAGTGGGGGGTTGGTCGTTGGGCGTGGGATGTGTTTCTTGTAGGCCGGTAAGAGGCGAACGCGCTGCCTCGGGTCGCCCGCAGTCGAGAGGCTGCGGGCGATTTCATTGTCTTTACACGACCCGATGGCGGGCTGACGTGACGAGACTTAGTTAGATACGCTATGCTTTGCCGACCCGAAATTCTTTCGGAGAGGTGCAGGAGTGGTTGAACTGGCAGCACTGGAAATGCTGTGAACGGGAAACCGTTCCGTGGGTTCGAATCCCACCCTCTCCGCCAGACTAAGTTTTCGCCGTCACCCGCAGAGCCCCCACTCGAGAGGCGATTCTTCCAAGCTGGGGAGGATGGATGGACGACGACAAGTTAGCACTTGAAGAAGCGCGCCGCGCCGCGCAACATGAATCGGTCAAGGCGCAGGTCGAAGGCGAAGTGAACGCCGAGATCAGCGAACGCGCGGCAACGAAAGCGACGCGCGACGAGTCGCGGAAGATCGATCAGGTGGCGGGCGAGTTTCGCTCGAAAGCCGTTGACGAGGTCGTCGACACCGAGCGCGAAGTGCAGCGCTCACGCGGGCTGGCGCGAATCTCGCAGGTCGTCGATTACATCTTTTATGTGATCTACGCGCTACTGGCGATGCGTTTTCTATTGGCGCTGTTGGCCGCCCGAAGCAGTGCCGGGTTCGTACAGTTTATTGTCGCTGTCAGCAATCCGTTTTACGCGCCGTTTCGCGGGATCGTGGCGAGTCCAAGTACGGACGC
Organism: Acidobacteriota bacterium; assembly: GCA_046732935.1. GTDB lineage: Bacteria > Acidobacteriota > Blastocatellia > Pyrinomonadales > Pyrinomonadaceae > PSRF01. Next base: position 101,310 of record JBKPOC010000049.1, on the reverse strand, counting down.
AGGGCACACGTTGCTGCTGCCGATCGTGATCGCGTTGGTTGCGTACGTCATCCTGCACTTTTTGATTAACGGTCTGCTGCGAATGCTGGCGCACCGCAAGACCGAGATTTAGTTTTTTGACATTCAGTCAGTGATTTATCAGATCCCGGGCTCCGCACAACGCTAGCCTTGTGAACCCCGCCAGGCCGGGAACGGAGCAACGGTAGCAGTGGCGGCGTGTGTTGCGGGAAAGTCCGGGGTCTGGCCAAATTTCCAAATCGAAATCTCTCTATTAGTCTGTGAACATCGATGGCGTATCAAGTAATCGCTCGCAAGTGGCGCCCGCAAACGTTTGACGAAGTAACCGGCCAGGAACCGATCACGCGCACACTGCGAAACGCCATCGAGCATCGCAGGCTCCATCATGCGTACCTCTTTTCCGGCGCACGCGGCGTAGGCAAAACGACCAGCGCGCGCCTCCTGGCGAAGGCACTCAATTGTCACAAGTCGCAGGAGCCGACGCCCACTCCCTGCCGCGCTAGTGATCCGACGGCGTGCGCGTCGTGTCTCGAGATCACCGAAAGCAGATCGATCGACGTGCAGGAGATCGACGCGGCCTCGAACACCGGCGTCGACAACGTGCGCGAAGCGATTATCGCCAGCGTCGGCATCGCTCCCGCTCGCGACCGTTACAAGATCTTCATCATCGACGAAGTCCACATGCTCTCCGGCGCGGCCTTCAACGCGTTGCTGAAAACACTCGAAGAGCCGCCGCCGCGCGTCGTCTTCATCATGGCGACGACGGAGAAACATAAAGTTCCCGAAACGATCCTTTCGCGCTGCCAGCAGTTTGAGTTTCGCACTATCGCCACGGCGAAGATCCTCGAACGCCTGAAACTGATCGCCAAAACCGAACAGATCACGATTCCTGACGACGCGTTGCGCGAGATTGCGCGGACGGGCGAAGGATCGATGCGTGACGCGCAATCAGCGCTGGACCAGGTGATCAGCTTCGCCGGCACGAAGATCAAGAAAGAAGACGTCGAGATGGCGCTCGGCGTTGCGGGCGCAGACATTCTTTCTCGCGTCATCGACAGCATCGCCACGCACAATCCGGCGGCGGCGATTGGAGTCGTCGACGACATCGTGATGCGCGGTCACGACCTGAGAAATTTCTGCCGCGACTTGCTGGCGCACTTTCGCGATCTGCTGGTGACGAAGGTTTCCGGAAACGAAGAACTGCTGGAGTCGGCAGTTTGCGATCTGGCGGAGTTGAAACGACAGGCAGCGCTGTTTTCGGAGTCGGATCTGGTTCGCTTCTTTCATTCGCTGTCCGAGACGGAGACGAAGTTGCGCGCGGCGACGCAGCCGCGGTACCAGTTGGAAGTTGGAATCGTGAAGTTGATGGAACTGCGCGGCGTCGAGTCGATTGGCGAGATCCTTCAGCGATTGTCGGCGCTCGAGTCCGGGAGTAAATCCGCGGCTCCTGTTAAAGCGCCAGTACGAGAGACGCAGCCACAACCGGAAACGCCGATTGAGCGGATCAAAGCCGTTTTGGAGAAGCAAAAAAAGATGTTGCTCCGTACGGCACTCGATGCGGCGCAAGCGACTGTGCTGGAGAATGGCGAGCTCTATGTTGAGTTTGGCCCTGACTCGCGCTACCAGCACGACAAACTCTCAGAGAACACCGGGTTTCTCGCGGATGCGTGTCGCGAAGTGACCGGGCAGCAGACGCGCATTCGAATCCATGTGGCGGGCGCCGAACCGGCCGCCAAGGACGACGAAAAGCAGCGGTTGCGCGAGAGAGCGGAAAGCAGCCCGAACGTGAAGCAGGCATTGAAGACTTTCCGCGGTGAGATTATCGACGTCCGCCGCGCCAACTCTGGCGGCGGATCGAACTAATCAAACCAACCCTTCGTATTCGCTTTCAACTGCGGAGGTGCTTAACGAAAATGCGTGATCCAGTATTGGCAGGTGTTCTGAGTTTGATTGTTCCGGGAGTCGGTCAGCTTTACAACGGCCGGATACTGGCGGGCATTTTGTGGCTCATCTTCACGCCGGGATTCTGGATTGGCACCGGCGGAACACTCGGCTGGGTCTGCCACCTCGTCGCGGCCTACTGCGCTTATTCCTACGCGAAAGAACACCCGGTAAGAATATAAATCCGTGATCAGGGCCGGACTGGTTTTTTCGGCGGCACGGCAGGCGGGATATCCCAGTCGTCCGCCGGCGCAGTCAACTTCGGCGGACCACCTTTCAACATCGGCGGCAGCTTCGTCACGGGAATACTGACCGTCGCCACTGGCTCCACGCGACGAAGAATCGCGCCGCCGCGTCCGGCGACCCACACGTTGCTCCCACCGCGATAAGCAATCGAAAACAACGACGCACTCGTGATTGACGGTTGAAGCTCCCACGTCTGCCCGCCGTCTTTACTGTGGATGATGTTGCCCTGTTCGCCGACGACGAGCACGTCGTTGCGGCCGGCAGCCGCGACCGCGAACAAGTTGCTGCTGACGCCGCTCTCGAGATCTTTCCAGGTCTCGCCGCCATCATCCGTGCGCAAGACGACGCCTTTCGTGCCGACGATGTAACCGCGCGACGGGTCGGTGAACGTCACCGCGTACAACCATTCCTTCAGATTTTTATCGACGCGTTTCCAGTTTGCGCCGCCGTCTTCGGTGCGCAGGATCGTCCCGCGCGAACCGACCGCGACGCCGTGCAACTCGTCTATGAACTTGACGTCCTCGAGCCAGTTGAGCGAGTTCGTATGCTGAAACTGCCACGTCGCGCCTTCATCCTTGGTATGCCAGACAGCGCCGCGCGCGCCGACGACCCAACCTTCCTCAGGCGAAACGAATGAAAGTCCATATAGATCTTCCTGCACCGGACCCGTGATCGTGTCCCACGTCACGCCTCCATTCAGCGAATGCAGAATCGTGCCCTTGTCGCCGACGACCCAGCCGGACTTTTCATTCACGAACGTGATCGCATTCAACGACACCGTCACGTTCGACGGCCGCAGCGTCCAGGTCTTGCCGCCGGAATTGGTAAACAGGATGCGGCCACGTTCGCCGACGGCCCAACCGTGCGAGTTGTCGATGAAGAAGATGTTCGCGAGATCGTCGCGACCGCCTTCGGTGAGCCGTTGCCACGACAGCCCGCCGTCGTCTGTGCGCACGACGAGACCGTCCGCGCCCGCGGCCCAGCCGAGCGATTCATCGGCAAAGAAAACAGTCGACAGTTTCGGCCGGGTGCGGATGTTCACCGGCAACCAGATGTTTCCGCCATCGCCTGTCGTCAGAATCACGCCGCTGTCGCCGGCGGCCCAACCATGCAGCTCGTCGCTGAAGAAGACGGAATTGAGGTCGGTTGTGACGAGTGGGTCTTTGCTGGTCCAGGTCTCGCCGGCGTCGTCGGTTTGCAGGATCGTGCCGCGATACCCGACGACGACCGCGCTCTTGCCTTTGATGAATGTGACGCCCGTCAGCGCGACGTCAGTAAGTTTCTTGACTGGCTTCCATTCGCCGCCGCCGTTGGACGTCACCAACAACGTGCCGCGCGCGCCAACCGTGATACCGTTCTTCGCGTCCGCAAACGCGACGGAAAAGAGGTGCGCGTTGGTGTGGCTCGTCTGCGGCTTCCAGGTCTTGCCGCCGTCGGTCGTCGCGATGATCGAACCGAACGTTCCCACCGCCCAACCAAGCAGCTTACTTTCCGGCGCAAAAGTGACCGCGAAAAGATGATCGCGAACGCCGCTGGTTCGCAGCACCCACTTTTCGCCGCCGTTGTTCGTCGTCATCACGACGCCGCGAGCGCCGGTCACCACCACGCGCGAACGGTCTTTCACGTACATTCCGAAAAGCGTGGTGCTGGTGGCGCTCATCTGCTCGTTCCATTCGAAGCCGCCGTTACCGGTGCTCAGAACGACGCCGTTGGATCCCACAGCCCAGCCGTGACGCTTATCGGGCGCAAATCTGATGGCATTGACGGAGTTTCCCTGCGGCAGCGGGTTTTGCCACTGCCAGCCGCGAAACGGGTCCTGCGCGCGGCATACACACGCCGCAGCAAGCAAGGAAACGCAGATGAACACTGATCTGAGCAAGGTGAGCCGAATTATATCTCCGTAGTCTCCGTGGTCTCAATTACGCCGACCTTGTCGACCGCATCACGCAGGATTGCCGGGTCGACTTCTCCGGCGGCGGCGATCTTTCGCGCGGCGTTGTCAGCCGCTTCCTGTAAAAGGTGGCCGACGTGTCCGCGAGTCCATTCCCAGTGGACTTTGTGCCGGCTCGCGGCGCGATCCAGTCGTTCCCACCACGGCAGGTTCGTTTTACGTCGAAAACGTCCGTTCATGGTTTCGACGACGTAGCGGGAATCTGTAAAAACGCTGACCTGACACGGTTGGCGCAGCGACTCCAATCCGACGGCAGCGGCCGCGATCTCGGCCTGTTGATTGGTAGCGCGCCCGAGATACTCGCCGACTGCGCGCCAGAAACCTTTGTATCCGAGCAGGGCGACGCCCGCCGCGCGAGAGGACTGTTGCCCGTTTCCGAGGCTCGAGCCGTCGCAAAAGATTGTTACTTGCTTAAGTGTGGTCACGGTTTTCGCCTAGCCTATCATCTGTTTGCGGAATTGCGTAGAATCTCAGGCGCATGAATGAAGTTGAACGTATTCGCGATCAATTCGAGCGCGCTTTCAACGGCGACGCGTGGCATGGGCCATCCGTGATGTCTTTACTCGACGGCGTTACAGCAGCGGAAGCCGCGGCGCATCCGATTCCGGGCGCGCACTCGATCTGGGAATTGACCCTGCACATCGCAGCCTGGGAAGACGCGTGCAGACGACGACTCGAAGGCGATCCGGCGCAACTGACGGAAAACGAAAACTGGCCAGCAATTGCGGATACGAGCGAAGCCGCGTGGGAAAAGTCCAAGAGGGATTTAGTTGATACTCATCGCCAGTTACTCGACGCCATCGCGGCAAGCAATGATGCCCGCCTCGAGCAATCAATAATCGGAAGTGAAGCCAGCACGTATGTGACGCTGCACGGTGGCGTGCAGCACGATCTATATCACGCCGGACAGATTGCGATGTTGAAGAAAGCTATCGAATCCGTTGCTTCTTGAGAGTAGAACCTATGAGTGAACTAGCAAGCAAACAATGTGTTCCGTGTCGCGGTGGCGTACCGCCGCTTGGACCGGAAGAGATCGCCAAACTCTCGCCTCAACTTAAAGGCTGGGAGATCATCAACCAGCACCACCTCCAGAAGACTTACCGGTTTTCGAATTTTCGCGAGTCGCTGGATTTCATCAATCGCGTCGGCAGCCTGGCGGAAGAACAGGGACACCATCCGGACATCTGTTTCGGTTGGGGCATTGCCGAGATCAAGATCTGGACGCACAAGATCAACGGCCTGACCGAGAGCGACTTCATTCTCGCCGCGAAGATCGACGAACTCTAGTGTTGATAGATCCGTTCGATCTGGTCGACCATTCTTTTTAAACTAAACTTCGCATTTACAACTTCACGCGCGCGCGTGGCGATCTGTCGCCTGCGTTCGTCATCAGACAACAGAATCAAGATCGATTCCGTCATCTTCGCGACGTCGCCGATCGGGACTAAGATTCCTGTTTCCTGATCGTCGACTACTTCACGGGCGCCCTCGGTCGCAGTTGCAACGACCGCCGTCCCAGCCGCCATCGCCTCCGCAATCGCCAACCCGAACGACTCAGTCTCTGACGCTGATACAAACACATCGATCGCCCGCAAAAGTTTCTCCGCGTCCTCAACCCAACCAAGAAAATGAAACCGTTCCTTCAATCCTGTTTCGACCACGAGTTGTTCGAGATGCTTGTGAACGTCACTCGAATGTGACGTGTCAACACCCGCAAGCACGAAATGAGTTTCAGGAAACTGTGAAGCAACACGCGCCGCCGCGCGAATGAAGTCGTCGTGCCGTTTCAACGTGCGCAACTCCCCAATGCTTCCGACCAGCGGAACGTCCGCCGGCAGCCCCATGCCGCCGAGAAACTCCGACCGATTGAATGTGATCGCAAAACGATCGACGTCAACGCCGTTCGGTACGACCGTAAGCTGCCCGTCAATCACGATGCGTTGCGATCTCAACTCCCGCGCGACCGCATTCGATACCGCGATCACGCGATGCGCCCGCGCCAGCGTGTGACGATGAAGCCGGTTCATCTGAAACAGCACGTGCCGCGTGACAATGAACTTCGCTTGCCGGTTACGCCGCGCCGCATACGCCGCTAACGAATAATCGCGCGCCATGTGCGCATGGATGACTTCGATCCGGTGCTGTGCGACGAAGCGAGCCAACTCGTGCGCACTGGAAACATCGAGCGAGTTACGCAACGGCAGCGTCTTGATCCGTTCGCGCTCGAGTTTCATTTGACTGATCAGCGGCGACTTCGGGCGCAGCACGGCATAAAGCTCGTGTCCACGAGCGACGAGCGAGTTGGTGAGATCGGCAACGTAACGTTCGCCCCCGCCGAAAGATGCTGCTGAACTAATCTGAAGAATTCTCAATTTGAAATGCGTACGAAAGCGAAACAGCGGAAGCGCTTAGTGATTGTTTTACTTAAGACCCTGCTCGGCACATTGCTTGCCAAATCCGATAGAGAATCGAAGACTGCTTGTTGGGGAGGATTGTATGGCGAAGGCAAAATTAGTGACAGGACTTTTTAAGAGCAAAACAGCGGCGGAGTCCGCGGTCGATGCGATTTTGAAGCGAGGGTTCTCGCGCGACGACATCAGCGTGCTTATGTCTGACGCAACGCGGAGCAAAGAGTTTGCACTGCAAACGCGCTCGCACGCGGCGGACGGGTTGGGAATCGGCAGTGCGGTTGGCGGCGCGGTCGGCGCCGTGCTGGCGGCCATCGCTGCCGTCGGAACGACGTTGTTTCTGCCGGGCATCAATCTCGTGATCGCCGGACCGATCGCAGCGGCGCTCGCTGGTGCAGGCGCCGGCGGTGCGACGGGCGGATTGATTGGCGCTTTGATTGGCGCCGGCATTCCGGAGTATCGCGCTAAGGTGTACGAAGCCGGCATTCGTGGCGGCGGCATTTTGATCGGTGTTGAAGCTCGCTCTGACGAGGAAGTCGATCACTTGGAAGAGCTGCTGGATGAGTTGGGTGCTGAGAACGTGCGGACCGCGTAGAAAAAGAAACGCGGATCACATAGATTGAATCTGTGTGATCCGCGTTTGCTGATTAGTGACCAATAGCATCGCCGATGTCTTCAACCGCTTCGCCTACTTTGCGGCGCGCTTTGCCGAAGCCTTCGGACACGTTGCCTTTTGCGCGATCGGCAGTGCCTTCAGCCTCGAGCTCCTCATCGTTGATCGCTCTGCCTATCGTTTCTTTGGTCTTGCCTTTAACCTGATCGAATTTGCCTTCGACTTCATCTCTGTTCGGTAAACCCATTTTATCTGCCTCCCTCAATCGTTTTGATCTCGTACGCGAAGGGTTATGAGCAATCAGTGTTCCAAAACCACGGATTTAGAGAATCCGTTGTGGCGAGTGAGGTCGCGGACACTGGAGAGCAACTTGTCGATGTCGAGCGGCTTCGTGAAGTGCTCGACGAACCCTTCTTTGCGCGCGCGTTCGACGTCAGACACGCGGCCGAATCCCGTCAATGCAAGCGCAGGCACGTTTGCCATTCGCGGCAGTTGCCGCAGACTCCGGAGAAGCTGATACCCGTCCATCTCCGGCATCGAGATGTCCGAGATCACGAGATCGAAGTTCGACTTATTCGCAAGCGCCAGGGCCTCAACTCCGCCGTGCGCCGTCTGCACTTCCGCTCCATCCATCTCCAACAACTTGCTGAGCATGTCAGTCGTCTCAGTCGAATCGTCGACGACGAGAATGCAAGCGCCATCGAGTGCGCCAGTCGCCAGTCTAGTCGTCTTCGTACTCACGGCAGTTTCAGTCTCGTGCAGCGGCAGCCACACACTGAAACGCGCGCCTCGTCCGATGCCGTCCGATGCCGCGCGCACCTCACCACCGTGCAACTCAACTAACTGCTTCACCAAAGCAAGACCAATCCCGAGCCCGCCTTGTCGTCTGGAGCTACTCGCATCGCCCTGACGAAAGATCTCAAACACGTGCGGCAGAAACTCCGGCGCGATTCCCTGGCCGGTGTCTGCAATAGAAAACTGTGCGCCGTCTTCTTCGCTGGCGAGCGTGATGGTGATCTCGCCGCCGGGCGGTGTGAACTTGACCGCGTTATTCAACAGGTTCCAGGCGATCTGACCGAGACGCACCGGATCGCCGTCCACCATGAACGCATCAGTGCTCGCGTTGAGCTTGAGCGATATGTTCTTCAGTTCAGCGTCGGCTTTTACCGTCTCGATTGCGTCGGTGATGATCGTCAGCAACGAGACGGGATGTTGATTGATCGCGAGCTTGCCCATCTGGAGTCGCGAGAGATCGAGCAGATCGGAAACGAGCTGCGCCTGGGCCATGGCGTTGCGGCGGATCACCTCCGCGGCACGAGCGATGAACGCCGGGTTGTTCAGATCTTCGGTGCGCCGCAGCAGCTCGGAATATCCGATGACGACGTTCAGCGGATTGCGCAACTCGTGAGACAGCGTCGCAAGAAACTCGTCTTTCAAACGGTTGGCGGCTTCAGCTTCTTCACGCGCCACACGCTCGAGCTCCAACAGCCGCGCGATCTCTTCATCCGCGCGTTTCTCTTCGGTTACGTCGCGCACGATCTGCGAAGCACCGACGATGTTGCCGTGCTCGTCTCGAAGCGGCGAGATGCTCATCGAAATATCGATCAGCGCTCCCTCCTTGCGTTTGCCGAGTGTTTCGTAGTGATCGAGTGAACGTCCCTGCTTAATGCGTTCGAGGATTCTGAGCTCTTCGTCGCGACGGTCTTCCGGCATCAGCATCGTCGCCGGCTTGCCGATCACTTCCTCCGCTGTGTAGCCGAAGACGCGCTCCGCGCCGCCGTTCCAACTATTGATATTGCCGTTCAGGTCTTTGCTCATGATCGCATCGTCAGACGATTCGACGATCGACGCGAGCAGACGGCTCGTCAGTTCGGCGTGTTTCCGTTCCGTGATTTCGCGGAGATAAACCGTTAGCCCGGACTTCGAAGGATACGCGTGCGCTTCGAACCATGCGCCGCGCACCATCTTCGACTGCACTTCGAAATGGGCCGCCTCCATTCTTTCCATCGCCTGGTGAAAACGCTCGTAGATCGGCGTGTCCATCGCCTGCGGATAGAGTTCCCACAACACGCGTCCGATCAGTTGTTCACGTGGAATACCGAGACGCGCTTCTGTTTGCCCGTTGACGTTTGTAAAGCGCCATTCACGGTCCAACTGGTAAAACAGATCGGTGATGCTTTCGAGGATCCGGGTGGTCCTGGCGTTCGAGGCCTTCAAGGCTTCGAGTGTTTCGTCGCGCTCGCGGTTGGCTTCCGCGAGCTCCATCTCGTAGAGCCGTGCGTTTCGCAGCGCGATTGCCGCCTGGTCTGCGAGAGCGGAGAGCTGCCATTCTTCCTCTTCGTTCAGCGGTTCCTCGCGAGCGATGACGAGAACGCCGTTGAGCGCTCGCTTGGCGATGATGGGGACGGACGTCATGGGACCGAAGACGTCCGGCGGCAACAGTTTTCTAAGACTCTTGACGAGATCTTCTTCCATCTCGCCGGAAAACGACATAGCGCGGTTCTCGTCGATTCCGAACGACGCGTGAATACGCATGCGCTGTTCGGCGTCGGCGAGCAGGAGCAAGCAGCCGCTGGCGTCGACCAACTGCGCCGCGCTTTCCACGATGAGGTTCAGGACGCGATCGAAATCGAGCGAGGTGGTAATGGCGCGGTTGATTTCCGCCAACCGTTTGTACGGCTCTTTCTTCTGCTGAACCGATTTTTTGGCTGGTAGACTCATCTCTGCCGTCATTGCGCCTTCCTAACTGCGGCCCCCTTGTCGCTAATTTCCAACAGGTACTGCTTGTTATCGTGGTTACTGCCGCGAGTCTTAATGATCCGTATCGTCCGTTGCATCTCCTGACCCGAGGTGAACCCCAGCAGCACCAGGTTGTCGCTCATATTCGAGATCTGCTCATCGCTGATGTTGCCGACTTCGAACAAATTTGCCAGTTCCGAGGTCATGATGCACGTAACATTCTCCACCGCAAACCACTGGGTTAGTGCATACATAAAGTCCGCAAAGCGTTGCGTATCGATACTGCAACGTTCGAGATCCCCCAGGGCGTCGATGACGATCCGCTGGACTTTCCCCGCGCGGACTCGCTCAAAGATCTCCGCCGCGACACTGTCTAACTGCATTTCGACAGGCGAGCGATACATCATTTCGAAATTGCCGTTTCCGAGCAATTCCGATGTGTTCCAGCCGAGGTTGTGCATAATTCGTGCCATTTGGGCCGGGTTTTCCTGAAAACCCACAAACAGGCACCGCTCGCTGTTCCGCGCGCCCTCCCGGATGAAGTGGAGACCGAGGATCGTCTTTCCGGAGCCGCTCGGTCCGGCGATCAGGGTCGTACTGCCGCGCCAGAAGCCCTGTTCGATCATGTCGTCGAGGCCGCCGATGCCGGTGTTGACGCGTTCGGCTTTCGGTTCGTACGCCGGCGCGATGGGCGGACTGAGCAGACGAGGGAACATCTTGATACCGTCGTCAGTAATGGAAAATGCGTGTAAACCGGGAATGGAACCGGAGCCACGAAGCTTTTCCACACCCAGGAATCGCTGTTCACGCACATTCGTTGAGTGCTTCGTCAAGCAGAGCACGACGTCGGCGATCGCAAACTCGGGGAGATCAGTCGTCATCACCTCGGAGTATTCGCCGATGAGGAAACTCGTGCAGCGGTAAGCCGTCAGGACTGAAGCGAGATCGTAAATAACGGTGCGGCGTTCCATCGTCGATTGGAGTAACTCGTTCAGGCCCTTGAAAGAGTCGATGAACAGCAACGCCGGTTTGTACCTGGTTATTAGATCCGTAACGATCGAGGCCAATTTCTCGACGCCGTCTTTGCGTACTATCGTTCCGAGATCTTCGTAGATCACCGAGACGCCGACTTTGGACGAGTCGAAGAAATTGTAGTTCTGGCCGTGGAAGATAAACTTTTCGAGTGGTTCTGAAACCGTCGTCAGGTAAAGCGCGGGATGCTCGGGAGTCGCATTACAGAACGCGAGCCCTTCCGCCAGAATCGTCTTGCCGGTTCCGGGTGCGCCCATGATCACGGAGATCGTGTGGGCCGGAATTCCGCCGTTGAGAATTTCATCCAGTCCGACACAACCGGTCGCTATTCTTTCAGTCATCAGGGGCCTCCTCGCTTTCGGGCTGCGAAGCGATCAGTTTCTCGACGGTATCGATCAGCATCTCTTCGCTGATCGGCTTCAGCAGAAAAGCGTCAGCGCCGACTTCTCGGGCGCGGTCTTCCGCGTGAAGATGGCTGAAAATCAGGACGCGGGCGTGGGCCGTGTGCGGGTCTGACTTGAGCATCCGGCACAGGCTCAGGCCGTCGAGCGCAGGGACCATGATTTCAGTGACGACGATGCGGGGACGGAGTTCGCGTGCGCGTTCGAGGGCGTACATGCCGTCGTTGGCAAATTCGACGGTGTAGCCGGCTTGTTCGAGAAAATAGCGTTCGAGTTGTTGTACTGCCGGGTTTCGTTCTACAACGAGGATCAGGGCCCTCTGATGAAGGGTCGACGATTCGGCTGTGGGCACATCAACAGCAGGCATATTTTGATTCGTGGGGAAGCTAACGAGCGAAAAAGGGGTTCTGGAACTCGGCGGCACTTTAATACAGTTGGCAGTTTGTAGACAAGCGGGTAAGATCAAAACGACGATGGCTCAACAATCCCCTGAACAATCCGCAAAAACCAGAATTGAAACCGACTCGATGGGCCCAATCGAGGTCCCGGCAGACCGTTACTGGGGCGCGCAGACACAGCGTTCACTCCACCATTTCAACATCGGCCACGACCGCATGCCGCGCGAGATGATCCGCGCCCTCGGCATTCTCAAAAAAGCCGCGGCGCAAGTGAACGAAGACCTCGGCAAACTGTCGCACGGCAAGGCCGCTGCGATCAGCCGGGCAGCCGACGAAGTAATTGAAGGCCGGCTCGACGAACAGTTTCCGCTCCGCGTCTGGCAAACCGGCAGCGGCACCCAAACGAACATGAACGCCAACGAGGTCATCTCGAATCGCGCCATCGAAATGCTCGGCGGTGTCATGGGCAGCAAAGAGCCGATCCATCCGAACGACGACGTCAACATGTCGCAGTCGTCAAACGACACGTTTCCAACTGCGATGTACATCGCCGCAGCCGAGCAGTTGAACAAACTGATCCCGCAGATCGAACACCTGCGCGACGCGATCCAGGCGAAGGCAAAAGAGTTCGCCGGCATCGTGAAGATCGGCCGCACGCATCTTCAAGACGCAACGCCGCTGACTGTCGATCAGGAAATGGGCGGCTGGGCAAACCTTATCGAACGCGATATCGAAAGACTAAAACTGGCACTTCCGGGCCTGCTGGATCTCGCCATCGGCGGAACCGCCGTCGGCACCGGCCTCAACTCGCATCCCGAGTTTGGCGAACGTGCCGCCGCGAAGATCGCCGCGCTGACCGGTCTCCCGTTCAAATCACACACGAACAAGTTTGCCGCTCTCTCCGCTCACGACGAGCTCGTGTCCGCGAGCGGCGCGTTGAAGACGCTCGCCGCGTCGCTGATGAAGATCGCCAACGACGTTCGTTGGCTGGCGTCTGGCCCACGCTGTGGTCTCGGCGAACTAATCCTCCCGGAAAACGAGCCCGGCTCGTCGATCATGCCCGGCAAAGTGAACCCGACGCAGAGCGAAGCGATGACGATGGTTGCGGTGCAGGTTTTCGCCAACGATCTCGCCACGAGCTTCGGCGGTTCACAGGGCGCCTTCGAGTTGAACGTCTTCAAACCAGTGATGATTCACAACTTTCTTCACTCCGTCAGACTGCTTCACGACGCGACGCGCAGTTTCGTAGAGTTTTGCATCTCCGGAATCGAGCTCAACCGTACGCAGATCGACGAGTACGTGAAGCATTCGCTGATGCTGGTTACCGCCTTGAACCCTCACATCGGTTACGACAAAGCCGCCCAGGTCGCAAAGAACGCGCACCATAAAAACATCAGTTTGCGCGAATCGGTGATCGAACTCGGATTTCTCACCGGGGAAGAGTTCGACCGGTTAGTCAAACCGGAAGAGATGACGCACCCGTAACGCGGATTTGAAGTGCCGGACAAGAACGACAAAGTGAAGGAGAACGTCTGCGGGTCTTTCTACGTGGACAGTTCGTGCATCGACTGCGACGTCTGTCGCGACACGGCGCCTGAAAATTTCATGCGCTGCGACGAGAACAACTATTCGTTTGTCTACAAGCAGCCGGAAACTGAAGAAGAGCGCGCGTTGTGTGAAGAAGCGATGAGCTGTTGCCCCGTTGAAGCCATTGGAAATGACGGCTGAGTGGTCAGTAGTCAGTGGTCAGTAGTCAGTGGCATTAACTTACAACGAACAACGGACAACTGACCACTGACAACCTCAAACTACAACCTTCACCACACCATCTTCAATCTCTAACAAATAAGTCTTGATCGTTTCTCTCACGGTCAGACATTCACCCGTTCGCACGTCGAACTGCCAACCGTGCAACCCGCATTCAATCACATGCTCGCATAGCGGGCCGTCAGACAGCGGCGCGCCGCGGTGCGGGCATGCGTTGTCGGTGGCATAGAATTCGCCACCCACATTAAAAACAGCTATCTCGTGGCCGTCAGGAAGCTCGATTCTGGCGCACGCGCCTGACTGAAGGTCGCTGATTGCGCCGACAATCAATTTCTGGCCGTTGGCGGCAGGCGTCGCTACGTCATCTGGTTCAGTATTGAATGATTGCATCGCATGGATGGTAACAAAACACGTTTTGCGCAGCCACAAACACGCGTTTCAACGTTTTTATCTAAGGAGGGCAGCAATGGCTAGATACAGAAATGATCTGGACGATGAGAGGGACAGAGACTACTACCCGCGCGAAGAGCGCTACCGGCGCGAATCGCTCGGGTCTTTTGACGAGCCGTACAGCTCGGCCCGTCGCTTCGATCAGCAGCAACAGCAGCAGAACTGGCGGCCGGTTGACTACAATCGCGAAGGCGGCAGGTACGGTGAACAGGGAAGCAGATACGGCGAACACGTCGGCAGGTATGGCGAACGCGCCGAGTACCAACAGGACGAACCGCGTTACAGCCAACAGCAGCGCGGCAGTTATCGCGGCGACGAAGGCCGGCGCAGTTCGCTGTACGACATCCGCGGCGATCTCGGGACCGGACGATGGGGCGGCGAACAGCGGTCGACCGATCGTTCGAGACTCCGCTGCCGCGACATCATGACGCGCGATCTAGCAGTCGCCAACCGCGACACGATGATCAGCGAAGTCGCGCTGTTGATGAAACAGGAAGACACGGGCGTGATTCCCGTCGTCGAATACGACGTCCGGCCCGGCAACGGCAACGCCGAGGAAACAGGGCGCAAGTACGAAGGACGTAACTACGCGCGCGGCAGGCTCGTCGGACTGCTCACCGACCGCGACATCGTCATCCGCGCTATCTCCGAAGGAAAGGACTGCGCTTCGGTTCGCGCCGAAGACATCATGTCAGTGGACATTCACACCGTTCATCCGAACGATCGCGTCGTCGACGTGATTCGCAAGATGGGCGACAAGCAGGTACGACGCATTCCGGTGGTGAACGAGAACAACTATCTCGTGGGAATGATATCGATGGCGGACGTGGCCGTTGAGACGCGGGAAGACCGCGAATTGGCGGAGGCGCTCGAAGATATCTCCAAGGGCTCGTCGTTCTGGAACCGTATCTTTGGCTAGTTTCACGGTAATCCGTCCAATCTGTATTTACCCACCGATTGGACGGATTACTTTTCTTTTCTTATTCTTTGGCCATGCGAAATTCTAATCGTGATATCTCGCTGATCCATGCGGATCGGCGAGCAACCCCATCTGGTCGTCTCTGGAATCCCGCCGCCGACGTCTATCGCGCGAACGACGGCTGGATCGTCAAGCTCGACCTCGCCGGTATCTGTTCTGACGAGTTGCAGATTGAAATGCGGCACAAGCTGCTGACGATTCGAGGCTGCCGCCATGACACGCATTGTCGAGAGGGTTTTACTTTTCATCAGCTGGAGATCACTTACAGCCGCTTCGAGAAGACGATCGAGTTTCCGTCACCCATCGAAGGAGCAGCGATAAGACAAGATTATCGAGACGGTTTTCTGATTATTAACGTACTTAGTGAATAGGTTTTTAACTTTATGCCGGAACCTTCTGAAACTGCACCGCCAGCCGCTCAAACGCCGGCCCCTGACGAACAACCGTCACAGAACGAGGCTCTGAGGTTTTCAGCCGTAGCAACGGGACAACGGTTCGACGTGCCGGTCCTCGCGCTGCAAAACATGAACCTGTTCCCGGAAACAGTCGTGCCGCTCGGCGTGGGGCGGCCCCGTTCAGTCTCGGCAGTCGAGTCTGCGCTGGCGACGCCGGAGAAGTTATTGGGTTGTATCACGGTTCGCCCCGACCGTTCTGACGATACTGATGCGAAGTCGTCCGATTTGTTCGACGTCGGCACGCTGACGATCATCAAGCGGATGGAGCGACTGCCGGACGCGATGCGCATCCTGGTCCAGGGCACCGAACGAATCCGCGTCGTCGAGTGGAAACAGGAAGATCCGCATCTGCGCGCGACGGTCGAGGTCCTGCCGGAGCCGCGCATCGTCGATGCCGATCAAGTCGAAGCTGCGAAACGAAACGTGCAGCAGATGATTCAGGAAGCACTGGCGCTGCTGCCGAACATTCCGACCGAAGTTCGCATCGCGGTGTTGAGCTCAGTCGAGCCCGTCAGGCTGGCGTATTTTCTGGGTTCGATACTGACGCTCGGAGTCGAGGAAGAGCAGAAGATGCTGGAGGCGAACACGGCCGACGAGCTGCTGCGTTTGGCCCATAACAATCTCGCTCGCGAGCTCGAAATCCTACAACTGCGTACGAAGATCGCGTCGGAAGCGCAGACCGAAATGGACAAGGCGCAGCGCGATTACGTCCTGCGCCAGCAGATGCGCGCGATTCAGAAAGAGCTCGGCGAAGACGAGACGGGCGAGGCCGCCGAGGCGCAATTGCTGCGCGAGCGTCTCGACAAAGCCGAGCTTCCTGAAGAGGTCCGGACTGAAGCTGAGCGCGAGTTGAAACGTCTTGAACGGCTGCCGCCGGCTGCGCCTGACTATCACGTCATCCGCACGTACCTCGAGTTCATCCTCGAATTGCCGTGGCTGAAGTCGTCGGAAGACAAGCTCGAGCTGTCCGAGGCGCGTCGCATTCTCGACGAGGACCATTACGGTCTCGAAGACGTGAAGGAACGCATCCTGGAGTTTCTTGCGGTCATCAAGCTGCGTCCGGATACGAAGAGCCCGATCCTGTTGTTCGTCGGTCCGCCGGGAGTTGGCAAGACGTCGCTCGGGCGTTCGATTGCGCGCGCGTTGGGCCGGCAGTTCGAAAGAATGTCGCTCGGTGGCGTGCGCGACGAAGCGGAGTTGCGCGGTCATAGACGCACGTACATCGGCGCGATGCCGGGACGAATCATTCAGTCGATTCGACGAGCGGGCGTGAACAATCCGGTGCTGATGCTGGACGAGATCGACAAGCTCGGGAACGACTATCGCGGCGATCCGGCGGCAGCGTTACTCGAGATTCTCGACCCGCAACAGAACAACTCATTTCGCGATCACTATCTCGATCTGCCGTTCGACTTGTCGAAGATCTTCTTCATCGCGACTGCTAACCAGCTCGGGCCGATCCCGCCGCCGTTGCGCGATCGCATGGAGATGATTCGGCTGGCGGGTTATAGCGATCGGGAAAAACTCGAGATCGCGCGGCGTTACCTCGTACCGAGGCAAACAACCGAGAATGGATTGAACACCGCACAGTTGACGATCGAGGATAGCGCGATCGAGTTGATTGCTTCACGCTACACGCGTGAGGCGGGCGTGCGACAAATGGAGCGCAACATCGGCAGCGTTGCGCGCAAGGTGGCGTTGAAGATCGCGCAGGCGCAGGCGGAGAACGTCACGGTTGGCGCCGCGGATGTGCGCGAATATCTCGGGCCGCCGCGGTTCTATCCGGAACAGGCGCGGAAGGAGTTGCCGGCGGGTGTTGCGACCGGAATGGCGTGGACGGAGATGGGCGGCGAAGTTTTGTTCATCGAGGCGACGCTGCTTCCGGGTGGCCGTGGGTTGACGATCACGGGCCAGCTTGGGGAAGTGATGCAGGAGTCGGCGCGCGCGGCGCAGTCGTACTTGTGGTCGCACGCGGCGGAGTTTGGGATCGAGCCGGAGATCTTCAGGGAGTTTGGCGTTCACTTGCACGTGCCGGCGGGCGCGATTCCGAAGGATGGGCCGAGTGCGGGTGTCACGATCACGTCGGCGCTCGCGTCGTTGTATACGGGGCGACGAGTGCGGCCGGATACGGCGATGACGGGAGAGATCACATTGTCGGGGCTGGTGTTTCCGATTGGGGGCGTGAAGGAGAAGGTGCTGGCCGCACACCGCGCCGGGATTACGCGGATAATATTGCCAAGCCGGAACGAGGCGGACGTCGATGAAATTCCCGAAGACGTGCGACACGATTTACAGCTCGTCTTCGTCTCCAACATCGGTGAGGTACTTGACGCCGCGCTCGAGGTCCTGGTCGCGAACCCACCGCCTCTGATTCCCAGTGATTCAGCTCGCGGTGGACACGAACCCGAACCCGAACCGCTCACAGTGAAAGGTCGCTAACTCTTAACTCGCCGGTTCAGTTTCTTCCTCAGCGGCGGCTTCAACCAATGATGCGCTGGTGACTTTATCACCGGCGTCGGTCTTGATGAGACGCACGCCCTGGGCGCTGCGCCCGGTCTTGCGGATATCAGCGGCCTCGAGCCGGATCAGCTTGCCCTGCTGCGTGATGATCATGATCTCCGACTCATCCTCGACCGGAAACACAGCCACAACCTTCCCGGTCTTCTCCGTCGTCTTCATATTGATCACGCCCTTACCGCCTCGCGACGTGAACCGGTAAGTTGTAATCGGCGTCTGCTTCCCGTAACCCTGCTCAGACACCGACAACATCCGCTCCGTATCTTCCGGCGACACAGCGCAAACCGAAACGACAAAATCATCGCCACGCAAATCAATCCCGCGCACACCACGCGTCGCACGTCCCATCGGACGCACATTCTTCTCGTCAAAACGAATCGCATAACCATTATGCGTCGCGATGAAGATGCGCTTCGTCCCATCCGTCAATATGACGTCGAGCAACCGATCGCCTTCGTCTATATTGATCGCGATGATTCCATTCGTGCGAATGTTCTGGAAGTCAGCCAGTGACGTCTTCTTGATCACACCTTTACGCGTGACCATCGCAACATACCGTCCTTCAGCAAACTCACGCACCGGCACGACCCCCGCGAGTTTTCGATCCGACGGAATGTTGATGAGATTCACGACCGCCTTGCCGCGCGCTGACGCCGCCGCATCCGGCACCTCATGAACCTTTAACTTATAGACCATCCCGTCATCGGTGAAGATCATCAGGTACGCATGCGTCGAAGCGATAAACAGGTGCTCGACGAAATCGCCATTCTTCGCCGCCGCGCCAAAACGCCCTTTCCCGCCGCGTCCCTGCCGCGAATAAGTCGTGATCGGCGTGCGCTTGATGTAACCACTGTTCGTGACGGTAATCGCGACGTCTTCGTCGGCAATCAAGTCTTCGATCGAGAGCTCGACACCTTCGTCGACAATCTCCGTCCGCCGCTCGTCGCCGAAATCTTTCTTGACCTCTTCCAGTTCCTTCGTGATGACGCGGCGCAGCGAACGCTCGTTGCCGAGTATCTCTTCGAGCTCGGCGATAAGCTTGATGATGCTTTCGTACTCCTCGATGATCTTCTGCCGTTCGAGCGCTGAAAGCCGGCGCAGTTGCAGGTCGAGGATTGCCTGCGCCTGGATTTCGGAAAAGGCGAGACTCTCCATCGTCTTCGTCATTCGCGCCATGTAGGTCTTGAACTGAACGTCAGACGGAATGCCTTTCCACGTTTTGATCTCGCTCGTCGTCTTCAACTGCGCTTGCAGCCACAGGCGCGCCTCGTCAACCGAACGCGAGTTGCGGATCAGCGTGACGATGTAGTCGAGCGCGTCGATGGCTTTCGTGAGACCTTCGAGGATGTGCGCCCGCGCGCGTGCCTTGCGCAGCTCGTACTCGGTCCGTTTGCGCACGACCTCGCGGCGAAACTCGATAAACGCTTCGAGCATCTCCTTGAGGTTCAAAACGCGCGGCTGGCCGTTGACGATTGCGAGATTGATGACGCCGAACGACGACTGCATCGGAGTCAGTTTGTAGAGCTTGTTGAGGACCACTTGCGGCACTGCGTCGCGTTTCAGTTCGGCGACGATGCGCATTCCCGTGCGGTCCGACTCGTCGCGCAGATCGGAGATGCCGTCGATCTTCTTTTCATTGATCAACTCGGCGATACGCTCGATAAGTCGCGCCTTGTTCACCTGAAACGGAATTTCGGTGATCACGATCGCGTCGCGTTCCTGCGCGCCGCGGCCGATGCGATCGATGCCCGCGCGAGCGCGCAACTGCAACACGCCGCGGCCCGTTTCATACGATTTCTTGATTTCGTCGCGGCCGTAGATGAAGCCGCCCGTTGGAAAGTCGGGACCGGTGACGATTTTCGCCAGATCCTGGACCGTGATCTCCGGATCGCGCACCAGCGAGATCGTTGCGTCGATGATCTCAGTCAGATTGTGCGGCGGGATCTTCGTTGCCATGCCGACGGCGATACCGTCGGAACCATTGATCAGCAGGTTCGGAACGCGCGTCGGCAGAACTGTTGGTTCGCTCAGCGATTCGTCGTAGTTGGGTTGAAACGCAACTGTCTCTTTTTCGATATCGGCGAGGATCTCGTTCGCGAGGCGGGCCATGCGCACTTCGGTGTAACGCATCGCGGCCGCGGCATCGCCGTCGATCGAGCCGAAGTTTCCCTGGCCGTCGACGAGCGGATAGCGCATCGAGAAGTCCTGGGCCATGCGGACGATCGTGTCGTAGACGGGCATGTCGCCGTGCGGGTGATACTTACCGATGACGTCGCCGACGATGCGCGCACTCTTCTTGTACGCCTTGTTATAGGTGTTGCCGAGCTCGTGCATGGCCCACAACACGCGCCGGTGCACGGGCTTCAGACCATCGCGCACGTCGGGCAGCGCGCGGCCGATGATCACCGACATCGCGTAGTCGAGATACGATCGCCGCATCTCGTCTTCGATGTTTATATGACTGCGTTCAGAAGTTGTTTCCATCTACTGACCTTTCCAAGTACAATCCGCCGGTTTTTGACAAGTCGGGAAGGGGGCAAGCGCAGCGCGCCCCCGCCTGATGAGTTGAGCCAGCACTGATCAGCGGGGGCGCGCTGCGCTTGCCCCCTTCCTGACTGTTATAAGTCAAGAGATACTGGGGTTCAGTTGGCGGTTCTTTTTTGAATAGAAAAACGAGGTGGAACTTCAGCATTCAAGTGCCGGTATTTTAGCCTTTTTTGACCGCTTTTGGCAACCGGGAAATCGACGAAAACTCTAATAAAATCAACAGCTTTTGGCCTCGTGGCGACCTCAATCAAACATCCCCGCGCGAGCGATGAGCGAACAACGAAACTGGAAACGAATCCGCGACCGATTAGCACTGCAATTACCCGTGCGCGTGCGTTGCCGCGAAAGCCCCGATTACGAGTGGACAGAGATGACGCGACTGATGAACGTGACGCCATTCGGCGCCGGGTTCACGCTCAAACGGCCAACCGAAAAGGGCCGCTTGTTGCACATGACGATACCTATGCCGCGCCAGTTGCGCGTGTTCGATCACGTCGAGGACCAGTACCGCATCTGGGCCGTCGTTAGGTATATGAGACCGGAGATCACCGCTCGGGGCACTGCGTTCAGCATCGGCGTCGCGTTCATCGGCAAACGGCCGCCCGAAAGTTACGAAAAGGAGCCGTGGCGGCTTTACGACGTTGCGACGAGCGCGTTGGACGCGGCTGCGGCGGGCGAACAGATACTGAAACCAACCATTTCGGCAGATCGACGCTGTGAGACGCGCCACGGTATTGCTGTCGACATGCGGCTCGAAGTAGTCAACGAAAACGGCGTAGTCACTGAGTCTGAACAAACCGTGACGGAAGACATCAGTCCGCACGGTGCTACCGTGTTCACCACCCTCGATCTTCAACAAGGACGCTTCATCCGTCTCACGAGCGAGCAGTATCGCATCACGGCTCACGCGGCCATTCGTTCGCGCCATATCGGACCCGACGGCATCGCGAGGCTGCACGTCGAGTTCATCGATAGGGAATGGCCGTTGTAAGATGAGTCGCTTGAGTAGCAACGGTACAACTCCCGCGAAGGCCAATGGAACAAGACCGAGCGGGCCCTCGATGTTTCCGCAATGGGCACTGGAAATCATCAGGCCCGTCGTCGGCGGCATGAGCCGCGTCCTCTGGCAGATCGAGTTTCGCGGCGTCGAGAACATTCCCGCGCACGGCGGCCTGATCGTCGCCGCTAACCATCAAACGTACTTCGATCCATTCTGGCTTTCATTGAAGATCAAACGGCCGACGCGCTATCTCGCGTGGAGTGCGGCTTTCAAGTGGCCCGTAGTCGGGCCGTGCCTGACGTGGTTTGGCGCCTGGCCGCTGGCTCTTGAAGGTAGCGATCCCGCGCCGATCCGGCGTTCGCTTCAGTGGTTGCGCGAAGGCGGCGCCGTGGTGATATTTCCCGAAGGCGGCCGCAGCACGTCAACCGGGGAGCTGGAACGATTCAAAGCGGGCGCCGTACGACTGGCGTTGGAAGCAAACGTGCCGATCCTGCCGGTCACGATCAAAGGTGGGAACCGCATCTGGCCGCGCGGCTGGCGTTTTCCGCGGACGGGGAAAGTTGTTATAACTTACCATCCCCTTTATCACGCGGAACAATCGCCAACGGAGGAGACGCGCGCTGCCGCCAAACGCGAGAGCGAACGACTGGCCCGGGTGATTGCCTCCGCACTTTAACCATCTTTGTGTTTTTTGTGCCTTCTTGTGGCAAGCACTTATCGAGCACCAGGGCGCGTCAACCTAATCGGCGAGCACACTGACTACAACGCGGGCTTCGTCATGCCCGCGGCGATTAACTCTTCCGTCTACGCCCGAATCTCACCGCGCGAAGATCGCAAACTTCAAATCCGTTCCGACAACTTCGACGATCAAGTCGAGATCGATCTCGACGACGCGAACCTCAGCGCTCGCAGCCACTGGAGCGACTATCCGGTAGGCGTCGCAGTGATGCTCGAACGCGCCGGCCATCGCTTGCGCGGCGCGCAGCTTCAGCTTCACAGCGACTTGCCGATGGGTTCGGGCTTGAGCTCGTCCGCGGCGGTTGAAGTCGCAACAGCAACAGCGCTCATTGGTAATTCCGGCATTACAGTCGACCGCAAAGAACTGGCGTTGATCTGTCAGAAGGCGGAGAACGAGTTTGTCGGCGCGCGCGTCGGAATCATGGACCAGTTCGTATCGCTGTTCGGCGAGGCGCACCACGCGTTGCTGCTCGACTGTCGCTCGCTCGAGTACAAGCTGCTGCCGCTGCCGTCCGACGTTCTACTCGTCGTCTGCAACACGATGGTGAAGCACGAACTCGCCTCGAGTGCCTACAACGAACGCCGCGCGCAGTGCGAAGCAGGAGTCAAACATTTCGCGCGGTTCCTGCCGAACGTGACCGCGTTGCGCGACGTCACAGTCGAACAACTCGAACAATTCGGACGCGATCTGCCGGACGTCGTCTATCGCCGCTGCCGCCACGTGATCACGGAAAATGCGCGCGTTCTTTCGGCCGCTGAGGCATTGGACGCACGCGACCTGAAACGTTTCGGCCACTTGATGGGCGAATCACATCGCAGCCTGCGCGACGATTACGAAGTGAGCGTCAGCGAACTGGACCTGATGGTCGAACTTGCGAGCAAGGTTGAAGGTGTGTACGGTGCACGGATGACTGGCGGTGGGTTTGGCGGTTCCACGATCAACCTCGTCGACGCCGCTCACGTCGAAAATTTTCAGCGCGTTGTCGCTGAAGGGTACGAACAAGCAACAAGGTTGAAGCCCGAGATCTACATCTGCGAGGCTTCGAAGGGGGCAGAACAGATCGAACCATGAAACTGATCATACTGGCCGCGGGTTACGCCACGCGTCTTTATCCATTGACACTGAATCAACCGAAGCCGTTGCTGATAGTCGCGGGCAAGCCGATGCTCGAACACGTCATCGACAATCTCTCGACGATCGACGAAATCGATCACGCATACATCGTTACCAACCAAAAGTTCACCAGCCATTTCGAGGAGTGGGCCGCAAACTACGGCCGGTCCAACCTGAAGTTCCGTTTCACCATCGTCAACGATCACAGCACCGACGACTCAAACAAGCTCGGCGCGATCGGCGACATGCATCTCGTGATCACCCAGTGCAAGATCGACGACGACGTCATGGTCGTCGGCGGCGACAATCTGTTCAGCGAAGACCTTTCCGGCTTCGGCGAGTACTGCCGCCACAGGAACTCACCGGTGACGGCTGTTTACGACGTGGGCGATCTCGAGCAGATCAAGAAATACAACTCGATCGACATCGACGAAGATGGCCGCATCAGGTTCTTCGAAGAGAAGCCGGCCCAACCGAAGAGCACGCTGACGGGTATCGCGCTCTACTACTATCCGCGCATGGCGCTGCCTTTGATTCACCAGTACATCGAGGAAGGAAACAACCCGGACCAGCCGGGCCGTTTGGTCCAGTGGCTGTACCCGCGCGTCCCTTACTACACGTGGAAAGTGCCGGGCCTGTGGTACGACGTCGGCTCGATCGAAACGCTCGAGGAAGCAAATCGCGTCTTCAGTGACCTGCGGAAAACCTAAACGTGACCAGAAAACATTTCGGCATTGGCCCAGGGGGCGAAGAGGTATACCTCTTCACGCTCGCTAACAAGAACGGCGTCGAGGTCTCGATCACCAATTACGGCGGCGCCATTACGTCGATCAAGGCCCCTGATCGCAACGGTGTCTTCGCGGACGTCGTGCTCGGCTACGACACGCTGGACGACTACGTCAGGAACCCGCGCTACTTCGGCGCCTTGATTGGCCGTTACGCGAACCGCATCGCGCGCGGGAAGTTTCCGCTGAACGGAGTCGAGTATCAACTCCCGCAGAACAACGGCGTGAACCATTTGCACGGCGGAGATAAAGGCTTCCATACCCGGGTGTGGAACGCGGCGGAAACTGACTCCGGTTTGCGCCTGGAGTATTTCAGTGAGGACGGCGAGGAGAACTACCCGGGAAACCTGAACGTCGACGTGACGTACTCGTTGAACGATCAGAACGAGTTGCGCCTCGAGTATCACGCGACCACGGACAGAGACACGATCGTCAATCTCACCAATCACTCGTATTTCAATCTTGCCGGCAGCGGCGACATACTCGGTCACGAATTGACGCTGCATGCCGACGGCTTCACTCCGGTTTCCGAGGATTTGATTCCGACGGGCGAGATTCGCGCGGTTGATGGAAACATGGATTTTCGGAATGGGCGCGCGATCGCGGTGGGCGGTTACGATCACAATTTCGTGCTTCGAAATCCCGGATCGTTTCGATGTGTCGCGCGTTTACGTGAACCGGTTTCGGGCCGCGTGATGGAGGTATTCACAACGCAGCCGGGAATACAGTTTTATTCGGGGAATTTTCTGGATGGAAGTTTGATAGGGAAGGGAGGCGTCGCGTATCAACGGTACGCTGGGTTATGTTTAGAGACTCAACACTATCCCGACTCGCCGAACCATCCGAGCTTTCCGTCGACAGTGCTACGGGCGGGGGAAACGTTTCATGAGGTGACGGTTTACAAGTTCACGTGACGAGCTTCGTAGTCGCTGATCAGGTCTTCGTGACGGAGCGTGAGGCCGATGTCGTCGAGTCCTTCCAACAGGCAGTAACGCTGAAACTCGCCCACCTGAAAGGGAATTGAGAGGCGACCGGGATCTTCGATCGTTTGCCGTTCGAGATCGACTGTCAACGTGTAACCCTGCTGCTGTTGCGCACGCCGCAGGATGCCGCGTACCTGCTCTTCATTCAGCGCAATTGGGAGCATGCCGTTTTTGAAGCAGTTGTTGGCGAAGATGTCGGCGAAAGAGGGCGCGATGATGACGCGAAAGCCGTACTCGCCGAGCGCCCAAGGCGCGTGCTCTCGCGACGAGCCGCAGCCGAAGTTTTTGTCGGCGATCAGAATCGACGCGCCCTGGTAGCGTGGTTCGTTGAGCACGAACGACGGATTGAGAACGCCGTCGGACGTGTAGCGCCAGTCGTAGAAAAGAAACTGCCCAAACCCCGTCCGCTCGATCCTTTTCAGGAACTGTTTCGGGATGATCTGATCCGTGTCGACGTTAGCGCGATCAAGTGGCGCGACGAGACCTGTGTGTTGATGGAAAGCCTTCATTTGAAGTCCCAATTGCGAACGTCGGTGAAATGGCCGGCGATTGCTGCGGCGGCGGCCATCATGGGGCTCACGAGGTGGGTGCGTCCGCCGCGGCCCTGGCGCCCCTCGAAGTTTCGATTGCTCGTCGACGCGCAACGCTCGCCGGGTTGCAGGATGTCGGCGTTCATCCCCAAACACATCGAACATCCTGCTTCGCGCCATTCAAAACCGGCGTCGCTGAAAATCCGATCGAGCCCTTCGCGTTCCGCCGCTCGCTTCACGTCCTGCGACCCAGGCACGACCATCGCGCTTACTGCTTCGTGAATGCGGTAGCCTTTCACGACGCGGGCCGCGTCACGCAGGTCTTCAATCCGCGCGTTCGTGCACGAGCCGATGAAGGCACGATCGATCGTGATGTCTTGAATGCTGGTCCGTGGCGCGAGCGCCATGTACGCCAACGCGCGCTCCGCAGCCTGCCGGTCCGTTACGTTCACCGTCTCGCTCGGATCCGGTATGCAACTCGTCACAGGCGCAACCATGCCGGGGCTCGTGCCCCACGTCACGAACGGTTCCAGCTTTGAAGCGTCGATCTCGATCACGCGATCGAACGCAGCGTCAGCATCGCTCGTCAGTGTTCGCCAGTAAGCGACTGCGCGGTCCCATTTTTCACCTGAAGGTGCGAAACGCCGTCCTTTGAGATAAGCGAAGGTCGTTTCGTCAGGCGCGATCATGCCGGCGCGCGCGCCCGCTTCGATGCTCATGTTGCACAACGTCATCCGCGCTTCCATCGAAAGCGCGCGGATCGCTTCGCCCGCGTACTCGATAACGTAACCCGTCGCGCCGTCAGTTCCGATGCGGCCGATGATGCCGAGCGCGAGGTCTTTTGCGGTAACGCCTTCGGAAAGCAAGCCGCGCACGTGCACTTTCATCGCCCGCGGCTTGTTCTGGGGGAGACACTGCGTTGCGAGTACATGCTCGACTTCACTCGTGCCGATGCCAAATGCGAGCGCGCCAAACGCGCCGTGCGTGCTTGTATGACTGTCGCCACACACGATCGTCAGTCCGGGTTGCGTCAGACCTAGCTCGGGTCCGATGACGTGAACGATTCCTTGTTCGGGAGAATGAATGTCGAATAACTGCACGCCAAACTCGCGGCAGTTGCGACGCAGCGTCTCCACTTGCGTTGCGGCGGTTGCGTCGGCGATGGGCAGGCTGCGATCGGTTGTGGGAACGTTGTGGTCGACAGTGCCGAAAGTCCGATCCGGGCGGCGCACCTTGCGCCCTGCCTGTCGCAGACCGTCGAACGCCTGCGGCGACGTCACTTCATGAATCAAATGCAGATCGATATATAGCAACGACGGCTCACCGTCTGCTTCACGAACAACATGCGCATCCCAGAGTTTATCGAATAATGTTTGGCCCATTCCTTGTAATCCGTGTTCAGACTGCGTGATACGCGTAACGCCTGTCAGCGATCTCGGTTACTGCCTCGCAGATCAACTCACCCATGTCGGACGTTGACGTAGCATGTCCGCCCATCGCGATGTCCGCCGTGCGATAGCCGGCTTCGAGCACGTGTTGAATCGCGCGCTCGACGTCGGTCGCATCCTGCTCAAGCTTCGCCGAATGACGCAGCATCATTGCCGCCGAGGCGATCGCGCCGCACGGATTAGCGATCCCCTTGCCGGCGATGTCGGGCGCCGAACCATGGACCGGTTCGTAAAGTCCGATCTCGCCGCCGACCGTTGCCGACGCCAGCATCCCCAGCGACCCTGTAATAACCGCCGCCTCATCCGTAAGAATGTCGCCAAACAAATTTTCCGTTAACACGACGTCGAACAGCCGCGGGTTCGTGATCAGATGCATCGCGCACGCGTCGACATAGAGATGATTCAGCGTAACGTCCGGATAACTTTCAGCAACACGCGTGACAGTCTGTCGCCAGAGTTGCGACGTCTCGAGCACGTTCGCCTTGTCGACCGAAGTAACTTTACCTCGCCGCTTGCGCGCCGCCTCAAACGCGACATGCGCGACACGCTCAATCTCGGCGACTGAATAGACCATCGTATTGCTGGCGACCGTCATCCCGTTGGAATTCGAAAAGCCTCTCGGCTGGCCGAAATACAGTCCACCCAACAGTTCTCTGACAAACAGTATGTCAGCGCCGCGGCAAACCTCCGCGCGCAACGGCGAACAATCCGCAATCGCAGCGTAAGAGATCGCCGGCCGCAGGTTCGCATAGCCGCCGAGCGCACTCCGCAACAACAGCAGCCCCGCTTCCGGCCGTTGACTCGCGGGCAGTCGATCGTATTCAGGCGCGCCGACGGCGCCGAGCAACACCGCATCACTCGCGAGACACGCGTCGAGCGTCTTGCGCGGCAATGGCGAACCAAACTGGCGAATCGCCGTCCCGCCAATTGCGTGCTCTTCAAACTCGAACTTGTACCCGTGAATCGCAGCGACTGCCTGCAGCACGCGCATCGCTTCCGCAGTCACCTCCGGACCAATCCCATCGCCTGGAAGAACCGTAATCCTTATTCTCATTTCGCCTCTTTTACGCCGCTACGCTTACCGCGGTATTGATCAATGAAATCAGGTCCTGATCGTAGACGCGTTTCTTACGATCAGCCAACTCGGTAAATCTTTCGTAGGCAGCGTCGAGCTCCGCCGCCGTGACGTCGTAGCCAAGCTCCATATAGCGCAGCGACAACGCGTGACGTCCCGAATGTTTGCCGAGCACGAGCGAGTTCGCCGGAACCCCAACGGATTCCGGCGTCATAATCTCGTAGCACAACGGATTATTGATAACGCCATGCTGGTGAATGCCGGCTTCGTGCGCAAACGCGTTGCGTCCGACGATGGCCTTGTTCGGTTGCACTTCAAAACCGACGATGCTCGAAAGCAGTTGGCTGGCAGGAAACAGTTGGTGCGTGACGATGCCGGTTTCGAACGGCAAACGGTCGGCGCGAACGTGCAACGCCATCACGATCTCTTCGAGCGACGCGTTGCCCGCTCGCTCGCCGATGCCGTTGATAGTGCATTCAACCTGCCGCGCGCCTGCTTCAATCGCCGCGAGACTATTCGCCACCGCCAGTCCCAGATCGTTGTGACAGTGCACGCTGACGACGACATCGCGATCGCGCACGACGCGTTCAATCACCTGCTCGACGAGGTGTTTGTATTCCGTCGGCGTCGTGTAGCCAACCGTGTCCGGCACATTCAACACTGACGCGCCCGCGTCGACCGCCGCGTCCAACACTTCACACAAGTAATCGATGTCGCTGCGGGTGGCGTCTTCCGCCGAGAACTCGACGTCGTCGGCGTGGCGACGCGCCTGCCTGATGGCGCGTCGAGTCATCTCAATCACTTCGGCCCGCGTCTTCTTCAGTTTGTGTTCCAGGTGAATGTCTGACGTGGCGCAGAACGTGTGGATGCGCGGACGGGCGGCGTGGGCCAGGGCCTCGGCAGCGCGGGCGACGTCCTGTTCGGCGGTCCGGCAGAGCGCTGCGACTTTGACCTCGCGGCAACGAGCAGCCACAGCCCTGACAGCCGCAAAATCACCTTCAGACGCGATTGGGAAGCCGGCCTCGATGACGTCGACGCCGAGTTCCTGGAGCTTTTCCGCCATGCGCAGCTTTTCTTCGAGGTCCATCGAACATCCGGGCGATTGCTCGCCGTCGCGCAAGGTCGTGTCGAAGATGCTGATTCGGTTTTGCGGCATTAGAGTTTTCCTCCTGTGGGGCAAACGAAGCGCCTCATCCTAAGCAACAGGAGGGTAGAAGTCAAAGTTATTATCTTTATAGAAAGATAAGTAGCTGTGATAACATAACGCGCCCTTGCTTGTTTGATAAGCCACGCTTGGCCTTCCCGGATCGGGTCAGTACAGGGAGCGGTAGCGACCTGGTAGCCATGGCGTGAAGAATCGCTAACAAATATCGCATGCTGATCGCTGACCAGGTCGCTATCGCTCCCTGTACTGACCCTAGGCCAACTGCGATGTCCTACTTTTAAGCCAAACCCGCCACGCTTGGAGGAGCATTGGACGTCAACCAACTCGAAGTGCTGATCGCCGTCGCCCGCGAGCAGAGTTTTTCGCGCGCGGCACAGTCGTTACATCGCACGCAGCCGGCCGTCAGCCAGGCCATTCGGCGGCTCGAAGAAGAGCTCGGCGAGCCGCTGTTCGATCGCTCGTCGAAGGACGGAACGCTGACCGCCGCCGGCCGCGTGCTCTTCGACTTCGCCGAGCAGATGCTCAACTTGCGCCAGGGCGCGCACCGCGCCATCCGCGAACTGAAAGACCTGCAACACGGAAAACTCGCGCTCAGCGCCAACGAATACACGGTGATGTACCTGTTGCCGATCCTGGCGGTGTTTCGCGCGCGGCATCCGCACATCAAGGTGGAGGTGAAACGGAGTTTGGCCAGCCGGATTGCGTCGGAGGTGTTGGGCCGCGGGGTCGAGATCGGCGTCGTCTCTTTCAAGCCTACGGACCAGGCGATTGCGTCAGTGCCGGCGATGAGCGACGAGCTGGCGTTGATTGTCGCGCCGTCGCATCCGCTCGCGGGCAAGCAGATGGTTTCGGTGCGAGAGTTGGGCGCCGAGTCGTTCATCGCGCACAACGTGGCGTCACCGTATCGCGAGCGGGTCGTGAAGACGTTCGAAAAGTACAAGACGCCGCTGAACATTTCGATGGAGATGCCGACGCTCGAATCGATCAAGCGGCTGGTCGAGCAGGAGATGGGCGTTGCGCTGGTGCCGCGTTTGACGGCGCAGATCGAGATCGAGCGCGGACAGCTCGCGGCGCTGACAGTGAAGGAGATGCGACTGGAACGGAAGCTACAGTTGATCTACCGCAAAGGCGCGACACTTTCGCACGCGGCGAAGGCGTTTCTGAGAGTCGCGAAAGCGGTCTAGCGACCTGGCACAGCCGAGATGCGCTGCGCGTATTGATCAAACAGTCCAAGGTAATAAAGGCGCGTCAACTCTTTTTCGAGCGCCGGATCCTGCTTAACACGCGCACGGATCTCACGAAATATCTTCTCCTTGATCCAGTAGCCGTTGCTGTAGCGCTCGCCGATTGACGACGCGTTCGCGAGCTTATCGATCTCGGGCGTCGTCAACCCGCGACGCCACGCCGCGCGATAGACCATCAGCGCTTCCTGAAATGACTGGTTCGCCATCGTCGTGAACAGCGCGTTCAGTCCCTTCCAACCTTCCTTGTGAGTATCGATAAGCGGAACGACGTCCGGATGCGGCATCGTCGCCGTGCGATAGTCAAGCAACGAGACGCGCAAGTCGATCGTGCGATCGCCGTCGTAGTCGTATTCGATGGTGTCGAGAAAGCCGTTCTTATCGGTGTCCGTATACTTCACGACTTCTTCGACTTTCGTTGCGCTCGGCTTTGGCGACGGCGTCTTGTTGCCGCCGTGAAACTCGGCGTTCTTGTCGACGGTCCACGCGCTCCACTCCGCGCCTGCGAGATGCAGTTTCCGATCAAACACGCCAACGTAGAGTTTTCCGCCGCCCGAATTGTCTTCGTCAAACTCGCCGCGGTCGCCGAGCGAATCAGCTTGCGGATGGCCGCTGATGCCGGGACGCTGATCGGGCGCGACCATGTCGAGTTCGGCGTAATTGCCGCGCCGCCAGCGCTTCGTGGAATAGAGATCGACGTCGTGCGGACCACCGAAGCCGTGCATCGGGTAATACATCTCGACACGCTCCCAGCGATGATCGTCGTCGTCCTCGTCAAAGACGAAGTACATCGTCTTCCAGCCGGCGGTGAAGAAAGCGTCGTAGCTTTTCTCGTGCGGCATGTACATCAGCTCGTCGATCTTGCGCCAGTTGTTCCACTGGAAGCACCCGTCAAACTTCGGATTCCCTTTTAGCGCCGGATACTTGTGCACCATCGTGCGATACGGAATGCCCGGCCCGCCCGCGCCGCGCAGCGACATGTCGTAATCGGTCTCGTTGCCTTTAGTCGAATCGTTGTCGAGGTCAAACGTGACGAACGCTTCTCTGAGCACGCCACTGAGGTTCGTCATGCCCTGCTTGTCTAAATCGGGAACAGGATCGAGCCAGCGCATGGCCATCTCGCTGACGCCGTCGTTATCGAAGTCGAAGAACGCGAACGGGTTTTCCCAGTTGAGCCGTGGATCGGGAAGCGATTGCGGCGGGCGATGGACCTTCAGAAAAATCGAGTTGCCGTTGTAGTCGGGAAGCCAGTCGGTGTTGCCGGTGTAACCCCAGTTATCGAAGTCGAATTTCTGCCAGTCGAGCCAACCGAGCACGCCGTCCTTTTCGACGTCGATAAAGACCATCCAATGCGACTCGGCGGGGTTCCACTTGCCGTTGGCCCATTCGCGCCCTTGCGTGACGAAGGCCTCCAGATCCGCACGGCCGTCGCCGTCGTTATCGGCCCACTTGATATTGATGTCGAGGGCGCTGTCGTAGATACCGTCGTCGTTTTTATCGATTTGCATGACGTCGGCGACCTGATCGCCGCGCGTGTCGGTTGGCAGCATGTCGCCGTTCTCGTCGAGCCAGCGGACGCGTTTGCCGTTCCACCATCGTTCCAGGATGTCGGGCTTGCCGTCGCCGTCGATGTCGAGACGCACGATCTCGTCCGACGGCGTTGCGGACTTCAGTGCGGTCCGGCGCAGATCGCGACCACTGTCCTGCGCCACGACTGCGGGCGCGATTAGAGCGACGACAAGGATGACAAATGAATAGGCTCGCAACATGGGGACGGCTTATAGCACTGGGGAAAAATTTTTGCCACATCGACTCGGCAAATTGGTATTCTATTTGACGCCGCCAAGGCCGCTTGCCGGATTCTCACGACTCGAACTTCCAAAGGCCCGTCAGATGGAACAGAAACAATTCGTCAGTCTCGTAGAGCGTCTTGAGTCATATGCGCGGGAGCACCCGACCGCGTACAAACTGCGTGTCGGAGCGCTGGCGGCGCTGGGTTATTGCGTTCTGCTCGGCACGGTCGGGCTAGTCCTGCTACTCGTCGGCGGTTCCATGTATCTCGGCGTGACCGGGATGCTCAACATCGCGGTGATCAAATTCATGGTCCTTCCCATTGGCGTAGGCGCCGTCGTCTTGCGCTCGCTGTGGGTCGAGTTTCCGAAACCTCAGGGACATCCAATCCGCGCAGCAGATGCGCCCCGCCTGTTCGAAGTGATCGAGCGAATTCGCAAAGCGACGAAGGGCCCGAAGGTTCACCAGGTCCTTTTGAATGAAGCGTTCAACGCTTACATCGTGCAACGGCCTCGGCTGGGAATACTCGGCTGGCAAGAGAATTACCTGATACTCGGGCTGCCGATGATGAACGCCCTTTCGCCGGACGAGATGCGCGCGATCATCGCGCACGAATTCGGCCATCTCTCCGGCCAGCACGGCGCATTCTCAGGATGGATCTATCGCGTGCGACAAACGTGGATACAAGTGCTGCAAAACATGCGGAAGCATCGCCACTACGGGTCAAGGATTTTTGAACGAGTATTCGCGTGGTACGCGCCATACTTTTCGGCTTACTCGTTCGTGCTGAACCGGGCCACTGAATTCGAGGCCGATCATCAATCCGTCGTCCTCGCCGGCCGGCAAAACGCCGCGTGTGCTTTGGTCAATACGGAGTTGAAACAACGAGTGCTGGACGAGGAACACTGGCCCGAGTTTTACCGCGGCGCCGACACGCAACCGGAGCCGCCCGAAAAAGTTTTCAGCACGATGCTCGCTGCGTTGCGACGGCCGTTGACGCAGGAGAAAGCGCAAACGTGGTTCGAGCAGATGCTGAGAAAGAAGCATAGCTACGACGATACGCATCCCGCTCTGGGCGATCGTCTCGAAGCGATTGGCTATCCGAACGTGCGCGAGATCGCGCAGCTCGAAACGTTTACGAAGAACGGCAGCCAGCGCGCTGACGAGTATTTCTTCCAGAGCGCGCCCGTTCAGTTCATCGCGCAGACCGACAGCTCCTGGGGCAACAGTATCGGCAACATCTGGCGCGAGCGATACAAGTTTGTCGTTCAGTCTGGGAAGACGCTCGCGAAGCTCGAGGAGAAATCAAAGACGGAAGAGTTGACGATCGAGGAGCGGTGGGAACGCGCTCAGCTCATTTCCGACACGCAAGGTAAGGCGGCGGCGGTGCCGTTTCTCGAAGACGTGATCGCGCTTCAGCCGGACCATGCGTCCGCAAACTATATTCTCGGCGAAGTGCTGCTGGCGAAGGGAGACGAGGCCGGCGTCGAGAAGATCGAGTTGGTAATGGGTAAGGATCCTCACGCGACGCCTGCGGGTTGCGAACTGATCTTCAATTACCTCGCGGGCGTGAACCGCATGCAGGACGCTGAGATGTACAAACACCGCGTGACGGAGTATCAGCAGAAGGTGGAGCTGGGGCGGAGCGAACGGACG
Source organism: Acidobacteriota bacterium (assembly GCA_046732935.1). Lineage (GTDB taxonomy): Bacteria > Acidobacteriota > Blastocatellia > Pyrinomonadales > Pyrinomonadaceae > PSRF01. Next base: position 67,322 of record JBKPOC010000049.1, on the reverse strand, counting down.
ACGATCAAGGACACGGATTCTTTCAAGTCGCACGGTGTCGCGCCGGACGCGCTGGTTGCGTTGCGGGCGCAGCTTGCGAAGTACTCCGAGGTTGCGTCGGCGCACCTGGTCCAGAAAGCGGTCAAACACTTTCCGGAAGATCAGAGTTACGTGCTGGGAATCAGACGCAAGCGTGCGTGGTACCAGTCACAGGACAACAAACTGGACCAGGCGTTGATCGATCGGTTGGCGTCGGAAGTCTCGTTCCCGGGATACACCTACATCATCGCCCTCGAGCACAACTACAAATCGCTGCGCCGGATCTTTAGCGATATCCGCGGATCTGAGATCTACCGCGCTGTTTGATCACAGAAGGCACAAAAGACACAGAAGGCACAAAAAGAATTAAGGAAGTAAGCGCGCGCTTTCTCTCCCTATTTTCTTTGTGCCTTTTGTGTCTTTTGTGCCTTCTGTGGTTAGAAGCCGAACGTGCCGTAGAACGCGCTGTTCTCGCCGGAGCGGCTCCACGGGTCGGTGACTTTGTGACCGGAGTAGGAAGCTCGCGCGGTGTAGCCGACCTTCCGGTTTTCGAGTCCGACGAGTGGCGTGTACCAGACGAGGTTCGGCATCTTGCAGCAGAGATCGTTGGGCATCGCTTCGACGTTGATCGCGGCGTCGTCGGCGGTCACTGAGTATGCGCGGCCTTTGTGCTCGAAAGTGATCGGCGCGTGACGCACGTCGACGATCTTGCCGAGCGACGCGGCGTACTTGTCTTTGAGCGCGCTCAGCATGGCTTCTGATTGCGTGCTGGAAGCGGCGGAGTCGATGATGACTTCAGACTGTCGTGCGGCGTTTTGTTCGGAGAGGTTCGCGTAAGAGCTGACGATCGCGACGGCGCGGACGCCGCTGAGATCCACGCCCTGCCATTTTCCGGAGGTAACGTTCCAGGCCATCATCGCGTCGCGTCCGGTGGTGACGACCTCGCCGTTGTAGTGGCACGCGCCGGCGAAGACGCTTGCCGTACGAACCTCGACATAGTCGCCGCGCACCGTCACGTTTTCAGCTTGTGAACTGAAGACCAGCGCGCTCACTGCTATCACCAACGCTGCGATCAATACTTTACGCATACGCCACCTCCTTTTAATCACAAAAGGCACAAAAGGCACAAAGAGCTTGAATCAGTAAACACTCACTAAAATACCAAAGAACAGCAGTGGGATCGAGCCAAACAACAGTAGCCGGAGCAAAGAACGCTCAAATCGAGCCCGCCACCCTACCTAAAAATCTTTTTTGTGCCTTCTGTGTCTTTTGTGCCTTTTGTGGTTAAAGAGCGGAGTTGTAACACGACCGTCCCGGGCCACAGCGATGCGGGTCGACGCGGCGGTTGTCGGGGCCGATGACCTCCTGAGTCTCGCAGCACCAGACGTGGTTCGCGGCGTCCAGATACTCGTCAGCGCTCGTCGCTAGCCGGTCGAGCATGAAAAATTTCTTCGACCGTAGCGAGCCGCAGAAAGGTGATTGGAACGGAGCGTTTTCGGGAGTTGATTCGTCAGCCATGATGATTCTCCAAATCAGAAATCAAACGCCGGCAGCTTTCGCGAGCGCGCGACGGACGAGCGTCTGCGCAAGCGGCACTTTGTACGCATTCTTCTCGAGCGGCTTTGCATCGGCGAGCGCGAGTTTCGCGGTTTCGGCAAGCACGTCGGACGTCAGCGTCTTGCCCGTTAAATACTTCTCAGCGGCCGGAACGCGCCACGGAACCGGCGCGACTCCGCCGAGCACGATCCGCGACGCGCGCACCGTTTTGTCAGGCGCGAGTTGGACCGCCGCGGCGACCGACGCCAGCGCGAAATCAAGCGATTCACGCTCCTTGAATTTCAAGTACGTCGAATGCGCGGCGAGCGGCGAAGCAGGAACCTGGATCTCGGTAATGATCTCATCATTCTCCAGCACGTTCTCGCGTCGAATGTTCCCGTCTGACGGCAACGTGAAAAACTTGTCGAGCGGAATAACGCGCTTGCCCTTCGCGCCAACTACAGTGACGCGCGACCCGAGCGCCACGAGCATCGGCGCGAGATCGGAAGGATGCACGATGAACGACGGACCGCCTGCGATAATCGCGTTGTACTTGTTCTCGCCCGACGCGGCGTAACACTCCGATCCGCCTTTCTTCAAACAGATCACTTCTTCCAACCGGAAGTACCAGCAGCGCGGACGCTGGCAGAGATTGCCGCCGACAGTGCCGAGGTTGCGAATCTGCGGCGTCGCGATCGAATGCGCTGCTTCCGCGAGACCGGGAAAACTCTTGCGCACTCCCGGATGCTCTTCGAGTTCCGTCAACGTCACGAGCGCGCCGATGTTGAGCCCGCGCGCCGTGAGCGTGATCCGGTTCAGTCCGGGAATGTTTTTGAGATTGACGATACGCGCCGGCCGCGACGTGTAGTCTTTCATCGTGGTCAGCAGATCCTGACCGCCGGCAAGCGGCCGCGGCGCTTCATCAATGTCGCCAGCCGACACATTCAACAGCTTCACCGCTTCGTTAATGGTTTTCGGATTGGTCCATTCAAACGATTTCATCTTTATGCCCTCGAGGTCGAGCTGCTCATCAAGCCCATCAGGATCTTGTCAGGTGTGATCGGAAGTTCACGCACGCGCACGCCGCAGGCATTGAAGACGGCATTGGCGAGCGCGCCCAGGGCCGGGATGTTGCAGCCTTCCGCCATGCCGATCACGGCTTCGCGTTTATCCTCGTCGTCGATAAGCGGAACCATCTCCGGCATCTCGAGAGTTCCCGGAAGCTTGTAATCGCCGAACCCGGTATTGAGCTGCATGCCCAACTGCGCGTCCATCACGCGGCCTTCGTACAACGCCTGGCCGAGCGACTGAATCATGCCGCCGTTGATCTGGCTTTCGAACGCCAGTCGGTTCAACGGCAATCCGCCGTCCTGCACGTGGACCATCTTAATCGGTTTGATAAGCCCGGTCTCGACGTCGACTGCCACTTCGGCAAAACAAGCACCGTGAACACCGCGCGCCTGAAGATCCGATCGCCACTCGCCATGGCCCGTGATTCCGGCCGCGGGCAGTGAAGCGCAGGCTTCCTGCCACGACAGCGACTTGCCGTTCGCGCTCACCTTGCGATCCGCAAAGGCGATCTCTTCGGGTTTCGGAGTGCCGAGCAGCGGCGCGACGCGTCCAGCAATCAGCAAGCGCGTCTTGATCGCCGCGTCTTTTATGGACGGCGCAAGCGAAGGCGCGGTCGTCGATCCTCCCGACGGATTGGCGCCGCCGAGTTTTGAATTTCCGATCCGCTCGCTGACGTCTTTGATTCCGAGTCCGAGTTCTTCGGCGACGATGGCGCGCGTGTAAGTGCGCGTGCCCGTGCCGAGGTCCTGCGTGCCGACGGCGACCACGACCGATCCATCGCGCGAGATCGTCACGTCGACTTTGCACTGGTTGTTTCCGCCGCCGCCCCAGATGCCGATGCCGCAACCCATGCCGCGTTTCAACGGGCCGGGATTTCCGCCGGCTATCGGATTTCGTCGCGACCACCCGATCTCCCTCGCGCCGCGGTCCAACTGACGGTGATAGACCTGGTCGCGCAAGTTCTTCTTCCGAAACTCGACCGGATCCATCTTGATCTTGTACGCGAGCTCATCCATCAGCGACTCGGCAGCGAACGACGCCTGCGGGAATCCCGGCGCGCGCATCGCAATCGACGAGTCTTCGTTGGTGTGCAACGCGAAGACCTCGCGGTACGACTCGCCCATCGTGTAAATGAAAGGCTGCCGTGCCTGCGAGCCCTGGCCCACGCCGCCGAGACGATACTGCCGCGCCTGAAGCGCGACGATCGTGCCGTCTTTCTTCACGCCCGCTTTCAGTTTCTGCCACGATCCGGAACGATTGCCCGCCATCACGAACTCGTCGTAGCGCGTGAGCATCATCTTCACCGGCGTTTTCGTCTGTTTCGACAGACGGCAGGCGAACATCCCCTCGACGCCGATACCGAACTTCGAACCGAAACCGCCGCCCATGTGCTCGACGCTCGAGACGACGTCACTCTCCGGCAAGCCGAGTTCTTTTGCCGCGTCGCCGGGAATCGTGAACGTGCCCTGCGTTGACGCATAGATGATCGCGGAGTTACCGCCGCGATAGTCGACGACGATCCCGTGCGTTTCGAGGCACGCGTGATGGACGCGTTGCGTTATGTATTCCTCTTCGACGACCTCGTCGGCAGTCGCAAACGCTGCTTCGACCTTTTTCGGATCGCCGTTCGTCTCCTTCTGCTGGAGGTTGTTCTCTTCAGCGACGACTTTCGGCGAGTCAGGTTTGATTGCCTCTGTTGCGTGGACCACGTGCGGCAACACTTCGTACGTGACTTTGATCGCGCGCAATGCATCGCCCGCGATCTCCGGCGTCGTCGCGGCGACGGCGGCGACGGGCGCTCCGGCAAAACGGCGTTCGGTCAGCGATCCCTGGACGATCGCTTTCACGCCCGGAATCTTCGATGCCGCGTCAGTGTCGATCTTCGTGACGCGCGCGTGGGCGTGCGGACAACGCAGGATGCGGCCGTACAGCATTCCGGGCAGGCGTTGATCGTAGGTGTAACGCGCCACGCCCGCGGCTTTCACCGGGCCGTCGACACGCGTGATCCGCTGGTTCAGCAGCCGGTGCTTGTCGTTCGGTCCCCAACCCGGACCGGCGTCCTCGTCGACCTCGATCTCGACCATCTGCTCGACGCCGTTGACGACGCGCGGAACGCGGATCTTCTTTTTCGGTTTTGGTGATGGCGATGGTTGCGCTTGTTGAGGCATTGCGTTGTTTCCCTCTTTAGGCCTGCGATGCTTTAGCTGCGGCGAGCGCGGCTTCGAACACGCGTGGATAGGTGCCGCAGCGGCAGAAGTTTCCCTTACATGCTTCGCGAACTTCGGCGAGCGTCGGATTCGGGTTCTTCTTCAAGTAAGCCGAGATAGTGGTGACGAATCCCGGCGTGCAGAAGCCGCACATCAGCGCGTCGTGTTCGACGAAGGCGGCTTGCACGGCGTTCGGGTTTTCGGGAGTGCCGAGCCCTTCCACGGTCGTGATCTTCTTGTTGGCGGCGTCGACGGCGAGTACGAGACACGAGTAAGCAGGCTTGCCGTCTAGCAGGACAGTGCACGCGCCGCAGGTTCCCATGTCGCAAACGAGCTTCGGGCCCGTGACGGCCGGCTCGAGATGGTTGCGCAGCGCGTTCAGGAGCGTGGTGCGCGGTTCGACCTGCACCGGTCTCGCCTGCCCATTAACGTTGAGGACAACTTTGACCTCGCCTGACACGGCGTTGGCCGTTTGTTGCTCCTCTTTGGCGTCAGCTTCAGTCCACAGGTGGTCGGCGATCGCGGCGCCCGCGCCCGCGATGCCGACGCCCTTGAGGAAGTTGCGTCTACTTGAGTCGTGTTTCGCCATTACTCATCTCCAGTTGAGAACACGAACGGAAGAATGGTAAAACCATTCGCGCCTGCTCATCTTAGCTTTTGAAATCAATTCTGAATGTGTGGTCGCCATAAATTAGCACATGGAAACACGGATTAAAACTATCGGCTTGCTGATCTTGATCGGTTTGCTTTCCGGGAACGCATACGGCAAAACGGATTGGTCGGTAGGAATGGTTGAGTCGACCATGAAGCGGTATCCAACGCCGAAAGACCTCGGCTCGTGGGGTTACGCCAAGTCGCTGTACCTTTACGGACAATATCTCGTTTACAAACGCACGCACGAACCTCGCTATCTCAAGTACATCAAAGACTGGGTCGACGATCACGTCGATGACGCCGGCGTTGTCAGAAGCGCAAACGCGCAGGGACAGGTCAGGGAGATCACGTTCGAGAACCTCGACAGCATCCTGCCCGGCAATCTCCTGCTGATCCTCTACCAGGAAACGAAAGAGCCGAAGTACAAGCTCGCCGCCGACCGCATTCGAATACGGTTCAACACCTACCCGCGGACGAAAGACGGCGGCTTCTGGCACGCGAACACGAAGAGCCGCGAATGGCAGTTGTGGGGCGACGGCGTGTTCATGTCGATGCCGTTTCTGATCAGGTATGGAAACGTCTTCGGAGATAGCAAATATACGGGTGATGAGGCCGCAAAACAGCTCGTTATCTACGCCAGCCACCTCAACGATCCGAAGACCGAACTGATGTTTCACGCCTACGACGAAAGCGGCCAAACACCGTGGTCAAACAGGGAAACGAAGACTTCGCCCGAGATCTGGTGCCGCGCCATGGGTTGGTTCGGCATGACGCTGATCGAGGTGCTGGAGCTGCTGCCCGCAAACCATCCGCGCCGCCCGCAATTGATCGCTCAGCTCAACCAGCTCGTCAAAGCGTGGGCCAACTACCAGGACAAGAAGACGGGGCTCTGGTATCAGATCGTCGACAAGGGCGACGACCCGAATAACTGGGTCGAGACGTCCAGCTCGTGCATGTACACCTACGTCACGGCGATGGCTATCGATCGCGGTTACGTCAGCAAGAGTTATCGCAACGTGGTCAACCGCGGTTATGCGGGCGTGCTCACGAAACTGTCCGTCGATCAAAACGGCGACACGAATATCGTCGATATCTGTGAAGGGACGAACGTCGGCGATCTCGCGTACTACCTCGCGCGCAAGCGAAGCACCAACGACTTCCACGGGCTGGGCGCGTTTCTGATCATGAACGAGAAGTTCATGAACAAGCATAGTCAGTAGTCAGTGGTCCGTAGTCAGTGGTCAGTAATAACGGACAACTGACTACTGACTACGGACCACTGACTACTGACAACTCATCTTTTACCAGAATTTTCTTGACCTCTCTTTAAATTGGTATTATAAGTTCCGCGCTCTATTCAAATTGTTATGACCAATTCCAAGGTTCCGCGATTGAAAATTGTTCGGCCGGCGCAGACTACTGAACAGATCGTCGCCCGCGTGTACGAGTTGGTCAAGCGCGAGGGTTTAAAGCCGGGCGAAAGGCTGCCGCCGGAACGCGAACTGTCAAAACAACTCGGCATCAGCCGCCCGTCCCTGCGCGCCGGCTTGAGCTCTTTGATCTCGATGGGTGTGCTGCAATCGCGGCAAGGCTCGGGCACGTTTCTCGTCGACGGCCCGCCCGCGCTCGACAGCGAACCATTGCGGCTGCTCGCCGAGCTGCATGGCTTCAGTTTCGAACACATGTTCGAGACGCGGTTGATTCTGGAAGTAGGCGCCGCGGGACTGGCAGCGGAACGCGCCACGGGCGAGCAGTTGGCGACGATGTCGGAAGAGATCGCCGACATGTTTGCCGCGCTGAACGATCCGCAGCAGTTCCTGGTGCATGACGTTGCGTTTCACCGGGCAGTCGCGGCCGCGTCTGGCAATCCGACGTTAGCGACGCTGGTCGACATGGTGTCGGCGATTCTTTACGAGCGACGCCGCGACACGATTGGCCGCGCGCACGATTTCAATGAAGCAGTCGAGCTGCACCGGAAAGTTTATCGCGCGATTCGCTCGCGCAAACCCGACGAGGCCCGCGAGGCGATGCGCGAACACATCGTGCGGGCTCAGAGGGCGTTTGCTCTGGAGGAACGGGAGCAAACGGGCCGCGAACAAGACAGGGCTTTACTTACCTAAAAGAACCTGGAAACAAGAGGAGTAGTACGCGTGTTGTTTTATTCAAATTGTCCCAAGTAAAGACAATTTCCCCGAAGGAGGAGTTTCGATGTCCTGCCCACTGCGTCTCCGTTCAATCATGCTCGTGATTGCTGTGTCGTTGCTCGCCTTTATCGCCCTTGAACCGGCGGCGAAAGCGCAAACCATTACCGGCTCCATCTCCGGCGCCGTCACCGACGCGAATGGCGGCGTCATCCCGACGGCAAACGTAACGCTCGTCAGCGACAAAACGGGTCAATCACGAACAGCGGCCACTAACGGTGAAGGCCGCTTTAATTTTGCCGCGTTGCAGCCCGGCGGTTACTCGCTAAAGATCGAGCGGCAGGGATTCCAGACCTTCGAACAACGAAACATCATCCTGAGTGCGAACGAGAACCTTGCGCTCGGCGATCTGAAGCTCCAGGCAGGACAAGTCAGCGAGACGGTGAGCATCACGAGTGAAGGCGCGATCGTCGAACGCGAAAGCAGCGACTTGACGGCACGTCTCACCGCCGACCAGATCAACCTGATCGCCACCAAGGGACGCGACGTCACTTCTCTGTTGCGTCTGCTTCCGGGCACGTCGAACAACGACGACATCGAAGGCGCCGGCGACGGTTTCGGCACTGACTTGCCGAACATATCGGGTCAACGCGGGCGCTCCACAGTTCCAACGATCGACGGTCTCTTCGCAGGCGAACCCAGCGGCTCAAACAAGCTGAGCATGACCATCAACCAGGACGCGGTCGCCGAAGTAAAAGTGCTGCGCAACAACTACGGCGCGGAGTATGGAAACAACGGCGGCGCGATCATCAACATCGTCTCCAAAGGCGGCGGCAAGGATTACAACGGCAGCATCTATTACTTCCTGCGCAATGAAGTGCTGAACGCGACGCCGTTCTTCAACAACAAAGCGGGACTCAAGAAACCGCTCTATCGTCACCTCTATCCCGGCGGCAATTTTAGTGGCCCAATGCCGTTGCCGAAATTCGGCGAAGGCGGAGACTTCTGGCTCAAAGACAAAGCCTTCTTCTTCTTCGCCTACGAGAAGCCGCACCAGATCACGCCGCAGGATCCTCGCTTCGTCACCGTGCCGACGGCGCTGGAACGAAGCGGCGACTTCTCGCAGTCGATCAATTCGTCGAACGCAAAAGTCTTCGTCAAAGATCCGCTGCTGCCGGGTGGCTGCACCACCGCGGACACGAGCGGTTGCTTCCGCGATCCCTCGCGCGCAACGGCGGCGAATCCGCTGGGCCTGAACATCATTCCCGCGTCGCGCTTCAACCAGAGCGGAGTGGCGCTGCTCAACTACTTCCCATTGCCCAACACCGCCGGCGGCGCAGGCGGCGCTGCCTTCAACTACGTCACGCAAAGCCCGGTCGACGTGCCGAAGCGCAGCATCGTCCTTCGTTTCGACGTCAAGCCCTCGAACAACGACAGCATCTATTGGAAGGGACAGTGGTGGACTTCCGATAACCTTGGCACCGGCACTTCAGGTTGGCCGGGGAACGACAACAACCGTTGGGGCATCAACTCGCATTACCTCTACAAAGACAACGGCTGGTCCGCTAACTGGGTGCGAGTCATCAACGCCAACGTCGTCAACGAATTCAACTTCGGCATGCGCCACGATTCGGAGGGCTTCGTTCCCGGCGATGGCGAAGTCGAGCGCCTCCAGCGAAGTGCTTTGAACTACACGGCGCCGCAGTTGTTTCCGCAGAACAACCACCTCGGCACGATTCCGCGCGTCACCAACTGGGGCGGCGTGCGTGGTCCGACGGACGGCGTGGCCAACATCAACTGGCTCGATCGTTGGGGTGAGGTGGGCAACGACTACATCAAGCCGTCGTTTGCCGACAATCTCTCGGTCACGCACGGCGATCACAGTCTGAAGTTTGGCGTCTATTACGAACGATTGCTGAACGGCGAAGCGCCCGGCGGACAGTGGTCCGGTGTATTCAACTTTGCCGGCAACGACAGCAACTTCACCGCCGCGCTCGGCAATACCGGTTACGCTTACGCGAACGCATTGATCGGCAACTTCCGGAACTACCAGGAATCGACGGCGCGCCCGTTTACGAACCTGCGGCTGACGCAGGTGCAGTGGTACGGCGCAGACCAGTGGAAGATAAATCGCAAGGTGACGATCAACTACGGCGTTCGTTTCGGCTACCACTCGCCGTTCCAACAGATCGATGGACAGGGTTCGAACTTTGTTCCCGGCCTGTTCAATAAGTCGCAGGCAGTGGCGCTGTACGAGAGCGCGTGTGCCGTTGCGTTTACTCCACCGGCCACTTGTCCGACGGCCTCGCGGCGTGCGAAGAACCCGATCACGGGTGAACTGATCCCGTTGGTGGGCGCGAACGCCGGCTTGGTTGGCGCGATCGTTCCGGGCAGCGGCAATCCCAACAACGGTCTCGTGCTCGGTATCGATCCGAACACGGTCCCGGGTTACCGCAAAACGAGGCCCATCGATATCGAACCGCGTCTCGGTTTTGCGTGGGACCTGTTTGGGACCGGCAAGTCGGTGATCCGTTTCCAGGGTGGTATATATCACGCACCGCGTGTGGGCGGCGGCACGACGGGCGGCAACCTCGTCAACAATCAACCGGCGAACCGCTCGTTCAGCATTGACTTCGGCAACATCAACAACCTCGCCGCTTTGACTGGAACTGCGATCACCAGGCCGTCGACCATCAACGCGGTCGAGCAGGACTCGCACACGCCGTCGATCTACAACTTCACGCTCGGTGTGCAACAGGACATCGGCTTCGAAACGGTGATGGAGATCAGTTACGTCGGATCGTTCGCGAGGCACCTGGGCCAGCGAATCAACATCAACGGCGTTCCCGACGGCGCGCGTCTCGGCACAAACAATATTGACCCTGTTACGGGACAGCGCTTCGGTAACGACTTCCTGCGCCCATATCGCGGTTACGCAGACATCAACATGGTCGTTTGGGGCGGCACGTCAAACTACAATTCGCTGCAAGTGCAGGTCTCGCGCCGCTACACGCAGGGTTTTCAGTACGGCGTCGCCTACACTTATTCGAAGTCGTTTGACTACGCTAACGACGACTCGTCGGACGTGTTCTTCGGTCGTCCTTACAAAGACTTCAACTACGCGCCGTCGGATTTCGACCAGACGCATATCCTGACCTTCAACTATATCTACGACGTTCCGGGGCTCGGTCGAAAGCTCGACAACCGTTTCGTCAGGGCAGTCTTCGATAACTGGCAGCTTTCCGGCACGACGTCTTATGCCAGTGGCAAGCCAAAGAACATTTCTGTGACCTACAATGGCGGCGTGACCGACATCACCGGCGGACAAGTCAACGCGCGCCCGAACGTGATCTGCGATCCGATGCGCGACATCAGCGGGTCTGATCCGACCGGAACGCCGTACGTGGTGAACGTGAACTGTTTCGCCAGGCCCACGCGTCTCGGCGATATCGGCAACTCGCCGCGTAACTCGCTGCGCATGCCGTCGATCTTCAACAACGACGTTGCGCTGTTCAAGAACATTCCGTTCGGCGAAACCCGCTCCTTGCAGTTGCGCTGGGAGGTTTACAACGTCTTCAATCACACGAACTTTAGAGATATCGATGCCGGTCTCGTATTCGACGTCAACGGCAAGCAGACCAACACGCGTTTCGGCGCGCCCATCGCGGCGCGCACGCCACGCGTGATGCAGGCGGCGATAAAGTTCACTTTCTAAATGATCCGTGTTATCTGCGTTGTAATTGTCGCCGCGATTGCGGTTTCCGCCCAGACGGTCAATCGCGGCCCATTCACGATCGTCAACAAGCAAGTCACGCCGCCTAGTGGCGACAAGCATGACTACATGAGTCAGGCGCCTTACTGGTGGCCCGATCCGAAAAGCCCAACTGGCCTGCCCTACATTCGCCGCGACGGCGAGCGCAATCCCGAGATCGACAAGATCACGGACAGTCGTGTACTGGACGAGATGATTGAAGCGGTCGAAACACTCGCGCTCGCCTACCACCGAACCGGCAAACAACAATACTCGGCGAACGCGATAGAGCTGTTGCGCGTGTTCTTTCTCAACCCGGAAACACGGATGAATCCGAATTTGGAGTTTGCCCAGGGAATTCCGGGGATCAACACGGGCCGCGGCATCGGCCTGATCGAAACTCGCGGTCTGGTGCGTGTCATTGATGCGATCGGATTATTGAGTGGTCTGACAACTTCCGATCGGCAAGGCATGCGGAAGTGGTTCAGCGAATTTTTAACGTGGATGCTCGAAAGCAAGAACGGCCGCGACGAAGCGGCGGCGAAGAACAATCACGGGTCGTTTTACGACGTGCAGGTTGTTTCGTTCGCGCTCTTTCTCGGCAAGAAGGACCTTGCGAAGCGAGTGCTGCTCGAGGCGCGCAGCAAACGAATCGCGGCGCAGATTGAACCTGACGGCCGGCAGCCGCTCGAGCTTGAACGGACGCGCTCGTGGCATTACAGCGTCTTCAATCTTGAAGCTTTGATGTCGCTGGCGCGTCTCGGCGAGAAGGCCGGCGTCGATCTCTGGCATTACGAGACGCCTGACGGACGCAGCATTCGCAAGGCGCTCGATTTCTTAATTCCATTCGCCCGCGGCGATCAGAAGTGGCCTTATCAAGAGCTTGGTGAGTGGCAACCGCAGATCCTGTCTCCGCTGATCCAACGCTCGGCGAAGTATTACGGCGCTCCTGCGCTTAAATCCGCATTACCGGCGATGTGGCCGCATCCGATCCCCGCTCGCGTTCGGGATAGTAGTAACAAGGATCTGATGGTGATGACGCTGGGCGACGTTAACCCGTCGATCGCTGACGGTACATTCGATCCGGCGAAAGACGAGATGCGTCTCCGCGACGGGACCGTCTTGAAGAACTACTTCCGCGACACGCTCAAGATCAAATATTTCCAACCGATCGACAAGACGCATTTCCCCTTACCGCCGTCAGGCTGGTGCTCGTGGTACTTCTTCTACCAGGAGATCGACGAGAACGAGATCAAGCGCACCGCGAACTGGATTGCCGAAAACCTGAAAGACTACGGCGTGCAGTACGTGCAGATCGACGACGGCTGGCAGGGAACCGGACACGGTCTCGGCGAGAACCGCGACTGGTCCACCATCAACAATCGCTTTGCCGGCGGCATGGATGGGCTCGCTCGTTACATCAAGTCGTTGGGACTGAAACCCGGCATCTGGCTCGCGCCGCACGGCCAGAGCAACGCGAGCGTCATCAAGAACCATCCGGGCGTTTTTCTGATGAAGAAAGACGGGACGTCGGCATCGAGCACGTGGGAGGGGACGTATCTTGTCGATCCGTCAGCGCCGGAAGCGCAGAAGTATTTGCAGGATCTGTTCACGACGTTGTCGAGCTGGGGTTACGAGTATTTCAAGATCGACGGGCAGCCGATCGTCGTGCGCGAATACCGCAACAAGAAAGACTTCATGAAGTCGCCCGTGAGCGATTCGGACGAGCTTTATCGCGACACTCTCGAGAGTATTCGTTCGGCAATTGGTCCCGATCGTTACCTGCTCGGCTGCTGGGTGGTTCCGCTCGAGGGCATCGGGCTGATGAACGGCTCGCGCATCGGCGCGGACGTGCTACCGAACTGGGACGGGTTCAAGTTCGCGATGCGTGCGACGATGCAGTACTACTTTCTGCACAACATCGCGTGGTACGCGGACCCGGACGTCTTCATCGTTCGTCCGCCGCTGACGATCGAGCAGGCGCGCGCGTGGGCCACGTTGCAGGGGCTGACGGGTCAGGCGGCGTTGATGAGCGATCGTTTGTCAGACTTGTCGCCGGAGCGGCTGGAGTTGGTGAAGCGAGTTTATCCGGCAGTCGATATTCGTCCGGTGGATCTGTTCTCGTCGGATCGCAATAAGAGAATTTGGGACTTGAAGATTAATCATTTGGGACGCGCGTATGACGTCGTCGGCGTTTTCAACTTCGACGAGAATAAGAGCGTGCCGATGTTTGTGAGCTGGAAAGATCTCGGGCTGCCGGACGGCACGCTGGTACACGTGTTTGATTTCTGGAACAAGGAATATCTCGGCGCCTGGGAGAAAGGAATCAGCGTTGAACTGGGGCCGGCGAGCACGCGCGACTTGACGCTGGTTCCGGCCACGGATCAGATTCAACTGGTTTCGACGAGCCGGCATATTACCCAGGGCTGGGTTGATCTTGTGTCGCAATCGTTGAATGGAAATACGTATTCCGGCCGCAGCAAGGTCCTGAAGAACGATCCTTACGAGTTGCGCTTCGCGTTTCCGCGTTCGACGTATTACCGCATCAAGAGCGCGACCGCTCGGTCCCGAACCGGGCGCTTGCCGGTGCGGATCGCCAATCATCAGGGTTGGGCCACTGTCGAGATCACGTCGCCGCAGACTACTGAAATTTCGTGGGACGTCGTGTTCGAACCGGCGCAGTCGTATCGCTTTCCCGTGCGCGAGCCGGGAAATCTTTGGGCCCAGCGCGCCGGCGTCGATGGCGCAAACCTTCGATGGACCGTGCCGCATCAACCGGCTGCGGGTTACCAGGTCTCGCTAAATGGATCGGTCGTTGGCTTCACTCCGACGCAGGTCTTCGTGTTGCGCGGTCTCGATCCAAACGCGAGTTACACCGCGGAAGTCAGGACCGTTTGGCAGGACGGCACGCTGAGTGAAAAGAAAGCTCAACTGTCGTTCACGCTGAAGCAAATTCAATCTCCGGAAATCTTTGTCTCCGATCTCGATCCGGAGCGATTGACTGCCGGTTGGCGTCAACCCGAGCTCAATCGCAACTTCAACGGCGGCGGACTCATCGTCGGCGGCCGCCAGTGGGACAAAGGCATCGGCATGCCGACCAATTCCGAAATAGAATTTGAGTTGAACGGGACGTACGATAACTTTGTGGCGCTCGTTGGGATTGATGATGAATTTACTAATAGCGAGGCGAAAGTGGAGTTCTTTGTGCTCGGAGATGGGAAGGAGCTGTGGACCAGCGACGGGATGAAGAAGTCTGACGGGACGAAGGCGTTGAAAGTGGACGTGAAGAACGTGAAGCGGCTGACGCTGCGAGTCAGGCGCGTTGGTGAAGGCGGAAGGATTCACGCCGACTGGCTCGACGCGCGCTTAACCAAATGATTTCTCGAAGAGCGATTCTTCAACTGGCCCTCGTCTCGCCTTTTGCGGCCGCGCTGGATGCCGGCGTGAAAATCACACGACGCTGGCGCGGGCCGATTCTTGAATCACAGATAACAAACCAAACCACGCAGATCAAAAGAATTCCCGAGGTCGTCCTCGCCGAATACCCATTGACGTGGCCACCGTCGACGCGTCTGTACGGCGAAGGCTTCCAGATGCTCTCGCAAACAGGCGGCACGTTGGGCCAGCCTTCCGATCTCGGCAACTACACCGACGCCAAGCACTACAGAATGCCCACGCCCGAAGGCGCGAGAGTTCTGTACGGGATGATGATGCTTTCGCTTTCGCCCCGCGAGAACCACTTGCTGGCGTTCACGTCGTGCCGCCGCTTCGCCGGCCAGTTTTACTTGAGCGGTCAATCGTTGAAAGTCGTCGTCGACACTGAAGGCCGCGAGCTTCAGCCGGGCGAAACGTGGCAGCTCGAGTCGTTCATGCAGCAAACGGGAAGTGACCGCGAGCAGTTACTCGAGAATCTCGCGTCGCAACTCGTCGCGAACCATCCGCCGCTACGATTTCCCAAACCTCCCACGGGCTGGTGCTCGTGGTACTGCTTCGGCCCGCGCGTCACCGCGCAGCAAGTGCTCGACAATCTCGACTTCATCGCGAAACACACGCCCGGTTTGCGTTACGTTCAGATCGACGACGGCTACCAGCCGGCGATGGGCGATTGGCTCGAGACTGGCGCCGCGTTCGGCGGCGACGTGCAGGGCGTGCTGAAACAGATTCGCCAGCGGGGATTCGAGCCGGCCATCTGGGTCGCGCCTTTCGTTGCCGAAGAGAAGTCGCACGCGTTTCAACAGCATCCGGAGTGGTTCGTGAAAGACAGCGACGGCAAATCGCTGCGTTCGGATCGCGTGACGTTTGGCGGTTGGCGGCATGGACCATGGTACGTGCTCGACGGCACGCACCCGGAAGTGCAGCAGCATTTCGAAAAACTCTTTCGCACGATGAAACGCGAGTGGGGCTGCACCTATTTCAAGCTCGACGCCAACTTCTGGGGCGCCATTCACGGCGGACAATTCCACGACCCGCGTGCCACGCGCATCGAGGCTTACCGCCGCGGCATGAAAGCGATTCTTCGCGGCGCGGAAGACAGTTTCATTCTGGGTTGCAATCATCCCCTCTGGCCTTCGCTTGGGCTGATCCACGGCTCGCGCAGCTCGAACGACATCAAGCGAACGTGGGAACGCATCGCGACGACGGCGCGACAGAACCTCAGCCGTAACTGGCAGAACGGACGTTTGTGGTGGAACGATTCGGACGCGGTCGTGCTCACGGGCGACCTGCCGGACAACGAGTTTCAGTTTCATGCGACGGCCATCTACGCGTCGGGCGGGCTGATCTTGTCGGGCGACGATCTGACGAAGATCGGCGATCAGAAGCTGGCGATGTTGCGCAAGTTGCAACCGCCGACGGGCATCGCCGCGCGTTTCGAGGACGATGGGTTTCGCGTCGGCAGAATCGATCTCTCGCCGCGTCGTCAGGTGGTTGCGTTGTTCAATTGGGACGACACGCCGCAAACGCTCTCGTTTCGGCTTGGAGCTCACACGCGAATCACCGATTTTTGGAATGGAACGCATGTCGCCGAACCCGCAATTGAATTGCCCCCTCATTCAGCTCGGCTATTGATCTGTGATAAATAACGGGCATGCAGCCAAACACGTTGCGGAACAAACTCGCCGGCGTGATCGCGTTTCCCGTCACGCCTTTCAAAGACAATCTATCGCTCGATCTGCCGGGGCTGCACAACAACCTCACGAAGCTCCTCGAAGATCCGGTCTCTGCCGTTGTCGCTGCCGGCGGCACTGGCGAGATGTACTCGCTCACGCCTGCTGAATACTCGCGCGTCATCGAACTGACCACTCACGCGATTGAAGATCGAATACCCGTGATCGCGGGCGTCGGATTCGGCCAGCGGGTCGCGATCGAGATGGCCCAGGCCGCGGAAAAAGCAGGCGCCGACGGCATCCTCGCGTTTCCGCCTTACTATCCAAACGCCGAGGAAGACGGCCTGTTTGAGTACTACCGATCGATCGGCGCAGCCACCTCGTTGGGAATGATCATCTACAGCCGCGACTGGGCCACGTTCACGCCGGAAATGGTCGAGCGGCTCACCGCGATCCCGACGCTGGTCGCGTGGAAGGACGGCCATGGCGACATCCGGCGTTTACAAGCGATCATCCATCGCGTCGGCGATCGTTTGCAGTGGATCGGCGGCGCGGGCGACGACATGGTCGCCGCGTACTACACCATAGGACTGCGCGCATTCTCGTCGAGCATCGCCACGGTCGCGCCGCGCCTGTCGTTGAAACTTCACGAGCTTGCCATCAACGGCGACAGTGAAGCGCTGGCCGAATTGCTCGATCGCTGTGTCGTGCCGCTCTATGCGATTCGTGCCAGACGCAAAGGCTATGAAGTGTCGACGATGAAAGCGATGATGGAAATGGTGGGTTTGAGCGCCGGCCCGGTGCGCCCGCCGCTCGTGAACGTCACGCCGGAAGAAGAAGATGAGCTCCGCGCGATTCTCGGCGAGTGGGAAAAGTTTCTATGAAACTATCGATCCTGTTTTTAGCTGTGTTTCTGTTTTTGGATCTCAACAAGAACGGCCGCATGGACGTTTACGAAGATCCAAACGCCGACGTGGAGGCCCGCATCAACGATCTGCTCTCGCAGATGACGCTCGAAGAGAAGACGTGCCAGACCGCAACGCTCTACGGCTACAAGCGCGTGCTCCAGGACGAACTGCCGACGCCGAACTGGAAAAACGAGATCTGGAAAGACGGAATCGCGAACATCGACGAGCACCTCAACGGCTGGGCGCAGGGCTCGAAAAGCATCTACGCCACGGACGTCGAAAAGCACGTCTGGGCCATGAACGAAGTCCAGCGTTTCTTCATCGAGCAAACGCGGCTCGGCATTCCCGTCGATTTCAC
This sequence comes from Acidobacteriota bacterium, assembly GCA_046732935.1. GTDB lineage: Bacteria > Acidobacteriota > Blastocatellia > Pyrinomonadales > Pyrinomonadaceae > PSRF01. The sequence goes on along the minus strand of JBKPOC010000049.1, from coordinate 49,573 downwards.
AAACGAGGGTTTGCGCGGTGTCGCGGCGCCCGTGGCGACGAGTTTTCCGTCGGAGTTGGGGTTGGGCCATACGTGGGACACGGAGCTCGTGCGCGAAGTCGGGCGGATCACGGCGCGTGAAGCGCGTGCGCTCGGTTATACCAACATCTACGCTCCGACGCTCGACGTCGCGCGCGACCAGCGTTGGGGACGAACGGAAGACACCTACGGCGAAGATCCGTTTCTCGTTTCGCGTCTAGGCGTCGAGATGGTGAAAGGTTTGCAGGAGAACCACACCGTCGCGGCAACGGCCAAACACTTTGCTGTTTACAGCGCGGGCAAAGGCGCGCGCGAGGGACAAGCGCGCACGGATCCGCAGGTGTCACCGCGCGAAGTCGAGAACATTCACTTGCCGCCGTTCGCCGCCGCAATCAAGGAAGCCGGTTTGCTCGGCGTCATGAGCTCTTACAACGACTACGACGGCGTGCCCATCACCGGCAGCAAGTACTGGTTGACCGATCGGCTGCGGAACGATTTCGGCTTCCGGGGTTACGTGGTTTCTGACAGCGCGGCGGTCGAGTATCTCTACAACAAGCACGCGGTCGCTGCGGACATGAAAGAAGCGGTGCGGCAGTCGATAGAAGCAGGGCTAAACGTCAAGACCAACTTCACGCGGCCGGAAGATTTCATCCTGCCGCTGCGCGAACTCGTTAAAGAAGGAAAAGTGTCGATGAAGACGCTCGACGATCGCGTGCGCGACGTGTTGCGGGTGAAGTTTTTGACCGGCTTGTTCGACCATCCCTACATCGAGGATGCGAAGCACACTCGCGAGCTGGTCAACTCCGCTGAACATCAACGCGTTGCGCTGCGAGCGGCGCGCGAGAGCATCGTGCTGCTGAAGAACGAGCGTAACGTTCTGCCGCTGAGCAAACAGATCAAATCGATTGCCGTGATTGGCCCGAACGCCGACGATCAAACGTTGACTCACTATCGTTACGGGCCATCGGCGGTCGACAGTGTGACGGTGCTTCAGGGAATCAGGAAGTTGTTGGGCGACGGCGTTCAGGTGAACTACGCGAAGGGCTGCGACGTCGTCGACGAGCGTTGGCCCGAGTCGGAAGTATTGCCTGAGCCGATGACGGCGACGGAACGCGCCGGAATCGCCGCGGCAGTCGAAGCAGCGCGCAAATCGGAGGTCGCGGTTGTTGTTCTCGGAGACTCAGGACGCACGGTTGGTGAAAGCTTGAGTCGCACGAGTTTGGACCTGCCCGGCCGGCAACTGGATCTGATCCAGGCTGTTTATGCTGTAGGAAAACCCGTCATCGTGGTTTTGTTGAATGGGCGTCCGTTGAGCATCAACTGGGTGAACAAGTTCGTGCCCGGCGTTGTCGAAGGCTGGTTTCCGGGCGCGCAAGGTGGGACCGCGATCGCCGAAGTTTTATTCGGCGACTACAACCCGAGCGGCAAGTTGACGGTGACGTTTCCGAAGACGGCCGGACAGATTCCGTTCAACTTTCCGAGTAAACCAAACGCGCAGTGGGAAGGCGAGAAGTCGCGCGTCAACGGCGCGCTCTATTACTTCGGACATGGATTGAGTTACACGACCTTCGCGTACAGCAATCTGAAGATCGACGATCGAGACCCCGCGAACATCAACGTCAGTGTCGACGTGCAGAACACGGGCACGCGAGCGGGTACTGAAGTCGTGCAACTCTACACGCGCGACCTCGTCAGCAGCGTCACGACTTACGAAAAGAACCTGCGCGGGTTTGCGCGCGTCACCCTCGCTCCTCAAGAAAAGCGCACGATCACCTTCGTCGTAAAACCCGCCGACCTTGCGTTATGGAACCGCGACATGAAATTCGTCGTCGAACCGGGCACATTCCGCGTGATGATCGGCTCCTCATCCGAAGATATTCGTGTGAAAAGTGATTTTGAGGTTCGGAAGTAACACGAATTTCTAACCGCGGCACTCCGTTTGATAGCAATCAGTGCATGGCAAAGACTGCATTTCAATCGACCGAGCAGATAATGGGCGTGCTGATCATGCTGCTGATCCTGCTCGACGTGTTTCTGACCGTGCTCTATGCGCGCATGAATACGGGCATCATTAGTCCTCGCGTCGGGCGCGCTGTCTGGTGGGTTTTTTCGGTGGTGTCGAGGCCATTCGGGAAGCGTCGCGGAGCCATCCTTGCTTTCTGCGGACCGATAATCCTCGTGATGTTGGTCCTCGTTTGGGCCTTCGGACTGGCGTTCGCCGCCGGGCTGATCATTCATCCGGCACTCGGATCGTCAGTGCGAGCGACAATCGGCGAACCAATGCCTCACGACTTCATCTCGGCGGTCTACGCCGGCGGCAGCAGCATCTCGATTATCGGCGCTAATACCTTCACGCCATACACGGCCGCTTTCCGCTTGATCTATCTTTTCAACTCTCTGATCGGACTTTCGGTCATCTCGCTCACTCTGACTTACCTGATGCAGGTCTACACAGCGCTGAACCAGAGAAACACATTGGCCTTCAGTGTTCATCTGGCGTCTGACCAAAACGGCGATGCGGCGAACGTCATCGCCGGTCTCGGTCCGGAAGGAAGATTCACGCTCGGTTACCCGGAACTCTCCACGCTGGCGGGCAACATGGCGCAAATGAAGGAGTCGCACCATTTTTATCCGGTGCTCTTCTACTTCCGTTTTCGCGGCTCGTATTACTCAGTATCTCGCTTCACGCTGGTGGCGCTCGATACCGCCACACTAATTAAGAGCGCGCTGGACGACGAGGAATACGGATGGTTCAAGAAATCGGGCGCGGTCGAGCAGCTCTGGTCCAGTTCGACTTTGCTGCTGGAAAAGTTGACGCGCACCTTCGTTCATACTGGCCGGCCGAAGCCTGAAGCTGATGAAGAAGTTCGCGAGCTGTGGCGACGCCGCTATTTTCTCGCGCTTCACCGGCTGCGAGAGGCGGGCATTCGAACCGTCGAGGACCCGCGACAGGGCGCTGAGCATTATGTCGAACTGCGCAGTCAATGGAATAACGACGTCGCGGCGATCGGGCCCATGCTTGCTTACTCCGAAAAGGAAGTCGACCCGGTGATTCACCGTCTTCGCACTTCTCCGGCAAATGACCTCTTGACACCCTTCATCGTACCCACTAAACTCCGTTACCGTTAACGGCCCAATAAAACGCTCCAAAACAACTGAATATAGTCAGGAGATCCCTCTGCGATGAACAGGCGAAACTATCTGGCCCTGATGGGCGCAGCCGCAGGAACTCTCGCGACCACCGCGAAGCTTGATCGGGTTACGGCCCAGGAGACGCGTCCCGCTGACACGGGCGCTCCGACGACTTCGACAGTCGAGGACCGCGCGCGACGCATGAAGTGGTGGCACGAAGCGAAGTTTGGCATGTTCGTTCACTGGGGCCTCTATAGCACGCTGGGCCGTCATGAGTGGGTGATGGAAAACGAGGGCATACCGGCGCAGGAGTACGAGCCGCTCGCGGACAAGTTCAAGCCGAAACCGTTTCCGGCGCGCGATTGGGCCAGGCTGGCGAAGCGCACCGGCATGAAGTACATGGTGATGACGACCAAGCATCACGAAGGCTTCTGCAACTTTGATTCGAAACTAACGAACTACTGCGCCACGAAACGTGGTCCAGGCCGCGATCTCGTGAAAGAGTACGTCGAAGCGGCGCGCGCGGAAGGCTTGCGCGTCGGGTTCTATTATTCGTTGATGGACTGGCACCATCCGGACGGTGCGCGCTGTTTGAAGGACGAAGCCGCGCGCCGCAGGTTCGTCGATTACATTCACGGCCAGGTGCGGGAGTTGATGACCAACTACGGCACCATCGACATTCTCTGGTACGACGTGGCGTGGCCGCTCGACCCGAAGGGCTGGGAGTCAGTCGAGATGAACACGATGGTGCGGAAGCTCCAGCCGGACATCATCATCAACAACCGCTCGCGCATCCCCGAAGACTTCGACACGCCCGAGCAGCGCATCGAGGCTTCCGCGAACCGGCCGTGGGAATCGTGCATGACGTTGAATGACAGTTGGGGTTATCACATCAACGATCGCAATTGGAAGAGCCCGACGACGGTGATTCGCAACCTGATCACGTGCGCGCGTGACGGCGGAAACTACCTGTTGAATATTGGGCCAACGGAGGACGGTTCTATCCCGTTGCAGTCGGCGCAGATTTTGACGGCGGTCGGCGAGTGGATGGCGAAGCATGGCGACACGATTCGGCTTTCGGATAATTGCCAGCCGCGTCGTGGGAACTACGTCTCGTACACGCGAAAAGGCAACACGCTTTACGCGCACGTCTATTACTGGCCGGGCGAGACGGTGGTGATCGCGAACCTGCTGAACAAGGTCAGTGCCGTGAAGATGCACGGGAGTGGGACGCCGGTGAAATTTGTGCAGGATGATTTTCGTGTTCGGTTGACGGGGTTGCCGAAAAACGCGCCGGAGCTGGTGACGACGTTCGAGTTGGAGTGTGATAGCGAACCGCGGCAGAGTCACGAAGGGAAACGGGCGGAAAAGCCTCGCCAAACCAAGTATTAATTCCGGTAATCCGTGTTCCATGATCGACGCGCATCAACATTTCTGGCAGGTGGGACGCTTTGATTATCCGTGGATGACGAGCGATCTCGGCGTGCTCTATCGCGACTACTTACCTTCTGACCTCGAGCCTGAACTTAAAAAGTGTGGCGTCAGCCAAACGGTGCTGGTACAGGCGAGTAATAGTGATGCCGAGACACAGTGGCTGCTCGAGTTGGCGGATGAACATGATTTCATCGCCGGCGTCGTTGGTTGGGTTGATCTGACTCGTGACGATCAACTACCGCAACATCCGAAGTTCAAAGGCGTCAGGCATCTCGTCGAAAGCGAACCAGACGACGATTGGTTGGTCCAACCTGCCGTGATTGCCGGGCTGCAACGGCTGGCGGCGCATGGTTTGACTTATGATCTGCTGGTTCACACTCGTCACTTGCGACACGTGAGGACAGTCGCGGAACGTTGTCCTGATCTGCGTCTCGTCATCGATCACCTGGCGAAACCACCCATCGCGCGACACGAATTTACAGAATGGGCGCAGGCGATGAAACCACTCGCAGCGTTTCCGAATATGTACTGCAAGCTATCGGGTCTCGTGACGGAAGCGAACTGGAGCTCGTGGCAGACAGACGACCTGCGCCCGTACGTCGATCACGCGCTCGAGTTGTTTGGTCCGGAGCGGTTGATGTTCGGTAGCGATCATCCGGTTTGCTTGTTAGCCGCGTCGTACGAGCGGGTGTTGGAGGCGTTCAGCGAGATTGTTCCAAAAGAAGATCGCGACCGGATGTTTGCGGAGAATGCCCGTACGTTCTACCGTCTCAGCTAACAATGGCAAAGACTTACTTCATCACCGGCGCGCAGGGATGTATCGGATCGTGGATCGTCAAGGCGCTCACTGAACGCGGCGACGAGGTTGTCGTCTTCGATCGCAGCGACGACGCGCGACGCCTCCGCGCGATCATGGACGACGATCAACTGGGACGCGTCCGCTTCATTCTCGGCGACATCACCGATGGTCCGGCCGTGGAGAAGGCGTTGGGGGATTCTGGCGCGACGCGCGTGATCCATCTCGCGGGGTTGCAGGTCCCGATTTGCAAGGCCGATCCGATTGGTGGCGCACTCGTGAACGTCGTCGGCACGCTGAACGTCTTCGAAGCCGCGCGCAAGAACGCGATGCCGTCGGTGGTCTATGCAAGCTCGGCCGCTGTCTATGGAATGAACGACGACGACACGGCGCTCGACGAGACTGCCGCGTGTGAACCGTCGACTCACTACGGCGTCTTCAAGCGCACGAACGAAGGCAACGCGCGTGTTTACTTTCTCGATCACGGCGTCAACAGCATCGGCCTGCGGCCGCTGACTGTCTACGGCGTCAACCGCGACTTCGGCCTTACGAGCGATCCGACGAAAGCAATGAAGGCAGCAGTCCTGGGACGCCCGTTTCACATTCGCTTCAGCGGCGCGACTGATTTCCAATATGTGGCAGACACCGCGGCGGCATTCATCGCCTGCGCTGACAAAGCTCCGGACGGCGCGCATGTGTTCAATCTTCACGGCGAGACGGTAACCGTCCAGCGGATCACGGATCTAATCAATAGTGAATTGATCACATTTGGTGGTCCGCCAATTCCCATTCCGGCTTCCATAAACGACGCTGCCATTCGCCGCGTCATCGGCGACTTGCCGTCGACACCGCTCCAGATCGGCGTGCGTGAAACGATGGAGAGGTTTGCAACCTTGCGCGATGCCGGCACGCTCGACACGGCAGATTTAAACGGATGAATGGTTCGATGAAAGCGAGTGTCTTGTGCGACGTGCAGCGGCTCGAACTGCGCGACGTGCCGCGACCGGTGATCTCGCCGTACGAAGTGTTGGTGCGCGTCGCGGCGGTCGGCTTGTGCGGCACTGACTCGCACATCTTCGCCGGCCACGCGAACTACAACCTGAACGAATACGGCCAGCCGATCCCACTCGCTTTGCAGCCGCAGATCCTGGGCCACGAAATCACCGGGACGATCGAAGAGGTCGGAAGCGCCGTTCAAGATCTGAAACGCGGCGATCGCGTGATCGTCGATCAAGGGTTGAACTGCGTCAGCCGGCGGCGCGACGTGTTGTGCGAGTACTGCCGCACCGAGAATTCACATCAATGCGAGTTTTATCGCGAGCACGGCATCACGGGCCTGCCGGGCGGACTGGCAGAGTTCATCGCTGTGCCCGCGGTGAATGCTTTGCGGATCACGGCGCCGGTGAAAGCGTCGGTGGCGGCGCTGGCCGAACCGCTCGGCTGCATAGTTCACTCGTCTGACTTCGTAACGAAAGCGCGGGCGCGATACGCGATTAATGCTGCCACAGCCGAACATCGCGTTCGCAGCGTGTTAATATGCGGCGCTGGTCCGGCGGGACTCCTGTTTACGCAATACCTGCGAAAGGTGATGCGATACGAAGCCGCCCTCTTCGTCAGCGATCCGAACGCGCGCAAACGCGAACTGGCGAAGCGTCTCGGCGCTGAGGACGTCATCGATCCTTCCGCTTGCGATCTCGTCGAAGCGGTGCGCGAGTACACGGGCGGCAAGGGCGTCGAATACCTGATCGAAGCATCGGGCGCGGGTGAGGTGTTCGGCTCGATTCCGGGACTCATCTGCAAGCAGGCGACCGTATTGCTCTACGGGCACGGACACGCAGGCACTGACTTGAGTGTGCTCAACAACGTTCTGTTTCGCGAGCCTGTGCTCGTGAGCAGCGTCGGCGCTTCGGGAGGATTTGAAGCTGACGGCCGGCCGAGTGTTTACGCGCGCGCTCTTGATCTGATTCAGCAAAACGAGATCGACGTGTTGCCCCTGATCACGCATGAATACAAGTCGCTTGACGACGTGCAGGTGGCGTTATCGACTGACATACACGGAGCGGATTACGTGAAGGGCGTCGTGGTGCTCTGAATGAGAGTTTCGCTGTTCGTTACCTGCCTGGTCGATCAAATGTGGAGCAGCGTCGGCGCGAGCACTGTCGAGGTGCTGCGACGCGCCGGCTGCGAAGTTGAATTTGACGATCGGCAGACGTGTTGCGGCCAACCCGCTTTCAACACCGGCTATCGCGACGAGGCGCGGCAGGTGGCCCAACGCTTCATCCGCATCTTCGAAGAGAGTAAAGCAGACGCGATCGTCAGCCCGTCCGGATCGTGCACGGCCATGGTCCATCACTTTCCGGAGCTGTTCGCGAGCGATCAGCAGTGGGCGGAACGCGCGAAAGGCATCGCTTCACGGACACACGAGCTCAGTTCGTTCCTCGTCCGCGTGCTCAAGAAAGAGGACGTCGGCGCAAGCTGGCGCGGAAAGCTAACGTGGCACGACGCGTGTCACGGCTTGCGCGATCTGAATATCAAACGGGAGCCGCGCGCCCTGATTAGCAACGTGCGCGGCGCTGAATTGGTCGAGATCGAAAACGCGGAGTCGTGTTGTGGTTTTGGCGGCACGTTCTCCGTCAAGTATCCCGAGATCTCCGTGGCGATTCTCGACGAGAAAATCGAAGCGATCGAACGTTCGGGCGTGCAGGCCGTGGTTTCAGGCGACGCGAGTTGCTTGATGCAGATCGGAGGGCGACTGTCGCGCAAGGGATCGAAGGTGCGCGTCATGCATCTCGCTGAGCTGCTCGCGTCACAAACAAGTCTATGAATCATTTGAGCAGCGAAACGTTTGACGAGAACGCGAAGGCCGCGCTGGCGGACGTGCAACTGCGCGGCGCGTTGCGGAAAGCGACGTCGCTGTTCGGCAAACGCCGGCTCGAAGCTGCGCGCAGCCTGAGCAACTGGGAAGACCTGCGCACGCAGGCGCGGGCAATCAAAGACGAAGTGCTGCTGCATCTCGACCAGTATCTCGACGCATTTGCGAAGAACGCCGAGAAGCGCGGCGCGGTGGTCCACTGGGCCCGCGATGCCGCCGAAGCAAACGACATCATCTGCCGTCTGGCGCGCGAGCGAAATGCGCGCACGATCGTCAAGAGCAAGAGCATGACGACGGAAGAGACGCACCTGAACGACGCGCTCGAAGCCGCGGGAATGCAGGTGGTCGAAACGGATCTCGGCGAGTACATCATCCAGCTTGCACACGAAACGCCGTCGCACATCATCGCGCCCGCGATTCACAAGACGAAAGGACAGATCGCCGAACTGTTCACGTCTACGTTGGGAATGCCGCCGACCGACGACGTCGGGCAACTGACCAGCACCGCGCGCGCCACGCTGCGCGATCGGTTTGCGGCCGCCGACGTCGGCATCAGCGGCGTCAACTTCGGCGTCGTCGAAACCGGCACGATCGTGATCGTCGAAAACGAAGGCAACATTCGTTTGACGACCAGTGTGCCGCGCGTGCACATCGCCGTGATGGGGATCGAGAAAGTGATCCCGCGCTTCGCCGATCTCGACGTGTTTCTGAAACTGCTGCCGCGTTCGGGCACGGGACAACGACTGACCACCTACCAGTCGTTCATCACCGGCACGAAACGCAACGCGAGCGACGAAGGACCGGAGGAGTTGCACATCGTCATACTCGACAACGGCCGCTCGCGCATGCTGGCCCATCCGGTGACGCGCCAGTCGTTGGCGTGCATCCGCTGCGGCGCGTGCCTGAACGCGTGTCCGGTGTATCAGCAGGTCGGCGGTCATGCGTACGGTTCGGTGTATCCGGGGCCAATCGGCTCGGTGATCACGCCGCAACTGATCGGGATCGAAAAGACGGCGCAGCTTCCGTACGCGTCGAGCTTGTGCGGCGCGTGCCGCGAAGTGTGTCCGGTGAAGATCGACATTCCGCGTTTGTTGTTACACCTGCGAGCGGAGATCGCGACCAGTCCGAAAGGCAGCGCGATGGAGCGGCTCGCTTTCAAGGTGTGGGCGAGAGTCATGATGAGCCCGTCGTTGTACAAGCTCGGATCGCTGGCGGGGCGAATGATACAGCGCGTGATGCCGCTGTCGCGCGCGTGGACCAGCGGCCGCGACCTGCGCCCGATCGAACGTCAGAGTTTTCGCGATCTGTGGAAGACGAAGTATGACCAGTAGAGAAACAATTCTGAATTCGATTCGGACGCACCTGGCAGCGAGCCCGCCCGACGATCAACAAAAATTCGTGTTTCCAGAGATCGTGACGCCAGGGAAACCGTCAGTCGACTTGTTCAAGGAAAACGTCGAAGCTGTAAATGGTCACTGCATTCTTACTCACGACGTTGACCAGGCAGTAGCACGAATCATCAATGATCTTGGCGCGCGAAAAATCGCCACTTCGGATGCGCCGCCAGGCGCGAAGGAGATATTCGAATTCGACGTCGGCGTCACAACGGCGCAAGCTGCGATCGCGGAAACGGGAACGCTCGTGCTCGACTCAGCACGCGAACGGCACCGCCTGGCGTCGCTTGTGCCTCCGGTCCACATCGCCATCGTCGAAGCTTCATCGATTTTTCAAACGTTAGCCGAAGCACTCGCTTTCATTCATCAGAACGGCGACATCAGCCCGGCAGTAACATTCATCACCGGTCCATCACGCACGGCAGACATCGAACTGACGCTGGCGATCGGCGTTCATGGCCCACAGGAGCTTTACGTCATCGTCAACCAGGCATCGTAGGAAAATGCACATCATCTCCTTCGCCACCATGGAATCAAACTGGCGCTCGCCGCGCCTCGGCATTATTCTCCACAAGGGCGACACCGACACAAGCTACCGCCTCGACTGCGAGAAACTGTTCGACCCCGCCGATCGTCCATCAAACCCGCTCGACTGGTTCGACTTGGACGGCCAATGGCTCAGCGGATCGATCGAAGTTGCTAAGTCACTTGTCCGCGACGACAAGGCACTCGCCGATGCGAACGAACGCGGTTGGTTGGTCCCAAGCCGCGACGCATACTGGTTCGCGCCAGTCCCCCGTCCGGGAAAACTGATCTGCATCGGTCTCAACTACCGAGATCACGCCGCCGAAAGCAAGATGCCGATTCCCGAAAAGCCCTGCGTTTTCTCCAAGTTCTCCACCTCCGTGATCGCGCCCGGCGAGCCCGTCGTCCTGCCGCGCACGAGCAAGCAGGTTGATTACGAAGCAGAGCTCGCAGTCGTGATCGGGCGGCGCGCGAAAAACGTTCCTGCGGATCGCGCTTACGATTACGTCCTGGGCTACACGGCTTTCAACGACGTCAGCGCGCGAGATTTTCAGTTTGCCGACGGGCAGTGGCAACGGGGAAAATCGTGCGACACGTTCGCGCCGATGGGCCAAACTATCGTCACCACCGACGCCATTCCGGATCCGCACCAGCTTTCGATCAAGCTGGTACTGAACGGCGAAACAATGCAGGACTCGAACACCGACCAACTGATCTTCGGCGTGCCGCGGTTGATCGAGTTTCTTTCCGAGAGCATCACGCTCGAGCCCGGCGACGTGATAGCGACCGGCACGCCGCCCGGCGTCGGGTTTGCGCGGAACCCGCCGGTGTTTCTGAAGGCGGGCGACCAGATGGAGGTGCTGATCGAAGGCATGGGCGGCCTGGGAAATCCAGTAACTGAGGAAAACAATGCGTAGAACCCTATTTCTATTCGTCTTATCCGCGGTCCTGATCGGTTGCACAGTAAAAGACAGCAACAAGAAATTGACGATCGCCGTCATTCCGAAAGGAACGACGCACGAGTTTTGGAAGAGTATTCACGCGGGCAGCAACAAAGCGGCGCAGGAACTTGCCGCGCAGGGCACGCAGATCGAAGTCATTTGGAAAGGCCCGCTGCGAGAAGACGATCGCGAACAGCAGATCCAGGTCGTCGAAGGGTTCGCGGCGCAGGGCGTGAGCGGGATCGTGCTCGCGCCGCTCGACAATCGCGCCCTCGTTCGGCCTGTGTCGGACGCGCACCGCGCCGGGGTGCCGACCGTGATCATCGATTCCGGTTTGGAGTCGGACGATATCGTCAGCTTCGTCGCGACTGACAATCGCAAGGGCGGATCGCTCGCCGCCGATCGCATGGGCCAACTGCTCAATGGCAAGGGCAAGGTGCTCGTGCTGCGTTACGCGGAGGGTTCGGCGAGCACGACCGAACGCGAAACCGGATTTATTGAAACGATCAAGCAGAAGTTTCCGGGGATCGAACTGGTGTCGACGGATCAATACGCCGGCGCCACGCGCGACACGGCGAAACGCGCTTCGGAAAATCTGCTCAACCGGTTCGGCGATGAAGTGCAGGGGATCTTCACGCCGAACGAGTCGTCGACCGCCGGGATGTTGCTCGCGCTCCAGGATATCGGCAAGGCCGGCAAGGTCTCGTTTGTCGGTTTCGACGTCAGCCAGACGTTCATCGACGCGCTAAACGCAGGACAGTTGCACGGCATCGTGGTCCAGAACCCGTTCAACATGGGTTACCTCGGCGTGCGCACGATGGTCGACAAACTGCTCGGACACAACGTCGAGAAGAAGATCGACACCGGCGTGATGCTCGTGACGAAAGAGAACATGGAAACGCCTGAAGTGAAGACGCTCCTTCATCCTCCACTCGATCAATATCTCAAGTGAGATCCGCGTTTCGTAGAACTTCGGATATTCAGAGGTGGCTGAACCGCCTCGGACCGGCGTTCGGTCTGTTGTTGGTCATCGGCGTCTTCACGCTGCTGATGGACACGCCCTCGCGGTTTCTCTCGCCAAACAACCTGCGCATCGTTCTTTCGCAGACAGTGATCGTGGCGATCGGCGCGATCGGGATGACGATGGTCATCATCAGCGGCGGCATCGATCTCGCCGTCGGGTCTACGATCGCACTGACGGGCGTCGTGACCGCGTTGAGCATCAGTGCCGGCATGCCGGCGTCGCTCGCTCTCGCGATGGGAATCGCCGTCGGCGGGCTGGTCGGCGTCGTCAACGGTTTCGTCATCACGCGACTGAAGGTCGTTCCTTTTATCGCGACGTTGGGAATGCTGGGCATCGGGCGCGGCGTCGCGAAGTGGCTGGCGAACCAGCAAACCGTAAACATGCCGGGGACGTGGTTGAACGAGTTGCTGGTCATGTTTCCGAATCCGTCATGGCTGCTGGTCGCGCCCGGCGTCTGGATCACGATCGTGCTCGCGGTAGTCGCGGCGATCGTTTTGCGGCAGACAGTATTCGGACGGCGCATCTTCGCGCTCGGCTCGAACGAAGCGGCAGCGCGCGCCTGCGGCATCGCGACCGATCGTTTGAAGATCTGGATTTACGGACTGGCGGGACTGCTCTTCGGACTCGCGGGCGTGATGCAGATGTCGCGTCTGCGGCAAGGCGATCCGACGGTCGCCGCCGGTTCTGAGTTAGACATCATCGCGGCAGTCGTGATCGGCGGCGGCAGTTTGAACGGCGGCGAGGGAAGCATCCTCGGCTCCATGATCGGCGCGTTGATCATGGCGTTTCTGCGAAACGGCTGCCAGCAAGTCGGTTGGCCCAACTACGTCCAGGAGATCATCATCGGCGCGATCATCGTCGTTGCCGTGGCGGTCGATCGCTGGCGCACCCGGAGTTGAACGATTGTATGGTCACTCTCGCAGACATCGCACGCACGCTAAATGTCTCGAAGATGACTGTCTCCCGTGCGATCAACAACCATCCCGAGATCAGCAGCGAGACTCGCGCTCGCGTCCTCGCCGCCGCGCAGAAGATGAACTATCGCCCGAACCAGTTCGCGCGGGCGCTCACGTCGAAACATTCATACCTGATCGGCATCGTCGTCCCGGACCTGATGCACTCCTACTTCGCCGAGATCTGTCGCGGCGTCGAATCGCAGGCCCGGCCCGCGGGTTATCAGAACCTGATTTGCAGCACTGACGAAGAAGCGCGCAAAGAGCAGGACGAGATCGAGGCGTTGTGGTCCAGGACGGACGGGCTGATCGTCGCGTCGGCCTTGGTGGCGAACGACGCGAAGTTCTATCGCCGGCTGTTAACCGAAGGTGGAAAGATCGTCCTGATCGATCGCTTGCTCGACGGCTTGCGTTGCCCGGCGGTGACTCCTGACGACCTCCGCGTCGGCATCCTCGCCACGGAGCACTTGATCGAGTTGGGCCACCGCCGCATTGGCCACCTGCGCGGCACGAACGTTTCGACTTCACAAGGCCGCCTCGACGGGTACAAGCAAGCGATGTCGAAAGCCGGTCTGCGTGTTCACAAACGTCTCGTGCGCGACTGCGGGTTCACGGAGTCGGATGGCCGGAAGGCGATGGAAGAGTGGATCGCAGACGGCGATCTGCCGACGGCCATCTTCGCCGCGAACGATCCGGCCGCGATCGGCGCGATGGAAGCACTGAACGATGCGGGATTGAACGTTCCGAACGACGTGGCGGTCGTCGGTGCTGGCAACATTCATTACGGCGACATGCTGCGGGTGCCGCTGACGACAGTTTCCTGGTCGACGGCGGCGATGGGACAAGCGGCCGCCGGATTGCTCCTCGATCTGATCGACGGCAACAAGACTCCTTCGAAGAACCGCCACGTGACCATCCCTCCGGAACTGGTCATCCGCCGCTCCTGCGGCGCCGTAAAACAATAGTGGTGGTTGGTCAGGAAGGGGGCAAGCGGAGCGCGCCCCCGCCGCAGCGGTAGCGGGGGCGTTGCCCCCTTCCCAACTGTTCTTTGTAAGCTGCGTCACTGAACGCGTATCCCCTAAAACAATAAAACTCTTGACAGCTTTCACGGCGGAGGAGTATATGTTCCGCGTTTAGACAAATTCCATCCGTCTAATTAGGCAGGAAAGCGATACTTTCTTTCCAAGTCCCGGTAATAAGTCTTAATTAGGTACATATGCGCAAGATCAACCCACATGACTTCAAAGTGGCGCGCCGCGGCACCAGCCGCGAGATCAACCGCCAGATTGCCCTGAACCTGATCCGCGCTCATCAACCCATCTCCCGCGCCGACCTCGCGCGCCTGATGAACGTCCGCCGCGGCGTCGCCAGCCTGCTCGTTAGCGAGTTGCTCGCCGAGTCGCTCATCTTCGAAGGCGCAGTCGGCGAAGCAGTCGGCCGCGGCCGCCGTCCGACGTTCCTGTACATCGATTCGCGCCAGCGCTGCGTCGTCGGCGTCGACATTCGCGCCTCGCGCACATACATCCTGCTGACCGATCTGATGGGCAAGCAGTTGGGCGCCGTCAGTAGTTTTCAAACCAGCAAAGACATCGACCTGTCGACGAAAGAACTCGCGCGACGCATCAAGCAGACGCTGGCTGACTTCGGCGAGACGGGCGCGTGTGAAGGTGTCGGCGTCGTCGTGCCCGGCATGGTCGATCCGGCATTGGGCCGCGTGTTGCACGCGCCGACGCTCGGATGGCGCGACGTGAACCTGCGCGATCCGCTGACCACTGCCTTGGGAATCCCGGTCCACATCGAGAACTCCGGAAAAGCGTGCGCGCTGGCCCAACTGTGGGCGACGCGCAGCGATGTGGTCGCGTCCGGTAATTCTGTCTTCGTCAGCGTGTCGGACGGCGTCGGCGTCGGCGTGGTCGTGAACGGCGAGGTGATGCGCGGGCGTCACAACACGGCGGGCGAGTTTGGCCATGTGCCGTTGAGCATCGATGGCCCACGCTGTTCGTGCGGCGCGACTGGTTGCTGGGAATCGTACGTATCGAACCTCGCGACGTTGTCGCGTTACTTCGGACGCGACCTGTCGGACACGCGGCCGCGCGAAGCGGAGATTGCGAGTTTCACGGTCGAGGATCTGATCGCGCAGGCTCGCGCCGGCGATGCGAAGGCGTTGGCGGCCATCAACTCGACGGCACGATATCTCGGTCTCGGTCTCGCTTCGATCATCAACGCCGTCGATCCGGCGCGCATTTACATCGGCGGTGAGATAACGACTGCGTGGAGTTTGATCGAGCCAATCGTGCGCAGTGCTTTGCGTGAAAGAACTTTGACTGAATTCGGCGGCGCCACTGAGATTCACATCGTGCCTGCCGAAGAGCATCCGCGCCTGCGCGGCGCGGTGGCGCTCGTTGCCGCACCCGCATTCGCGGCGCCGATGGTCGCGTGAGGGTCTTGGGCCGTGGGCCTTAGGTCTTTGGACTTCGATTGTGAAGATTCCTATTGAAACAAAAACCAAAGCCCAAAGCCCAAAGACCTTTCGCGGGCGGCCGGTACTTCAAAAATTTCAATCACCTGGAGGTTTTGATCGATGCGAGGCTCTAACCCTGATCGCCAAACCCGACTGCCACTCCTGTGGTTACTTTCACTCATCATCGTTGCCTCTCACTCGACGTTTGCCCAAACCGTCGTCGGACGTATTTCCGGCATGGTGCAGGACGCAAACGGCGCGGCCGTTGCCAACGCTACCGTCAGAGTCATCAACAGCGCTAACAATTCGGAACGCACCGCGGTCACCGACGAAAACGGTTTTTACACGGTGACGAACCTGCCCGCCGGCACGTACTCGATCGAGGCAGAGTCGAAGGGTTACAAGAAAGCACTCGTCAGCGGCAAGAACGTCACCGCTGACGCGCGACTGACAGTCGATATGAAACTCGAAGTCGGCGAAGTTTCCGAGACGGTTGAGATAACGAGCATTGCGGGTGAGACGGTAAACACGACGTCGGGCGAAGTCGCGCGCGTGATCGATAGCCAGCAGGTGCAGAACCTCGCGCTCAATGGCCGCAACTACATTCAGCTTCTCTCATTCGTTCCCGGCGTCGCGTTGCTGAATGACGATCAGCTTGAACTGACGACGAGTTTGGCCACCAACAACCAGTCGATCAACGGCAATCGCGGCCAGACGAACAACGTGACGATCGACGGCGGCTTCAATCTTCAGTCAGGCAGCAACGCCAGCCAGATCAACAATCTCGGCATTGACTTCATCGAGGAGGTCAAAATCCAGACTTCGAACTTCTCCGCCGAGTACGGCCGCAACTCCGGCGGACAGGTCAGTCTCGTCACACGCAGCGGCGACAACGACTTTCACGGCAGCGCCTTTGAGTTTCTCAGGAACGATAAACTCGACGCGCGCTCGTTCTTCGCGCCCGTTCGACCGACATTGCGGTTCAACGACTTCGGTTACAGCTTCGGTGGCCCGATCATCAAAGACAAGCTCTTCTTCTTTGGTGGCGAGGAATGGAAATACATTCGCCGCCTGTCCAGCGCGCAACGCCGCACGGTGCCGACGCTCGCCGAGCTGAACGGCGATTTCTCGTTTCGACTGCGCGGCGCGGACGGCATCGTCGGCACGAACGACGACGGCTTGCTCAAGGATCCGGACAGTCCGCTGCCTTGCACGGCCGCGAACCGAGCCGGATGTTTCGGCGGCACCAACGTCGCGCTGCGAAACATCATCCCCTCGAATCGCATCACGCCTGACGGCCGCGCTATCGCCGATGTTTATCGCCAGGCGATCGGTCTCGCAGCGGCGTTCACCAACAGTCCGATTGGCAACAACGTCACGTTCCAGCAACCGAACCCGCTCGACTATCGCGAGGATCTCGTCCGCATCGACTACAAGATCAACGAGAAGCACACGGTCTACGGCCGCTACATCCATGACAAGAACGAGCTGATCGATCCGTTCGGCACGTTCATTACTACGCAGTTGCCGACGATTCCCAGCTTCCGTTTGCGTCCGGGAACGTCGATTCAAATCTCACATACATGGCTGGTGACGCCGACGTTCATCAACGAAGCGAAGGCGACAGGCGCGTGGGTGGCCCAACGCATTCCGCCGTTCGGCGATCTCTGGAAACGCGAAACGTACGGCTTCCAATTTCAACAACTCTTCAGCGGCGGCGGCCGGTTCGAAAACTCGATCCCCGACACGACGATTAACGGCTTCGCTAGTTTCTTCGGCGCGGCGCGCTCGCTGCTCTCGCCGACGACGGACATCAACTTCAGCGACACGATCACCTGGGTGCGCGGCAACCACACGCTCAAGACCGGACTTTCCGTGACGCGCAACCGAATCGATCAAAACGCGCGCACCACTTACGCCGGCCAGGTCGACTTCAACACCGGCAGTAACACTCGCACGTCAAACAACTCGTTCGCCGATGCACTGCTCGGCAACTTCCGCACTTACAGCGAGCAGGCGCTCGATCCGATGGGCTTCTTCCGTTTCACGCAAACGGAAGCTTTCGTCGCCGACAGTTGGAAAGTCGGGCGCAGGTTGAGTCTCGAGCTTGGCTTGCGTTATCAGTTCGGCCAACCGATCTACACGCAGGCGAACAACCTCGCGAACTTCGATCCTTCGCTTTACGACCCCGCGCAAGCGGTCACGATTCTCGCGAACGGCAACATCGACACGAGCAAAGGCGGGAATCGTTTCAATGGTCTGGTTCGGGCCGGCAACGGTGTGCCGCCGGAAGAGCTCGGACGCGTGCCCGGCGGCAATAGCGCGGACGTGTTGAAAGTTCCGACTGGCGCGCCGCGTGGACTCTACGAAAGCCATCACTATTTCATGCCGCGCGTTGGTTTCGCCTACTCGCCGTTCGACGACAACAAGACGTCGATTCGCGGCGGCTTCGGCATGTACTACGATCGCATCGAAGGCAACCTGATCTTCCCGTCGTTGAGCAATCCGCCATACGCGACCAGCGCGCAGTTTCAAAACGCGAACCTGAGCAACATCACGGGCGGCTCGACCACTGCCGCGCCGTGGGCGCAGATCAACGCAGTCAATCCGGATCTCGACACGCCGTACACGATGAGCTACAGCCTGAGCGTGCAACGCGAGCTGCCGCGCGGCATCATTGCCGAAGCGTCGTACGTCGGAAATCTCGGGCGGCACCTGATCCGCCAGCCGGACATCAACCAGCCGACGTTCGAACAGATTCGCGCGAACATCCCGCCGGGACCAAACGTCAACGCAAACGCATTGCGCCCGTTCAAGGGTTACACCGCGATCCGCATGCGGCTAAGCGACTCGACGTCGAACTATCACGGCATGCAGCTCTACGCCGCGAAACGGAAAGGCGATCTGCTGATGACGACGTCGTACACGTGGTCGAAGGTGCTGACGGACGCGAGCGGCTTCAACGACAACCCGGAAGATCCATTCAACCGGAAGTTCAACTACGGACCGGCGACGTTCGATCGGCGTCACGTCTTCGCGTTGACTTACACGTACACGATCAGGACGTTCAGCCACACGCAAGGTTGGGTGAAGGCGGTTCTTGACGGTTACGAAGTCAGCGGCATCACGCGGCTTCAATCAGGGCCGTACCTGACTGTCACCGCGACCGGTAACTCGGTCTTCGGCAACCGTCGCGCCGACTGCCTCAGTCCCAATCAACTTTTCCCGAACGGCGAGCGTGGTCCGAACAATTGGGCCGACCGCACGGCGTTCGCGGCGGCGCCTGACACGCGGCGGGGCACGTGCGGAGTGGGAACGCTCGAAGGGCCGGGCGCGCAGACGTGGGACTTCTCCTTGCGGCGCCGGTTTGAGTTGACGGAGAAGTTTCACTTACAGTTCCAGGCTGATATTTTCAACGCGTTCAATCGCACTAACTTCCGCGATCTGGACAGCAATCTCAGCAATACGACGTCGTTCGGCACGATCTCGACTGCGGGACCGCCGCGAAACATCCAATTCGGATTGAAATTAACCTTTTGAGAAAATTCTCTTTAATCTGTGTTCTGCTGCTTGTCGCCACAACACGGGCGAACACGATATCGACAGCGACCCTGAGGGACGAGGTCAACGACTTTCTTGGTCGTGAGCTGGCGACGCACCTGAGCGCGATCAGCACGCTCGATCCGCCGCCGGATCGAGTGCTGGGCGTGCCGACGACGGGCGAGTTTTCGTGGGGGACGTTCATGCGTTCTCTCGCGGCCTACGCCGAAACGACCGGGAAGCGCGAACTAGCCGGACGCGAAATCGCGAAGTGGGTGGCCCAGATGGGCCTGATCGAATCGCGCGCAGGCGGCAAAGCGTTTTCGCAGCTCTACGCCGCGCTCGCGCTGCGCCACTTCGGGCGCGACTTGAAGACGAACCCGCTTTGGCAGGGCATGACGCCTGACGAACAGAAGGCGTGGCGTTCGTTGCTCAACCCGGAACGCTTCTACGATCCGAAGACGAACAAGGTCATCAACCTGCCGGAGAATTATCTCGGCGTCGCCGCTCGCATCGCCGCTATCGATTTCGATCTCGGCATCTCGACGGATCGCGCGTTTCTCGACAAGCTGCTCGATCGCGCGGCGGTGCAGTTCACGAGCGGCGCGCTCTACGCCGACGATTCGCCGCCAACCGGACGTTACGATCGCTACTCGAACGAGTACGCTCGCTACATCTGGGAAGCAGCCGAGATGGCCGGACGCAAAGACATTCTCGATACGCTGCGGCCGTCGTTGAAGGCGCAAATGCGCTTGTGGTGGGACCTCGTCTCCGAAGACGGCTACGGCTACAACTGGGGTCGCAGCCAGGGCGTGGTCAGTTACCTCGACACGCCCGAGATCGTCGGGTTTCTCGCGTCGCACCCTGAGTTTCGGCCGGCGCCGCTGGGCGAGATCGCCGCGCTCTACTATCAAGCGTGGAATTACCTGCGAAACGACTACCGTCCCGACGCGCACCTGCTTTCAATCTTTGCCTTTGGGCGCGGGAATTATGCGTACATCACGCGCGAACGCGAGTGGCAGCAGACGACGGGCTTCTTCGGCAAGCTTGCGAATTCGCACACGCCGATCATGAACGCGCTGGAGAAGGAAGGTGTGACAGCGTTTCCCGTTACGCCGACGCTTGCGCCGGTCGCGCGTTTTGAGTTCTTTCGCAAAGGGCCGCAGCGTTCGGCGGGTGTTTGGCTTGTACGGCAACAGGCGTTACGCTTTGCTTTGCCAATAACGACTGGTCCAATGCCGGGAATTTCTGACTATTTGCCCGCGCCGCACGGACTGGCGGGATTCGCGGCGCCGGTCGAGCAGACGTATCCGGTCATGACGCCGTATCTGCTGCTCGAAGACGGGCGCACGGTTGTCGCGACGGACGGCGGTGACGTGATCGAACCCGCTGCTGACGGGCAAAGTTTGCGAGTTCGCTGGAACCGTTGGGCGGTGCTGGGGACGAAGTCAGGCATGCTGCAAGACGTAGGTCTGACGTGTGAAGTCGTGTGGCGGATTGAAAACGGCGCGCTTGTTCGTGACGAAACGTTGAGTTCAAAGCAACCGATTAAGATCAAGCAGTGGCGTATGGTTGTTCCGAGTACGCACGACCGGTTCGAGAATCAAACATTCAGTTCGGATAAGGGATCGTTGGAGGTACATTTATCCGCGACGAATTTCAGTCCGCGTTCTTTTATCGTGGCGGCTGGTAACAGCCCGCTCGGACGCGGCGTGCACGGCGCGATTCCTTTGCATCTGGTTTTTGAAGCAACAAACATTAAAACGCCGATTAAGTATCGTCTGACGCTAAAGCCTTTTTGAGGATTATTTATGAACGCAATCACACCTGAAACCTGTTTCGTACCGAAGACGCACGAGGGAAAGGGACGCCGCATAGCCGTGAAGCCGGGCGACACTGCCGCGCGTTATCTGCACTACGGCCGTATCACGCTCGACGCCGGCGACGCGCCGGAGAAGTTTTCCAGCAACAATCACGAGATCGGATTGATTTGCCTGAAAGGCAGCGCGAAGGTCACGACTGGCGGCGAGTCGTTTCAACTGGACCAGTACGACGCGGTTTACGTTCCGCGTGATTCCGAGATCGAAGTCGAGCCCGGTGACGGTGGCTGCGATCTGGCGGAAGTTTCAGCCCCGGTCGACAAACGTTATCCGGTCAAGTTTGTCTCGTACAAGGAAGTGCGCGACAACCCGCGGCTTCACTTGATTGCCGGAAAGCCTCCGGCCGAACGCGATCTCAACGTCCTGATCGGCGCGAACGTCGACGCGGGACGCATCATGGCGGGCGTGACTTTTTCGACGCCCGGTAATTGGACGTCGTGGCCGCCGCACGAGCATTCGAAACTTCTCGAAGAAGCGTATCTCTTCATCGACATGCCGTCGCCGTCGTTTGGCGTTCAGTTCGTTTACACCAATCCGGAGAAGCCCGAGTTGGTCCAGGTCGTGCGCGAAGGCGATTGCGTGTTGATGCCGCAGGGTTACCACCCGAACGTCGCCGCGCCCGGCGGGCAGATCAACTTCCTGTGGATGATGGCCGCGATCAGGGAAGGCGAGGATCGCCTGTACGGCGTGGTCAACGTGCAGCCTGAATATGCCGCCGGCGGATCGGGGCTCGAAGCGGTGAGCGACAAAAAGTAGAGGAACCGAAATGTCGAATACTTCCTCCCATGGCAACGGCAACGAGAATGGTCTCGCGCGGCATTTGAACTGGTCCAACATTCCGGTCGAGCAAGTCGCCGACGGAATCCAGCGACAGATGCTGGTCGGCGATCAGATGATGATCTGTCGCTTTCGTTTCAAGCCGTTTCTGGTCACGCCCGAGCACGACCACCCGCACGAACAGATGACCATCGTCGAGCGCGGCAAAGTGCGGTTCTTTATCGAGGGCAAGGAACGGATCGCGTCGGCCGGCGACGTGTTGCACTTTCCATCGCAGACCTGGCATGGGGCGACGATGATGGACGAGGAAGTGGTGCTGATCGATATTTTTACGCCCGTGCGGGAAGACTTTCTATAATCCTGGTAGTGGAACAGTTTCAGATAAGAGCAACTCAGCAAAAACAAGTCAGGAAGGGGGCAACGCCCCCGCTGTCGCTACGGCGGGGGCGCGCGATGCTTGCCCCCTTCCTGACTGTTCTAAGTTCGTAAGAATCCGAAATGCACCACTACCAATCCATGTTCAGACTTGACGATCGAGTTGCACTCGTCACCGGCGCTTCAACTGGTCTCGGCGCTGCTATCGCCATAGCCCTCGGCGAAGCAGGCGCTCGCGTCGCGTGCCACGGCAACACGCACTCGCCGCAGTCGACTTGCGAGAAGATCGCGCATTCGCTTCCGTTGACCGGCGATCTCAGCCGGCCCGAGACACCACAGACTCTCGTCCAGCAGACGATCGATCACTTCGGACGTCTCGACATACTCATCAACAACGCCGGCATCATTCGGCGCGCGCCCGCGGTCGAGTACTCCGCCGACGATTGGTCGGACGTCCTGGAAGTGAACCTGTTTAGCGTGTTTCGTCTTTGCCAGTTTGCGGGCCGCCACATGATCGACACGGAGCGCGGCGGGAAGATCGTGAACATCGCGTCGCTGCTTTCGTTTCAGGGCGGCATCACTGTGCCAGCGTACGCGGCGGCGAAAGGCGGCGTTGCGCAACTCACGAAGGCGCTCGCCAACGAGTGGGCCAAACACCGCATCAACGTCAATGCGATCGCGCCGGGTTACATGCGCACTGCTAACACGGCGGCGTTGCAGGCTGACGAGACGCGCAACCGGCAGATACTCGAACGCATTCCCGCCGGCCGCTGGGGCGAACCAGAGGATCTCGCCGGCGCGGCTGTGTTTCTTTCGTCTCCCGCAAGCGATTACGTCCATGGGCATGTACTCGTCGTCGACGGCGGTTGGATGGGACGATGAATCTCACGGGCATAATCCATGACGCACTTGAAGTGATTCAGCGTGGCGAGCGTGTGCTCGCGATCATTCCTGATAAGACTCGCGACGATAACACTCACGTTCTTTTCCCGATTGCAAATCAATTCCTGGCGGAGCGTGGCGCTAGTCTGGACGCTTTGGTGGCTCAGGGTACGCATCCGCCGATGACTCACGCGCAAAAGCTTGCCAAGATCGGCAGCGACGATTTTGCCGGACATATATTCGATCATTGTTGGGACAGTGCGGATGAGATCGTCACGCTTGGCGAGCTCAGTGCGGAAAAGGCGAGCGCGTTGACTGGCGGTTTGATCGACCGCGCTGTTCCAGTGACGATCAATCGCTTGCTAGCGCCGGGAGTTTACGACACGGTGCTCGTGTTCGGCGCGACGGTGCCGCATGAAGTTGCCGGGTTCGCGGGAGGCGCGAAGTATTTCTTTCCCGGTGTGGCCGGACCGGAGTTGACCCACACGACTCACTGGCTGGGCGCGCTCGCCGGGATCGAAAACACGATCGGACAGGTCGATACGCCGACGCGGATGCTGATCGAAGCGGCGACTGATCTCGTGCCGGCGCGGATCATTTCTTTGAATACGGTCGTGTCTCGCGCGGACGATGGGCGATTAGTTACGTATGCATTATTCGCGGGCGACATTCGCGAGGCTTTCAGGCGCGCCGCCGCCGTTAGTCGCGAGATCCACATTCGTTACACGGGTCGAAAGTACAAGCGAGTAGTCGCGCTGCTCGATCCCCATTACGACGAACTGTGGGTCGGAGGAAAGGCTAGTTACAAACTCGGCGCGATCGTTGAAGACGGCGGCGAGCTGATCATTTTTGCTCCTCATTTAACGAAACTTTCGGAAACGCACGGGGCGTTGATTGAAAAGTATGGTTACGCGCCGATCGAAGTCGTGCGCGACATGCTTGGTGCTTCACAGGAACTGCGCGAGAACCTGTGCATCGCGGCACACCTGGCGCACGTTGCTTACGCCGGACGAGTCGACGACGATGGCCGCGTCGTGCCGCGTTTTCGAATTACGATGGCGACTGGTATTGATGAACAGACCTGTAAACGCGTAAACCTCGGCTACCTGGACCACCGCACCTTCGATCCCCATTCTCTCGCTTCCGATCCTGATACCTTGATCGTGAAAGACGCGGGGCGGGACCTGTACAAGGTCGCGATGTAATCACGCGACGAGCGCTGCGGTTTCCTCTTCCACGACTTGAAGATGACCTGAGGAAACAGAATTGTCTAAATTGCAGTTTTCGATGAACTGATCGAGCTGCGGGCCGCCGAGCGGAGTCGAGAAGAGAAATCCCTGTCCGTTTTCACACTCCAACTTTCGCAACAACAGCAACTGGTCTTCCGTCTCGACACCTTCCGCTACAACGTCCATCCCCAGATTCTGCGCCAACGCCACGATGGTACGAACGATCGCCAGGTTCTCCTCATTCTCCATCATCTGCGTCACAAACGACCGATCGATCTTCAACGTATCGATCGGAAAACGTTGCAAGTAACTCAAGCTCGAATAACCCGTCCCAAAGTCATCGATACTCAACTGAACGCCAAGATCTCTGAGCTGCGTCAATAGTCCAATCGCGGTCTCGATGTTGTCGCTGAACACTGACTCCGTGATCTCGAGTTTCAAGCACCGCGGCGGCAACTGAAATTCGTTCAGCAACCGCGCAATGTTTTCGACAAGCCCCGGCTGGTTGAACTGCTTCACAGAGAGGTTGACGCTGACGAACAACGGCGGCGCGGCCGGATACGCTTCCAACCAGTCGCGCGCTTGCCGGCACGCCGACTCGAGCACCGCTTGTCCGATCGGCAGGATCTCTCCCGTTTGTTCGGCGACGGGAATGAAGTCCTGCGGCGGCACGAGACCGAACTCCGGATGACGCCATCGCACCAGCGCTTCGAACCCAATCAACAAACGGCTTTCGAGCGAAACGATCGGCTGATAGTCGACAAAGAGCTCGTGGCGTTCGCACGCGTGCCGCAGGTCAGTCTCCATTTTCAACCGGCTCATCAGTTCGCCGTGCATGTCGCGCCCAAACACTTCGTAACGCGCCCGGCCGCAAGCCTTCGCGCGATGCATTGCCGTCTCCGCATCACGCAGCGTGTCTGAAACCTGGTCGTGATCGGAGCCGACCGCGATGCCGATACTCAACGTCGTATAAACTTCCTGGCCCAACAAGTTGAACGAGATGGACATCGCCTGCTGAATGCGCGTCGCGACCGACGACGCTTCTTCCTCGCCGGTAACGTCGTCGAGCAGGACGGCAAACTCGTCGCCGCCGACGCGTCCGAGCACGTCGTTCTGGCGCATGCAGGTCTTCACTCGGTGCGCGATCTGGATCAGCAGTTGGTCGCCGCTCGCGTTGCCAAGCGTATCGTTGATGAGCTTGAAGCGGTCGAGGTCCAGCAGCAGGACGGCGTAGTGCCGGTCCTTGGTCGCCGACTTACGCGCGACGCGCAACTTGAGCAGATCGTGGAAGCGGGCGCGGTTGGGCAGGCGGGTCAGTGTATCCTGCGTCAGTTTCTCTTCGGCTTTCTTGCGATCGCTGATGTCCTGGACCTGGAAGAAGAGCCGCTTCGTGCCGGTCTCGGAGTCCTTCAGCAGCGATACGTGCCAGAGCACCCAGACCGTGAAGCCGCCGCCGTGAATGTAGCGCTTCTCCTGCTCGTAATTCGGAATGTAACCGTCGAGCACGCGCTGAATCTGCACCTGGATTTGTCGAAGATCTTCCTGGTGAGTGAGGCTTTGAAAATTGGTGGCGCGCAGTTCCTGTTGGGAGTATCCGATCAGCTTGCACAGCGCATCGTTGACCTGGAGCCAACTGCCGTCGATTGAAACGACGGCCATGCCGATTGCGGCGTTGTCGAACGTGCCGCGGCCGGCGCCGAAGAGTTTTGAAGTGGGCGAGAGAGCGAAGGGGATCGAGTTCGCGGTAATCGGGGCTGAAGAGTCGGCGGCCGGCGATTCGGGTGTTACTTCGGCGAGCTTCTTCGCGTGATTGCGCTCGGCGCGGCGACGCTTCATCCGTTTTTGTTTGTACATCGCCTGGTCGGCCTGTTCGAGCAGCTCTTCGAAGCACGTCATGCGTTCGGGCTCGAGTTGGGCCACGCCGATACTGAAGGAGAGCTTGATGCCGCGTTGCTCGTTCTTGTTGTAGGCTTTCAGGTTCTCGTTGAGACGCGTGATTGCGTCGTCTTTGTTTGCGTTGAGATCGGTGACGAGGACCGTAAACTCGTCGCCGCCGAGACGTGCGATGATGTCTGAGCTGCGGAAAGTGCGGTTGAGTATCTCGGCGGTCTTGATGAGCGCGTTGTCGCCTTCGTTATGGCCAAACTCGTCGTTGATGCGCTTCATGCCGTCGAGGTCGATGAACAGGAGCACCAGGCTTTCTTGCTGGCGTCGCGCGAAGTCGAAATAGGGCGCGGCTTGTTTCAGCAGGCCGCGGCGGTTGAAGAGTCCGGTCAGGTCGTCTTTCAGCGAAGTGTTGCGAAGTGTTTCTTCGAGTTTCTTTCGTTCAGTGATGTCGCGGACGACTTGTACGATCCCGCCGCCGTTGACGCTCGAGATCGAAATCTCCAGCGGGAGCGTGCTGTCGTTCACTTTCCGTCCGATAGCTTCACCGCGCCACGAGCCTTCGCGCCAGACAGTCGGCATGATCTGTTCTTTGAGACGGACGAGCTCTTCGCCGAAGAAGAACATCTCCCAGCTCGAGCCGATGAGACGTGATGGGTTCGTGTAGCCGAAGATTTTTGCGTAAGCGTCGTTCAAGTAAATGCACGTGCCGCCGTGGTCGATGATGGCCATGCCGTCCATCGACGCTTTCATGGCGGCTGCTTGTTGGGCCAGAGTGCCGGCGGCGCGTTTCCGCTCGGTGATGTCGCGCGCTACGACTGAAGCGCCAGTCACGGTCTTTCCGTCCATGATGGGACAGATGGTCAGCGAGACGTCGATTGGCGTCTGACCTTTTTTCAGGTGGACCATTTCGTGCTGGCTCACGTTTTCGCCGCGCGAGATTTTCGCGAACAGCGAGCTCGCTTCGAGGCCTTTGCGATGGTCGAACAGCATCGATAACGGCGAACCCAATGCTTCTTTCGCGGTGTAGCCGTACATGCCGCGGGCGCCGAGGTTCCAGGTCATGATCACGCCGTCGGGAGTGATGCCGATGATCGCGTCGCGCGAGACGTCGACGATGCCTCGCAGGCTGGAGAGTTCCAGTTTTACGCCGGTTAGTTGTTCGTGACTGCTGCGCCAGGCCATCCAGACGACGCCGCTGGTCACGATTTGAAGTATGGAGAATGCGACGACGAATGCCGGGCCGAAGAGGGCGGGAGCGAGATAGCAGAGGGTCAGCGCGAAGGGAATCACGAAGACTGGAATGGGCCATAGCTTGCGGCTGAGGCGGGAAATCGAATTGTCGGTGTTCAGAAACATTGTCGTGTTTGCGGTGGGAAGGTCAATGACCAATGAAAGGGCTCGCACCGCCCGTCCAGGGCTTTAGCTACTGCCGTGCCATTAAGAAATTGCTGGAAAGGGGTGATTCGAGGCGGTCAGCTTAACCGCGGGCTAGACCATTTTGACCGGGACGCGGTTATTCTGATAGTAGAATCTTTTTTAATTCGTGTTCCTATGAGTGCTGCGTTAGCTGGTGTCCCGATTATCGGAACGACACCAGATTAAGAGAATCAGAATGCTAAGCTTGCGAACTCTTACGCGACGGTGGCTGCCTCTCAGCCTCAAGCGATCCTTTCAACACGCCATTCTCGGTTACGACTCGTACGCACCATCGTTTTCCTCAGCCGGCGAAGACATGATCCTTCGCCACCTCCTCGGCTCCGACAAAATGAGCGGCTTTTACGTCGACGTCGGCGCCTTTCATCCGACGCTTTTCTCGAACACTTACTTCTTCTATTTGAACGGCTGGCAGGGCATCAACGTCGAGGCGCGTCCCGGCAGCAAGCAGTTGTTCGACAAAGTCAGGCCGCGAGACCTCAACCTCGAACTCGGCGTGTCGCGCGAGCGAGGTTCGATGACGTACTACTTCATCGCCGAAAACTCGCCGATGAACAGTTTCTCGCCCGACTTTCTGCGGCAGATCGAGATGCTGGAGCACGTCCAGTCGCAAATCCCCGTGCCGACGCTTCCACTGGCTGAGCTCCTGGAACGTCATTTACCGAACGGCCAGACAATCGACTTCATGAATGTCGACGTTGAGGGACATGATTTCGAGGTCTTGGAGTCGAACGACTGGACGCGATTCAGGCCGCGCATCATCGTCGTCGAAGACGAAGGTCTCGACCCGCGTGAGTCGCAGATCGTGCGGATGATGAACGGCCACGGTTACGAACTTTGCGCCCAGAACGTGATCATCCTCGACAAGATCAACGAGTACTTCCTGATCGATCGCTCATGAAGCGCGAATTCATATCGCCGCTTTACGCGGAAACGGTCGCTCGTCGAAAGCTGCCCGTCAATTTCAGTCCGGACGATCTTCCGCTCTTCGAAGGCGAACTGGAACGTGTGATCCCCGAAAGCAAGTTGATGATGTTTCGCGGCGTGTTGGCGAGTCCGGAAGGTTTACTGTTCGATGGGACGCGAATACTGCCGGAGTCGTTTGCGTTTCCTTATCATCTCGATCAGTGGAAACGCCGCAGCGTGGTGAAGTTTCTGACGAGGAATTACGTCTTTCGAAAACGCCGCTCGATTGACGTTGATGCGCTCTGGATTACCGACTACTGGAGCACGGGTTATTTTCACTGGCTCGCAGACGCGCTGACGCGGCTGTTCATCGTGCGCGATCGCGTGCGCGATCTGCTGCTGGTCCTGCCGCAGAAGTTTCAGACGTTCGAGTTTGTCGCCTCGTCTCTCGGGGCATTTGGGGTTAGGAATGTAGATTTCATCGGTGACAACGAATACGTCGAATTTCGCCGCCTGCTGCTGCCGTCGCACACGGCGCCTTCGGGCCATTACAATGCGGATGCCATTCGCGGCGTTCGCAGCACGTTGTTGTCGGCTTATGGTGACGCGAGCGGTGAAGGACAACGGCTGTACATCAGCCGCGGTCAGGCAGGGAAGCGAAGAATTATCAACGAAGACGAGATTGCGCCAGTCCTGAGGAAGTTTGGCTTCGAGACCGTTCGGACCGAAGACCTGTCGTTCGAGCAGCAGGTTCGCGTCTGTTCGCGCGCCCGTTACGTCGTGTCAAACCATGGCGCCGGGCTGACGAACACGCTCTTCGTGCGCGAAGGCGGGAGCGTCTTGGAGTTGCGACATCAAACCGATCGCATCAACAACTGCTTCTTCACGCTCGCCTCGGCGCTCGACCTGAACTACTACTACCAAACCTGCGTGCCGCAAAACGCGAAGGCCGACCCTCACGAGGCCGACCTTCTTGTCGATCCTGAAAAGTTGGAAGAGAACCTGCGTCTCTATTTTTGAAGCACGAGCGGTATCTCGGACGCGACTTGCAGGTCCATCAGCGCGTAAAGGCGGCGATCGATTTGGAAAAACAGTGCGGCCTTTCTGCCGGGAATCGCTTTATTGATGATGTCGACGTGCTTCTGTCTGGTCTTAGCGACGTCGACCTGGATTGCACTCCAACGTTTGATCAGGTTGATGGCCTGGTCGTCGGTGAGTGTCTTTTGGTTCGCCGCGTAATCCTTGATGACGCCATAAAACTCGTCGTAGTGCTTGCTCATCTCTGCGGCGTACTCATCGTATAGCGGCCAAAACTTCGTCGCCTCCGCATCGGTGAGGTTTATGTTCATCGCGATGATCTGCTTCTTTTCTGAACGCAGATTACGCCTCATCAGCGCCAGGTCTTTTTCGATTTCGACGCCGTTGGCGGTTTCAGTTTGTGCAAAAGCAACGCTGCTCGCCGCCGAGATTAGAATTAGAGCAAAACACGACACGACAAATTTCTTCATCACCAGTCTCCTTATACGCTTCAGTTACCTGTAGACCGGCGAAATATATTGTCTAATTTTGGGCGGCGTAACTGTTAAAAATGCTAGGCTCAAGCGCCGGAAAGTAATTGAGAAGGGGATGGTGCCGGAGGTCGGACTCGAACCGACATGAACAGTGAAGTTCGCCAGATTTTGAGTCTGGTGCGTATACCAATTTCGCCACTCCGGCTGAAAGGGCTGACATCATAAGGCGCTTTGCAGCGATTGGCAACCGGTTCTGCACCTGACCCGTAGGCCCATCTAAACCGCTAAAATCGACGAATTTAGACCCAAACGTAAAAACTTGTTTGCCACGCTATAGGCAAAACGGCTAGAATGCCTGAGCCAGGTATTGGGCCAGGGCACGTCCTGGAGTCCCCAACCCTCAAGACTCTCACGTTAAGCCAACGAGCTTTAGCAGTCCCGATGCTCGCCGCCGTGCCCTGCCATTTCAGGAGAGACGACATGCCGACAACGCCGCCCCGTATTCTGATAGTGGATGACGAACGCGAGATCACCGAGATCTTGGCCGACCTTCTCAGCGACGACTACGATTGCCTCAAGGCCGGCTCTGCCGAAGACGCGCTGACCCGCCTGCGAGAAGGCGAATTTCAGCTAGTGATCAGCGATATCACCATGCCCGGCATGAGCGGGCTCGACATGATCCCGCACGTCAAACATCTCTCCCCAGACACCGTCGTCGTGATGATCAGCGGCATGCAGACCGTCGAGAGCGCCATCGGCGCCTTGCGGCTCGGCGCGTTTGACTACCTGATGAAACCGTTCGACCTGCGGCAAGTCGAAGCCGTCGTCAAGCGAGCACTCGAACACCACGAGCTCGTCGTCGCCAAGCGCCGCTACGAAAACCATCTCGAAGAATTAGTCGAACAGCGAACGGTCGAGCTCGATCGCGCATTGAACTCACTCGAAGGCGCATATCGTTCGACACTGAAAGCCTTGACCGCTGCCCTCGAAACGAGAGACTCGGAAACGCACGGCCACTCGGAAAGAGTCGTGAGCTACAGTCTGCGTCTCGGACGTGAATACGGCTTGAACAGCGACGAGATGAAGTCGCTCGAGTTTGGATCGTTGCTGCACGACATCGGCAAGATCGGCGTGCCGGATTCGATTCTACGGAAGCCGGCGAAGCTGACGGAAGAAGAGTGGGTGCGCATGCGCGAACATCCGCTGCATGGTCAACAGATCTTGCGCGGCATCGAGTTCCTGCAAGGTGCGTCGCGCGTGGTGGCCCAGCATCACGAGAAGTGGGACGGCACCGGTTATCCGTTGGGATTACGCGCAGAGGACATCGACGTTTGCGCGCGCATCTTTGCCGTGGCTGACGCGTTCGACGCGATCACGAGCGACCGCGTGTACCGGCGAGGCAAGACGTATGAAGCGGCCGCGCAGGAGCTTGATGATTGGGCTGGACGACAGTTTGATCCGAAGGTCGTTGAAGCGTTTCATCGCGTT
Source organism: Acidobacteriota bacterium (assembly GCA_046732935.1). Taxonomy (GTDB): domain Bacteria; phylum Acidobacteriota; class Blastocatellia; order Pyrinomonadales; family Pyrinomonadaceae; genus PSRF01. The sequence continues at coordinate 18,114 of JBKPOC010000049.1, read as the reverse complement.
CCGAAGGAAGATTGGGAAGAGTTGCACCGGCGATCGTTGATGCCGAAGCCGGATCAGTTTGATGTACGGCAGCTCGTGCAGAGAATCGAGTCGCAACTGGAAGCCGCGGTCTAATTAACCACAAAAGCTTTTGTGATTACGGTGTAGGGACGACGTAGCCGCGGCGTGAATGTAGACTCAGTCCCACCCGTCTTGAAGCGACTTCGATCCGCCGGTACTCACCCGGGCTTGCTTCGGCCAGCGGACGTTTTGGCCGGTAGGTCACGACGTACTCAGCTCCGATAGCGCGCGCAACTTCTCCAGCCTGGGCGAGCATTTCGTCACTGTTGAGCGGCAACATCATCCTGCCGCCTGTCTCGTCGGCGACAGTCTTCAACACCTGCTGGCTCTTCCGCACTTCAGCTTCGTACGCCTTGCGCTGTCGTCTCATCGCCGGATCGAACCGGATGCTCATGCCGAAGGATGGCGAACGCGTAGTTCCTGGCGGCAGCGTGGGATCGGTCGCCGTGATCGGATCCGAGCTCGGCGGGCGTGGTCCAGCGGAAACGACCGTGTCTTTCTTGTCGCTCTTCTGTCGTACAAACTCCGTGTAGCTGATGATATGGACCGTGGCGCGTGCGGCGATCAATTTGCTCAACGCGTCTTCGCGCTTGACTTTGACTCCAGGCGAGTCGACGCCGTCGGTGATCAGGATGACGTGACGGCTGCCCTCCGGTCGATCTTTCATTTGCTGTCCGGCGGCGGCAATCGCTTCGGAGATACTCGAGCGCTTCGTCGAGATGAGTTTGTTTTTAAGCGTCTTATAAACCGTAGGCTTGTCCCTGGTCCACGACTGGAGCATCTCGGCGGTGTTGCCGGATTGCATGACGGCGATCCACGAACCCTGTTGAAGTTTTCCCACCAACTCCGTCGCCACCTGACGCGTTAGATTCGTGCTTTTCGACATTCCTCCGAGACCGCTCAACTCGCCGCCAGTATCAAGCACGAAAAGCACGTTTGCGGGCACATGTGTGACGCTGCGAAGTTGCTGCGCCACGCCGTCTTCGAGGACGAGAATGTCGTCGAGCTCCAGCGTCGGATCGAAATGGCCGTAGGCGTCGAGCGCGGTGACCGGCAGGCGTACTTCTTCAGTGAAAACCTTGACGGAATCTTCGGGCGTTGGAGAAGGGGACGGAGACGGAGTTTGGGCGGCCGCTATCGCGAAAAGCGCCGCGACAAGAGCAAGAGTTCCAAGTGTGCGTTTAAGCAGGAACACGGATGAAAACCGAATTTTTGATGCCTGTACGTTCACGGCGTTGCCTTACGCGCCTGGGCCTGGACGGCCGTAATCGCCACGGCGTCGACGATATCCCGGGCGGTGCATCCCCGCGAGAGATCGTTGGCGGGCTTGTCCAGACCTTGCAGGATCGGCCCGATGGCGGTCGCGCCCGCCAGCCGCTCGGTCAGCTTGTACGCGATATTACCCGCCTGCAAATCGGGGAAGATCAAAACGTTTGCACGGCCTGCGACAGGCGATCCGGGCGCCTTCGACTGCGCGACTAACGGCACGAGCGCGGCGTCCGCTTGCAGCTCGCCATCGACTTGCAACTCAGGTGCGCGAGCTCGAACCGTCCGCGTCGCTTCGACGACTTTATCGATCAAACGATGTTTAGCGCTTCCTTTCGTCGAAAACGACAGCATGGCGACGCGGGGCTCCGCTCCCAGCAGCGCCCTGCACGAATCCGCCGCCGCTAAAGCTATCTCCGCCAGTTCGACGGCGCTAGGCTCAATCACGACGCCACAATCCGCGTAAATCAGCGCGCCGTCCTGCCCGATGTCGCTGTTTCGCGTGGCCATCAGGAAAAAACTCGAAACGAGCTTGAATCCCGAACGAACGCCGATGCAGTGCAGCGCGGCGCGGACCGTGTGCGACGTGGTGTTCGTAGCTCCGGCGACGGAACCGTCCGCCTGGCCCATGCGGACCATCAAGTTTCCGTAATACAACGGATCCGAGACCTGTGCGCGCGCTTCGTCCGGCATCATGCCTTTCGCTCGCCGCAGGTCGTACAGGAGCGACACCGTCTTTTCGAAGTCAGACGCGCGGCGATGATCGATGATATTGACACCGCCAAGGTCCACACCGTTGTCACGAGCCGCCGCACGAATGACATTTTCGTCGCCCAGCATCGTGATCCGGGCGATTCGTTGGCTCGTACATTGAGCGGCGGCGACGACGGTTCGGGGGTCGTTTCCTTCAGGAAGCACGATGTGCTGAGGCCTGGACGCGGCGCGTTGGCGAATTCGTTCGAGAATGTCCATATATGATAGTGTTGTTAAACGTTCGCGGCAGATTATGTAGGAGGAAGCATGTCAGAACCAAGCGTGCGCGCCGGGTTGCGGAGCCGAATGGCAAACTTGCTGTTGTTCATCCCCAACATGCTGGTGTTGTGCTGGCGGTTGATGCTCGATCCGAGAGTGCCGGCGAAAGAGCGGCTGCTGGTTGCGGGAGCGATCGCCTATGCGCTGATGCCGTTCGATTTTATTCCTGACATGCTGCCGTTTGTGGGACAGATCGACGACGCTTACCTGATTGCGTTGTCGCTGTTGAGACTGATGACGGTGACGGACCCGCGGGTGGTCCGGCAGCACTGGCGCGGCGGTGGTGACGTTGTCGAACTGGTCGGCGCAGTGGCGATGACTGCGTCGAAGCTGCTGCCAAAGAAGATTCGTCGAGTTTTAACCGCGGAGATTGAGACGCACGGATCTGAAGTTAAGCCGCGAGCGTCCAGTCGATCACGCCTTCCACTGACCTCGCCAGAGAATGAACCACGGCGGGATTACTTGTCTTAAGCGCCCAGTATCGCATCTGTTCCGACAGCGCATCCTCGACGCCAACCTCGTCAAACGCGACAAATGCGCAATTCAGCGACGGCGAGTGCGTGATCACAAACCACTCCCGAGCCAGGCGAAAATCGTGTTTTAAGGCGACAAGCCTGATGTTCGGATGGCGCGGCGGCCGCCAGTCGTCCTCGCCAAACAGATACACCGACTCGGAGATGTCAGCGATGCGCATGTACCGGTCGATGATCGGTTGCAGCGCCGAAAGTTTTTCGACACCCGCATAAACCCGGGCCGCGCGGTTCGTCCGCAGCAACAGGGCGTTCTCGATCATCAGACAGGCGTACTCGACGGAAGCGGTCGTAGTATGACAGATGAAACTTTCGCGTTCGATAAAGTCGCGCCGCGCGAGGCTCGCAATTTCACCGAGGTTTTCCGTCTCTTCGACGCCGGAGAACTTAAGCGCTTGCTCGAAGATGGAGAAGTTTTTCACTCGGGGGTTCCTCCCTTGGACCGGGCGAGACTTTTACCCAAGTTACTCTGCGAGAGAGTTACGAATAGTTCGTTAAATTGTGCGCGAACCGGTCTTTAGCTCTGGAGCGCGGTGAGGATCTTGTCGTGAATACCGCCGAAGCCGCCGTTTGACATGATGGCGACGACGTCGCCTTCGCGCAGCTCGGGCGTGATGTGCGCGACGATTTCATCGGCGCCCGGTAGGGCCAGCGCCGGCTTTCCCTGCTGCGAAATCGCCTCAATTAACTCGTTGGTATCGAGGGCGCGTCCCTTTTCCGTCACCTTCTGACTGTCAAATACGCTCGCAATGACGACATAATCCGCGGCCACGAACGCGTTCGCATAGTCCTGTTGAAAGACGGCCAACCGCGACGACCACGACCGAGGTTCAAAAATGGCGATCAGGCGGCGATCCTTATATCGAGCACGCAGGGCGCGCAACGTTTCTCGCACCGCCGTCGGATGGTGAGCGAAGTCGTCGATGACGGTGACGCCGCGTTCCTCGCCACGGACTTCGGCTCGGCGCTTCACGTTCTTGAACGTCGCCAACGCGCCGCGAATCTTCTCGCGGTCAACTCCCCACGCATCGGCAGCGATAATCACAGCCAGGCAGTTCAGCAGGTTGAATTCGCCGAGTAGCGGCGTCTGAAACTGTCCCCACAACTCGCCCTCGCGAAAGACGTCGAAACTCGAAAGTCCACCTGAGAAACCGGCGTTGCGGACTTGCCAGCGCGCGTCCTCGCCCGCGCCAAACGTCTCGACCTGTGTAAACAGCCGAGCCCCAAACGATTCCACGACCGCGCGAACGTTCGGACTGTCCCATCCGGCAATCAGTCGTCCATTCTCCGGAACGAGATTCATGAAGCGACGAAACGCGAGCTTCACCGCGTTGAGATCGGCGTAAATGTCGGCGTGATCGAACTCGATGTTGTTGACGATCGCGAGCTCCGGAAGGTAGTGCATGAACTTCGGGCCTTTGTCGAAGTACGCTGTGTCATACTCATCCGCCTCGACGATCACGTAGTCACTTTGAGTCACGCGAAAGCTCGAGCCGAAATTCTGCGCCACGCCGCCGATTAGAAAACTCGGATCCAGTCCGCCCTGATCCATCACCCACGCTGCGATACTCGTCGTCGTCGTCTTGCCGTGCGTGCCGGCGACCGCCAGCGAATGACGCCCGCGAATGAACTCCTCCTTCACGACCTCCGCCTGCGATCGATAGAGAAGCTTGCGGTTGAGAGTCTCTTCCACTTCCGCATTGCCGCGCGGAATCGCGTTTCCAACAATCACACAATCAGGAGACGGCGTGAGGTTTTCTCGATTAAATCCCTGCAGGACGTTGATGCCCAGATCACGCAGCATGGTCGACATCGGCGGATAGACGTTCTGGTCCGAGCCGGTGACATGATGCCCACGCGCCTGCAGCATTCCCGCGAGAGATGCCATGGCAGTGCCGCAGATGCCGATCAGATGGTAGTGCATTCTTTACCTGGCGAGATCTCGAATCTGTTTTTCTTCCTTCGCCAGATTCAGATCGTGATCCACCATTAACTTGACCAACTCTTTGAAGGTGACTTTCGGTTCCCATCCGAGTTCTTTGCGCGCCTTGGTCGCGTCGCCCTGGAGAAAGTCGACCTCGCTCGGACGGTAATACCAGGGATCGATCTTCACGTATTCCTGCCAGTCCATATCGAGATAACTGAAGGTCTCCTCGACGAACTCCTTGACCGAGTGGGTTTCGCCGGTTGCGATTACATAGTCGTCGCCCTTATCCGCCTGCATCATCAACCACATTGCTTCAACATAGTCTTTGGCGTAACCCCAATCGCGTTTGGCATCGAGGTTTCCGAGAAAGAGGTTGTCCTGTAAACCGAGCTTAATGCGAGTTGCCGCTCGGGTTATTTTGCGGGTCACGAAGGTTTCGCCGCGGCGTTCCGATTCGTGGTTGAACAGGATTCCATTGCACGCGAACAAGCCGTACGCCTCGCGATAATTGAGAGTAGTGTGGTAGGCGAACACTTTGGCGCAGGCGTATGGCGAACGAGGATAGAAAGGAGTTTTCTCTGTTTGCGGCGTCTCGACAACCTTACCGAACATTTCGGAGGACGACGCCTGGTAAAACTTCGGCCTAATACCTAGCTCGCGGATGGCTTCGAGTATGCGCACGGTGCCGACGGCCGTCACATCGGTCGTGTATTCCGGAACGTCAAAGCTGACGCGCACATGCGATTGCGCGCCGAGATTGTAAATTTCATCCGGGACAACCTGACGCAAAATCGTGTTCAAGGACGTCGAGTCGCTGAGGTCGCCGTGATCGAGGAAGAGGCGCGTTCCGGGAATGTGCGGGTCCTGATAAAGATGATCGATTCTTTGGGTATTGAACGAAGAGGCGCGTCGAATGATGCCGTGGACCGTGTAACCCTTTTCGAGTAGTAACTCAGTAAGAAAAGAGCCGTCTTGTCCAGTTATACCTGTTATCAAAGCTTTCATATTGTTTCGTATGCTTTATCGCCGAGACATTGGACGAGAAATTCTATAACGTAATTGACGTCGTCATGAGTTAAACCAGCCCACGTCGGCAGGCTGAAGCCGTGCTGAGAAATCTGCTCAGCCACGGGATAGGCCGTGTTCTCTGCTGGCGTTTGATACGGCGGCAACAGATGTAGCGGATGAAACAACGGTCTGGTTTCAATACCGGCATCTTTCAGGTAGGACATTACAGCGTCGCGATCACTCACGTCAGCGTCAAGCGTCACGCTAAACATCCAGTAGATGCGCTTAGACCAATCCGCCTCCGCTTGCCATCTCACACCGCCGACACCGGACAGAGCTTCTTTATACCAATTCGCCACGGTTGCGCGCTGCTCGAGGTGCCAATCGACTTTTTCCAGTTGGCCCAGGCCGATGGCCGCCGCGACATTTGTCATGCGGTAGTTGTAACCAACAACTGGGTGCCAGTAGCGTCTGCGGGAATCCATTCCCTGACCCCGCAACAGACGAAGCTTTGCTGCAAGCGCATCGTCGTTGGTTGTCAGCATGCCGCCTTCGCCCGTCGTGATCGCTTTATTGCCGTAGAAACTAAACGCGCCGACGTCAGTCAGCGCACCAACTTTATTCCCTTTGTATTCAGCGCCATGAGCTTCGGCCGCATCTTCGACGACGAACAGAGAGTGGCGGCCGGCGAGATCCAGAATCGGATCGAGATCGCCGGGTTGACCATACAGATGGACAACGATGATCCCGCGAGTTCGGCTCGTGATCTTCTGCTCGATCAATGAGGGATCGATCGTCCACGTTTCAGGATCGACGTCGACAAAGACAGGCGTCGCACCGCAATACCGGACCGCGTTTGCCGTGGCAACGAAAGTAAGTGTCGGCACGATTACCTCGTCGCCGGCCTCTAACCCAAGCGCCACGAGAGCGAGGTGCAATGCAACCGTCCCATTACAACAGGAGATTGCCTGTCGAGCTCCGCAAAAATCCGCGAACGAGGATTCAAAACGTTCGACGTATTTGCCTGTCGACGAGATCCACGTCGAATCCAGGCAATCGAGAACGTAAGCCTTCTCATTTCCGACCAGCATTGGCGCGGCCACAGGAATGTTCCGCTTTTCCGTCATGCTCTGGCTTCCACCAGTCTCATCGGCTTCTCCATCCAATCCCAACTTAGCAATGAACGGTCCTCTTCATTCAACAGCCGCCCCGCCGCCCGGCGGTAAACTGCGCGATACGCCTTCGCAGTTCGAGTCCAGTCATAATCTTTCACCCTTAGATAACCGTACGCGGTCAGATCACGCCGGAGATTATCATCGCTGGCGAGCCGTCTCATTGCGTCAGCGATAGCCGCGGCGTCGTACGGGTCAAACAAGAGCGCGGCATTCATGACTTGAACCGGCAGCGAGGTCACGTTAGAACACGCGATGGGCGTACCTTCGAGCCATGCTTCGTAGATGGGCGAACTATCAGATTCGAAAAGCGACGGCATCACCATAAACTGTGACAAGCGGTAGATCGCGCGCAGGTCAGTATCGGAAACGAATCCCAGGAAGCTGACTTGTGACGTAAGCCCGAGCTCATCGACGCGCTGTTTGATCTTTAAAGAATGAGGTTCCAGCAACGAGCCCGTGCATACGAGATGCAGTTTCAAGTCGTGACGGTTTCGCAAAATCGCCAGCGCTTCGAGCAAGCGAAGATGATTTTTATGGGGCCACGTCATCGCGGGATAAAGAGCAAACGGTTTGACGAGTTCGTATTTAGTCTGCACTTCTTCCAGGTCGCGAGACGAAGGATCTTTGTAGGCTTCCGTCGGCGGCGCCCACGGGATGATCTGGACCTTGCCCGGGTCGACCTGATAATGCTGAATCACATCTTCCTTCACCCATCTCGAGCTGACAGCGACAGTGCGAGCAAGCTGACAACCCGAACGGTACACGAAGTCTCTCTTCGCGAGTTCCGACGGATTAAAGAACTCAGGAAAATGCAGGTGTTGAAGATCGTGCGGATTGTAGATCGACGGAAGGCTGCACAACATGAACCGCTGATGCGGAAAGTGCACCACGTCGCAGCCGAGACTTTCCAGAAAGCCATCAGACAACGGAAGCGACGGCTCGGAATATGAATCTTTGTAAATCAGTCGCTGGGCGACGGATTTTCCCGTAGTCGTTACCCGACGTTGTAAACGTCTGCTTAGCGAGCCCGGCGGCTTGATGGCGAACTGCTGGTTGTCACCGAGATATGATCGCAGGAAGTCTTGTTCGGCTTGTGACTCAACAACAATCTTATAGCTGGTCGACGGATCGTCTTGCAGCCGACCTAGTGCGTGCACCAGGCCGAGAATTACCTGCGCGACGCCGCCGGCACTTTTCGGCGTAACTCGCGCATCGATTGCTACACTGAGCGGCTCTGAATTCATTCGCTTCGATTTTAGCTTAGTTCAAAAGTGCAAGGTCCAACTGTTTGATAAGAAACTTTACTCGTTCCCGGGAAAGAAAGTTGTCTCTGATAAATCCCATTCCGAGCCGATCGTAAACGTCCTCCGAATTAACAAACGTTTGATTGTAATTGCGTTCGACCCTACACGCGTCACCGCGCAGTATCCAATCCCGCCACGAGCCGTCCTTGAAAAACGCGAGCTTGTTTATCGGCTCAAAATTAGCATGCCAGCAACCAATGCCTCTCTCTTTGAGTCGCTTCATCAACTCTGCTTTCGTCATGCCGATCCGGTCCTGGTCCAGCTTCACCACAACTTGACTATACGCCGGTTTCAACGATGCCGTCGGCGGAACAGCCATCTCGATCCCCTCAATCTTGTTCAAGTGGTCGACGAACGTTCCAACCAATTCCTGAAGTTTCCGGAAGCTGGCTGGATATCCACGCAGTTGTTCCAGTGCAACCGCCGCCACGATCTCGGAGATTCTACCGTTCCAGGAGAGCGTCTTTTGATCGCGCAGACCGTACTCGGCCGTCATGTCGCCCCAGTTCCTCATCGTGCGCAATTCTCTCGCCAACGTCTCATCGTTGGTTACGATCATTCCACCCTCGCCCGCTTGGATCGGCTTCAGGCAGCCGAAGGAAAAGACGCCGGCGTCAGCCATTGAACCAGCTTTCCGGCCATCCAACTCTGCGCCAAGCGCAAGGCAGGCATCCTCGAGGCTGTAGAGATTGTGCTTGCGAGCCGCCTCTGTCACCCAGCTCATCTTTTCGGGATTGCCCCAAATGTGAACCGGCATGAGGACTTTAGTTTGAGACGTTATCTCTTTCAAGGCCGATGTAGTCGACAACATGAAGTCGTCCTTGTCGATGTCGACGAAAATCGGCGTGCCACCCGCTGCCATCACTGCAAACGCGTTTGCGACACAGGTATCAACCTGGTGCAATACCTCGTCGCCGGGTTTGACGCCAAAAGCCCTCAAGGCCATCTGGATTGCCATTCCGCCAGTGTTTACAGCGACTGCGTAGCGAGTGCCGATGTACGCCGCAAACTCTTCTTCCAGTTTTTCATGAACGAGATTTGGTCCCGAGTTCATGTTCCAATTCGGGGATTCAAGAACTTCCGTAACGGCGGCAACTTCTCTTCGCAACCTCGTCGGATGAGTTGGCCCAGACGTGTTCCCGACCATCTTCGCGACCTTTTTGATCGGGCGAATGATTCGAGGGTGGGTTGCTTCTTTTGCCTTTAGGTAGCCTTTGAGGCGGGTGAGCTTCATATAGAGGCTCCGCGGCGCGGACCATTCTCGCTTCGCCGGGCGATGAAAGTGTGCAGTCGTCCCTGCTCCTTGTATCGCCTCTTCAGCACAGAGAGCCCGAGGCGGTAAACCATTGTCGCAGGCATAAAGACTCGCAGGATTCTGCCGGACCGCGAATTCAGTAACATCGACTCGATACTCTCGAACGAATTGGGCGCGAGATTGATGATGGAGTCGAACGGGCCTAAGTCATGAAGCAACGCGACGTGCTTCAAGCGAAAAGCGCCGAGGTAATCCCGATGCGTAAAGGCGTTCTCGCCTCCATACAAAAGATGATCCGGCTGCTCATTGAGAAATTTCTGTAACCCCGCATCGTAGTCGTCAACTACCGGCTCTCTCGCGGCGATTATCAAACCACCACGTCGTGTGACTCTGACAACCTCCGAAACCATTTTGCGCAAGTCTCTCGCGTGATGAAGTCCTTGCCTGACGTAAGCGACGTCAAATGCTTCGTCGGGGAAAGGAATGTTCTCGCCATACGCGTCGACAATGGTGATGTTCGTGAGCCCTTCCTTTTGCCGCACATACTCGATCGCGCCGCGCCCAACGCTGTCAGACGGGTCGGGCTCGATCGCCGTAACGTTGAAGCCCGACTTCGCGAAGGCGAACGAAGCAATGCCATTGCCCGCGGGTAAGTCCAACACGCTCTGAGCTTCGGGAAGCAGCTTTCGTATTAACTTGAGAACTTCAGTAAATTCAGTGCTGGAATAAAACCGCTGACAGTTATCTTCGATATCGGACGTCAGATATGAATCGTAGATGAGCTTTTGATGTTGCGGATCATTCCGCAAGATCTCAACCGCCTGTTCCCATGTGTACTCGAATTTCATCGGGCTAAACAAAATAGTAATTACCGATCACGTAGTTGTACTCGCTCGGCGCTTGCTCATCCGTTGGTAATTCGGTTGCGCGACGATATCGCGTCTCCAGGTATTCCGTACGTTGCGGCATGCCATAGCAGCAGTAATCGAAGAAATGTTCCTGAAGAGAAAAACCGGCGCCGCGAAAACACTCAAGAAATTTGTCATGACTCAGCCGGGCGTTGTCATCGATAAAGCTCTCTGTTCGATGGACTGCGATACTCACTACAACGGGTATCGATCGTTCACCAATAATCTCGCGCAACTTTCTCGCAGCCTGGTATGGCCTCCGCCAGCCGGCTTTATCTGCCTGATTGCCATAACGGCTGTCGTTAAGACAATGGATTGAAGCCTGCGAGATTACACAGTCCAAAGGAAGCGGAGTCAACTCGAAAAAATCTTTTTCCAGCAGCACCAGATTTCTCGAAGGGCCCGTGGTCGGCGTTGGGAAAAAAGTCTTCAGCAAGGTGCTGTGGTAGACAGTCCCAAACACGGCGACATAATCGACCATGTGCGCCACACGATTCCCCAGGCTAAACAGCCGCATCTCCTTCAACTTGCCGTGGCGTTGCATCACCTCCAACGCGAATAAGCTGGTGTTTCCGTAAAAATCGATAAACTCGATTTTCTTCTCGTCAATCGTGTCGCCGTCCGCCGCGGTCTCAGCATTCGTAGCGCGCCTGGGGAACGTCGACCGTGCGAGATCGACGAAGATAGGAGGCGAGATACTTTTAAGGACCTTTTTAAGCATCACCGAGTTCTTTTACTGAAATCAATTCACGCTTGTCGAAATCAAACACCTGCAAATGTTCGATCAGTTGCAAACGACGCGGGCCCGAAACATATGTTAACGCACCGCTCTCGTCGCGTGATTCGCGAAACTTAGAACAAACGTAGCCATCTTCCACGCTGACGGGCTTGAGATTGCCGAGTTTGTTTCGCGCGACAAAGTACGCGTTATTTCCATGGCTGTCGCCGCCGACAAAGGCATATCCCTTCCGTTCCGCGAGCTCGCACAATGCTTTGAGCGAACTGCCCCAGAACAGATTCGAGTAGTGAGCCTTGTTACAGTTGAAAAGCGGATCGTAAGGCACGGCGACAGAGCGTGCGGCGCCGAACAAGCTGTTGTATTCGATGATAACGATGACCGGATTCACGACTTCGATATTTTCCCAAATCCAATAATCGTTGCCATCAACATCAATACTCAAAATCCCGATATCGCCGCCAAAGCCATTCGCGGCAATAACGTCGTTTATGTTGTTTCGATCGATAAAGCACTGGGCAGCGGTCAGATCGTACTTCCAGTAAATCGGATCGTTCTTGATGGACTGAATGTTTTCAACGCTGCCGTCGAAGATGAGGCCACTCCAGTTGTTGTTCAGCAGCAGAAATCTGGTGTTGGACTCCTTGTAATTCTCAACTCCGAATTCGATGAATTTCTGCTGCGCCGGTGGGATGCGGGTCTGCGTGATCAAGTACTGAATGATCCCGTCGTCGCCGAATTGTGAGAACACCTTGAATTCTGCTTCCTGAATACTGTCGTAGAGGCGGTTTGAGCTCACCTCTTTCACCATTGGCGCCGCACATAGGATTTTTAGATCCTCGAGGTCTTTTGCAATTGAGGAGATTTGCTGCGAGCCCCGCAATAGTTGCTTGAGCGCCAGTTGCGCTGAACTTAGAAGTCTCATCAGTAAGGATTATTTCAGGGCTCGACGAATCAGTTCATCCAAGGACTTGGCGCGCTTCTCAAAGGTATGATCACGCAACACCCGCCTCTGACCAGCAGCGGCGATGGCTTCGCGCTCCGTGTCGTGCTCGAGAAGATAGCGCACCTTCTCAGCGCATTCCTCTACACTGCCGTAAGTAACGACCTCGACGTCAGGCTCGAACATCTCCGCAAGGTTATCCTTGCGATCAGTAACCAAACAAGCACCCGTGCCCGTAGCTTCAAACAATCTCATGTTGCCGGCGTACTGTTCCGCGCAATCGACATGGCTATTGAAGGTCAGCTTCGAGCCGGCCAGGATCTCGTAGTACGGCAATCCGAAAACCGGTTTATGAAATCTGCCCGGCGGAGCTAAGTCGTCGGCAACAGAAGACTCGGCCGGGTTTCGTGCGACCCCGTTTCTAAGTTTTTTCAATGTTCCGGCGGCGGGAAGACGATTGGCTACCGCCGCTGCTTTGGAAAGAAGCCGGCTGGATTTTGACGGCGCGCGATCGACGTAGACATTCCCCCAGACTTGCAACGGCGTCGACTGCATCAGAGTCTGGACCATGTCCCAACGCTCCTGATGAAAGCCGTCTTGTAAGACGAAACTGCCGATGAACGTGAAGTCTAAATTCCGCGGCGCCGGGCGAATCGCTGAAAGTATCGACGGCTCGAACGCGTGGAGAAACAGGAGGCCCTTCGCGCCAGCCTGGTTCAGAAATTCGGCAAAATGCGGCGCGCAAGTTAGGACGGTGTCCAGATCTCGGAACAGCGAATAGTCCTGCGTCGGTGCGGCTTGCCAGCCGAGCATCAGCAGCCGTTTGCCGCCTGTTTCGCGAAGTTGTTTCCGGAAATTTGCGTCGAAGTAGTAGAGGTCCTGCAAGTATATGACGTCGGGTCGAAACGATTTGACCTGGGCCAGGATAATGTCTCGCTGCCAGTTGTCGCGGCTGTATTCGACGCCGTGCTCTTTGGCCCACGCTTTCTGTAGCGGCTCGATGTTCACAAACACATCTTCCGCCTCGACGCCGAGGTTATTCAGGGCTTTCGCATAGTAATTGGCCCAACCGTAATGGCTCGCAGCAAATCGCTCATACAGTTCGCTGTACGACAGAGATGCGTAATCGCCATTTTCGTTCAGAAACTGTGTGATGAAATTCGGATAGACAGTTGTGAACTTCTGAAGCCTGTAACTCATCCGTTGTGATCCACCCCACTAGCTTTCTCCGCAACGATCAGGTTCCAGGCAAACCGATTCTTCAGCCGGCTTTTCAAAAGTTGATCCAATACGTCGACTCGTTTCATCAACCAGCTCGGAGTGAAAGCTCTTTCAAAGGCGACAACGTCGATCTTGACGTTCAGGACGTAGGCAAACATCGCGAGCACCGGGCCAACGAAAACTCGCAACGGCAAACCTAAAAGACCGTGCCAACAATCGTTGACGAAGAAACCGATGGTCATATCGTGTTCGAGGACCTTGAAGCCGTGACTCTCGAAGAACTCGCGCCACTCGGCCGGACTCTTGAACTGTAGATGCGGCACTCCGCGTTTCCACGTGAGCCCTTTCTTCCGTTGCTTCGTGATCGTATGCCGGAAGTATTTTTCGAATACGGTGTGGCGGTTGGGCACGATCGTCAGCAGCGTTCCGTGTTCGTCCAGCAATGAATGAAGATGTTTGCAGAAGTATGCAGGATCCTCGAGATGCTCGACGACGTCGAAGGCGATCGCGAGTTGAAAAGAGTTTGGGCCAATCTGTAAGACAAGGTCTTCAAAAGGCTTCGTAAAAAGCGTCGCCGGAGCGGCGCCCCAAACGTACGATTCAAAATAACGACGGAGAATCTCCTCGTCCAAGTCGACTGAGACAACCTTAAAACCCAGGTTCGATAACTCGTACGAATCCCTCAACGATCCCGCGCCGAAGTCGAGTGCGTTGAGTTCAGAAGACCGCGACTTAAGTTCAGCCAATCGCCGGCTAAATATGCTCCAGCGATACGGCACATTTCGCGTGTTGCAGCCAAACAACTTAGAGATGTCGTTTCTTCTGTCAAAGATCAATTCCGAGTCAGGCACGAGGTCGGTGACACTCGCAACTGCAGGCTCGGCCGAGGCATTTTTCTCCGTGCGTTGGAGTAGCGAAGCAACCGCGAGGAAGGGAAGAAACAAGATAAAAAGGACAACCCAGAGAATGCTTACAGCGGCGAACACCATTGCGGCCCAAAGCGCTCGCAGTGCGAACGACAGTACACGTTTCGGTTGGCTCGAAACCTTAGCGGCAATTGAAACAGACGAGACATTCGACTCGGACACTGTCATGGTTCGCGCCAATCTGCGAGAACAACGGCTCAAACCGTTGCTGTCAGGCTAATAGCGTTCACGATGGATTCGAGTTCGACCGCCGTAAGCTCCGGGTACATCGGCAGACTCACAACCTGATTGGCTGCTGTTTCTGTCACCGGCAAGCTGCCCAATGCAATCTGACGCTCCTGATAGGCCGGTTGCAGATGCAGCGGCACCGGATAGTGGATGCCGGTCGCGATGCCCTCGTCTTTGAGTCTCTTTTGCAGCGCTTCACGATCGGCCAACCGCAATACGAACAGATGCCAAACCGGCTCCGCGTTTGGATTGACGGCTTGCGGACGAAACTCATTCGCGGACAACGCATCAAGATAAAAATCAGCGTGCGCTCGTCGCTTCTGGTTCCACTCGTCGAGGTAACGTAGCTTGACGCGCAAGATCGCCGCTTGCAGCCCATCGAGCCGGCTGTTCACGCCTTCCATCTTGTGCGTGTACTTTTCCAGCCGGCCATGGTTCGCGAGCGTCCGGACCTGTTCGATCAGACCTTCGTCCTGACTGACAACAGCGCCCGCGTCGCCAAACGCGCCGAGGTTCTTGCCGGGATAGAAGCTGAACGTGGCCGCGTCGCCAATCGATCCGACGCGTCGACCGCGCCATCGCGCGCCGTGCGCCTGCGCGGCGTCTTCGACGACTTTCAAACCATGCTTGCGTGCGATCTCCATGATCGCGTCCATATCGCACGACTGCCCGTAAAGATGAACGGGAATGATTGCTTTCGTTCTTGGCGTGATTGCTGGTTCGATGAGCGCCGGATCCATCAACATCGTGTCGTCGAGGATGTCGATGAAGACGGGAGTCGCGCCCGTCATCGAGATCGCTTCGGAGGTGGCGATAAAAGTGTGGGCCACTGTGATGACTTCATCACCCGCGCCGATTCCAAGCGCGCGCAGCGTCAGGTAAAGCGCGTCCGTGCCGTTGCCGACGCCGACACACGCCTTCGCCTCGCAGTACTCGGCAAATTCCTTTTCGAACTGGCGCACTTCGTTGCCGCCTACGAATGCACTGCTAGTAATGATGTTCTGAATTGCGGCGTCGATCTCAGGTTTGATGGTCTGGTACTGATCGAAGAGACCGACAAGGGGAATGTTTTTGGTCATAGTTTTCTGGCCCTGATAACTAACCGGCTCCCAAGGTATTTGATTAGTGCAACGTGCGAGAGCTTTTCGAGCGAGCGGATGAAGTTGCGCGACTTCGTCGAAAGGTCCTTGCTGAAGAGATCGGGCTGGCCCATCAGCGCGCCGGCGAAGTATTCGATGACGAGACCGTCCTTTTTCAGCTCTCGCGACAGCCCCGCCGGGTTCTGGAAACGTCCTTTCGTGGGATTCTGGAACTTATGCTGGTAATACTTCTTCAAACCGTATATTGAAGCCCTATTGTAAGTCAAAAGCACGAGGTCGCCGCCCGGCTTCAGGATGCGCGCAAACTCCGCGACTGATTCGCGCCAGTTGTAAACGTGTTGCAGCACGCGCGAGCAGATGATCAGGTCGTACGACTGGTCGGGAATCTCGATGCGCGAAGCTTCCTGGCACAGCTTCGTGTCGAAGTTGATGCCCAACTGCCGCGCCGCCTGCGTCGCCTGGTCGAGTTGTTCGGACGAGATGTCCATGCCAGTGATGTGCGCGGCATGGGGCGCGTAAATCGGCAGCAGGCGTCCGTTGCCGATGCCGACGTCGAGAGCGCGATTGTACTTGCGGCCGACGAGCGCTTTTTGCAGCGCGGCCTTTTCGAGAGTGTCGATAACTTCGCCGCGGGCGAATGTGAACCAACTGCCGTAGTCTGTCTCGTTCCAGGTGTCCCGCTTGGACCTGGCAAATTCATCTCGATCCTGTTGCACGCGTTCGGTCATCCCTTAAGCTCCAAAGTATTGTTCGAGTGTTTCCTTGTCGTCTGGTCTTAGCTGCAATTCCCGCAACTGCGACGGGTCGAAGAAGTTCATTCCCTGGCCTTCGCTCAGCGTCAACTCGTCGAGCCCGGCCGTCAACTCGCCTACGAAGGCGAACTCTCGTTTGTTGTTCTGCACGAACTCGCGAAACAGGCCGAAGTTTCGCAGCTCGAAAGCGATCTCTTCGCGCACTTCGCGAGCGACTGCCTCCGCCGGTGTCTCCCTTTCTTCAATAGTCCCGCCGAAGAGCGACCAGTGGCCGGGGTAACGGATCGCGGGGTTGTCGTCGCGCTGTTGCAGTAAAACCTGACCCCGCGGATTTATCAAAATCGCGCTGACGCCTTGTTGTCCTTTCGTTTCGCGGAGCCGCTTCGCAAGTTCGAGATACTGTTCGATGTCTTCCGGTCCGGAAAAATCATAGCGCATTCCGCGCAGTAAATAGATTAGAGCTTCGCGATGTTGAATTATCGAGTCGAGATAGTCACGAAAGATATGTTCGGTATCGGAGAATGACGGGAGAAAATCGAGGGCCTCGCGTTTGAAGAAGACGCAGCCGGTGGAGTTGATTGCGAGTCCCGAGGTGTTGTTGTTTTGCCGCCGGTAATCGTAGACGTTTGGTTCGAGGTTGCGATGGGCGGAAGTGAAATAGGATTTTCGATCGCGTTGGGTGTTCGGAGTTACTGTGCCAACAAGGACGAACGTTGCGTCTGATTCAAATTCCTCGCGAGCACGGATTAGATCCGTTTCATCCGTGTAAAGATTGTCCGGACACAACACGAGAAAATCATCATTAGGATTTGCCGTCGCAATTGCGTGTGCGAGTCCGAGCGGCCTCTCTTGATAAGCAATCTCAACATCAAGTTCACGCTCAACAATCTGCTCGCCAAGATGTCCCACGACAACAATGACCCGCGAAACTCCGATCGACTTCAACGTATCGATCGATCGTTCGAGCAACGTCCGGCCCTCGACCTCGATCAACGCTTTGGGCACGCGGATTTGTCCCATCCTGGTTGCTCGTCCAGCCGCGGGAATTACACCGATTAAGCCCATGTTTACAAGTTGACCGCGCGTCCCGACGTGAGCGCCGTTTGCGTTGCTTCGAGAACGGCCACGACGTCGCGCGCGTGTTTTGGTCCAGTCAAGGGGGGCTGACCATTGCGCAGGCACTCGAGAAAGTGCCCGGATTCTGTTTTGAGGGGCTCCTGAAACGAGATCTTCGGCAACAGGATGTCGCCGGTCCGGTGAATCAACTGGTAATCGCCGGACTGGTCGTAGTCCATCCGCTCACCGATCTTCGGAACGCGATCGACGCCCTTGTCGAAGATCTTGATCTTGTCGTCGCTGACGTCGTCGTAAACAACCATCTTGCGGCTGCCGACCAGCGTCATCTTGCGGATCTTTCCCGGGTCGAGCCAACTGACGTGAATATGACCGGTGACGCCGCTGGCCCACTTCAACGTCGCGAACACCACGTCTTCGATGCCCGGCTGGATGTAGCTGACGCCCGTTGCCGAGACTGAAACCGGAAGCTCGTCGTTCATCAGGTACATCAAAATGCTGACGTCGTGCGGCGCGAGGTTCCACCACGCATTCACGTCCGACCGCACCTGGCCCAGGTTCAAACGCTGGCTGTAGATGTAATAAAGCCGGCCCAGGCTTTCGTCGCGCAAAAGTTTTTGCGCGTAGCGCACGGCCTGTCTCTTATACACATCTCCGAGCCCACGAGAC
>JBKPOC010000048.1:0-6254 GCA_046732935.1 Acidobacteriota bacterium | reverse complement strand
TCTTCAGCAACGCTCGTTTCGCTACTTCTGGGAGCAAGCCGATCCGCAGACAGGCCTTGTGCCGGATCGCGCGCGCATCGATGGTTCCTCTTTACCACCCGGTCACCAGAACGTCGCCAGTATCGCCGCCACCGGCTTTGGTCTAACTGCACTTTGCATCGCGTCAGATGGAGGTTGGATCAACCAGGCCCAGGCGCGCGAACGTACCCGGAACACCTTGCGGTTCTTCGACAGTCGTGCATTTCAGCAACGCGGCTGGTTCTATCACTGGATGGATGCGAAGACCGGTGAGCGTCGCTGGAACAGCGAAGTCTCTTCGATTGATACAGCATTGCTTCTCGCTGGTGTACTCACAGTGCGACAGTGCTTTCGTGACGATCAGGAAATAGTGAGACTCGCCGGCAGGATCTACCAGCGCGTCGATTTCCGCTGGATGCTTAACGGTCATCCGCTGTTGTTGTCACATGGTTGGAAGCCGGAGACTGGTTTCCTGCGTCCGCGTTGGGACACTTACAGCGAGGACACGATTCTTTATTTGCTTGCAATCGGATCGCCGGCATATCCGATTTCAGCGGCTTCCTGGTATGCCCTATGGCGCGATCGTTACCGTTACGAGGGCCACAGTTATTTCACTACGATCGGCGTGCCTTTGTTCATGCACCAGTACGCGCATGCGTGGATTGACTACCGCAACAGACACGAAACGAAGGCTGACCGCATCGACTACTTTCAAAACTCGATTGCGGCAACTCTCGCGCATCGCGCGTTCTGCGTTAACCTGTCGTACGACTTCCCTGCCTTTGGACCAGACGTCTGGGGGATTACGGCGTCTGACAGTGCGAAAGGGTATCTCGCCTGGGGTGGTCCACCGCGCGATCCGGATATCGATGGAACAGTTGTGCCTTCCGCAGCGGGTGGCTCGCTGATGTTCACTCCTGAACTCTCTCTTCGAGCGCTACGCACCATGCATGAAAAGTATGGCGAGAAGGTCTACGGCAAGTACGGATTTGTCGACGCATTCAATCCTGCAACTGGATGGATCGATACGGACGTCATCGGAATCAACGTTGGCATTATGCTTCTAAGCGCCGAGAACATGCGCACGGGAAACGTCTGGCGCTGGTTCATGCAAAACCGCGAAATCCCGCTGGCAATGCAGCGCATCGGACTGGTGAAATACAACCCGTCAACACAGAGAGCTTATGCACAAGATCAAAGTAAAGGTGGCAGAGTTCAATCAGCAGACGCTGAAGTTTCTGCAACGACAGTGTGGCCATACTGACGTAAGAAAAGTGGATTGACATGCAAAAGTCTCTGTGCATAATGAAGTTATGGAAAAATCAAAAACAACCTCAGATGAAAAAAGGACTAAGCGACCTCCCCGCGCGCAGCTTTCTCGGGAAGAGGTTTTGAAACGAATGAAGGAGTTTTCAAAACGAAAGGAGCAGTTCCTTGCCGCTGCTCGAGCGAGTAAGAGTTGAAATCTATCTTCCAGATCCTCACTTACCAGAATACGAAGACTTACTACGGCTGCTTGCACAAGAGTTCACCTATGCATTTGGTGGGTGTAGCATCGTGCGAGGTCTGGAAGGCAGCTATCTTTCGATCCGTGGAAACGTTATGCCGGATCGAATCAACGTAATCTATTCAGACGTACCTCTTGCGTTATCGGTTGATTTCGCTATCGTCGCAGTATACGCACGCGAATTGAAACGTGCAGCGATGGAGGCGTTAGCCGAAGAAGCCGTCCTGATTACTGTCGAGCAGATGTATCATGCTGTTTAGCAAGACGCACAGATGAACTTATTGATCATCGGTGGTACGAGGTTTCTCGGTCGTCATTTGGTGACCGCTGCACGCGCACGGAAGCACGAGGTCACACTCTTTAATCGTGGACTGCATTCGTCTGAGCCACTGACAGGTATAGAGATCATTCATGGGGATCGGCACAGCGATCTCGCTAAACTCCAGGGGCGTCGCTGGGATGCGGTTGTCGATACGTGTGGAATTTTACCGCGCGCTGTACGTGCCGCGGCAGAAGCTTTCTCTGACTCGGTAGAGCGTTACGTTTTCATATCCACTCAAAATGTTTATGCAGACGTCAGCGTCCCGAATGTCGATGAGACTTCTCCGCTCGCTACGCTTACCGCTGAACAACTGGCCGAGGCAAATGCGATTGACACAGCAGGCGAGCCTTCCTACGGAAAGTTGTATGGCGGATTGAAAGCACTTTGCGAACAGGCGGCTGAGGAGGTCCTGCCCGATCGAGTGCTCACCATTCGTCCGGGTTTGATTGTTGGTCCGTACGATTACACTGACAGATTTACGTACTGGGTGGTGCGCGTTGCTCGCGGCGGCGAGGTGTTGGCGCCGGGCCGCCCGGATCGCTTTGTTCAGTTTATCGACGGGCGCGACCTGGCTGAATGGACCGTAAGAATGATTGAACAAGGCGCGGCGGGAGCTTATAACGCCAATGGTCCAACTACCACCGTGTCCATGCAAAGTGTGCTGGAGGAATGCAAATCTGTCAGCAACAGTGATGCGTCGTTTACATGGGCCAGCGAGCATTTTCTCCTGAAGGAGAACGTCTTTGCATGGACTGAACTTCCCCTCTGGCTGCCGGAAGAGGCTGCACCGCATCTGAAAGGGTTCATGTTCATTAACTGTGATAAAGCTATCGAGGCTGGTCTCCGCCAACGCCCGCTCACCGATACAATCAGGGACACTTTAACCTGGTATCAAACCAGTCGTCCGAATGAACAATTGAAAGCCGGCATCGACTCTGAGAAAGAACAAACATTGCTTCGCAAATGGCACGAAACTTTTTGACAGGATTTACAAGATTTTCAAGATGTACAGGAGTATCTTGTACACCTTGAAAATCTTGTAATCCTGTCAAGCAAGCTCGATAGGCATCAGTGTTGAACCGAAACGCTGCTGCTGTCGTAGTAAACCTCTCAGGAGGTGGAAGGGCATGTATTGTTCGTCTTGCGGAGTGGCTGTCGCGCAGGGGTTGAGTTATTGCAATCAGTGTGGCGCAAAGTTGAATCGGGGCGAGAGCGTAGTCAAATCATCAGAAGTCAAACCCGATCTGCTCGTTAGAGCAATGGTGACGACCTTTATGTTCGGTCTGTTCGCTATTACGGTTCTGATGGGAGTCATGAAAGCTGTCCTTGGCTTACCCGTGGAACGAGTCCTCGCCTTCTCGCTCGTGCCTTTTCTGCTAATGCTCATAATCGAAGGCGTGTTTGTTCGACTGTTATTGCGTCGTAATCAACCTGCTGATCTAAGCCCTCCTGCGCTATCGAAGGAGCAGGCGACGACCGAACTCGACGCGGCACAGGCGCGAGGGTTGCCAGAAGCCAGAACGAGCGTGACCGAGCACACCACCCGCGCATTCGATCCGATCTACACCGAGCGAAAGTAGAAAACTTCATCACTCAAATCACCAACGGATAACACATTTCGATTTGGCTTGCGGATCGGTAACTAGCTGTTGGTAGAATCTCACTCCATTTTGCAGCCGAGGAAAAATCGATTGGCAGTCGAAGGTCTACAGATACGTCGCGCCGAGCCGGATGATTATTCGGCAGTGTACGAAATGTTTAGTAGTCCGAAGGTGTTCTCCGGCACGCTCCAATTGCCGTATCCTTCACGCGAGCAGTGGCGGCAAAAGCTGGCTGAAACTTCCGAAAGCTTGTACAACCTTGTGGCAATGGTCGGCGATCGCGTAGTTGGCATGGTCAGCGTCGAAACATTTCCGAATAGGCCACGTCGCAGACATGTCGGGGTCATCGGGATCTGCGTGCATGACGAGTGGCAGGGCAAAGGTGTCGGCATAGCACTTATGCGCGCGATCCTGGATTTGGCTGATAACTGGCTGAACCTCATCCGACTTGAACTCGAGGTATATGCGGACAACGAAGCGGCGATCAGCCTGTACGAGCGTATGGGATTTGAAGTCGAAGGAACGTTACGGCAGCATGCCTTTCGCGATGGTCAATATGTTGACTCTAAGGTGATGGCCCGGTTGCGCGTTGTAAATTCATAGTCGCGTTTGAATAGCTACCAGTCCTCATGATTCGGAGTCATTGCAGCTCTTTGTTGTGGGGAGCAGCTGAATTGATTGGAGGCTTAAGTTGGTTTGGAGGCCCGATCGACTCCTTAAAGCCATTCTCATTTGGACCATGATCACTCTGCTCGTGGTCTGGTTGCCACTAGTGCGCGGCTTAATGGACGGCGAGAGTTATCAATGGGCCAACTCTTTCTGGGGGTTTCAACTCGGAGGGCGAGGACTGCATGGAGCCTACTGGGTCCTGGTGCTGCAAGCCGCGTTCGGAATAACTCTCCTTTATTTAGGATGGCGAGGAGCGCAACAACCATTTCATTGGTTCCTGTTGCTCTGGCACATCCCGCTAGGTGTGCAGGCTACCTATGACGCTATTAGTTCTCCTGAAGATTACCGATTTCGTGGTGACACACTCGGAGTTGACGTATCTTTAGCGTGGGTCGGTCCATTATTGTTCGGCGGGTTTGCTCTGTTATCCATATTATGGGTAATCCGAGATTTGGGAAGAGGACGAGAAAGAGCGGTGCTCCAATGGAATCGTGCCAACTATATCTTACTTCTGAT
The DNA here is from genome assembly GCA_046732935.1 of Acidobacteriota bacterium. Classification (GTDB taxonomy): domain Bacteria; phylum Acidobacteriota; class Blastocatellia; order Pyrinomonadales; family Pyrinomonadaceae; genus PSRF01. The sequence continues at coordinate 1,621 of JBKPOC010000048.1, read as the reverse complement.
TGCCGTGAGCTTACTCCCGATACAATTTTTGCTTCTCAGGTTCGGTGAGCCACATGGAACAACAGACCAGATGGGTGTGATTCTCACGATGTTGCAATGGGTGTTGATAAGCCTGGGACTATTCCCATGGTTGAGATCGAAACCCACGTTGTAATGAGTTGTAACGAAGTTCAGCTTTGATTACGTCAAAACTATGAAACCTAAAGAACTCACCATACGCGGCCTGATTCTCGGCGCGCTCATCACGACGATCTTTACCGCTGCTAATGTATACCTCGGTCTCAAGGTTGGCCTGACGTTCGCATCGTCGATTCCCGCAGCGGTGATCTCGATGGCGATCCTGAGTGTCGTGAAGGACTCGTCCATTCTCGAAAACAACATCGTCCAGACGGTCGCGTCGGCGGCCGGAACGCTCTCGGCGATCATCTTCGTGTTGCCCGGACTCGTTATCGTTGGTTGGTGGACCGGATTTCCGTTCTGGGAGTCGTTTCTCATCTGCCTCAGTGGTGGCGTGCTCGGAGTGTTGTTCACAATACCCCTGCGGCGTGCCCTCGTAACAAATTCTGACCTTCCCTACCCCGAAGGCGTTGCTGCCGCTGAAGTGTTGAAGGTTGGCTCAGGCACGCGTGGCGAAACGAAGGATGAAACTGGCGAAGCTCGCGAAGGTCTCATCGCCGTGATCCTCGGATCAGTAGCGTCAGCCGGTTTCGCCATCATAACTGCAACGCGTATCGCTGCGGCTTCGGTGACAGGTTTCTTTCGTCTCGGCGCGACTGCTTCAAGCGGTTACGACGTTGCCTTTTCACTCGCACTCGTCGGCGCCGGACATCTGGTCGGATTATCAGTCGGCATGGCAATGCTTACCGGTCTGATCATCGCATGGGCCATCGCGGTGCCCATCCTGACTTCTCAACAGCCCGCCGCCGAAGGCGTCGCTCTCGCCGCACATACGGCGACGATCTGGCGCACACAGGTTCGATTCATCGGCGCGGGAGCGATTGCGATTGCTGCGATCTACACTCTCGCCCGGCTCGCGAAACCGGTCGTGGGCGGACTAGTAACCACACTCGCCGCTTCGCGTGCAACTGAAAACCGCGACGATCGTGATCGAGATCTTTCGCCCACCTGGATAATGATACTGACCGTGGCATGCCTTTTGGTCGCAGGCTGGCTTGCATTCAACTTTGCGCGCTCGACCGTGCTGGCGCCAAAGGCGGTGACGCTCACGATCATCGCTGTGCCTTTTGTTCTACTCGGTGGGTTTATGATTGCCGGCATTTGCGGCTACATGGCCGGACTAATCGGGGCGTCGAACAGTCCGATTTCCGGGGTCGGCATTTTGTCGATCGTGCTATGCGCGTCGGTGCTGATTCTCGCCGTCGCGCCGACGGCCGGAACGCGACCTGCGCTCGTCGCGTTTGCGCTCTTCATTACAGCGATCGTCTTCGCCTGCGCAACGATCTCCAACGACAACTTGCAAGACTTGAAAACGGGCCAGCTCGTTGGCGCATCACCGATGCGGCAACAAAGAGCGCTCATCGTCGGCGTCGCTGCGGGCGCGTCAGTGATCCCATTCGTACTTAACTTGTTGGCGCGAGCCTATGGCTTCGCAGGCGCGGCG